>NZ_WITJ01000001.1 GCF_009601015.1 Lactococcus hircilactis
GTAAAACCGAAGAACAATTAAAAAAGATGGGCGGTCAGGATATTAAGAGTAGTCTTACCGTTCTTAAGAACAAATATCAGGTTGCCGCTGATGTGGTTGACAGAAAGCTAACATTTGGAGAAGTAAAACAACAAATTGATAATGGTCAACCTATTGAAATGGATGTGTATGATAAGGATAATGATGCACCACGAGGGACGGGGGACAATTTGGGGCATGCAGTATTAATTGTTGGCTATGTGATTCCTAAAGATGGCGATATTAGTACGCATGCACCTTACTATGAGATTTGGAATCCGTGGTGGGGGAAAACATTTTATGTTTCTTCTAGTGCTTCAATCATTAACTTATGCGGAACGAACTATGAATGGACAAGAACATGGTATAATTGGAGAAAAGTGATCTCAGATGAGACAACAAAAACAGCGCCTGTTATTACTCAACAAAGAGTGGCGAGTGTATCTAATCCAGAAGCCATTAAAGTAAAGACACTTCCTCAATTAAGTCCAAAAGTACCACTTTATAACCCTAGAACTCCTAACCCAACAGATTATCCTTTTCAAGATTCCCCCCTTCCTCTAAACAATGTTTTGAATGAATTATCATCTGAAATGAAACCTCCTGTTCATGCACAAGCATATTTTTTCGGATCAACCTATGGTTACTCAGATAGTTATGATGGTTCAATAATGAAAGTCTATAAAAACAAAGATGGTCGAAAGATTCAAGCTGGACTTGGCTATGATTTTAAAAATGCTGTAAATGATATGAATACTAAGTACTGGGCGGTAGTGGGTTCTGGGGTAACCCTTTCAATCATCGTTGCAGTTGTAGCCCTCTGCCCAGCGGGTGGGGCTGCACTAACATTCTTGGACACCTTAAACTCATTTGCAGGACAATTTTTAGCACAAGTAATTACAGGGATTGTTGGTTTACCAGGCAATTTCAAGGTCGGCCTTCTTGCGTTTTTCATGGGAAATCTGCTTTCCTACCTGTATGACTCTCATAATGTAGCAGAACTATATGATAAATTTTAATTGTTACGATAAAGGAGAACAACTCTGTTTAAGCAAAAACAAGCGATTATAATGACATTAATTAATGTATTATTTATTATCTTTCTAATTTATGCGTTCTTTAAAACGAATTCTAACTATTTTTTAGTATCAATCTTATTTTTTGTATACTTATTAATATCAGATTTAGTTCATTATATAAAACACTGGAATGACTTATAATCAGTACAAAGCAGCGAAGAAAATCAAGCCTCGCCATCCGAAGCATCCTTTTGGTCAGCCAATCGAAGAACGCCCTAAGCCTATCAATAACCGCTCATAAGAGGCCCGCTACGAGATTGACACGTTGTTTCTCACGAGAACCAAAAACAAGGTGCTATTGACACTCACAGAGCGGAAACATAGAACGGAGATTATCCATCTGAGAGATGGGAAATCAGCACAGGCTGTCAATGTCGAGGTACCAAAGCTTAAAAAAGCATTTGATATCACTGAACCCTCTCCCGTTCAGTTGACACAAAATAAAAAGCATCTGTCATAATTATTTATGGAGGTGCTTTTTGCATGGCAAAGAAAGGTCAAAAGTTTCAACAATTCTCTTTTTACGTCCCAAAATCTAATTGAGTTTCTTAATATTGAAGATTACGATAAAAAGTTATCTTTAAAGACCGACGCCCCGATGATTAAGTATTTGACGTTGTCTACTATTTTATTTTCTAGAATTTTTATAGATAATTTAAGACATTTGAGTAGGAAAATAAAAAGTAATGAAATGAAAAACTATTCGTGAAAATTTTAGAAGAATTTTCAAATAATATAAATTCTACTGATCGGAGTACGTTTATTGAGTGCTTCGATAAGAGATATGAAATTACTAGTGAATTCATATGAATTCATAGAAATTCGCCCTAATATCCTAGCTATTGAGAAATATCAGGGGACGTTTGAAAAATACAGTCTGTATAAACCCGTTGAACATTATTATTTTGACAGAAAAACTGTAGAGTGCTTATTGGATAAATTTAAACAAATGAATTACGATTAAGAATAATTAATGTGATTCTATTTTTTCAAGTTCATTGCCAATTGGACTAATGTCAAATAATTAGGCACAAAAATAATCAGTAAAAAAAGAATATGTAAACTCCCTATGACCATGATAAATTCCTTACTCAACCTTTGATAAATTTGGAACAATTTTAGCATCTTGGATCAATTTCAAATGCTCCCTATACATTTTCTTTGACTTACTTACGATGTCATTGTATTTTACGACTTCAATATTTAAGTTCTTAAAAGTTTCTAATTCATAATGTTCAAATTCAATTTTATTTCCTGAACCGACCGCCCCTGCATCTTCAGTTATTATAAATACTGCTTTTATATCAGTATCAGTAACTGGTTTCAATTCTGGGAATTTTTGTTGAATAGCTTTGCGATATTTCTTAATTTGCTCCAACATCGCCGCAAAAGTGACTCTTGCATGTCCAGTTGGCTCATTTTTCTTTAGCTCAACAATAACAGGATAATTTTCTTCCGCAATTCTGATTAAAATATCAAGAAAAGCCTTTTGGAAATCCCCATCTATATCTGTATTCTGATAAACCTGAGTAGATAAGCTATTAGCGCCTTCTATACTATTTTTGTCAATATTCCAGTACGGATTAATCAACCATGGATTTTCCGCAAGATGAAACTCAAATAATTTCTCTAAACTTGAAGAATCTTCCATTAGTTTTTCCAATTGTTCAATTATTTTTACACGAGATTTAATAATTTCCGCATGACTTAAATCTTCCTTTATAGCAATGTTTTTCATTAACTTTGCAAGTAAATCAAAATGATTTGATGAATTTTCCTCACTTTTCAATGTTTGAAGTAGTTCGTCTGTTTCAACATTATTTATAACCGAGGCAATCGCCGTAACCATTGAATCTACTTCTTCTGATTCCTCATTCTCATCATCATCCAACTTTGAAGAAAATAAATTTAATAATTTACCATTCAAGTCTCTTTGTGTGGGACTTAAATTTGAGAGCCAATCCTTATAGCTCTCATTTTCTTTAATACGATTAGGAAGTTTTTCAACCATGTTTCTTTTTCTAAAATCATTCCATTTATTGATAAAATCTCTTCTAATTCCTTCAACATTATCAATAAATGCTTCAACCTCTTCTAAAGAATCATCAAGTCCTTGACGACTTGATGTAATTGGATCGTCTAAATTAGAAAAATAATCAGCCTGAATTTCTCCAACAATATAACTTTTAGCAATACGAGCTTCTTTTTTATTTTTTAAAATATCCTCATCCGCAACTTTTCCATTTGTGTAAACAATAATATTATCTGTATTTTCTTTCAGATCTTTCGGTTTTCCTACAGAGCCAATCCAACCTTTTATATTATTTGCTTCAATAAAATTTAATACTGAACTAACTCCTTTGAACTTCTCTTTTTCAACATTGCTGTCAAAGATATCATTTATTTCCTGTTCTGAATATCCAAAATAAATTAGATATTCTAAATTTTGATAATAAAAATTAGTCTTCAAAGGAATTTCTTCACCATCATATTGAACCGAAAAATTTTCTTGATTTAAATAAAATCTTCTTGATAATTGCAGAACAGTTGAATCTTTAGTCGCCTTAGTCGGATTCTTTCTTAATTTCTTGCAATGAACGATAAAACCTGATTTAAATGTTTGAAATTTAGCTAAATTTTCTGGTAACGACTCTAACATGATTGTATCTGTTTCATGTTGTTCTCCACTTTCAATCATATCTTTATAACTGAGAGTAAAGCTAATCCACTGATTAGAATTTAATGTTTTAGAATAGACACTATATTCTTCCCCAAGACTAAATGCCGCCAATTTTCCAATTCCTTTTTCTCCCATTGGATTTCGTTTAGGAAAATTTCCAAATATTTTCTCCTCTTGTTTCTTGTTGCCAATAGTAACATATTTAGATTCAAATTCTTCAAAACTTAACCCTTTACCGTTATCTGCTATTATCATAGAATTGTCATCACACAAGTCTATGATGACTTGTGTCGCATAGGCATCATAGGAATTTGCCACTAACTCAGCCAGTGCTGGAGGCATTGAAGAATATAAATTTCTTCCAAGATGCGTAACGGCATTATTGGCAATGGAAAATATCAACTTATTTTTTGTCATAGATCCTCTCCAAATGTTTCAAAATACTTCGCCCGATTACTTCTCCTAATTTAGGAGGCACAGCATTTCCAATTTGCATTGCAATTTTATTTATTGCATAATCCTTCTCATCTTCAATAAATTGATAACTCCTAGGAAAGCTCTGCAAAATAGCCCCTTCACGCAAGCTTAATGCTCGATCTTGCTCCGGATGACCAAATCTCCCGTTTCCGTAACCTGGGAATTGTGTTGTGATAGTTGAAGACGGCTTGTCCCATTCTAATCGACCATAAACAGAACCAAAACTTGCTCCACTTTTTTTCTTGTAGCATTCAGGTAATAAATTTTTATCCCAATCACGCCATGTTCCGCCTTGTTTAGAATTTTGGATTCGCTTTAAATTCAATGCTGATAATTTTCTAGCACGATGCAATGGATCTTTTGGATCAACATCTCCTGCAGCTAATTTAGGCAATTTGGAGATTGCGTCACGTACAGTAGGATAATCTTTTTGATCTAATTCTTTTTCAAAACAGATTTCGCCAAATTTAGATGCCAACAACAATAATCGTTTCCGATTCTGAGGAATACCATAAGCAGGAGCAAACGCCACTTTGTATTCTATTTTGTATCCTTCTTGTTTTAATGTTTTGATAAATTTTTCAAAAATAGGCTCTTGAATAAGTTGAGGAACATTTTCCATTGAAACAATATCGGGCTTTACTATTTTTATTTGTTTCCCAAAATAGTCTAGCAAGTCCATCTTTTCTTTTTTAGACTCACTTTCCTTGTATCTGTGACTGTAAGCAGAAAAAGGCTGACAAGGTGCACAACCAATCATTATCTTAATCTCTGTATCTTCAGGATAATATGACAAAAGTTCTCCATCTTTTAGTTCTTTTATATTTTTATGTATAAACTTAGCCTTATTATTTTTCTCGTAAGCGAAACGACAAGAGCTTTCAAAATCAAATCCCGCCACTACGTTTATTCCTGCTTGTTGAATACCATAGGTTAATCCTCCTACACCACAAAACAAGTCAATAGCGTTAATTTTCATTATTTCTGTCCTTTCATACCGTATCTATTATAACAAATTTTTTTGCAGTTGTTGATAAAAAGTTTTTTGAAGCCTTTCATTTAGTTATACACCTATAAATACCACTAGACCTACAACTAAGTCTAGTGGTACTTGAATCATTAGTAATTCAGTTCCTGCTCTTATTCAACCGCATAATCTGAAGTGACATCTCGCATTTGTTGATGATTTCTGTGGCACGTTCAAGTTTTCTTGAAATTCCTGTTCTTTAGGGTAAGGTTGGTCGGCTGTTTGCTCAATTTGAAAAATTGAAGATTTTAGTTGTACAATTTCATAGATGGTATTTTCCTTATCTTTTGCAATTTTTTCATCAATCTTATTGTTTATATAAGTCAGGATTCCTATTGGAACCAGGATATCCACTCTGAGCGAATATTGAAAAGTGACGTTACATCACTTCATCCAACTTTTCTTTATCTATCCGCTTTGCTAAGCGTTCCATTCCATTCAATCTTCTTTTTGTTATATCAAAAAATTTAGAATAATCAGGAATACTCTCCACCATTTATCATTTCCCCTATGAAGTAATTTCAATCATTATTGATTATTTTGCTATAAATGACGCTCCGAGTCTAAATGAGGTCTTTTTGTGCCCCTCTCTTTAGCTTCAATGAGCTTTTCCTCTCTATCTCGTGCTTGAGTCAATTTTTCTTTAAAGGAACGTTCAGAATATGTTTGTTTTGACAAAACATTATTTTCGGGCTTTCTATTAGAAATTTGATGAAGGACCACTGTTATCAAATCGTTCAATTCATTTGTATTGGCATCAGAACGAGCCTTCATTAAGCTCAATGTTTGTTTGACGGAAGCGTGGAACATTTCAATCTCATCAGCCGTCCACTCACTTCCCCAAATATAAGTCAATATTTCAGATGGGAGTTGAGACGGCATCTCGCTTTGACGATAAAGAATATCCATTGACCGACTCATTAAAGTAATATCTGAAAATATACCCGACTTGCTCAATTCATCCAAATTTTTAGGCATTTTTTCAATGATGAGGTCATGGTGTTTTTTCGGCGTACTTCGTGCTGCTTCTGGGTTAATCTTAAGCATTTTCTCATAGCGATGGATAGTACTTAAATAAGATAGTTCCGGTTTGACAGCCATTGCATAAAGCTCTACATTATAACCCTTATCGCTCAGAAGTTTTGCTGTTTCAAACGGTGTCTCAAACGTTCGTAATGTTCCCTCAATGATTAGATTGTATTTTTTATTACTCAATTCTTCAATCAATGCGCCAACCATCTGTCCTGCAAATTGAGCAGTATAGTTCACGTCTGATTTTCCATATTTTTCTGTCAGGAGTTGGGATTGGGGATGTTGTGGTCTAAAAGAATCTCCGTCAATAGTAATATAATCAGCTTCGTAAGTCTGTTCTAAAAACTTGGTAATACTTGATTTCCCTGCTCCACTTTGACCTCCTAATAAAAAGGCATGAGGAATCTGAGAAGGTTGAATTCCTGCAGTTAAATCCCTAATGTTTAATCTAACTTGCTTATTGAAATAATCCTCAGTAAAATCTTCCAACGACATTAAGCAACCTCATTAATTGGCAAATCTGAAAGAGTGGATACAAAACGTTTAATTCCGTCTAGGTAACCTTGAATTTTGTCTAATTCTTGATTTGTTTTTGTGTTGAAAATTTGCTTGTTTTTTACTGCGGAAAGTTCCATGAACAAAACTTGAAGCGGGTCATTGTCTGCTTCAATATCATGTTTTATCAAATACTTACTCAACTCAGCCAAAACAGTTGCAGCATACTCTTTCATAACTTCTTGGTTTAAGGTTAGTTGATACTGTTCGTTAGTCGTCATTTTATTTTTCTCCATTACTAAGTCTTTAAAAGAAAGGTTCAGAACCAGAGCAATTTTTTCAATCGTCTCTAAATCTGGTTCGTATTTTCCACTTTCATAGTTGAGCACTGCTACATGAGATTTTTCAATTTTTGAGCCAAATTCTCGGATGGTTAATCCCATTTTTTCACGTTCAAATTTCATCTTTTGGGAAATAAAGTAAGCCATATTTACCTCCTCTATGGTAATTTTATATTACCATAATCAGACAAAGTTTGTCAAGCAGCTTAGCCCTCACTTTAATGGTTCTTTGTCAAATCCTGTGGGAAAATTCTTCCCCCTCTAAGAGTAAGTCACTGCGGTGGCTTATTTTTGTTTCATCAATTCATCAAAATAATCCGCTTCTTGAAGTTGCTAAAGCGGCGAAACCCGAAGGCGACGCGCTTGAGCGCCTTGATTTTGTTGTTCATGCCCTCCACGCAGCCGTTGGAGTAGGGCGTGTGCAGTGCCAGGCGGATAGAAGCCTTTTTGGAGGCAAGAAATTGGAACTTTTTCACAAAGGTCTCGGGCAATAGCTCTTCTTTCAATTCGTCAATGATCTCGAAAAACTTCTGGTCGTCGTGCTTCCTGAAAGCTGTCAGTGCGGCCTGCAAGACTTCCCACGCCTCGTCGAGCACGGGTGTATAAGCTTTGAGTTGGAGCACCAAATCATGACTCGAAGTCCACTGGCGTAAGCTGCGGGAATAAAAGCGATTTTCAGAGCAGTCGTCAAAATTCTTGAACAAATAGTTCCAATAGTACTTGAGGTGGCGGTACTGCGGGCTGTGCGTGTCGAATTGCTTCATCTCCTGAACTCGCAGCTGGTTAAAAGCGCGGGTCAGTTGCTGGACGACGTGAAATTTGACTTTGAGTCGAACTTGTCTTGGGAACTTGAGAAAATAAGTCACGAGGTGCTCCAAACGACGGTCATCCAGCAAGGAAACCAGCTTGTGGGTCTGTCCGTCCATGGCGATAAAAGCCATTTTTCCCTTGCAATCTCCTGTGGCTTTAAACTCATCAATGCAAAGCACTTCGGTCAGAAAGCTAAAATGATCTTTTGTGGGCATCTGGTTCAAAAGGCGATAAAAGCTATAAGGCGAGACCTTCAAATCTCGCGCTGCTTCTGAGATTGACTGCTTGCTTTTGAGTTTCAAAATAATTTCTTTTTTGAGCAAAACAGAATCTTTGGTGCCTTTGGAGACCAAGCTTTCGGGCAACTCAGGGGTCGACACTTTGCCGCAGAAACAACATTTGTAGCGCTGAATAGCAATGATCAAAAAGCAAGGAAAGCCCAGATATTCTGTGAGCTGCACCTTTCGAGGCATCGTGCCGTGCTTATGAAATTTGCTTTTGTGACAATGCGGACAAGCTTTAAAGGTGGCTTTATAGGTGACCTTGAGCTCATAGCGCTTGCCCTTTTTGAGGGGCATGAGCGTCTCACTTTCCCAATCCTGAGCTTGCAAAAACAATTCCTTCATGATAGAATCAAACATAGCTTATCTCTTCTCTGTGTGTAGTGATGTACTTACAGTTTAGAGGTAAGTTTTTTATTTTACAAGAAAACAAAATCCTATGAGAATGATTTCCCACAGGATTTATTATAGAACCATAATTAATAGGACATCGTTTATTACTAACTCTCGCCCAATATTTTGTCCTTATAGTAATTAAAATAAGTCTTCTTTCCAGTTATAACTACTACACTCCCTTGGAGACCATAACGAATTTTGGACAAGTCATTTGCATGAATTTTTACTTCGGCTTTAATTTCAAACATATTCAATCCATTTTCAACTGATGGTGCACTGTCTATATCTGTAATCTTCCCTGAGAGTATTACGGGAGTAGGCAAATTTTGTTTAACGGAAAGTCGCATCGTTTGTCCAAGCTTTATAGCTGCAATATCACTACTTGATACATAAGTGGTAACGTAAATTTTCGTATTGCTTACCAACTCAGGATATAACTCCGCAATGGGCGTTCCAGTTGCAATCATTTTTAGTCCTAAAACTTTAGGGAGAACATGTAATATCCCTTTGCTAGGGGCGTACAAAGCTCCCTCAGCATCTGCTTGTTTTTGTAAAGAAATTTTTGAACTCAAGTCCGAAATATTTTCAGCAAGACTCTGCATGGACTGATTGGTCTTTTGCAATTCTTGGGCTTTCAATGCTAAAAGTTGAGCTGACAAACTATTGTCATACGCGTTACTTTTTCCTATACTCGCTAATTGAGTGGTTAAGGACTGTACCTGAGCTTGTAGCTGAGTAATATTAGATTGAATCGTGCTTAAGAATTGACTTTTCAGCGATTCCTTCTGTGATAATTGTGCATTCACTTGATTTTGATAGTTGTTAAATTGCGAAATATATTGATTATGGGAATCCACCGTTTTATTGGATGAAACAGCTGTTTGAAGATCTTGATAATCACCAATCTGTTGATTTAGAATGCTAATTTGCTTATTAATTACTGATTGTTCATTTGAAATTGTCGAATTTTGATCATCAACCGTCTGATTGGCTTTATTAACACTATCTGTTATGGTTTGAATTTGGGCAAGATAATTTTGGTACTCTTGGTAATATCCAAAATTATCAGGCTGAGAAAATTTATTTATTCCTGAATCAATACTGTCCTGAAGGAAAGTAAGGGACTTTTGCTGATTTTGAGTTTTTAATAATTGTTGATTTAGGCTTTCTAATTGTATAGCATTGGACTTTCCATTATATTTCAGAAGAAGCGTATTATTAGCCACAATTTTCCCTTCAGCAAGGTTATTTTCCAGAATTGGATTATTACTTGTCGATTGGATTTGAGCAATAACTTTAATTGGCTGAACCGTCCCTACCCCCGTAACCGTTAACTCTTTATTGGCAAAACATAAAAAACCTACCAGGAAAATCACAAAAACAACAACCGGTAATATTATTAAAGTCGCAAAATTCTTATAACGATAGCTATATAACTCTGCACTTTCTAATAATTTTTCATCAAACATTTTTACACCTCGTATAGTTTTGCATAAAATCCTTGTCTTTCAAGAAGCTCTTCATGACTACCCTCTTCGATAATTTGCCCCTTATCAATTACAATCACATGTTGACTTCTTTCAGCAACTGAAAGTCTATGGGCTATAAAAATTATAGTTTTCTCCAGTTTAAAAAGTGAATCTAAAATTTTCTTCTCAGTAATAAGATCCAGATTACTTGTCGCTTCATCCAAGATTAAAACTTTTGCAGGGGAAAGTAAAGCACGAGCTAATGCAATGCGTTGTTTTTGTCCTCCAGATAAGGTTGTAGCATCACTAGAAAGCGCAGTTTGGTAACCTAGACTCATTTTCTCTATATCATAGCGAATTTCTGATAACTCCACCGCTCGCATAATGTCTTCCTGTGAAACGTCTGTTGATGCCCCTAACGTTAGATTTTCTAAAATAGTACCTGTAAAAATATACGGTTCTTGGGGGAGATAATTAATTAAGCGACGAAGTTGTCGTTTATCAAATCCTTGTACATCAATACCTCCAATAGTTACTTTCCCTTCTGTGGGCTCAAAAAAATTTACAAACAATTTAACAAGAGTCGTCTTTCCAGAACCAGACATTCCGACCAATGTAACTTTTTCGTTCTCATGTATAGTGAGACTAATATCAGATAATGTATTTCTCCCCATTCCATATTGGTAAGAAACATTATCAACTTGAAGTGTACAATCGTTGATAATAAGTTCTGCATGATTATTACCAAATTCACTTTCAACCAGATACACTTCATTCAATCGATTGTTAGCAACTCTTGCTTGCTGAATTTGTGTTTGCAGGTTAATAATGTTTGTAAGAGGTGTGGTAAACGAAGTCAATAATGCATTAAAAGTGATGAGCTGTCCTAAAGTAATTTTTTGATGTATTACTAAAACAGCCCCTGTCCAAAGAACAGCAACATTCAAAACAAGTTGAATAATTGCTTTTAAACTGGCTTGAATAGCTGTATTTTTTTGTAATTTAAATGTCTTTTTCAAATAAGCAACAAATTCTTGATCAATCTTTTGGTAACGACTGTCTTCACTAGCAAGGGCTTTTATCGTTTCAATTCCATTAATGTCCTCAATAATTGAAGAACTTAAAATCGCATTAGCCTGCATTGCATCATAATTTTGTTTTTCAAAGATTTTCATGAAAGCAAAAATAACAACAATGTATAAAGGAATTGATACCAAAACTAGAAGAAATAAATTAAGATTTTGAAAACCAAGTACTGTCCCTGTTAATAAAACAATGGTAAGGTCCAAAAATAGAGACATAATTGCAGACGCCAGTGCATTCAGTATGGAATTAGCATCACTAAAGCGACTAATAATTTCTCCAGTGCGTCGTGTCGCAAAAAATGACATTGGAAGTTCAAAGATATGCTTAATGTAAGACAAGACAACATCAATCGCAAGTCTTTGTCCTAGTACATTTAGTAAAAAAGCTTGAGCAAAGGACAAGATTTGTTGGACAAGATATGTAAATATCAAGGCAACCGAAATTATTCCGAGCATATTCATCAATGCGTTAGGAATATAACTATCAACGATGCTTTGAAGATAGTATGAAGCTACTATGTTGATAATTGTAACTAACAATGACGCTAAGATGATATTAGCTATCAATTTTTTCTGTTTAGCTAGAAGTGGAATAAACGCGGTCAGAGAACTGGTTTTGTCTTTAATTGGCTTATAATCAGGGGCAGGTGCTATTAAAATGGCAATTTTACTCCATTCCTCAGCAAACTCTTTTTTAGATATCCGTCTGATTTTAGCCACTGGGTTTGGATCAGCAATTAGTACATCATCGTTCTTTACTCCAGTAACAACATAAAAATGCGGATATTTTTCTTGCATAACAACATGAGCAATAAACGGATAAGCCATATCTGGAATATCAAATATCGTCATTTCAGCGCGCACTATCCTTGCGTCAAATGAGAGACTCTCTGCTGCCTTTTTTATCCCACGTACTGTCGTCCCCTTCATATCCGTATGTGCTAAAAGTCTAAGTGAAGCAAGTGATTTCTCTGTCCCATAAGTTTTCAGTATCATGGACAAGGCAGCAACTCCACAATCCCGCTCATCAAGCTGAGGTGTATAATATTTTTTCTTGAATTTCATCTTAATCTTCACCTACATTCTTTTTTTGAATTCCAGACAAATAATTCTTCATTTATCAGTAAGAGTTTTATTTTTTATGAAAGTTTTTGATATAGTCAACTAGCGCTTTCTCCATACTTGACTTACCACTTAAAATCCAAAGTGTGAAGGTGATGCCCATGGTACCATTAAAAAAGCATGGAGTATATAAGTTATCCAATCCTTGGCATCTCCAACCAGAATCTTGGAGTAAGTTCACTCCCGTGGTAATATAGTTAAATATTCTTTCCTCTAATCCAGTGTCCTCTAAAATTCCCACCTTAACAGTAAAATACAGGACAATTAAAGCTCCAGAATAGCCATTAACCAGCGTATCGTCTACATATTTTTCTCTATTCTTTGATAATATTCCTTCTATTCCTTGCCTAATGTCTGATTCAAGCCTAACTCTTAACTCTACAAACATATCTTCAGTTTTTGGTTGATTCAATAACGAACAAAGTAAAAATAATCTGCTTAAAATTATCCCTGGCCCTCCATAAGATAATGCACTGAGATTTTTTTTCATTCCTTTTCTTGTATCTTTCCAATTTAACGAGTTCTCATCAAAAAAACCATCTTCTTTATATAGACACTCTATAACGTTACCAAGCATTAGATCGAAACTAAAATATTTTCCTAATATGATGTATGTCATAATATCTCCTGAATATCCATGTAGCAGTCCCGTCAAGTTCTCTTGATTGGTTTTTTCAACATAAATTTTCCCGAGAAATTTGATATCAGATAAGTATCTGTCATCTCCTGTATCTTCATACATTTTATCTAATATCAATAACGCCGTGCCATAATTTGAAAAATCAACTATACCATACTCCTCCTTGATAATTTTTTCTGAAGAAATATATTCTTTTTCATTCAGACCAAAAAGATGTTTTAACAACAAATTTGATTGATAGCCTACTAACCCTGAAACTTCCTTATTTATTTTACCTTCCAGTACAGTTTTTACTATCTTATCATTGACTTGTTTTCCATAATTCATCTTGTAAACAAAATACAAAGATAGACCAAACATATATAAATCGTTTCTGTTATCCAAAACCCTATCTTGAACTGACAAGTCAAGACACCCATATCTAAATTTGTCTTGGACAATCGCAAACTTCGAAAATCTTTTTATCTCAGCCTCTATCCTATTATTATGAAAGTGGTTTTTAGGATTACCGAGCTGCAGCTTTTTCCCTGCTTTCCACAAAAATAGGCTTAGATACTCTAATTCTCTAGAAAAAAACGCGCTGTCTTGTTTCTCTAATCGCCTCAGGAAAGATTCTTTTATTTTTTGGGATGAAAGCCCAAAAAAGTCAGTCGTAAAATAAGGAATTATTCCTTTATCCAAACAGTCAATCTCTTCTCTAACAACATCGTTATTCTGCTTACTTTTTTTTACCAGCAAATCCAAAAAATCGTTAAAGGCTTGTCTGTCCTGCATGTGAACAGGCAAGTGTAAGTCATGTATATATTTTCCATAGAATCCAGTATTCCTTAAAATGAACCTATAGCTATAATTTGATATTTTTCCTAGCTCTGCTATCAACCTCTCCTTATTAGTTAAAATTTTTTGATAACCTTCTTTGAAGCCCCGTACAAAATCATTTGCATATTCATAGGGATTAATCCCGTCAAATGGAATATTTTGATCATTCTGTGTTACTGAGATTATGGAAATTGAAATATCATTTGTTCCCTTCCCTGCAATAGAGTACCCCATCTCTGTTGTTCTTCCACCACTAAAAGAACTCAAATCTATATCACCATAGACTTTTTTCTTCTCGTTGCAATTGAATATCAAAGTTTCTTTCAAAAGAGAATAACTACTCGTTTCTTGAGTAATTGGTACTTCCAAATCCAAAAAGGTCGGTTTCTCAGAAGTTGCAATTACATTACCACTATGAAGATCCTTCGCTCCTAGAAATGTAAAGATGGCTCCCATAAATCCAAAATAAAAATAATAGTCTGGTAGATTCTCAATTGGAGTCGGCGAGTAAGGAACAAATTCTTGAATCAGTAAATTTTCAGATAATATTTTTGTTTTTGGTAATTTTAAATTAAAAATTTTATCAAATACATCTAAAATTCTCTCCCCCGTAATTGATCTCTTTTTTATCACTATTTTTTTATCATTTATTTTTACTACTGCTACAAAATGTTCCTTATGGTAATCCCCCATGAAAGCATTAACTACATTAATTTTTTGTTTTTTGGGACCAAAATTACCGAGAAAATCTATAATATCATCTTCATGAGTGGACAAGACTTCAAAAACCTCAGATACTCTTTCAAGGCAGAGGTTAATTATGATATCAAGTTTCTCTTTCACTAAAGGATACCGCAGGTTGAATTCAGTCATCGTTTCTAGATTTTTCCAAGAACTATTCATCAAAGCATACGATAAACTAGTAGCGTTTTTTTTCTTAAAATTATAAAAATCTATAAGTGAATACGCACATACCTCAGAGGCATATTTTAGTATCTCACTGATGATGGTTTTCTTACACTGATCATTACAATAAAATTTGGAGTTTCCAAAATACCGTTGGTAACTCATTGATAATTGTTTTTCTATTTTTTCAATTTGAGGCAAATAATAATTGTCAAAAACCCCTGAAATAGCATCATAATTTTCCATCAGATAAATCCTTTCCTTGTGTATAATACATTTGCAATTATTAACAATATTACCGAATAAATGATTAGACTGATAATTTGTCCGCGATTAAATACTGCAAAAGAAAATGAATTCCTTACGAAGGTAAAGGGAAAATATTTTATAAAAGAGGACAAGAAGTCAATACTCCCAAGGAGTTTTATAAGTAATGGAACGAGAGAAAAAGTAATCAGTATCGTTATAAATGTATAAACAGTTTTCTTTAGTAAGATACCGATGACAATACCAATAGAAAATAGAAATAGACCATATAAAAGATACGCTGTAATGAGACTTCCAAGTAATTTTACAAGGTTTATTTCTTTGCTGAAAACCACATTATACCCAACCATCTGCAGCCATGAAACTCCACCTACTATTACAGTTGCTGATTCCATACATAATAATTTTCTAAAAAGAATCTCTAAAGAACCACGTCCGCTAATTCTAATCAAGTTGATTGTTTTATAATTAAATTCTCTACCGAATAAATCTGATGCAGTGTACATTAGATAAAATTCTGATATCGTTGAAAACATCGCATAAACATTATCAACTCTAAATCCTCCACCTAAATATTCGGAAGAATAGATGATACTTGCTCCAGACAGAAAAGATAAAACAATAAAAATGAATAATCGTAGTCGCATAATGTCTTGTCGAAAGAATATAACATTATTTTTTATCATCAAAATATACCTCACTTAAATTTAATTTTCTTTTTTTAAAGATTAAATTTCTTTCTTGACAAATTCTTTCAATCTCATCCGTTTTCTCAACAATAACATCTCCTGCATCAGTGTATGTATAATCAACTTTCTTTTCTTTAAGAAGTGAAAGCAACGAAACAACACTTATATCTGGTATATATATTTTATATTCCGCCTCACTACTTACATTTTGTCTTAGTTTCCCACTTTCTAAAATTATATAATTATTACAAATCTGATCTAAATTTTGTAGGATATGACTAGAAACAATAAAGGTAATTCCAAAGTCACTTGCTAAAACTTTTATTAAACTTAGTAGCTCCTTTATTCCTCTGGGATCTAATCCATTTGTAGGTTCATCAAGCAAAATAAATTCATTTGATGCAATTAAAGCAATTAGTAAACCAACCCTTTGCCTCATTCCTAACGAAAGTTTTGAGACTTTTTTCTTCAAATAATTATCAACACCAAGTAAATGCTGATATTGTGAGATGTCTTTATACCCTTTTTCATAAAGTTTGCAAAAGAAGGTAATATTCTGCTTGACCGTTCTATCATTGTAAAGGCTTGGATTTTCTATCAGCACTCCCAATTCTGAAAAATTCTTTACTATTTTTCCTTCACTGTTTGGAAAAATACCTGAAATAATTTTCATTAGTGTTGTCTTTCCAGACCCATTTTCCCCCACAAGCCCTAATATATCACCTTTTTCTACCGAAAAACTTATATCATTAATAATATAGTCCTTGGAGTATCTGAATTTTAGATTTTGAACTTCTAAAATAGCCATACTAATCTCCTTTAATCAGCCTCTACCTTTTATAATCTATACTACTTTTAGTATATCTATTAAATTACACGGATTATTGTAATTAGACATACATACACCAATTCCAGCCAATCCATTCATCAGACTTATTGTCTCTGTCCCCCTGATAATTTTGTCTTTTGCTTCAATATAGTATTGAAACTGTTTTTGAAACAGTTTCAATACTATATCATTATTTCTTCCTAACGAAGAATTGACATAACTACAAATGATTAGGTTTCCCAAATCGCCATGACATAGAGTCAAATTTGTTCCCAATGATCTTTCTAAAGTGATTTCGTATAATTTATTGATTTCTTGTAGCAGAACTTCATCTCTATAACCATCATTGAAAAGCTCAATTCTAGATAAGAGTATTCCTGGTATTCCATGACACCATCCCCATGAGTAATTTGTTCTACCATTATCCTTATACCATACACCTAATTTATTATCATAAAATCTTCGTTCAGAGTTTAAAAATTGGCTAACAATCTCTCCCTCATCTCTTCCTAGAATCTTACCTATTTTATAAAGAGCAACGACAATTCCTGATGACCCGTGAGCAAACCCTGTAAAGTACGTTTTTGGACTTTGCTCAACTGGAAAGAAACTTTCGTCTTCCATAACAGCTTCCTGTAATAAATGCTTATAGCAAAAATCTAAAGTTTCTTCTACTTCTCGCCTAAAAAAATTATCCTCTATATACGAATATACTCGAATCAAAGATAATGCTAGTCCAGCAGTACCATCAATAATATCTAACTTTTTATCTTTAGAAATTCCACTTTTTATCTTATCCAATAATGCCCAAGATTTTTTTTCAAGAATATCCTTCGTGATTATATTCGCTTCATATAAATCAACAAAGTACCTAAAATACATTCCTAAGCCTGTGAAAGCACCCAAAGACATATTTGAAATATCACTTTCAAAAATTATTGATAGCTCCTTTTCTATATCTTCTATCAGTTTTTTCGTAAATCCTTCGATTTCACTTATTTTTGATGACAGCAAAGATTTTAGAATTCCAATATTTCCTGCATAATAATTATTCGGAAGATCTGTCAAAATATATTTTTGATTTTCAAGTTGAGGCTCTGTCCAGAAAAGTGTTTCATTTACTGGGTTTATCAACCTTTTATCGAAAATCTCCTTCACTATGACGCTAACATACTTAGTTAATATATCCGATTCTACTCCAATTCTGTCTCTATTTTTGAGGTTTTTAACATCTGATAGCTCTAAAACACTGAATTTATTTGCGGCAAGCTTAAATACCCAGTCAATCATCTTAACTTGCCTCTTGCAATCATTTGGACCTAGAATTTCAATACGCTCTTTTAACAATGTAAGCGGACTTTTAATAAAATATTTAGGAATTTTTACCCCATCCTCTACAATAATATCTGTTGAATCTGCTTCTATCATAAATTGGGGAATATTAAGCCTTAATAATTCCTTCTGCTCAAATTGTTCAACCTTATCTATATAAGCCTCTGCATTGGGCTTTAGTACCTTTGAAGTTACAGCAAATGCATATTTAATATCTAAAAGACAAACAGGGTTAAATAGAAGTCGTTTAATACTCTCATAATTATTCGTGGGTTTGTTTAAGAATCTTAGAGAAAGATGCGAAAACAGCTTATTTAGGTAGTTGTAATAAGACTCGCTATTATTCTGAATTTCTAAATACACGGTTAAAAAGCCCTGTTTTATGAAAGATACTATATTATCCTCCGACGAGGTCATATTTTCTTTTAGTGCATGAAGCTTATCTTTCCTTACTTCGCGTATTCCATCTGCACAAAAGTTTAGTGGACTAATATTATAATACTCTCCTTTTAGTTTCACAAAGTCAGGTAGAATAGCGGTACTCCTAACAGAATTGTACATACAGTTTATAGCATTTTCTTGCAGGTACTTAGAGCTATCCGATTTTACAAAAAACAATCTATTTGTAAGTACAGTTTCTGCATCAATTATCACTGGATACTCACCGTTTGAAATAAGATTCTCATAGTGAATATCATTTCCTTCTAGAATATACATCATTGCTAAAAGCTGACCTAGTCTTACATAATATCTCTTTTCTTCACTTGCAGAGCCTAGCTTTTGGTATTCTATTTTTTCAACCCATGAATATTGTTTACGATTTATAGACTTAGGAAATTTCAAGTCTAATACCGAAGGATTATTTTCTTGAAGAAAATCAGCAAAACTCTTTAATGCTTCATCAACATCTGTATTTCGAGGTTTATAGAAAAAGTTACCACAATCCGTCTCCACTTCTATAACAAATTTTCCGTTGTGAACATCTCCCTTTTGTAAAGAAAAATTATTGACATTGATTTTTCCATAAGTACCGAGTAGACCAACTGATATAGTCCCTCTATCTTCAACTAACTGATTAAGAAATTCCAAGAGAAATTCCTCTGTCCCTTTCAAAAATAATCCCATTACATAAGTCCAGTATGAGAACTTGGAAGATAAATCTCTCAAAAGCTCATAATTTTCAGCAACAAGCTGAAAATATTCCATTTCGGTAAGCGAGAGACGTCTCATTTCAGATTTAAAAATATTATCACTCATTATTGAAATGTTTGTACCAAAAAAATCTTGAATCGCTTTTGTTAAGTTTTCAGAATCTACCCAATCTTTGTTATGCGTTATCTCAGTTATTATAGACCTAGTACTTAGAGTTACCATTGCTCTATAAAAATCTATTAGTCGAATTTCTTCATTATGCTGGATTCTTTTCCAAGTTCCGTAAAGCACCTCTCCAAAGTATTTTCTTTCAGTTACACCGTTGAAATGGAACCCATTTAACATTTCATTGATATTGTTTCTACTGCTAATTTTTTTCAAGTATTCATTTTGAGACATTTTAGTTCAACTCTTTCTTAAATCAATTACTCATTCTGCTGATTTCTAACTGCTTATTATTTTTTTTTATTATTATTTTTTGAAATAAAAATAGTAATCAATCCAGCTACTATGGCTATTCCTATGTAATACCAGATGCTCATGGGTCATTTTCCTCCTTAAATTATGTTTGCCAAATTTCATGTTTCGTACATAAAAAAGTATATCAAAGGATACACCTTGATATACTTTGAATTTTTCCGTCTAAACAAATAATCTAACCAGCTTATTTACTCATTTACAATTTGCTTGACATTCATGAGTCCATGTACATACATAACCATTATTGCCAAGAGCTAAAGTAACTACGCTAGAAAAGACCAAATTCCATGTCCATCCTTCGCCAGACAATTCATTTAACTCATCAATATCCTCAATTAAAGTAATTGATTCACTTTCCAAACCCAATTCTTTGAAATCCATAATTTTTTCCTCCTTTTATGGATGCCAGCAGCTTTTTGAACATGCAGTTGTTATTCCAAAAAGTGCCGAAACGGCCGTTGCAGACGCAACTGTAGCAGAAATAGCTGAAATTATCGGAGTTGAGGCCCCCGTCGGGTCTTCATCCGTCAATACAAGCTCTTCATCCTCAATTAACGTAATCATGTTCCGTTGAAGGTTGCCTTTGTTTTCGTTTAAGAAATCTTGATTCATCGTATATCTCCTTTCTCAATAAAGTTATATTTGTTTAGATTACAAAAAATTCCATCGCTATTGTTTCGAACTTCCTATCAAGAGAAGTTCATTCATGATACCTCGGTAAAACATATAATCATGATTACGTATTTATTATTCGTTAAAATTCTTAGAATTCAAATAGTCAACCAAACTATCATATTTAATCAAATCTTCCCATCTTTTTTGTTTGCCCGATGTTACCCCATTTTTGATTTCATCCAAAACAATCTTTTTAAAAAATATAAACAAATTTTCCTGTTTTCTAGTAATTACAAATTGATTG
Organism: Lactococcus hircilactis; assembly: GCF_009601015.1. Classification (GTDB taxonomy): domain Bacteria; phylum Bacillota; class Bacilli; order Lactobacillales; family Streptococcaceae; genus Lactococcus; species Lactococcus hircilactis. Next base: position 20,346 of record NZ_WITJ01000001.1, read on the forward strand.
TTTTTGATTTTTTTACACATCACGGAAACATTCTTCTTCAACTCTTCAATGTCTTCTTCTAACGTGTTTCTAACAAAATAATTATACTGGACAGATATAATTTCTGATCCCATCGAAAGAAATATATCATGGAAGTAGGTTGATAAGTAATCTGCTCCATTTGATTCAGCGTATGTAAATATAACAACTTTTTTCCCTAATAAAGGAAATTCATGAAGCCTGTATGAAAACTTGTCAAAAGAATTTTTTAAGCTTCCAGGCATCTGATGGATATATACAGGACACAGAATGATTATTCCATCATTATTCAGCATCCCATCTTCAAACGCGGTTTTTTCTCCTTTACTAGCATCAAAAAACGGATCCAATTTTCCATTGCATACTGACTCATTTAGAAACTCTGCTTGATCATAAACTGTAAATTCACAATGTAAAGACACTAAAAATTTCTTCAAGTGTTGTAGTACCTGCGCACCAGTCCCATCAGTTGTAGGACTCCCTTTGATAATAAACAATTTCACATCTGACATAATACCACTCTTCTTTCTAAATTTATCAATTACGACTTTTCAAAAGGACTTCAGCTTACTATTACGTTACGCTTTTACTGCCAATAAATTCACAATATTAGTGATTGGTTAGGTAAAGTGTAAAGTAATTAGCTGACTATCAAACTTTAACAAAAGGTAACTCCTCATTCGTATTCCTTTTATCAGCTAGTTTATCTTCGTACTTGCTAAAACGCTTTACCTCTTGTCTATGATTACATTCTATCACAATAAAACAAGCAAGAGAATTTTGCTTAGGTAACACCTTGTGTCCTGTTTTAACGGTAACCAAAATACCCCCTAGATTTATAAAGCTTTACGGGTTTTTGAATTCTGTTTAGGGACACAAGGTGTTACCTTTTTCTTCCTATTTTTTAGTTATTGTGATGACTTTATTCTTGATTTTTCGACTTTTTAGCTCTTTTTGGGAAACATTTGTCTATTTCGCCAAATAAAAAACTTCGGCGCCAATTAGGAGGCTCGAAGTTTTTGTAAAATTATTTGTGATTAGAGTTAGTTAAAATACCGTAGGGGGAGTATTGAAAAACACATAAGAACTTTTCTTTAAAAAGAGAAGCAGGTTCTGGCTGTTCATCAGTTAGCCACGTAGAAATAAGAGCTAAAATTTCTTTAACTGCTACCTCTGCCAAAAACTTATTGGGAATGATATCCTCCTCGCCTATTAGTTCTAAGTAATTTGTTACTATAGGAACATACTTTTTTAGTAAAAATGATTGCCACTCTGCATCAATGTCAGTACTATACATGACTTTTAGCCAATCACGTTTCTCATATAAAAGCGGTAATAATTTATTCGCAATAAAGCTATTAATATCAAATGTTTTTCCATCCACGAATTCCACCGCTTCCTTTTCGAGACCTCCATCAATCAAATAATGAATCCTGTCTCTGATTTCTTCGATATTTTTAAAATGATACCTATAAATGCTCTCCCTTCGCATTCCAACTTTCTTAGCTACCATGTCAAGTGTGATTATTTTCGTATCTGGTTTTTCCTGAAGGATGCGAAAATAAGCGTCAATAATTTTTAGTTGTGTTTCACTGGTAATAACAAGCATATAACCTCTCCTTTATAAAAAATGGAAGTCTTCTTACACTCTATCCAAAAAGAAACAGACTGCATTGTTACTCTTTATTATTAATACTTTTACCCCATAATAAATGCGTATAAGGGTTGAGCTGCGATCAAAACTGATACAGCAACCATGACCAATACAATTGACAATTTTTTATTTTTCATTTTCACGCCTCCTTCCTCTTACAATCATAGTTTAAGTATAATCTATTATATCACAGTATATTTCGAGAGATATCTTTTTCATCTTTAAATCCTATGCTAAATCCGCATATATTATGCCAATCTACATATTTTTTGGCTTGAAATGGTATAATAGAATAATAAAAAATTTATCGTGATTGGAGTAAATTATGGAAAATGAAGCAAAAAAAGAACTTCTCAGAAAGAGCTACGGTGAAGTATTCCAGATCTTACGAGAAACCAAACATATCTCCCAAACTGTAGCAGCAGGTGGTAAAACACTTCAAGGAAATCTCTCACGCTTTGAAAAAGGCGGAAACATCCCCGCCGTAGATACATTTTTCAACTTTCTGCTAAATATCAAGGTAGATCCTGCGGAATATTTTCATGCCCTAAATAACCATCTAGTAAAAAAAGATATTTTTCTTTATGTAGATATGGTCGGAAAGGCCTACACCCTCCAGGATGCTCCTACACTGGAAGAAATAATCAAAAACCTTGAAAATCAAGAAAAAGACAACTCTAATCTTGACAAATTTACACTTGACCGAATTATGGCAGAAGCTGTCCTATCGCTTATCGACCCTGAATTCAAAATTCCTAAAACTGATGCTGACAGGATAAGAGATTATCTCAAAAACACCAGATATTGGGGATACTATGAATTAAGACTCCTCGGTTGGACATCTCGTCTCTTTGATTTTATTCAACTCACAGAAATCTCGGATCGTGTCATCTTCTTTGCCACTAAAAATGAAGTTTCCCCTCACGTTAAACGTCAAATCATCTTGTGTGAACTGAATATTCTTGATAGTCTTTTACTTCAAAAACAATATACAGCTGCAAAAAGTATCATCAAACATTTAGAACAATACGGGATTCCAGAAAATTTTTACTACGAAAAATCAGGTCTTGTTTACCTAAAAGCGAAATGTGACTACCTTACTGGACATACCGAGAGCTTAGAAACCATGAAGGCTCATCTATCAGCCCTTGAACTCTATGGTTGCACAGGAACAGCGGCTATATGCCGTGAAGAAATTGAAGATATGATAAAGCATCCAAATGCAAGGGGGCTAGTTCCATACGACCGAGAAGACGCAAACAAAGAAGAATAAAAAGCTCTATGCTAAAAAAATATTTCCTGAACTTTTTATTTTCTTCTGATTCTCATGATAAGAAATAAGCTCCTGATAAATATTCCCCTCTGATATTGCCTCATCATACCGCTCTTTTAACAAATCACGACTAACCTTAACAGAGTTAATTTGACTTTTGATCTGCTCAAGTGCTTCGTCTTCAACTCCGTCATCATTGCTGACAATCAATTCTTTAGCCGACTCATTCAAGTCTCTGATTTTCTGGTCGAGTTCATTCAATCTATCCTTTGCCTCTTGTACCACTTCAAGCAGTTGCTGCTCTAATCGCACCAACTGCTCGCCACCTTCCGTCACACCGTGACTGGCTAAAAAGTTAATGGCATCGGTCAATTCGTCAATCGTCGAAATCACTTTTTCTTTGGCGAACCGATTATTGACTGCGCCTGCTGTGTCCATGAAGTAAAAATAATCGTTGGTTTTGAGATAAAGATTATAATTACCGTCTTCTAGCAGGTCGGTCTTATAAGCACCGATAAAGATGATGCCACGCTGCGCAATTCCAAAATCCACATTGATGTAAAGCCCCTTTGTTGTAACATGGTCAATTTGCCAAGGTTCAATCGTGACTTGATAATCGAAATCGTTTTTAACGCTTTCGATTTTTTCTTCGTACTGATTGACCACATCCTCCACCGAAAACGTCCCCGTATTCTTTTTCAGGTGTGCTTCAATTCGATCCAGATTATAGCGCTCTGGGTCAGACTTGACCAAATTTCGCCCGCGGGTATTTCTCACTTGTACATCATCTAGTAAGCGATAAGTTGCCCACTTGCCTGAAAAATCCACGGCTAAGTTGAGAGCCTTAGCTTTTGTTTTGAAATCGTCCAAGTCGAGCGAATGCTCCAGTAGAAAATCCAAACGGGACTTAATCCGCGACTTGAAAATATTTTCCGTCTGCCACTTAGTGTACTTGGCATGAGAATTTTTTGGGGAGAACTCAATGATTTTGGCACCTGCTTTTGAGGCAATCCGATCTGAAATTTTTTGAAAGGCTTCATAGGTCATGTCCTTGGTCTTGCCATTTTTTAAGCGGGGCAACTGCCACTCAAACTGTTTACCTGTCATCGCGTTTGTCGAATTAAAAACAATGTGATTATGCAGATGGGCTTTATCGACGTGGGTCGCAATGACAAACTCATACTCCCCACTTGTTAATTCCATAACCGTTTGTCGGCCCAACTCATGAACTTCTTCAGGGCTTAAGCCGTCTTCAGGAGAAAAAGATTGAATCAAGTGATAAGCCAGCACCGCCTGCTTCCCATTTTTTGCGCGCTCCAAACTTTTTAAGGAGAACTCTAAACGCTTGGTTTTTGGATTAAAAACAAAGTGCTCGCCGTTTTCCTTGGCGGCGAGTTGTTTGGTCGCAATGAACTCCTCCGAGGCTTCATAGACATTATGAATCATGTAACCTGACACCAACTGTTTGGAAAAAGTCTTTTCATCATTCATCATATAGGGAAAGATATTATCCAAATGCCCTATCACTTCGGATTTTTCGACCAAGGTCTTTGCGGCATTCTCAATATAATCCTTAGAATTGCGCAAGCGATCAATAGTGTGAATCGCAAAATGTTTGGTATAAACCATCTGCTATAACCGCCTCTCTTCTTTTTTGACTTGCTTTAGTTGCTCACTTACCATAGCTGTTAGATGAATCCTCTGAGCTTGCAACTGTTGAATATCCGCAGGTGAAATTCCCTGAAACTCATGCGCCAGTTTGGTCAACTGATTGATGTTATTCCCAATCCGATTGACCTCAAAGTTGAGCCTTTTGAGTTCTGAGTAATCCGTGAAATGGACTTCCCCTGTGATAAGCAAAATCCGTGCAAAGTTTTGAAAATTATTAAAGGGACTCGCTTCTACTTTGGCATTGATATAGTCATTTTCTTCATCATTAAATCGAATAAGCCGTTGATGAGAACGGGTTCGATTTTCCTGAGTGCTCTTTCCTTTCATTTTTTATCTTATCCTTCCCCCTTTTGTTCCAAAATCGGGCAGGGGAAACCCAGCTTTTCCCCTGCACCCCATTTGGGAGAAACAGCCTTTCTCCCAGACTAAAGGAAAGTCTTTCCTTCTTGCAAGCATAGTGTTTGGATATCCAAACACAAAATTTATAAAAAGCGCCGAAACTCGTTCGACGCTTTCCATAAGTTTTTTGGGGGTCCCCCAATCCCCCAGAGCACTTTTTTCTGAGAAACTTTTCTCTTTATTTTTTCCCATAAGCTACCAAAATATCTTCAATCAAGGTGTTCACTTCTGCCTCTGACAACTGCTGAATCGTTGCTTTGGCCTCACACAACTCTGCAACTGGATATATACTATAAAAATGGACACAAAATAATGTGTTATATTTTGTCTCATAAGACACAAAACAGAAAGGCTTGCTATGACCTATCATCAACGCTACGACGAGGAATTCAAGCAATCCCTCGTCAATCTCTACCAAACTGGCAAACCTCAAGCAGACCTCTGTCGCGATTATGGCGTTTCCTCTTCTACCCTATCAAAGTGGATTAAACAATACTCTGAGGTCAAACTTGAAGATAATACCGTGATGACTGCTAAGCAAATTCAAGACCTTCAGAAACGCTTGGCACAATTAGAAGAGGAGAACCTTATTCTATCTTCGTTTCACTACGCTGTCCATACTCGCTAAGCAGACAGAGTCTGCAAGTCGTATGGCAACAAAAGCAAGTGCCATCTTCATGCAAAACTCAAAATAAGACTTGAAGCCATCTATCGACTGCGATTCGAACACGTGATACAAACGCTGTGTCGCGTGTTACGTGTCAATCGCTCCACCTACTATCAACTTCTTAATCACACCCCCTCAAAACGTGACCTTGAAAATCAAAAGTATCGAAAGCTTATTTTAGAGATTTACATCCAATCAAAGAAAAGACTTGGGACACGTAAAATTAAAGTCATTCTTCTGCGTGATTATGGCGTAAAACTTTCCGAAGGACGAATTTATCGTCTTATGAAAACAATGGCACTTCCTAAAATGTCAACCTTTAAACCGCATAATAATAGGGATAAGCAGAACCCACATCAGTCGCCTAATCTCCTCAAACAGCAGTTCAATCCTAGCGCCCCTAATCAAGTTTGGACAACTGATTTCACTTATATTTCTATTGGTCCTAAGAAATTTGTTTATCTTTGCGCCATTCTTGATTTATTTTCACGAAAAGTGATTGCTTGGAAAATTAGTCCTAAGATTGATGCGCAGTTGGCCATTGAGACGCTTCAACAAGCAATCAAATCAAGAAAACCTACTCAATCTTTGATTTTTCATTCTGACCAGGGCTCACAATTTAAAACCCAAGCATTCAGAAAACTCTTGGATGAAAATAATATTCTAGCTTCCTATTCTAAACCTGGTTACCCCTATGATAATTCTGTCACTGAGGTCTTTTTCAAGTATCTGAAACTTCGGGAAATCAATCGGAAGACTTTTCATTCCATTCAAGAAGTACAACTTTCTTGTTTTGAATACATTGAATGTTTTTACAACAACTACAATCCTCATTCTGCCAACCAAGAATTAACGCCTAACCAGAAAGAAATGGAGTATTTTAAAATTTAATTTCCATTTTTGTGTCTAATTATTTGACATTATTCCAAATTTGTTCTGTTGAAGTGTGCCCAACATAAGATTAAATTGTTAGAGAAAGAAAATCATTATCTTCAGGAGGAACTTGAACTTCTAAAAAAATTCCGGGTCTTCTTGAAGCGAAGCAAGTAAAACGTTTTGAATTTCTCTTGAAACATCATGGGAAGAGAATAAGACTAAAATAAAAAGGACAGTTGTTTTAGTCTGCTATTTTGCTATTAAATATTGATCTAATTAAGGTTCATTCAACGATAGGTTGGAAATATTATTTGCGAATAATATCTATACTCAATTGGAACATTTGTATCTTTATGTCATCTAGACAATAAGATTTTAGGAACAGCTGTTTTATCGTCTATCAGAAAAGCCAGTCTTTTTTCAGCTTGCCTTGCATAGCGCATTGGAGGAGCGATTTACGGATTTTTCTGAAAATTCTTTGTTGAATTTTGAGATTTTAAGAAAAAACACTATATGTAGTGTTTTTTTTAAAAAAAATAGAGAAAAACACCATATATAGGTATTAAGGTAGCGACTTTTATTTTTGAATGTGATATACTGAAGAATGAGGAAAGGGGGTGGTTAAATTGTATGTGGTAAAAATAAAAAACCAAGAAACGCAATTTCTTGGAGTTGTATTATAGATGAGCAATATCTATAAAGATTACTAAGCAAGTATGCAAAATAAAACCTTTAAATTATTCTCGCATAATTTGCTTAAAATTTCAAATCATACGAGAGGTAAATTATTGAAACAACATAATAAAAAAACTGTTTCAAGTTATTTCAACTTGAATAAAACACAGTCAGAACTTGAATTCTTAGATGTAAGATTGGATACAGATGTTAGATTATATATTGATCCAGCAGCATTTATAGCACTAGATAATAATTGGGGACAAAAATGTACGAAAATAATCAAAGATTATTTTCAAAAGGTGATTAATTATATTAAACAAGGCAATAAAAAGAAAGCATCAGATTTACTTTCAGGATTACGGGAACCTAATGAAATTCATTTAGGAAATTCATTAGGTCCCTCGAATGGTAAGGGGGTAGGGGATGATCGAGCTAAGAAATTATATGATGCACTGTCTGAATCAAAAGCGGTGAGTAGTGGTTTATTGGAGGATTTAGAAGATACTGCATTTATGATTGATGGTATTGGGCCAGATATGATTTCAGATATAATCGCAAATATCATTCGAAAAGAATTAATTGAATTTACACAAAAGATGTGTAAAAAATATGACATACCAAAATATGAAGTTAATTCTGGCCCTATACTAAATCTAGAACAAGAATGTTGGGAAAATATAAAAGTCGAATTACCAGGACCTGAATCTCCAAACGGTCGTTATGAAAAACTAATTTTAATCCCTAAAGATATAGTTTGCCGTACCCCCAGTTATGAGGCTAGAAAATTTAATAATGATAACATAATTCCACTTATTGTTGAGAAGGAGTTTGAAAAAGGTTTTGGGCGACTTTTGAATGGTTCTTTAAAGCCTTATACTAAACGAACTATAAAAGATAGACAAAAAGGACGTTCGATAAAATCTATTAATAGGGATTTCATAAAGGAAAATCCTGAAGTACTTTTGGAATATAAGAAGCACAGACATTCTTTTTCCCGCATGTCTGATGAAGAGATTTTTAAGATTATCGATGAATTACCAGCAGTATAATAAAATATGGAATATATCTTTTAAATAAATTAACTTTTAGATATTACAAACTGCTCAAAACAGAGTTTTAAGCAGTTTGTATAAATTGATTTATAAAGGCGGCTTTGTAAAAGAACAAACGTCATTTTGAATAGCACTCTATAGTAATTATTCAAAATGATTGGGAACTATTTTATAAACAGATTATGAAATTCATCTATTTTATAGGGGTTTCCTCCCCTATATGATAGGTGATTTTTTTATTAAGCAAAACCATACGAATTAGTGTCTAAATATTTGACATTAGTACAAGGAAGCAAATTAATGACCTCTGTGTTTTTCATAACGTTTCTTTTGTCTGAGTTCAAATTGTTTCTGCTTTTTAGCCTCTCGTTGTGCACGACTACTTTTCGTGCGTTCCAATTTTCGCTCTTCCTGTTGGACCTTCAGTGCTTGTTGGGCCTTCGTTCCAATACCAACCTCAGAAGCTTGTTTCTTAGCTAATTTCTGTAATCGTTTTGGATTGATTTTCCTATCATTAATCACTTCAGTTTTGATTGCTGGGCTAAATTTCAAGTTATAGTATTGGGTCAAAACAAAATCGTAAACCTCATAATCTTTAGGCTCTTTCCCAAAGATTACTTTAGCGACCTCAATCTTGTCATCATACCTTCTCTCAAAAATACCAACCCAGAATGGTTTTTTGAACAACACCGTCAATGTTGCACCTATCTTCTTCACTGCAATCCCTCCTTTATCTTAAAGCAGAAGAAGGGACAACCAAGGAGGCAGGTTACTGACGACTACTGTCGCTCCCGGACTACCTACCGGGATGTGTTTTTATCTTCTATCTATGATTATATCATAGATTCTCTCATTAAAGTTGATAATCACAAAACAAACAATCCCCTATCACCATAGATGCTTGCTCCATTATCATTCCCACAAATCTTCGTTAACTAAAATACATTTCAACAATCTTTATCAATCGTTTGATTTTTTACCTTTATAAACCTTCTTTTTTGAGTCGCAATGCTGATTCCTGTTTTCCGCTCAATCATTTTATAGGTCATCCCCTGTTGCTTCAATTCATAAGCAAATTGAATTTGTTCTTCCGAGAATTTTTGAGGCCGTCCTTCTTTAAAATTCTTATCATTGAGTTTGGCATAGCGTTTTCCCTCATTTGTCCGTGAGACAATCATGTCCCTTTCAAACTGCGCAAAAGCAGAAAACATCGTAAAAATCAGTTGGCCCGTTGGGGTATTATCAATGATTCCCATATTCAAGATATGGACGTTGATTCCACGCTCAAAAAGTTGTTGAATAATTTCAAGCGCTTCTCGAGTATTTCTTGCAAAACGATCTAATTTTGTGACGATCAGACAATCATCCCTTTGAAGTAAATGAATTAACTTTGTAAATTCGGGGCGATCTGTGGTTGTTCCCGTAAATTTTTCTTGATAAATTGCTTCTGCTCCCGCAGATTTAAGCAATTCGATTTGCGTTTCTAATTTTTGATCATTCGTACTCACGCGTGCATACCCAAGCTTCATTTTTACCTCCACTTATGAGCCCCAGTTGAGAGCTCGCTTTATTCCTTTAATATCAGTATACATTAAAAAAGCTCAAAACTGTTAAGTTATGAGCTAGTTGTGTTCTTATAAAAAATATCAGATATTCCTAAATTTCAATATTTTGAAATGTTTATCGTTAGCAGATTACTTAATATTATTTTTTATTGTTAAATAATATACTAGGATAACATTAAGTTTTATTTAAGAAAGTATTGACAATCTTATTCAAAGGTGTATAATGTAAGGGCAATCATTTATAGTTATGGATTTTCAATACTGAGGATTCATCAGATAAAAAAGGAGATCTTTATGAAAAAAAAGTTGCTTTTATTAATTTCAGGAGTAGCCTGCTTAGCAGTGGCTGCACCCGTTTTAGCAAATGGTCACACAGATAGCAATTGGGGTGATACCGTTCCTTGGGGAAAAGACAATCATTATACTGCCCCCCAGTGGAAGTATGAAACCACACCCGGCTATATTACTTTAAGCTCTGGTTCTCAAGCTGGTGCTGTGAATGCTTGGATGCAACTCCATAATGGTGTGGAGGTGAATTCTCCTAAGACTAAAGTAAATCGTGGAAGTTATGCTAAGGTACACGGAGACGCCCATGAATTATACGGGAATGTTAGAGTTCGTATGGCTATTGAAAATAATGCATGGCGTCCGTATTCTGAAACAGCTTATGGTGTTTGGAGCCCCGATTCTTATTAAAATATTGATGTAAGGAGGAGTTTATCTCCTCTCTTTCATTAACAGAGGAAAAAAATATGAATAAAAACATAATACAATATCATCTAAAAAAAAATTTATTTAGCCTCAGGTTTCTTGCAATTATTGCCATAAGTGTGCTTATATTTTATATTAATGTTTATACTACTAATGATTGGAATCAGTTGGAAAACAGGAATTTTATAAATTATGTGATCACATTTGACGGAATTGGTATCGGAACAGATGTATATTTGTTTTTTATCCCCTTTTTAGCCTCTTTATTAGGAGGAGCACTGTGGGGAAGTGAGGTAAGAGCAAGAAGAAATCTCTTTGTCTTATCTCGCTGTAAAAAGAAAATTTATCAAAACTCACTTTTATTTACTTCATTTTTATTAGGAGGAATTGCAGGGGTTTTTCCTGTTGTTTTAAATCTGATGGTGGCTTGGATTAATTTTCCACATTTCGATAAAATACCAAAGCATTCTGAATATCCTGTTTTTCAAACAGATTTTTGGGGAGATGCACTCTTTAATCGGATGCCAGCGGTAACCATTATATTACTTGTCCTCCTCATTTTTGTTTTCTCGGGATTCTTTTCTCTTCTTAGTCTCTCACTAAGCTTTATTTATCCTAAAGTTGTTATAGAAATGTTAGCTCCTTTTATAGCTTCCTTTATTATTTATCTGGTGACATTTGCCATTGGCTTGAGTAGCTATTCTCTTAATAGTTTCTTAAATTTTTCCTATACATCGAATCGTGGAGTATGGGGCATGCTCGTTTACCTCGTCCTGTTTGTTTTTATCATCGGGGGATTAGTGATCAAACTTGATAGGAGCGACACCCTTGACTAAAATTTCAAAATTTGCTTTACGCTTGATATTAAGAGATAAAATGATTCTACTATTGGTGCCATTGTCCTTTGTATATTGGTTAATCAATTTTAACGCGGAGACGTCTCATATTCTTGTACCTTTGTCTTTCTGCTTGTATTTTTGCTTTGGAACCGCAATCCCTTTTCTTATCACTATTGCTGTTGTGATAAAAAATAATCGTCCAGAGCAACAGATAAGAATCGATAAAACGGCTCAAATGAAGCAAAACTTGTTGATAATCGCTCTATTTTCGATGCTATACACAATATTAAAAATACTTCCATATTTTTTCTCTACTCCTTCAAATGATGCCTTCCCCTCCATGCTACTTATTGAGGGGGCATTACGAGCATTCATGATGTTATTTTTTATTGGTTTGTCTCAATACATTGGATGCATCTATTTTAAAAATAGATATTTATGGATGGGTGAACAATTAATCATACTTTTTGTGGGTGCTGCTCTTCCAGTAGGAAAATTCAACTCAATCAAGTTTGCAATTTTTTCATTTTATTCAAACAAGGACTACATCGGATACGGATTTTCACTGCCCTTGACCATTTTACTTTTTGTTGGTACTTTGCTTGTTTTAATTTATTGGATCACTGTAGCGCTTGAACGCAAAGAATATTATGGGAGAAATTATGAAACTTGAAATAAAATACTTTTTTCAACTATTAAGGAAAAATAATTTAGAAAGACTAATCTTATTTTTCTTCTTTTTGGTCATATTAACTTCTAAATATATTGGCTATCGAAGCATAGCCCCTGTGCTTGAATTTTCTCCCACCATTTTTGCAAATTCTCTCTTGGCTGTAAAAGCTCCAAATGTTATAGCAAATATAATTCAAAATATGTCAAGTATCTTCCTTTACAGTATTGGACTCTTCATCCCTGGTTCTATCTTTTATTTTTACCTCAATAATACACATCTCTTAATTTATATTAGAAGTCATGATTATAAAATTAAAGGTTTGTTTTCATTCCTATTTTCTATCACATATTCTGTGATCTTCATTGGGCTCACTCACGTGATTAGCCATGTTATTGCCTCTTCCCCTATAAGAATAAATCCTTATCAAGTCTTTATTCAAATCTTGTTACTTGAACTTTTGATTTTACTTCTTAACTTATTTGACACTCTAGGGCTACTCTATCTTGGCTACTTTATCGATTTGGTTCTTTTGCTAGGTCTAAGTAATATGATGTATAAAATAGTGAAAATCTCAGAAGTTTGGCAAACAGTATGGTTAGTGCTCTTAATCGCTGGAGTTCATCTCTTCACGCTTCAGTTACTCTACATGAAAGAAATAAAATAAGGAGAAATCATGTATATTGAAATCAATAATATAAATAAAAAAATTAAAGACAAGAATATTTTCCAAGATGTCAGCCTTTCCTTTGAAAAAGGAAGTATTAATGGAGTTATCGGTTCTAACGGATCAGGGAAAACGATGCTTTTTCGAGCGCTTTGTGGATTTATTAAATTAGATTCAGGAAAAATCCAAATTGATTCTAAACCAGTTAAATTTGGAGAACGGCCCCCAGTACCTATCGGACTTATATTAGAAACACCAGGTTTTATACTTAATGATACTGCACTAAATAATCTAAAATATTTAGCAGAAATTAACAATAGTTATGATGAAAGCTATGTTTTGTGGTTATTAGATTTCTTTAGTTTAGCAGAGTATAAGGATAAGAAAGTGAAATCATTTTCTTTAGGAATGAAGCAAAAACTTGGAATCATACAAGCCGTTATGGAACATCAGGAGTTAATTATTCTGGATGAACCTACAAATGGAATTGATAAAAAATCCATTTTAAAATTTAATGAACTTATGAATCAATTGAAAGTTGAAGGAAAAACGATTATTATTGCATCACACAATGATTATGAAATCAAAGAGTTGTGTGATACGATAACGGAAATAGAAAATGGAGCCATTAATGAAACGAAACGTTTATAAAAAATTACTTCAATCATTCGCGATTTTTTCACTGTTTTTCATCGCGATTTTTTCCCTATCTGCGTGTATGCCAGGATCCCGATTTTCTGTAACAAAGCAAGAATATAAAAAAACAACCTCTGATGGAAACAAATCAATCATTATCACATTTCACTCTAAAGAGGACCATGTCATAAAACAAGAAACATTTATTCGGGATGCGATTCCTGATGATTTAAAAGGAATTAACAAAGAAAATTATAAATCAAAATATAATGGTTTATATAAAAAATATCACGGGATTCGTGGCATATCCACAAAAATCGATTATTCAACGGACGACAAAGGAAAGGCCATGATTCGTGAAAACATTCTCTTTGATTATGAGAAAATTAATCCAACGGATATTTCTGATTTAACAGGGGAGTTAAGCCATGGTGATCTATCAAAAGATAAGAAAGTAAGTCTTAAAAAATCAATTGAAACTTTAAAAGCCGACCACTTTGAACACGGCTACGCACCATAAATTTATAGCGGGAGTTTCTCACACTCAAAAAGAGGAGACATCAATAGGATGTCCCCTCTTTTTGAAAACAAATGATACTAATATACAATAAAAACTCAAAACAATTAAGTTATGAGTTGGTTTTTTAGCCTATTTGAACTTGTCTACCTTTAAATTTCCATCTTCATAAATAAACCACCATTTTTGAACAATTTTTTCGTTATTAAAACTATATTTTTTGATCGGGGGAACCAGTGAATCTATGTACTGAGCACTAGTAGGCAAAAGTAAATTGTATCCTTCAGAGCTTCTATTATTGTAACGTATATAATTTAGTGTTATAGAAACAATCAGTGTAAATCCGTTATCCTTTTTTTAAATTTTCTTAATCCATCGACTTTAATTACATCAATTTGCTCCTTTTTTAGTTGTTGGAATTCACCCTCATGATTCTATCTTATGAATTCCTAATTCATAAGATGGGATTGCTTTGTACATGGGTAAACCACTATAGGAAATATGGAGAAATTCCGGAAACTAAAAAAAAGAGGAAAGAAAATAGAAAAGAAAAATCCAAGTATTTCTATTTGGATAAATCATAATATTTTAGGCCTTAAGCCTATTTTCTCATATGAATGATACGTGGGTTAATCTTATAGATAAATTCCATAATTTATCAGCTACTGAATCATCCATAGCTTGTGAGATAATATGAGCTTCTTTAGGATACCCTCTTGTTTCTCTTAATCTAGATGGGCCATAATACGCTCCTTTTTTCACATCCGGTTCAGTCGCCGCAAACAGTGTTGCCCATGCGCCATGGGATGCCGGTTGGAAAAGAATATTTCCTAAGGTGCGTCTTGCTATTCCCGCCAAGCTATTTTTACCAGAACCATTAACAATTAGATTGGTTCTTGAAACACCTGGATGAGCAGAAACAGACGTTATACCCCAACCTTTTTTATCACTTTGCTTTTGCAATTCACGTGTGAACAAGAGCATAGCTAATTTAGATTGAGAATATGCTTTCATTGGTACATATTCTTTTTCTGATTGAAAATCTTCAAAATTTATGTTTCCTTGACGACTCGCTATACTACTCAAATTAACTACTCAAGCTGACTGAGATTTTTTTAATAGAGGCAATAAACCGGCAGTTAAAGCAAATGGTCCCAAATAGTTTGTTCCAGTTTGTAATTCAAAGTTGTCAGCAGTAGTTTTTCGAGTGGGTGGATTCATAATTCCAGCATTATTGACTAATATATCTATTCTGTCTAGTGTTAATTCAATATTTTCACAGAATTGTCTAATAGATGTAAGACTTGCCAAATCTATTTGTCCAAAAGATATTTGTCCATTAGGAACTTGGGAAAGAATGTTTTGCACAGCTTCATCTCCTTTATCAGGATTCCGGCCAGCAAGAATAACTTTAGCTCCTGCTTTAGTCAAACAAAGTGCAACTTCATACCCAATTCCCCCTGTTCCGGTAACGATTGCTATTTTATTACCTAAGTCTCCAATTTTATTCGGTGTCCATTTCTTGTCCATATGACAGTCTCCTCATGTTATAATATTAATATCAAAATAGTATATACGAAGTATAACATACTGACGTAACGTGAGGTCAAATAATATGATGACAATTGGTCAACTTTCACAAAAAACAGGAATGACTATAAGAACTATCCGATATTATGAAGAAAAAGGAATTATTATTCCAGATAGTCACACCCAAAGAGGTGATCGTCTCTTTAAAGAAGAACATTTAAATGGGATTCTCTTTATAAAATATTTACGTAGTGCTGGTTTAAGTATTAAAGAAGTTCAAAATTATGTGGATTTGTTACAAAAAGGGAGTGAAACTCGCGTACAACGTCAAATATTACTGTCTGAAGTAGAAAAAAAAATATTACAAGATATATCTGAAAAACAAAAACAATTAGAACATGTTCGGTGGAAACTAGAACGCTATGAGGACGGTTTTGATTGTTAGTTTGGTTCTGTTGCAAAGATAAAAAAATAAAAAGACTTACGTCTAGTTCATGTGTTTTAGGGTTCTATAATAAATCCTGTGGGAAATCATTCTCATAGGATTTTATTTTCTTGTAAAATAAAAAACTTACCTCTAAACTGTAAGTACATCACTACACACAGAGAAGAGATAAGCTATGTTTGATTCTATCATGAAGGAATTGTTTTTGCAAGCTCAGGATTGGGAAAGCGAGACGCTCATGCCCCTCAAAAAGGGCAAGCGCTATGAGCTCAAGGTCACCTATAAAGCCACCTTTAAAGCTTGTCCGCATTGTCACAAAAGCAAATTTCATAAGCACGGCACGATGCCTCGAAAGGTGCAGCTCACAGAATATCTGGGCTTTCCTTGCTTTTTGATCATTGCTATTCAGCGCTACAAATGTTGTTTCTGCGGCAAAGTGTCGACCCCTGAGTTGCCCGAAAGCTTGGTCTCCAAAGGCACCAAAGATTCTGTTTTGCTCAAAAAAGAAATTATTTTGAAACTCAAAAGCAAGCAGTCAATCTCAGAAGCGGCGCGGGATTTGAAGGTCTCGCCTTATAGCTTTTATCGCCTTTTAAACCAGATGCCCACAAAAGATCATTTTAGCTTTCTGCCCGAAGTGCTTTGCATTGATGAGTTTAAAGCCACAGGAGATTGCAAGGGAAAAATGGCTTTTATTGCCATGGACGGACAGACCCACAAGCTGGTTTCCTTGCTGGATGACCGTCGTTTGGAGCACCTCGTGACTTATTTTCTCAAGTTCCCAAGACAAGTTCGACTCAAAGTCAAAATGCTCGTCATGGATATGAATGCCAATTACGGTGCGCTCATCAAACGCTGTTTTCCCAACGCTCAGCTGGTCACGGACCGCTTTCACGTCGTCCAGCAACTGACCCGCGCTTTTAACCAGCTGCGAGTTCAGGAGATGAAGCAATTCGACACGCACAGCCCGCAGTACCGCCACCTCAAGTACTATTGGAACTATTTGCTCAAGAATTTTGACGACTGCTCTGAAAATCGCTTTTATTCCCGCAGCTTACGCCAGTGGACGTCGAGTCATGATTTGGTGCTCCAACTCAAAGCTTATACACCCGTGCTCGACGAGGCGTGGGAAGTCTTGCAGGCCGCACTGACAGCTTTCAGGAAGCACGACGACCAGAAGTTTTTCGAGATCATTGACGAATTGAAAGAAGAGCTATTGCCCGAGACCTTTGTGAAAAAGTTCCAATTTCTTGCCTCCAAAAAGGCTTCTATCCGCCTGGCACTGCACACGCCCTACTCCAACGGCTGCGTGGAGGGCATGAACAACAAAATCAAGGCGCTCAAGCGCGTCGCCTTCGGGTTTCGCCGCTTTAGCAACTTCAAGAAGCGGATTATTTTGATGAATTGATGAAACAAAAATAAGCCACCGCAGTGACTTACTCTTAGAGGGGGAATAATTTTCCCACAGGATTTGACAAAGAACCTTATAATCTTGCAATTGTAAAATTTTATCAATAGTTTTTTCTTTAATCTTAATGACTATTTATAATAATAAAAGCAACTACAATAGGTAAAATCCCTATTATCAAGCATAGTGGTAATAGTACATATCTGTAAATTTTTACTTTCTTTTGATTGTTTTTATTATTTTTATAATATCTTTTTACTGAATTTATAAGCAACACTAGCATAAGCACATATAATAATATTTTCATAATTTTATTGTATCACATGTAAAATTAACGTGCGGAATACGTGCAATGATCTAAATACATATAAATTTTTCCTGAATTTGGATGTGCATTAATAAGATTAGCAGCCTCAGTAAAACGTCCATGGAATGCAAACGTTCCTACACCAACGATAGCAGCCAAAACAGCATCAATAGGTCCCAATTCGAATCCAGCAGCTGCAAGAGCTGCTGCTACTCCAACTGCCCCTTCAGCCGTAGCGCATTTTCTAAAAGTATTACGCATTATTGTGCCATCTGATTTTGTAGTATATTTCCACAAAATACCTACAATTATTGGACTCGCAGACATAGATTTTGTTTGCGGAATGACCGTATTCGACGTAAATGTAGTTCCATCAGGATTTTTATAGATAATTTGAGCATTGTTACTCTCATTATTCAAAGTTTTGGTTACATCATTTTTTTGTACTGTTGCAGTATCTTGCTTAATAACATCCGCATTAGCTAAAATTGGAGCACATGCAGATAACAAAGTTAATACTGTCATAGCACTTACGATAAGTCTTTTTTTTATCATACAAAGCCTTCTTTCTTAGTAAAAGATATATTTGTTACGAAAACGTTCTCACTATAAATATATCACATTCTGAAAAGCAAAGCAAGAATTTTTTGAAATCGCCACCATCGCTCTTATCTAACTTTTACTCTTGTCGTTCTAATTATACATATCGATGAAAAATAACGAAATTAATAATTTAGGGATTAACATAGGGATTAACACAGGAATAGTAAGGTAATCAGATTCGATATTATTAAAAAATCATGAGTGAACTCTTACCTTTCAAGTACCCAACAAAGCTCGAAACTGAGATTTTTGGAGGTATAGAGACAAGAATATGCACATAATCGGGCATAAGATGTCCTTCAATGATTTCAACACCCTTGTAGCGACACAAAAGCTGAAATATTTCTTTCAAATCGTTCCTGACTTGATTATAAATGACTTTTCGTCTGTACTTAGGCGTGAAGACGATATGATATTTTCACAACCACTTTGTGTGCGAAAGACTGTTTGTTTTGTTTGCCATATGTTCCTTTCTATTTGAGCCTGAACATCTCAATTATACTCGGAAAATTGTGGTATAACCACTTCACTTCCACCCGCATAGCGGGTGGTTTTCTGTTTCACACGCTATGCGCACTCAACTGGCTAAAGCCGTAACGAGAAAACCCAGCGAAATATTCGCTGGGTTTGTCTGCAGTCTGAAATACCTTTATAGTCTTATGTTTTTCTTTTTTTGCGCAACAAATTAACCCAATTCTGTTTCATGCCAAGTACTCTGACAATCGACACGACATTGCCATTGATTTCATAAAATGCAACGTGATTTCCAACAAAAGTAAAATAATAATCTTCAGTCAATTCCACATCTTCATCAACTCGACTGCTAAGCTTTAGGCCACCTTCTGGAAATATTTTCAATTTTTCCAAGCTTGTCATAATCGTATCAACTGTGTTGAGTGCAGCTTGCTCTGAGAGAAAATTTTCTTCGATATAATTTTTTATCCCCATTAAATCTTGTAATGCTGAGTCGGTATAATCAATATTACACGTAAAGTATCAAAATCTTAGTGATACTTCACAGCACAATTGTGTGAATCTAAGTGATGAATAATTGCTTCTTGACAGTTCAGACAAACATTCATATTGTTTTGAGGATATTGTCCATAACAGGGACAATCTTTGGGATTGTCAGTAGCCATTTTGCTCTCCTTTTAAAAAATCCATATAAAAAAGCGCCACAAAAAAGTGACGTTCATTGGTACAGTAAAAAATAATTTCTCAGCGAGAATACTGTGTGTGTATAGAATCATGTGGGTTTGCGTCATTTTGTTCTCCTTCTATGCAAGACTAGATAAATGTTGATAATCTTCACAAAGTTTCTAGAGCTATCGAAATATTTATAAGAATTATTTTACCCCTTATATTTATATTAGTGCAGTTAGCTACTGCCAAAGCTCAAGTGTTAAACTTGAATAAGCACGCTGTGAATTAGTATTTGTACCCAATCGCTAGACGATTTTAGAAAGGCTCTAACCACAGCTTTTTGTATACATTGGTAATGAGTTTGATAACGCAAGAAACAACAGACGTTTTATATCTAATAAGGCTACAAGAACAAAAAGTGCGTGGAGTTATCACAGTGATCTAAATATTAAATACTGAGGAGAACCCTTATGACCCTTTTCGTTGAAATTGATGTATCTAAATACAAACATGACCTCGCAATCCTTGATAAGCAAGGAAACATTATGATTAAAAATTTCCAGTTTGCCAATACCTATAAAGGATTTCAAAATCTAAAAGAATGTTTAGAACAGCTTAAACTTCCAACTTCTGAACTCTGTATCTCACTTGAAGATACTGGGCATTATGCCGATAATCTCGTTGCTTTTCTTCAAAATCTTGGTTATCCAACTTTTACTTATAACCCTTTACTTATCAAGGAGTTTGTTAAATCATTGACGCTTAGAAAGTCTAAAACTGATAAAAAAGACGCTTTATCCATTGCTCGTAAACTGCTTTCTGACCCTCAGCCTGAACGTTATATTGTAGAACCTCAAATGCAAGAACTTAAAGAACTCACTCGCTATCAAAATTGATTAATACATCAACGTTCAAAGAATAAGACGCTTTATGTTCGAGTACTTGATAAAGTTTTCCCTGAACTCGCTAAGATTGTCAAGAACGTCCATAATCAATTTGTTTACGAGCTTCTTTCAAACTATCTACACCTCAAAAAATTAAACGGGCTAATTTTAGTTCTTTACTTAAAATCAAACGCTTAACGGCGGACAAAGCAAACCAAATTCAAGAAGCCGCTTGTTTAACCATAGGAAATGGTGCTTTAGC
This sequence comes from Lactococcus hircilactis, assembly GCF_009601015.1. Classification (GTDB taxonomy): domain Bacteria; phylum Bacillota; class Bacilli; order Lactobacillales; family Streptococcaceae; genus Lactococcus; species Lactococcus hircilactis. Next base: position 40,821 of record NZ_WITJ01000001.1, read on the forward strand.
CTTACAGTTAGAGCTGATACAACTTATTGAGATGATAAGCATTCAATCCAAACAGATTAACCAGGTTCAAGAACAAATCAACGTTCTTATGGCAGAGATAGATTCACCTATCACAAGCATTACAGGAATTGGTGTGCGCTTAGGAGCTGTTATCCTCGCTGAAATTAAGAGCATTCATAACTTCAAAACACCAGGTCAACTTCAAGCTTTTGCAGGACTAGAACCCTCAATCTATCAATCTGGAACAATGGACATCACTGGACATATGGTCAAGCGGGGTTCGTCTTATTTACGCTACGCACTTATCCAAGCAGCCAAGTTACTTGCCAATTACTCCCCTTATTTTAAAGCCTACTTATGGCTCAAAATAAGCCAGGGAAAGCATTATAATGTCGCTGTATCTCATGTGGCTAAGAAATTGATACGTATCATCTACTACCTTCTCAAAACGAATCAAACTTTTGATGAACGTAAGTTAAGATAAGCGGTTCGTTTAGATATTTTTTAAAAACTTGCTTTGGCAAGACTTTTTGCGTACCTTCAAACTCATTAGCTTGACAAAATTTAAAAATCAGTTTTTACTTGACTTTTAATATAGTTTGTCTTTCTTCAGATTTGTAGTTTTCAATTTGCCTTTCAATTTTCATTCAAAATTTTTTGTAAAATCATTTCGATTTCCACTTTTGAATCCACTTGCCAAATTTCTCGAATAAAAGAATTTCCCTTTTCTTTACATTCCAATTTTAAAATAAAAGTATCGCCAATCATCGTTTCTGCTAAATCAAGGTGTCCTTTTGTCGGTTTGTATTTTGCATCACGGTTTCTATAAGTCGTAAATTTTCCTCTACCAAAATAGCCTGATGACAATTCAAAATAAGAAACAAGACTCATCTTTGATCCCCATTCTTTAAAATCCAGTCGTCCCAAACAATAGCCCCTTTCTTTTATTTTGGGATACTCCCAATAAGGAAATCCCAAATCACGTGTTTGATTTAAGGATAAGGCACGGGATTGATTTAAAAAATTGCGCAGCTCGTTAGAGTCCGCATTGTAATAATCTTTTTCGTAAAATTTTTCTTGAATGCGTCGGTTTTCAATTTCATCGTTTAACATTAGTTCTATCCTCCTGATTATTCTTTGGCTGCTGAACTTGAATATTTTTCTGATTAAAGGCTTCCAATTTATCATAAATTTCCAAATCTCGTGTGATTTGCTGATAAGATTGCTCCAATTCTTTACGTTCTACTTGCAGATTTTTTAGTTGGCTCAGTTCTCGGAGATTGTGCTGGTCAAATTTGACGACAGCGGTTTGGCGTGCAATTTTTTCATTTAACTCATCAAGGGCTTGCTCGACTTTTTGCATTTCAGAAATAAAATCTTCTCCCAGGTGCTTGAAAGAATTTTGTCCCGTAATCCCATGACGAGAAAGTAAATTCATCGCATCAAACAGAGTATGCACATTAGTCATTGCTTGATTGTTACGCAAAGGGACTTGTGTATTTTCATTAGAGAGTTGTGCAATGATTTGTCCTCCGTATAGAATACTGCTCTTTGCTGCATCACGTTCATCAAGGAAAATAAATTTTGAAAAAGTGTTGAGATAAAGTCTATATGTTCCATCCTCGGCTTTTTCAAATTGTCGTGCATCACAGCGAATGGTTCCATCACGATGACCGGCTTGCACCCGAATAAAAATTTCACGAGCTGTTTCTTTTTCAATCTGCCAAGGTTCTATGGTAAGTTCAATATTTGTATTTTCAGAAAACCACTTTTGTTGCTTCTCGTATTCTGCCAGACATTCCTTTTCGGATAATACAATTTTATGGGCCGCTTTGTTTTGCTCACAGCGGTTTTTGATTTGCTCCAAAGAAAAAATTCTTTTTTCCGGATGAGCTTCCATTTTTTTCTGGTCTGCTTTTGAAATCAGACTACTATCTCGAATCACAGCTTTTTGGTTTTTATCGAGGAGTTGATAAGTCGCATATTTCTTTGAAAAATCAACTGCCACATTTAATGCACGAGCTTTATTAACAAAATTTTCTACGCTTATCGTATGCTTCATTAAAAATAAAAGACGCTGCCGAAGTTCTGGACGAATAGGATTTTCAGACAGATAGGTTTGGTAACTTCGATGATTATTCGAATAGGGTTTTACTTTTTCTTGCAAAGCTCCATGTTCCAAAGAAATTTTATCCGAAAGCTCACGTGCAATTTGCAAGGTGTCTTTTTTCCATCTGAAATTTTTAAAATCAACGTCCGATGTCGCATTAAAAATAATGTGGTTGTGAATATGTTTTTTATCAATGTGTGTGGCAATAATATATTCATGCTTTCCACCAGTCAATTGGTTTATCCATTCAATACCAATTTGATGAATTTCTTCAGGAGAAAGTCCATCCTCTTCTGGGCGAAAAGATTGGACCAAATGATGAGCCATCACTTGTTTATTTTGTCGTCCAACCATTTGTCGTGCTAAAATTTTTGTGTAATTCATTTCGACATCCGCAAAATTTAAATTGTTAATGTGATAGCCCCCCACCAATACTTGCTCATTCGTTTTCTGCGGATTTAAAATATATTGCACTGATTTGTGCAGATGTTTCTCAGATTTTATTTGTTTAGGCTTTGGGACAACAACCATTAGTTTACCCCCAATTCTTTTAATTTTTGTTCGAAAGAGTGGACGACTTCTCTTTCAAAGTGTTCCATTTTTTTGCGCATCGCTCCCACTTCTTCTTGCAAGAGATAAAAATCCATCGCATCAATCTCATGACTTTCATTTGTGTGCTTTGCGATTTGATTGATATTATTCCCAATCTTATTAAATTCCATTCTCAAGTTTCCAACATCGCCAAGTGCGCCACGCAATGAGGAAAAATCCACTTGAATAATGAAGCCTTGAAGCCCCATTTTGAGCAAATAATTTCCAAGTGTCGCATAACCTGCTTGATGCATATTTTTATTGAGCTGAGATTTTTCCTCTTTTGTTGTCCAAAACTTTATTTGAGAATTTCTAAATCTTTCACTTTCTACCATTTGTAAATTTACCTTTCTATTCATTTGAAAACCAAAAAATTCGGGAAGGCTTGACCTCCCCGAACCTCTCACCAAAAACCAACCCTAACGGGAGAACGAAGTTCTCGCTGGCATAGCAAGTGGGTACCCACTTGCGAAAAAGCAAAAGGTCAGGAAAGGTCAAAATTCGCTGTTTTGCGAATTTCTCCTTTCCTGCCTTTGTTTGATTTGGGGAGTATCCCCAAGCCCCTTTTTATTTTTTGTAAATACCGTCAATTTGAAACCGTTAAAAAGAATTGATTTGCAATTTTTTTCCATTGCTCAAATTCTTCCAAGTCCATCATTTCAATTGTTTCATGTACCTCTGTAAGTTCCCAAAATTCTTTTTCACTTACAAAAAGTTCTATTGCATCAAGTAAATTTTTCAGTTGCCGAACGGCTTTCGATTGAGTTAATTTTCCATGCTTTTTCATGAGAAGTGAAAAAACATAAGCGATATTTTCTTCATTTTGCTCTACCATAATTCCTCCTTATATCGTAGAGGACTTGGACAATTCTTTTTGAAGTGCCGCAAGTTCACTTGCTTTTACATCACTGGGGCTTGATGAGGTGCCCCCTGAACTTTTTTTGAGCCTTCAACCTCTTTTTGTTGTGCCAATAATTGTTTTTCTTTGACTTGTGCTGCAGCCAATTTTTCTTTAAGGGTCATTTTTTCAACGACTTTTTTGGGAACTGGTTTGAGTTGCTTAGTTAAATCAGTTGTAAATTGAACAGTATTTTTCTGAATACTTTTCATCAAATTTTTAAGTTGAGAAAGAGAAAGCTGGTCCAAATGAGCGGTTGGTTCAAATGTTGTTTCAAGTCCAAATCTTCGAAGGGTCACATAGCGAATACTTTCAACCGCTAATTTTTTTAATTCTGGCGAAGGGAAGTCGTCGGAAAAACGTTGAGCAATGATTTCTTGACAAAGAGTTTGCAAAGCCTGTTCCACAGGTAACCCTTTTTGAATGACCAATTCTTGACCAGATTGATTGAACCAAGCATGTTCAAAATGAAAAAGTTTGTCATCTTTTTCAAGTCCTTTTTCAGAAAAATGAATCGAAACTTCTGACATTTTTGATAAATTCTGAAAAAGTTCGAGTCCCTTTTCACGTGGAAAAGTTGTTTTGATAGTCTCAGGAAAGACCGCACCTATCGTTTGACTAATATCAAAAACGGATGCTAGATTTTCATCAACACGAGCAATTTCTGGATTGCCCCGTTTATCAAGAATAATCCGATGTTGTTTATCATAACGTGGAATAGGGTTCGGAACAAAAAGTTTTAATGCTTGGCTTTTTGGTTTTATTCTGGATTTTTTGATTTCAGACCAGGTATTAAAATCTGCGACTTGTTGGATATTCGGATTTTGTGCTAACAACAATCGAATATTTTCTTCTGTTTGTTCAGGCATATAAGTTAAAGCAGAAAGAAAAGTCTTGAATTTTTGTGAGCTTTGATAATCCTTAAGTTGTGCCGATAGAAATTCATGGATAGCTGCAGGCTGCCGCTTTTCCAAAATTTTATCCAACGTTTCTGGCGCTTGTTTTGTAGCTTTTGATTTTGGGGGAGATAATTTTTCTGCGGATAAATTCACAGTCTCTCCATTTTTAGCTTGTCGTAATGCACGAATTTCTTCAAATGTTGGTGTAGTTAAGCTTTCTTTTGCCATGTTGAAAGAGAGAATAAAACGGCTATTTTTAAGTATTTTATCAACACTAAATTTTGCAGCTTGATAAGTAGCTTGCCTTTTTTCAATTGTCAATACGCCAATCACATCTAATGATACTCGTCCACTTTGGTCGGCTTCGAGTCGTGAAAAATCAGTTAATACAGGTAACTCATAAATTTTAGAAAGAGTATAAGGTTTTCCTTTTTCATCAATACGCTGAATTTTTTGCTTAATAAATCTTGACTGGGCTTGTGTCATTTCGACGAATGGCAGAGAAGTTGTAGAGGGTATTTGCGATGAATAACGTGAGACAATAGCTTCAACTTTTTCAATCTCACTTTGAGGACGTGGACGAACTAAAATATTTTTCTGATATTTCAATTCATCATTCCAATCACTTTTTTCTTGTCCCTCTACAAGTGGCGGAAAGTCTAGTTTAACTTTTGAAACCATGTCAGAAAACTCTTCTTTGAAGCGATTAACAAATTTATAACCAGCCGCATCGTTATCGTAAGCAAAAATAATTTCCCCAACATTTGGCTCACTAAGGGCGAGAAAGTTTTGAAAGTTTTGACGAAGTTGTTGAGGTTGTTCCAACTGCTTTTTAATTAAAGACTCTGTATTCCAATCTTTCCATTCTTCGCTAATCAGGGGAGACAATGCCATAATTTCAGCAAGACAACGAAGGATAGCTTCAGGTTTGTAGCCATCACTTGCAATCAAGATAACGTCCTGAAGTTCAGTCTGATGAAGTTCATAATAAGACATTAAATCAATCGGCGCTTCCGCAATAATCACCCGTTTTGGTGTACCAATCGTAATTTTTATTCCAGAGTTGTTTCCAGAATTAGGCAGCACTTTTTTTAGATGTCCGCTTTTATGTTGGTGTCCTTCCCAATCTGGATGTGCTTCAATGCCTTGCGCGCTTCCTCCAATCACATGCTGTTTCGTATCCAAATTCTTAAAAAGGACAACAGGTTCAAAATCAAATCTGCCGTCCTTTTGCTCTGTCCGCCAATTTCCTTGCGCAAGTACGCCTGCTTTTTCAAAGAAATCAATCGTTGCATCAGATAAACCACGTCCTTTTAGATAACGCTTTGCCAGCTCCATGTCTGGTGCCTCTTCAAAAAAATATTGGAAAGCTTTTGGCTTGGGAATCGTTGAAGCATCAAACGTTTTTAAATCCATTTGATTTAAATCAACGACACTTTTTCTGAAATTTTTGTTCAGCTCCTCTTGCGTGTTTGCCCCATATTTAAGCACAGAAACCAAATCAATGACTCCGGTCCATCGCGTGAACCCTTTTCCGTACCATCTGAATTTGTTAATGGTTGGATTGAGACTAAAAGTATTGTGTCCTTGCCATTCGCCCTTGTAAGTTTTCCCCGTTTTTTCTAAGGTCATTCCAAAGGATTGGGCAACGTCCATGATGGACTTCGTATTGGCAATGTCAGTTAAACGTTGCCTGGGAGAATCTTCTTTTATATCCATGATGTGTCCTTTCATTTAATTTAACGAGAGAGTAGCTGTTCTCTTTCGCGTTGCTGTGTTTGTCCGCCATTATTCAATAATCCGCGAAGCTCTGAAACACGTGATTTTATTTCTTGATATTCTTTTTCTTGAGAAAATCCAGCTTCTTGATTCTGCTCAATACTCGAAATGGAAGATTTTAAACGTTCCACTTCTTTTGTTGTGGTTAATTCATCGCCAGCAATCCCCGTTTCGATGAAATTATCAATCCGTGTAAAAATACCGATTGCTGCGTCTGGATTGACCCAAATAGAATATTGCGATGTTCCACTAAGAATAAGCCGTTCTTCTGTTTTCACATCCGAACTTCCTGCCGCATGTAAAATGTCAAATCCTTTGTAGCTTGCAATTTTGACTGTTTTATTTTCGTGTGCAATGCGACTATCCAAACTATTATTTTGAATTTGACGAGCAAAAAAATCAGCAACTTCCGTTTTCTTATCATTTTCTCCAAATGAACGCGTTGACCCTTGATAGAAAATTTCTATTGAAAAAGGATGGTCTTTATTTTGAGTGGCAGTTTCTATATCTTCGTGAATGGCAATTAGCCGCTTTTCAAAATTGGGAAGATATTCTTTTGCGGATTTAAGCTGTCTCAGGTCCGTAATTTTGCTATCAAAAAAGCGTGTCCTTGAACGCTCTAAACCTTGAAGCTTCATCTCAAGCTCCATGTATTCTTTTTGGAGCGGTTTTCCTTCTGCCATTGCTTTATATTCCCCCATATTGATTTGAGCATCGCCAATTTCGTCCATTTCACGAACATCGGAATTTCCATTCATGATTTGATTGATAACTTTCGCTTTATTTTCCAGCGTTTGCCACAGAAAAGCATCCATCGAACCTTTAGTGATGTAGTAATGAATTTGAACATTGTCGTTCTCGTTGCCTTGACGAATCAAACGTCCATTCCGTTGAGTAATATCACTAGGGCGCCACGGCACATCCAAGTGATGGACTGCAATCATCTTATTTTGAACATTAAGACCCGTACCTGCTTTACTAGTGCTCCCAATTAAAATTCGAACTTTACCTGTTCGCATATCACGCATAAGCGCTTCTTTTACCTTATCGTTAGTTGCTTCATGAATGAAACGGATTTCTTGTGCAGGTATGCCCCGTTCAATAAGAGTGCGTTTGATTTCATCATAGGCAGAAAATAGGTTGATGCTATTATCAAAATTGAGAGGTTGACTGTTACGATATTTTACAGGGATAGATAAGTCAGAAAAAATCATTTGTGTTGATTTTTCTTCATCGTGGTCAGTGTAAATTTGAAAAACCTCATCTACAACCTGAGTGAGCTTTTCGGAATCGAAAGCGGAATAACGTTGGTCATCAAGTGCACGCATATCAAGCGTTAATTTACGATTCTCCCCAACGATTTTCAGCATATTGTCTTCCCAAGGTTTAACCACCCCACTTTCAATCGCTTTGGCTCGTGCGACTAGCGCATCAATATAACGTGCTTGTGCGCCTGTAATGGCTGTTTCGTGGGCAATCATCTCTGCATGAGGAACAGGTAAATTTAACATCTCTGCCGTTTGAATATCCCAGGTTTCACGGAACATAGTCATTAACTCAGGAACATTCCCAAATTTAGTAAATCGCCGATTGACTTTAAATGTGCCTGCAGCAGTCAATTCAAAATTATTTTCGATGATACCAAAATATGAGACCCAACTATCAAAACTGGCCGCTCCATATTTTTCTAGTACGTCTGGCTCAATATAATTCATCATCGTATAAAGTTCTACGACCGAATTAGACATTGGCGTCCCAGTTGAAAAGACAACGCGTCGGTTATCGTATAAACTGTGCATATATTCTATTTTCATCTGCAAATCCATTGACTTCTCGGCGCGAGTATTAGAAACACCTTTCACATTTTCAAGTTGTGTGAAAGGCGCAAGATTTTTGAAATTGTGTGCTTCATCGACAAAGAGCATATCAATGCCCAATTCTTCAAATGTAATGAAAGTATCCGTGTCTGTTTTACGCAATTTTTCCAGACGAATTTCGAGACCTTCAATCGCTTTTTCCGTTTGTTTAACAGTAAGTGACTCGCTATCGTCAACGTCTTCTATTGCCTTTCTCGCTTCTATGAGCTGACGTTTAATGTAATGTTCCTGGTATTGTTTACTCATTGCAATTTTCCCAAACTGGGAATCCGCAATGATAATCGCATTGTAGTTGCCTGTGGCAATTCTACTGATGAAACGTTTGCGTCCTGCCTTTTTAAAATCCTCACTATGAGCAACGAGGACTTTACTTTCTGGAAAATATTTATAAATCTCACGGGCAAATTGACTGATTAAGGGCTTTGGAATGACAAATAGCGCATTATGAACCAGCCCCAATTCTTGAAGTTTCATATTAGAAGCGAGCATCGTCAAAGATTTCCCTGAACCCACTTCATGCGCATAACCAGCACGTAAATCCAAGACGGTGCGCATAATTGCGTTTTTTTGGTGTGGACGTGGCTGAAATTGTTTTGCCAACCCACTTATCGTCAGACCACTCCCATCGTATTCTTTTACAACATAGCGATTGAGCTGTTCATTAAAGCGAGTGGCAATTGCTTCTTGACGTTCAACACTGTTTTCCACCCATTGCTTGAACCGCTCCAACAACGCCTTAGCTTTATCTTCAAGCTCCTCAGTCGCATCCTTATCAAGAATCCGTTTTTTATGGTTGGGGTCGTTGGGGTCTGGCATAAAAATTTTACCTGGGCGCTGGTTGAGTAAGGACGTTGCCAGTTTCTGACCGTTGAAACTCCCATGTCCATAAGTATCTGTAACGGGAAAACGGTTCAGATGTTTTAGTTTTACCTCGTAACTATCACTCAACTTGTCATATTTTACAGTTGCCTGAGACTCCATGATTTCTGTTAGAAAGTCTTGATAAAGTTCAATAGGGATAAAACGTGTGCCGTATTTATACGTAATATCAGAAAGCGGTATATCTTTTGGGAGCACTTTTTCCAATGCTTCAATATTTTTCAGCCAGTCTTTATTTTCTATATAAAAATCTTGGTTATTTTTTGCTTTTGCAAGTTTTGTTTTGACATCTCCAGACAAATAATCTTCTTTGCTTTGATATTCGCCGTCCCCAACATAAAAAAGCCTGTCGCCAAGCTCTGCAATGATTTCTTCTTTGGTCAGTCCACACACTGCTTCCATATAATCAAAATCAAGCTGCCCTTTGTGGTTGAGTGAAGCAAGCAGCGCATCTTCTGCAGTACTCACTTGAATACTCTTGGGCTGGGGCTGAATGGTTGGCTCAAAAAATACAGCGCCTTTAATGATTTTAGTTTCTTGTGTGATGTCGTCTTCTACTTCTTCCTCGATTGAGGCTAAAAATTCATAGTAGTCGTCCATTCTCATCAACAAACTGTTAGCTTGATTTGAAATCGGTCCGTATTGCTTCACAAACGCATCATATTGATTATTCAGCCTTTCTCGAATCGTTTCATATTCGGGCTGAGCATACTCTGGGATATGTTGGATATTCAACAAGTCTTGCAAAGTATGACGCATCTCAATCATTAAGCGCATTGCTTTAACATCTTTAGCTGCATAATCAAGTTTATATTGGTATTTGGTGTTGACTGCTTCTTCGATGATGAGTTGACCTTGTTTCCCAGTGAGAAAAGTATAACGAATATCTCCATCTACAACTTCATTTTCTCCATTATTCAATTTTTCGAGGATAGCATGAGGAATTTTAGGAAGTGTTACTACTCCACCGACTTCAGTTGGAATAAAATTGCTCCAACTATCCAAATACCCTGACGAAGTATAGATTTTTTGGTAGCTTGTTGTTTCTTCAAAGATGGTTGATTTATTATTTTCATACCTTGCAAGCTGATTTTTTCGATTTTCCCCTTTGTTCAGCGTAACACTTGACGTTTTTTGATGAGGAGTGACATGCTTTCCGTCAAAATAGTAAGGTTTGTTCCGATAGAGGAAAATGGTATAAGGTGCGCACTTGTTAATGATTTCTTGTGGCACGTTTGAGTTTTCTTGAACAGCTTGTTCAAAAGGTTCGGCTACACTATCATTGACAAAATATTGTGCGGTAGCTTGTTGTGAAAAAGCATCATTGATTTTATCAATCATTTCTTCTTGCGGAAAATCACGAGCAACGGTAAGCATTCCGCCATTACGGGTTTGGATTTCGATTTTCCCTAAGACCAGCTCTGGTTGATTATTGAACAACCGATTAACATGAACACTATTTCCTTTATCATCCATCCGTTGCTCTGTTTTCGTCCATTCGGGACGTGATTGTGGAGTTGAAGTTTTTTGAAAAATTAAAATATCACTCGAAACATCTGTTCCTGCGATTGCCTTAAACGCATCATTCGGAAGTCTAATGGCTGAAACAAGATTAGCCATTTTTGAAATTTCTTCACGAAAACGGCTATCATTTTTATCCATCGTACCTGTTGAGGTAATGACCGCAACTAGTCCCCCCTCATGTACTAAATCTAAAGCTTTCTTGATAAAATAATCATGGATAGCATAGGCACTCTCATATTTTTCATCAGAAACACGAATAACATCACTAAAAGGAACGTTGGTAATGACGAGGTCCATTGCATTGTCGGCAAAATCGGTTGTCTCAAATCCTTTAATTTGAACTTTTGTTTGTTGCTGGAGCTGACTGGCGATAGTCCCTGTTAATTGTTCTAGCTCAACACCGTACAATTCGGACGCTGCTTTCATCTCTCTGGGCATTGTGGCAAAGAAATTCCCAGTCCCCATGCTTGGGTCAAGGATACGACCGCCGCTAAATCCTAAATTTTCTAACTGATGATAAATGGTTTGAATAATTTGAGGGCTTGTATAATAAGCCGTTAGGCTTGATTTTCGCATTCCTGCATATTCCTCTTGACTAACAAGAAATTTGAGTTCTTCACGTTGCTGCGAATACCGTGGATTACTCTCCTCAAAGAAATCGTTGGCAAGACCGCCCCACCCCACATACTTTGCAAGAATTTCTTGTTCTTCTGGAATCGCCCAACGATTTTCTGCAGTTAGCGTTTTTGACAAACGTATAGCAGCAAGATTTGCCATCACTTTTTCACTAGGGGTACGTGGATAGAAGTTGTCAATATCAGGGAATACAAAATCGGTAGGGTTAGTGTTATCTCTACCACTACTTATAGTAGTAGGTGTAGTAGTAAAGATAGCAGTATCATTAGTAGTAGAAATAGATGTATTTTTAACACTAGATATAGTGTCAGAGCTAATACTATCTTTATCATTAGAAATTATTTCATCATCGGGAAAATCATCAAATAGAGAGATTTCTTCAATATTTTTTTCGTCTGACACCGCTTCTTTTGGGAGAGATTTATCAGGCATTTGTTGTAAATACCCTGCTTCCTTTAACTCAGAACGAATGTACCGGAGCAGCTCAGAAGTTTGTTTTTCGTTTTTAAAATCATCGCCTAAAAGGGTAAAGACACCCGTAGTCAAATTCATCTTAATCAATGGAGTTGAACTTCCATTATCCGTCACTCGATAGGCAGTAAAGTTTTGGTACTTCTCCTCGATAGAAACTTGAACATCCACAAATGAAGAGCCAAACGACTCAAACCAATCGCTGTCTCTAGCGATAAAATCAAAAATTCCATCAGAAAGACGAGTTTCAAGCTTCCCTAGCTCAGTTGATGAGCTTTCAGACTGATAAACTTGTTCAATTTCAGCGATGCCTTGCTCTGTTTTTTCTGCAAATTCAAAACTTTGATTTTGTGCTATAGATTTTTCATCCGCTGTTTCAATGAATGGTTCGGGAGCTGAGCCAATATTTGTGATTTCAATATTCGGACTTGCTGCGTTGATTTCGTTTAGTTTGATGATACGGCGCTCAATTGGCGCAGATAACCCATCTTGCGTATAAAAATCATCTCGAAGGTCAAACGCTTCTTGCTTCAACTTATTTTCAAAGTCAACAATCCCCGTCCGTTCTTCAACGTAATCAATCCCATTAAACAAATCCATCTTTCCCTCTAAATTGAGACTTGCAATAGGGAGAGGAGTTCCATTTTGATGATAAATTGCAAGCACAACGTCATTCTTTGATAAATCAGGATAGTCAGGCAAGGAACCAATAGAGAACCACTCTCTTTGATTTTCAGGCAATAATCGGTCTCTTAAAGCCGTAAGGTATTCTATCCTATCTAGCTTTAGTTTTTTATTCGTCTCTTCTGGTTCGGGAGTGATGGTCTCCTCAACCGCAATTGCATTGGAAGATAGTATATTTTGAGCTTCTAACACTTCTTTCAAAGTTTTGTTAAATTCAGCTTCAAAGAAAGGATTATCCGTCAATTTTTGAGCATTGGGTTTGATTTCATAGCTTGCGTTCTGAAACCACTCGACAATAGACTCGTTTAACATCCCACCAAAAGACTCGTTCATGATGGCAAAATCCCCACTTCCAATGGATTTTACTTTGAAATCTTCGGGTAAATCCATTTTATCTCGAACTTGCTGCAGTACTTCTTGAATGGAATGGTGCTGCTCTTTTTTAGGCGCAAGTTCCTCGTAGTAGGCTTGCACATCAATCGGTAGTTCGTTGTCCTGGGCGAGTGCTTGATAATGGGAGAGATTGACCATGAATCCATCCCCAATGTCAAGTCGTCCAAGTGTTGTTGAGACTTTGAAATAGCCTAACGCATCGGATTGTTCTATTTTGATTTCGTCACGAATCATGGCTTGTAAGAGCGAAAGATTAATTGGTACCTGTTCATGTGGTGTATTTAGAAATTCAAAATTTTCGTTAGTACCAGTCTCATTCCACTCGACTTCCACCAATTTACTTCGGTGTTCCTCTTTTAGAATATTACCATGTTCTTCAATTACGTCAACTGAAGGCTTAACAAGAAGCTTGTCAGCTTCTACTTTTTCGAGATTGAGCGAACGAAGTCCTTGCTCAAAAACATCAAAGACACGTGAACGAATAGGCGTACTCATAGGTACCGTATTAAAAGCATCATTATCCGTAGAAATACTAAAAACCACCTTAGAATCGTCATCCGTTCCTCGCTCACGACCAATGTAATGATAGCCAAATTGGACGCTGCCTACAGTCGTTTCAATATCATAAACATCATAAGCACCTGAAACATTGTGTCCTTGTAACTTTAAAGTTTGTTGTTGCTGATAAGAGTCGTAAAGCTGTTTATAGGCACTCAATGCGGCATCATGATAGCCTACAGAATCAGAAATAAGAGCGGATTTCTCATTTGAATGAGAAAGTTTTTCTTGTACTTCTTCAAGTTCATGAATTCCGCTTTCTGCTTCCGTTCTTGCTTTGTCTCGATGGAAAGCCACTCGTTTTTTCTGATGTTCACTTGCTTTTTCTACACTGACTAAGCTTGGGGCAAAGACGCTCAGACGAGGATTAGAGGGCTGCTGCTTTTCAATTATCAGGGGTTCAGATGTAACGGATTCTGTTATATCCTCTTGATTAGAAACAGGTCTATCAAAATCAACATCCGCTGATAGTGCATCAATTTGATGATTTAAGAGGGCTTGATTTTCCATCAAATCCTGAGTGAGTGCCGCAACCATTTCATAGCGTTCATTGATGAGTTTGGTCAGTTGCTTTGAAAAACTATTGGCAAGCGAAAACGTCCGCAAAAGATTTTCTTCTGTCCCTAATTTCCCAATTTCCAAAAGCACCTGATTTTCAAAAGCCGTGTAATCGACTGCACCATCTAAATAAACCCCAAATTCTTCAAGCAAATTATATTTGGCAATCTCAATTGCGACTTCTTGCTGCAGCGCAGAATATCCTGTAAGCCCTGTTTGATAAGGCGCAAGATAATTTTGAACATATTGACCAACTCGAACCATGATTTCTGTCGATGGAGGAATTTCAATAATATAATCTTCATTAGTAAGGTCAGCTAATGTATTAACAAAAGTAGGCGCATCTAAAAGTACCTCATGAAATTCAAACGATTTTTTCAGTGTCGTTTGAGCCAAATCAAACAAAATTTCTTTAGTACGCCCTCGTTCATCAAAGAGGTGCACGCTGGCTTTTTCTTTGAACTTAACGCTCGACTCAACGCTCTTATTTTTCCAGAAATCAAAAGAACCCAAAAGTCGTGTATCTGGGTTCTGAACGTAGATTTGCATAATTTCACGAATAGGACGTTCATGATGATAACGATTAAAATTAAGAAACAAAAGTTGCTCACTTGAGCTAGACGTACCAAAAGCCGCAATAAATTGTTGTACGGCTTGAATCGTTTCTTGATTATTCATTATTCAGACCTCACTTCTGCTTGCTTAGTAAGTTTACCGTTGAGCTGCTCCAATCCTTGTTTGTACCAGCGGGTCAAATACTGTCTGCGAACATCTACACGTTTTTCGACCTCTGTTTTGGCTTCGTCATCAAGTTGAATAAGGGCTTGTGTCTTTTCCTGGGCCAGTTTTTGCTTATAATCTGCTTCAATAGACGCTGCTTGTTCCTCAAAGGATTTGCGCCTTGCATCAAGTTCAGATTGTTTAGCCCGTTCAATAAGCTGTTCAACTTTTTGAAGACGTTCTTCTTTTTTCATTTCAAATTCAAGTGCTACCTCTTTTTCAATTTTGGGGCGAACATTCCAACCATCTTTAAAAGAAAAAAGCTGAGACATATCCATTGGATAGTGTTCTTCCTCTACCAACTCATCCAGTGTTTCAAATTCGGTCTGCTCAATGATGGGCTCTGACTGAGTGTCATCTACCGAGCGCCCACAAGCTGAACAAAATTTTGCCTCCCCACTTAGAGATTGACCGCAAAATGAGCAGCGGTTTCCAAGCATTTCTTTTTCTTCGTCTCTGGTGTCTTCTTGTGGTAAAGTCTCCACATTATTTTCTGAAATCGTCTCAGAATCGCTCTCTCGTGATGTTAAGAGTTGCTCAACTTTAGGCGCATTCTCATTTTCTACATTTTGTGCTATAGGGATAGAATTTTGAGTTTTAAGCTGAGCTTTCAATGCTTCAATTTCTTCTTTTACTGCGAGAAGCTGCTGATTATCTTTCAAAGGTTCAGATGAAACTTCATGAACTGGGGAACTTGAAATTTCTTCTTTTTCCATTACCGGAGGAGTAGAAGGAATGGAAGACTCAATCTGTTTCAACGGAGTGACTTCTGCAGCCCGAGGTTTACTGGTATTAAACTTATCTAGTAAATCATAAAAATCAGTAGAAGCAGGGAGGGGAAGGTTAAGCGTTTTTCCATATAAATCTTGGGTGCTTGATTTTTTGTAAACGGAAAAACTCACTTCACGTTCATCTCTTAAAATGAGTTGATTAAGGCTTTCAATGTTGACTACAAAATCATCAAAAGTTTTAGAAGTCTCAATCCTTGCCTTTTCTTCTTCCAGGAATCCGAATGACGCTCGAACTTCGAACGTCATTTTTTTATCTTTATTCAGCCATTTCATCATTTTCATTACCATATCCTCCTACTTGTTGTGAACCAAAGTCGTGTGATGAACTTGTCTCACTATTTTCTTGTTGCAACCCTTGAAGCAACTCAACGGCTTCAAGCGGAGAAATAGACAATTTCTTGATTTCATTTAGTAAATCAACCGCTTCTTGAGGTGCAGCTTGCGCTGCTTTGAGCGCTGTGCGTAAATTCGCAGTTTCAAGGGAATCAATTTGTTGTTCCAGCTTTTCATATTGTGTCTGAGCTGTTTCCAGTTCTTCTTGCTTTTTCTGCACCTTGAGTGCGAGAATGTCTTTCTTTTTACGCAATTCCTCAATTTTTTTATTTGTTTCCATTAATTTTTCCTTCTGGTACAGATTTTTGACTTAAAAGCGCCAAACTTACGACTTGATTACCATTCATCGTAATATTATATTTTGCTTCAATAGTATAGCCTGTTGTTTGATAGACCGGCGTTTCATAATAATAAAGCTCGACATAGTATTGTCCTTGACTATTAGCGTTCAAATAAAGATTACTTCGCTCATATTGCCGTGAAACAAGTTGTGTCGAATTTGACGTATCAATTTGTTTTGTCTTTTGATACCGTTCTAACAAAAGTTTTAATTGGTCAGCTTCCTCTTTAATGTAGTTACTTTGATAGGCAAGCGGAGCCATCAACGTTTGAAGTGCTTTAGCTCGATTATCAATCGAAGTATTGTTCAATTTCCATGTGGAAAAAGTCTCTAAAAACTGCGTGAGCGTTGCTTTTTGACTCAATTTATCACTCGTTTTTTCAGGGACTTTTTCATCTCCTGAAAGGGTGTTGTTGGAGCTTGATGAGGTTGGGGGCTGCTCACCTTTTTTCACTTGCGTTTGTTGACGTTCATTATTGTGAGCTACTTGTTTCTTTATCGCTTTAGCGGTAAAGAAAACACCCCCTGCAAGTATCACAATAATCACGATTCCGATGAGAACAAATAATCTCAATTTTTTTCTATTTATCACTTTTTCTCCTTATTTTGCTGGGGGATGGATAACCGCCGCAACGCCCGAAGGATTAAAGGTATAATCCCACGTCTTTAGTGGTGTTGGATTTTGGTCATAGATTTTTAATACACCGTTACTTACTATTTGTCCCACCACAGCCACATGACCGTAATCGCTACTGGCGTTCCAATTTCCCATATTTGCACCACGTTTAAAAGTAATGATGTCTCCTGGACGTACATCTTGAAACATCGGGTTATTAACAACTGTCCAGCCCCAAGCTTTCCAGTCATAATCAATTCCAATATTAGCTGCCGCCACTCCATTTTTCAATGTGATAGAGGGATTGATAGAATGCGCATAGTAAGCTGGAACTGCATAACATTGTCCAGTCTCGCCACCATACGTTCCCTGAATGACTTGCCCAAGCATTGCATCAAGTGAGGTAAGCCCTGCTCCACCACTTTGACCTGGGGGACCGTAACCACCTGGCGGGTCTGGTGTCCCTCCATGCTGATTGATGTAAGTGTTAAATGCTTCTTCTATTTTTGCACGGTCTTTACCAGAATTAAGTGCAGTCCAATAAACAGCTTGTCCTGGGGCAAGTGTCCCATCATGATAGGCTTGCGCTCTCGCATCACAAATTGCAAGACTTTTATTTCCAAAACTATCAATTTGCGTAGAACGAAAATCATTAACTGCTCTCGTATTATCCCAAGCAGCACCTTGATTAGGGTCACTATCAACCGCACCATAACCGAAAAGATTGGATTTTGGATAGTCCGCCGCTATACCTGCCGTACCAAATTGGCTTTCAATTTGAGCAAAAGCAACCAGTACCCGAACATCAATTCCAGAAATTTGTTGAAGTCTCAGAAATTCTTCGCCACTTGCCCGACTATCCAAGTTTTTATAGCCCTCGCTTGCAATAAATCCGTCAATTTGTGCGACTGTAATCCCATAACGTTGCGCAAGAAATGATGAATGATAAGCATCATTGCCGTCCCAATTTTTGACATAAAACACACCATCGTTTGTACTACTGTTCGCACTATTGTTATTATTGCCGATGAGATTAACAATAAAGAAAACCAAGAGGAACACAAAAATTGCGAGTAAGCCGGCACCCCCTGCAACAGTCGAAAACTTCACAGCTAGGGCTTTCGGAGAGAGTACTTTGGAAAAAGTCTCACTTGCTCGTTGACTCAGATTTTTCCATGAAAAACCTAAGCTTTGAAAAGTCTCACCTGTATATTTCGTTGTCTCTGCAATTTTTCCAACATCTCTGACAGACTCTTTCGCTCGATTCCCAAAAAACATACTTTGCCGGGCATTTTCTAAAACACCTGAGCCAAAATTCTGCTTTTTTTTCAAGAAATTGAATCCCTTGTGCGATTTTTTGACAAGCGTTTCGCTTGTATCATACGCAGTCTTACTGCTGTCTGTCCAGCTTGTTTGCTCATTACTTTCGCCAAGCTCGCCATTTGATCCAGTAGCACCTGAAAGTGCCACATTCTTTGGCTTTTTTTTGAGTTGATTTTTTAAGAACTCTTGTTTTAAAGACTGCTCAAACACTGATGATTTTTTCTTTTGTGCTACTTTAGAAGATTTCTGCTTGCTCCCCATCACAGTTTCGAAAACTTTCTGCGAACCTTGATTTTTTTGCCGGGTTGCGTTTTGACTCGTGCTGTCTGTGGATTGAAGATTTTTCTTGTCTACAAGGGGTTGAATGGAATGACTTGACACTCGCTTCCATTTCCTGTTAGAGCTTCCATTTTTAAGAACCTTAGTTGATGATGAGGGCATCGGAAATTTTTCAGCTGGCTCAGACAGAGGAGATTTTCGGGTCAGAAGCGAGGATTGAATGGTCTCATTTGCGGATTTTTTTCCTTCGTAAATTCCGAATTCATTGAGTTCATCTCCCATTGATTAACTCGCTTCCTTTTTTTGGGCATCGGTGTTAACCAAATCAAACAGTAAAGTTTGTTTAGGAATAGGATTATTAAAAGGCACAATCGTATCTCCAGCCACGACTAAGCCTGCACCCTTTTCCTCTTTTTTCAGGTACTGTTGAAGCTGCTTTGTTAATTCAAAACGCTCTGCTATCGTTTTTAATGCCATCCCTTTTTGACGGAGAATAACATAGTATTCCGAGTTAAAGAACATACTTTCGCCTTCAGGCGTCGCAAGAATAAGGTTGATATTTTGAGAAATTCCAGTAACGGTTGCACCGTATTTTCGTAACCGCGCCCACATGTCCGCAAACATTTCACGCAAAATAGGGGGAGAAGCTGGTGCTACAACGGTTTGAACTTCATCTGCGTAAACCCAGATTTTAACGCCGCGTCGTCTTGCATCAATCACTCGATTTTGAATTTGGTCTATAATTGCCATATAGCCAAATTTTTTCATTTTTCCTTTAATGAGTTGTTTCACATCATAAATAACCATTCGATTATCCAAGTTAACATTGGTTTCATGAGCAAAAATATCATAACTTCCTGTGACATACAGAGCGAGTTTCGCCCATAAGTTAGAAGCTTCAATCTCAACCTCTGAATCTACTTTAGACGATACTTGTGCTGCTTGCACGCGGTCTCCTAAAACACCATACCAGTCTGTCAAAGTTGGTGCTGAATACTGCTCAAAAGTTTGAGTGGTGACTTCATCCACAATCGTTTCTTGAATCTCTGAGAGACCATTACGAAGTAAATTGCTAAACATTGCGCTTAACAGGTCTGATTTGATTGCGACAGGGTCATCTTCTTCATCCATTTCCTCGACATACTGAGGAAGCTCTAAGACATTGATGTGAGTTTTTGACTTTGGAGCAACTTTTACAACTTGTGCACCGAGCTTTTGACCAATCCCCACATACTCACTTTCAGGGTCAAGAATGATAAATTCGTCATCAGAATTCTGGTAATAGTCCGTCAAAATATTATATTTACAAGTAACCGACTTACCAGAACCCGACACCCCAATAATCCATCCATTAGAGTTTTGAAGTGTGAGGCCACGTCGGTCAATAGAAATGATATTTTTGGATAAGAGATTGATACCAAAATATTTCCCATGTTTATGTTGAAGTTCCACGGAAGTCCACGGAATATTGATGGCAAGATTAGGGGTAATCAAGCCGCGTGTGAAGTTTTTAATTCCTTCAAGGAAATTCTTGCCCAATGGTAAGGTAGATACCAAGCCTTGTTCTTGTAGATAACGGAGCGGCTCAAAACGTACACTATGTTTTTCTTGTACTTCATTCACTTTATCCAGACTATCAATCAATGCTTCACGATTTGAGGCATGGATATAAAGCAACATACTGGATTCAAACTGTTTTGAACCTGTTTTTCGCATATATTGACTTTGTTCATCTAAATCCTCCCATGCTTCTTTCAAGTCTGGAGAGACAAACTCTTGAGAGTATCCCTCGGACGAAGCACGTTTTTGTTGGGGAAGCAAAGCCATTCCGACATTTGTTTTTTGATTTTTTACTTTCTTTGTACTTTCAGCAAACGTATAAGGGCTAGCATGAAGCGTGAATACCCCCTCAACGCCCATTTCACAAATATCTTTTAAAAAGCTGTCAGAAAGTTCGTAGGGAAAATCTTCAACATATAAAAGTTGACCAATGGTATCATCGAGGTGGAGATAAACAGATTCAAAATCCATCTGTTGAGGAGCAATCCAATCTTGTGTACGGTCTCTAAATGGCGGAAATGATTTGGGTTTAAGTTTACCTGGGCGTAAAATAGAACTCATCAATTTTAGACGCTCTAAACCATCTAACTCATGCATATAAACTCCAATTTTATCCATTTCCGTTGTAAATGCACCTTGAGAGCTTTCCAATTTTGCCATTGCACGTCTGCGTTCTGATTGTTTTGTACCAATCGTGACATAACGACCGATACGATAATTATTTTTCCCATCGTCATATTTTGAAGCAATCAAATCATTCAGCTCTTGCCGAATCTCATTACCTCCACTCCTTTCAAGAGGAAAATGATTTTCCTTCATATATTCTTTCTTGCCTACCTTGTTAAACGGAATTGAAAGTTGGAAATGTTCGGTCTGAGAAAGTGAGTTAATCGCATCAAACCATGCTGTAAAGACATTGATTTTATCGTCATGAGCAGCTGTTACGTAATTAGTTGTTCCTAAATCATAAGTTTTTGAATATTCATTATCCGTAACATGCATAGCACCTTTTTGCTCCAAATCAAGATACTGTAAAGAATTTTGAGTGGTCGGAAGCATTTTTTTATTTGTTTTTTTCTTCTCTATCTTTGGTTTTTCTCCAAAGTTTTGGACGACCTGCTGCAGATTTTTTTGTTTTTTCTGTTTCAAGTTGTGTATCCTCCGATTTTCTTTCTATTTTGTAGGTTCGATGATTGATAGTAAGTCTAAACTTTAAGGCTAAATAAAAGAACTGCCAAAGGGGCAGCCCTTTAAATCTTCCGAATGTTGAGATTCCTATGGAAAATATTGCAATTATCGTAAAGGTTTGAACCTCTAAAAAAGGCAGCTTCCACTTAATCAAAGCATAAGCCGAAATAGCGATGACCGCCGCAATTAAAAAACCTGCAATGACAAGCTTTGTCGTCTTTCCTGTTTTAGCTCCATCTTTATAAATACGAATTTCCATTTTTTTAAACTCCTACTCCAAATAAGCGTTTTGAAACACTCAAAGTCTGCCAAATCAGCACAACATAGGCAATCGCATAAACCACACTTCCCATTGCAGCCCCCCAAGCGCTTAATCCTGTAACGATGCCTAATGTTCCGCTCAAATCAATCGTTGGTTTTGCAAAAAAGCTAAAGAGCCACATGACTGCCATAATGACGACAGTTTGAAACGCATAAGCAAAGCCGTGTTTCAAGTAGTTCTTTCCGATAGAATCGAACTCACGTGAAGCAAAGCTGACCATTGGAATTGGAGATAAGAAAGCCATCAAGTAAAGTTGGAAAAACCGAAGATAGATGATAACTGCGACCGAAAGTGCTGCTACAAGCTGTGCAATGAGACAAATGACGTACATCAATACGCCTGTAACTGCAGTAGAGATTAAATCTCCCGGATTAGTGAGCAGTCCAAAAAGCTGCCCTAATGCTGAAAGGGGATTATCTGGCAGCTTGATTTGTGGAATAAAACTGTTAAGCAACGCATCCGTTAGCGTTCCTGATTTATTAAAGAGGTTAATTGCTCCTGTTGAAATCGAAACGATAAAAACAAAGAGTACTACTCCTATCGTGGAAAGCGCCAGTGAAATAAGCCAGCGCATAAAAGCAAAAGAAATATCCTTGAATACTAAACTCTCCCCGGCTTGACTTTTGGGAACGACAACATTGATGACTTCCATCATAAAAAAGAAAAGAGAGAGGTAAAAAGCAACGGGGAGCATAACCTCGTAAGAAGTTTTCAAAACCCAGTCAAAAGCTGCAGGGTTATAATCTGTTATATTCTGAGTAAAACTAAAAAACATCGGCGTGTCCCCTTTCTCATGAACCTGGTGGCGCTGTGATAGCTGCTGCAATCGCAAAGCCAATTCCGACAAGAATAATCCCTCCTACTATAGTAAAAATAGGAGCACGCCGTGCAGCTGGTCCATCATCCCAACTCAAGAAAAGCCAGCCTAGTCCAAGCAATGCAACGATGATGCCTGCAGTGCTGAACCCCCATTTAACATTATCTTGCATTGTTTTCACGGCACTCGCCGTTGTAACATCCGCAAGTGCCGTCATTTTAACTGCGAGCGTACTTGTGAGTGCCGCAAGCCCAAAACTTGTTTTTGAAGCTTGCATTTTAATTTTTTTGTTCATTATTCATCTCCATTTTTTATTATTTGTTAAGCGACATCGCTTAAATCAGCTGTTAAACATTCCATCGTGTCTGGATTTTGTGCAACACTATCTTCTATCATTGATTTGTCATCCACATATCTAACCGCTTCATACCATCTCGCGTCATTAGGAGAGGTTGCCCATTCTTTTGCACGAGGGTGTTTTTTAGAATTATATTTTTTAACCTTGACAATAGGGACATCGCCTGTAATTTTAATTAAAGCATCAAGGCGATTGGATTGTTCAATCTCGTCAATCATATAGACATCACGTCCCAAACTATCCGTGTTTTGAGAGCCACCACCGTGTCCCCCAAATTGTTTACCTTCACTTTTCTTACCAATCGTTTGTTTACCGGAAAGCTCCGTGAACTTTTCTTTCGTCAATTTTGTCGTTGCACCTGCCATATAAACGAGTGAATCACAAGCTCCCAAGATTTCCTCCCAAGTTTCCTTATAAACACGTTTCAACTGGTCAAAGTTCTGAGCGGTAAATTCAAAGCTCATTCCTCGACCACGAAGCACCGCGATTGCTTTTAAGATATTAGGAATTGCTCCAATACTTGGAAATTCTTCAAGAATCAAACGAATAGGGATAGGCAACGCCCCTCCATAGATATTGTCCGCAACATCTTCCGTAATTTGAAAAAGCAAAGTAAAAACCATATTTGACAAGAAATTATAGGTATCTGACAAATCGGATAAACCAATGTATAAAATTTGTTTTTGTGTTCCCATTTTGTCAAGTTCCAACGTATCTCTACTGGTCAACTCTTTCAAACGAGGAAGAGTAAACATTCTGAACCTTGCCGTTGGCATCGAGACAACTGAGGAACGTGTCTCCCCTGAATAATTTTTAAAAGATTGAAAGTCAAGTACAGCTGGACAGTCTGAACCAAAATAATCCTCGAAATCGTCAAACATCATCTCCACAGGGCTTTTAATTTCTGGATCTTTACGTTCAAGATTACGCACTAAATCCCCAATGTCTGCCAAACAGGGCAATTCTCCAGAACCTTCTTTTCCCTCGTAACCTCGGTAATTGTAGTAAAGAAATGAAAATAGAGCAGAAAGCAAAAGCTTTTCGGAATTATCCCAAAAGGGTTCACTTCGTCTTTCATGTTCGCCATCCGTTGATTTGATGATGAGGTTAATCATATCTTGAAGCATTTCTTCACTTTTGACATAGACAAAAGGATTAAATTGGTCTGTATTTTTGAAATTGATAAGGTTTAATACTTTGACCTTAAAACCATTCTCCTCTAGCATCTTTCCTGTTTTGTGATAAATTTCAAGTTTGGGGTCGGTCACTCCAAAAGAAGCATTCATTTGAGAAATATTAGGAATGTTGTAACTTGTTGTTTTCCAAGCGCCAGTACCACCGACAGTAAAAACATTTTTTGCCCGTTGATATTTTGGGTTTTTATATTCATTTTTAACCCACATATAAGCTTGCCAACCCAAAATAATATTCTGATTAAAATTCTCTCCTTTAGGTGCTGCAAAAGGTTTTAAATCTTGAACTGTTCCCTCATGAGATGAACCAAATTCTTTCCTATGACGATAGGTTCTCGTATCCCTCGAAGCTAAAACCAAGAGAAAAATCCCTGCCATGAGTGCCGAAGCAACAAGTGGGCCTGATTGAAAACTGATTGCAAAAGGATTGGCACGAAATTCAGGAATAAATCTCATTTCAAAATTGGGAACTTTATCTCCGTAAAGTGTTCCAGGCGTGTCTGAAAATATTGCGACAGCCCGATTTGCTAGAATCATTAAACTAAGCGCAATCAAGCTGAAGGGAAGGTATTTCATGACTTTCCTCATCTTCTTACCCCCCGACCAATATCTTGTCCCAAATCTTTTGCTTGATGCGCTGCTTTTTTGCTTGCTTCAAGTAACAACTGTTTTTCTTGAACTTTCGCTTTATTCAGAGCTTCTTTCATTGTAGGACGTACTTTCCGAATCAAATCGGGATTTTTTTCGAGAGCTAAAAAAGCAGCTTTGAGTGCTGCTTTTTGTGAACTTAGTTTATCTGAACGCATCAGCAAGTACATTTGCGTTCCACCATTCTTTTGATTCTCAAAAGCCACCGTTAAATCGTAGCTTTTCATGAAAGCAGTCAATTTTTCAATGCTGATTTCATTATCCAAAGGAAAAGGTTGAATCAACGTTTCGGGCAACGGTTGTGTGGGCAGATTGTCGCTTGACCATTCAATTTGACCTTTGGAGTCATAGCTTTGATAAATCCGACTGTCATCACGTTCAAATCCCTCATAATCCTTACCCGATGGAGTCCATCCTAACTTGTTATTCGGAGAAACTCGTTCTTGCTCACTTTGCCAATTTTGAGTGAACCGCTCTTGCTCAGAAAGTTTGTCGTTTTGCTTCAGGGTATCATTCAATGCCTTCTCAAGCGCACGTGTGACTTTGGCTCGGTCTTTAGTGAAATACACCATTTCTTGTGACTGGTCTAATGATGACTCTCGGATACAATACTGGAGCCGTTCGCCGTCTAAATAGCCTTTGAGCCGCTCTAAATCGGTATTAGGGTCTAAGGTATGATAACTGATGTCTCGACCAGAATCTAACATGAACTCGTAAGACTTCTCACCTGGTGTTTTGAGGGATTGACGAAAAGCCTCTGCTTCTTCACGATTGAGCTTTTGTTCGGCATGTGCCGCTCGACGTTCCTTTTCTTGCACACGGTTATGGAAAAAACGGATAGCATTTGTCACGCCCCGTGTTGTGTCTCGGCGCAATTCCTTTACCGTGCGATTAAATTCTGCTTGTTCTTCCATTGTTCCCCTCTATTTCTAACTTAGTTGAACCAAGAGGAGCAATAGAAAAAAGCCAAGAACCAAGAAAGTATAGGCAACATTTTCAATCATTTTATCAAATTTTTTGTTTTCCATTTTTCCTCCTATTTTTTCTCATTATTTAAGTGCTCATTTTCCTTAACCAACTCATAATTTTCTGCCATTAAAAGATTGAAATTTGCTGTTAATTTATCAATCGTTTTTCTTTGCTCGCCGTAGGCTAGACCATTCTTTAAAATCCAAAACCGCTGGCAAAGCAGACTCCACATCTTACCTTCAGATTGTTCAGAAGGTTTATTTTCAAGCTGGTGCAGACGTTCCAAGAGCGCATTATAAGCCAAAATCGTTTCTGCTTCTTCATCGACCAAATCATTGTAGCTCATTCCGTTTTTTAATGGTGTGAAACCATCTGGCTGCTTTAATTTAGGTGTGAGTGCTGTTGGAAATAAATTCATTATTGACCTCCATAAATATGAACAGTTGCGCCTTGTGCTTGATAAGAGGAAGCAATAGAATTTGCCGTCTGTTGTGCTTGCGCGATTGCCGTATTATATTTGTTTTGAGCTTGTGCAAGAGCATCCGCATAAGAAAGGGTTGAGCTTGCAGTATAACCTTTTACTGTTGCTGTATAAACAGTAGGGATTGGGGGGACTAGGTTTTGACTTGTAGTGCTAGTTGTTGAAGCAGTAGAGTTACTACTCTCTCTATTGCTAGAGCTATTATTAGAACTACCACTAGACACCCCACTAGAACTATTACTATCTTTACTACTATTTATAGTAGTAGATTTACTACTAAACCCACTTTCAAAATTTGCAGCTTGATTGCTGGGGGGAGGGGCGGACTAAGAAGATAAACCAAGCCACCCCCAATTATTCCAGCAGCAATCAAAAAGAGACTTCCTAGAATAAAGAAGCCCCTCCTGTTTTTACGTCGCATTCGGTAGAATCGTGTGGAAAATTTCATTTCTTCCCTCACTCATCTTCATAAAGCGCATCGAATTCTTCCTGGTTGAGTACACGCGTAATATTGCCACGCGTTTTCCCCATGTAAATTTTGTTTTTAACCTCAATATACACGGGTTTATTTTTGAGAAAGTCCACCGTTTCTTGATTATAGTCATAATCAATTTCTTCAGGAATATCAAATCCGTTATTCATGATAGAAGTGAGCACAAACATCAACTGTTCCTCGCCCATTTCATCGCCAAATGTGATATTGTAAAATCCACTTTCTTCATTTTCGCCTGTGATCCGCAGCTTTATCATATTTCTCATTCCATCATTGGTACGCGTCATTTGCGCACGGGCAATTGTTGCTTCATGTACCCCTTCTGGAAAGTCTTTGTATTCTGTGGAGCGTTGCTCCGTTTTTACTTCGAATTTCATGTGATATAATCCTCTCTGAATTAGTTTTATGTTTATTGGTATAAAGATTGATGTCCCTTTTCTAACCTGTATGTTATAATTCTGCTCGTCGCACGATGCGCGGTAGAAACTGCTGAATCTCGTTCCCATTGTAGCCTACAAGCAAGTGCTTATCATCAATGCAAATGGGTTCACGCAATATTTCAGGGTGTTCAAGACAATAATCTACAAGCTTGCTTGTCGTCATCTGCATAAAAGAATAAAATCATGCTTTTCCGGTCTCATATCGCGTGATAATCAAATCAGAGAAACCATCACTTAACCGAAGCATTTGCACAAATTCTGTTTTGCTCAACTCAGATAAATGATTGATTTCAAACTCAAGCTGATGTTCTTTCATCCAGCGGACAACCTGTTGAAACGATTTTGAAGTTTCATTGTCTTTGCGATAAATTTTAATCATGAAATGCTTCTCCTTTCTAGACAAGGAGCCTGAAACACCAAGCTCCTTGTTCTTTTTTATGTTTTTTCAACTCTATTATTTTCTGAAGCGATACTGCAAGAAACGCCAAGCTCGATGGATATTTTTCCGAAGCAAGAAGACCAGTCCTGCTCCAACAAGAGCAGTTCCAAGACAAGCAAGAACATTAGTCAGTGTGAGATTTTCTCCGGTTTTTGGCAAGTAAATGTTAAGAATCTTTTGAAGCGGAGTCGATGGAGTCACGTGGAAAGTTTCCTTCTGATCTGCATGGCTTTGATTGGAAACAATCAATCGTCCGGTAGCATCCACTAAATCTTCCAACATGGTCAGATCATCTCCACCCAATCCTGTCGCATTCACCGTAATCGGAACCTTAACAGTCATACTAGTAGACGTAGCCTTAAAGGTGAGAGACCCTGTCGCAGGAACAACCTTTCCTTTTTGTTGATCCCAAGCACCCGTCACCTTCACAGTATAACTTTGACCAACAGTAAGCCCCGTAGCTTGATACGTATCTGTCAGTTTTTGATTGGTCTTAGCTTCAATCGCATTCGTAGAAACTTGGGTATGACCCGTTGGAGAACTAATGGTTTCGGCTTTATCCGTTAAAGCATCATGTTTTGCGGCGGGTGTAGCCGTTTTGGTGTTCGCTCCCGCATCAAATAAGGATTCCGTCCAGACATAAGTGACTGAAGAGCCTTCTGAAACCTGATTATCTTTTGACGTGTCTACCTTCGTTTGTACCTCGTTTTCTTGTGATTTGACGGTCGCGTCATCCACAGTGAAGTTGACCGTCGCAACGACTTTATCGCTGGTCGTTTTGCCTGAGTCATCTGTTACAATCCGGTGGAGTTGCGCCACTTGCTCCTCACCCTTTGTGGCATTCGTAAGCGTTACCTGATCATACATCGGTGTTTTTGTGGAAACTTCATTCGCCTCAACGGTCTGATCACCATCTGCGGTATGCGCCTTTGTTTGAATCGTTGGTACCACAGGAGTGACCGGCTTATCGGTTAATGAGCCGAGATTAACTTTAAACATCAGATCATTATCCGTGAGCGTCTTGGCTTGAATGGTTTGCGTCGTGATCACTTGCCCTGTCCCCGTGTCTTTAAACACGACGGTATAGGATGTTGGATTCCCATTGCTATCCTGATTCGGCGTGCTCGTGATAGAAATGGGATTGATTGGAGACACTCCATCCGGTGTGGTGATTTCGGTTAAAAGATAATCGCCAATTGGAATGCCATCTTGATCCGCATTTCCAGCAGCGTGATTCGCTGCCCCATCAAAAGTCGTCAGACCATTGACGGTATAACCATTGGAGTCCGTTCCTGTTCCAGAAGTGACAACAAGGGCTTTTCCTTTTGTTCCTGTCTGAGGCGTCAAGGTAAATTCTGCACCATTGAGTCCTGTCAAAGAACCATTAACATCTTGGACTTTATCAAACATAAAGGAAAAGACAGCCACTTGATCACTCGCAGTCTCTTTGTCTTCATAGTTGGAAGTGCTGTTGTCAAACGAACTGGAAGCATCAAATGAAACGGCATAGTGCTTGGTTGAGAGACTATAGCCTTCGGGCGCTGTCATTTCCTGCCAATAGTAGGCTTGATCATTCACTAGGTTTTTCACCCCTAATTGAAGATCAGATCCCATTTTCAACACGACAGCCGTGTCATCTGCTTTGGTGCCAGCTGTGGCCGTAATCGGATAGCCGTCTTGACCATCGGACCACTTCACCGCCGAACCGTTTTTGTTAAAGAGCTGATAAACCGCGCCGGATAAGCTGGCCTCTCCTTGTGGTGTAGAAGAGTTCGTGTCCGCATCGGCTTTAGTGAGCGTTGTCTCACCTAAACCAATGATGTTGACGTTAAGAGCAGCACTATTTACTGCAGGATCTTGTGAGGCAATCACCGGTTGACTGACCTCACCGCTGGAATCCCCATTCGTAGAATAAATAAAGAAAGGACGATCACTTGCTCCTAATCCCATATTTGCGAATGTGATTGCATTTTTATTAACTCCCAGGGCGGACGTAATATCAGCATTTAATTTGAGATTGTTTCCAGAAACTGTCTCCGAAAGACCTGACACATTACTTTGGACATAGGGAAAGTTAGAAAGCACGCTGTTTGAATCCGTCACGGTCTTTGAGACACCTTGAATGAGGGACACTGTAGAGCCGGAAAAGCTTGGTTGTTCAGTCAATTGAAGGGCTTGATTCGTCAATTGATTTTGATAAGCCACAATTTGATTTGAAGAAAAGCCGGCATTGAGATCCCCAAACCCAACTACCGAGGTGCTAATTGCACCCCATTTGTCGAGTTCTGCCCAAATCGCTAAGCGAGCGCCCCAATACAATTCCATGTTGTTTGAACTCGCCCCTTGCTTATTAGCCAAATAAGCAATATTATTGATGATTGCTTGTTGGGAATCTGTTAATTGACTCCAAATGGCATTGGTTTCATCCTGCTCAGCTGAGGTGGACGCCGTCGCCAACGGCACACCCGGTGACAAGCAATAAACTGGGGTGCCGTCTCCCAATGTGAGCAAGGTCATCGAATCTGCTTCTCCTGTGGAGAGGGTTACATGACCAATACTCGTCGCTAAGTCCCAATTAACGGTCGTTGATGCCGGTAAAGAAGCATTGCTCTGTTGCGTCGCAAAGACCAAACCACCGCTCCCAAGGGCGATGGTCAATAAACTTCCGCTCACCAGCCAGAACTTTTTGGCTTTTCTGAGGCGAAAATGACTCACTTTTTGTTCGCTTGTGAGTCTTTCCATTGTTTTGTTTTTCTTTTTCATCAAGAAAAACCTCCTTATGATAGATTTTTTTGTACAAAAAAATCTGTCTCACTAAGACAGATTAAAGAGGGGTGCATAGTTTAATGTCATTTCGGACTGATTGTTGAGTTAATTAACTTGAATCGTTGTCATACCATTTCTGATTGAATGACCAGCAAGTGCTAAGCTAACAATTGCTTGCGAATTCATCATTTGATCAGTCCAAGTGTCTCCTGCAGCTACCGTACTAAATATTTTACTGTATTTGACAACTCCATCAATAGAAATCCACTGTTCATACTCATAGGTTGGAGTTGGTGTGGACGGCTGCGTTGTGCCACTTGAAACCTGCGAAGAGCTGGACGTTCCTGAAGAAGCAGAATTGCTTGAGCCCGTATTAGCGGAAGCGACACCCGCTGAAGAAGTCCTACCAGAAACACTTGATCCGTTTGAAGCAGTGGATTGAGAAGCGTTTGAGCCTGAAGATGAGCTATTTAAAGCCGTAGCTACTTTTTGAGCGGCTTGAGCTTGCTCATTTTGTTTACCTGCATCTGTCGCATGAGCCTGATAATCTTTGACTGCTGCTTGCGCTTTTTTGATAAGCGCTAACCGAGCACTGAAAGCTTTAACTGCGTTAGTGTCTTTTACTTTTTCTGATTGATTACTCAATTTTGAAATTGCATCTGTAACTGCTTTAATATCCGAATCTGTTGGATTTTTTGTTGCTGTAGCAAGGAGCGTCGCAACATTTTTTTCAGCTGCAGTTTCTTTATCTTTGGCAAGTCGCTCTGCCTTTTCTTGTGCCGCTTTTGCAGCTGCTTCTTTTTTAGCTTCTGCTTTTTGCTTACTGACTTCTTGTTCGTGCTGAACATTGTTATCGTGGACAGCTGCACCAACTCCTATACCAACTCCTCCTAAAACGAGGATTGTTCCCGCAGCAATCGCAATATTTCGTTGTTTTTTATTCCAATTTTTAGGGTTAATCATGGTTGACTCCTTTTTCTAACGCTATTACTGTTTTGCTCAATTATCGTCGGAAATTTGTTTTTTTCGTTCATCCAGTCTCAGCCGGAATTCCTCTATCACTTCTTCATCATCAATACTTTCAAGTATTGCCTTAAAAACTTGTTGACGTTCTGTTTGAGTCATGTGTTTTTTGATAAAAGAAAGGCTTGAAGCCAGCCATTTTTCATGGTTTCTTCTTGAATTAGAACTGATTTCAGGAAGTTCTAGTAACTGCAAGGCTTCTTCTAACTCTGGATAGTAAGCACGATACTGATTAAGCGTACTTAGTCCCACAGAAAGACGCTTTGCGATATCAGGGATAGACAAACGCTCCTCTCTCCAAACTTTGATTTCACTCAATCTCGGAGCGATATGTGATTCATATTTGGTTGGTTTTGCCATTTATTTTTCACTCAACAAATTATCTTTTTTGAATTTGTCCCAATACTTTGCATAATCACTCATGAGCGAACCTGCCGTTTGCTCGTCCATGTCAGCAATCACAATTTCACGCGGATTATTCTGTGCAGTCAGTTCAGCTTCAATTTGGCTTTTAAAAAGACTTTGACTGAATTGCTCATCATCTCGGCTTATCATTGGCTTTCCATAAGCTTCTCGTTTACAGAGCAGCGTTCCATCCAACATAAAGTAAGCAATGCTTTCCCATTCTTGTTTCACAAGTTCAACCGCATCTATTTCTACTTCTGGGCGATGTGCGTAAGTGGCTTTAAGTGTTCCAGCTGGAATTAGACTTTCGTAAGTCATCAAATCAGTTTTATCAATTCCTTGTACTGCAAGTACATAATAAAAGCGAAAGGACATTAGCTTTTCTTGATTTTCAATCATTACTCGTAAAAGTGTTTCTTTCTCAACAATCATTTTATTCTCCTATCGTTTGACCTTTGAAATAATCAAGGTCTTCTTGTGTCCTCTGCGGACGCTTTGTTTCGGGTAGTGCCATACACAAAATTGGAAGAATGAACCCTCCAAGAGGTACAACTATAACAAATGCAAGTGCCGCATTGCCGATTGAGCGACATCTCCTTACTGTTAGTGTAAGCCAAGGCACTAGCCAATAGAGATTAAGGATAACAATACCCACCATTCCAATAAGTAAGCTCTGTGAAGGCGCAACAATTAGTCTCAATGTTACTTGATTCTGAGTGCTAAACTGTTTAACCCAAATCCAAGCATCATGCCCAAAGTTTTTGTAGAAAACAAAATTGACAAAAACCATGAATACCATCGACCAAAGGTACCCGACAATGTAATCTCTGCGATTTGCCTTTCCCCATGTTTGAGCTGCTTTTCTGAAATAATCGTTAAAGCTCTGTCTCACAGCTTCCAATGGTTGCCACGTTCTTTCAAGCGTGGGAAGATTAAAGAGCTTAGAAAGTCCTTTAAAGATCCAACGAATGATAACAAACGATAAATTCACAAACTGCTTAACACAATAAAGGATTACGCCTAGTAAGAATAGGGCAGCAACGGGGATAAATACGATAAGTCCTGCAATCATTTTTACGCCTCACAAATCTTCTGATAAATCGTTTCTACTTGCTTAATGAACTTGCGATGACTCGCATCTTGATATTTGGCTTGATTTTCCAAATCGAAGATAGACAGGTTATCAATCTTGGTAAGATGAATCATTTCACGGTCCGGAACGAATCCAATAAATAAATCAGGGTGCTGCTTCATCAAATCCTCAAAGTCCTTTTTAAATTGAACATGACTTCTTCCAACATGTTTGACCTTATTTCCTAGCACAAAGATTTTCGCATTAACGAGCGATTCCATCGTCATAGGATTGATTTCGATTTTCTCAATGACATTGATATTCTTCATCACTTCGGGAATTAAATCCATTGCGTCGTTGTCAACGTCCGCTACAATAACCAATTTATCTGCGACCAGTAAAACATTTTGTGTAATCATTGAATTATCATTATGCGGGTCAAAGACCACGTAGTCATATTTTTCTTGAATTTCAGCCATGTGCTTCATTGCCCAGAAAAAGAGATAACGCCGCCCCATTCCTTGTTTCACACGGTCTTCCTCATTACTGAGGTTCATATTTCCTGCAATAAGCCAGATACGTTCATCTACTTGTAGAGGAGTGGGATTGCTATTGTTCTCAAATAAGCTTGTTGCTTCATTCTCTGGTTTTATTTTATCAGAAAGTTCCTTATTTGTAAAAAATCGACGTGTCGCACTTATCGTAGAATAATCCGTGTCAATGATTAATGTGTTTTTCCCTTGCTTTTGCTGATACTTCGCAAAATTTATAACATGAGTTGTAGCTCCTGAGCCGCCTTTTAATTTTACAAAACCAATAAATTCTGTCATGATTGACCTCTCCTCTGATTGATTTTCCAGGCATTGAAATCATTAATAAGGTTTTGGTCAACTAAAAAATCATACGCAGACCAAATTTCCATATCAATCAATTTCTGTAAAAAGGAGCTAGGGTTAGGAACGGGTGTCCCCACTTTGTCCCGGCGAAGCGGAACACGTTGTCCAGCTGCATCTTTCATTATCTCAATCTGACTGGGTAAAAGGGTAAATTGAATATTTTTCTTTGTTTCAGGTAACTTAGCAGTATTCCAAACAACCTTAGTTGCTTTGCCAAGTGCAGTGGTAGGAACTTCTTCTGGAAGTTGCGGTTGTTCTGGTTGTGAAGTTTCCGTAACATCCATTGTCTCATTTTTGGGTTTTACTGGTTTCCATGTTTCTTCGATGAAATCCAGTTCCTCCTCATCTTGTTCGGAATAAGATTTTTTCTTTTGTGGCACAGGTTTTTGTGACTCTGAGAACCCCTCCAATGCATCAAAATTTGCCATTTTTTATTTTTACTCTCCTCTCCTTGACATTTCTTACCAGAATTTACTGTCTTCGCTCATTGTAAGCCATGCTCCGTCCGCCGTACTCATGCTTACGAGGTACTATTCAATTCCTTATGAGATGATTATAGCATAAATAGTTGTCGTCGTCAACTATTTATAATCATCCAAAATCAGTTCAAGCTAAACCCAAGGTCCATCCATTGGAATATAGAAATTTGTAATCCGCGCAGCCGTAGCAGCTGCTTCTGCTCGTTCAATCTCCTGCTTTTCTCGCAAAATTTGAAGATGACCTGTCATATATTGGTCATAGGATTTTGGAAATAAGCAATGCCCCCTTGTGTAATCTTTAGCTGCCCGGAAATTCTCTACGAGATTAGGGACTTTAGCTTCACATTCATCAACAAGCTCTTGCTTTGTGAGTTCGCCTTGCTCTGCATTTTTCAAATTCATCTGGTCTATTTCGTCAAATACCGCAATTAAGGGAACTAATTGTTCATCAATAATTTCTGCTTTGATTTCTGGCTCCAAAACAAATGCAAATCTTCCTTCAAGAATTTCTTTGATTTTTGATTTGAAAAAATGTTTGCCCTTAATTGCTTCATCCTCTTTACTGAAATCAGTATTATTAAAATCAGTTTTACTCGGGGCAGATTTTCTGGTTTGCGCAAACTGGTTTTTCTGGTTTCCAGAAACCAGATTTTCTGGTTTCCCATTTTTTTCTGCATTAAACTGGGCTTTTTCAGGGGGGACCTTTTTCAAATTTTGGGAAACTGGTTTTTCTGGTTTCCCGTTTTTTTGAGCGTCATGTAACATTTCAATCGCTTTTTCATTTTGCTTCATCCAAAGAAATTCAAGTTGCTGGATAAAATCCGAAAGAGTCCAATCTTCTTTTTTTGACTTTAAATTTTTGAAAATGTTTCGGAAAGAATTATCAAATTCTTTTTTCGTTTGGTCCCGAAATTTTGACTTCTCCTTCGTTGACAAAGACAATCGTTTAACCTGACGCATCAGAAAAGCACTGATTTCAAAAAGATGTGCATCCGCAATTCGAAAAAGTAAATCGAATTTGTGAATTTTGAATAATTTAACAACATCTTCCATGCTGCAGTCTTGTTCCTGAGATAGAATAAAACTGATAAACAGAGGTTCTAGCTCCGAAATTTTGAGTATCAGTCCTTGATTTTTAGTTGCTAAAAGAAAGAGATTAAGTAGCTCAATCAGCCGTTTTTTCGTGATAAAATGACGTTCTTTAGCTGTTCCATCTACTTTCTTGAGATAAGATTTTGCGGTTGAACCATTTTGCTTTACGATAATAAGTAGATTATAATGAATCAGTTCGTTGACTTTGTCTCTTACTTTTTCCAAACTCCAATCAAAATAGAAAGCAATTTCTGCCTGTGGAAACAAGAAATAATTATCCCCATTTTCATCTTCCCAACCATTTTTTTCTGAAAGGTTGAGCCGATTGCGATAAAAACCATACAAGATCTTGGCGTCTGATGATAGCTCCTGGTACCGTTCACTATAATAAAACGTTTGCGGTACTCTGAAAAAACGTTCTGTCTTAGTGTCATGGCGATTAAATATCTGTCCTGAATCAGGAAACGGTGGTGGTGTTGACATAAAATTCTCCCTTGTATTTTCTAGTTTCCTGCCAAAGAAACTGTTAATCAATCACAGGGAATCGAACCCTGAGCCAGCCTATCTGATGATTGAGAATTAAATGAGGTGTTTGATTTTGCAGTATTCTTCTAGCATTTGAAATTCCATAAGTTTTTCTAAATCTTTTTCTGCAGGTTCTAAAAATAGTCGCCTAAAAGAATGTGCGGCTTTGAATTTCTCAAATTCCGCAACTTGCTCGTCTGATAAAACGACGGTATGATAACTTCTTCCTGTTTCCGATAAAAATTTGAAAATAAGCAATTTATAATCTCCAATCATTTTTTTCTTTGTAATTGATAATATTAATAAGCAAATTTTGCTATACAGAACGCGGGAATCGAACCCAAATCAGCCTGAATCTGACGTTCTGCGAAATATCGCTTGGCAGTACGATATTTCAAAATTTTATATAACACCTTTGAATAGTTGAACCATTCAATAGACCTTACAGGCTTCGAGCCTGTTGCAATCATACCTAAGTAAAAGATAAGGATAGTTTTTCTGATTGCATCTTCCATTTAGAAAGGTCTGAAACACGCCAGCAACCAACTGGCGTGGAAGGAGTGGCTAAAGCATATCTTTAGCCGGAGAGTTTGGCCGTCCTTACGGACGTTAATAAAATTGTTCGCAGGGTTTCTTGATTACACCCCAAACACCAAGGAATCTTCTAATCTTATTCATACTTCATAGCATAAATGGTTAGAATGTTTTGCGCATTCAGCAACCTTGTTTGTAGCACACCTTTACCTCGCAGGCAGTCGGTTTTTGTCCCAATTTTTGCATCTAGTGATAGTAACCTGTGCCAACTCTCACACTATTGGCTCTCTTCCGACAGTAACCTATCTATACGTGAATTCTTTCACGGTGCATTAACTTGTACATCAGGATAGGACTTTACAGTCCATACTGACGTACACCCTCTTTAGTAGCTACGCTGATAAGGGGGGCGGTAATTCAACTTTTAACACTACATGAGTGTGGTTGAACCCGAATTATTCAGTTTTAAAAGAACAGTTGACGCTCTGCTTGTTGCGCTCTTGTGCTACCGCTCCACAGAGGAGGTCAAATGAGAGATGATGGAATTGAACCACCGATTACAGTCTTTCCGTTTATTGCATGCAACTCTGCGCCTTACCACTTGGCTAATCTCTCTAAAGAATAAGTAAAAAACTTATTCAATTTTCTTTCGTAATGCTAGGCTCACGGGTAAAGTTATTGGTAGCATGATTAAATTTAAAACTAGAATCATGAAACCAGCTCGTGAATCAAGCGGTACGTTTATTGAGGTATTCTTTCCTACAATTTTAAAATATCTTTTTTCATTTTTTAAACATCCTTCTGTTGTAGATTGCTAAATCAGTCTCAATTTGTGTTTCCAACCGATTTTTTTGAATTTTTTCAAAATAGTGCTCAATTTTTAGGTGCTTTTGATATTCCTTTAGGCTCTCGGTTAAAATATCTTGAACCATCGGCGAAAGAATTTTATAAAGAGCTGCTTCATCACTTTGAGCATTTGCAGCAATAAAAGAATCTAAAGCAAAAATTTTCACACGATTAAAATCTTTTATATCCATAGGGTTTCACTCCTTTACCAGTTGTTAGCAAAGCACTCCCGTGACTTCTTCTTTCAGCAATCATGATTTTTCCATTCTCAATTCTTTTGATTTCGTTAAACGCATAGTTAGGTACATCAACAACTGAATGGTCATATCCCTCTTTGCGTTTTATCGAAATCCATGGAAATTCAATGATTCCAATATCGCCGTTAAAAAACACGACACGTTTTTTGTCAAAACGTCGTAAATCTCTAGGTTTTAATGCAAATCCTTTCGAACTAATATCCATCTCTTCTCTCCTTTATTTTTTCTTATTCTCAGCTATTACAGCAAAGAGTAAGTTTTTGGTTGTAAAGCAGAATGAGGGGGTCGAACCCTCCCGTCAAAATGATGAACATAATGACAGACATCCAAATAATCTGCAAATATTTGGTGTTTCTAAGCACCAAATTTAGTATTTAATGTAATCACAGTTTCTCTTTTGTTGCCAACCTTCATTTTTGTATACTTTGATAGATATTTTACTAAGCATAATCTCTCTCCTAAATGTATAAATATGCATATTTTGGATAAATATTTATTTTTTTGAAATTAAAAAACCATGTACCTCAGTACATGGTCATATTTTTTATATTTTCCTTTTTCAAATATGCAAGCTATAATCTTCATAGGAGTGCTTCTTCTGCTCAGAATTTTTGACATCTAACTTAAAATGAAATTACAGTTTTTCGGAAAGATGTTGGTGCAAATTTTATTCTCTCTTTAAAATGCATCACATCCGAATGTTCATCTTGCGAATCTGATAACTTTTTTTGTGCTTATTTTTTATTTTTTGACTTCTTATCCTTATCTTTATGATTTTCATTCTGGAAAATCATGTTCAAAAGCGTTAATTAAATTCATTTCATTAATTAATATGTTCTAAAATAGGATCGGGAAATCATTGATTTTGAATAAATACGCCAACTATTGGCTTTGAATGAGATTAATTTAATGTACCACTTTTTAGAAATGAAAATTTTTTGTGAAAAAAATGAAAAAATTCAATGTAATAAATAAAATTATTAGTTTTTTATGGGAGAGTATGGTATAATCTATCTTAATCTAACGTGAATAAAAAATGGAGTTATAATGTCTAAAGATACGAAGAATATCATCATTCGAACACTTTTTAATATTGCTGCTGAAAATGGAAGTCTTACTGTTGAGGAAATTTCAAAACGATCGTATATCACGCGGACAACGATAAAAAGTAATTTTCCAGATGGAATTCCAGGAATTGTTGAGTTTGCCTACCTCAAAATTGTTCGTGAAGTCAACGAACGTCTTCTTTCTTATCCATGTGAGGAAGTTTCACTTGATGTGTTAGCGGATATTTTGCTTCCAGTGCTTTGGGCACATAAAGAGGAGGCTCACGTGATCTATAGTAGTCAACTTCCTTTTCGTTTAATTGATTCTATTCGTGATGAAACGTGGCATTGGGCTAAAAATAGGTTTAATGCTCTGATTAAAGAACATGGATTAGCAAATTATTTTACTGGAAAAGAGCTTCTTAAATATTTTAATGCTCAACTCGTGGCTGTGCTTACTTTATGGTTAGAAGCTGATATTCCAGTTGATTTAGATTTGTTTAGAGATAAGTTTCTTTTTTTGATGAAAATGTCGGTGCGTGAATTAATTTATTCGGGCATTGAGTGATATAAAAATAACGTGCTTGGACGTTATTTTTTTGTCTGACTTAGAGTAAAGGTTCTTGAGCTTTTGATGCTTTGGAATAGGTTTCTTCTGATGGTTTTGCAAACCAAAGATAAGCACCGTAGCAGGCATTGATGAGCATCAAAATTTGGAGAATGAACATTCCAAATGCGGTATGACCTTGGGTTAAGTAGTTATTATACCAAATTACGACGTTAATGATATCAATAAGAAACCAAACAATCCATTGGCTTCGATAACCAAAAGTCATCAACATTTGTCCAATAATCGCAAGCGGTAAGAGCGTGGCGTCAAGAACAATTTGTTGTCCATTAAGATGAGCAGAGGTCAGTAATACGAGAGCGTAGATGATTGCAAAACCAATAATTGAAATAAGTGTCATTTTTACTGTGATTTTCCTTGGTGCTACTTCTTTTGTGTCTGTTTTGTTGAGTGATTTTTGCCAAGCGTAAGCACCAACAAATTGCATGAGCAAGTAATAAGTCTGACTAAACATATCTCCAAAAAGATGCGAGTGGACTGCAACGATGAGCCAAAAAATAGTGGCTACCGTTCCCCAAGCGTAGTTAGTCAATCTTCCGCGATTAACTAAAATTAAATTAACAATGGTAAAAATGCCGACTATTAATGATAAATTGCTCATTAGATCAAAGGCACCAGAAAGAAAATAAGCGAAGATTTGAACTCCAGTCAGTGTGAACAGTAAAATATAGTCTTTTACGGTCATGGTGAGGAGTTCGTTTACGATTTTTTTTGGATTAAAGGCATCTTCTATCCCTTGAATGAGGAGGTTTGTATTCATTTTTTTCTACTTTCTATTTTTGACTTATTTTAATAATTGATTTACTTCACTGACCGCATGAAGGTAACGAAGGTAAAAACCTTCATATTTATCGTTCCCACGATCATCTAAAATAACGACTTTATCTTTAAACCCATACTTTTTGATGATTTGCAAAAGTGTTTGATGGTAATCCATCTTTGTTGCTTCCCAATCCATATTTCTAAACCCGTCATTCACATATTCTGTAATGGGAGGGATGATAAAAATTAAATCAAAATCTTGTTTATTGATGAACAGATTAAAAATGGATTCTAATTCTTGATTGTCTTTTGGAGAGAGATAAAGTTGCGCGTACGCTCTGGTAACCATCACATCAGTATCAAAGATCGTTAGTCCGTTATTTGATGGACTGATGACTTCTTTATAATTTGCATTCCATTGCCCCATGATGAACTCTGCATAATCGGACGCTTTGAGTTCAGCGTCAGTGACGTTATTTTGTTCTTCGTAAAGTCGTGCATATTCTTCTGAAAAAGGAGCGTTAAACGTGCGTGCGAGGCGCTTGACTAACGTTGATTTTCCTGTTGACGCGGATCCTGCGACGAGTACTTTTTTTGTAAAGTGACGCCGAAAAATTCGATTGATTGAATTCCAGTGTTTTAGTGGGTGTTCACGGATTTCTGTTGCTGTGATTGGAATTAATGTGCGATCTTGCAAGTTGATTTCAAAGTTATGTGGTAATCTTTTTTTTAGTTCATCCACATACTCAGGCTCGCCAACATAAGCTTTGAATTGATGTGAGCCTGAGTCTTTTAAATTATTTTGGATGATATCGTTAAATTTGAGTGTCCAATCATCCCAACCTTCTGGATAACGTGATAAATCGGACTCGTCCAATAGATCAATGCGGAGATTTAATTCATCGTTAAAGGCTTCCCTTAAATATCTAAAACGCTTTTCAAGCGGAAGACCAATCACATCTCCGCGATCTCCTTTGTAACCAGAAACAATCAAAACGACACCATCGTTTTCCATTAGCGCTTTATAAATAATCGCTTGGTGCCCATTGTGTAATGGAGCAAATGTCCCAAATACCACCCCGATTTTTTTTCCTGCAATCTTTTCTTTATTAAGATTTGCTGTTTCCATCTTTTTCATTCCTTTTTATTAAAATTATACTATATCTAAATTGATTTAGATATAGTATATCTTTAATAGTTTGTTTTGTCAACTGATAATTGTTTTTTTTTTCAAAAAAAATCCGAAATTTATATTCCGGAGATTTTAGACATTATTTTCTTGTTCAGGATTAAAACTAAATAGTGTTTTTGGTCGTCCTGAGGATTGTTCATTGATTGTGATTTGTCCTACTTTTTGAAAGATTTCTAGTCGTTTGACGTAAGTCGTGACGATATTTGATGGGTTGTAGGTTTCGTTAAATTTGGGATCAAAATAAAAGAATAGTTTTTTTAATTGATTGCTGGTGAAGGTTGGTCCAAGAACTTTTGCAACATCTGCATTAAACGTGAGCGAAGATTTAATGCGTTTAAATGTTGTTTTGATGATTTGTGCATGATCGAACGCTAAATCTTGATCCAGATGAATGATTTTTTTATCTTGTGTCATAAAATACGGGAGTTGTTTTTTATTTTCAGCAGGAATAATCGAAACCCATTCACAAGCGCTCGCATCATCTCCTGCTTTGGGATCGACAAAAGGATATAAAAAAGTGGTGTGGGCGATGGTGATGGTCCATCCTCTTGGGTCACGAAATGGTGTTGAGAATGCTCCAATTTGCCACATTTGATTTTCACTTTCAATTTTAACGTTTGTTTCTTCAAACGTTTCACGTTTTGCAGCTTCTTTTGCATCTTCATTGGGATTAATAAATCCTCCAGGCAGTGCATATTTATCTTTAAATGGGTGTGCTGCTCGTTTTATGAGCAACAATTTCAATTGATTTTCTTTTTTGTCAAAAGCAAAAATTACATTATCTATCGTAACGGATGGTTTTTCATATTTTTTAATGTCTTGGGTTTTGTACCACTCAAGGAATTCTGATGCTGTGGCTTCTTGTTCGTAATATTGATTTTCTGTCATATTTTCACTCCATTATTATCATTATATCGTATCTTTAAATTTTAATCAAAAGTGAGAAAATTGGGTGCTGTAGGTTTTAGAGATGATCTTCTGTGGTGTCGTTTGGGAAAATAAATTTTTTTAAGATGATAATCCCGATAATCAAGATTAATATTGCACCTGATATGGCTAAAACGCCAAATAATTCATCATGATAAATAAGTAATACTCGAATTAAAGCGGTTACTCCAAGTGATAAAAGAAAGATTAAAGACACGTGTCCTTTATTTCGAATGGAGGTCACAATCAAAGTTAAAAATTCAAAAAGAATAAAGAATGACAAAACACCCTCTAAAATTTTGTAATAGCGCCCTGTGTCTGCAGTTTGAAACACCAACATGAACATGTAATAAACTTCTCTAAATAAGAAAAACGCAATCGCTAAACCAACGAGCATCAGTGAAATGTAACTGATTTTTTCTAAAAATTTTGCGACTTTTAATTCAAAATGATCAAAATATTTTTTCATTTTTCCTCCTGTGAATTGATGATTGAGTAAATTCTTCTCTCATTATCTTATCATGAATCGGACAAGAACAAAAGTCTTAGTGATTAAAAAGCTGTCAGTACTGACAGCTCTCAAAACCTTTTTTGTCAGTACTGACAGAAATTTTTCTTTAGTTTGCAGTGCTGGAAGAACTTTCTTCCATCTTTTTGGCATAATCAATCGCAAGAACAATTCCAAGAACAAGGAGGATATTTTCTTCTGTACTGTCGTCATCAATGACAATCATGTATTTATCCCTAATTGAAAACCATTTTTTATCGACGTGTCCAATAGGCGAATTGGATTTAAGAATCTCAAAATTCATGTCCCAAATATTA
The DNA here is from genome assembly GCF_009601015.1 of Lactococcus hircilactis. GTDB lineage: Bacteria > Bacillota > Bacilli > Lactobacillales > Streptococcaceae > Lactococcus > Lactococcus hircilactis. Next base: position 83,323 of record NZ_WITJ01000001.1, read on the forward strand.
CCGTTGATTTCAATGTTTTTTGATTCGATATCGTACTTGGGCTTAAAAAGTGAAAACCGTTTTGAAATCGTCATTTGCTCTTTTCCATCAATGCTTAGAAAAAATTTAGGAAGCAATGAAAATACTTTGTGAGTAATGACAGCGCGCTCGTTGCCTAAAACATCATAAATTTGAAAACGTTTTGGAACTTGAAACAAACTTCCTTTGATCTGATAACATTCTCTCTCATTTTCATCAGTGACCCAAAATGAGCCTGATAATGAAAAAAGTTTTTGATTGACGATTAATTTTTTCATCGCATTTTCCTCTAATTTTATTTTTAAATCTATTATATCAAAAAAACTCATACTCTTATCACACTTTTGTGTCCTGTATTCGAAATTTTACGCCAAAGTATTTATCAAACTCGTGTGTTCGCTTATTCTGATGGATATTGTCGTCTTTATTTGCTTGAAATAGAGGGAGGAATCTGTGATTTTTTTATAAAAATGCTAAATCAAATTTAAGCTTCCGCTTTTAAAGTAAAGCGTTGCTGAAATTAAGTACAAGAGGATACACAAACCTGAAATTCCTTGGAAATTTGGGAAATTCGTGATCAAGATTCCACCAATCATTCCGGAAATTGTTGATCCTGCGTACATTGCAGCATTGCCAAGAGAAGACATGGTACTTTTATCTTTTATAGGTGTACTTTGCATTAAGGTCATGAATATTGGAAAAACAAAACCGTTGAGCATCATGATCAGTGTCAAAATTGCTGTTCCCCAAAGACTAGATTTTGAAAATGGAATACTGAGATAAAGTAAAATGAGAATACCAAAACCTAAGAAAAGAGAGGTTTTTGCGCCTATTTGTTTTATCAGTTGACTGCCAAATGTGGTCCCTACAAGATTTCCAAATCCAATGAAAATCATTGCAAAACCTACTCCTGTAATTGACACTGAGAAATCTTTTTCAAGCCAAGTTCCGATAAAATTAAGCACCGTAAAGTTTCCTGTCTGAAAGATAAAGTAAGCAATAATAACAGCAACAGAAACACGATCGTTTATGATGGAGTGGTAAATTTTTATCATGTTGCGTTTTTGCTTTGACTGATTTTGTGGCAAAACATTGGGCAGCAAGAAATTGGCCACGACAGCAACAAGGAGTGATAAAAAAGAGACGACCAAAAAAGGCGTTCTCCACGAAATACTGGCTAAAAAACTCCCGATTGGGACACCTGCGAGCTGTGATACTGAAATTGCAGCTCCAACATATCCCATTGATTTCATGACCTCTTTTTTCTTAACAACGCGTGGAACAGAGGCCCAAATTTGGGGTGCAGCGATTGCCGCAAAAGCACCTGCTAAAAATCTAAAAATAAGCATGAAACTAAAATTAAATGCAAAAGCACATAAAAAGGTCGCTAAGCCAAAACCAGTAAATCCAAAGAGGAGCACCTTCTTTTTATCGCGCTGATCTGAAATTGGTCCTGCAATTATAGCAAACAGCACATAACCTATGGCGTAAGCACTGACAATCCAGCCAGACTGAGTTGTTGGGACATGATAAAGATGTGATAAAAGTGGTAAGAGTGGCGAAACTAAAAACGTATCGGTACCAATCAAAAACATAATTAAAAAGTAAAGTGAAATGGTTTTTTTCATGTGAATTTCTCCAATTTTTTTATTGTAAAACACATCAATATATTTATATGTTTCGATGTATTGCTTAAAAATTTTTCTTTCCTAGAGGAGCTCTAGGAAATTTGGGAAAAATGATTTGAGCAAGTCATGATTAATCGTAACAAACTTTTCTCTTGCTTCTTTTCTCACTGTGATTAATCCAGCTTCCCTGAGCATTTTCATGTGATAAGACATGGTCGGTTGACTCATGTCAATCTGATCATTAAACACATTACAAGCACATTCCCCATAATAATCGTGATTTTTGATGATTCTCAGAATGTCTAAACGCGTTGGATCAGAGAGTGCTTTAAAAATTTTTACGAGCTGTTCATCGCTTAGTGTTGTATTATTGAGCTTTGATTTATTTAAATCCATAAATGTATTTTATCACAGAATTGCTAACGTTGCAAGAAAATGGAACAAAAAATGATAACTTCTGACAATGTAATGTTGATTTTAGTTATCTATGCTATACTTTTTTCGAAAGGAAAATGAGTGATAAGCTTATTTTAGAGGAAAATATGGATTTAACATTTTCAACAGCAGCAATTTTATCTTTTGTACCAGCGATGTCTTTAGTCATAAATGTTCGTTTTAATCATAATGAAAACATCAAAAACACAAAGCGTCATCAAAGAGATGCTTTGCAAAAATATGCCGTTGATCTTATTGGTACCTTGTGGACCTATGCAGATTTACAAGTGCGCTATTTCAATGAACGCTTGATTATTCAACAAAAACAAAAGTCTGGTGAGTCTGTTGATGATGCTCATTCTCGTTTTGTTTATCAAATGAAATCAGAGCTGTTACAGATGGAAACTGAGTTACGACGGAAAGTCTGGAATTCTCAAATTGAAATTTCAAAATATGATTTTCCAAAACTTAGAAATAGAGTGGCGAAAACTTTTTTAGCCATCTCAAATCAAGTCAAAGCATTTGAAATCGAAAATCAAGGAAATTTATATGAAATAAAAATCAAGATTTTGGAAAATTTGATTCGAGATGAAATTAAAGCACTCATCAAAGATTTTGGCCATCAGACTGACCATCTGACACTAGAAATCAAAAATATTAACTTATGGAACGACTGTCGTCAATTTTTCTTGAAAATCATTCATTTCAGATGGACACGAAAAAAAGAAAATCCGCGCAATGATGCAGCGCGACAAATTTTCGGTGAAACCACACGTATCACTCCAATTATCAAAGATCTTGAAGGAAAACGTGATCATAAGAGCGATAAATACTCACGATAATTTCTGTCAGTGCTGACAGAAATAAAAAAACACCAGTGACAATAAAAAACAACACGATAATTTCTGTCAGTGCTGACAGAAATAAAAAAACACCAGTGACGATAAAAAACAACACGATAATTTCTGTCAGTACTGACAGAAATAAAAAAACATCAGTGACGATTAAAAAACAACGTATCTTCGTTGCTCTCAAGAAAAACCCCTGCAAAAATTTGCAAGGGGTTCTTGTTACTGACCAACGGTTAATTGTTCTGATACATATTTTGCATAGAGTGGGTGAGTAGCGACAAGTTCATTATGTTTGCCACTTCCTGTGATTTGACCTTTTTCGATAAAGTAAATCTTATCTGCATCAACAATCGTTGACAGTCTGTGAGCAATGACAAGAGTTGTGCGCCCTTTCATCAAACTATCTAGCGCACGTTGAACCATTGATTCTGACTCACTATCCAAACTTGCCGTTGCTTCATCAAGCATCAGGATTTTTGGATTTCTTAAAAATGCACGCGCAATAGCCAAACGTTGTCTTTGACCGCCTGAGATTTTGACGCCGCGTTCGCCAACTTCGGTGTTGAGTTGATCAGGCATATTTTCAACAAAACTCCGTGCAAAAGCTAAATCAAGCACTTGCCAAAGGTCATCATCAGAAAAATCACCTTCAAGTCCATAAGTTAAATTTTCACGAATGGTTCCAGCCATAATTGCTGAATCTTGACTGACAAAACCAATTTGACTGCGCCAATTTTCAAGAGAAACATTATCAATCGGTTGACCACCAATCGTGATTTCTCCTGCTGTTGGTTGATAGAAACGCTCTAAAAGAGAGAAGATGGTTGATTTACCTCCTCCAGAAGGACCTGCAAAGGCAATGATTGAATTCGGTTGAGCTTCAAAAGAAATGTCATGTAAAATTTGTTCAGAATCATCATAAGCAAAATCAACATGATGCGCGAAGAGCGTTTTTCCTTCCAAATCTAGACGTTCTCCTTGATGAAGCACTTCTTGTTCTTCTTCGAGTAATTCAGTCAAACGAGCCGTTGATCCTGACGCTTTTGCAAGTTCTGTAAAGAAAGTTGCCACAGTTGGCACAGCTCCGATCAAATTCATCAAATACATCATCATTCCAAGCAAAGTCCCAAGACTCATAACCCCTGTTGAGATGAGGTAAATCCCGTAAGCCAGGAGTCCAAAAATCATCAGCATCATGGATAACATCATGACTGGCGACATCAAACCATCGAAAACGGCTTCTTTTACCCCAATTTTATAAAGGGCATTAACATCATTTTCAGCTTTTTTAGACGCTTGTTTTTCAGCATTTGATGATTTGACTAAACGAATTTCTGATAATGATTCACTTGCAATTCCTTGAAAATTTGCCAAAGAATCTTGTCTAGTTCGTCCAATTTTTTGACCAAAAGTCATGATTGGAAACATAATAAGCATGACAATCGGAACCGCAATAATCATCGCGAGCGTCAAGCGCCATTGCATTTGAAGCATGAAGACAATTGAGCCAACCAAAAGTAAAATAGAGGTGAAAGCTTGTGGAATCGCATTTGCAATCAAGTTTTTGACTTGCGTGGTATCGTTGGCTAAACGAGAACTCATTTCTCCTGTTTTAACTTCATCAAAATATTTGACGGGCAGATGAATCATTTTATCCCAAACGCGCGTCCGCAGATTTTTGACGACCGACTCACCAAATATTCCAAGAACAATCGCTGCAATGGCTGAAACAGCTGCTGAAACAATATAAAGTGCGATGACAATGGCTACTTTCCCACCATTGACCCCGTGAGAAAAACTATTGACCAAGGGCTGTACCATTTTTGGAACTTGCAATTGAATCAATGTGCCGACAATTCCTGCCAGAATCCCAATCACAAAGAAGAGATAACGTGGTTTTGCAGCACGAATTAATTTGACGAAATGTTTAATGGATGTTTTGTCAACCGCTTTTCCTTCAACGCGGCTGGCCAGTTGTGAACCTCTTTCCATTTTATGTTACTTCCTTTTTAAGTTTTTTTAGTTGAGTTTTCAGCACATTACTGACATGTGTTCTGTCAGTAATTTTATTGACTTTTGCTTCGTTAATTTTGAGTCAAAGATACAATTATGCTTCCAAATATTTTTTGAGATTTTCAAGAACAATCGCATAACCTGCAGGATTTAGATGTGCGCCATCAATCGTTAATTCTTTTTTAAGATTGCCATTTTCATCTGACAAGCCAGCATTGACATCAATGAAGTGAAAATTGTGTTTTTGCGCAATTTTATCGATTTTATCTGATGCAGTTTGAAATTTTTCATTACTTCTGGTTTCAAACAACGTTTTTTCGTCAGTATCATGACCAAAATCAACCGTATTGATTGGATAATAACGCATGACATAAACTTCTGTATCAGGAAGTTTGTCAGCAATTTCGCTCATGATTTTGTCATAATTTGTCAAAAATTCATCTTCTGGGACTTCAAATCCAATATCATTTGTTCCGATATTGATAAAGATTTTTGACGGCTCAAGATTGAAAATTTGACTATCGATATGCTCGAGTAAAAAAGCTGTCGTCGTTGCTCTTACTGCACGATTATAGATGTAGTGTGAAAACTCGACTTTTCCTTCTTCTTCCCACTTTTCAATAGGAAATATTTCAATCAGTGAGCTGCCGACAAAGAGTGTCTGCCCTTTTTTTACTGACAGATTTGCTGTATCGTATTTCGTCAGTAAATTTTTTTGAAAAGCTTCAAGTTGAGGATTTAGCGTAAGTGATTTTGTTTCTTCTGACATTTTTTCTTCCTTCTTTTAAGTTATTTTTTATATCCAGTTTGCTTTTTTGAGCTGGTCAGTAAATTTTCTCGGCGCGTCAGCTAATAATTCAATCGGATGTTTTTTGCGCTCTATTTGAACCATTGATTTTGCAATCAATTGATCATACCAGCCAAAAACATTGAGATGATTCACTTCTCCACCAAAATTTTCAATGACAACCGCATGGCGACGCAGAGTTTCTGGCATTTCTTTTGAGATGACTTTATCGAAAGTTTCATATTCCACCATCGTTACAAAGCAGGCAAAGGGTTTATTTTCTAAAACATTTTGATAAGTTTTGAGAAAACTTTTTACTGACCGCTCGAATCTATGACTATAAACTGGACTGGCAATGATGACTCCATCAAAATCCGCAGGATCAACTGCTTCCGCATTTAAGTCAACAAGTGTCACATTGTTTAAATGAATCGCCAACGCTCTTGCACATCTTGCTGTAACTCCTGTTCTTCCCGCATAAGCAATAAGGGTTTTCATCATTCACTTCCTAGTCTATTTATTATTTAGAAATCATCCCAATTTTCTGGTTTTTTGGGTTCTTTATTTTTATCAAAACCGGGTTGACTGCGGAAACCTTCACGTTTACGATTAAAATAATCCTCAGCATCAGGACGGTTTTGATGATTTCCACCGTAATGATTTTTCATCTCATCAGAAAAATTTTTCCACTGTTCCTTAAAGTCCGCATCATCCCGTTTACCAAAATTATTTCGGAAACTTTCTTTCATTTGTTTACCAAAAACTTTCCAGTCTTCGCCAAATGGCGCTTGTGAACGCTCATCGCGACGCATTTCACGTTGCCAATTTTGCATTTCACGGCGCATGTGATTGCCAAAAGCATGACGATCATGTGCATTCATCATATTTTCCACAAACGGATTACCGAAAAATTGTGTCATTTTTTGAAAATCTTGATCATCATGTGAATCATTTGATTCAACCAATTTTTCCATCAATTTCACCAATTGTTCTTGTTCTTCATCGGTCAAATTTCCGAAAATCGTTTCTGAAATATCATTGTGCATGGTATCTCGTGTTTCTTGTGCTTCACGTCCTTTTTCTGTCAGAAAGACGCGACTGACGCGCTTGTCATTTTCGTCTTGCTTACGCACAACCATCTCAGCTTCTTCTAATTGTTTGACTTGTGCCGTCACACTTGATGGTTTGATATCAAGCAATTCTGCGAGTTCAGCATTTGTCAATCCGTCTTTATTCCACAACTCAACAAGTAAACCTTGAGCACCATTGCGATTGCCGCGATTTTTCATTTGATTAGAAATCCCATCCGCTCTTAAAGCGAAAAGAACACTTGGATGATGGAGTAATTTTGAAAATAAATGTAATAAGCGATTTGTTTGTTCAGACATCGGTGTTTCTCCTTTAATTTTTAATTTTTATTTTTAATTAAATTTTAGTTGGTCATCAAAAGCATAAGCGAACAGTTCATCTGGGCGCTCAATCAATCGAATGAATCCTTTGAATTTTTGAGCGATGGATTTAATTATTTTTATCATTGACACTCCTTTACACCTCTTGATTTTTTGAAATTTAGTTAGTTTATTATTTATTTACCTAACAAAAATGATTATAAACCATTTAGTTAGTTTTGTCAACAGATAAACTAACTAAATTATAAAAATCAGCCGAAAGACTGATTTTTATTTTTTCTATCTAAACCTTATGTTTCTGTTTGGATACACGAGTCTCTCATGATCATTTAATTTTTCTTCTCCACTCATTGACTGACTGATAAAAATTCAAAGATCTTTTCTTTTGTTAAATTTCCAAGAAATTGATTATTTTCATCAAAAATTGCAAGCTTATCCGCACGGATAAGCGCGTCATAGACTTCTGATAATTCTGTCAGTACTGACAGAATTGTTTCAGCAGGTTTGTCAGTACTGACAAGAACAATTTGATCAAGAACATCACGTAACGTTTTATTTTTAGAAAAATGAGCAGCGCCAAAGAAAGATTTTACAAACTCACTTGCAGGATTATTTTTTATAGCTTCAGGAGTATCCAGTTGAACAATTGATCCATCTGTTACAACCGCAATCCGCGATCCAACTTTCAAAGCTTCATTCATATCATGTGTTACAAATACAATCGTAGTGCCCAATTCATCATGAATATTAAGAATTAAATCTTGTAATGAGGTCCGCGAAATCGGATCAAGTGCCGAAAATGGCTCATCCATCAAAATCAAATCAGGTTCTGCTGCAATTGCTCGCAGAATTCCGATGCGTTGTTGTTCCCCGCCAGAAAGCTCATTGGGATATCGCCCTTTATATTTTTCTGCATCTAATCCCACTTTATTCAATAAATAATCACATCGTTCATGACGTTTAACTTTGTCCCACCCTCGTAATTCTGGAATTAATTCAATATTTTGTTGAACGGTCATATTTGGAAATAAAGCAATTTGTTGCAAAACATATCCAATTTTTAATCGCAAATTCTGTAAATCATAATCTTTGATTTTTTTATCTGCAAAATAGACATCTCCATCAGTAGGTACAACCAAAGCATTTATCATTTTCAAAGTACTTGTTTTTCCTCCACCTGATGGACCAACAAGAACAAAAATCTCACCCTCCTGAATCGAAAAATTGAGTTGACTGACAACTGATTTGTCTCCATAACGCAGCCCAACTTCCTTAAATTCAATAATATTTGCCATTTTTATGTCTCCTATTTAATTAACTTTTCAGATTTAAGAAAATCTAGCGCTACTTTTTCAGCAGTTTTATGCTTCACATCTACCTGATAGTTCATCTCTCTCATTTGTTCATCCGTCAATTTTCCATTCAGCTTATTTAAAATCGTGACAATATCTGAATGCTTATCTGCAAAGCTTTTTTTCATCAAAGGTGCTGCTTGATATTTAGGAAATAGATGTTTATTATCTTCTAATACCGTCAACCCATACCGTTTAATGCCAGAATCCGTCGAATAAACATCAATAATATCTGCCTTACCTGAATTAATTGCAGGATATGCCAACGAATTATCTACCGTAGAAACTTTACTAAAATTTAAATCATAAGTTGATTTTAATCCAAGAAATCCATCACTACGTGCCATAAATTCCGCATCAAAAGCAACTTTAGCCACACCTTCAACTTTTGACAAATCAGCAATTGTTTTTAAATGATATTTTTTAGCAAAATCACGCTTAACTGCAATCGCATAAGTATCTTGAAACTCTGAGGGTTTAGCATACGTCATACCAAATTGACGATTCAACAGGTTTTTAGCATGATCATAAGTCTCCTGAGCGGACAAATCCTTACCTGAAATAGATTTCGGCGTCTTAACCAGTGACTCTAACACTGTTCCAGTAAACTCAGGATAAAGATCGATCTTTCCATCTTTTAAAGCACTAAATAAGAACGTGGTATTTCCCAAATTTTCCTTTAAACTTACTTTAATATTAGGACGATAGCTTTTGATTAAATCCGCATAGATATTATCAAGAATATTAGGTTCCGTACCTAATTTTCCAGAAATGATAACCGTTTCTTTTGTTTTTGAAGATGAATCAAACACTCCAGATTGTGCAAAATTAACCCCACCAATCCCCACTGCAAGCAACACTAAAATTCCTATCGCAATGCGCGGACGCCGCTTAGATAAATATCCTAAAAGACTTGAAAATACAATCGCTAAAAGTGCTGATCCAAGTGCTCCAATCAGAACTAGATTATAATTATAATTTGTCAGTCCTGACAAAATAAAGGTCCCAAGACCGCCAGCCCCAATCAAACCACCAAGTGTCGCCGTCCCAATAATAAAGACAAGCGCCGTACGAACTCCAGAAATAATTACTGGCAAAGCCAGAGGCAATTCTACACGAATCAACCTCTGATACCGTTTCATGCCAAAAGCATCTGCCGCTTCAAGTAAAGCTGGATCAATTTCAGAAAGACCGACATAAGTATTTTGAAAAATAGGCAAAAGCGCGTACACAATCAATGCAATGATTGTCGGAATAACACCAATCCCCACAAATGGGATTAAAAGTCCCAAAATAGCTAAAGAAGGAATCGTTTGAAAAACTCCTGTAATTTGAAGTAAGGCTCCTGCAGCCCTTTTCCGATGAGCCACGAGTATGGCTAGAGGAATTGCAATAAGAACAGCAATAAGTAGCGCAAGTAAAGACATCGATAAATGCTCAAAAATTGCCTGCACTATTTTTCCCTTTTGTTGACTCACGGTTTGTATAAATTGGTTCATAGATCTCCCATCAATGAAATTATGACATATTTTATAAATCGTTGAAATCGTATAAATATCAGCGTTCATTTTTTTTACTGCTATTCACGCGTTTCAATCTGCTCAAAATGTGAAAATATCAAGAAAAGATGAACCATCATTGCATCATTTCTTAATCCTCAACATTTTCTTATAACTGTGCTGCACCAAATGAAGTAGCAATCCCTAAAGTATTTGCAATCAACTCTGAGGCAATTTTTTCAACAAGCTCTGATAGATTGGAATCCTTTTCAAGAAATGGAACCAACGTTCTAAACTGACTATAAAGTTGTTGACTTCCTACACCCAACTGTTTGACCTGACCTAAATCAATTGCTTGCGCAGCTGATAAACCTTCGATTGCTAAAATATAATTAAAATAAGAAATAATTTGAGTATTTTTAGACAAAATCAAAAGTAAATTTGTTGCATAATCTTCAATTCCAGAAGAAATTGGATAAAAATTATTAATTGTTGTATTGGTTAAATCATTAATTTGAACTTCCAAACGAACGGCCGTTTTTTGCAACGTTTGAAAACCAAGCATTTGCTCATTTGCTGCTAGAAATCTTGGTAAATCAGTAAAACTTGAATCTCCTAATTTTATAATCCTAAAAACGCTCATTCTAGCAAGTTGAGACAACGCAGTATTAACCATTTCTAAAGCAAGGGCAACAGAGGTTGTATCGTAGTTACTTGTTGATAAGATCTCTTCTTTTTCTAAATCAACATAAGGATTTTCATCAGATACTGATAAATTCGTTGAAACAATCTTAGAAAGATACGCTAAAGCATCATAAAGACTTGCAACAACATTAGGAAAATTTCTAAATGAAAGCGGATCTTGCATTGATTTTCGAAAATGTTGCTTTAATAAATAAGAATCGGACAAATTCGTCAAAATTTTTTCAGCAGCTAACAGGTATCCACTTCCACTCGGAGCAGTTTTACTAAAATATAAAAATGGAGTAATATTTCCATCAACTGCTTCTAAAGTTAGCGAATAAATTAATTCCATATTTGCCAAAAGACATCTCATCTCATCAATTGCAAAAATAGATAAAGCTTGAGAATAAGCATTAGATGACACAATAGACAATCCATCTTTAACCCCTAAAACAACCGCTTTTAGATTTTCTTTAGCAAAAACCTGTGCCGTTTTACATATTTTACCATGATAATAAACTTCTCCCTCGCCCATTAAAACCAAGCCCAGAAAAGCTAAAGTCCCCAAATCTGCTTCTCCAATCGAAGATGTTGCTTTCATGACCGGTGTAATTCGGCGATTAATGAGTTCTTTTAATAAAAAAATAATCTTCTCAGAAACACCCGAATTTCCTCGTAAAAATGAATGAAGTTTAATCAACAGTACCGCACGTGCCTGAACTTCTGGCACAGCATCACCAATCGCCACTAAATGCGAATAAATTAGGTTACGATTAAATTCTTCAAATGCATCAATCGCAATTCTCTGATCTTTATTTTGTCCCACACCAGTATTGAGACCATAAATTTTTTCAGTTCCCTGAGCTTTTTGCAATACAATTTGCCTTGCTTTTTTAACTTTTTCTAGCGCATGTGAATCAAGATTAACCACTACTTCTTCCCGTGCCAGACGCAAAACATCACTGATTTGGAGATCAAAACCTGTCAATGTTATTTCTTTTTGCATTTCTCCCCTTTCCATTATACTCTTAACTCTATTATAACCTTTTTATTATTTAGAGATTTTGAACTTCCAAGCAGGTAACAATTCTCCCGTTGGATAATTCTTTTTGATTGCATCAACCACTGTTTTAGAATGAATCGCCTCAACCACTTCTTTGAACGTTTTATTGTTTTCGTTTTTCTTTGTTGTAGCGACCAAGCTGACCCATTCTTTAGAGTAAGTAGCTAACGGTTCTGAGAAAATTGCATCTGACAGAGGAATTTTTGCTGTATCAGCGAAATTTCGTGTAATGACAGACGCATCAACAGACCCAAGCGCATGAGCGGTTTGTGCTGCATCCAATTCTTTAATCATCAAGTGCTTTGGATTACTAGAAATGTTGCGTAGTGTTGCTAACGTAGTACCTGAAACATTTAATTTAATTAATCCTGCTGCTTCAAGCAGATAAAGGACATGACTTTCATTTGAAGTGTCGTTTGACACAGCAATCGTTGCTCCATCTTGTAATTCAGAAACTTTTTTAACTTTTTCTGAAAACAAACGTAATGGTGTAATCCACAAATCCCCCAAAGAAACTAAAGTTGAACCATGTTCTTTGTTCCAATTTTCTAAAAAAGCATGGATTTGAAAAGCATCTAAATCAATGCTCCCACTCGATAAAGCTGAATTAGGTTGCGTATAATCTGTAAAGTAAGTAAATTTCAACTGAATCCCGTACTTTTCCCGAGCTTCTTTAGAAATCGCTGCCCAAATTGCATCATCTTTCTTCGTTCCTGCAATTCTCCCAACCTTGACTACTTTGTGAGTTTCAGTCGCTGTGTTTTTTCTATTGTGACCGATAAAGCTGAACGCACCAAGTACAATTACTCCAGTGATTATTATGATCACAATCAATAAATTCCTTTGTTTTGGATTCATTCATGCTCCATTTTTCTATTCTTCTTTTGGAAAAGAAGAGTGATATAGTTCTATTCCTAATGATTTTTCTACATCAGAATATACTCCTCGATCCTTTGCACCAGTTGACAGAGGAAAATGAGATTTATCAATTTTAAATACGACCACTTCTTGTCCTTTTTTTATTTCATTTGTAGAAAGCGCAAAAGCATCTTCAGCCCTAAATACAGTCTGGACATCAGGATAAGTAGAGATTCTTTCTCCATTTTCATTCTCAATTGCCATAAACTCATTTTGGGCATAGAGAGTAAAGCGATGTCCTTTCTCATCTTCAACTACGACAGTACCAATATCAAAAGCTTGATTTGTATATTTCATTCGTTTTGAGACAATCGTTCCCCTAACCACGATTTCTCCACTTGTCTCTTTTACAATTTCGTTAATGACATGAGTGACTCCCTTTTTTTCTGCTGCAATAATCGTGTGTCCCAGATTAATTGCTTTGGACAAACCACCGATTACAGCATTTTCTTTAACATAGCTTACTGGTAAAGGATGTCTTGCCGTCGCAATAAATCCTCCAGCTTGATCGGATGCACTGCGTAAAATTTTTGACGTTGTTTTTGAAGTCCCTGTGGCAATAATCTCGATATATTTTCCTGTTTCTTTTTTACCTCCAACTGCTGCCTGAGTTGTAATGTAATCCGCTTTAGAATTTACACCAATATCTCCCATCTCCCCCGTCGGATGAGCACGAATGTCTCCTGTCACGTCAACAATATATAAACCAAGTGCAGCAGCTGTTATCCAGCCATTAGTTGAAGATGATTTCCCATTTTGGGGTGTCCACAACCCAACGACTTTTTCCGAAATTTGTTCTTGCACAAGTTGAACAGCCTTAATATAATCTTTCCCCTGCATCTGCCAATCCGTTGTTCCAGCTGGAGCACCAATAGCAGTTTGTGTCAAGAGCGTCGCATCATCTGGAAGTTCCTCAATCGAGATTAAATTAACCTCACCAATACTTAATGCTGCATATCCCATCTCTAGTCCATGTTCATAAAATGCTCCTCCGCCAGAAGCGAAAACAGCTCCCCCTTTTACTGCCGCTAAAACATCTGATTTCGTAAGTCTTCTAACCATAAAATTCCCTTCTTTATTTTTGATAGTTATGATTTTATCATGAAGATTTCACTCTCGTGTTTATACTTTATAAATGCCATATTTACTTTTATATAATGTGCGTTAATTCATTGTAACAAAAAAGTGAAGAAATTCTTCACTTTCTATCATGAATATAATAGATTAGATTTTATCTAAAGCTTGTGCTAGATCAGCAATCAAATCCTTCACATCCTCAATCCCGACTGATAAACGAATCGTCCCAGGAGCAATGCCTGCAGCAACCAACTCTTCTTCAGAAAGTTGTTGGTGTGTAGTTGAAGCGGGGTGGATCACAAGTGATTTGGTATCTCCGACATTGGCTAAAAGACTAAAGATTTTTAATTCATCTATAAAATCTCGTGCCTGTTTCGCATTATTATCTTTCAATTCAAATGTAAAAATCGACCCTCCACCTTTTGGATAATATTTAGTGTAAAGATCATGATACTCATTACTTTCTAAGAGAGGATGGTGTACTGTTTTAACTTTTGGATGATGCTCTAAAAATTCAGCAATTGATTTTGCGTTGTCAATATGACGTTGTACCCGAAGACTCAAGGTTTCTAATCCCTGTGCAAACAGCCATGAATGGAATGGAGATAATGTTGCTCCAGTATCGCGTAAAAGAATCGCACGAATACGAACCACAAATGCGACACCCCCCAAATCCGCAAAAGTAATCCCATTATAACTTTCATCTGGTGTAACAAAATCAGGATATTTTCCATTGCCCCAGTTATAATTTCCACCATCAACGATAACACCACCAATAGATGTACCGTGTCCACCAATGAATTTTGTTGCAGAGTGAACCACAACGTTTGCCCCATGCTCAAAAGGTTTAAAAGTATAGGGTGTCGTAAACGTTGCATCAACGATGATAGGTAAATCATGTTTTCTTGCAATTTCAGCGACTGCATCATAATCAATCACATTATTTCCAGGATTTCCTAATGTTTCATAGTAAATCGCCTTTGTATTTTCATCAATCGCAGCTTCAAAATTCTCAGCCTTATCTGGATCTACAAAATGAGTTGTGATCCCGTAGTTGGGTAACGTGCCAGAGAATAAATGATAAGTCCCACCATAAAGTGTGCTAGCAGAAACAATATTATCGCCTGCATGAGCGATATTGAGAATCGCATAGGTAATTGCTGCTGATCCGGAAGCGACACCCAAAGCAGCTGTCCCCCCTTCTAAAGCAGCGATTCTTGTTTCAAAAACGTCATTGGTTGGATTTCCTAATCTGGAATATATAGCCCCTGGATCTTTTAGTGCAAAACGCGCCTCAGCATGATCACTATTATTAAACACAAAAGAAGATGTTTGATAAATTGGAACCGCTCTGGAACCCGTTGCGATATCTGGATTTTCTTGTCCTGCATGGACTTGTAAAGTATCAAAATTAAATGTTGATTCTGTCATAAAGTGTGCTCCTTTAGTATAAAAAATTTTTAATGGTTTTATCTACTCACTGGTACACATTCGTTGATTATTCGTCAGTAACTTTTGTTCAGCCATATCGCCTCCTTAAGACTACATTCTAATTATATTTCTTTTATTGCTCTTTGTCTTTTTAAAAATTAAATCTTCATAATAAAATTTTTTTAATTCTCTAATATCACGCGATGAATCCCCTTTTTTTCTACCTCATCAAGCGATGCATCATAACCTGCATCTGCATAACGAAGCACTCCAAGACTTGTGTCGTTATCTAATGCCAATTTTAAACGTTATGCTGCTGCATCAGTCCCATCTGCCACAATAGTCAATCCTGCTGATTGCATGTATCCAGCATATCCACCACCACCAGCATGTATTGCTACTAAATCAGATTTAGAACTACTTGCAACCATTGCATTAATCAGCGGCCAATCAGAAATAGCATCACTTCCATCTTTTAAATTTTCTGTCATAATATTTGGATGCGTCATTGCCCCGGCATCCAAATGGTCTCTCGTAAAAGCAACAGGTCCTGAAAGTACTCCGTCAGCCACAAATTGATTTACTGCTAAAGCTAATTTTGTTCTCTCTCCATGCCCTAACCAAGCAATCCGAGCAGGAAGTCCTTGTACAGGAACATATTTCGCGGCTAACTTGATCCAGTTATTTACAATTTCGTTTTCGGAAAAAACATCGAGGAGGTAGTGGTCAATAATTTCAATATCATGAGTATCGCCAGACAAAGCAACCCAGCGAAACGGCCCTATGGCTCGCTCAAAAAGTGGTCGTAAAAACGCCTCAGTAAAAATAGGAATATCAAATGCCTTTTCAACTCCAAAAGCTTTCGCTTGTGTTCGAATATTATTTCCGTTGTCAAATACTACCGCCCCCTGCGATTGAAAGTTAAGTAAAGCATTCACTTCTTTTGCTAAACTCTTACCTGCACGCTGTATCACTTGATTAGGATCGTTTTTTCGAAGCTGTTCAAGTTCTAATAATTCAATGTTTTCTGGTACATATCCATACAATAAATCATGTGCTGCCGTCTGATCACTGACGATATCGGGTATAATTCCTCGCTCAAAAAGTTGTGAATAAACACTAGCTGCATTTGCAATTAATCCTACTGAAAGTGGAGTATTTTCCAATTGTGCTTTTTTAATCCAACGAAGTGCTTCATCCAGAAGATGCGTCTTCTTTTGTAAAAATCCTGTGGCAATTCTTTTATCTGCTTTCTTTTCGTCCACTTCAACCGTAAGTATTGCAGCACCCGCCATTACCCCTGCAAGTGGCTGAGAGCCAGACATTCCACCAAGTCCAGCGGTTAAAATGAATTTTCCAGATAATGAACCGTTAAAATATTTTCTAGCAATAGACTGAAAGATTTCGTAAGTTCCTTGAATCACGCCCTGACTTCCTATGTATTGCCAATCTCCTGCAGTCAACCCACCCCACATTGTCAAATTTTTATCATAAAGTTGGTAAAATGTCTCACTATTAGCCCAATGACCTACCAAATTACTCGTTGCCATTATTACAAGTGGTGCATCTTTATGTGTTTTTAATATACCAATTGGTTTTCCTGACTGAATGATTAATGTTTCATCTTCATCAATATTTTTTAAGGATCTAACAATTGCATGATAACTTGGCCAATCACGTGCTACCTTTCCAATTGAACCATAAACGACCAAATTTTCTGGATCCTCAGCATTCTCAAGATTATTTTCCAATAATCTTAATAACGCTTCTTGTCTCCATCCTTTTGTACGAAGTTTATTTCCTCGCTGTGCACTGATTCCCATATCTCTACCTGATTTCTTTTAATTTTCTACCATATTCAAGATTTTAACATGAAAAAAAAAATACAAGACATCATGTTTTTTGAAGTTTGTGATAATTTTTTATTAATAATGGAAAAATAAATAAAAAAAATCTCGCTAAACTCAGTTAGCGAGATTTTTATAAATCAAAAACAGTGATTACTTGAGTTCTACTGAAGCGCCAGCTTCTTCAAGTTTAGCTTTGATTTCTTCAGCTTCTGCAGTTGCAGCGCCTTCTTTGATTGGAGCTGGAGCACCATCAACAAGTGCTTTAGCTTCTTTAAGTCCAAGACCTGTAATTTCACGTACAACTTTGATAACGCCAATTTTCTTGTCGCCAGCTGATGTAAGAATTACGTCGAATGAATCTTTAGCTGCTGCTTCACCAGCACCAGCTGCTGCTACAGCAACAGGAGCTGCTGCTGTTACGTCAAATTTTTCTTCGATTGCTTTTACAAGTTCAGAAAGTTCAAGGATTGTTGCTGTTTCAAGTTCAGCAACGATGTTTTCAATGTTCAATGCCATTTTGATATTCTCCTATTAGAATTTAGTATGCGTCAATCCGCCGATATTGTGGTGTGGGTTTTCCCACAGCTGACCAGTTTAACTTAAAGCCCCAAAAGGAAATTAAGCTGCTGATTCTGCTTTGTCTGCAACAGCTTTGACTGCAAGAGCCACGTTGCGTACAGGTGCTTGAAGCACTGAGAGAAGCATAGAAAGAAGTCCTTCGCGGCTTGGAAGAGCTGCAAGAGCTGCAATTTCTGCTTGAGAAGATACTTTACCTTCGATGATTCCACCTTTAACTTCAAGGTTTTCTGCTGTTTTAGCAAAATCACTCAAAATTTTAGCAGGTGCTACAACATCTTCGTTAGAAAAAGCTACTGCTGAAGGACCAGAAAAATCCATTCCTTCGATTCCAGCTTTTTGTGCTGCACGGCGTAATACTGAATTTTTAACAACTTTAAATTCAATACCAGCTTCACGCAAGTTTTTACGAAGTTGAGTATCTTCATCAACGGTCAAACCACGTGAATCTGCAATAACAACCGATGCTGCTTCAGCAAATTTTTTAGCATAGACGTCAACCAATTCTGCTTTCGCAGCAATCGTTGCTTCATTTACTTTGTAATCGCTCATTTTTTTACCTCCATTTTATTTTGTTGTAGATTTAAAATAAAAAATCTACATCCAAAAGACATAGAGAGTTCAATCATTTTTTAAATGTTTGTCCTCGGTAGGATATTTATGGCTCAAGCCCCCTACTGTCTTCGGTCAGTTCAATAAGAACTTTAAACATTATATCATGATGAAAAAAAAATTGCAAGGATTAAAATTCATGTTTTTCTGTAAAATAAAAAACGAAAAATCATCGATCTATCGCTTTTTGGTTTAAAAAAATTTTTTTAACTGACTCTTGGCATTAATCTTAATCCAGAAGTAAGTTTCTCATTGTTTCGTCATCAGGGTTTATTTCAAGATATTGTTTGATATATTCTTTTGCAGCTTTGATTTGTCCGATTTCACGGAGATAATCAATATAATCACTTAAAAATTCTGGATTTTCAATCAAGGATGTTTCAAGAAGGTCTTGATAAGCTTTATTGGCCTTTTCATCTTCTTCTAATGCACGATAAGATTGTGCAAAAAGCCATTGTGCGAGGAGATGTTGCTCTTCTAAAAGTGGTTCCAAGCGAATGACTGCTTCAAAATCTTCCTGGTTAAAATAAAGGTTAGCTAATAAAAAGACTGTTTCATCGTGCATTTCAGGAAGATTGAGTGCCTGCATTAATTGAGTTTCTGCACCTGAAAAATCTTTTAATTGATAATCAAGCCGCGATAAAAAGTGGAGAAGCATCACTGAATTTGGTGCTTTTTTCAGTCCTTTTTCTGCCATTTTTCTAGCTTCTTGATTTTGTCCATTTTCCTGAAGTGCTTGTGCGTATGCAAGTTCATAATTTATCAGGTCGTTTCCTGTCTGATGGAGTGCTTTAAAAGTTGAAAGTGCGCGAGAAATATTGTTCATCTCTAAATATAAAATCGCAATTTTATATTGTGTTTCATCCGACTTATCAAATTCAAATGACTTTTCAAGAAATGAAACAGCGTTTTCAAAATTACCTAATTGAGCATAGGCTTCTCCGATGCGCTGGTAGATTGAAATTTTGGTGTGATGGAGAATTTTACGCTCAGAGAGTTTAGCGTACTCTGTGATTGCTTTTTGATACTCCGCATGATTAAAATAACTTTCTGCTAAAGCGAATGTAACTAAAGGATCATCAGATAAAGCTTTAGCTTCTTCTAGCTTTGAAATTGATGTTTCAAAATCTCCCTCATATTGATATAAATCCGCAATTTTAACTAATCCTGCGACATAATTTTCGTCGTCTTCAGGAATACGGTACAAATAATCTAGCGCTTTATCAAGTTCACCATCATCTTCAGCAAGTTCTGCAAGATTAATCAAAATTGATGTATCTTCAGGATGAGTGAGTAGTATATGATTGTAAATCTGATGACTTTCTGAATCGAATCCCATCATTTGGAGATATTCAGCAAGATCGGATAAGACAGGTTCGGCATCGTATTGGATGGCATTTTCTAATGCTTTTTTCATACTCACAAAGTCACCTTGATGCAAAAAATCAATTGTTTCTTGGGAATAAGACATGTTTATCTCGTTTCTAATTGGCTTTTATTCTTCAATTTCTTCAGTCAAGAGGACGGCTCGACTGTGATCGGGATAAAGTTCTGAAATTTGTTTGTACCACTCAAAAATATGAACCACAACAACTTTTGCAGCAGCATAGAGTGGAATTCCTAAAAGGACGCCCCAAACTCCCCATATCTTAGCTGAAGTTAAAAGAACAAATAAGATAGTAATAGGATGGATGGCCAGTGATTTTCCAAGAACTAAAGGAGAAACAAGGCGTCCTTCAATGGTTTGTTCAATTGTAAAGACAATGATGACCTTAATGAGCATCAACGGACCACCCGTAACAATCCCGATAATCAAGGCAGGAATTAAGGCAAGGTAAAAACCTAAAAAAGGAATCAAATTAAAGAATCCTGCTAATATGGCAAGAGGAACAGCATATTTAAGGCCAATAATTGGCAAGCCGATTAAAAACATAACCGCAACAGAAAAAGCAACAATGATTTGCCCACGAACGTAATTTGAGAGTTGACTATTAATTTCATGTAAAATCTCTAACGTATCTTTTTGCCAATTCTTTGGGAGAAGATGGGCAATGTAGCCATTTAAACGTTTGCCATCTTTTAAAAGATAAAATAGGACAAATGGAAAAATAATCAAAGAAATGAGTACCCCAGTTGTTTTCCCAATCAAGCCAGTCACAGTGTCAATTGCAGTCGATGAGATGTTTTTTGACCATTCAATTAATTGATTTCCAATTGAATCTGCGATTTTATCCACCTGTGGTTTAAATTGGTCAAAATTTGGATTTTTTAA
This sequence comes from Lactococcus hircilactis, assembly GCF_009601015.1. Taxonomy (GTDB): domain Bacteria; phylum Bacillota; class Bacilli; order Lactobacillales; family Streptococcaceae; genus Lactococcus; species Lactococcus hircilactis. The sequence goes on from NZ_WITJ01000001.1 coordinate 103,798, forward strand.
AAGCGCATTTACTTCCTTTTGAGCACCATTAACGTAAGTCGGAACACTGTTTGCAAAAGATTCAATCCCACTTGAAATATTGGGTACAGCAACAACCACTCCCCAAACAATCAAAGCAGCAATGACTAAAAAGAGAATCGTTATGGAGACGATCCTAGGAATTTTATGTTTTTGTGCATAATCAACAATCGGATTGAGCAGATAATAAAAAACTGCAGCGAGGACGACTGGAAGTCCGATAATCGCTAAAAAATCATTGACTGGTTTGAAAATAAAACTCACTTTACTTAAAATAAACACATTAAGCAACAATAACAAAATGATAGATAAAGCAGTAACTAACTTATTATTTATAATCCATTTTGAAAAAATGGTCGTCGAAAAAGTTTTGGTTTCGTGTTTCATTGATATCCCCTTATTAAAAACTTTAAAAAAACAAGCTTTATGCCTTAATTATAACATAAACCCTGCTAACATTCTGTTCTTATTTCTCGGATGGCGCATAATTTTGAATCAAACTTTCGGCACATTTCAAGCCATCGATAGCTGCAGAAACAATTCCTCCTGCAAATCCTGCTCCTTCTCCGCTTGGATAGATTCCTTGAACGGAAAGCGATTGAAAGTTGTTTTCGTCCCGATTGATACGCACTGGAGAAGAGGAGCGGGATTCCACTCCTGTCATGACGGCGTCGTTCATTGCAAAACCATGAATTTTTTTATCAAAAGCAAGCAAAGCTTCTCGCATTGCGTCAGTCACATAAGTGGGAAAGAGCTGTGTTAAGTCCGTTGGTTTTACACCCAATCCATAGCTTGGATGAACGGTGCCGAGATGAGTTGAGGGCTGGTCCTTAATGAAATCTCCCACAAGCTGAGCGGGTGCATGATAATTTGATCCTCCCAGTTCAAAAGCTTTTTGCTCTAGCTGACGTTGAAATTCTACACCTGCTAATGGATGCGTACTAGGGAAATCTTCTGGAAAAACTTGAACGAGTAAACCACTATTGGCGTTTTCTTCTGCTCTTGCGTGTTCACTCATACCGTTCGTCACAAGACGTCCTTCTTCTGATGCTGCCGCAACGACCAATCCTCCAGGACACATACAAAACGTATAAACTCCTCGGCCGTTTGATGCTTTGTGAGTCAATCGATATTCTGCAGCGCCTAATCGAGGATGTCCAGCAAATTCTTTATATTGTGCAACATTGATGAGACGTTGAGGATGTTCCACACGAACGCCAATGGCAAAGGGTTTTGCAGAGATTTTCACGCCAGATTTGTACAGTTCACCAAAAGTATCTCTAGCGCTATGACCAATAGCCAAAATTGCGTGATGTGTTTTGATCGTAGTCCCATCTTGAAGTTTGAGGGCGATGAGTTTTCCATCTTGAGTCTCAAAAGAAGTCACTTGTGTATCAAAAAAGACTTCTCCACCAAGAGAGATGATCTGTCGGCGAATATTTTTGACGATATCACGTAAGAGATCTGTTCCCACGTGAGGGTGCGCATGATAAAGTATATCTTCTGGCGCTCCAGCGATCACAAATTCTTCAAGAACTTTTCTCCCTCGTAAGTCACGTACACGACTCGTTAATTTTCCATCTGAAAAAGTCCCTGCTCCTCCTTCTCCAAATTGGACATTTGAATGAGGGTCTAATTTTCCATTTTCCCAAAACTGTGCAATGGATTTCACACGATCATCGACTTGTCCCCCTCGTTCTAAAACAATGGGGCGGTACCCTTTTTGTGCGAGTAAGAGAGCAGAAAACATGCCTGCTGGTCCAAAACCAATCACAACAGGGCGATGTTGAAGTGGAGTTGATCCGGTTTTTGGCATTTTATATGACAAATCTGGTGCTTCAGAGACATTTTTAATCCGTTTTTTGAGCAGTTTTGATTCATTTTTTATGGCGATATCTACGGTGTAAATAAAATCAATTTTACCATGATGTCTCGCGTCGATTGATTCTTTGTAAATGTGAAATTCGAGAAGATCAGACGCTTCAAGTCGGAGCTTTTTTAGGACTAGTGTTTTAACTTTGCTGATGTCATCGTTGATTGAGATACGGATTTGAGAAATTCTAAGCATGATATTCTTTCTGATATTTTATAATTTTTTGAGTAATTTGAACCATTTTTCTTTATAAGGTGGATAACGAAACGGGAAATCGATGAGATTTGATTTTTTGAGAATGCTCTTTGCGTGTGAAAATGTATCAAAGCCCTTCTCGCCATGATAAGCTCCCATTCCACTATTTCCTACTCCTCCAAAAGGAAGCGTGGGAGAGGCAACGTGGACAACTGTATCATTGATACATCCCCCTCCAAAAGAGAGTGCATTGAGAAAATAAGTTTCATTAACCTTTGAGGTTGTAAATAGGTAAGTGGCAAGAGGTTTTTCTTTTTGATTTAATTTTTTTACAAGGTCTTCTTTGGAGGAATACGTCAAAATCGGCAAGAGCGGTCCAAAAATTTCCTCTTGCATGATTGGGCTTTCCCAATTGTCAGTAAAAATCAACGTTGGTTCAATTTTTTTAGATGGAGCATCAAAATCTCCTCCGAAAATGACATTCTCGTTACGGATGAGTTGGGTTAAGCGCTTGAAATGTCTGTCATTAATGACAGAAGGATAATCTGGATTGGACAATGCCTTATGATACATAGCTTGGATGTGCTCTTTTAGTACCGTGATGAGCTGAGCGCTGACAGATTCGTGTACAAGAAGATAATCTGGTGCTACACACGTTTGTCCAGCATTTAAAAACTTTCCCCAAACAATTCTTTTGGCAGCTAACGATAATTGAGCAGTCTCATCAATGATACACGGACTTTTCCCACCCAGTTCTAAAGTTACTGGCGTTAAGAACTCACTTGCAGCTTTCATGACCATTTTTCCTACACTGGAACTACCGGTAAAGAAGATCAGATCAAATTGATGCGTTAATAATTGTTTGCTGACTGATACATCTCCAAGAATCACGGCCACATAATCTGGTTTAAAGATACATTCGATCAACGTTTTGATGACTTGACTGGTTGCTGGAGCATCTTCTGATGCTTTTAAAACCGTACAATTTCCAGCAGCAATACTTGCTACAAGAGGATTAATCAAGAGCTGAAAAGGGTAATTCCACGGCGCCATGATTAAGGCACTCCCATAAGGTTCGCGATAAATTCTCCCTTGAGCAGGAAAGTTTTTTAATCCAACAGATCTTCTTTGTGGACTCATCCATTTTTTTAAGTGCTTTTTAGCATACTTGATTTCATCAAGTACCACGCCAAATTCAGTCGCATAACTCTCAAAGGGGGCTTTATTTAAATCTTTTTTTAAAGCAGCAAGAATCAAATGCTCACGATGAATCAGTGCATTTTCAAGATCTGTCAGTGCTGACAGACGAAAATCATAGGATTTGGTCTGTCCAGATTCAAAGAAAAGATGCTGACTTTTGAGTAAATCAAAAAAATCGGACATAAAAACCTCCCTTTCGTCGTTGAATAAAACTGCGCTTTAACGCAGCTTTTTGAGTTCATAATATTGGATTTGATAATGATTGTGATGGATCACAATGTCAAAATCAGATGCTTCAAAAAGCTTTATGAGTTCGTGCTGACCATAAACCTTCACATCTCCTTCTTTTGATTTCGCTGTGATATAGCGATTATAAATGGTTCTTACATCATATAAGGGAATTCGAATCTCGGCAATCACAAGTCTGCCATTGTCTTTTAATACACGTTTTGCTTCCTCTAAAAAAGTGAGTGGATTTGGAAAATGATGAAAACTGGCCGAACAAATCACAAGATCAAATTGCTGATTCTCATAAGGTAGCGCTTGAGCCGATCCAACCTGAAAGTTAAAATCAGGGTGATTTTGCTGTGCGATCTTAATCATTTCAGGAGAAATATCAAGTCCAAAGCCATTGAAATCCCGTGTTTCATGCAGCATAGAAAGCAATGTTCCATTGGCACAGCCGACATCTAAAATGGAATCCGTTTTTTTCCATTGAAGCTTTTTTACAATTTCTTTCTTGAAAAATTGCGAAAGAAAACCGTCCCAGCTATGATTAAATCGCTGTGCGATGTGATCATAGTACACTTTTGATTCAAGTTCATGATTATGATGATGATGTCCCATCATTTGCCTCTTTTCCTATTCTAATTAATGTTTGATGAATTGACCAACAACTTCAATATGATGTGTTTGAGGAAATAAATCCACTGGTTGCGTGAGTTTTAGTTCATAACCTTTTGTTTTGAGGCGTACGACATCTCTTGCAAAAGTTGCTGGATTACATGAAATATAGATCAATGTTCGTGCATTCATTTGCGTTGCAGCCTCAATAAATTGCTCGTCTAATCCTTTTCTTGGAGGATCAACAAAAATGACATCCGGAGAGATTCCATCAGCCAACCAGGCTGCCATCACGTGCTCTGCAGTACCAGTTACATAATTTATATTATGCAAATTATTTAAATTTGCGTTTATTTTTGCATTTTCTACTGCTTCTGATATTACTTCCATCCCATAAACTTGGGACACTTGATCTGCAACACATAAGCCAATTGTTCCTATCCCAGAATAAGCGTCCACAATGTGATCTGTCTTTTTTAATTCAGCAAAATCATAAGCGGTTTGATATAACTTTTCTGCTTGAGCTGTGTTGACTTGATAAAATGCTGGTGCTGAGATTTGGAATTTTTTTCCTAACATCGTATCTTCAATGGTAGCTTGTCCAAAAAGAATTTCCCACTTTTTACCAAAAATATAACTTCCATTTGAAGTATTGATATTCAATTGAATTGATTTTAGTGTGTCAAAATTTTCTGTCAGTACTGACAGAAATTCTGTTTTATCAAAGGGGAACTGTGGGCTTGTCACAACCAATACCAGCATCATTTCACCTGTATGGTGCGCACGTCTAATGACAATATTGCGTAGCCACCCTCTTCTTTTTTCCTCGTCATAGGCAATTTTATTGGCAGATCCTAATTTTCTAAGCTCATCACGGATGAATGCAATAAGTTGATCAATTTCTGGATTCTGAATATAAAAATCTGTAATCGGAATGAGTTGATGTGAATTTTTTCTAAAAAAACCTGTTTCAAGTTGTCCATTTATCGCACGAACAGGAACTTGTGCTTTGTTTCGATATTTTGTAGCTTCAGGTGCAGCGATAATCGGTAAAACGCTAAACTCTTCTTTTGGTGCAATCTTATGAAGCACCTCTACGACTTGTTTTTGCTTAAAACGAAGCTGTGCTTCATAAGTCATGTGTCCAAAATCTGCAATACCTGTTCTCAAATAATCTAGGTCAATATTGTTTTTTCTAAATTCTGAGGGGATAATAATTTTTTCCAACCGCCCATAACCATAGCTTTTTCCAATTTTAGTGACTCGGACCTCAATGGTTTCACCTGGCAAGGCATTTTCAACGAAAAGTGGAAAGCCACCAATTTTTACTACTCCGTATCCCTCGTGCGACAAATCAAGCACTTCTGTTTCAAAAACACGATTTTTTTTCAATTCATTCATAGATTTATTATATCATACCTCAATTAAAAACACCCGACACTGTAGCTGTTGAGTCGGATGTTTGATTTTAAAAACAATTTTTGAAAAGCTTACTTTTCATCTCTTTTGTGTGTCAGATTTTACGAATCACCCGACATGGATTCCCGTAGGCCAGTGTGTTTGATGGGATGTCATGGGTAACGAGACTTCCTGCACCAATTGTAACATTATCTCCAATCGTAACGCCTGGAAGAATAATACTATTGCCCCCAATCCAACAATGTGCACCAATCGTCACAGGAGCAGTTTTTGCTACAGCAAATGGGAAATCAGCATCGTTTTTTGTCACAAAGCGCTCTTGTGCTGAAACAGGGTGAAAAACAGTATAAATTTGAACATTAGGTGCAATCAATGTATAATCACCAATTGAGATTCGATTACAATCCAGAAAAACACAGTTCATATTAATTTCCACTGCTTCTCCGAGTGTGATAAAACGCCCATAATCAACATAAATTGGAGCAGTAATTTGTGTTGATGCACCACGAGCACCCAATAACTCATCCAAAATTTTCGCTTGTCCATCCCGATCATCATAAGGTGTTTGATTGTAGCGTTGCATGAGATTTTTTCCTTTGTACCAGAGTGCCATTAGTTCAGCATCACCACAATCATACAAATCTCCTGCAAGCATTTTTTCCAGCTCAGTCATTTTTTCTCCATTTTGTTATGTCTTTTTTAGATATAGAAGTATTATACCATAGTAATGTGTGAAAAAGCTTTGGTTCAAATAAAATCATTGACTTTATATTAAATTTTTAAAAATAGACTAATGTCGCTACTAAAGTTAACAAGAACAAGGTCATCTTATTTCTTATTTTTTAAAACTTTATGTTCTAGTTTTGTTGCCCAAAAACTAGATGTTTCAAAAAGATGAGATGGAATATATGCAGTTTCAGAAGAAAACTCAGCGCCAACTTGTTTGACACGAACTACAGTAATAACACGGATCACGCATAGTATAAGGAGTAAAGCAACGCAGGCAAGAAAAACAACCGATAAACTGCCTTGTATCAGAGAATTCCGTACTGTTGCTTCAGCATTTGTCAATGAAACACCGCTTAAAGTGCCACTATTGACTGCTTTTTGCGCTGTAGAATAAGCAGCAAAATAGCCGATATTAACATTGCCAGAAAAGATTTTTTCCCAAGAAGCTGTGAAAGTTACCAGCACATCCCAAACAAGTGGAATAGCAGGAATCCAGAGCCATTTGAGATATCCTTTTCTTACGACCATCACGCAGACGATTGCAAGAGCTGCAGCTGCTATAAGCTGGTTTGAAATGCCGAACAATGGATACATGATTCGAATACCGCCATTTGGATCGGACACTCCCATCAAAAGTAATGCTCCCCAAACACCAACAATGATGGCGGTAGTTACAATTTTCCCTGGTAACCAGTTTTCATCCCCAAAACGCTTGATTGCTTTGCGTTTGGAGTTTGATAAGGCATCCGTCAAGAGATAACGTGTGGACTTTGTCGCTGCAGAAACTGCTGAAAGAATAAAGAGTGCTTCAAACATGACGGCAAAATGATACCAAAATCCCATCATTCCTGTACCACCAATAATTGGCACACGTTTCAAGATATTTGACATCGAAACTGCCAGAGTTGGCGCACCACCTGTACGAGAAACGACAGAAATTTCACCGACGTCTTTTGCCACTTGACGTAACGCTGCTTGACCTGTTGTCCCTTCCCAATCAATCGTCATCGGTTTTCCGTTTGGATTCATTGCGATTTTTGGAATAGCAAGTGCTGCATTGCCTTCGGCTGCTATCGCTGCTGATTTGACATTTGTAGTATTTGTTGCATTTGTATTATAAGCTTTTCCAACGAGTTTTTGCATGGAAGCTTGGGGGGTATTCATAGAGTAATAGACACCTGGGTTGAGTGAAATGGCAGCTACCAATGCCATAATTGCCACAAAACTTTCAAACAACATACCACCATAGCCAATCATGCGTGTTTGTGATTCTTTTTTGATTAAATGTGGTGTTGTACCAGAACTCATCATAACGTGGAATCCCGATAAGGCACCACAAGCAATCGTAATAAATAAGAATGGGAAAAGCGAGCCTGCAAAGACTGGTCCGTTTGAATTTCCTGCAAAATTGGTTAAGGCAGGGATTGTTACATCAGGACGTACACCAATCACGGCAACTGCTAAAATCAAAATTGTCCCGATTTTCATGAACATTGACAAATAATCACGTGGTGTCAAGAGAATCCAAGCTGGAATAATCGCAGCCACAAAAGTATATCCCATCACCCACCAAACTAAAGTGCTCTGTGAAAGAGTAAAAATGTGAGCAACAGAAGGGGTTTCAGAGACCCATCTTCCAGCAAAAATAGCAACTAATAAAAGTGCAAAACCTATCAGAGAAACTTCATTGACTCGACCAGGACGTATAAATTTGAGGTAAACGCCCATTATCAAGGCAATCGGAATGGTCATTCCAATCGAAAAGACTGCCCAAGGTGAACCAGCCATTGCTGTGATACAGATGAGTGCTAAGACAGCAAGTACAATCATTGTCATGATAAAGACGATAAAACTCGTCAAACCACCTGCAAACTTACCGACCTCATCACGTGCCATCGCACCAATAGATCTGGCATCACGCCGGTGGGAATACCAAAGCACAAGCATATCTTGCACACCACCGGCAAAGATAACACCAAAAATAATCCAAACGGTGCCAGGTAAATAGCCCATTTGTGCAGCGAGGATTGGCCCCACCAAAGGACCAGCACCAGCGATCGACGCAAAATGGTGTCCAAAGAGCACGACACGATTGGTGGGGTCAAATTCTTGACCATCATTATGGACTTCAGATGGTGTGGCACGACTATCATCAGGTTGCATGATTTTGCGTTGAATGTAAAGGGCGTAAAAACGATAAGCAATGATATAAGAGCAGACCGCCGCAATCACAAACCAAATTGCATTGATTGTTTCCCCTCGTGAAACAGCAATGATGCTCCACGCGATCGCACCAAGCAGTGCAATGATAATCCAAATGATGATAGAGACTGGTTTCATTTTCGGCAAATGAGATTTCCAATCTTTCATCGTTGCCTGAAAATTCGCTTGTCTCAGGTCTTTGATTCCAACAACTTTTCCGTCTTTATTGCGTAGTAGAAAGAGTTCTTCCTCCGTAGTAAAGTCGGAATTTTCGTTATGATTTTTATCTGTCATAACTTCCTCCTTTATTTATAATCAGCAAGTCGCTTGTTTTTGTTAGCGCTTGCATTTTATACGAATAAAACGTAGTTCTAGCTCATGAAGATGGTTTTGACAGTTTTGTCAAAACCTGATATAAGTATTATATCAGGTTTTGACAGTTTTGTCAAAACCTGATATAAGTATTATATCAGCAATTTTTGCAACGTGTATTTTATTACGTTTATTTTTAAGTATGCCGTAATGGTCCGAACAATCAGGAATTTTATAAAAAGTCGCTCAAAAGGCGACTTAATACATTTTTTGATTCAACTATCCTTAACCTTTTTTCTTATAAGTCACATAAGTTAATGGTACAAATGTAAGTAAGAGCACTGCTGCTGCAATCAACGCTGCCCAGAAATTTCCATCAATTGTCCCTTTTTTGAGAATATGACGCACGGCTGATACAGCATAAGACACAGGATTAATGTGGTTTGCAAAGAATTTCAAAGCACTTGGTAAGGTATTTGTTGGGACAAAGGCGTTTGACAGAAAACTTAGTGGAAACATAATCAACATTGCTGTCGTAGAGGCAGCCGTTACTGACTTGACTGACATAGCAAGAAAGCTAAAGAGCCAAGAAAGACACCAAGCAATCATCATCATAAAGAGAATACTGATAATAACCGCTCCAAGTCCTGCTGCAGGACGAAAGCCCAAAATATAGCCCATACCAAAGACAATAATCCCAGCAATTGCATAACGCACGAGGTCAGCCGTCAGCGTCCCCACAAGTGGTGCCATGCGTGAAATCGGCATCGACTTAAAACGATTTGAAATGGATTTATCCGTGTCTTCACGCAGATTTGTCCCTGCTGTTCCTGTTGAAGTCACAAGCGTTTGAATCAGAATTCCAGGAATAATCGTCGGCAAATATGCCTTAATTGATCCCGCAATTGCCCCACCAAAGAGGTAGGTAAAGAGCAAAGTAAACATAATTGGCATGATGGTTATATCCATCCAAGTTTCAGGATTATGAATCGTTTTGAGTAAGGCCCGATAAGTGAAGGTCAGTGCATTTTTTACAGTTAAACTAAAACTGATATGATTTTTTAAATTCCGCTCTGTTGCTGGAATGATTTTTGCTGTTTTTTCCATTTTTTAATTTTCCTCCTTGTTATTGCCGGTTAAGGCAAAAAATACTTCATCAAGACTTGGCTGTTTGACAGAAGTTTCTGTCAATTCAATGGCTGCATCTTTCAGCGCAATCAAAACATCTGTCAATTTATCTGTGTTGTGCATTGGTGCACTCAATCGTGTATTATCTTGAATCTGCACTGTTGCCTGAAGTTCATTTTCAATAATTTTTGTCGCCTGCTCCACTTGGTCAGACTTTTTTAGCGTCAGTTGCAAGCTAGCACTTCCTACGGATTTTTTTAATCCTTCTGGCGTGTCATTAGCAACCACTTTTCCATTATCAATGACGACAATCTGGTCAGCAAGTTGATCAGCTTCGTCCAGATATTGTGTCGTAAGAAGTACTGTCGACCCATTTGCCACTAATCTTCTAATCGTATCCCACATTTGTGTACGTGTCCGAGGATCAAGCCCTGTCGTTGGCTCATCCAAAAAAATCAATGGTGGATTACTAATCAAACTCGCTGCCAAATCGAGACGACGTCGCATTCCACCTGAAAAATTTGCAAGTGATTTTTTCGCCGCATCTGTCAGCCCGAATTCTTCTAATAGATCGGCTGTTTTTTGCTTGGCTGCTGCGTGTGAAAGGCCATGAAGTCGGGCAAAAATTCGAAGGTTTTCTTGTGCTGAGAGACTTTCATCAATTGAAGCAAATTGCCCTGTCAGTCCAATCAACTGACGAACCTTTTGCGCTTCTTTTTGAATGTCATACCCAAAAATTTTAGCCGTCCCTCCGTTTGGCTTTGATAATGTCGCAAGCATATTTATTGTCGTCGTCTTGCCAGCTCCGTTTGGTCCAAGAACGCCACAAATTGTTCCTGTTTTAATCTTCAAATCCACACCATCTACTGCATGATGATTTCCAAAAATCTTTACCAATCCCTGTGCCTCAACAGCGAGAACTTCATTTTTTGTTGTCATATTTTATTCTCCTTAACATTGTTAAATTTATTTACAAAAATCAGTTTAACACTGTTAATTGAAATTGTCAAGTAAAAATTTAACGTTGTTAAATAAAAAAATAAATATTGATAAAAAGGCACTGTTCAATTCAATGAACAGTGTTAAATTTAAACAAAACCGTGTTATAATAGACTTATGGAAAAAATAGAATTTAGCAAACGTCAGCTAGAAATCATCCAGGCAGCCATCGAATTACTTGATGAAAAAGGATACAATGAGCTTTCTTTACGTGATATTGCAAAAAAATTGGACGTCAAAGCTCCAGCTATTTATTGGCATTTTAAAAGTAAAGCGCTTCTTGTTGATTACATTGCGGAGTATCTTTTACAACAGACACTGGGTAATTTAAAAATTCGTCAAAACGATGAAAAATGGCAAGACTGGCTCAAAGAAAATATATTAGAGCTGCGCAATGCGATGTTATCAGTTCGTGATGGAGGTCGGATTATCACTGGCGCACATTTTTATCCAGCGGTGACGCTTGCATATCTGATTGAATATTGTCTTGTCTCTCTTCGCTCGGCTGGAATCTCTAATAAAAGCTCTCGCACGATTGTGATGACTGCGATTCATTATACATTTGGACATGTCATTGAGGAGCAATCAGGTACTGACACACTTGACTCTGACATACCAACCGATTCATTTTTTATTTTTGGAAGTTTACCAAATCTTATCGAGATTTCAGACCCGACAATCACTGAAAATACACTCTCTAACGAAAATGAATTTCTTTGTGGCTTGCAATTAATTCTTGATGGTGCAAAATCAATAATATCCAATCAGAAAAATTAAAAATTATCATCCTTATCCCTGAATTAGAACAAACGACAACTTCGTATCTTCTGAAAAAAATATTTGAGAGAAAAAATTTGGACATGACGAGTGCAATCAACTCGTTTTTGGAAAAACGGTTGAGGAAAATTGCGTAAAAAAAGACCATAAAAAGGTCTTTTTTGTGTAAATCTGTTTCTTGCATTGTTTGTGGACAAGAGAGAGCAATGATGTCATTATTAAGGATAAAGGCAGTACAGGTTATGGCACAACCTACACAGATGGTAAGATTTAATCCTTGATTACGAAGAAATTTAAGTTCTTGAAAAAGTTAAAAAGCTAGAAAATGTTTAAAATTCACACATTAATAAGAACGTTTCGTTTGATAATCTTCTGATTTTACGACGCTGATGATAATTTTTTTATGATTTTTGGCGTGTTGTCCATAAGTAATCATTAGCCATGAAAGGACAAATAAGCTTAACGAAAATTTTGCAAGTCCATTAGAGAGAAGAAAGTCTTGACTTGTAAATAAATACATTGAACTGAAAGCTAATATAAAAGATACGATGAATAAAATAAGTCCCAAATTTTCAAATTTAAATCTTTTTTTGATTTTAACGTTTTTTAATTTCATAAGTCACTCCTTTTATTGATTTTTTCTATATTATATCGCTATTTTTTTTATTTGTCAAGAGAATTATCGTTTTATTCTATATTTTTTTAAAAATAAAAAGAATAGAAGTTTAACTCTGCTCTTTTTATTGTTGCACTTCATGATGAAAAAAATTTACTATTTAAGCTTAAATACCAGTGGCACTCCTGCAGTCAATTGTTCTTCTTTTCCGTAAACAAAAATGCGAAGTTTTTGATCTGAAGTGACTTGACCTTTATTATCGAAAAGATCGATATTCAAAACGGCACCGTGAAATTTTTGAGTAAATTTTAAAGCTGTCCAATTTTGGGGCATGGTCGGAGCGATTGAAAAATATCCATCTCGAAAATCAACGCCAGCAAATTCATTTTGAATGACTTCTAATGTTTCTCCCATTACTCCGATATGAACACCTTCAGCAGTGGTTCCTCCTTGAATATCATAGTAGTCTGATCCAATTGCTACGATCAAATCATCTAAAGCGGCTTGTGTTTCTCCGAGTTGTACGGCAATGCCTCCAAAAACAGGACGTGAAGTCGTAGAACCGTGAACTGTACAGGAGAGATAATAATCACGATTGATGGTTAACCAATTTTCTGGTAGTGTGTATCCAAGTTGTTCTACGAGTTCTTTTGTTTTATGTTTTCCTAAATTGTAGAGAATCATCAATAAATCTGCTTGTTTAACCACTTTAAAGCAATCAGGGGAATAGCCGTTTGCTTTGAGGATGCGATCAAGTCGATGGATATCTCCATATTTCTTTTTGTAAGCATCAAAATCGACATCGTCAAGTTTGAAAAATCCATCATATTGCTCAATTACACCATTTTCATCAATATTTAAATATAATTGATGTGCTACTTCTTGTGCTTTATCAAGCTGAGTTTTTCCAAGTGCTGAGAGATCAAATCCCTTTTCTCTTAGTTCAAAAAGCCAATTTAATTGCCAAACGACCATCAGATTAGTATAAGCATTATCCCTGATTCCACCAGCTTGTCCTGGATATGCTTCGTGGTATTCGTCTGGTCCCATCACACCTGTGATGTGAAATCTTCCATCTTTTCCAAGTTGCGCTTTATTTAGCCAAAATTTGGTCGTTTCGATAAGTAACTCTAGCCCCCCTTCCTTAAGAATCGTATTATCGTTTGTCAATTGAATATAAATCCAGAGATTATAAACAATGGCAAGAGACACATGACGCTGTCTGCGGGAATGATCTGGCTCCCACTCTTTATTCACTGGGTTGAGATGAACAAACTGAGATTGTTCATCCCCAATCATCGCTGATTGCCAAGGAAACATTGCTCCTGTTTCATCATCAATTTTGGCATTTGCTTTGGCAGCATCTATTCTTCTAATGCGATATAAAAGGAGGTCACGCGCAGTTTTCGGCTCATTTGCTGCAAAATAAGGTAAAACAAAAATTTCATCCCAAAAAATATGGCCGCGATAGCCTTCTCCAGTTAATGCACGAGAACCAATCGAAGCATCCAGATATTGGTTTGCTTCATGTTGTGCGGCTTGTCGGATGTGGAAAATATTCATTCGTGTCATGAGTTGAAGATCTTTGTGATCAGATTTTATTTTAATGTCTGCTTCTCTCCACACTTTTTCCCAATAATTTGAACGATGCGTTTGAATGGAAGATAAGTTTGCGTTTTTTATTTCATTTTTTACGAAAAGTAATGGATTTTTTGTTTCGTAACTTGTCGCAATCACAATTACTTTTTCAAAGGAGAGTGGTGTACTTTTTTCTAAGTGAAAAGTTCCAGATTCAATGATTGTTTCAGGATTTTCTGAGTCAATTTGTCTGAGTTCTTGTCCTGAGACCACTGTTTTTGCACTTAAGACCAGATCAATTTTTGTTGATCGTGTTTTTGCAATTAAGGTTTTATTTTCAGTTGATACTACTTCAAATTCTTTGCTATCAAAAGCGCGATAGCGCTCAACATTTTGATTGAGAACCGTGCCATCAATCCTACTTTCTATTCTTATCTTTGCAGGAAAATCAGATGTGATGGTTCCGCTAAATCCAATCTGGTGAAAGTTCACTGGATCTACTTCTTTTATTGTTGATAGAATTAACTGACCTTTTTCTAATTGTACCGTATAGCAGTCTTTTTGTTGTCCTTTTTTTAAATCTATTTCACTTTTTCTTTGCGTCGTTTGTGTTGAAAAATCAATGCATTGATCGTCAATAAAAATTTTTATTAATTGAGGGTTGGGAAGATTGACCATGTCTTCATTTTCAACATCGTGTGTTTCTACTGTGGTATGTGTGCGGTTAAAAATACCAGCCACATAAAGTCCTGGGTAGTGATCTGTTGAGCATGACGACCAAACTGGTGCACCACGCCACCCCAGATATCCATTTCCTAAAGTCATTAATGATTCTTGAGCATACGATCGTTTTGCTGTTTCAAGTTGATTAAATTTGATGGCCCAATCTGTATTTGACATTCGTCGTCCTTTCTTTGAGGTAGATTTTTTGTTGTTTCGCGCTACGATTTTAAAAAGAAACTAGAACGAGTTCGCTCTAGCTTCTTTAGTGATAAGAAGCTTATTGGACGGCATCTTTAAATGCATTTTTCTTTTCAACACCCGCACCCATGACATCTGAATCTTTATAGCCAAACATCCAAACAAGAACAAAGGCTACAATGATACAAATCACAGTTGCAATCCAGAAAATCGTCAAATTACTCATGCCTAAAAATTGATGGGGAACAACTTTTACACCATTAATGATTTTTCCATCCATTGGATTTGAAATGAAACTAGGAAAACCAATCAACGAACCTGAGAACCCGTACATTTGAAGTCCCATAAATCCACCAACAGCAGCTCCGACAGCGGCGCCAATTGAACTCATGATAAAAACTTTGATGTATTTCAAGTTGATTCCATAAATTGCAGGTTCAGTGACTCCCATCAGTGCTGACAAGGAAGCTGGAAGTGCTAATCCTTTCATATCTGCCTTTTTCGTTTTGAAGAATACTGCAAGCGCTCCTGCACCTTGAGCAAGCATGGTAAAGCTAACAATCATGTTAATGTTAGATTGACCTGTTGAGGCAAGTTGGAGGGTTAAAATTGGGATGATCAACCAATGCAAACCAAAAATAACAAGACATTGATAAAGTCCACCAATGATAAGTGCTGCGATACCAAGTTGAATGAGATTATCTCCATTTCCAATCAACGTTGTGACAATATTTCCTAAAACTCCACCAATCAAATTCATGATTGGACCTACGGCTACCATGACGGCAATTAAAGTCACAAAGAAAGTGATCATAGGTTCAAAAATTGGACGAAGGGCAACGTGGAGATGTTTGTGAAGCCATTTTCCAAGGGGCGCTGCGATTGCTGTGGCACAGATCGCTGGAAAAATTGTGTAAGCATAGGAAGGGTATCCTGTTGGATCAGGAAATGCGATCGGAATTCCAAATATGGTTGAAGTAAAATGGACACCCAAAACATTATGAAGTGTGGGCTGAGTGAAATTTGTATAGGTAACGCCTTTATGAACCACTGTTGTCACGGTATTAATTGCTCCGCGAAGGTTGGGATCAAGAAATACAGCCATGACTGCAGCGACAACATATTCGTTTGCTTTGAGTTGTTTTGCAGCTGAAAATCCGACAAGGACAGGTAAGAAATAAAATGGAGCCATTGCTGCTGTGGTAATGATAATAAAGGTTGATCCATTCGGATTCAGTAAGTGTGCATTCATCGCAGCAGGGAAAATCATACTTCCAACAGGCTGTTGTTTGAATAAATTGGCGAGTCCGTTAATCATTCCGCCAGAAGCTAAAAGTCCGATAATTGGAATCATAGATCCTGTAATTGTTCCAATAATTACTTGAAAGGCGTGAACGAATGGATTTTTACTTTGGTTACCTTGTGTTTCTCCAATCGCTTCTTGGGTTGCGGCGTCGTCAACAACGCGATTTCCGAGTTGCAAAACGACTTCGTCATAGATGTCTTCGACCGTTTGACCGATAACGACTTGATATTGATTCAGTCCTTGGTTGTAAACGGCACCTGCAACGCCTTTGATGGCTTCCACTTTTTCGTTGTCCGCTTTATCTTTATCTTTCAATGTAAAACGAAGTCGCGTGATGCAGTGGATGACTTTTATGATGTTCTCATCTCCGCCAACTGCAGCGATGATGTCTGATGCCATTTGGGAATAATTGGCCATGTGTTTCCTCCTTACTCAACGGGTGAGTTTTGTTAATAATAATAATGGTGGTGAGAATTTCCTATTTTCTCATTTGACTTGTGCGCTTCCAATATCAGCACCAGCGGTTGTCGTGCCTTTTTTCACTTCAAAATTTCCAAGTTTGTCTTGAGTGTTTGTGAAGACGATCATTGTCGTTTGAGATAATCCTGCCTTCTTTACTTGATCCCAATCGACGTGTCCAATTTCTTGACCGCCGTCAACAATGTCGCCCTCTTTCACTTTGAACGTAAATGGTGCACCGTTTAGAGAGACGGTGTCAATCCCAACGTGAAGGAGCACCTCAAGTCCGTCAGCTCTGACAAAACCAAGCGCGTGTCCTTGGACAAGTGATACTTTTGCTGAAACGGGTGCGAATAATTGATTTCCAGTAGGTTCAACAGCATAGCCATCACCCATCATTTTTTTTGAGAAAACAGGATCTGCAACCTCTGAAATGGAGATGATTTCGCCACTGAGTGGAGCATACAAGTGGGAATCTTCTTTTAAATTTTTCTTTTTACTAAAACCAAACATGTGATAAATCCTTTCTTTTTTTGATGTGTTGTATGTTTTGTTTTACAATCAGGTGCTTTTCCCCCTTACTTGTACATACAAGTTTGAAACTAAGATAAGTTTAACACATGAAACCGTTTTCGTCGAGTCTTAACTTATTTTTTTTTGATATAATGGATTTATGAAAAAATATGAAGTGATTTTACAAGATTTAGAAAAAAAGATTTTTGATGAAGTTTACACAGAAAATACATTACTTCCCAGCGAAAATGAATTGTCAGCGCATTATCATGCGTCGCGCGCTACAGTGCGTCAAGCACTAAAAATTCTTGCGGATAATGGGATGATTCAACGCAGGCACGGCTATGGGAGTCTTGTGATTCCACACAAAAAGTTACTCTTTCCTGTGACGGGTTTAATTTCCTACAAAGAATTGCAGCAGTCTTTGCAATTTGAAAGTCAAACAGAAGTTTTAAAATTTGAGAAAAAAAAAGTGGATGCCGCGTTGTCAGTACTGACAGCATTTCCAATTGGGACAGAAATTTTTCATATTTTGCGACGGCGTAAAATTGATGGAAAGTTTGCCATCTTGGATCGCGATTTTTTTAGGGCAGATCTTGCACATGGTTTGACGCTTGAACAAGCTTGCGATTCAGTTTATGAGTATTTGGAACGGGACTTAAATTTAGACATTGCTTATGCTCAAAAATCGATTACAATTGATCTTGTCAGCGCTGACGATATGAATTTTCTTGATTTAAATCCACATGATCGCCACATCGTTTCCGTGGTGTCCCATGTTTCTCTTGCAGATAATACGCTTTTTCAATTCACGCAAAGTCATCATCAGGTGGATAAATTTAGATTTTCAGAATTTGCACGACGACAAAAACATTGAGCGTGATTCCTCACTTGACAAAAAAAGAAAGACACATCATGATGAAAAAATTGGGACTATTGGGGTTGACCTTACTTACGGCTTTGTCATTAAGCGCCTGTCAAAGCAACTCCACACAAAAATCAGCCGCATCACTCACAGCTTCAAAAACAACGGAACAAAGCACATCTTCTGCTCCATCACACGCATCAACGTCTTCGTCAGCAGTCACAACAACTGATGAAACGCCTGATGCCATTTTAAAACGCTTGATCACTTACACAAATGAAAAATCAGCTGGACCGACACAAAATTATTATTGGAATAATGGAAAAGCACATTTATCTGGATTTGAGACGATGAAACCAGCAGATTATCATTTTGCGGCAGATGAAAAAGGCCGCTCAGGAATTGCCCGCGCAGTCTTGACTTTTTCTGAATTTGAAGCGTCAAAAGGTGCGCGTCAAGGGACACCACTCGATCCTCCTGCGTGGCCCAAAAATTCAATGACGAGCATTCATTTTGGACTGACCAATCGGACGTATCATGGCTTTTTGTATAATCGCAGTCATTCCATTGCTGACAGTCTTTTAGGCAAATTTTCTTATCGTTCACAGTACAATTTTACAACAGGAACGCGCAGTCAAAATGTAGGGGCTGACCAAAATGGCGGTATGCGTGCGGCTGAAGAACTTGCAGAAAATTATTGGAAAACGCATGAAAATAGTGATCAAACCATTCAATATCAAACTACACCACTTTATAATGGCAGTGAAACCATTCCGCGTGGCTCCGTCGTTGATGAAAAATCCTCTGATGGTAAACTTGATGTTGAAATTGTTGTCATTAATGATGCAGAAGGCGTTTCCATTGATTACAATGATGGCAATGAAAAAACTGGAACAGCTGAACCTTCAAAAGCACCTGAAACCACACAATCGTCCTCAAGTGTTGCTACACAAGATTCTAGCGATAACAGCGCTCCAGCAACTGCCAACGGCTGGACTACTGCCGCACAAGGCATGGTTTTTGTCAGTAAGAGCAATAAGTATTACACTGCTGTAGTGAATCCGTCAAATTATCAGTACGTCTCCCTCACCAAGGCACAAGAAATGAACGCAAATCAAGGGCGCAGCAACGCTTACGCTAAAAATTGAATGTTGTCAGTACTGACAGAAAAAAAGACATCGTACGATGTCTTTTTAAACGTGTGAAATTTTTTCAATGAGTGCATTTGCAAATTCACTCGTGCTCAAGTTTCCTCCCAGATCTTGTGTTAAATGCTGCTCCAGAATGGTTTGTGCTAAAGCACTTTTGATCACCTGTGCGACTTTAGTCCAGCCCAGATATTCAAACATCATCACTCCTGACAAAATCAAACTGGATGGATTTGCCAGATTTTTCCCCGCAATATCTGGTGCTGTTCCGTGTGTTGCCTCAAAAATCGCGTGTCCTGTTTTAAAATTAATATTGGCTCCAGGGGCAATCCCAATCCCACCAACCTCAGCTGCAAGAGCATCAGAAATATAATCCCCATTCAAATTTAAAGTCGCAATAACCTCAAACTGCTCAGGGCGAATCAAAATTTGTTGTAAAAAGTTGTCAGCAATGACATCATCCACAAAAATTTTTCCCGCTTCCAGTGCTTCTGCTTTCGCCTGCTGCGCGGCAGAAATCCCTTGCGCGGCTTTTATTTTCTGAAAATCAAGCGCCGTAAACGTCGGATATTCCGAGGCCACTTCATACGCCCATTTTCTAAACCCTCCTTCAGTAAATTTCATAATATTTCCCTTATGAACAAAAGTAACGCGCTTTTTGTCAGTACTGACAGCATGATCAAAAGCTGCGCGAACCAGACGTTTTGTTCCGTCAGTACTGACAGGTTTGATTCCAATTGCGCTATGCTCTGGAAAACGAATTTGTGATACTTTCAACTCATCAGACAAAAACGAAATGACTTTTTGTGCTTCCTTTGTGCCACTTGCAAATTCGATTCCTGCGTAAATATCCTCAGTATTTTCTCTGAAAATTGTCATATTCACTCGCTCTGGATTTTTAAGCGGAGACGAAATCCCAGAAAAATATTCGACAGGACGCACACACGCATACAAATCCAATTTTTGCCTGAGCGCGACATTGATTGATCGAAACCCTTCTCCAACAGGAGTCATAAGTGGTCCTTTAATTGTTACAAGTGCATCATCAATTGCTTGGAGCGTTTTTTCAGGCAAATAATCTCCCATTTTCTCAAATGCTTCTTGCCCTGCAAATAACTTTTTCCACTCAATTTTGTTTTGTCCATCAAAAACAATTTTGACCGCCGCATCAAAAACACGCTGTGCAGCAAAAAAAATATCCACACCAACACCATCTCCAGGAATATAAGCAATCGTAGGATGATCAGGGACGTTCAATTTCCCATTATTTTGTTCAATCTTCACTGTTTCACTTCCTTTACTTATTTCTAATCACATAAGGCATAATCCCATCATGAGCATAATAATCAAGATCCGACTGTGCATCAAATCTTAAAATCACCTCAAAAGTATGCCCATCTGCATGAACTTTAATTTTTTCATGAATCTGAGGATGATCAGGAAAATCAATTGTGTACTGTTCATCTCCCGTCAATCCAAGCACTTGCGCATTTTCTCCTTCCAAAAACTGCAAAGGAAGAACACCCATCATCACTAAATTGCTTCTATGAATGCGCTCAAAACTATCCGCAATGACAGCTTTAACACCAAGAAGTTTTGTCCCTTTTGCTGCCCAATCTCGACTTGAACCCATGCCATAATCTTTACCAGCAATGACAATCATTCCCGTACCCGCTTTTTGATAAGCCATCGCCACATCAAAAAGCGGTAAACACTCACCATTATATTTTGAATATCCTCCATCAGTCCCCGCAACCAATTGATTCTTAATCCGAACATTTGCAAAGGTTCCTCGTGTCATAACTTTATCATTTCCACGCCGCGAACCAAAACTATTAAAGTCCTTATAGGCCAATCCAGCAGCACTCAAATAGGCACCCGCTGGTGATTTGAGTGGAATATTTCCAGCAGGACTAATGTGATCTGTCGTGATTGAATCTCCGAACAATCCAAGCACACGCAAATTTTTGAAATTCTTCTTTTCTGGCAATGCTTGTGTAAGCGACTTAAAATAAGGAGGATTTGAAATATAAGTAGAATGATCATTCCAAGGATAAACTTCACTTTGACTCGTCTCGATTGCGTTCCAAGCTTCATTTTCATCGAAAATTTTTGCATAATTTTCCGCATATAATTCACGCGTGACGTATTTTTGAACGATTTCCTCAACCTCATGAGCATCTGGTAAAAGATCACTTAAAAACACATCTTGCCCTTTTTGATCTTTTCCCAAGCTGGTTGTTGACAGATTTTTCCGAACATTTCCAGCTAGCGCATAAGCCACGACTAAAGGTGGACTAGCCAAATAATTTGCCTTTACTAAAGGATGAATACGCCCTTCAAAATTTCGATTCCCACTCAATACACTTGCGACGGTTAAGTTTTTTTCTAAAACTTTTTCTTCCATTTCAGTCAATAATGGTCCAGAATTCCCAATACAAGTCGTACATCCATAACCTACCACATGGAATCCCAACTGTTCAAGATAAGGCAATAATCCTGCTTTTTCAAGATAATCTGTCACTACTTTAGACCCTGGTGCAAGCGATGTTTTAACAAACGAAGGCACACTCAACCCTCTTTCAACCGCTCTTTTTGCCACAAGTCCTGCCATCATCATAACATGCGGATTACTCGTATTGGTGCAGCTCGTAATAGCAGCGATCGCAACTTGCCCATCTTCTTTTTGTAACGGACCTTGTTTTAATGCAAATTCTTCAAAATTTTCAGCAACCTCAGAAAGCTCAACCATGTCCTGCGGACGAGAAGGTCCAGACAAACGTGTTGTGATCTGATTTAAATCCACTGTTATTACTTTACTATACTGAGGAATATTTTGATCATCATAAAATAATTGATTCGCTTTCGCATAAGCTTCAACAATCTCAATATGATCTTCCGAGCGATTTGTCCGTCTCAAATAATCAATTGTTTTCTCGTCAATTGGAAAATACCCACAGGTTGCACCATATTCTGGTGCCATATTCGCAATGGTCGTCCGATCAGCAACAGACAAATTTGCAAGTCCACTTCCAAAAAATTCAACAAATTTTCCCACCACTTTTTCTTCTCGAAGAACTTTAGTGATGGTCAATGCCAAATCCGTCGCTGTCGCAAAAAGTCCGAGTGATCCGACCAATTCAACCCCAATCACTTCAGGCAATAGCATTGCACTAGGTTCACCAAGCATGACTGCTTCTGCTTCAATACCTCCAACTCCCCAGCCTAAAACACCTAATCCATTGATCATTGTCGTATGACTATCTGTTCCAAACACACTATCTGGATAAAGAACGCCTTCTTTTTCTTGAATCAATGGACTTAAATATTCAATATTAACCTGGTGAATAATCCCAGTTGCTGGAGGAACAACTCGGAAATGGTCAAAACTTTTTTCTGCCCATTTCAAAAAAGCATACCGCTCATGATTTCGCTCAAATTCCTTTTGAGCGTTCCTTAAAATAGCAAAATCACTCCCTTGAACATCAACCTGAACAGAGTGATCAATGACTAAATCTACTGGAATTTCCGGATTAATTAACTGCGGATTTTTCCCAAGTTTCACCATCGCATCACGCATCGCTGCCAAATCAACAATTGCTGGCACCCCAGTAAAGTCTTGTAATACAACACGGCTCGGTAAAAAAACCGTTTCTTTTCCCGTTTTTCCTCCTAAATATCCCAAAACAACAGACAAATGTTGTTTTGTAATCGTTGTACCATTTTCTTGCCGCATCGTACTTTCTAATAACATTCTTAAACTGTACGGAAAACGTTCAATATCAGGAATCTCAGTAATATCACAATAGTCATAAGTTCGATTTGAAATGGTTAATTTTTTCATTTTCTATCCTTCATATCAATATATTTTTGTGATGGTAAAACACTTTCATAAGCTGGACGAATGATCTTATTCATATTGATCAATTCCTCAATTCGATGTGCAGACCATCCAACGATTCTTGCAATCGCAAAAAGTGGTGTATAAAGTTCTTTAGGAATCCCAAGCATTTCATAAACAAAACCTGAGTAAAAATCAATGTTTGGAGAAATCGTTTTATACGTTTTCCGATGTTTTTGAATCAAACGAGGTGCCATTTTTTCCACTCGTTCATAAAGTTTAAATTCTTCAATTCGTCCTTTTTCAAAAGCTAAATCCGCAACATACGCTTTAAAAACTTCAAACCGAGGATCGCTGATTGTATAAATCGCATGTCCAATACCATAAATTAACCCTTTTTGATCAAACGCTTGCTTATTTAAGATTTTCAACAAATAATCCGAGAGCACTTCATCACTCGCATCATAAGCCACGTTTTCACGAATATCATTGAGCATTTTTGCTGCACGAATGTTCGCTCCACCATGTTTAGGTCCTTTTAAACTAGAGAGTGCTGCCGCAATTGTCGCATAAGTGTCTGATCCAGAAGAAGTCACCACGTGAGTCGTAAACGTTGAATTATTTCCTCCCCCATGTTCCATATGTAAAATCAAAGCAATATCAAGCACCTTCGCTTCTGTATCTGTATAAGAACAATCTGGTCTTAACAGTCGTAAAATATTTTCTGCAGTCGTCAAATCAGCACTCGGATAATGAATGTATAAACTTTTAAACTCATGGTAATGACTGTGAGAATGATAAGCATAAATTGCAATCAACGGAAAAATTGAAATCAAATCAAGAGACTGATCCAACACTTTTTCAATCGAGATGTCAGTACTTCTTCCATCATAACTTGCCAGCGACAAAATACTCAAACTCAAAGAATTCATTACATCCTCAGAAGGATGCGACAAAATCACATCTCGAACAAAATTTTCAGGAAGTTTTCTTCTTTGCGCTAAAGTTTTTTGAAAAGCATCCAATTCATTTTGATTAGGGAGAGAACCAAATAAAATCAAATATGTAATCTCTTCAAAACCAAAACGATCCTCTTTACGAAGTGTTGCGACAATGTCTTTGACATTAAATGCACGGTATTCAAGAATCCCAGGAATTGGATTTCCACTTTGATCAACAGCATGAATCGCAGAAATATTTGTCAATCCCGCAAGCACACCAACACCATTGAGATCGCGTAACCCTTTTTTTACATCATATTTTTGATAAAATTCAATCGGAATAATCGAATGATGAAGTACTTTGTACTCGTAATCCTTTAACATTTGATCCATCTTAACCTCCCTTTTCAATTAAAAACATTCTTAATTATTAGATATTTTTAATATATTTCATACTATTATACATTTAATTGCACAAGTAAAGATATTAAAAGAACAAAACAATTATGTTACATTTTATTACATTGCGGCTTTTGAAAACGTTTAGATGTTTCAAATAACCCTCATTTATTTATTATCTAAAAATATGTGAAATATTTTTCATAAATTATTGAAATACTGACTTCTTTGTGATAAAATAATCAATGTATCGAAAGGAGTACTTTATGTTTTCATTAAAAAAACCCACTGCTTCACTTCAAGAAATTATTCTTAAAAGTGTGTGGTATGGATTTATTTCTGGAATGATTTCTGGAATGGTTAAAATTGGTTGGGAGGCCATTCTTCCACCACGTACAATTGCACGGAATTTAACCAATCCTCCTCAACATATGCTAGAGCAATTTGGAGCACCTTCATCATTAACTCATGCTTATGTTTTATATTCTACTGACCAAAAAGTATTTTGGTTCTCGCTTATTTTACACTTCACCTTCTCTGTTTTCTTTGCTGCTTTATTTATTTTTATTGCACAATATTGGAAAGCCATCACATTATGGCAAGGCGCAGCTTACGGGATTGTGATTTGGATTGTGTGGCATCTTCTCTTAATGCCCGCAATGGGAACTGTACCTGCCCCTTGGAACCAACCTTTTGCCGAACACTTCTCAGAATTCTTCGGCCATATCGTTTGGGCGTGGGCCATCGCCGCTTGCGCTTACTACTTGATTGCTAAAGATAAACGAGGAAATTTAGATAATATCTAAGCGACTATTACAAAATAAAAAGCATCTCCCATAATAACTATGGAGGTGCCTTTTATTTTATCTCTACAGCCTGGCATACAGTTCACACATCAATAATTTTTACTTTTACTGATAGAATTTCTGTCAGTCATTTTTCAAATCATTATAGTGCACAATTGCCTTTTCTAATAAATGACGTAAGCTGTCAGTATTATTTTCTAACCACTCCTCCCAAGCCACACTATATATTGCACGAGCCAGTCGAACCGCGAGTCTTGCGGTTCTTTCATCATAAGCTGTCAGCAAACATTCGACCAAGAGTCCCTCAATTTTACTTTGTTTTAGGAGTTCACGCTCTTCCAAATCAGGATGACTCGCAATTATTTTTTGACGTTTGACCGTTCGTATGCGATGTTCGTCAAAAAAATCTGCCGCATAAAAATAGCCGTCAAGCACGATAAATAAGGGATTCGTCTCTTTTGATTCACGCATTTTATTCAGTAACATTTCACTGTATTGCTCGCCTCCAGCAAAGAAAATATCCGCTTTATTTTTAAATTTTCGAAAAAAAGTGCGCTCAGTCAGACCTGCTTTGCTTGCGATTTGTAAAATTGTGGTATTCTCATAACCCTGTGCTGTAATCAGCTCAAGCGCTGCTTCATATAATTTTTCTTGACTTGATTTTTTCATTTTTCTCTTCCTAAAATGTCAGTTTGTGACATTTTTCTTGACAATCACTTTTTAAAAGCATATACTATTCTCAAATGTCAGTTACTGACATTATATAAAATCTGACTAAAACTGTCAATAAAGAAAGTTAAAAATGGAAATCAAATGAAAATTCTAATCACTGGTGCAACCGGAAAGGTCGGCAGTCGTCTTGCTCAATATTTTCTCAATCAAAAAGAAGACATTCGTCTTTTGGTACGTGATAAAAATCGAGCCGCTTCACTAAAAGAACAGGGAGCCGAAATCATCGTTGGTGATTTAACAAACCTAGAAGATTTGAAAAAAGCGGTCAATGGCATTGATGTCGTCATTCATACTGCAGCAGCTTTTCGCGGCGTTTCTGATGAAACTCAAAAATCTATCAACCTTGATGCAACAATCCATCTTGCCAAAGTAGCACTTGAAGCCAGTGTCCAACGTTTTATTTTTGCAAGCACAACTAATGTTTATCTCGGAAATACGCTTAATCGCCCAGCCACAGAAAACGATGAGCCAACAGGGACTGCGACTTATCCAGCAAGTAAAATTGCCGCCGAAAAAGGCCTTCATAAGCTTTTGGACGGCACCGCTACCGAACTCGTCATCACTCGCTTTGGCTTAGTTTATGGTGATAATGACCCACATCTGAGCGAACTTGCTCCTTATCTGACAGAACGTCATCCTGAAAAGTTAAATTCACTGGTTCATCATACAGATATTGACCGCGCGCTTCTCCAAATCGTTCGCACCAAAGACTTGAAACATGATCTTTACAACATCGTTGATGATTCTGAAACTTCTATCGCTGACATTTTATCAATTGAAAATATTGCTCAAGAGCGTCCGACTGATAATGCCTATACCAAATGGGAGTCGGTTGCTTCAAATCATCGTTTGAAAGAAGATTTTGGCTTCAGCTTCCTCTATCCGTCTATCACTGACGCTAAAGACGCCAACGCCCTTTAAAATTTAGAAAAGAGAACAAGTATGAAAATTACACTTTTAGGCTCACTAGGAAACATCAATCGACATTTTATTCCCAGATTAATCGCTGACGGACACGAAGTCACTGTCGTTACTTCACGTCCCGAAGGTGCCACAGCGATTGAAACGCTTGGTGCGAAAGCCGCGGTCGGATTAAATACTGACCTCGACTTTCTCAGTCAAACTTTCGCTGGCTCTGATTTGGTTTATCTCATGATTACGGGTATCGCTTTTTCATCAGCAACATCAATGTCTGATTTGGCTAAAATTTATAGTCAGGCCATCAAAAACGCTGACGTCAAAAAAGTCATTAACCTTAGCTCAGTCGGTGCACAAAGCCCAGAAGCTGGCATTCTCTACGAATATCATGTCATGGAAGATGCGCTTGATGAACTTGATGGTGTCATTGTCAAACACATTCGTCCTGTTGGTTTTTATACCAATTTACTGACAGAAATTGCGCCACTTAAGGCGCAAGGAAAAATTTTTGAAGCCATCAGTCCTGAAACATTGCGGGCTTGGGTTCATCCAAGTGACATTGCTGACGCTGTTTACAATCGTATCAATGATTTACTGACGGACAAAGCTGTCAGTAAAATAAAATATGTCGTTTCTGATTGGGCGACAGGTACTGATTGGGTCAATGCCTTAAAAACAAATAATATTTCTGCCCAATATATCACCATTTCGGTGGAAGTTTTAATAGAAAACTTTGTTAAAGCAGGTCTTCCAAAAGCTGTCGCTGACGGATTTGGACAAATGAATCAATTTCAACAAAGTCCTGACAAACTCTACCAAGAAATCAAATCCTCAAACTATCATCATGGCAAAGTCAAAATAAATGATTTTGCTAAAGAATTTGCACAAGCTTATGATCAATAATTCATTAATAAAATAACTTTACGACTGTCAACTTTGCGCGGAAGTGAGCGTTTTATGCCAATATCATTAGGGTCAAACGAGTACAATCATGAAGGATTTAATAAATTCAAACCGTATTTGAACCTCCTCTAAAACAAATGATCATCGCGACTATTTTACCAGACCTAAAATCAAATTCAATTTTACAACACAAATAAAATGAGACTTTAAGCAGTCCGAACGTTTTTTGTTTTGTATCAATAGGTTGGTGGATATCAATAGTTTTCCGAGTTTTTTTGCAAACTTTCGTAGTAATGGTGTTTCTTTTGCAAAATAAAATCTAGATGTTCTTCGAGTTCAGTAATTTGCTGACGTAAAATTCGTTCTTGTTCAACCAAAAGTGAAACTCGTTGGAGAATTGTTGAATCGCCTTGTTCTCGTAAAATTGAGTATTCTTGGATTTTTGTGAGTGGCATTCCTGTTGCTTTAGCTCTCTTGATGAATTCAATCCAAGCAAGATCAACTTCTGTGAATTCTCGATAATTACTGGAATTACGTTCTGGTTTTAGAAGTCCAAGTTCTTCATAATAGCGTAAAGTAGGGACTGATAGACCTGTCAGTAAAGCGATTTCTGAAATTTTATAAGTTTTTTTCATTTTTCACCTCTTTTTACTTGCTCTCAAGTTCACTTGAGGGTTTATAATGATTTTACCATAGAAAGGTAGAAATAAAATGAACAAAAAAGAAATTGGCTTAGAAAATTTAGCAAAAATTGACGGAGCGGCAGCTGAAGTTGTTTTTGATTCACTCAAAGATATTGCACCAGATTTGAACGATATGATGTTAGAATTTGCTTTTGGAACAATCTATAATCGAGGAGTGCTTGATTTTAAGCAGCGCGAAATGATTACAATTACAAGTTTGTTGACTCAAGGAGGATGTGAAAATCAATTGCGCGTGCATATTCAGGCTTCATTAAATGTCGGGTTGACTCAAGAAGAAATCATTGAAACCTTTATTCATTGCGTACCCTATGTCGGTTTTCCCAAAGTTTTAAATGCTATATTTATTGCCAAAGAAATATTTACTGATGAAAAGTAAAAAATCACTAACCCCAAAAAATTACTGATGAAACCATTGGAATTTCTGTCAGTGATTTTTTTCTTATTCAATCGCTCATCAGCAACACAGTTCCTTCCTCCTTGGATTGATGGACGTTGCAATCGCTTCTGGAGTTATTCTGGGAAGTTCTGTTGTATCCCAAAAAATATTAGGGAAAATAAAAGATATGATGAAAATGGGCTTAGCTATGCTATTTTATGGTACTATCATGTGCTTTGTAAGCTTTTTTGTAACGAATTTTTGGGTACTCCTTCCGCTTGGACTTGGCGCAATTTTTCTCGGTGTCATTCAGACAATCATCTACCCTTTGATCCAAAAAATTACAGAAAAAACTCAGCAAGGAAAAATATTCGCAGCTTTTGAAACACTTACCGTTGGAATTATTCCATTAGGTTCCATTCTATTTGGCTTTATTGCAAAATTTTTAGTTCCTCAAATATTTTTCTTGATTTATGGTTTTTATTATATATTTCTTGCAATAATTTTTATCCTCATTATAAAAAAATATAATTTTTCGTAGAATTACCCTCTATTTGAGTTTTTTTGCCATGCTAAAAGCACCGTCATAGTGATTATGACAGGTGCTTTTATGATAGATTAACGATTTGAGAGAGCCTCTTTTAACCAATAAAATTTTTATTTATTCATTTTAAATTGAAGATAATAATCATTATAAACCCCTGTCCAATAAGGATTAAGATTTGTATATGCTTCATCATCTTTAATTTTTGATGTTTCTGGATAATATTCTTTATCTTGACGCAAAGCTTTTGGTAAAAGTGCTTTTGCTTTTAAATTAGGGGTTGAATAGCCCACCCATTGTGCATTACTTGCTGCATTTTTAGGATTTTGCATAAAATTAATGAACGCATAAGCGGCTTTGACATTTTTTGCGGTTTTAGGAATGGCGAGATTATCATACCAAATGTTCGTTCTTTCAGGGATAACATAATGCAAGTGCGCATTAGTTGAAGTCATTTCTTGCGCTTGTCCAGAATAAACGACGGCCATCGGTGTTTCATTATTAATCATATAATTCATCACTTCATCGCCCAATATTGCCTTTATATTTGGAGTCAATTCGAGTAAACGATGATAAGCTTTTGTAATTTGCTTTTGATCCGTAGAATTAACAGAATACCCTTGTTCTAACAGCCCCATCCCAATGACATCTCTAGTATCATCTGTCAGAATGATACTATTTTTATATTTCTTATCCCATAAATCACTGAATTTCGTTGGCGGGGTTTTGATATAAAGATCATTATAAACAATCCCTAAAGTTCCCCAAAAATAAGGAAGAGAATACTGATTCCCTCGATCAAAACTGGGATTGAGCAATTTTGGATCATCATCACTCAACCCTTTAATTTTGGAATGATCGAGCTTAATTAAAAGATTTTCTTTTGCTAATTTTTGAACCATATAATCTGATGGAACTACAATATCATACCCTGTCCCACCTTGTCTCACTTTGGCATACATTGCTTCGTTTGAATCAAAAGTCATGTAATTCACATGATAACCCGATTCTTTTTCAAACTTTGTAATTAAATCTGGGTTGATGTACTCGCCCCAATTAAAAATTGTTAATGTATTGTCACTTGTTTTCGTTCCGCCTTTTGAAGCTAATTTGAGGCTACTCAAACCAAGAACAACTGTAATTGAAATTATTCCAATAAGGAAATAAAGTATTTTTTTCATTTTTATTCTTCCTTATGCAAATGCCAACTTCTTTTTCATTTCTGTCAGTACTGACAGAAAATATTAAGTCAAATTTGGCGCTTTTCCAGCAGTATCTGAATCCTTCATAATATAATAATAACCTATCACAAGCAAAATTGAAAAGAGAAATACAATTGCAGACAGGGCATTAATTTCAAGAGAAATTCCTTCGCGCGCACGACTGTAGATTTCAACAGACAAAGTTGTAAAATCATTTCCAGTGACAAAGAAAGTCACCGCAAAATCATCCAATGAATATGTAAAGGCCATAAAGAATCCAGCAATAATCCCTGGGGTTAAATACGGAAGCACTACTTCTTTGAGCGTTTGAAAACGTGTTGCCCCCAAATCATAAGCAGCATCCATCAATGATTTATCCATTTCCTGATAAAGTGGCATCACCATCAAGACAACAATTGGAATCGAGAATGCAATATGACTAAGCAAAACAGAAATAAATCCTAACTGCATCCCAATCACCGTAAATAAAATTAAGAAACTTGCCCCAATAACAACATCAGGTGACACCATCAAAACATTATTCAGACTCAACAATGTATCACGTCTTCGTCCTTTTCTTGTCTCAATATATATCGCTCCGATTGTCCCAATCAAAGTAGCAATCAATGAACTTAAAAACGCTAAAAAGAACGTCTGCACGACAATCAAAATTAAGCGACTGTCTTCAAATAAGGTTTGATAATTCGCCAAAGTAAACCCTGTAAATTTACTCATATCACTTCCAGAATTGAAAGAATAGAAAATCAAAAAGAAGATGGGAACATATAATACAAGCATCACAACACCAAGATAAATTTTGCCAAAGGTATGTTTTTTTTCCATATTATCCCTCCTTCTTTTCTTTTGTAAGTCCCATAACCGCAAGCATCGCAAGGACTAACACCACAGCGATAGTTGAACCCATTCCCCAGTTTTGTGTCGTTAAAAAATGTTCTTCTACAGCGGTCCCTAACGTAATGACTTTATTTCCACCAATTAACCGTGTTAACATAAAAAGAGATAAACTTGGAATAAAAACAGCTTGAACTCCAGCTCTTACACCATTAAGTGACAACGGAAAGATCACGCGTGTAAATGTTTGCCACTTACTTGCTCCCAAATCAGAACTCGCAAAAACCAAATGTTCATCCAAATCCTCCAACGCATTAAAAATAGGTAAAATCATAAACGGAATCGAAATATAAGAGGCCACAAAAATAAAACTGGCATCTGTAAATAAAATTTGAGTTCGACCAATGCCAATAAATTGTAAAAAATTATTCACAGAACCATACTTCCCAAAAATTCCTATGAATGCATAAGCTTTCAATAACAAATTAACCCAAGTGGGTAAAATAATCAACATCAGCCACATTTGTTTCATTTTTAGTTTTGTTAAAACATAAGCTGTCGGATAACTAATCAAAAGCGTCACAAGCGTGATAATTAAAGCATAGAGGACAGAATTCCACGTCATCATTAGATAAGTCCCGCTGCTAAAATAAGTCGCATAATTCAATAACGTGAACTGTCCAGAAAGATTAAAAAAACTTTGATAAATCAACATCGCCAGTGGAATGATCACAAATAGACCAATCCACAAGAAGTAAGGCAACGCATAAAGCCGTCTCATCATGCTTTCTCACCTCCTGAATTTTCCTCATCATCCATGGCTTCATGAAGATTTTCAAGTGTGTCTCCATCAGAATCAATCGCTTCTTGAACCACATCGTGAACCGCTTCTTGTACTGTTTCTTTAAATTCAGCTTCTTCTTCAGCAATCATATTGGCGAGACCAACGGTTTGTTCCTCTTCTTCTACATACTCTTCAATCCGTGCATCAAACTCTTCTTCAGATTCGTTTAGTCGCATAATATGGATGGCTTCAGGTTCGAAATCAAGACCAACTGTCTCCCCAACAATTGCTTTATGTGTGGAGTGGATGAGCCATTCATTATCAAATGCATCATAAGCGACAATTTCATAATGAACTCCACGAAAAAGCTGTGTATCAACTTTGACATTAAATTTTCCTTCATTTGGCAATGTAAATTCAATATCTTCAGGTCTAATCACCACTTCAATGGCTTCGTTTTTTCGCATCCCACCATCGACGGCTTCGAATTGTTGCCCATTAAATTCGACTAAATAATCTTCAATCATTCGACCATTTAAAATATTTGATTCCCCAATAAAATCAGCAACAAAATGGTTAATAGGTTCATCATAAATGTCTGTAGGACTTCCTGATTGTACAATTTCGCCCTCATTCATGATAAAAATCCAATCTGACATCGCTAACGCTTCTTCTTGATCATGCGTCACAAAAATAAATGTGATGCCAAGACTTTGTTGAAGTTCACGCAGCTCATACTGCATGTCTTTTCTAAGTTTCATATCCAACGCAGATAAAGATTCATCAAGCAAAAGAACTTTTGGACGATCTACAATCGCGCGTGCGATAGCAACTCGCTGTTTTTGTCCCCCCGATAATTTACCAATCGATCGTTTTTCATATCCAGCCAGCTGAACCATCTCTAGTGCTTCTTTTACACGATTTTCAGTTTCTTTTTTCCCTACACCTTTAATCTTAAGTGCAAAAGCGACATTATCAAAAACGTTCATGTTAGGAAATAGGGCATAACTCTGAAAAATTGTATGCACATCACGTTTATTCGATGGTAAGTCATTAATTCGTTTTCCATCAAGAATTACATCACCACTCGTAGCATCAAGTAGTCCTGCAATAATATTTAAAATTGTGGATTTTCCAGATCCAGAAGCACCAAGAAGGGTATAAAATTTTCCTTCTTCAATTTCAAAACTAATATTTTTTAAAACTACTGTATCATTATCAAAATACGTTTTCGATACATTTTTAAATTCAATAATATTTTTTGCCATTTTGATGAATTACCCTTTTTCATTTCTTTAAAGTACAATAAAACCAAGCGCCACTTACACTTGGTTACATTCAATATCGTATTTTATACTACTGAAAAGCAGAATTATACCGAGCAGAGTCTTGTGCAGAAGAACTTTAAATACTCTTATTGATGCGCGCAAGCGTGTTTTCTTGGGTGAGGAATTAATCCCCATAGTTAAACTAACCGTTTAACTAATCAATAAGGCAACGAAAGTCGCCATTTTCGGCTTTTGACCCGGCTGTCCGGCTGGCCTTAGCTCTACCATCATCTAAAATTCAATGAGAGCGGTCAAATCTTCTGTAAGCACAGAATAATTTAATTATAGCTTAAATTATTTTGAATTGCAAGCACTACATTTTTTATTAATGCAATGCTTAATGTTTAACACAAATGAATTAAAAAAATAACTCAATTACATGGATTATCATACTTTCAAGTTTACTAAAGTATCATTTTCATAAATATAGTGTTTTTCTTATGTTTTTTTATGTAAAATGTCCATTTAATTTGTTCATCTTTTTTTATTCTTTCTCAGCAATTATATAATTAACGATGTTTATGATTGTTGAAAAAACAGCAAAAATAAGAATTATATATAAAACTAGTTTCGTGGGCTGTCTCACAGCATTCATTTGAGTTAATATCTCAAATAAAGAGATAACGACAATAAATACTTGTAACATAATATTTGTTAATAAAAATTTAAATTTCATATAGTTTCCTTTATTTTTTGTTTTTTATTTCTATTATTTTATCTAATCTATTTTTAACTGTAGTATTATGGGTAGCGATAATAATTATTTTTTTCTTGTCTAATATTTCTAATAATAAGTCTATCACTTTTATTCCTTTTTTAGATACTATTTACTACAAGTTCAGTACATCATAAAACAAGATTCGTTACAAATTTCCTATGTAAGTTTAAATTAAGTTAGTCATCAAGATTACGAAAAAGATATCACAAAATTCTAAACTTGTGGTTAAGCAACAGCAAATAGAAAAGAGATGTAAGATTAAGAAAATAAAATACATCTCTCAAATATAATGATATAATAAAAAGAAAAGGAAAAAATTATGATCTTTCTTTCTGCTGTACTTATTTTATGCTGTCTGTGGTATTTATTAAAATTCTTAGCTCATTTTTCATTAAAAATTCATGATCTCGTGCGCAAACTGTCGCTTTACACTCTTTTTCTTGCAAAGTGGTTACAATCTGCTCCAGCAACGTTTACTTATACTGCTATTTTTTGTGCGTTCACACTTGTTCAAGGTACGACACCACAACGTTTGATTAATATCATCACAAATCATTCTTCAACCAGTATTGCAAGATTTTCCAATCGTCCGATTTCAGTATTTTTTGATAGTGCGTTTTGGGTTGCTGATCATGGTGCAGGATTGATCCTCTACGTGGTGATTTTTTGGACCGTCATTGCTTGGGCGGAGCGAAAATATGGCTCACCTAGAATTATATTTATCACTCTTTCAGGTCATATTTTAGCAAGTATTGCGACCATTTTTATTGAACTTTGGGCGATTAACAGTGGACGCGCTCCAAGCTCTCTTGCGATGGCAACCGATGTGGGTGTTTCATATATTCTTGTTGCAGGATGTGCTGCAGCAATCCTTTTGATGAAAAAAGGAATGTTTTGGTTAAGTCTTATCTCATTAGGGGCATTTATTTTATTCCCCATTATTTTTGAACACAGCATTTGGGATATGGGACATCTTTTTGCAACAGTGATCGGGTTTATATTTGCAAAGTTGTTGCTGTCTCTCTCTCCGATTAGAAAGGTTAGCTCGCCTCGTGAATTATTTGAAAAGTGTCGTGCTGAACTTTCCAACTTATAAAAATCAACCAAATTCCACCAATAATGGCATTGATTTGCTGTCCTAAAGGTCCAACCAATTGAGGAATCGCTCCAGCAACAAAAGATAAAAGTGTGGTCAAAACGAAAATTATCATCAGTACCATCAAAAGTTTACCACGATAGATGAGATAAGAAAACACCACTGCTAATAAGATAAAAAGTAAAGCAATTACGCTCAAGCCATCATGAATAAAAAGAAATGGTGCTTTGAAGGGGTTTGGAATTCCCTCACTATGAGGCAAATCTGAATAAGGAAAAAGTGCTGCTCCTGCTGTTGTTAGTCCAAATCCTGCAATGGAAATAAAAATCATAAAAAGACGATTGTCTTTTTTTTCATTGATTTTGTAGAGTCTAAACGCAAGAAAAAGGCAAAAAATGCCTGACAGAATATCCGTAAAGGTAAAGAGAAAATGATAGGGTTGATCAAGTGCTGAAAGGCCACTTAATAAACTGGAATTTACAACTTTGGGATTAAGCCAAATCGCTATCAGCCACGCGTTGTATAATAAAGCAATTAGCGTTGCAAGTCCGATTAAAAAACTATTTTTTTTCATGATTGAGGGATGCTCCTTCATCAGATGAATTTTGACTTAGTGTAATTTCTGTCATTGTGAACGCAGGTAAGCCATAAGTTAGTGCTGATTTAAGTGCACTACTTGCTGTGTCATTCAATGCTGGATCTGGAAAAACATCGGAGATATCAATTATCATTTCGTCATCCACAAAATCATTAAGCAATTGGCGTGTTTTTTCTTTGCTTTGATAAGCTAAAAGCACGGTTACTTTTAATTCTTGAACAAAAAATACTTGATCAAATCCCAGAGATAATGCTAGAAAATCTAGTGGTTCAACTTCGACAAAATCATGTAAGATCAATGATTTTCGTAAGTTCGATAATTGTGCTGTTACTTTGATCAACGTGGCTTGAAGATCCTTTTTATCATCAGTCAACTCAACCAATGTCTTAGTAAGCATCTTCCAAGAGTGGACACGTAAACTTAATTCACCAGTCTGTGTTCTCATCAGAACGCCCGTCACGCGCACACGATCGCCAACAGTGACATCTTTTTTCCAGACAGCAAAGCTTTCAAGACGATTTTCAGCTTCTGAGTAGTCATTGATCAGATCACGTTTTAAGACGAGTTGGATTTTTGATTGATGGTCTGATAAATCTGCAAAAAACATCGCCCCACGTCCACGTAAGCTGATTATTTTTCCTTGAATCGAATGTTCATTTTCATCAAAATCTATGGTATTTTCATACTTTAATCGAAGTATTTCAATCGCTTCACACTCCGTGTCAAGGAGGCTAAATGCTGGAATTCCAATTTGTTTGAGATCGTTTAATTTTTGAAGTGCACTATCATCTAATGTATTTTCTTTCATTAATTCGAGGCGCTTTTTTTCCTCAATTTGATGGACTTTTTTTATAAAATCGGATTTTTTCCACCATACATTTTCAATTCTCTGATCATAATTCCGAACAAAAAAGTGTTTTATTTTTGACGCAATATTGGTTGGCACAAAACCTTCTGCTTGCCCAATCGCTAAAAGCACTGAGGTGAGCGATCCTCCATTGTCATAACAAATGTAACGTGTGCGCCATTCTGGAAGATAAATATCATTTGAGCGATAGAGTGATTCAAGCTGATACCACCGAGAGAAAAATTTCATAACGGTACGTGCTGCTTTATCAAGAGGGTTCGCTTGAAGGGTTTCACCGTTAATAAAGAATTGACGTGCGGCAGCAAAATTTAAGCTGATTTCACTCAAGCCTTTTTCTTTTCCTGCTTCAATCAAACTGGTAATCATAAATGTTACCACACCATTCATCGCATCAGGCGCTCGTCGCATACTGTCCAGTGAAAGTTTATCGGTACCAACGGGTACAAAAGAAAGGATGCCTTGATAATTTCCAACGGCATTTGTTGCTGTGACAATCATCACTTGTTGATCTGTAGGATCACCAAAACGACTAGAGGTCATAGAATATCCTCGCTCATCTCCGTTTCTCCATTTTTCAGTGAGTTGCGTTAATTCGTTGAGTTCTTCAGTTGAAAGATCTGCTTGACGTCTGATTTGAATTTGATAGTTTTCCCGCTCTGCACGGCGCATCACTTGCGCTACATCGTGCATTCCTGGATTTTCCGTAGAAAAATCATGGACAAGAACGACGGCTTCATCTCCAAATACCGTTGCATTAAGTCCTAATTGGGTATAGAGTTTTGTCGCTACTTCTGAGGATCCAACTACAGCTGGTGTCCAACCTTGTGCGCGAGCAAGTTTTAAGAATGCTTCTATTGCACTTTTCCACGATTTTTCTTCTCCAATTGGGTCGCCACTGGCTAATAAAACATCACCAAAAAGATGATATGTGATTGCAGCTTTTCCATTTTTTGAAAAAATGGCTTTTTTATCTCTTCGCGTCGCAAAATAGGCCAAAGAATCCTGAGTACCGTAATCTAAAATTAATTGACGAATGGCGAGTTCTTGTTTTGCGTTTGATGAAAGTTCACGTTGATTGGATCGCGTGAACATTAAAAATGCAGTGATAAATCCAAACAACATGATGACTGAGATTGTTGTGCTAACCCAAATGTTGTTTCCTGAACTATAAGTAAAAAGATTTTGTCCAAAAGGGAGAAGGTAACGAAAATCGCTCACGGATTCCCTAAAAACATAGAGCATCCGTTGTCCCAAACTGACGGAACCATGGAACGATAAATATGAAACAATGAGTCCAAAGAAGTTGGAAAAAACGAATCCTCCGATGGCAACAATAATTGCTTTTCCCCACGTTCCGTTGATTATCTTGGTTGGAAAAGCATGACGTGAAAGTATCATGATGAACGCAGTTCCAAGTGAAACGAGAACCCCTAAAATAACAAATAAGAGCGATAAAATCGAAAATTGAGACAATTCAAGAGATTCTTTTGTGACATATCCTGTCCAATAAGACAGTAAAAAAATGAGTCCAAAAAGAACAAACGCTAATTGAAAATAAATCACTTCAATCCATAACGCTAATCTTCTTCGATGACGAATTGAACTTGCTAAAATAAACAGAACAATCGCATTGAAAATGCTAAAATCAGTCGGTAGGGCAAAGAGATATAAAAATCCTGAAATTAGTTTTTGTACTGGTGGCATTAGCCAGCCCATAATCCCAACAATCAAAGCGTAAATGGACGCGAATTGCACTAACCATCCCAAAAACTTCGCTGCCGTTTCTTGCCAAGCATTGATTGGTTTTGTTTTTTTGGATTTTATTTTTTTTGTCTTTTCATTTTTCATATTTTTTTTCGATTCATTTTGGATTGTGGAGCGTATGCAATTACTGAGTTTATTTTTTTTGATGAACAATCAAAAAAATTCGGGTATCATTCGTAATTCATAAAATTCGATTCTTACATTATAGCACATTAAATAAATAAAAAGATTAAAAAAATGAGAATATAGCATCTCAAGTTTTTTTTTTAGTGAGCGTGATTGATGAGTTATTCTTGGCTCATTGTTCGTTTCAATGATTTCTCTTTGAGAGCTTCTATTTTTAGTCCTGTAAAATTCATTTTCTGACTTGAATTGATTTATTTTTCGTACAGGAAGTAAAATTTTGGAGTGTCATTTTTGCTGTTTTCCTTATCTGGACAGCTATTTTTTTTAAATTTAAACCATGAACTTATTTTTTTTATCATCATCATTAAAAAAGGATTAGATTTGATTAATGCTTTTTTCACTTTTTCTTTTAGGACAATACTGTGTGACTTTTCGTTAAATTCAATAATACTTCCTTGGATTTGAGTAACTCCTTGTTTTTCTTTTCCTCCAAAATTTTGGCGTTTTTCTGATGTGGAGATTTCTTTTTTGTAGTGGAGGAGTTCTGATGTTCTTTCCTTAATCCAAATTTGATGTGTCCATTTTTCAATAGAAAAAAAGAAGAAAAGGAACAGACAACATAGTAACACGAACATAAGCTTTTTTTTCAAACTTTTCTCCTTGTCAATGGTTTGTTATACATACTCTATCATATTATTATTTAATGTCAAGTATTTATAGTATGTTTCATAAAAAACGAATGAGTGATATTTTATAAGAAATCGTGATTCGTTCACTTTTTTCTTGAAGGTTTTACATTTAAAGCGTACAATGTGAATTATAAATAAAAAGATGACATGGGGGAGTTTATGAAAATCGTTTCTAAAAAGAAAATAGGCATTTTTCTTGTTTTAATTGGTTTTGTCATTTTTGGATTCTTTTTTTGGCAAAAAATAACAAAACCTGATTTAAAAAATGCAAATTTATCTGCACAACAAATCCCCAAATGGACTGCTTCTACACAAGCTTTAGTGAGTAAAAATGCTTTTAAAAAGGCTTTAAGTCCTTATTTTCCTGCAGTGAAAACGATGCAAATTACAGATGAAAACTCGCCGATTGTCCCTGGACTTTTAGGTACTTGGTCTATTGATCCAAAAACTGGGAAAGCGGCTTATGCTACAAAATGGACGCCTCAAGGAATTACAGCAATTTCTAATCAATACATTCTTGTGACGGCTTATGATGGAAATCATCACTTAGACTCTTTAGTTTATGTGATTGATTTTAAAACTGGAAAGTATTTGAAAACTGTGATTTTACCGAACCAAGCTCATGTTGGTGGAATTACTTATGATGAAAAGCGTCAGAATATTTGGATCTCGACAGATGAGAAAAAAGCTGCAGAACTTACGGTTCTTAAACTTTCTACTTTGAAAGCTTATGATGCTAAAAAATCAAAAAAAGCCATCAGAGTCGATGAAACTTTTAAGTTACCTTGGTTAAAAGCAACGTCAACGATTGCTTATTCTGAATTAGATAATGCAATTATTGTACCCTATTTCTCAACAGAAACATCAAGTTTGTATGGTTTACCCCTCAATGATCAAGGAATGATTGATGATCAAACGATTTTAAGTACGGGGCAAAAAAATAAACTCAGTGATCTTGATTTGCAAAACCTTTTGAAACATGTTTATTGTGCGGAAATTCCTGCAAAAGTGCAAGGTTTTGCATCACTTGGCAATGGATATGTTGGTACTTTTAATACATCTTATGGGAATGTGAGTTCTTCTGTGCGTTTTACTGCTTGGTATCTTGATGATCAAAGTAATACGTCACTCAAAGAATTTAAATTTAAAAATATCAGTGTTTCGACATCAAAGAAAAATCAAATCATAAAAATGCCACCTTACTTAGAACAAGTCGCAGCACATGATGATACGAGTTTATATTATCTTTTTGAATCAGGCGCTACAAAATACCGACTTAAAACACCTGAGGTGATTGACCGAATCGTTAGTGTGAGTTATGATGATAAGGGAGTTTATGAACAAGCTAAATCCGCACTCAAACCTGAGAAAATTTCGCTTCCTTCCTACGATGAATTTCATTCAAAATAGTCTTGAATTTCTTATTTGTCACCAATGATTCGTACTTCACACTCGAGTGTAATCCCTGAATTTTCTTTTACTTTTTCAATCACGTGAGCAATCAGTTGTTCATAATCGAGTGCTTTTGCATGATCAACATTGACCATGAATCCTGCGTGTTTTTTGGAAACTTCGACACCACCAATTCGAAAGCCTTGCACGCCAGAAGCTTGTATAAGCTGTCCTGCAAAATGTCCAGCAGGCCGTTTAAAGACAGAACCACAACTTGGATATTCTAGCGGTTGTTTACTTGCACGCAGCGTGTTCAATTTTTCCATTTCTTTTTTGATGAGCATTGGATCTCCAGTGGTCAGCTCAAATTTTGCAGAAACGACAATGAGATTGTGCTCACGGATGATGGATTGACGGTACCCCCAGTGCATTTCTTGTCCTGTCAGTACTGACAGATTTCCATTTTGATCAATGACTTTACAGCTGGCTAAAATTTCTGAAATTTCTCCGCCATAAGCGCCCGCATTCATGAAAACAGCTCCTCCAATTGATCCTGGAATACCACACGCAAATTCGAATCCAGAAAGTGCATGTGCAGCCGCAATTTCTGAAACTTGAATGAGCCCAGCGCCCGCTTGTGCTTCAATCGTGTACCCTGCAATTTGAACACGGTTCATTTTTTCAAGCAAAATGACCACTCCTCGAATTCCACCGTCACGAACTATTAAATTTGAAGCATTCCCAAGAACGGTCACAGGTACCCCATTTTCACGTGCTTGTGCAATCAATTGCTCTAGCGCCATAACGGTTTTTGGAAAGGCTAAAATATCTGCTGGACCACCGACTTTAGTGTATGTATACTGGCTCAAGGGTTCATTATATTTTAATTCCAAATCTGAAATTTGTTCAAATATTTTTTTATCTAACATCATTTTCCTTCATCACATCATCTTTTTTATCATTATAACATGTTTTATTTTAAAAAAGTGCTCACCACAGGTTCAAAAAACAAATGTGGCATTTTTAGTCGATTAATTTTAAGAAACGATTCTCCCAGAGTTGCTCAAAAAATGCGATGGTTTTCTCAGCAGAAAGAAAGGGATTATCATAAGTTGATGACAAGCCGCGCATCATAACATTTTCATACCCCAAACCAAATGCAAATTCAACACTCGCATTGATACAATAATCTGTTTGAGCGCCTGCAAATTCTATTGATTTGACCTTAAGTTGGTTTAGTATGTCTTGCAAAGTCGTCTGATAAAACGCATTCGCATGTGTTTTTCTAACAAAAAAATCCTCTTTTGATAATTTTATCTCAGGAATAATTTCCCACGCTTTAGTCCCAAAAATAAGTCCCTCATCCTCATGTTGTACGACAATGACGGGCAATTGTTGCTTTCGATACAACTTAAGACGCAAATCAATGGCTTCAATCAATTTTTCACGCTGATAAATGGGTTGACTGCCTTCTTGCAACACACCGTTTTGCATATCAATCATTAAAAAAGCATCTGCTAACATCTGTCAGTACTCACAATCTTTTTTTTATTCTTTTTTATGGTCCAAATTTTTTCTGTCAGTACTGACAGAAATTAATGGAGCAAATCCAGTGTTTTGAGCTGCTGATCGATTTGGTCCAGCACATTTTTTAAATCCGATGGATTATTGACAAAGTCAATTTGATCTCCATCAATTTTTATTTTGGGTGAAACATTATATTTTTCATACCATTCTGGATATTCGTGATAAACTTGATGATAATATTCTCTTAAGCCTGGTTGTGTCTTGATTTGCTCAAATGCACGCCCACGCTTTTCAATTCGTGATAACATAGTCTCAAAAGAAACGTCAATAAAAACCAGTAAATCAGGGCGCTTCTTTGGCATCCCTTCAAGTTCTTCAAGCATATTTCCAAGTAAATCTTTGTAAATATCAAGTTCAGTTTTAGTTACATTTCCATTTTTGTAGTTTAATTTTAAAAACAATTCATCTTCAAAAATAGAACGATCCAATACATTGTTATCTCTACGATATGCCATTTTAATGGATTCAAAACGCTTATTTAAAAAATAAATTTGAAGCAAAAACGCATATTTTTTAGGATTTTCATAATACAAATCCAAAACGGGATTATGATCCACTGCTTCATAAAAAACTTCCGTCCCTAAATGTGCGCCCAAAGCTTTGGCAAGACTTGATTTCCCAGCACCAATAGTCCCTGCTAATACGATCAAAATTCTAATTTCCTCCTCTAAAATTGGTTTTTTTTATTCCAATTTTCCATTGTCAAACACAAAAAATGACAACTTATCTATTATACCTTATCTCATCGATTTTTTTAATAAATAATCTCGAACTTGCGAAGAAAAATAAAGTGATCCGGTGATCAATAAAATATCATCTTGCGCTAAATTTTTTTGTGCACGGACTAAAGCCAGCTCAAAACTTGGAGCTAATTCCACTCCTTCTTCTTCTAAATCCTTGAAATCACTTAAATTCAACGCTTTAGGATAATTAAAAGTGGTCAAAATTAAATGTGAATGATTCACAGTTTGAAGCATTTTTATCATTTGACTGATGTCTTTTGTGATAATTGCTGAAAATAGAATCGTGATATTTCGATTTGGAAATTCACTTGCTAAATTTTCAAGCAGTCGTTTCATCGCATGGACATTATGCGCACCATCAACTAAAATTAAAGGTTTTTCTCCTAACTTTTCCATCCGAGCAGGCCAAACCGCTTCGCGAATTCCCGCACGAATCGCTTGTTCACTTAAGCTGATACCGACTTTATTTGCATAGACTAAAGCAAGCTCAATTGCCATTGCAGCATTTTCAACCTGATGCAATCCCACCAATGATTTTTCAAGATTGAGCAGTGTTTCTTGTCCAGCAAAAAAATTAAAATGTTCATTTTCTTCAAGTTCAGTCCGATAATCATAAGGAAATTGATAGACACGCGCAGTTTTTTCTCTAGCTACTTCCCAAATGACGCGCAATGCTTCTAGTTCAATATTTCCAAGAACTACTGGAATCCCAGGTTTAATAATTCCCGCCTTTTGAGCAGCAATTTCACCCAAAGTTTTTCCCAAAATATCGATATGATCTAACCCGATTGTTGTAATGCCACAAACCACTGGGTTAATCACGTTAGTACTATCTAATAATCCACCTAAACCGACTTCGATGACTGCTAAATCAACTTTTTCATCTGCAAAATATTTAAACCCCATTGCTGTAATGATTTCAAATTCAGTAATGCCTGTTAATTTTTCATCCGCATCAAGTTGTTCAACTAAAGGCTGCAAAAGATTCACATAGTCAATAATTTTTTCATCCGGCATTGGTTGCGCATTGATGGACATCCGTTCTCCAAATGTTTCAATAAATGGACTGGTATAGGATGCGACTTTTTTTAAGCCTGCTTTCATAAAAATTGAGCGCACAAAAGCAACCGTTGAGCCTTTTCCATTTGTTCCAGCGACATGAATCATTGATAATTGATTTTCAGGATGATTCAATAATTCAAGTAAAGCACTCACGCGAGATAATCCCGGCCGAATATTAAATTTCAAGCGTGAATGAATCCAATCCAGTGCCTCATCAATCGTATTTACAACCATTTTTTGCCTTCTTCTATCAAACTGTAATATTTTTTAAACTCCTCTGGAGCCTGAGCTTCACGCAACAAAACAACTGGCAGCTCAGCTTGTTGAGCTTTTTGATTCGTTCGCTTTAAAACATACCTAAAATCAATATGCGTATGCGCTTTTTCATTTTTTACTTGATTATATGGAATCGAAATTAGATTCACATCCACTAACTTTCCATTTTTTTGAGCAAAAAATCC
Organism: Lactococcus hircilactis; assembly: GCF_009601015.1. Taxonomy (GTDB): domain Bacteria; phylum Bacillota; class Bacilli; order Lactobacillales; family Streptococcaceae; genus Lactococcus; species Lactococcus hircilactis. Next base: position 148,333 of record NZ_WITJ01000001.1, read on the forward strand.
TGTTTCTTCATGAAATTCACGCATCGCAGCTTCTATCGGACACTCGCCCAATTCTACATGTCCTGCAGGAAGTAGCCACTCTTTTTGATAGGGATGTTCAATAAAAAATAGTTGATCTCCCTCAAAAACGAGTGCACTTGCAGAAAGTTGGACATCAGGATTTGATTTTCCACGTAAATTTCCTTTAAAATGAGCAAGCAATTGATCGAGTTCAATGTACTTTTCTTCATTCATGTTTTCTTTTATTGTTTCTAATTCATCTCTAAGCGTTTCATTCATTTTTATGCCTGCTTATATTTCTTAAATCCATCAATCAACAGTTTAGTGTCTTTTGTATCATGTACACGAAGCACGCGTCCACCATCAGCAATCATCTGTGCTTCCAACATTAAATTTCCAAACCCTCGATCTTGATCGCTGAATCCAAAATCTTGACTTAAAAAACGTTTATGTGAGATTGCAATCATTACTGGAAGTCCAAAACGACTCAAAAGTTCGCTGCTTTTTGCGCGTTCTAAACTATCTCCTCCTCGATTTGGATCATAAAAACCGACACCAGGATCTGTGCAAATCTGTTCCTTTTTTAATCCAGTGTGTAGTAATTCTTGTTTTTTATGTTCATAAAATCCACTCAATTCTTCAAACACATCGTCTGAATACAAAAATGGCGTTCGTCCATTATTCATTGCAACGACTGATGGGCGGTACTGTTCAATGACTTTTAATTTTTCATCTGTATCAAATCCATCAATATCATTGATAATATCCACCCCACAATCCAAAACGCGCTCCATTACCTCTGGTTCATCAGTGTCAATCGCAACTGTAACATCAGGAAATTGTTTCTTTAGTGCTTTGAGTGGTTTTTCTAAGCGAAGCCATTCTTGATTTGGTGTAATGTCCAGATAGCCTGGACGAGAAGATTTTCCGCCCAATTCGATCACACTCGCGCCATCAATCAGTTGATTTTCTACTTTTTTTAAAAAAGAATCGACATTTAAATTTTCCTGTGCACCATCATGAAACGAATCTGGTGTGATATTCATAATGGTATAAACGATAGGTTGATTTGTGAGATCAAAATTAAAATGTGCTCCAGACCAAACAATTTTTTGACGGTTCAAAATCTGTTGAAGTTGCGCTTTTTCATTGGGATCATCCCAGCGATTTATCTGCTTTTCAAGCTCAAAACTATCAAACAAAACGATTAATGTCGTTTCATCAATCATAACTTTATTTCCAACTCTAAAAAGTTTTTTCATTATCATCTGACGTTTTATTTCTGTCAATTCTGAAAAACAAATGGAAATATGATTCAATGAATAGGATTGCGTATTTAATTCTTCAATTTTCATGATGATGAACTCCTTTTTCTTTTACAATCTCAACTGCTTGTTCGGTTTTTTTCAATTTTTCAATTGCATTTTCGACTGCTTTATATTCATAAAAATCCACAGGAAGAATTTCAATCAAAGGAATCAAAACAAAAAGACGATGAAATACTTCTTGATGTGGAATCGTTAAATCATTTGACGCCATTTTTACGTGATCAAAAAACAAAATATCAATATCAATGGTCCGTGGCCCCCAACGGATGATTCGTTTTCGATGTAGCACTTTTTCAATCCGATGAATGACTAAAAGAAGCGCATGAGGAGCTAGTTCTGTTTCTATTTCAAGTGCTAGATTAATAAAGTCATCTTGAATCACTCCTCCCACAGGAGAGGTTTCATAAAATGAGGAGCGTTTTTTTAAAAGAATACCCGGCTCATTTTCTAATAAAGTGATTGCCTTTTGAAGATACGCTTCACGCTTTCCAATGTTGCTTCCCAAACTTAAATAACACGTGTGTTTCACATTTTTCTCCTAGCGTTTCATGATGACTTCTGCAGAATCAAAAATGCCATCAATCGGAACCGCTAACTTGCGCAGATGAATTTCTACGGTTTGGATTTCCGAATGACTTGATTTTATAGCTGTGATGATGTCAAATGCAAGTTTTTCAATCAAATCGACCCGCGAGCACTGAACTATTTTTTGCGTTAGTTCATAAAAGGACACATAACTTAAGGTTTCATCAAGTGCATCTTTTCCTGAAAAATCAAAATTTGTTTCCACTAATAAATCAATTTCCAGCATTTGACCGATTATTTTTTCTTCTTTTAAAACACCAATATGCGCTTTAAATTTCATGTTATTTAACTTAATTTGATACATTTTTTCCTCGCTTCATGATGCAAAAATCTTTTTTTTGAAACTTTGATATAAAAAAGCTATGACGTTTCATAACTTTAACTTAAAGATACTTTTCAATCGCTGACCAAGCGTGATCAAGTCCTGTTTTATCAAAAGAAGAAAAGATGATAAAATCATCGGTGCTATCGAATCTTAATGCTTTTCTAATGATTGACTCTTGACGATTCCATTTTCCGCGAGGGACTTTATCTGCTTTTGTTGCTACTAAAATGACTGGAATATGATGATATTTTAAAAATTCGTACATCATGCAATCATCCTCAGACGGCTCATGTCGGATGTCAACTAAACTTACCACTGCTTTCAAATTTTCACGTGTGATCAAATATTCTTCAATCATCTTTCCCCATTTTTCACGTTCTTTTTTTGATACGCGCGCATAACCATAACCTGGAACATCTACAAAATGAACGGTATCATCAATGTTGTAAAAATTCAAGAGTTGAGTTTTTCCAGGATTTCCAGAAGTTCTTGCGAAATTTTTTCGATTCAAAAGGGTATTGATAAAGCTCGATTTTCCTACATTAGATCGTCCAGCTAGAGCAATTTCAGGTAAATCTGACTCTGGATAATGCTGCTTTGATGGGGCAGAGATGGTTAATTTTAGATTATTCAAATTCATAGTTTCAATTATAACATATTTTGTACTTCACAGAGCTTCTAAATTGATGGGGTATGATATTTTTTTTTCAGATAAAAGTAAATAGGTAATCCCAATAAGGTCGCGCCAATTCCTGTCAGTGAAAGGGCAAAATCATTAAATAAAGTCATGCAAATAATGAAAAGTCCTCCCAAAATGGCAATTGTTGGAACGATGGGATAAAGTGGTACTTTATAAGGACGAAGTAAGTCTGGTTCTCGTTTTCTCAAAAGAAAAAGTGCGATAAAAACGAGTGTATAAAACAGCCAAATGATGAACACTAACATATCAGTAAGAAGATTAAATCCATCATTTGAAAAAAATGCAATGCAAATCATCGTACAAGCTAAAATCAACTCTAATACTCCTGAAGCAATGGGAGTTCCTTTGTGTACTTTCACAAGTAGCTTCCAAAAAGGAAAAAGTTTTTCTTTAGCAAGCGTGTAAGGTTGGCGCATCGCAGTCATCGTATAGCCATTTATCGTGCCATAGACTGAAATGAGAATTCCGATGGTTATGATTTTCCCTCCGATTCCACCAAATAAGAGTTCTGCTACTTTTGATGCAGCATCTTCATTTCCAGAAAGTTGAGAGATAGGAAGTACTTTGATAAAAATGTAGTTAATCAAAACATAAATAATCATCACACCAACAATTCCAATGGAAATTGCTCTGGGTAAATCTTTGGTCGGATTTTTAAGTTCTCCTGCGATATTTCCAACATAAATCCAGCCATTATACGCATACATTGTCGCTAAAAGTCCAGCACCTAATGCTGGAAAAAAAGAGAGATGATGACCTACGCTAAGAGGAAATAAGCTGACTTGAGCGGTATCTTGGTGCAGTATTCCAAAAATAATGATTAAAATAATCGGAATCAATTTCATCACAAATGCAATGGATTGGATAAGTCCACCCACACGTGATCCTAAAAAATTCAAGAGTGCTGTGAGGATTGCGACACTCAGTGCGATAGGAACTAAAAAATCCTGTGATAAGCCTAAGAGATGAATCACTTGAGTTCCAAAAACGATAGATAATGCAGCCACTTCTGCTGGAAAATAAATCATGACTTGTGCCCAACCCAATAAAAATGCAGCTGTTTTCCCATATCCTCGCTCAATATACCGCAGCATGCCACCTGTTTCAGGAATCGCTGCAGCCATTTCTGCTCCTGTGAGTGCAGCACAAATTGAAATCACTCCTGCAAAAATCCAAACAAACATAAATAGACTCGTCGTTTGTGTTGCTTGTGCGACACTTGCTCCTTTAAAAAAAACACCCGATCCAATCACAGACCCCATGACTGTTGCTAATGCTGGAAAAAAACCTAAGGTTCTTTTCAATTCTTCTTTACTTTCCACATTTTTCTCCCTTTTTCATTGAAAATGATTTCTTGGCATACAAAAAAAGCAATCTGACGACTGCTTCAGTATGAAAAACAACAGATTTCTAAGGTTTTACATACGATCAGCACACCACAAGTTTTTCTTGTGACAGTCAAATGAGTTTTTCTCATTTGCCCAAAAATAAAGATGAGCATGCTTTATTTTTTCGGCAACCGCTCCTTTTCTTGATTTCACTGCTGTGCTCAAACTCCATCAAGGATCCTATTGGTTGCAACCTCTGTCGATTTCTATAGTTTATAGTTTATCTGAAAAAATGAGAATGTTCAACTATTTATACAAAATTCTTAGATAATCTAATTTAATATTCGGATTTTAAGAAAGTCGTTAGAAAAATCAAAAAATACAGAGGTTTTAGTTATATTATAATTACATTCTGTCTATTTTATCTTGTTAATCTGTTTCTAATTTGATAAAATCAGGATATGAAAAAATAATCTCGTCTTTTTTGCCTCCTTAACGGATGATTGATTTAAATTTTCTGTCAGTACTGACAGAAAATTTAAAAATGAAAAACAGTTTGTCAGTACTGACAGGCTCAAAAAAGGAGCAAAAAAGTCATTTTAAATTAAAAATGACTTTGCTTTAAATTAAAAATTCTCTCTAAAAATAAGTCACTGCAGTGGCTTATTTTTGTGGTTCTATAATGACTGCCTTGGAATTAATTTTGATGGAATCATGATTAATTCTTTTGTTATCTTTTTTTCTTCAATTTCTTTAATCAATGTATCTACTGCAACATAACCAATTTTTTCAAGATTCTGCTCTACTGCTGTTATGCCTGGTCCCATGATTTCTCCCCAACTTAAATCATCGTATCCAACGAGCCCAATATCTTTTGGAATTTCCAATTTATTTTGTTTTAAAAATTTAATGCACTCAAAAAGTAATGGTCCATTAAAAGTATAAATTGCAGTTTTGACATGATCTTGAGTGAGTGGCAGAATTTCATTCCAAAATTGACTGTTATCTACATCTAAATCTTTGGCTTCTGGTGCAATAAACTCTTTAAGCTCAATTTCTTGAGTTTTTATTGCATCCATCAATCCCTCGTATCTTTTAATTCGAGTGGAGGAAAAAGTGACTGGTGGCGAGAGGACAATCAGTCTTTTATATTTTTTTTCGATTACTAATTGAACAAGTTCTTTCGATTTTTTAAAATTATCCGAAACGACTGCTGGCCATACTAATGGTTCTACATATCGGTCAATTTGGACGAGAGGAAATTGATGATCGATCATCTTATAATCTGAAGAATCAATGCCAAGCGGTTGTATGATTACTCCCTCTACTTGTTCTTCTAGTAACTTATTAATATTTCTTTGTTCAAGTGTTCTACTAAGGTCTGAATCCATAATGATGGGATGATATTGCGATTTTTTTAATCGATTCATCATTCCTTTGATCAATCTAGCGGTATAGAAGTTAGAAATATCACCAACAATGATTCCGAGTATTCCAGTTTTTTGAGTCTTCAAAAAGCGAGCTTGACGACTTGGATGATAATTTAAATCTTCAATGACTTGTCTAATTCTTTCTTGTGTTTCTTTAGACATATTTTCAAACTTACCGTTGAGATAGCGAGAAATAGTTGTTCTTGAAACGTTAGAAATTCTCGCAATATCATTAATTGTTGCTTTTTTTTCCATACCCATATTATACGATACTTTTTGATAATTGTACTAAATAAAACTTAATATTATTGATTTGGTCATTTCTATCTTCGGTTAATTTTTGGAATAATTTGAGGTTTTAGTTCGTTATTAACAAATACTACAAATGATTCCCATTTTTCTGTGTCAACAAGCCAGTCTTTTTTTATCATCATCGCTTGTTGGTTGATTGAACTAATGTAAATGACGTCATCAAAAAAACTAATTTTATAAATAGGAACTTCAAAATTTTGATTTTTTGAAAACGTAAAATTTCTTTCCTCACTTAAGTTTTTATTTTCTAAATACTTCTTTTTTGAACGCACTGGAAGAATGATAAAAAAGTTGAACAGAATAAGAAACAGATAAACTAGTGCTAAGATGATTAAAAGTGTTTCTGACCATTTAAACGTCTCGAATATTACTTTTCCCACTATCAATCCAACAAGTGTTATGACAAAGGTGGTACGATAAGAAAGTCGTCTGACCATTGTCAAATAGTCGTTAAAGCTAGCTTTTCCATGAAATTCAAACATAAATTTTCTCCTTTTTTGTTCTTTTAAAATGCTTTGTGATACATATAAATTGCTAATATAAAAGCCCCTACACTAATCAAAATTCTTAATATTTTTTTGGGCAAATGTCGTGCAATAATTGATCCGATGTAACCACCAATCATAAAACCTGCTCCCATAGGAATGGCATACTTCCAGTTGATGTTTCCATAAAAAATATAAACAAGTGTCGCAGTAAGATTCGTAAGTCCCATTGTGATATTTTTGATTGCATTCGCAACAACTAGAGAAATTCCTTTTGTCATTGAAAAAACTAAAATCATAAAAACACCGCTTGCAGCACCAAAATATCCGCTATATGTTCCAATTAAAAAGATGAGAAGAATTGTCAATCCTCCTTTATTAACAGGAACAGCACTTGTTCTTTCATCTTTACTTTTAACAAAGGAGGGTTGAAGAATTAAAAACAGAGCGACAAACGCAATCATAAATGGAGATACTTTTTCAAAAATTTTGCTTGGAAAACAAAGAAGTAAAAAACATCCTAGTAAGCTTCCAAGCATTGCTAGCGGAATTATCCAATATAAATCTGATCTATTGTTTTTCAGTTCTTTCTTAGAAGAGAGTGTTGATCCAACTCCTGAAAATATAAGCGCCGCTGTATTTGTGACATTTGCCACTAGTGGAGGCAATCCCATTGATAATAAAATGGGGTAAGAAACAAGTGAAGCCATTCCGGTTACTGAGGCTAGTATTCCCGCAAAAATACCTGCTATAAAAAGTATGCTAAAAAAAATCATTGCTATTTTCCTTTTTCGAGACTATTATAGCATATTTTTTCGTTTTAGTGTATCGATAACCTAAAATCTTTTACAATAATCATTGTGACTATGCTAATCATACTTTTGTCAGTACTGACAAGGTTAGAATAAAAAGCCTTGAATGATTTTAACATCCAAGGTTTCTTTACATGTTTTTATGTTTCTTCTCGTTCAGTCAAAACGCGCTGATTTTTACTCATCCTATTTCTGTCAGTACTGACAGAAACGTAATGTTCTCATTTTTAGTCAAAAAATTCAGCATATAGTGTTCTTACAGCCTTGTTTTCTTGATGCTCAGCAACTACAAAAAGGAGCGATACTTCGCTTGACCCTTGCAATAGTGTCTCAATTTTTATTTTCTTTTGTGCGAGTGCTTTTGTTGCTCGTGAGGTAATGTGTGTCTGTTGACGCATTTCTTCGCCAACCGCTGAAATGATTGCGAGGTGTTTTGTAAATCTCACTTCATCAGGATCAAGTCGTTCTTGAATGGTTTCGATTAAACGTTTCTCATTTTGTTCAGAAAGAGGATTATGCTTGATCAAAATTGTAAAATCATCAATTCCTGTGGTCATTGCTTCAACTGAAATATTTAATTGTTCTAAAATTTCAAAGCAGCTGCGGATCACACTTGCGGTGCGATTTCGCATATATTTGTTCACTTTTAGCAGGTCATATCCTTTTGAGGAACTCACACCTACTAGGGGCATATCAATCGTCCAGCGAGAAACAATTTTTGTTCCGTTTAATTCAGGGTGATTTGTATTTTTCAAAACCATGGGAACACAAGCACGTTCGACAGGGATGAGTGCTTCATGGTGAATGACATTAAACCCGAGCGTGGCTAATTCTCGCATTTCACGATACGTGATCTCTTCAATTATCACAGGAGATTCAATTTGGTTGGGATTTGCAGCATAGATGCCGTCAACATCAGTAAAATTTTCGTACAGCTCTGCGTTCAATCCTGCAGCAATGATTGCTCCTGTAATATCTGAGCCACCTCTTGAGAAGGTGCAGACTTCATCTTTTTGTGTTATCCCGAAAAAACCTGGGATAATGAGAATTTCACGTCTTTTTGATAACAGACGAATTTTTTGATTTGCTTGAGGGAGTAATGTCGCCTGTGCCGAATCCCCTTCAACCAAGATTCCTGCTTCTTTTGGACTGACAAAACTGGCCGTCAAACCATTTTTATTAAAAAATGCGGTTAAAATTAAAGCGCTACACGTTTCACCTAATGACAGAAATTGGTCATAAACATAGGCGTTTTCAAGTGATAATTCGGTTAGATTTTTGATTTTGTCAGTAATGACAGAAGTCATTTCCTTCAAGTCAAGTTCTTGTAACACACAAGAAAAACGGGTCACTAATTTTTCTTGGATTTTCTTGATATTTTTTTTATTTTTATAGTCCAGATAATAAGAAATCAGCAAATCTGTCACTTTGACATCTGTCGGATATTGCTTCCCAAATGCTGATACGACCACAATTTTTCGACGTGGATCAGCTTTTATGATCTGAAAAACTTTTCTGATTTGATCCCCATTTGCCAAGGATGATCCTCCGAATTTTGTCACTTTCACTTTTAAATTCCCTTTTTTCTTTTTGTGATTGATTTAGGATAATCGCATTTTGAAATCGTCATATCCAAACGTTTTGATCAGTTTCATTTCCCCGTTTTGCTGTTTGATTGCAATGCTTGGAAGTCCAATCCCATTGAATGTATTATTTTTTACCATCGAATAATGCGCCATGTCTGTGAAGATGAGCTGATCTCCCACTTTTAGTGGTGTGGAAAATGAATAATCTCCAATCACATCGCCAGATAGACAAGATGGACCGCCCATGCGATAGGTATATTGACATACTCCAGCTTCGTGTGATCCGATCACCATTGGTCGATACGGCATTTCAATAACATCTGGCATGTGTGTTGCTGCAGAAGTATCCAAAATTGCATTGATCACTCCAGCATTTTCAACAAAATCGACGACCTCAGAAACTAAGAATCCAGTATTTAAAACCACTGCTTCACCGGGTTCAAGATAGATTTCCAAATCATATTTTTCACGCATGCGCTTGATTTCAGAAATCAAAAGTGCTAAATCATAATCTTCACGCGTAATATGATGCCCACCGCCAAAATTCAACCATTTCATCTCAAAAAGTAACGCTCCAAACTTTTCTTCAATGACAGCCAATGTTTTTGCCAAATCGTCAGAATTCTGCTCACACAACGTATGAAAATGGAGTCCAGATAAGCCGTTAAGATCGGGCAATGCTTCTGTCAGTACTGACAACGTCGTTCCAAGTCTTGATCCTTCACTTGCAGGATCATAAATCGCATGTTCTGGATTTTGCGTTGAAAATTCAGGATTAATTCGTAACCCACACATTTTATTTGCTTTTAATGCGCGCTGACCAAATTTTTTCCATTGTGCTGGGGTATTAAAAATAAGATGATCGCAATTTTGCAGGATTTCATCAAATTCACGCTCAGAAAAAGCCGGTGAAAAAATATGTGTTTCTCCGCCAAATTTTTCATGTCCCAATTTTACTTCATACAAAGAAGATGCTGCAGAGCCATCCAGATACTGACTGATTAAAGGATACATTGAAAACATCGAGAAAGCTTTTTGTGCTAACAAAATTTTACATCCCGTTTGATCTTTAACCGATTTTAAAATTTCTAAATTCTGGATTAATAAAGTCTCATCTACATAATAATAAGGTGTATTTAGCATGAGCGTCCTTTCTTTTTCCATTCTGTCAGTACTGACAGAAAATAATTTGTTTTTCCACTCTGTCAGTACTGACAGAATCCTTAATCCACAAGTGTTGGATTAAAATCTTCCACCCAAGGCAATCCCCATTGATTCAACAAATCCATGTATGGATCTGGATCAAATTCTTCCACATTATAAACACCAGGTTTTTTCCATTTTCCTGTCATGACCAAAGCAGCGCCAATCATTGCAGGAACACCTGTTGTATAAGAAATTGCTTGAGATCCCACCTCTTTGTAACATTCTTGATGATCACACACATTATAGAGCCGATAAGTTTTCTCAATTCCATCTTTTTTTCCTTTGAAAATACAACCAATATTCGTTTTCCCAATCGTGCGTGCCCCAAGACTTGCAGGATCAGGAAGCAAGGCTTTCAAAAATTGAATCGGAATAATTTCTTGACCGTGATAATTTATTGGCTCAATTGAAGTCAGACCAACATTTTCAAGAACTTTCAAATGTGTCAAATAACTTTCCCCAAAAGTCATAAAGAAACGAATCCTTTTAATTCCAGGAATATTTACTCCTAAACTTTCTAATTCCTCATGATGAAGAAGATACATCTCTTTTACACCAGTACCTTCAAAATCATAATGACGTTTAATTTCCATCGGTTTTGTATGCACCCAATTCCCATTTTCCCAGTACGATCCTGGAGCTGAAACCTCACGAATATTAATTTCAGGATTAAAATTTGTCGCAAATGGATAACCATGATCTCCACCATTACAATCTAAAATATCGATTTCATTAATTTCATCAAACTGATGTTTTAGTGCATAAGCAGAAAAAACACCTGTCACACCAGGATCAAAACCAGTCCCCAAAAGTGCTGTAATTCCCGCCGCTTCAAATCTTTTTTTATAATTCCACTGCCAAGAATATTCAAACTTTGCCTCATCTTTAGGTTCATAATTTGCCGTATCCACATAATCTGTTTTTGTTGCTAAACAAGCTTCCATGATGGTCAAATCTTGATAAGGTAACGCTAAATTCACAACCACATCTGGCCCAAAATCCATCATCAAATCAATTAAATCACCTGTCTGATCTGCATCTACCTGAGCTGTATGAATCACAGCACCCTTCCCATCTAACTTTTCTTTCAAAGCATCTGCTTTTGATTTTGTCCGCGTGGCAATCATAATTTCTTCAAACACGTCAGAATTTTGAACCATTTTATGAATTGCAACACTCGCAACACCACCAGCACCAATCACTAAAACTTTACCCATTTTTTCATCTCTTTTCTTTAATTTTTTTTATTGGATTCTTCAAATCCACACTTTCACACACTTACTTTGAAAATGTCAATAAAATTTCGCGAATAATTTTACAAGCAACCGCTGTCGAACTTCCAGAATGATCATAATGAGGCGATAATTCCATCACATCTATCCCCACAATATTCAACTCAGAAAGCTTTGAAATCGCAAAACGCAATTCATCAAACGTCACACCTCCAGCCTCAGGCGTTCCTGTCCCTGGCAAAATCGATGGATCCAGCACATCTAAATCAAGGGTGAAGTACACCGGTTTTCCCTTCAAGCACTCAACGGTTTCTTCCAATCCATCAAAATTGAAACGCTGCAAATGAATATGCTCTTTTGCCCAATAAAATTCTTCCTTTTCTCCAGATCGAATCCCAAAAGAGTGAATTTTTCCATCTCCTAAAATATCGTGACACCTCTTTATTACACTAGCGTGTGACCAGCGATTCCCCAGATAATCCTCCCGTAAATCCGTATGTGCATCAAAATGAATCACTTCCAAATCTGGAAATTTCTCAGATAAAACATGCACTGGTGCTGAGGTCAACGAATGTTCCCCTCCAATCATTACTGGAATTTTTCCATCTGATACTATGATTGCTGTCATTTCTTTGACTTGTTCAAGCACGCGAACACTCTCGCCAAAAATCAATTCCAAATCTCCCGCATCAAAAACCTTCGCATCTTCGTTTAAGTCTTTATCTAAATAAGGCGAATACGTCTCAATCCCAAAACTCTCAGAACGAATGGTCCCACTTGCAAAACGTGTTCCAGGACGAAAACTTGTAGTTGAGTCAAAAGGTGCTCCCCACAAAACAAATTCCGCCTCTTCATACGTTTTATCACAAGCGATAAAAGTAACTCTATTTTCTTTCAACATCAAAACCTCTTTCATTTTTTATCATCAAAACACTCTTCTTTTTACTCCACATTTTTTAAAATCTCTTCCACATAAGTCGGTAAAGCAAAAGCACCGAGATGTAACCGTGGATTATAATACCTTGTTTTTATTCCCCAACTCAACCACTGCTTCGGATCAAAATCTCCTGTTGGATGCAATTTTTTACTTGCAAACCCAAATAACCAATGCCCTGATGGATAAGAAGGAATATGAGCCTGATAAATTTTAACAATCGGAAAAGTTTGAACAATTCGTTTATGAACCGTTTGCACCGTCAATGCTTCTTGACTATAAAAAGGACTCTCATGTTGATTAATCAAAATCCCATCTGACGATAATGCCCGATAACAATTACCATAAAATTCCTTTGTAAACAAAATTTCCCCAGCTCCAAACGGATCAATCGAATCAACCAAAATTAAATCATAACACTCTTCTTTTCGACGAACAAAACGTAATGCATCCTCATAAAAAATTGACACCCGCTCATCATCCAGTTTCGAAGAAATATCTGGTAAATATTTTTTACAAACCTCAACAATTTTTTCATCATATTCAACCAAATCAATATGCTCAATTCCTGGATATTCCAGCAAATCATGAATAAAACCCCCATCTCCCGCACCAATAATCAAGACGTTCTTAATCTTTGGATTCACCGCTAAAGGAACATGAACCATCATCTCACGATAAATAAATTCATCTTTTTCAGTCAAAGTAATCTGACCATTTTGAGTGAGCACGCGCCCAAATTCCTTTGATTCTAAAACATCAATTCTTTGATATTCAGATTCCCCAGAATAAAGCACCCGATTAATCTTCAAACTAAAATCGACATGAGGCGTTTGTGCCTCAGAAAACCAAAGTTGCATCCCTTTATCTTGCATCAGTACTCTCCATCTTCCTTCAATACATTTAACTTCTTCACTTCTAAATCCTCAGTTCCTGTAATTAAACACCCCTTTTCTTTTGCATAACTAATATAATTAATAATCTCCATTGTAATTCGCTCACCAGGTGCTAAAATTGGAATCCCTGGCGGATATGCCATCACAAACTCCGTACAAACTCTTCCCTCAGAACCCAAAAGATCTACAGCTTCTTTTTTTCCATAAAAAGCATCTTGAGGAACAACGACCAACTCTGGATTAATATATTCTTGCATCCACATCCCAGTTTTATCTTTTTTATATCGTCTCCTAATATCCACCAAAGCCGAAACGAGACGTTCCAAATCAGATTTTCGATCCCCAACTGAAACATAAGCTAAAATATTTGCAATATCTCCAAGTTCCATTTGAATATCATATTCATCACGTAACAGATCATAAACTTCGATTCCAGCCAAACCAATGTCTAACGTATTAATGGTCAATTTTGTTTGATCGAAATCAAAAACAGCATCTCCATCAATCAAATCCTCTCCAAGTGCCCAATAATCTCCAATTTCATTGACTTCTTCTCGCGCATACTGAACTAAATCAACCACACGTTTCATCACCTCCTTACCGTTTAATACCATGTGTTTTCTTGATAAATCAAGACTCGATAGCAATAAATAGGACGCAGATGTTGTTGAGGTCAAATTAATGACTTGACGCATATAATCTGGATTAACCCTTTCATTTGTCAAAAGAATAGAGCTTTGTGTTAAGGATCCTCCTGATTTGTGCATTGATACTGCCGACATATCACAACCTGCAGCCATAGCACTCTGTGGCAAATCCTCTCCAAAGTACAAATGTGTCCCATGAGCTTCATCAGCCAACACAAATAAACCTGCCTCATGAGCCATACTTACAATTGATTTTAAATCTGAACAAATCCCATAATAAGTAGGATTATTAACAAAGATTGCTTTCGCATCGGGATTCTCATTGATTGCTTTTTTAACCGACTTTAAAGACATGCCTAAAGAAATCCCTAAGCGCTGATTCATTTCTGGATTGATATAAATTGGATACGCACCACATAAAACTAAAGCATTAAGCACAGAACGATGAACATTTCTCGGTAAAATAATCTTATCGCCCCTTTTAACCGTTGCAAAAACCATTGCTTGAACGCTAGAAGTTGTTCCGTTCACCATAAAAAACGCATGATGCGCACGAAAAGCTTGTGCCGCAAGAAATTCAGCTTCTTTAATTACTGATTTTGGATGATTCAAATTATCCAAAGGTTTCATTGAATTAACATCAATATCCATTACTTTTTGACCCAAAAAATCAGTAAGTTCTGGATTTCCTCTTCCACGTTTATGACCGGGAACGTCAAATGGTACCACCCGTTTACTATTAAATTCTTTAAGCGCTTCATAAATTGGCGCACTATTTTGATTCACCATCTTTTCTCCAATCAATAGAACTTAGTATTCCTTTTTTATTTTTTTGACTGGTTGATTATTTTTTCTAAAAAAAATAACATCAAACGCAATCTTACGCTTGATGTTTATGCAATCGTTTCATTCGGCTCAAAAAAAGCCCCTGAGTTTAGAGTCTATAAAGTCAAAAGAACTTTTAATACTCTTATTGATGCGCAAGCGTAAATTTCTTGGGAGAAGCCATTTATAAACTTAGATGATTTTTCATCTAGGGCTTCACAAGTGAAAAAATTTTTTTCACTAATCAATAAGGCAACTAAAGTCGCCAACTCGGCTTTTGATCCGGCTGTCCGTATGGCCTTGGCTTTTCAATCACATGCTTTATTCACAGATTTCGAAGCGATCAAATCTTCTGCATTGTTACAGACAAAAATTATTATACTTTATTTTTTAATATAACACAAGAAAAAAGATATTTTTATTTTCTACATTTTTTTCACCTTCACAAAAACGACAAGAAAATCCCTGAAAATTTATATTTCAAGGACTTTTATTCATACTATAGCAAAATTAAACGCTGAAAAAATCTAAACTCTCAGAATTTCTAACAAAAAACCTATCGCTCCATTCCCAAAATAAAATCATTTAATCCTTTCTCTGAGGATGAAGCCGTTCAGAAATTGCACTTTGTGCAGCAATTCGACCAAAAGTAAAAATATCTGTCAGTGAATTTCCACCAAGACGATTCCCCGCATGGATTCCACCAGCCACTTCTCCTGCTGCATAGAGTCCCATAATCACCATATTTTCTTTCGTTAAAACATGAGCTTTACCGTCAATTTTTAGCCCTCCCATCGTATGATGAACAGCTGGTTTACGCGGTGTCGCATAAAACGGTGCAGTGTCACATTTTAAGTCAAATGCGCTCTTACCAAATTCAGGATCAAAGCCCTCATCAACATAAGAATTGTACTGCTCAATTGTCTCCACAAGCGTTTGTGGATCAATATTAATCTGACTTGCTAAATCCTCTATTTTCTCTGCTCTATAAAGCGTTCCTGCAGCAACTTGATGATCTAAATTTTCTTGAGTAGTATTATAGGCAGTATTTTTAATTTTTTCATCAGCAATCAGGTAAAATAACCCTCCATTATCAATAGCTGCTTGACTCAACTCATCACGACTACCAAATTCATTGACAAACCGTTTTCCCTTCTGATTCACCATGATAAAATTGGCTGGTGGTGTTTGTACCCCTGTAAAAAGTTCGCCATTTTCTGGATCTGCCACAGGCATCATTTGAGTGAATCCCATTCCTACCAAATCAGCCCCAACACTCTCACCTAAACGAATCCCATCTCCTGTAATGGCTGGAGAATTTGTCGTTTTAATGTCATCATCAATTTCTGTCCAATAGGTATTATACTTTTGCAACATTTTTGTATTTGCTCCAAAACCTCCTGTTGCCAAAATAACTGCATTTGCATGAATGGTAAGTTCTTGACCATTGATCCCTTTAGCAATAACACCTGAAACCTGACCTTTTTCATCAATGATTAAGGCTTCAGCCGATGTTTCTGTCAGAAGATTTGCACCATGCGCCAAAACATAATCCTTAAGCGCACTTATAAAACCAAATCCCATCGGTTTTACAGGCTTATGTCCACGACGCCAAAGCGCACCAACTGGCATGGACACCTCACTGTAATCAAACGCAACTCCAATATTTTCTAACCATTTTTGAGATTCTAAAGCATGATCCGTCAAAATCTTTACAAGATCGTATTTTCCATAAATCTCATGTCCTTGTAAATCTGTGCGTTTCCCACCCAGATAGGTCTGAATGCGATGAAAAATATTAGAGTCAAACAAATATGAATTTCCAAATTCAACCGCTTTGAGATACTCAGCAACCTGTTTCCTAAATGTCGCAAAATCTGCTCGATATTCAGCCGCGATTTTATCTTCTGGTATTGCGGCTAATTTTTGCAATGTTTCCTTTTCACCATGTAAAGCAGGAAATTGATTCTGCCATTTTGGATCAGCAGCATTCATTGGACCACCCGCACGAATAGTATTTCCACCAACAGACGGAAATTTTTCAAGAATAATGACTTTTTTGTCCTCTTGCAACATCCGAGCTGCAGCTGTCAGACCAGCTCCACCTGCACCAATAACGACCGCATCAGTTGTCATTTCTTGGTGCTCTACTTTTTGTTTTGCAGTGATATTTCTTGGACGCTTACGTAATGTATCAGGATTCGCGCCTGCTAATTTGACTGCTTTTGCAACACCATCCAAAAGTCCATTTGTCGTTACAGAAGCACCAGAAATAGCATCAATATTGAGCGTTTGATGCTCAATAATTTGATTTGGAATCCTTTCAAATACAATATCTGCAATCCCTTGCGTTTCACCTTCAGTATTTATATTAATGCTTTCAATCCGATTTTCAGAAAGTGTGACTTTCATTGGAATCGGACCATTATGCCCAAGCGCTGAAACCTCATATTCCCCTGGTTCATAATGTAAATCTTCAAGAACACTCATTTGAGAAACAATACTTGTAAATCGAATAAATTGATTGAAACAACTTTCTAAAAAATTCACAGTACTTTCAACAATTAAATCCCCATTATCAGAAAAAGCTTGATTGGCTTGACCAAGTAAAAATTCATAACCTGGCATGACCAGAGCATCAACACCAGGAGCATCCAAAATTTGTCTCAGATGAAGTTGTGCTCGTGAAGATCCTTGAATATCAAGGCTCGCACCTACAATCATCACTGGTTTATTCTCAAAAGGGTGTAAATTAAAAGAAAACCACTCTAAAAAGCTTTTCAAGCTGGAAGGAATAGAATGATTATGTTCTGGAGTTCCGATAATCACACCATCTGCTGCCAAAATTTTTTGATTCACTAACTGAAGAATCGGAAGATCAGACTGGTCATCTGTCTCGTTAAACATTGGTATATTAGCGATTTCAATAATCTCAATTTCAGCTTTTTTTGCAAAGTGTTTTTGCATAAATTGCAAAAGCAGTCGATTATAAGACTTTTTTGCGTTTGTTCCAACGATTGCTACAAACTTCATTAATTTTTCCCTCCCTTATTTGCAAGTTCCCAAGAAAACTTTTTTCTCGCCAAAGTTTTTTCTGGATTCTTTTTTACCAATTTTTCCACCAAAGGCACAAAATCACAAAATTCTAAAAAGCATTCTTCAAGTTCAGTTAACTTTGCTTGATTTGTAAGTTCATTATTTTCATCAAAAACTTGAGCAGAGTGTCCAAGAAAGAACTCATTTCCTGGCATCACACGCGCTTTTAGCTCTGGAGCATCAAGAATTTGTCGAAGATGGGCTTGTGCTCGTGATGTACCTAAAGCACCAAGTGAACAACCTACAATCATCACTGGTTTATCAATCAGAGGTCGTGTGGAAAAAGAAAGCCACTCCAAAACACTTTTAAGCACGGCAGGAATCGTATGATCATACTCAGGTGTTGCGATAATGACAGCATCGGCTGCTTCAATTTTTTTAGAAAATCTTAAAATACTTTCTGGAATCTCGTCTGTTTCTGGCTCATCAAACGCTGGCAAATCCTTGATTTCAAGAATTTCTATTGTAGCCTTACTTGCAAAATGCTGTTGCATGAATTGCAATAGTTTTCGATTGGTCGATCTCTCAGAGTTCGTCCCAACAATAGCGACAAATTTCATAATCGTTTATCCTTCTTGTTAATTTTTTTACAATCTAAGTATAACGCTTTCTGAATTAAAATTGAAATACTTTTTTTCTTATTTTTTAATAACAATTTTGTTATAATGAGAAGCAAATAGGAGAGACAAAAATGGCAAATGCATCAAATGTTTTACATTATTTGGACACTTTACTCAAAACAGGAAGTTTTACAAAAACTGCACGAAATCTTTATATCTCACAGCCATATTTAACGCAAACCTTTAAACGAATTGAAAAAGATTTAGGAGTAGAACTGATTAATAGAGATTCCAGACCCATTCGACTTACTGAGGCTGGTGAACTTTACTATCGCCATCTCAAAAAAATGGAATTTGAGCAAGATGATTTTCGCAAAAAACTTTACCCATTAACGATTACTAATGGCTTAATGCTTCAGATTGGAATTTTAGGCACTTTAGGATCTGATTTACTCCCAAAATTTCTTCCTGATTTCATTGAAAGATTTCCAAAAATAAAAGTCGAACTCAGTGAAGACTCCGAGGAAAATAATGAACGTAAGACTATTTCTGGAAATCTTGATTTTTTTATTGGTCAAAATTCTGAATTACTTTCTCGAACACTAATATCCCATTCCACTAAAAGAATGGGATATTACGCTATCATTCCAGCTTCCTCAAAACTCTACCAGAAAAACCAGTTCATATTGAACGAGGATCAATTCGATCTTTCTCTTTTTTTGCAGGAAAAGTTAGTATTGACTGCAAAGAATTCTCCTGTCCGCCGCAACATTAACTATCTGTTTGAGAAATACCAGATTGTTCCACAAATTGTTTTAGAAACTCAAAACTTATTAAGCACCTTCAATTTAGCAAAAAGTGGTCTTGGAAACACAATTATACCTGAAAATCTGATGGATACAGAACGAGTCAAAAAAAGCTACAATATCTTCCCTCTTTCAAAAGAACTCATTTCTTTTAACTTTTTCATTGCTCATCGTACCGAACGAGTCTTAAGTGCTTCTGATAATGTGCTCATCGCATTATTTTTGGAGCGTATCACTTAATCCCTCTTTTAATTTTAGAAACAAAAAATCCTGAATAATCCATTATTCAAGATTTTTTACTTTTCCCCAATAAAATGAGATTCCATTTTTAAAACGAAAGATAGATACTTCTTGTTTTTATAAGAGGATCATACACCATGATTTAGTCGTACATTATCCTAGAAAATACCAAAAAGGCATTTAAAAATCGTATTGTTCTTCTTGCTGTTTTAAGAAGTAATCGTATGAAGTCGCCGCTTCAATCGTTTCTTTAGCATAGCTTTCTAATCGCATCTCGATATCATCACTCTCCAATTCTGATCCTTTGAAATCGAAATCATATGCAAATACATAATGATGCATAATATTTGCTTTCATAAAAGTTAAAATTGGTTTTAATTGATTTTCCATTACTAAATAATGCTTTTGAGAACCTGCCGTAACAATAAACCCGATTGTTTTATTTAAAAACGCTGCTTCTGGTAATAAATCAAATATATTTTTTAATGGAGCTGGAAACGATGCTTGAAAAGTAGGGATCCCAAAAACAATAACGTCGGCATTCATCACTTCTGTTAATACACTTAAGGTATCTCCCGAATAATCTTGCCAATTCCTTCCATCACTAAATACCATCTTTTTGTCTTTTAAGTCTATAAATGAAATTGAATCAGTTTCTGATAGTTTTTCTTTGATGTTGTTTTGATAGATCTCTAATAAATTTCTTGTTTTATTTCCAACAATTGTTCCATTGAGAATCAAATAGTTCATTTTAATGCCCTCGTTCTTTTTTTCACTTCAGGTAAAATTTTTGTCCCAATCAAATCAATATTTCGTTTGATATTATCAAAAGAAACTCCACCCATATCAATTTGAGCCATATAGCGTTGCATTCCAAAAAGTTCATGTTGATAAGTTAGTTTATCAATGATAAGTTCTGGCTCCCCAACATTAATCACATTTCTTGGATCGATTGCTTGAGCGAACGCTGCTTTAGGAAACTCATGACCATTTGATAACTTAAATCCATTAGCAATATGCGGATAATATTCTTGCATCGCTTTTTGAGTCGTATCTGCTGTATAGAAAAATCCTCCAGTTGTTATCGGCAGTGAAGTTGCATCGTAGCCGCTTTTTTTTGCTGATGCTCTATAAGTGTCTATGGTTTTTTTGTAATAAGTTGCTGGACCACTCAAATGTGCTAAAACCATTGGTGTTCCAGAGGCACCAGCTGCTATCGCACTGGCTGCAGGTCCTCCGACAGCTCTCCAAATTTGAAGATGACCATTATTTGGACGCGGAAGAATATGAGCATTATTTAAACTTGCTCTAAATTTCCCTGACCATGTGACATACTCCTCATGATTAAGCTTTTGTAAAAGCTCAAACTTTTCATCGAATAATTCTTCATAATCTTTGAAATGATAGCCTAAAAGTTCGAACGCACCAAGCCTTGACGCTCGACCAGCCACTAACTCAACTCGACTATCACTTAGTAAGTCAAGCGTTGCAAAATCTTCCCACAACATTACAGGATCATGAACACTTACCAATGTAGCAGAAGAAACAATTTTGATTTTTTTTGTTTCTTGAACAATTGCTGATAAAATGACACTTTGCGCTTGTGAAACAAAATAGTCCTGATGACTTTCACCCACATCAAAAACATCAATACCAGCTTGTTCAGCCATTTTAGCAATTTCGATAATTTCTTTTAACCGTTGTTTTTCTGAAATGATCGTATTGTTATGTGGGTTTACCATTAAGTCCCCGAGAGAATAAATACCAAACTCAATGCCATTTGAGACATCAATAGGTTTTACGAAATTATTTTGAACGGTCATTTTTATTCCTTTCTAAAGGTAAAGTTTAAATAAAAGAAAAGTACTTTATTTTTTATTAAATAACTCTGATTTAACGTATCGTTTTCAAAGCTGAAGACCAATTAATCAGTTGTCCCAAAAGCGCTTTAAGTTCACCCTCATGATAATCAGCTGGTTTAAAGATAGACATTTTTTCAAAATCTGTCATAAGAGATAGATTAACGTTTGTTTGAGTTGTAGCCATCGCAAGTTGCCCCGCAATCATGCGCAAGTTTTCAATTGAACGCGCGGCACCTAAACCACCATAGCCCACAAAAGCAAGTGCTTTATCTTTTACTTCTGGATTTAAGAAATCAAGTGCATTTTTAAACGCTCCTGATACGCCATGATTATATTCAGCAACAACGAAAATATAACCATCAAACGAAGCCATTTTATCCGACCATTTCTTAATTGCCTCTTCTTGTTTCGCAGTTGCTTTTGTACCGAGGAAAGGTAACTCGTAGTCCAACAAATCTACTAATTCAAATTCAACCTCTTGTCCTTGAGTAAATGCTTTTGCCTTTTCAGTTGTCCATTTTGCAACGGCCAAACCATTACGCCCCTCGCGAACACTACCTAAAATAACACCAATTTTTAACATTGTTTTACCTCTTTAATATTTTATTTACTCTTTAACTATATCAGATGTTTTTTAATAAGTAAAAGGTTTTGTTTACAAATGTAAACATTTCTTTCTACATCAAAAAATTGAACGAATTGATTTACTCTCTTTCCCCAAAAAGAAAAAGACTTTAAAGTAATATCTCCCCAAAGCGTAAAGCTTTTATGGACACATCAAAAAAAGTCTTTTTGATTGAAATCACGATATTTTTCCATCGAATCCATCGTTTATTTCATTCAATCCTTTTACTAATATTACCAAATATAAGTTGAAACACCATTGATTTTAATTGAGGTGTTTGTTGCCCAACTGTTGTCTGATTATCTTTTTTAATTAGAGTTCCAGTATCAGAAAGTTGATTTATTAAAAAATTTGTAACAAGATTTTCTCCAGTTTCTTCTGGATGATAATCTACTGTTGTATTCATTGCAAAAGTTTGATAGAAATTACCTTTTGTATTTGATTTATCAGAACCATCATAAAAGAAATCATATCGAACATCAAAGGAAACAGCGTAATTATTAACATCAGTTTGTATGATATTCGTAATATTGATACTATCAAAATCGATTTTTTTAGCTGGGATTGTAGCTTTTTTCATATTATTGTCAATCGTAGCTTGAATATCCGTAAAGAATTTGTTATTTCCTCCACCCTTAAAAGTGTTTGAAACATCACTTGGAACTTCCCCATTTTCAGCATACTGCGCTAAATCAGAAAATGCATTTTGTAATAATGTTGTTGCTGTTTGAGTATCAAGCTTTTGATTCCAATTCAAATAGACTGATTGTCCATCAGTGACGGATGAAACTTTGCAGAGAGCAGATTTTATAATTCCCGAATCAAAAGTTCTTGTCACTTGAATATCCCCATCACCAACTACTGGAATATCCACAAATTTAAACTCACCATTTGAAATGGTCCCAATTTTTGAAGCATCTATATACACATCGCCTTTATCAACATTACTATAAAATTAAATGTTATATATTTTAAATTGAAATCTGATAATCCTTTACCGTTGACTAACTTAATTGATTTTTTTAAATCAGTCTGTTGATTCTTGACTGTTCCTTTTGCTTTTATATCATATTGAGCAGGGAAGAGCCTATTGAAGTTCTTTTTTGTTTTTTTCAATTAATAGCTATTTTATTTATCATCTTGTGGTAGCTACTCATGTTTTATTAATTTTAAAATCATTTCGATCTATTTGAAATAAATAGACCAGTGTCTGTGACAATTTGGGTTGAAGGGTGCATGACAATGAATACAACTTCCTTCTTTATAATCTTCAAAATTTATAATATTTCTACATTTTCCACAAATCGCTGGATAATCTGTTTTATCGCAAGCTTTGAAAGAATGATCCATTAACTCGTCATGGCACTGATAACAGGCAAAATATTTCTGACAAGTTGAGCACTTTAGACCAACAATATCGTTTTTCTGGTGATAATGAGCACAACGTCCTTCACTATCAATTTCTCTCCCCCAAATTTTAAACACAGCTCTTCTTTCCATTTTCAATATCGTGTAATTCGATGAGTTTTATTAATATGCTTTTTCTCCATTGATTTAGAAAATTAGTTGTTCTGATAATCTTCTATATAATTCATTATCAATCATTTTGTGTTAACAACTATACATTATTTTTGTTTCAATTTTATAATATTTAAATAAATTTGTCAATTAAATCTTAAATTTACCTTAAGATAATGTCGGATTTATTGTTTAATTTGCATTTTTATTTCGTAAAAATCAATAAAAATTTTTTATAAATAAATCGAAAGTTTCATAAATACCCCATACTAATCTTTTTTAAACTTACTTATTTTTTATTTATTTTCTGAGTGACCAAATAAATAGGTTATTACTGCTTTTTTATCTGATTATACGAACATCTATTTTTTGACAAAATTCATAATCAGAATATCGCTTTCATTATTGAGATAATTATGCTTAGCACGCATTTACTGATTGAATTAAATGATTTTGGTGTGGTTTATACACGGATAAATGAATAAATTATCACTCCCTCTTTTCTTCATTCTTTTATAGACTATTTTTAAACGCTTTCAACACAATTTGTTTTTGTGTGAATAAATCATTGATGATCTTAATTTTTTCTCTCCCTCTTTTTAATGAGACCGCTCTACACTTGTATTTAAGTGAAAGTACTTTTTATATTTGTTAAATTCTCAAAGAAATCGGCGAGTTAATTTTCATTTAAGATAGTATTGACATTAGCTGTATTAAACTTAATCTTTTTAAATAATTAATAAAATTTATTCTATTCTTTCATTCTAGTTCGCTTCTATTAGTTATTTCAGGTTTATTAAAAATTAAATTTGATTGAGAAATTTATCTTTCAGATAGTTTTGCGGCTAAAAAAATATTTTGCGAGCGATAGATAATACAGGTCAAATAAATAACTGTCATCGTGTACGAATGATAATTAACCTTCTTTTCTTTGCTATTTTTTTAAATCTTGCAAAAGATTTGAATTAATTATTGAATAATTTTCAATAATTATGAGTAATAAAAACTCTCTAAATTTAATTTCAACATCAAATCCATTAAAACCTTAGTTTTATTATACTCGCTTTTTCCCAGCAATTCATCCTCAGATGAAATAACAGGATCAATCCAATCAGCCTTTTTAACATCCACTCTATAGTTGCTAGATCAGCTGAGTTATTTTCCCCAGATTAATCGTTTTCGATGAGTGGATCCACTATTAAACTAATGGCTTGCAACTTTGCGTTATAAGACTCAATTTTTTCATTCAAGCTTTGAAGTTGAGCTTTTCCTTTTTCTTGAATACTTATAACTTCTTGTTCAGCTGCTTCCATCTTGTCTTTGGCTTCTTGTTCAGTTACTTCTAGGATATGGTGTGATTGTTCAATCGTGGTTCTTGCTTCTGCCAAAGCCTCCTGAGTGGGAAAGTCAGCGTAAAGTCGGCTTAATACTTCTGCCACTTGTGCTTTGACTTTAAGTGTTACATTTTCTTGCTCTTGATACTTTTCAAGTGACGCTTGAAGTTTCGCTTTTTCTTCTTTTAAAACTTGTTGCGCACTAAGGGATTTTTGTAAAGCTTTTTCTTGTTGGTCAAAGCGGACTTCTAATTCAGCCAATTGCGTTTGAGAAATTTGGAAACTTTCTGCTTTTTTTTGTAGTTTTTCTAGCTCGATTTCAAGATTCTTATTTCTTGTCACTTCATTTTGGAGAGTTTCTTCTTTTTGGACTAAACGAGTTTCTAAGTCAGCCAGTTGCGTTTGAGAAATTTGGAAACTTTCTGCTTTTTTTTGTAGTTTTTCTAGCTCGATTTCAAGATTCTTATTTCTTTTCACTTCATTTTGGAGAGTTTCCTCTTTTTGGACTAAACGAGTTTCTAAGTCAGCCAGTTGCGTTTGAGAACTTTGGAAACTTTCAGATTCTTTTTGTAGTTTTTCTAGCTCGATTTCAAGATTCTTATTTCTTGTCACTTCATTTTGGAGAGTTTCTTCTTTTTGAACTAAACGAGTTTCTAATTCAGCCAGTTGCGTTTGAGAACTTTGGAAACTTTCTGCTTTTTTTTGTAGTTTTTCTAGCTCGATTTCAAGATTCTTATTTCTTGTCACTTCATTTTGGAGAGTTTCCTCTTTTTGGACTAAACGAGTTTCTAAGTCAGCCAGTTGCGTTTGAGCGCTTTGGAAACTTTCTGCTTGCGCTTTGAGTTTTTGAAAATCAACTTTAAGTCCTTCATTTTTAATTTGTTCTTTTTCAAGCGCTTCTTCTTGCTTACGTTTCTCATTTTCAAAATATTGCATTTTTTCAAGAGTGGAATGGTGCTCCGCCGACAAATGATCGTACTCATTTTGCAAATTTTGATGAATGTGTCGTTCTTTAGCTAACGTATCTTCTTGTGTTTTGACTAATAAAGTTTTATCGTTTAGTTCTTTTTTTATTTGTTCGTGATTGGAATGAGCGTCTTGAACAGAAGTTTGAATTTGTTTTTTATCAATTTCTGACTTAAGCTCTTCTACGTTTTCTAAATGTGGAACTTTTTCAGATAAATTGGCCTCTGAGTCTGCTAGTTGTTTGATCTCTTCCATCAGACGATTAGAAGAAAACCAGCCCCCCTTTTTTTTCCCATCTTTTTTTGCCATGATTACAATTCTCTCAATTCTTTTATTTTTTTGATCGTTGACATTCCATGCCAACAGTTAATCAAGCGCTCAACTGAGCACTATAAAAATAAT
This sequence comes from Lactococcus hircilactis, assembly GCF_009601015.1. Lineage (GTDB taxonomy): Bacteria > Bacillota > Bacilli > Lactobacillales > Streptococcaceae > Lactococcus > Lactococcus hircilactis. The sequence goes on from NZ_WITJ01000001.1 coordinate 174,373, forward strand.
CTCCTCTCAAAGTTTTTTGAAAGGAGATTATTTCAGTCTATCCTTCTTACTCTAAAGCAGGACTTGTCCCCTGAGTTTAAAATCAACAGCGAGCACAACTTTCAACATCTTATTTTTGTCCTACGGTGATTCAGTCGTACTAGAAGCCGTTTTACTTTGTTGAGAACTACTGGTGCTTTTTTCGTTCTTATCAGCGGTGTTTATGCTTGTGGAAACGGAAGTTTTCGAAGTTGATGTTTTTGGAATGCTAGAGGACTCTTTTTTGTCTTTTGCTTCAAGAATTTGAAGGCGCTTTTCTTGGTTTTGATAATAAGTCTGAGTCATTTTTTGAAGTTGAACATAGCCATTCTCTAACCTGAAAATCGAAAAAACACTGAGTGCTAAACTAAAAATAAGAAGCACATTAACAACTAAGAGAACAAAAAGTTGTTTTTCGTGTAAGAGTGGTCGATAAGCTCTTACATTTTTCTTAAATTCCGGATTTCCTTCTTCTTGAAGTAATTTTTGATAACTCCATTGACGATAAAGGCTCCATAAACTTATGATTAGAAGAAAAACCAAAAGGATAAGTATAATAATATTCATTTGCTTATTGTACCCTTCTACCTTTGCGAACCCAGTCTATTCCAAAGGCGAGGAGACCAAGACCTGACATGGAAGTAAAAGCGATTAATATGGCAAAGATAGGTGCTCCATTATGATTACCAGCAAAGGGAAGCGTTGTTTGTGGACTATCAGGAATCTGCAAATTGATTGTTTGATTGCCTGTAGTTACAGTGAAAGTGTAAGGACTCTTTGCTAATTCATAGCCGACAGGGGCTTGCACTTCAAAAATCGTGTAGGTTTGATTCGGACCAAATAATCCTGCATTGACGTCAAGTTTTCCTGAACTATTTGTCGTTCCAATTGTGACATACGCACTGTCTTTATTTCCATCCGCTGGATAGCTTGTGAGATTTCCTTTGTAAATCTCAAAGCCAGCGCCTGGAATTGGCGTTGCTGCCGCAATTTCATTAGGGTCATAGTTTCCGTTTTTATTGCTGTCAACGAGTGTGCCAGTACGATATTTGAAGATTTCAAGATTTGCTGTACGATTCAGACCGAGGTTATTATAGTACATATTATAGGTACCCGACGACGTATTACTTGCTGTTAGATTGGCAAGAGGAAGCCCTGTATGGCTCCACAAGGAACCACTCGCTGGAGTATCTGTGATTCGATTTGTTCCAACGGTTACTTTTGAATTAATATTGTCAGACGCTGTGCTTTGGGAAAGCTCTTTTGTGACTTGCACTACTTTTCCATTGATCTGAAACTCGACAATATAAGTTCCTTCTGGGAGATTGTTAAAACTATAATTCCCATTGCTGTCCGTATTGACGAGTGAATTGCCTGAGCTATCCACAAATTTATTTCCAAGCATATCGCTGGTAACGAGTTGTTTTTGGTAACTTGTTGTGGCGTTACTTGTCCGATAAAGTTTCACAGGAATATTAGCGACTTTACTTTCTCCATTGTCAAAGAGTCCGTCGTAGTCATCATCATACCAAACAAAGCCTGAGAGGCTACGTCCATAAATCGTCGTCTTAACCGTATTAGAGGTAAAGGCTTCATTGGCGACTGAATTGACCCTCGCATTGTTATAGAGGACAGTACCGTCATGACCAGCACCATAGCTCATTGAGAACGAAAGCGTATAGGTATCATTGGCTGGTAAGTTATCGACATAGACAAGGATTGCCCTTGTATTGCTGATACTGCCTCCTGTATATAGTGAATAACCATTCGCTGTGATGGCACTCTCGGCCGGAAGTGTGTTCGGATCCGTCGTGGCAGAGGCCGTTCCAGACGATGCAGTATAGTAGATACGAGCATTTGTGGCCGCTTTTCCTGTTGCCTTATCAATCACAGTCATTGCACTCAAGGTCGGTGGGTTACCACTTACAACGCCAACAGTGCCACGACCGTCATTATCCCAAGGGAGAACATCCAATAAGCGGACACTATTCATCGTGGTGACTGAGCTCGTATTGCTGAATGGGATGGTGTAGTTGATAGGTTGCAAGTTTGGATCTGTCGGCGTCGCTGGATCTTGTGTTCCGATTTCAGCGGTTGTTTTATCAACCGTTTTGGAGATGGATAGATGATCTTCTACCGCTGGGACTGTCGTTATGACTTGGTTGGAGTTATTACTAAAGGTAATTCCATTAAAGTAGGTTCCAGAGTTGGTCGTTGTATTCGTAATGGCGACCTTGCCATTGGCATCTCTTTGAACTTTTGAACTATCGGTCACATAGACAGGAACCACAAACCGTACGGTATTGTACTTTCCATAAGTATCTGGATTGGTCAGGATGCTTGATGCGGCAGTAAAGCTGAGTGTTCCATTATTGATGGTGGGGGTGAAGTCAGAGGACACGTTGGTGTCTGCTGTCCAACCACTTGGAAAGCTGGTTGCAGAACCTCCAGAGAGATAAGCTTTGATATTTGCTGTATCAACCGTGAGCCCTGGTGGGATGACGTCTGTCAACTTCCAGTTTTCAAGATTAAAGTCAGAGTAATACTGCACTGGGAAGTAAGCGTCCAGCGTATAAGTAAAATGCTCATGAATATCTGACAAAGTATCTGAGCTGACCATGGACTCATCTGAGTCCGAGACATACTTCACTGGTGGTGGAGTTTGAGACGGAGTTATGGTCGCAAACCCTAGGAAGTTCCAGTAATAGGATGAAGCACCTACAGTTGCACCACTCGCAGGAATAGAATTTTGCTGATAGATACTACTAGAAGAAGCCCCATTATAGAGGAAGGAGAATTGCGCCTGCTCAGGTACAAATTCTTCAACATTAGAATGTATTGTGTTTGTACTTGGGTTATAATAACCATATTGTTTATTAAACTGAGCATCGTTTGCGTTGGATGAGTCATTAAATTTTTCGATCATGTTAACGAAGGGAACTTTTGTCCCGCTAGGGATACTAGTATCTTCTGGCTGAAGGGATGTGCCTTTGTAATATGCCCCATTGGCTGCCCAAAAATAATACTGGGGAAACATCGTTGCATCCGAATTCCCGTTTTGAAGTTTTAAGCCTTCGCCAATATTGCCTGCTGTTGCGGCAGGAAATGTCCAAGCACCAGTAGTGGTGTTATAGGCGGACGGTGCAAGTCCTTCTTGATCTCCGTACATTAGCGAATTTTTTATCGGAAATGGTGTCGTGGTCCCCGAATAGTAAAAAGCTAGGGTATACTGTATTTGGGTAACAATACTTTGCGGGTTATTTTTTAATGACCAGATTCCATTTTGCTTGGCAAAATAGAAAGATGTATCTGCTCCTAGATTGTAGGAATTAGCCAGTGCTTGGGTTGCTGTATTTCCAACTTCAACTGCTGTAACTGTCAGCTTAATATCAATGGGTGTTCCTGCATAGTTGACATTAGTGACAAGCAAACCAAAATTAAGCGCTTTTCCGTTTTTATCCGTCGTATAATTAGTTACATTCGATCCTGCCGCAGCGACAGTACGGACTGGAAAGCCAGAAAAATGATAACCTGTTGATAGTGAAGTACCATAAGTACCTGTAGTTGTGAGTGTCCCTGAATTTCCATTGTAGTCTGTCCCAAAAGCCGTTTGAGTGGCGTTTGACATATCAATATAGCGCGTATAGTCGGACGGTGTCCACGTGGAGACATCACTCAGATTTGCAACAGTAATCCTTGAAGCGTTAGCCGTTCCAGGATTTAATGGTGTTGCCAAAGGAGCAATCCCTACTAAGCCATTTTGTTTCAAACTTCCATCAGGATTCAGCGCATTATCAACCGTTATCCCGTCATCAAGCACACCGTTCGTTACTGTTACTGGAGAGCCCGAATCACTCGGAAGTGCAACGAGTTGAAAAGGGTTAGTAGTATCAGCCTCGCTTTTTCCTTGAAAAAAGCTCAGTCCTATCAAAGCAACAATAACAAAAAAGAGGGACAAGAGCGTCAATTTATTGTGCTTTTTCTTCTCTTTCACTTCTCCCCCTTCCTTTTTCTTTTCCATACTTTACACTCCTTTCTTTGGAATAATGATAGATTAGATTTAAAAATAAAATCGGAACCACTAACATCAAGACGACTGGAATAATCGTTTCGAGCGGATTATCTACCGTAAAAAAACATTACACTTTGTATTATATATTTTTACTACCAAATAATAAACCAACGCAGCAAAAAAAAAAAATTAACTGTTTTGTATAATATTTTTGAATTTAGTGAAATATTTAAAGATATTTTTTCAAAAATTAACTAGTTCAAATCATTTTTGTTTTTTTTTATTTTTTTCCCTTTATCTCGTTTTTTGAAATATCAGTCAAGAAATGAAGAAAAGAGAAAGATTTTTTTGAACAACATCTTTCATTATCAGAGACGCCAAAAGAATAAATATCATGGATTGTATCGCTATATGATTTATTATTTGATTTACAATTATTACTCTCTTCTCACATATTCGTTCATTTTTTCATCAAAATTTGCTCCTTCATCACTCCACTCCCCCAGTTCTTCCACAAATTTTTTAAAATCATATCGGCCATTAACTAGGGTATTTTATTCTGAAATTATAGGCAATTTTTCACAAACTAAACGCTAGTTTCCCAAAAATTGTTTAAAATTTCATCTGTTTTATTTCACAAAAAAGCCCCCGAACGCTTACGTGTTCAAGGACTTTTTCTTTTATTTTTGTTATTTCACAATTTGCTTGTTTTTTATCAGTAAAACTCTTCTGGTACGGTTAATGTGGTTATGAATACCAGTAATTCAACATTTGTCGCCATTATTATCATCCCTTATCATTATGAGCGAACTATGAGCATGGGGTTTTGGCAAGTATAAGCAAGCTAATCATTTGAAATATAATAAGCTACGCTCTTCCAAATATTTTACACAAGTATTTGGAAGTAAAAAAACATAATTATTTATTTTTCAATCCCACTAATTCACGTTGCTTACGATTTGCTTCATCTGCAAAGTATTTAAAAACGGTTTTAACTTCCTTAGCTGTTGCCTCACTTGAAAGCTTTCCAAGACTTGAACCATATTTGTTTGCAATTTCTTGTATTTTTTCTTTTTCAGTCATTGATTTTTTCCTCCAATTCCTCACGAGTGTAATTTTGAGCGATAATAAGTTCAACGTTTTCTGCATCGAAATGAACATCAGAAATATTATTATTAAAGTCTTTTAACACAAGATTTAATTCAATCTCAGGAAACTTAGCTTTTGCCTTAATAATATTTTCTCTCGATTTAAAAAATGCATTGATAAACGTTTGTTTCGGAACAACTCGCCCTTCAATTTCTTCACGCTTTTTTGTGAAACTCCATGCAATCAATGGTTCTTGGTATACGTAAAATATTAAGGACTTAAAATGCTTTTTTAAAGCGCGTTTGATGTTGTTATTCGAGCTAATTAAAGCAAATGTTGCATCCAAAATGAATGAATACCCATTTTCAATCACATATCTGAAAGATTGTTCCACTAACCATGAAGCAGCTTTTTGAAATTTGCTTGAGTTCTTTCCGTTATAATCAGGAAATTTTGAGCGAAAATAGTCTGCATCAATCACAACATAATCAGGGTAAATTGAAGCAATGGAGCTTGCAACTTCACTTTTTCCTGCACCGGGACTACCAGCCATGAATACTGCTGTTTTATCTTCAAGTTGTTTTTTATTTGATACAATATCAGCAATAAATTGATTTTTGTGTGCTTTTGCATATTCTAAATGAATATCAAACTCTTCCAACATTCAATTCCCTCCTGATTTCTTGATATACTTATCTTAACATATTTTTAGATTATAGGTTAAAAATTTAGGCTCTAGGCGCCATATTAAAGTATTCAAAGATGGTGAGTTTTTTTAAAAAATGTTAGAGCCAAAATTTACTTTTAATTAGTCAGCTACTATTGACTCATCACTGTGCCATTTTTTATAAGCTTCTTGTACTGTAATTTCACGCATAAAATCATATACTTCTTGATTAGCAAAGATCTTCGTAAAAGTATCGTTTCTAACTTAATGACCATTATATTATGTTCAATGATCCTCTGCTAGCATATAATAAATTTATCGGTCTATACTCATATTCTTGGAGAGGTAAAAGGGTATTTAATTCGGCAATTATAGGCAATTTTTCACAAACTAGGAGCTAGTTTCACAAAAATTGTTTAAAATTTCATCTGTTTTATTTCACAAAAAAGCCCCCGAACGCTTACGTGTTCAAGGACTTCTTCTTTTATTTTTGTTATTTCACAATTTGCTTGTTTTTTATCAGTAAAACTCTTCTGGTAAGAGGGCATCTGCCAATTTGATGTTATCTGCGTAATCAATTGGGACGTCAATGACGACAGGGCCTTCGTTTTGTGGGATGGATTTGATGATGTCGTGCAGTTCTTCTGTGGTTGTGGCGCGGTAGCCTTTAGCTCCCATAGATTCGGCGTATTTCACGTAATCGACTGGTCCAAAATCTACTCCTGATGAGCGACCGTATTTCTTTTCTTCTTGGAATTTAACCATATCAAAATGGCCGTCATTCCAGATGATGTGGACAATTGGAAGATTTAGGCGAACTGCTGTTTCAAGTTCTTGGCCTGTAAAGAGCATGCCGCCATCTCCTGACATTGAATACACTCTTTTTCCTGGGCGAAGCAATGCTGCGGTAATTGCCCAAGGAAGGGCAACACCGAGAGTTTGCATGCCGTTTGAAAAGAGAAGGTGACGTGGTTCGTAGGATTTGAAGTAGCGGGCCATCCAAATATAGAGTGAGCCGACATCAACAGTAACAGTTTCGTCATCTTTTACAATGGATTGGAATGCATCGACAAATTCGAGTGGATGAATCAATCCTGCCTCATGATGGATATTTTCTTCACGGGTATTCATAATTTTGCGAAGATTTGTGAGGTAATCAACCGAGCCTTGTGGTAATTTATAACCGATCAATGCTGGAAGAAGATTATCTAACGTTTGTGAAATATTTCCGATCAATTCACGTTCTGGTTGGTAGTATGTGTCGATTTCTGCAATCGCATTATCAATGACGACGACGCGACTATCAATTTCAGCATTCCAGTTCCGTGCTTCGTACTCAATAGGATCATACCCAACTGCAATCACTAAATCTGACCGTTTTAAAAGCATATCTCCGGGTTGATTTCTAAATAAACCGACGCGTCCAAAGAAGGTATGCTCTAAATCGCGTGAAATTACACCTGCGCCTTGGAAGGTTTCAACAACTGGAATCGCAACGTTTGATAGAAGGTGGCGCAATGCTTTGGCAACAATGGGATCTGATCCTCCTGCACCGACAAGAATGACTGGTAATACGGCATTTTTTATCGCTTGTGCGAGGTAGTTAATGTCATCAATGGAAGCATTCCCCATTTTTGGCTCTGACATGGGTTTGATGGCTTTAGTGTCGATTTCGGCATCCGTGACGTCTTGTGGAATAGATAAGAAACTTGCACCATGTTTTCCTGATTTCGCTAAGCGCCATGCATTTGCAATGGATTCTGAGAGGGTCGCTGGATCTTGAATTTCTGCAGAATATTTTGTAATCGGTGCAAAGAGTGCTGCGTTATTCATTGATTGGTGCGAGCGTTTGAGCAGGTCACTTCGTTTCACTTGGCCACCAATAGCAAGAACTGCATCTCCTTCTGCGGTAGCTGTCAAAAGTCCTGTGGCAAGATTTGAAACACCTGGGCCACTTGTAACAAGGGCTACTCCTGGTTTTCCAGTCAATCTGCCTACTGCTTGTGCCATAAATGCTGCACCTTGCTCGTGACGTGTGACAATCAGTTGTGGTGCTTTTTCATCGTTTTCAAGACGATCGAAAACGTGGTCAATTTTTGCACCTGGAATTCCAAAAACATATTTGACACCGTGATTGATAAGACTGTCCACAATGAGATCTGAGCCATATTTTTTTTCAGCCATTTTTTTCCTCTTTTTTACTAATTTTAATAAACTTTACTTGTTTTCAATCTATATTCTATCAGTTTTCACAAACTTTTTCAAAAAATCAAATTTATTTTTATGAGTATAAAATGAGAAAATCGCTTTCATCATGATAAGAATAATGTGTAATCGTTTTTCATTTCATGTCAAAGTTGTGGTGATTTGACCGACGAATGTCACTAAAGTTTGTGAATCATTAGACTTCTTTTTGTAAACTTTGCAAGCGATACATGTCTGCGTAATATCCATTTAACTTTAATAATTCATCGTGGTTGCCGCGTTCGATAATTTTTCCTGCTTCTAAAACTAAGATTTGGTTTGCATCTTTGATGGTAGATAATCGGTGTGCAATCGCCATTGTTGTCCGTCCTTGACGCATATTTCCAAGCCCTTTTTGAATGAGCGCTTCGGTTTCTGTATCAATATTTGCTGTGGCTTCATCAAGGAGTAAGATTTTAGGATTTCGAACCATTGTTCGTGCAAAATTGATCAGTTGACGCTCGCCTGCTGAAAATGCGGCTCCGCCTTCGATGACTTTCGTGTCAAAGCCGTGTTCGAGTTTATTGATGAAGCTGTCAGCGTGGACAAATGTGGCTGCGCTTCTTGCAGCTTCGTCAGTAATGACAGGATTCATCATTTTGATATTATCTGTGACACTGGCGACAAACATGAACGAATCTTGTAATACAAGTCCTATTTTCTTACGTAATTCTGTTTTTGGGTAGGCTTTGATATCGACATCATCAATCAAAACTTCTCCTTCATAAAACTCATAAAAACGCATGAACACATTGATAATGCTTGATTTTCCAGATCCCGTGTGTCCGACAAATGCAATTGTTTCGCCCGGATTAACAATAAATGAAATATCTTTTAAAACTTGATGCACTCCATCATAAGAAAAATTAACGTGACGAAATTCGATTTTTCCATTCAAAATATTTCTGTCAGTACTGACAGAAGGTACTGTTTGATTGGTTGGTGCTTCTTGAGTTTCTTCCATGATGGTTTTGATTCTGCTTGCAGAAACGATTCCATTTGAAAAACTGGATAAAGAATCCATCAGACTTGAAATGGGTTGAAAGTAAATTTGGACATTACTGATGAATGCGTAAATCAAACCTGCAGCAACAATGGTGTGCATGCTGCGTGCTGAAAACATGACTAAAACAACAATAATGGAAAGCCCCATTAAAAAGTTGACCAGTGGGCTAAGAAGAAGTCCGTTGATTTGTATTACGCGTCTGCGATAGCCATAATAAGCTTCGTTGGTCGCTTCAAATTCATCTTTAAGTCGTGTTTCTTGTCGAAATTGCTGAATGATGCGCATGCCTGAAATGTACTCATTTAATTTTGTATTCAATTCTGAGCGTTTTTTTAGCATGAGCTGATATACTTTTGTGGAGATGCGCTGATACAGCACGACACTCAACAAAAGAATCGGGACAAACAAAAGCATGATCAAAGCGATTTTGTGATCAATGACAAAAAGTGCAGTAAATGCAATGATGATCGATAAAAAACTAGTGACAGCGTTAAATAACATTTGCCAGAAATTGAATAAATCTGTATCGTTTGTGACCCGTGTAATCAGCCATCCTGTTGGTTTTTGATCAAAATAACGCATGCCAAGCGTGTGTAACTTTGCGTAAACGATTTTTCTGATGTGCTGATTGACAAAAATGGAGCCATTTTGTAAATAATTCCATTTAAAGAAAAAAGCAAGTGAATTGATGACATTTAAGACAAAATACAAAATCGCAAAAAACCAAATGATTTGATCTGTTGCTTTTTGCGTTTGCAGATATGAATCCATAAACGTTGAGATGACAAAAGGCATGAGCGATGCCAAAATCGTCGTCAAAACACTGAAAACAAAGGCAAGAATAAAATATTTTTTAAATGGGAGAAGAAATTTTAAGATAAACTTAAAAATCGTCCAATTTTCTTTGAAAGATAACTTTTCATCATTATTTTCCATTTGAAAGGCTCCTTTCATTTTCTGTCAGTACTGACAAAGGAGTTAAATCGCTTTTCGTCAGTGCTGACGAAGCACTTAAGTGGCTTTCGATTTGTTGCATTTGCCACATTTTACTATACCATCCTTCATTTTTGACGAGTGCTTCATGTTTTCCACGTTCTGCCACATGACCTGAGTCAAGCACTAAAATCTCATCTGCTTCCATGACTGAACTCAATCGATGACTCACAATAATTGTTGCAAATGCATGTTTTTGTTTCTTCAGATTTGTTAAAATAATGTGTTCTGTTTTTGCATCTACTGCTGACAAGGCATCATCCAAGATTAAGATTTTAGGTTCTACCAAAAGTGCTCTTGCAATGGATAATCTCTGCTTTTGTCCGCCAGATAATGACACACCACGCTCTCCAACTAAGGTGTCATACCCGTTTGAAAATTCAATAATGTCCTCATGAATTCCCGCAAGTTTTGCCGCACGCGTGACTTCTTCTTGTGAAGCATCAGCTTTTCCAAAACGAATGTTATCAAAGACGGACATTGAAAATAGGAAGTGTTCTTGTGGCACATAACCGATCGAGGTGAGATATTCATCCAATTGATATTTTTTTATTGATTGTCCTGCATAAGAAATTTCACCATCGTAATGATCGAATTCACGCATCAAAAGTTTGATAATACTGGATTTTCCTGCTCCAGTGCGCCCAACAAGTCCAATCAAATTTCCAGATTCTAATTCAAATTTTAATTGATTAATTCTGATTTTTTCTTCATCTGGATATGAAAAATGGTGAACGTCAAAAACTAATTTTCCTTCTTCTGGCATTAAAAGTGTGCCATCTGAGGTTTTAGATTGCGCTTCTTGGTGAAGTAATTTATCCACACGACTATAAGAAGCCCGCCCACGCTCCATGACATTAAATAATAACCCAATCGCAAACATTGGCCAGACTAAATTTCCAATATAGGTCATAAATGAAACCAATTGCCCTAAACTCAGGACCTGATGAACCACATAATAGCCTCCCAATAAAATGGTCAACGTATAAGAAATTCCTACGATAAAAGTAATCAATGGATCATACATTGAATCAATGCGATTGACTTTAACAAAAGCTTGGTCAATGTGGTCTAATTTCTCTTGAAAATCCGCTTTATCCTGCTCCTCTTCTCCGAATGATTTAATCGCTTTCATTCCTGTGATTGATTCTTGAACTTTGTCGTTCATCTCAGAAAAAGTTTCTTGTGCTTTTTCAAAGCTTTCGTGAATATGATCCCCCAGTGTTTTTGATACTACTGCTAATAGAGGGAGCGGTAAAATGGCAATGATTGTCAAACGCCAATCAATAAAAAGAAGCATTGCAATAATTGTAGTCCCACCTGTCATCACAGAATCCGCCCAAGTCAAAACACCCAATCCAGCAACTTCTTGGATAGCACTCAAATCATTTGTTGCATGAGCCATTAAGTCACCCGTTCGATTTTTCTGATAAAAAAACGTATCCATTTTTAGAAAATGCTCAAATAATTTTGCCCGCATGATTTTTTCTAATTTGAACGCTTCTCCCCAAATGTTCGTGGACCAGATGTAACGAAACGCATACTCAAATGCAGCGGTCAGTAAAAGCACTGACAAATAAATTGTCAGTACTGACCAATTGAGCTTGTGCTTTACAATCGCATCAATTAATTTCCCGATGATGAGTGGTGGAACAAGGTGTGTCAATGAAACCATAAAAAGAGCAAATAAGCCTATGCCGTATCCTTTTTTTTCTGATTTAAAAAACCACCACAGTTCTTTAAAAATTTTCATAAAATGCTCCAAATCCTTTGATTTGTTCTAATCCTATTACTTATCACATTAAAACATAATTTTCTAAATATTATTATACCATAAAGGACAAAAGCAAGAAACCCCTAAAACAAAAGAATCCTGCTGAATTTCAATTCTTTTCCAAAAAAAAACGAAGTTTTTACACTTCATTTTTTTATTCAACTCATTTTTTAGCTATTTAAAAATTTAATCGCTTTTGAACCACGTAGTGCCCAATACAATGCAGCAAACGCAAGCGCATAAATCGCACCCTCAAGAAGATTGAAGATAATCACGACAAGTAAGTAAGCCGAAATTCCTCCAGGAAACATTGATTTAATATCAAAACCAGCAAATTTTGAATACAGCGGAATTGCATAAACATAATTGAGGATGAGCATCGCAAGCGCTAGAGCGACCGTTCCTAAAATTGACGCTAAAATGAAACTTTTAATCGTGAATTTCTGTCTTAAAAAGAACCAGATCACCAGCATAAAAACAGAAACCGCAACAAAGTTCATCGGTAAGCCAATCCATGTGTTGATGCCTTGATTATTGAGCACCAACCATAAAAGTGTGCGTACAATTAAAATCGCAAATGCACTGGATAAACCAAACATGAAAAGTCCAATTAAAATGGGTAAAATCGTGAAATCGACTTTTAACCATTGTGCAGCTGGAACCAATGGAAATTGGAACATGGAATAAGACAAAACGAACGAAATCGCGCTCAAAAGCGAAATGAACGTCATTTTGCGTGTACGAGAATTAGACATAAAAAAAGCCTCCAAATAGAAAAATTAATTCTTCATATTTCGAGGAAGTTGATAAGCATTTTTAAACGTGAAAAACAATGCTAAAAAAAGCAAGCGTACACGAAAAAACTGTCCATCTTCTTCCATCCAGACTGTAAAACCAACGCTAAAAAGTGTTGATTAAGCATAACATATGCTGCACTGTCGCTGCTAGATTTTCACTAGCTCAATCGCATTTGCGAATCGCGGAGTTGTGAGGTCTGAGTGTCTAAGTCAGCCTCATTTACCGCCGGTCCCGAATTTCACGGTGCCCTGAAGATAAGTCTATCTTATCATACTATTGACGTCTTTTCAAGTATTCGATTTTGGCGATATAAAACCCAGACCATTTTTTTAGCGCACTTGATTGAGCAGTTGTGAGACTTCTTTTTTGCTCAATTTTCGATACTTACCAGAAGGAACACCGTCAAGCGTGAGCGGGCCATATTGCACTCGACTCAACTTTTGAACGGGTAATCCAACTGCTGCAAACATTTTTTTAACTTGGTGATTTTGACCTTCGTGAATGGTCAAACTCACAATAGAATGATTTTTCTCACGCTCTTGTTTTAAAATTTCGTAATGTGCAGGGCTGATTTTTTTTCCCTCAATCGTAAGTCCAAGTGCTAGTGGTCTAAGATTGATCTTATTTGCTTGACCTTCAACTTTCGCCACATAAACTTTCTCAATTCCATGACTTGGATGCGTCATTAAATTCGTAAAATCACCATCATTAGTCATCAGTAATAAGCCAGAAGTATCCCAATCCAAGCGCCCAACAGGATAAATTCGTTCTTTGATTTGAGGGAGCAACTCAAGGACAGTTTTACGTCCTTTGTCATCACTGACAGAAGAAATGTATCCACGTGGTTTATTCAAAAGATAATAAACAGGTTCTTCGTTATAAATGGCAATCCCATTGACCTCAACCAAATCACCCGATTCGACTTGATAACTTAAATTTTTCATTACTTCGCCGTTTACAGTCACACGACCAGAAAGAATCAACTCTTCTGCTTTTCTTCTGCTTGCCACTCCTGCGTGAGCGATGTATTTATTAATTCTTGTCATGGTTTTCCTCTGTGCTTTCTTGTGAATCATTTTCATCTAAAAAATGATCTTGTAATTCAAATAAATTTTGTTTTTCAGCATCGAATGCTGCTTCATTGATTTCAGGTAATTCATCCAACTGATTAATTCCAATATAATCTAAGAAAAAGTCAGTTGTGGCATACAAACTTGGACGTCCTGGTGCTTCAACCTCTCCAATTTTTTGAATCAAATCAAAAGCACGTAATGTCGCAATCACACCTGAAGAATTGACATTTCTGATGCCATCAATTTCAAGTCGTGTGATTGGTTGTTTATAAGCAATGATAGATAAAACTTCCATTGCGGATTTAGAAAGCGTTTGATTCAGTGGAGTTTTGGCATAATTTTTTAGAAAATCTGCAAAAATTTCCTTGCTCGTCATCTTATATTTGCCAGCAGTTTCAATGATGGTAAAAGCAGATTCTTCATCTGCTTGATATTTTTCACGCAAATGCTCAATTTGCTGCTGACAGGCCGCTTTGGGTAATTCTGTCAGTACTGACAGCTCATCGATTGATAATCCAGCATCGCCAGAAACAAAAAGTAAAAGTTCACACGTTGCCGTTTTATTCATTTACCATTGCTCCCCTTTCTAAAATAATCTCACCAAATAAGTGTTCTTGACTAAAAATGATGTGCTGATTTTTGATGAGTTCAAGCAAAGCTAAAAACGTCGTAAGTAACTCTATTTTAGGCTTTTCTTCATCAAAAAGTTGGCTGAACTTGTATTGTTTTCTTTTTGAAAAGCATGTGGTCAACCACGCCATTTTTTCAGAAACGGTATATTTTTCTGCTTCAACCGTTGTATTTTCATCTTGAACTTTTATTTTTCGTAATTCTAAAATTTTATTAAATGCAAGATACAAATCAATACTCGTGCGATCTTTAATCAAGGTCATTTCTTCACTGACAATTTCCGTTTTAGATTTTGAGTAAAAATGACTCCGTGTTTCATGACGTGCATTGAATTGCTCAGAAAGTAACTTGAACTTGCGATATTCATCAATTTTAGAGAGTAAATCAAACTCTAATTGCGCGGTATCTTCTTCAAAACTTTCTGTCACCGCTGGAAGAAGCCGACGAGATTTGATCAGTATCAATTGACTTGCCATCAGCATGTACTCTCCAGCACGCTCGAGTTCCAAATTTTGAGAAGCATTCAAAAAAGCCAAATACTGCTCAATCACAGGAACCAACGGAACTTCAAAAATGTCAAGTTGGTACTGACTCACGAGATGTAAGAGTAAATCAAGTGGTCCTTCAAATTCATTGATTTTTATGTTTATTTCATTTGCCATGTTTAACGTCTTTTTATTTATGTAAACTCTCTATCTATAATATTTTTCAAGCGTCACAATCGTTGACAGTCCAAGTAATTCAGCTAATTCATAAATTGTTTTCCCAGATCTGATTTGTCTTAAGATATATTGTTCTCGTAATTCTTTTGAAGAATAATTCGTATATTTTTTGAGTTCTAAATATAAAAATTGACGTGTTTTACTAAACAACTCATCCGCATTCGTAATGCTTTTCACACGCAGTGCAAATTTTTCTCGAATTGGAAGAACTCGTGTCATTCCTTTTTTGTCAATGGTTAAAATTTTAAAGGTCCAATTGAAATTTTCCCATCTCAATTGCTGAATTTCAGAAAAGTTTAATCCAAATTCTAAAATCAAAATAGCAATAAACTGACCTACTGAGGTCATCGGTTGATAAAATTCAGGGAATTCTTTGTATTTAGGATTGGCTCTTTTCTTATCTTGCTTTTCAATTTTAGCGACTTGTTCCAGATGAAAATAATGTTCTACTTTTCCATTATGGTAAAGATAAAGCAAAAATTGATTCACGCATGAAATCTTTCTGCGTTGTGCTGATGGAGCAGTATGCTCAAAAGACGCACGAAAAAGTGCTAAACGCGTTTCATTTAACGTTTTTTGATCAAAAAAATGATAAAAAGTCATTAAATCATAATAATAATTTAACCTTGTATTTTCAGAAAAGTTTTTACTGGCTAAAAAACCATCAATTTCGTTCAATAATTTCATATTTTTTCGTAAAATCGTGTGCTAAGGCATTAAAAGCACTTAGAATTTCTTGTCGAACAATTATCCCTACAAAAGTATTTCCTTGTAAGACTGGAATGAAAGGTTCACTGATCAATAGATAAAGTAACTCTTCAAGCGTGAAGTTTTGCTGTACGGTGGGAATTTTCGTGTTTACGACAGCTTGAACGGGGACCTCTTGAAGCGTTTGAGGACTTAATTCATGTGCCAACTCATAGTTTACAATTTCATTCAATCCAATCACACCCACAAACGCTTTGTTCTGATCAAGCACTGGAACTCTGGAATATTGATACTGACTTAATAATAATTTTGCGTGGGCTAAATTATGATCTGATGATACAATGGCAACATCTTTTGCTTTTTTAACGAAAGAATCGCTTTGTGATAAAAGAAATGCTTTTATTTTGGGATCAATCATTTTTAACTCCTTTTAGTGCTTATAAATCAAACTGCAGTGTATTTATCGGCTGATGATTTAAATCACGGTATGAGACATGAAAATGTCCCTCATTTATTTCAATAACAGCATACATTTTTACTTGATACTTCCCACGAGGCTGCGCTACTGAGCCAGGATTCAGAAATAAAATCCCGTTAATGATTTGAGCCACTGGTTGATGAATATGACCAAAAAGCGCAATGTCTGCGTTTTCTTGCTCCGCAAAAGAAGCATAAGAATCAAGTCCCATCCCGACAAAATAAAGATGTCCATGTGTGATTAAAACTTTCTTTCCCTCGACTTTTTGAGTAAGAAAGTTGGGATATGCAGCATCATCATCGCAATTGCCACGGACAACAGTGATTCCATCCCAAATCGGATCTTGACTTGATAATTCTGAATCTCCACAGTGAAAAATAGCTGTCGCACTGTTTTGATAGTGCGTTTTAATTTTTTGAATCACATCACGATCCTCATGTGAATCTGACATTACAACAAACATCTTTTCTCCTTTAATTTTTAGGATTTTTTTCACTTTTCAACCATGCTGGCAAGGCGGTCATCAATTTTTGAAGCGCTTGTCCTCGATGAGAGAGGTGATTTTTTTCTTCATCGCTCAATTGTGCTGCAGATTGATCCGAATTCCCAACGAGAAAGATAGGATCATATCCAAAGCCATTTTCACCTTGAGGTTTTAGTGCAATCCGTCCATTCCAATCTGCTTCTACCACAAGACTCTCGTGATGCGGGCGCGCCGCAACTAAGGTCGTATGAAAGTGTGCTAAACGTCGCTCTGGTGTCGTTTGGGTTGATGCGAGTTCATGAAGTAATTTGATGATGTTTTCTTTATCCGTTGGATTAGGACCAGCGAATCGATGGCTCCATACTCCAGGTAACCCCCCCAAAACATCCACGCAAAGTCCAGAATCATCTCCGATGACAGTTTCTTGTGTGAGCTGTGATATTTGTTCTGCTTTAAGTCGTGCATTTTCTTCAAACGTCATGCCCGTTTCCTCAATTTCAGGTAATTCAGGAAAATCATTGAGATTTTTGATGGTGTATCCAAAATCTGCAAATAATTTTTTAAATTCTTTTGTTTTTCCTTCATTTCGAGTCGCAATGAGAAGGGTTCGTGTATTTTTTTCTTCGATTTCTGCGTGATCAACTTTCAAATCTTTAATTCCCAACCAATTTTCTGCGATTTCATAAAAGGGTTTAATACTTGCTGTGGTATAAAAATGGTGGTGGAGATGTTCTCTTTTTTCACCATTAATAGCAAAATAATTAAGTAAAACAGAAATATCGCGAACTGTTTCTGCTCCTGAATCAATCAATCTCACTTGGTCTCCCATAGTTTTTTGAATCAAGGGTCTTAAAAGTGGATAATGTGTACAGCCTAAAATCAAAGTATCTACTTTTCCGATCAAAGGATGTAAACTTTCTTGAACTACTTTTTGTGCAATCTCTGACTCCATTTCATTAGATTCTACAATGGGTACAAATTTTGGACATGAAAGGGGGTAAATTTTGATATTTGAAGAGCGTTTAAGGATGTTTTTAACATAAGCACCTGATTTTAAGGTGGCTTCTGTTGAGATGACGCCAATTTTTTTAGTGTGGGTCACTTGTAATGCTGCTGATGCGCCAGGTAAGATAACGCCAATGACTGGAATATCTAATTTCGCTTTGACTTCTTCAAGGCAAGCTGCTGTGGCAGTGTTACACGCCATTACAATCATTTTAACCTGCTTAGACAACAAAAAATTGACCATATCCCAAGTAAAAGCTGTGATTTGTGCTTTTTCGCGTGAACCATAAGGAGCACGCCGTGTATCCCCGATATAGACAATTTCTTCATTTGGTAGTTGACGAAGAAGTTCTCGAACAACTGTTAGTCCCCCAACACCTGAATCAAGTAATCCGATGGGTCTGTTGTCCATCTTGTCCTCCCAAAAATAGTGATGCTATTTTTCTTTATATGAATGAAACTTTGCTAGAAAAGCAAAGTATCATTTTTGTGTGTTTATTTTTTCTTTTTTCCATCTTTATCTGCTTGTTTTGCAGCAGCACGGATTTGACGAAGGACTTGTTGCACTTGGACTTCACTTGGTTTACGTCCCATAGAACTCATCATCAGTCGAACACCATCTTCATTTAGTGGTGGATTTTCAATCAACATTTTCTTTGTTTGACGTTGCATATAGTATGTCCCACCAGCAAAACCAGCAAGTGCAAAAACAATCATCAAAATAATCGCTAAAACTAAATTCATTAGTCGTCTCCTAATCTTTATGCGCAATTAAAAAATTGTGCATGCTTACATCATCATTATAACAAAATTTATGTATTTTGTCAGTAGGGAAATTAAAAAAGGGCGCATTTGAAATGTCCCCTTTTTTATCTTCTCATTCAAAATCAAATCCGTAGAGTGTCGCAAAGTAATCTTCTGGTGTTTCAGCTCGTCTGATGAGTTTTGCTTCGCCATTTTCTTGTAACAACAGCTCTGCTGAACGAAGTTTGGCATTATACTGGTACCCCATCGAAAATCCGTGTGCTCCCGTGTCATGAATGACAAGTAAATCACCCGGTTCAATCGTTGGTAACGTCCGTTGTTTTGCAAATTTGTCATTATTTTCACAAAGTGATCCTGTGACATCTACAGTTTCTGTACTTGTGCTCTTTTCTTTTCCTAAAACAGTAATGTGATGATAGGCGTCATAAAACGCGGGACGCATAAGATTAACTGCTGAAGCATCAACACCGATATAAGTGCGATAGGTTTTCTTTTTGTGTAAAACCCGAGTCGCTAAAAGTCCATGAGGCGCAAGCATAAAGCGTCCCAATTCTGTATAGATTTTGACATTTGGCATGCCATTTGCGGCTAATGTTTCATCAAAAACGCGATGCACACCTTCTCCAATCACTGCAATATCATTGGGTTTTTCTTCGGGGCGATAATTAACCCCGATTCCTCCAGATAGATTGATGAAGTCAATCTCAACACCAACTAAATCACGGATTTCAAGTGCAAATTCAAATAACTGACGGGCAAGTTCAGGATAATAATCATTCGTCACCGTATTGGAGGCGAGAAAACTATGCAGTCCAAATGTTTCTACGCCTAATTTTTTGAGTGCTTTAATCCCCTCGACCACCTGATCTTTAGTCATTCCAAATTTTGAGGCTTCTGGATGATCCATAATCTGAGTGCCCATCGAAAAAACGCCACCGGGATTATAACGTAAACTCATGGTTTTTGGAAATTCAAAACCATCAGTTTTTGTCAGTGCTGACAGAAATGCAATATGGTCGTAAGCGTCGAGATTGATTGTCGCTCCGAGTTTTTGAGCAGCTAAAAATTCTTCTTTTGGCGTGTCATTGGATGAAAACATGATTTCATTTTTTGAAAAACCGCATTTTTGTGACAAAAGTAATTCAACACCGCTCGCACAATCTACACCACAATTTTCTTCGTGAAGAATTTTTAAAATCGCTGGCGTTGGTGTGGCTTTGACGGCGAAAAATTCTTTGAACCCTTTGTTCCATGAGAACGCTTGATAAAGTGCTCTTGCCTTTTCACGAATTCCTTTTTCATCGTAAATGTGAAAAGGAGTTGGATATGTTTTTGTAATTTCTTCTAGTTGTGTTTTTGTAACAAATGGTGTTTTCATAATTCTCCCAAATATTTAGATCGTTTGTCTCAATTGTTTCTTAATGTATCTATACAGATACTTTGATGAGCTGCGCTAAGCTCTCATCTACTGCCTCTGCCGCTTTTCTTCCTTCTCGAATCGCCCATATTACTAATGATGGGCCGCGTCTAGCATCGCCTGCTACAAAAATTTGGCTCTGATTTGTATTATACTGATCATAAATTTCATGAACACCAAAGCCGTTCAAAATTGATTGATCTGTCCCCACAAATCCCATCGCAAGTAAAATCAAATCAGCTTTGATTTCCCGCTCAGTGCCGGCAACAGGTTTAAAATCTGGTCCTACTTGCGCTACTTTTAGACCAGTGACTTCATTTCTGTCATTACTGACAAAAGCTGTTGTTCCAATTGTGTACTCTGTCAGTGCGTCATTTCCAGCAAAAGTTCCTTCTTCTTGTCCATAACCATGTTTCATGACCATCGGCCATTCTGGCCAAGGATTATTCTCAGCTCTTGTCAGCGGTAAACTTGGTGTGATTTCAAACTGTTTCACGGACGCTGCTCCTAATCTGACCGCTGTCCCAATACAATCGTTTCCTGTATCTCCACCACCAATGACAATCACATGCTTGCCTTCTAATGTTTTTTCAAGTGTGGTTGCTTTAGCATCAAGCAACGTTTTTGTCGTTTGAGTCAAGAAATCAACAGCAAATTCAATGCCCGAAGCTTCACGTCCTTCCACTTTCAAATCTCGTGGTATTCCAGCACCTGTAGCAATAATTACACGTGAATAGTCTGATTTTAAGGATTCAAAGGAAATCGTTTTTCCAATCTCTGCTTGAGCGACAAATTCAACCCCGAGTGATTTCATGATGTCAATACGCTGCTCCACTAGCGCTTTATCTAACTTCATATTGGGAATTCCATACATCAAGAGCCCGCCAAAACGATCGGATTTTTCAAATACTGTGACAGAGTGTCCCAATTGATTAAGGCGCCATGCGGCAGCTAATCCTGCAGGACCAGAACCCACCACAGCGATTTTGATTCCTGTACGTGCTGCTGGTTTTCCCATCTCCATTACCCAACCTTGGGCATTTGCTGTATCTGCAATATATCGTTCATTATCTTTAATGGTAATTCCTGGACCATTGAGTGCTTCGGCACACGCTTTTTCGCATGGCGCAGGACACACTCGGCCCGTAAATTCTGGAAAAGCGTTTGTCAAACTCATGCGCTCATACGCTTTTTTCATTGCCCCGCGATAAACCAAGTCATTCCATTCTGGAATGTGATTGTCATTAGGACAGCCAGAAACTGCGCGTTTTCCTCCATAAAAAATACCTGAATGACAAAATGGCACGTCACAGTGCATGCATCTCGCCGCTTGCTTTTGTCGCTCCTCATTGGATAAAGGAATTTGTAGTTCAGCAAAATCACGAACACGCTCGGCGATTTCACGGTAAGGATTGTCTTTTCTAGGATATTTCAAAAAACCATTTGGATCAGCCATTATTTCCCTCCTCCTTTTTGATTTTGTTCATTTTGTACTTGTTCAAATGTTTCATAAATTAAAGCTTCTCCTGCTAAACCAGTTTTTGCCAATTGAGCTTCAACATCGTTGATATGATGGAATTCTTTTGGATAAACTTTGATGAATTTCTCTTTTTCATTTGGCCAATTGGCAAGAATCGCTTTTGCTTTTTTAGAATCGGTATAAGTGATATGATTTTCTAATAATTCAAGTAAAACATCATCCCCAGCTGTCTGATCAAGTGCATATAGCTCAACCATTTCTTGGTTTACTTTTCCAGAAAAATCACCATTGACATCATAGACGTAAGCCACGCCACCTGACATTCCAGCACCAAAATTTCGTCCAGTGCTTCCTAAAACAACTGCAACACCACCTGTCATATACTCACAACCGTGATCTCCTACTCCCTCAACGACAAAGTTTGCTCCTGAATTTCTAACCCCACAGCGCTCTCCAGCACGTCCGCGGAAGTAAGCTTCACCTTTGATGGCTCCAAACAAAGAAACGTTCCCAACAATTGACGTGTTTTCAATATCATATGCTGCATCATGTGGTGGTTTAACAATTAATCGACCGCCAGATAAGGATTTCCCGATGTAATCATTTGCTTCACCAATCAAGGTAATTTCCATTCCTGAGGTGGCAAAAGAACCAAAAGATTGCCCTGCAATACCTGTATAAACATATTTTATTGCACCATCTCGAAGTCCAAAATTTCCATAACGCTCGGCAACCCAACCCGCCATTCTTGCTCCGGCAGTACGGTTGATGTTATTGATTTCTTCATGAACCGTAGCAAAAGTCCCTTTGTTGAGCTCAGATTCAGTGAAGGCATCCAACTCACGCCAAGGTTTTGCATCATAAAATGGATTTTCTGATTTTGGTTGAATGGTAATCGTTTGACCAATCATTCGACTGAAATCAAGTCCTCTCATTTTATCTGGAAGATCGGTTTGACAGTGCAATAATTCTGCGTGTCCAATGAGTTCGTTCATTGATCTAAAGCCTAGTTGCGCCAGAAGTTTCCGTAAATCTTCTGCCATAAACATCATTAATCGAATAATATGTTCTGGTTTTCCAGAAAATTGTGCTCGGAGTTCTGGATTTTGCGTCGTAATTCCAACAGGACATGTGTTCAAATGGCAATTTCGCGTCATAATACATCCAATCGCAACCAAAACAAGACTTGCAAATGAATACTCCTCTGCACCAAGCATCGCTGCAATCGCAATGTCTCGCCCCGTCACTACTTTTCCATCTGTTTCAAGAGTCATTCGATCACGTAAATTGTTCATCGCGAGTGTTTGATGTGCTTCAATCAATCCCATTTCCCACGGCAAACCTGCATCACGCGTTGAATTTCGTGGACTTGCACCTGTTCCACCATCGTATCCTGAAATCACGACTTTATCTGCACCAGCTTTGACACATCCCGTTGCAATTGTTCCAACACCTGTGGAAGAAACAAGTTTCACATTAATTTTTGCGAATGGATTAATCTTTTTAAGATCAAAAATTAATTGTGAAAGGTCTTCAATCGAATAAATGTCATGATGAGGAGGTGGAGAAATCAAACTCACACCGGGTGTTGAATTACGTACTTCGGCGACCCAAGGGAACGCTTTTTTGCCAGGAAGTTGTCCTCCCTCACCTGGTTTTGCGCCTTGTGAGAGTTTGATTTGTATTTCCTCTGCGGACATCAAATACGCAGCTGAGACACCAAAACGTCCTGATGCGACTTGTTTGATTTTTGAATTATTTTCATTATGATAACGGTTAGCATTCTCGCCACCTTCACCGGAATTGGATTTTGCACCAATGGCATTCATCGCTTGGGCGATACATTCATGCGCTTCTTTAGAAAGTGATCCAAAACTCATCGCACCGACTTTAAATCGCTTCACAATCTTACTTGCGGGTTCCACTTCTGAGAGCGAAATCGGCTGACGTGTCGAGCGGATATCCCAGAGATGACGCAAACTTGTCGGATGTTCTTTTCCGTGTTCATTGAGATGTCCAATGTATTTTTCAAACTGCGCGTAATCATTCTTTCGTACTGCATTTTGGATTTGATAAATCATGATTGGATCATAAATGTGCGCTTCTCCCTCATCTCCACGGAATTGAAAGCTTCCTCCTGTTTCAAGTTCATCATTGGCTCGTCTGCCGTACGCTTTTTCGTAACGTTTGCGATACTCTTGCTCGATTTGTGCCAGTGACAATCCACCAATCCGTGTTGTCGTGCCAGTAAAATATTTATCAATCACTGCTTTAGACAGTCCGATAGCTTCGAAAAGCTGCGCGCCTTTATAGCCTGAAATCGTTGAAATTCCCATCCGACTCATGACTTTCACAATTCCTTTTTCTGCAGCATGACGATAATTTTCAAGTGCTTCTTTTGATCCACAATCCCAATCTTTAAGCGTCGCATACGCGCCGTATGGGTGAATTCCAGATGCACCAAAACCAACTAACGCTGCGAAATGATGGACTTCACATACTTCTGCTGTGTCCACGATGATAGCAAATTTACTGGCTGATTTTCTCCCCAACATGTAATGATAAAGTCCTGACATCGCAAGTAAAATCGGCATCGGTACTTTTCCTTTTTCAAACGCCCGATCACTCAATACGATAATCGTTGCACCATCAGAAACCAACTGTTCAACATGATAAAAGAGTTTATTCAGTGCATTTTCTAAGACATCATTTTCATCGTATAAAGTGGATACAATTTCTGTGTGATAACGGTTTTCCTTGAGCGATAAGATCTTTTCAAAATCTGTTGTCGTGAGTACTGGACTTTCCAATTTAAGTTTTTTAACGTTGTCAGCACTGACAAGTGTTGGATTTCCATCCTCCCCAAGATACGTCTCTGTTCCAATGACGATTTGCTCACGAATGGCATCAATTGGTGGATTGGTGACTTGTGCAAATTGTTGTTTAAAGAAAGTATAAAGCGATTGTGCTTGATCGGATAGGACAGCCAGCGGTGCGTCAAATCCCATGGAAATGATTGGTTCTTGTCCTGCTGTAGCCATCGGAAGCATGACCGTGCGGATGATTTCATCATTGTAGCCAAACAACTTCCACATCGCTTTTAGCTGCTCTGGTTTAATGTCGGCCACTTTTTCAGATCCTGTCAGTACTGACAGCGTTTTGAGTCCTTTAGATAACCATTCTTGATAAGGATGTTTGCTCGCATAATGTTTTTTGACCGCTTCATTACGGATTACTTCCCCTTTTTGAGTATCCACAAGGATCATATTCCCTGGACCCAACACACTTTTTTCAACAATTTCACTTGCTGGAATATCAACAACACCAGATTCACTTGAGGCGATAATAAAATTATCTTTTGTGATAATATAGCGATTTGGACGAAGTCCATTTCGATCCAAACGTGCACCAACCATTTTCCCATCAGTAAAGACAAGTGCAGCTGGACCGTCCCAAGGCGAAATGTGCGTTGTTGCGTATTCATAAAATGCGGATAATTCAGGACTCAGCTTCGCTTTTTCTCCCCACGCTTCAGGAATCATCATCAACAAACTTTCAGGAATTTCAAGACCATTTCGTACAAAATACTCCATGCAATTTTCAAGTTTTGCTGAATCTGAATTATTCTCATTGTACATTTCAACGCCATTAACTTTCATCCAGTTTTCAGCGCCGCGCAGCGTATTGATTTCTCCATTATGAGCCAAAAATCGAAACGGTTGTGCCCGATTCCAAGATGGGAAAGTATTGGTCGAAAAACGACTATGAGTCAATGCGATGTGTGCTTTAAAGCGTGAATCTGACAAGTCAGGATAGAATAATTTTACTTGATACGCATGCAACATGCCCTTATAGACGACGGTTTGACTTGACAACGAACAAATATAGAGTTCTTGCTCATCAAAGCGCTTCTCAAGTGTTCTACGCATTTTGAACAAACTATCCTCAAATGCTTTATTGTCAGTACTGACAGCAGATTTTTCGATAAAAACTTGTACAAAAGCTGGCATTATTTTTTGCGCACTCAACCCACAAGCATCAAAATGAAACGGTACATCACGAACAAAAATCACCTCATGTCCTTCAGACTTAATGACTGCCTTAATCGCTTCAAGTAATTCTTGTTTTCTGTAATGTTCACGTGTCAAAAAGAACTGTCCAACTGCATAGTCACCAGCTTTTGGCAGTATTTTATCTTGAGATTTTGCGATCTCCGCAAAAAACTCGTGGGGTAAGGTAACTAAAACACCAGCGCCATCACCAGTCTCAGGCTCTGCTCCTGTTCCTCCACGGTGATTCATTCGTTTGAGCATCGTCAACGCGTGTTCCACCAGCTGATGACTTGGTTGTCCATCAATTTGGGCAATAAATCCCATTCCGCAGGCATCCGATTCAAACTCTGGTTCCCACATCGTATTTTTTAAAGCTGTTTCTTTATTAGTATCCATCACTTATTCCTCATTCGTAAAAAAGTTTACACCTTATTTTACTTGAATTAATTGAAAAAATCAATATTTTCAGACTATTTTGATAAAATGTAAAATTTCTTTGACAAAAAAACACAACGAAGCGTTGTATTTTTTTCATTGGTATTATTGAACTTTATAAATCCAACCCTCTGGTGCTTTCACATCACCAAATTGAATACCAACTAATTCATCATATAAGCGCCGTATGGTCGGTGCAACTTCTGTCTCTGAATAAAAGACATGATGCGTTTTTCCATCATCAATGGATGCAACTGGTGTAATGATTGCCGCTGTTCCACAAGCGCCAACTTCAGCAAATTGATCCAAATCCTTCACATAAACTTCTTTTTCCGTCGCTTTTAAGCCCAAACGATGCTGTGCTAAATAAAGTAAAGAATATTTTGTGATTGATGGCAAAATCGATGGGCTAAGCGGTGTAACAAATTCACCTTCTTTAGTAATGCCAAAGAAATTGGCAGCGCCGACTTCTTCGATTTTTGTGTGCGTCGCTGGATCCAAATAAATGGCATCGGCGTATCCTGCATTTTTAGCTTCAATTTCTGCTTGAAGTGATGCTGCATAGTTTCCACCAACCTTAGACCCACCTGTTCCAAGAGGCGCAGCGCGATCATAATCACGAGAAATAACAAATTTGGAAGGGACCAATCCCCCTTTAAAATACGCCCCAACAGGCATGGCAAAAACTGTAAAGATATATTCTGTCGCAGGTCTCACACCAATTACATCACCAATTCCGATTAAAAGTGGACGAATGTAAAGTGTTGCACCTGTCCCATAAGGTGGCACATAATCAGCATTTGCTTTGACGACTTGCATCACAGCATCAATGAATTTTTCAGTCGGAACCTCTGGCATACAAAGCTTGTGCGCTGTTTTTTGCAAACGTTTCGCATTCATATCTGGACGAAAAAGTTGAATTTCCCCTGTTTTCGTACGATAAGCTTTCAACCCCTCAAATCCTTGCTGTCCATAATGAAGCGCAGGTGATGATTCACTAAAATGTAATTGATTATCCCCTGTCAATTTACCTTCATCCCATTTTCCATCTTTATAATATGAAAGATAACGAAAAGGGAGATTTTGATATTCAAAACCGAGATTTTCCCAGTCAATGTCCACTGTCATAGCTCATTCCTCCAACTCAATCCAACAACGCTTCGTTTTAGCATCGTCGTTCATTTTTTTGCTATAATAGAAATTATATTATTTTTCTTCGATTAATTCAAGAAAAAATTCAGAAAATTAGGAAAAACAATGAAATATTTAAATCTCAATTGGGAATCACTTGGCACTTTACTCTTTAATCGGGCCATTGAGCTCTTGTGGATCACCGTACTTTTTCTCATTCTCAACCGTGTCGCACTAAAAATCGTGCGCAAACTTTTCAAAAATTACAGTGAAAGAAAAAGTACAGATACTGCTCGAATTCTAACGTTTGGCAGACTTGCTACATCTGCAGTTCAATATTTGACAGGATTTTTATATGTCTATACTGTTTTAGGAATTTTTGGCATTCCTGTTGGAAATATTCTCGCTGGTGCTGGAATATTTGGTGTCGCACTTGGTTTTGCAGGACGAGACTTAGTGGCCGATATGATCAACGGTTTTTTCATTATCGTTGAGCATCAAGTGAATGTTGGCGATTTAATTCGATTTGAAAATTTAGAGATTGAAGGTGTGGTTAAAGCCGTCGGTATTCGCTCAATCACACTGATTTCAAATGATGGGGCAACCGCATTCATCCCAAACCGCAACATCGAATCCCTCAAAAATTTTTCTTATCAAGAGCGAAGTGTCTTGTTGGACATTCCTGTCAGTACTGACAGCCTACCTGCTGTCAAAGCAAAAATGCTCGCCGTGAACAGTAATTATCCACAAGTCAGCTATTTAGGCATTGTCACCATCGAGGACAAGATTTTTCTCAGAAGTCAATTGACTGCGCCACTTTCTGAACTTTCATCACTCAAAATCGAGCTGATGGATCGCTATTTTGACGAGCAAAAAAAACCGTGAATCGCGGTTTTTTTAGTACTGTCCTTTCAAATATGCCTCAAATGACGCCACCGTTTTGATTTGATAATCCGTTTTTGAGGTGTTTGATTCAAGAAAACCTTGTTCATAACCTGTGACAATAAATTTCGCCATTAGTTTTTGATTCATCCATAGTTCAAAGGCTTGACCTGTTTTTTTGAGCAGATAAGCACGATATTTGGCAGAACCATTTTCATTGACTTCATCCATCATTCGTTTAATGAGCTCAATATTCATCGCTTTTTGTCCCTGATTTTAAAAATCAGCTTCACATTTTAGTGAATGTCCTTTCATCTCATAAAAATATTACAAAGCTATTTTAACAGATGATGACTTATTTTTCAATCTGTTTTCCAAAATAAAAACGCTTTAATGAAAATAAAGCGTTTTTATTTCAATATATTCGGTAAAAAACCGAAAATTTTGATTTTTTCTTCAGTTGTGACGCATTGATTTTATCGGCTCATAAGACAACCGATGAATTGGACTTATTCCTAATTCTGTCAGTGCTGACAAATGTTTTGCAGTCCCATATCCAGCATTCTGTGCAAAATCATAGCCTGGATATTTTTCATCATAAGCACGCATCAGCTCATCACGCGTCACTTTTGCGACAATACTCGCTGCAGCAATTGAACAACTCTTCGCATCCCCATGAATGATCTTTGTTTGAGCGATTGGCATCTCAAGCACCATTGCATCAATCAAAACATGTTGCGGCACAATCGAAAGATGCTCAAGCGCTTGAAGCATGGCGACTTTTGTTGCTTCATAAATATTAATCTCATCAATCACAGTATGCTCCACGCGACCAATCCCAATTGCGAGCGCCTTTTTTTTGATTTCTTGATACAGTGCGACATGCTTTTGTTTAGGCACTTTTTTACTGTCATTTAAACCTATAATTTCACAGTTTTTAGGTAAAATTACTGCTGCAGCAACCACTGGCCCTGCAAGTGGACCACGCCCAACTTCATCGACCCCAGCAACAAAATCCACACCATTTTGATAACACATCCGCTCAAAAACAAGCATCTGATCTAACCTTGTCTTTTCATCTTGTATCGCTTGGAGTTGTTTTTTTCTTTGCACGATTAATTTTTGAACCCCTGTGCGCTCATCATGCAAAAATTGATCAAAAACAGGAGAATGAATTTCTGTCAGTACTGACAGTATGTTTTTAATTTCCTTAATTGTCTGAACCATCATCTGCCACCTTATCTAAACAATAAGTCCCCAAACGCCCATCACGGACATCCTTGATAAACAGTTCATAAAACCGATCATAATCCTCACGAAAACCAAAACGCGCTGTCAGCGCCATAATCAAATCTGGAATTTCCAACGCTAAATCATCTTCTGTCATCCGAAAACGTTTCATCGTCACTGACCGATAATTTTCCAAAAAATAGCGCAACCCAAAAATCGTCACTTCGTCCATTGGCAAAAGTTGATCTTTAATTGCACCGGTCAAAGCTAATTTCAATCCTACTTTATCATCTTCAAATTTAGGCCACAAAATCCCAGGTGTATCCAAAATTTCCAAATCTGGATTCGTACGCAACCATTGTTGTCCCTTCGTTACTCCTGGCTTATTTCCGGTTACTGCAACTTTTTTTCCTGCCAAACGATTCATTAATGTCGATTTTCCAGCATTAGGAATTCCAACAATCATTGTTCTCAAAGATTTACTTTGAATCCCTCGCTCCAAATCATGTGCAATTTTATCCGCCATCAAACGCTTTGCCGCAACGGTCAAACGCTTTGAAGTATAATCTTCTTTTGAGTTAATCGCAAGCGCCACATCTCCTTTTTTCTCAAAAAAATCCAACCACTCCTGAACACGCACACGATCAGCCAAATCTGCCTTATTAAGCGCTACAATACGAGGCTTTCGGTCAATTATTTTACTTAACATCGGATTTCTTGAACTCATCGGTACACGCGCATCCACAAGTTCCACCACAAAATCCACATATTTCAAATTTTCCTGCACCTGACGACGGGCTTTGGACATATGCCCCGGAAACCACTGAATTGTAACCATTTTCTCTAACTCCTTATATACCAAGGCTTACAGCCTTTTACTTTTTGTTTTTCCCCATTGGGGGCAAAATGGGGGCAAGATTTGATGATGCCTTATTTTGCTTTTTAACACCCAATTTTTCTACAAATCTACTGATGGCGACTACTGACCTTTCTTGACCATGCGAAAGTAAATGTGTGTAACCATTTGTCGTTTCTTCTTGTATATGTCCGACACGTTCCTGTACTTCTTTGAGCGGAATACTCGGATCATCTCGCAAGACTGAAATATGAATATGTCGAAAACTATGCGGAACCGCATTTTTTGTCCATTCAAAGCCATATTTTTCTTTACAATTTTCTCTCAACGCTTTATTGACACGTCCCAGTATTTCTCTATAGCTATGTGACGTAATTGGCGCACCATATTCAGTCCGAAACAAAAAATCAAACTTTTTAAACACATCATGTGGTGACTCTTTGCAATGAGCTTCAAATTTATTATTTCTTTGAATAACACGTTTGATCGCTTCAATCACAAACTCTGGTAATTTCTCAATACGATCACCAGCTTCCGTTTTCGTTGTGTCTAAATAAAAATCTTTCACCCTCAAATCATGTGCTTGTAAAGACTTATCAATCGTAACCAATCGATTTTTAAAATCAATATCTGCAGCTGTCAAAGCAGAAGCTTCACCAATTCGGCAACCCGTGCCAATCAAGAAAAGTGCTAAATCATAATAATTCTGATTCCGACGTCCTCGAAGTTCTGACAAAAGTGCACCAACCTCTTGTTCGTTCATGAATTTTTCTTCCAAACGTTTTTTCTTGTCTCTTTTCTCACTAACAGTCGCATTTAATTTCACCACCCGTGACGGCGAAAATGGAATAGCATTGTGTAATACACCGTAGTCAAATATTTTATTCAACGTACATTTAATATGCTGCATAGTGGAGTGGGTTGAATGATACTTCTCTTTGTACTGCCTCAGATAATTTTGAATCAGCAAAGGAGTAATCTTTGATAAGAGAATATCGTCCGAAATCAATTCTGAGAGCCTGCTAATGACAAGAATTTCCCGATTAACAGTCTGATGTTTTACCGTTGTTTGCCAAGTCTCGAACCATGAGGTTTTTAAATCACTAAACGTCTTCATAGCCTGACCTTGAAACTGCTCTTGGCGTTCTTTGATTAATTTATCAATCTTTTCATCCAGATCACGGACTGCCTTCGCTCGTCCTCGCGATGTATCTGAAGTGAAAATGACCGATGCCCGCTTATACTTTTCTGTTAATGGATCAATATAACGTTCTATCGCCTTAAAATAAATTTCTCCATTCTTATGTTTTCTTTGTTCAAAATACATATTTTATCCTTTCAATCAAAACATGAAAAAAGGTAAAATAGAATCCAACTAGCTCTTCCATTTTATCATTTTTAGCCCTATTTGTCTTTAATTCGTGCATAGCCATGCTGCTTCCAATATAGAAATTCTTCAAAGACTTCAAAATTTATCCAAACTAATTTATGAGTTGGATTAATAACGCCTCTTCCAAATTGCTTATTATTTCGCATCTCAGCAAGCCAGCGATTTAGGGTATAAATGTTCAAGCCTTCATAACGCTTTAAAACCGCTTCTTTATTTCCCCACTCAGCAATACTACCAGCAACTGGGACATAATTTATTTTCATCTTTTTTTATCCTCGTGATATAAGTATATGGGCATATTTCAGTCCCAAATTGTTTCAATTTTTATTGTTTGTTATTTTGACTATTGCAACATTTCTCAGAAACTTAGAGTTATAATTTCTTTATGGAATGGACTCATGGATGTTTCTGTTTTTTCCTGTTGCTTAGTCTTCGTTAGAAAGTCTGTTACCCAAGCGCTGTCCCTACTTCCAACTCTCTAGCTGTTTCCACTGATGGTACTCTGCTCCTAGTAGAGAGCAGGCGGTAAGTATCTAGGTGATTTGAATTCTCTTATGCGAGGCTGTTGGTTCAACGTGTTTCTGGGAAATCTTACAGTAGTCAAGAAACATTCCAAATTCATAGAAAGGAGACCTTCCAAATGAAATGTTTTGTCGGTTTAGATGTCAGCTCGCAAAAGTTAGATGTTTGTATTATGCTCAGTGATAACTCAGTCACTTTCACTAAGTCATTATCAAATGATTTAGTGGGTGCTTCTGAAATTAAGTCACAAGTCCTAAAACTTAACGAAATTAATCACTTTGAACGGATTGTTATCGGAATGGAAGCCACAAATTTGTATAGCTTTCATCCCGCTATGTTTTTCAATGAGGATAACGATTTGAAGTTACTTCACACCGAAGTTATGATTGAGCAGCCCAATAAAATTAAGCGATACCGTGAAGCGTTTGAAGAAAATAAGAATGATACGCTGGATGCTTTTTACATCGCAGATTACTTCCGCATTGAAAGGTTCACTCCATCAATACTCAAAGAAGAGAAATATCTTGCGCTTCAACACCTCACACGAACACGACTTCAGCTTATTGAACAAATGGTCACAACCAAGCAGCACTTTACAGAAAATATTTACTATAAGTATGATACCCTTCCGTCCGAGTTGAAAAATGACGATGACTTGAGTACTAGCTTGTATAGTGCAACAATCATCACACTGATGACCGAAGATTATACGCTAGATGAACTCGCTGAAACTCCCTTGGAAGATTTCGCTGAACTCCTTCAAAAGATTGAACATGGACGATTCAAGAACCCTGAGAAACTTGCTAAGGTCATAAAGAAAGCCATTAACGGTTCCTATCGTTTAAACCAAGTTCATCAAGAGTCTGTAGACATTGTGCTCAGTCTTCTTGCTCGTGAAATTCGCAGCTTAGACAAGATGATTAAGGACATTGACAGAGCCATAGAAGAGATGGGGAAGTTATTCCTGAATATCAATGCTTAACAAGTGTACCTGGTATCGGTAAAGTTTACGCTGCAGGCATCATCGCTGAGATTGGGCAGATTGAACGCTTCAAAGACCATCCTCAACTTGCTAAATATGCAGGTTTAAACTGGAAAGAAAAACAATCTGGTAATTCTTCCTCACAAAATACTTCACTTGTTAAAAGAGGCAATAGTTATCTGCGCTATTACTTAGTTGAAGCCGCCAACTCGGTCAGACGACACGATGACGAATACAAAACCTTTTACAAGAAGAAATATCATGAAGTACCTAAACATCATCACAAACGTGCCATCGTCTTAACTGCTAGAAAATTAGTGCGTCCGGTGGATGTGCTACTACGCAACCACCAACTCTATACGCCACCAAGGAGTCTTATGGAAGATAATTAGTTTTATCTGCACAATTTCCTTAAATTAGCCTAGTGAAAATTTGTCAAATTTCACTGGATTCTTTCGTGTTGTCTTTTTCCAAGATTTTCACTCAGAATTTAACGACTTTATATTTGACTTTTTACCACTAGACTTTCTGAGCAATTTGAAGAATCTTCTTTTAATTCCGTAACGCTTTGTTCGGTCGTTCGTGTTGCATTTTAGTGTTTGCCTTACCATATTTGCCAGCTTTCTCTTGAATTTGGACTTCAAAATAAGCATCTTGAATATAATTAACCAGCTGTTGACGAGTACGATAGTGCATGGCAAAGTTCTTTGGAATCCGAAAATGCTCTACTTTATCTTTCATTTGCAGGCAAAGCGTCTTCTGCTCCAAAGGTCTCCCCTCATAAATCTTAAAACTAAAGTTGAAATTCCGACGGAAACGCTCTAATTGTTGTTCGTAGTAGTTCATAATATTCTCTTTTCCTATTGTGATTTTCTTCGAAGAATACAAATGACGGGAATCGAACCCGCAATCAAAATTTCTTTTGATTTTCTCCATCGGAACATTTGTACAAAATATGATAACGGTGCTTTTTTATAGCGGGCGCAGTCCTTGGCTCTCTCCCGCTTGTAAGTTTTGCCTTACAGATTTGATATTCACGATGAGAGAAAGTATTATCCCTTCTCTACATTCTATTTTAGCGATATAAAAACAAATGAACAGGACATCACATGGCGGATACTGTTGGCTCAACCACGCCAAAAAGAGCACTTCTCAAAAGAGAAATGCTCTGTAATCCTTGCTATTATAGGTTTTCAATCCGCCATCGGGTGGCGGATAAACTAAAAAATTTTTAACTTTCTTTGCCCAGCCGACTAAACCCCTGCGCTTCCAAGATGTTATTACACTCAAAGATGGTACTGGTATAGCAACAGTTGAGTAGAAAACGGTAGAGAAAGTGCAGTTCCATATTCCCTAAGCGTTTGCTTGACCGTGAAAGAAGAATATCACTAATTTCTGGTGGCAAATGTAGCCCAATACACAGCTGAAGTATCAATTCAAGCGAGACATTATAATTTTCATCAGTTCGCATCCGATAAAGCGTCCGCTCACTAATCAAGGACTGTTCCTCCACTTTGGCGAGTGTTAACCCAGACCATTCTATCAATTTTGAAACGGTTCCTGAAAAGCTCCCAGGCAGAGACATTGCCAGCTTTTGAAGTTCAATCATGCGATTACGAATAAGGTACTTTTCGTCCACGTTTTTCTTATTGATGAAGTGAGCTTCAAAACGAATTTCTTGATTGGCGTCCCGATAGAGCACTTCATCGAAACAAGTGTTCGTTTTCTTATCTTGGACAACCAATTCAAAAATCAAGCAACATTCATCCATGTGAAGTCGCGCATACTCTGTCAATTCCAACCTTCCAAACTTATTCGTTTGGAGATATTTCGGATCATTCAAGCAAAAATGGGAATCCACATATAGATAATTTCCTGTTCCAAGTTTCTCCTGAAGTTCCTTATTGGTCGCACTTTGGCGGATTGCACCCTCTAAAGAAATCGCAAACGTCTGCGTTGGAGACAGTACATCACGTTTAAAAACATAAGGCTGCACATAATGATTGTTCACATATTTGTAAATACCGCGTGCCTCCTCAAAACCTGCATCAAGTAATCGAATTTTAGCGGCCATTTTTGAGACGTGATAAAAGTTAGCCAAACTATCAATGACATAAATCATTTCGCCAATCAAATTTGATTGCTCACCATTGAGGTAGTTATAAACTCCTTGTAGTTCTAGCACTTTATCCTTGAAAGGGACAAGTGGCATTTGAAGTCTTGGTGTTAGCGTATTAGCTTGCCACTCAATCCAGTCTAGGGTCGTTTTATTACTGAAAGAGCTCCTTAGAAAGCGCATTTTGGGTTGAAAAAGTCGAGCAAGGGTAAAAGCCTTGCGGTGCAACAACCAATGGACACATTCATGGACAATCGTATTATTGACGGCACCATAATTTCGCGTGAGATAATGGCTGGGGTCAATCAGAATGGTGCCACCTTTAATCTCTTCCTCCACCATACCATCAGAAATTTTGTCATAAATTTCTACTTTGGTATCTGTAAAGATTGTCTCCCCAAAAACTTCCCCTCCTTTACTGAGCTTTCGCATTTTAATGCCTAAGCCTAAATTTTGAGCAAGCTTCATCGAATCCAACGCCTGATTATTTATCAAAGCTTCAGGATAATACTGTTTGATAATACCACTCGCAACGATATCAAGCTGGTTGCGATGAAGATAAGGAAGTAAAGTATCGGATAACGGTTTTTGGTAAGAAGGTTTCCCTTGATAAGCAGAAATAGATAAAATCCGAAAATCTTCTAACCGCTTTTCTAAATCCCCTGTACAAGAAATCCGCAACCAAGAGTCAAAAAGATTTTCCCCCATCACAAGCTTTGCGACAACCACCACATCAAAGTTTAGCCGCATAAAAGGTGCATCCTCTACGTAAACCGTGCGAACCTCTAAATCTTGTAATGAATCGTGACTGGTCTCTTCCAGATGAGTATTCACTGCGTTAAGTAACGCGGACAAAAAATGTTTTTTTATATATTGCGTGAACGAAATATATTTCTCCATGACTCTCTTCCTTTGCAAGAAGTTATATTTATAATTTTATATATGCAAGAATAATAAAAGCCAATTCAAAAAATTCTTGCCGTACTTCATCTTAGAATTTTCTAAATCTTTGATATCGTTCTTTTTGCAATTCTTCTGGCGTTAACTTTTCTAATTCTCCGAGATAAAAACATAACTTTGTTTTCAAAGTATCAAAAAGATGTTCTTCTTGAATTACACAATCAATCACTTCCATTTCTAACAACTCACCTGCTGTTATTCTCATAATTTTCGCAGCCTCCTCAAATTTGCTTTTATCTTTCCACAATATCGTTGCAAATCCTTCTGGAGAAATTACTGAATAAATAGCATTCTCTAACATTAACACTTTGTTAGCTACCGCTAATGCAAGCGCTCCTCCAGATCTTCCCTCTCCAATTATAACGGCAATGACGGGTATAGTCAATTTACTCATCTCAAACAAGTTACGTGCAATTGCGGCTCCCTGCCCATGTTCCTCTGCTTCTATACCTGGGTATGCTCCTGCAGTATTAATAAACGTGATAATTGGTCTATTTAATTTTTCAGCTTGTTCCATCAGTCGCAGAGCTTTTCGGTAGCCACTCGGAGTTGGTTGTCCAAAATTTGTTTTTAAATTTTCATCTAAATTTTTCCCCTTTTGGATCCCAATTACAGTGACAGGGGTTCCGTTTAAAAGAGCAATCCCCCAACGATAGAAAGATCATCTTTAAAATCTCTATCTCCGTGCAGCTCAAAAAAATTTGTAAAAATGTTATCAATAATCTCGCGAATAGAAATTCTATCTAGTGATTTCGCTTTTTCAAGACATCATTAATTTTACTCACTTTTTTCCTTTCGAATGCAAAGATAGTAGCAGTGACAGTGTTTCTTTCATTTGCTTTCTATCCATTACTGTATCAACAAATCCATGTTCTAATAGATATTCAGACTTTTGAAAATTTTCAGGTAAGTCCCGACGAAGAGTCTCGTTGATTACTCGCTTACCCGCAAAGCCAATTAGTGCCCCTGGCTCTGCTAGAATTATATCTCCTTGCATAGCAAAGCTAGCAGTCACTTCCCCTGTCGTTGGGTCAGTTAATATTGATATATAAAGTAACCCTGCACTAGAATGCCTTTGAACCGCCGCAGAAATCTTTTCCATTTGCATTAAGCTAATAATCCCTTCTTGCATTCTAGCACCTCCCGATGCAGTAAAAATAATAACTGGTAAGTGCTCTACCGTTGCCAATTCAAAAAGTTTTGTAATTTTTTCTCCTACTAATCTTCCCATTGATCCCATAATGAATCGGCTGTCCATAATTCCAATTAATATTTTCTGGTCATCAATGGATGCTTTACCAGTAAGGACTGCCTCATCCAATCCTGTTTTCATTCTGAGTTCTTCTAGCTTTTCTAAATAATTTGGAAATCCAATTGGATTATCACTTTTTATTCCTTCAAAAAGTTCATTAAAACTATCAATATCAACAGTGATTTTCAACCTTTCACTGGCTGTTATACGAAAGTTATAACTACATTTGGGACAAATTTTTTCGATACCTATATCTCCACTATAAATGCTGCACTTGCAATGAGGGCATTTTATAAACATTTTGTCTGGAACATGTGGGAGGTTTAATAATACATCATTCTCATAATCTCTCGGTTTTATCTTTATATTATGCTTTTCTCGGAAATGAACCATTTTACCTCCCTCCATCATGCCCTGATGAGAAAACATTTCATAGTTTCCCATACTCACTTTCACAGTGCTTTTTGAATTTATTGCAAATTTTATCTCCTTATTAGTTTTACTTTCTTTTAAAAAATCTTTAACCTACTTCATTGCCATTAATTTATCAAAGCTAATATACCTAAAAGTACAATTTTTTGATTTATCATAACTATAATGAGCAACACAGCCAACATATCCCTCAAAAAACTTTATCGTAGTTAATATAATTTTTTTATTATCTATTGAGCTTCCGACAATTTTTCCATTTTTAAAAATCAAGCGAATCATTTTGGGGCTAACCGATAACCCCGTACCAATTAACTTCAATGTGGCTTCCTTAGCTGTCCAGAATTGAAGTACCATTTTAACTCTTAAATCTTCTCTTTCTTTTTCTATTTTCTCCCATTCCTCATTATCAAAAGCATTTTTAATATAGTTTAAGTTTAAGGGACGTATTTTCTCGATATCTAATCCTATTTCGTCTTTGTCCTTTACAACTAAAACTAAATTAGATGAGTGAGATATAGAAAACTTTTCTTTTGTTATGTCTGAAAATTCTGGCTTTCCAAAATACCCAGCCTTTAAGATTTTCCCCTTTTTTATATCTGAAAAGCTATAATCAAAAGCTACTGATAATAGTCTTTTACTAAAATCACTCTGTAAGTTGACCAATTTTCCCTTATCTACAGTAACAATATCATTATTTAACAAGGTATAGAAAATCAAAGTACTTTGCTCCATAGTATCTCAACTTTCACTTTTCTGTTATATTTTCTGTCAGATATTTAATACAAGAATTAAAACTTGCTAAATCATTGATACTAAGTATGCGGCTTGATGGTGATATCTGTTCGACAAATCTTGAAATTGGCCTCGAAGGACCTATCTCAACAAACGTTCTTACACCTTTTTCTAACATTTCATGAACGGCCATATTCAAATTCGTTCTCTTTCTTATTTGTTCTGACAATAAATCATTGATTTCCCCCATATAATCTTTAATTGCTTCATCAATGATTACTTTATCAGAAGGGATATTTAATTTATTTGTTCTGCTTCTTAAATATCTTTGGAAACTATCGAACGCTGTATTCATCAAAGGGGTATGGAAAGCTCCTTGAACATTTAAAAGAGATGATTTTATTCCTAAGCACTCAAACAATTTAATTGCTTTTTCGACTGCAACTTTTTTCCCACCAATCACAATCTGTTTAGGAGAGTTAAAATTAGCTATAGCCAACTCTTCTTTAGAGAATAGAGAGCATACGTACTCCACAATTGGTACTTCTGACGTAAAAGTGGCTGCCATAGTCTGTTCACATTTTTTACAGGCCTCTTCCATATATTGTCCCCTATGAATTACTACATCTATTAATTCGTTAAAATCGTTGCTTTCGTCCATAATTAAAGAGCTGTACAATCCCAA
The DNA here is from genome assembly GCF_009601015.1 of Lactococcus hircilactis. Lineage (GTDB taxonomy): Bacteria > Bacillota > Bacilli > Lactobacillales > Streptococcaceae > Lactococcus > Lactococcus hircilactis. The sequence continues at coordinate 213,393 of NZ_WITJ01000001.1, forward strand.
GCTAAATCCATAAGAATAAAATTCTACTTCTGTTCCACTTTTAGATAAATCTTCTTTCAGACAAGAAGAAACTACACTTTCAAATGTAAAAATTAGTGGTTGAGCGTAATAGGTTTCGTTTACCTTTTCTTCCCCCATATTAAATAGCTCTTCTGTTGAAATTTTTAATTTATTCGCCAGAGTCTCGTAAAAATACGATATGTTGGGGCAATTATTAAAGAAATCTTGTCCCATTGCCATATGTTGACCCCCTTGCCCATCAAAAAGTACTCCTATTTTTCCCTTATCAATATTCGATTTTTTCATAATTATGTAACACCTCTTGAAATTGTTTTTGTAATTTTTTCAATTTTTCTTGCTCTCCGAACATAGAATAGTGATTTCCATCAACGTATATAACCTTTAATCTTTTTGAATATTTTCTCCATTCATCAGCTTCATAAGGTTTCATATACGTAAATGAATACAGATCATATGACAATTTCTCTGTAGCATAAAACAAAGTTATCTCTACATCTAAGTCAGTCGGTAAGACTTGCTCAGAAAGGACTTTATGATTCGCAGTCCAAATTGAGAACAGCCTTTCCACCATTTCATCAGAAATAGTATCAGGAATTTGATGTTGTTTTCTTGAATACCTAATTGCCTGATTAATATTATCAAATTTCTCTTTAAGTTGTAAATCTCCAGAGGAAGCAGCTCCCATTATAAACTGCCAAATCTCGGGGAATTTATTAATATAATCTTGCTTTGCCAATTTGGCTTCTGAATATGCTTCTGGAACAATGCTATCTATCATGACTATCTTAGAGACCTTATACCCCATATCATTTAATTCTTTCATCACAGATAGGGACTCATTACCTCCAAATGAATATCCTCCAAGAATAATCTTATTTTGTTTGTCGGAAATAACTTTCTTTATTTGATTAGCGTAAATCTTAGCTAGTTTATCAATTGAATTCTGAGGAGAAATATTTTCAGGATAACTAATTCCATAAATGCTTATTGATGTATCAATTCCTCTGAGAAGTTTTTCATAGCAAAATATACTTCCTCCTGCTGGGTGGATTAGGAACATACTTATATTTTTTGTTCCTTTATTGAGCAGTACCACATTATCTTCCTTATTCTTTTCCTCCACAATCTCAGAAATATAGTCGTTCATTTTATTTGGAGTATCATACGTTTGAAGTAAACTTGGATTCAAATGAAGTGATAATTCTGTGTTTATTTGACCTATAATCATCACTGCAGTGAGGGATTCCCCTCCTATTTCAGAAAAAACTTCATCTGGTTCTACATATCTCCCTATATTTTCCGCCCAAATATTTAGAATTTTGCTCAGAGTATCAGTTCCTCTGTTAGAAACTTCACTAACATTGAGTGTTAAAGGTTGCTTCTTCGATTCAGATTCAACCCACAATTCTTCCCCCAAAAACCTTATACTTGGAAGTGGAATAATATTTCCTTCTGGAATTTGCGAAACTAATACTGACTTTCTTCCATTTTTGATCCATTCCTCTCCTAGTTCATTTATTTTCCTATTTTTATCGTTTTCCTCCATAATGTACTTTGTGACGCTTTCCAAAAGCTCATTAATATTTTCTACTACAAAGTAAGTTCTGAATGGCTGCCTTGATAATCTTCTGAACATGGTATAGCCGATATCCGTAATCGAAATACCAGTATTTCTTTTTAAATAACTTGCCAAAAGTAAAAGTTCTTGATTTAGATATTTTTGATTTTGTCCAGAAACAGGAATCAAGAATTCACTTTTAATATTAGCGGTCTGTTCATTTTGATAGCTTGACAAAATTCCATGAACATTCGTTCCTCCTATCCCTAGCGAAGTGAATGCCACGTAGTGCTTCCCCGAATTCAATTTTTTATTACAAGTGCAAATGTCAAAACCATTTTCGGTTAAGTTAATGTTCTCATTACTACTGGTAAAATTGATTTGTTTTGGTATAATTCGATTTTTTAGAATTAGCAAATCTTTAACCATTCCAGTTAAGCCAGCTGCCGCATCTAAATGTCCAATATTTGCTTTTATAGATCCTAAATATACTTTTTTCCCTACAGACTTTCCATAGCCTCGAACTATAGAGCGAAATTCTATTGGATCCCCTATGCTTGTACCTGTTCCGTGCATTTCAATATAATCTATATCAGAGGAACTTATTCCTGCCTTCTTTAAAGCAATATTAATTGCACCTACCTGACCTTTTACTGAAGGAGCCGTATATCCGACTTTTTGATTGCCATCATTATTTACACCAATTCCTTCTATTATTCCGTAAATATAGTTATGATCTTTTATAGCATCATCTAGCTTTTTTACTACTACCATGCTGCAACCACTACTAACCACCATTCCATCAGCTTCTTTACTGAAAGGAGAAATTATTCCTGTTTTAGAAAATGTAGAACCCTCCGTATAGAAATAACCAGCTGGCTGAGGAAGCCTTAGACTTACTCCACCAACCAATGATGAATAACATTCCCCTGATATTATACTTTGTATTGCATAATTTAATGCAACCAAAGACGAGGAACAACCGCTCTGCACAGTAAGACTCGGACCTTGTAAATTAAATTTATACGATACTCTTGTCGATAAAGAATCAGGATCATTCCCCAGTACAATTGGATAATCGTACCGTTCTGGATTATAATACTTACTAAAAATAATATTTTTTTGTAAGTATAGTGCACTAGATTCAGAGCCGAATACCCCCATCTTTTCCTGCACATCAAATGGATCATATCCTGCATCTTGAAGGGCTTGAAATGCGCACTGTAAAAAAATTCTTTGCTGTGGGTCTGTTAACTTCGCTTCAAATGGTGTCATATCAAAAAACTTATAATCAAAATTTTTGTAATTATTGATTGTTGTTCCATAATTTTTGTAATTTTCTTCAGCCAAAACTGAATCTTCTATGCCAGATTTTTTTAATTCTCGTCTAGTGAGAAAACGCACAGAATTTTTCCCAGCTAGCAAATTTTCAAACATCTTTTCAGGACTATCAGCATCTGGATAAATTCCAGATATTCCAATTACAGCAATTTTTTCCATTATCATACCTTCAATCCAATATAAGTTTTCATTTAGGTTTCTTTTCCATCGTAGTTAAATCAGATCATCTAAGAAATCAGCAATTTCTTTTGGTGTACTATACTCAAATAAGTCGACCATACTAACCTCTTTTCCAGTTAGATGAAATTCTTCCAAAATTCTATAATAAACATCAGTTATTAGCAATGACGATCCCCCAACTTCAAAAAACTTATCATCTGCCGTTATATTTTCCTGATTAACCACTTTTTCCCAAATATCAATCACTCTGTCAACGGAAGTTTTTATGTGTTCATTATTTGAAGAGACGGATATGTTTGGAATAGGAAGTGAAGATGTATCTAATTTGCCATTGATAGTCAATGGTTTTTCCTCAATTTCCAATAAAAATTGAGGAATCATATACCTCTGTAATTTTGTTTGCAAAAATTTTTTTAAATCATCTTTATCAATTATTTTTCCTTCCGAAGAGATATAATATCCTATCAGTCGAACATCATTCTTTGAAAATGCATGAGGAATAACTACCGAAGCTTCACAGTTTGAGTAACTATTAATTGCATTTTCTATTTCTCCCAGTTCTATCCTATGACCACTAATTTTGACCTGCTTATCAGCTCTACTCACATAAATCATCTCAAAATTCTTATCTAATATAGCCAGATCATTAGTAAAGAAGGTGTTCTCTTTAAATAGAATATTCTCTTTTTTAAATACTCTTCTTCCCTTTTCTTCGTTATTATAATATCCAGTACCTACGGCCTCCCCAGATAAAACAATTTCGCCCAAGAATCCTCGTGGTGCAACTTGACCGGTTATTGTTCTAACAAAAACATGAGTATTCGGAAGAGGCTTCCCTATGACATCTACGTCTCTATGCTTATCATCAATTTCTTTGCAGAACGAAATGACAGCAGCTTCCGTAACTCCATAGCCTCCAATAAATTTTAAATTTGAATCTTTATAAAAGTTTTTCCAGGGTTCTATCGAATTATACGAAATATATTCTCCGCCAAGGAAAAAATACCGAATGTTTTTTAATATATGAGTATCTTGAGACGCTTCATATCTCAATAAATTGGCAAACGCCGATGGCGTTTGAGAAACAACAGTAGCTCTATTTTGTTTTAGAATATCCCAGAAAGCATCTGGATAGATTTTCACTTTTGAAGGTACTATTACTAGCTTCCCACCAGTAGTAAGTGGCCCAAATATTTCCCATAATGAAAAATCAAAACTGTAGGAATGGAACATCGTCCAAATATCATTATTAGAAAAATCGAATTCTTGATTTGCAGCTAAAAATAAGGAACGTATATTTTGGTGGGTTACCTGAATTCCTTTAGGAATACCAGTCGAACCTGATGTAAATAAAACATAAGCAGTATCACTTGGCTTACAATAAACATTTTTCTCTTCGGGAACATTTTCAGATAGTTTTACCAGTTCTTCTAAAGTAAAAGAAAACTTATTATTTTTACCCGTTATTTTCTCATCCCCAATTAAATTTAAATCTTCCAAAGAGTCAAAAATAAGATTTTTTCTATCTTCTGGCATATTTTTATCAATAGGAACATAAATCTTACCAGCCTTGAGAATAGCCAATAACAGCGGAATTAATTTGTCACTTAATGGGATAGAAACCACTACATATTTATTGCTTAAGCGTTTTAATAGCGTATTCGTTAGCCTGTTACTTATAATGTCTAATTCTCTATAGGTAATATTAACATTCTCATAACTAACAGCTACTCTATTTCCATTTGCAGCAACAGATTGCTTGAACAAATCTATAACTGTCTTTCCGTCAAATCGATAATCTCGACTTTTTGAATTAATTTCCTCACTAACTTTGCGTTCTTGCGGTTCTGATAATAATCTCAGATTTCCAATAAGAATATCAGGGATGCCTTCAATTTGAGAAAATATTTGAGAGTAAATTTCAGCAAAGTCAATTTCCGAAAATAACGACATAACGGAAGTATGAAGTAATAACTGTTCATGATACTTTTCAAATTTTATGCTTATTGGGAACATCAAATTATTATTCTTTATCTCAATTCTTCTAACAACAAGATCTGGAAATGAAAAAGATTGATAATGATTATAATAGGTTATAGTTGAATTAATTGGTAAGAATTCTGAGCTTTGTTCGAATATCTGGTTTTGACTACCAATTATATCTACTGATTGATATCTTTTTAAATTGGATAAAGTGTTATTCAAGCGATTAATATATTCTAAAAAGCTTTCGCCACCTTTAATGGTAATTTTTAAAGGTAACGTATTCACAAATAATCCAACTGCCTTTTCCATTTTTTCACTTCTATTCCCAAATGGAACTCCTAGTGATACCTCCTCAGAATATGTTATTTGTGATAGGACATAACAATAAACTCCCAATATTATGCAAAACGTCGAAACTCCATAGAATCTAGACATTTTTTCTACTTTATTCATAGAAATTGAACTTGTGCTCTCAAATGCTTTCGTATTATCAAATTCTAAATTTTTTGTTGCAAAACCTTTTTCTCCATTAAACAAGTATTTTTCATATTGAATAGCTTCTTCTTTGATATTATCAGCCTGTTTAATTTCGAGTGTACTATCTAAATAAATACCTTCTTCAGCACCTTCCTCTCTTAGGTACTTACTTTTAATTTCATCAAGTATAACATCTAAACTTAACGCATCAAAGATAGAGTGGTGGACTTTAATATAAAAGAAAGTAGTTTGAGAATTGCAATACAATTTCACTTTTGTAAGAGGAAAGCTTTCCATATCAACAGGAGTATTAGACTCTACCGTAATCTGTTTTAATACATCCTTTTCCTCAGACTCCAAAAAATTTTGTATTTCTACTTTCAAAGCAGAATTATTTTCTTGCCGGAATAAGCTATCCCCATGAATAACAAAGTTTGAAGTTAAACTACGATGCGAATTAACAGTTTCATGTACTGCTTTTTCAAACTTATGAATATTGATTTTTCCTTCAATTTTAAAACAATAGTTAAGATTATAGGCAGCATTTTCAGGATTAATCTTCTGAAAACTAAATATCTGCTGCTGAAGTGGTGTCGCTTTAAATATGTTAGCCATAATTATTTCCTTTTAGACTATAACGTCTCCATTTTTGTTTTTCTATGATACTAATTTTTTAATCCAGAATTTGTTTTTCATTGAATATGATTTTATCCGTTTTCCCTTTTTCAAAAAATTTCCTCAATTCGCCCTTTCGTATTTTACCCGATTGCGTTCTTGGAAATTCTGAAACAAAGACAATAAACTTTGGAAGTTCAAACTTCATTATCTTCTCCAAAATTTTTTCATTGATTTCATCATATTCATCAATTATTTTACGCCTAATTTTTTCGGCTTGACTCATTTCAACAAAAGCTATGATTTCTTCTCCATATTTGGAATCTGGCACTCCTATAACACAAATATTGGCGTTGTCTATAACTTCATATAAAGCCGCCTCTACCTCTTGGGGCGAGATTTTTTCGCCAGCTTTTTCAATCATATCATTCATTCTTCCTAAAATTTTTACGCATCCATTTTCTGTATATTGAGCAACATCCCCCGTGTGGAACCATCCTTTCGAATCAATTGATTTACGAGTACAATCATCATCATCTATATACGACTTAAGTACACAATAGCCTTTTACTAATAATTCTCCACTTTTCTTTGAAGATTGATAATCTATTTTTAAATCTATTCCTTCAATAGGTCTCCCAACTGAATTCTTGCAAGTATGATAATCATCTTCTAAAGCAGGGGCCAATATCATAGAAGATGTTTCAGTCAAGCCATATGCACACATGATTTTAGAATAAGGAAACTTCCTAGATAATAAATCAAAAATTTTACTTGGACATCCCACACCACCTATTCCAACAATTCTAAGAAAATTCGTCTTCTCACTATTATAATTAGGACAATTAATCATTGATAAAAAAATCGTGGGTACACCCAAAATAACCGTGCACATCTCTTTAATTAGATATTCAACTGCTTTGGTAGGTTCGAATTTTTTCAGAATTATTGTCTTATTCTCAAAAAGAATTGAAGGGAGAACTCCCAAAATGCTTCCAATACAATGAAAATACGGTAATACCTGAAGGATGATATCATTATCATTTAATCTGAGAATTTCCCCATAAGATATAGCGACATTCAAAGCACTGAATTGAGATATTGGTACAGCTTTTGGTAGAGCAGTTGTACCAGATGTGAAGTGCATAATCCAAGTCTCGTTACTATCTATGGGTAATTCACTAAACAAAATATCTTCATTTTCTCTCATAAATTGCCCCCAGTTTTTCCCAATATTATAATACCCATTGGTTTCGGCTATAAATATGCTTTCAATTTTGGAAAATTTCTGATTCTCATAAAAAAGTTTTTCCACAATCTTTACCAATGTTCCTTCTTTGTATTCTGCACTACAAAATAAAGCTTTAATTTTCCCTTTTTCCACAAAATAAGATAATGACCTCTCACTAACTTCAACATTAATCGGTACTATTACAATTCCCAACGCTCCTGCCGCTAATGCCAACAAAATCCACTCGCTGCGGTTTTCCATCAATAAACCGATATGATCACCTTTTTTTAATCTCAGTCCGACTAGTGCAACCTCAACTTCTTTTACCTTTTTAAATAACTCTTCTCCAGTCATCTTCTTTTGCTCATCTGGGAATGAAAAGATAACACTTTTTCTTCTGGAAATTGTTTCTAATACTTCTTTGATATTTTTGTTGATCATAGTCATACCTTACTCTCCTATAATTCCTTTTAGGGTTCAATTTCAAATTTATAGGCATATTTGTAATCTGAATTATTAGATCTAGCTATTTTTCTAATAACCATATGTACTTCTGCCCCATTTTTAACTTCATCTGGATTTGAAACATCTACCAATTCTGATACTACTGTTGGTCCTTCTTCTAGCTTTACCACAATCATTACCCTGTTGAGTTCCTCTCTAAAACCTAATATTTTTACAGGGGGCAAGAACTGATAATCAAAATTAACAATAACTCCTTTCCCACTGAATTGGTAAGGTAAAACATTTAATGAATGACAATTAGCACAAACAAATCTTTTAGGAAAAAATTTCTTTCCACAGTCATTACAAACTGTACCTACCAAACGATGTAATCCATCATACTCATGCCATTGCCTCAAGGTTGATTCAATTGTTGGGTTACTTAATTGTTCTGGAAATTGATTTGACATAATATTTTTCTCCTTAGTTATTGGTTAAAATTACAGCAACATTGTGGGCAAATCCTCCCCCAATATAAGTGGACATACCGTATTTAATTGGTTTTGGAATTTTGTATCCTTCCGCAGTACCATTTAGCTGCTTAACAATTTCGACTAAAGGATAAATACCAGCAGTTCCACCTGCAAACCCCCTACCAATATTTCCTCCATCTGTATTTATTGGAACTCTACCATCAATATCACCACCACCTGATAAAATAAAGTCAATAGCTTTACCTTCTTCACAAATTCCCGCGGCTTCCAATGAAACAAATTCGCTAGAAAATTGATCATAAACACCAATCGTATCAATATCATCTGCAGTAATTCCAGCCTGCTTATATGCATTGTCACAAGCTATTTTCAATGGAAGACCGCTCCCAGCATCGCTCAATAGAGCATCGTCAATCCCATTTAATAAACTAGAATCATATCGGTGACCTATATAATGCGATGTCGTAATATAAGATCTTCCTTGAACAAACACTGGTTTTTGTGACACTTTCTGTGCAAATTCCTCACTCGCTAATACAATTGCTGCTGATCCTTCCCCAGTTTTCATGAAACTACCAAATAACGGTAGTTTTTCTAACTCATCGTAACTAGGGACTTTTTTCCCGAAAAAATGGGCTACGGGATTTTTGCTTCCCATCTTTCTAGCAAACTGTGCGTAAGCCAGTAGACCTTGTTTCCTTTTTTCTTGACTTATTTCATATTTAGAATAATACTCATTTTGCATCAAAACAGCATCAATATGTGAATACCCCAGATTATAATCATACATTGAATCGGAGCTAATCAGCGCATAATCAAAGAATGGAAGTACATCTGTTGATTTTTCAAAACCAGCAACAAGTACACATGAATATTCTCCACTTTCAATCATATCGCAACCTTGCATAAAGGCTGTATGACCACTGGCACAGTTTGAGCAATTGATGAAACCTGGAATTGGCGAAAGTGACAGTGCGTCATTTAGTGTTGCAGAAATTCCTCCATGCCCAACCTCACTTTCTCCAGTGTAGGAAAATGATGATCCTTGGATATCAGTTGGTTTTATATTGGCATCAGCAATGGCTTTATATACCGATTCTGTTAACAATTGTTTAAATCCCTTATCTGGATGTGCAATTCCGGGATTATTCACCACCCCCGTACCAATAATAGCAACTCTCTGTTTAGTCATTTTAATATCTTCTTTCTTTTTTAATTAGCTTTGGGAAGTTTGCGTCGCGTTCCAGTCTTCCAATTACCAAGCTCTAGACTGGAACGTGACGCAAAGCAGCTGCTTTGCGATTTTTTAGTTGAAAGTACCAATTGAAACATTTGGGGCTACCAATTTATATTCTAGTTTCAATGATTCAGAGTAGTTTGTCATGATAGTTTTATTAAAGATTTCTTCAAAATTCTTTTTGATAGTCCCCTGATGTTTAAGCAACTCATCAGTAGTTTCAAGTCCAATAACATCTGCACCCGAGTTGTGCCCATAACTACATAGCAGAATATGTTTATGTTCCTCAATATTTTCTAAAGTTTTCATGAGTGCAAACAAAGGCGAAGCAGAGCCAGTATCACCAATCTCCTCAGAAAAAATTGAATTTCTAACTTTCTCTTTTGGAATTTGCAAAACACTTGACAACTGAAATACCTCACCTGGGTACTGTTGAGGCAAAATGATTTCATCAAAATCATTCAAGGTCTTGTTGTACTTCTTCAAATACATGCTCAATGCATTGGACACATGCCGAACGACCCCTTCCTTCAAAATACCTTCTTCCATTGGCATCAGAGTACGAATAAATCTTTCATCCTCTGGTCTCCCCATTTCAGGAAAGTTAGAGTTGTAACTTTGAACCCCTTGAATCTCTGCAATCACTTTCTCTGTGCCAACAATACAAGATACTGCACCTGCTCCCTCATATGATTCCCGCAAGTCACCTGGCGCTGTGTGCCGACACATAACATCACCACCTACAATAATTGAGTATCGACTTAATCCAGAGGAAACATTCCCTAAGGAAGTAATCAGTGCTGCTGTTCCCGATCTATCAGCAGAAAAAATATCACTAGAGAAATAATTTGAATTTCCAGTCAATGTTTCCATCAACATATTTCCATTTCCTCTAAATAGCTCTGATGATGTTGCTGTTCCAAAGAAAATAGAATCAAGATTAATTGGCGCCAATCCAAAGCCCTTCAGGCTGAGATTTGCTGCCCTTGAAGCGAGAGTAATTATATCTTCATCGCTCGCAAGAACAGTTCTTGACCTTACGCCTAATCCATTTTTCACAAATTCCTCAGAAGTATTATTCCAATTTCTAATAATATCCTCTACGAGAATTCTTCTTTTGGGAACTGACGCCCCAATTCCACAAATACCTGCTTTTAGCATTTTACCCACGCTTTCTATCTTTTTAATCTACACTCTTTAAAGCAGAGGCAAGATCAATCTTTTTTACTTGACTTGAAACTAACAATGAGATAACTAGGACATTGATGAATACAATTAACAGGGCAGTGAAAATCCTAGCTAAACTAATGTGTGTGAAAAATTCACTTGTACTTGAGTTGGCAATGCTCACATACTGAGTGAGAAAAGCTAATCCCATCGGAATACCAATGATGCTTCCTACCCCCCATGTCAGCAAACTATCTTTCATGATTACCATACGAATTTCGTGTAATTGAAATCCCATGATTCTCATAGTGGCATACTCCCTATATCTCTCAGTGAAATTAAGCATCCCAAGATTATAAAGAATAAACCAACATAGAAAAATTGAGAAGACAATTAGCAGCATGATAACACTTTGAAATGAACTAAGGACTTGGTTGGCATCTTGAAGATTCTTCTTTAGAGATGTAATTTGTAATACCGTTGCATTTTCACTCACTTTTTTACTGATAGTCTGTGAAGTATATATTGTAGTAGGAACAAAATTTTGTCCTTGAGCCTTCCAAAAATTTTTACTAATAAATACTCCTTGTGGTGTACTAATTTGTACTATACCCAACACTCTGGCCACTATTGCTTTAGTGGACATAGAACCTCTTATTCTAATATTAGTTCCCACCTTTATTCCTCCTAATTGGGTAGCAATCATATTAGAGATGTAAACTCCATTTTTATTCTGTGGATTCCCAATTGCTCCCGTTCTTAGAGGGAGATTCAAGTAAATCCCATTATCCATTATAGTTCCAGTTGCCAAAATATTTTTTTGACCAGATATAATAGAAACACCTTGCTGCTCTATTTCTTGTTGGTCTCCATTAAGACTATTGATTAAAGAAATATACTCCTTACTATTAACAGCAGGATTTACATTTATTTGATTCTTGTATGTAAAAACTTGTCCAAAGGTGTCATTATTAGTTTTAGTAAGTGAATACTGAATTCCGAGACTAGCAATGATTAAAATCAAAGCACCCAAAATCCCTATTATACCTATAAGTTCTTTAGATTTTGAACGTGACTTATCTCGAAGAACCCATCTCCAATCCCATTTCAGTGACGTAGAACTTGTCCAAAAACCAGATGACTTTTTTCTCTCCCCAGATAGCAGTTTGGGTTGTAATATTTGAGCTGGTGTTTCCCTAAGTACTGAACTAACCGTAATTCCAGTTGTCAAAATTCCGATTAATACTAGAATAAGAAACACCAATATGGGATATATGCTGGTCTTAATTGACCAAAAGGGCATATTATAAAGAGGTCTTTGCTTAATCAAAATTAACTTACCAATTGATAGAGGACCAATAACTAGTCCTAACATTCCCCCCAAAGCAGTAGGAATTAAACCATACAACAAATAATGCAGTACAATTGTCGTTTTCTTAATTCCAAGTGCTCCGAACAAACCGATAATATTTCTCTGATGAGAAACCAATCGTTTCATGGTAGTATTTAAGGTCAGTATAACTAAAGCAAATAGAATGATACAAAACATCATTGACAACTTTTCAATACTATAAGCTTTATCCAAAAACTTAGAAATATTACTGTTCTCGGTTCTATCTGCTATAAAAACTACAGAATTTCCCAAAATCCGATTTATTCTCTCTTTAATTGTTGTTGAGGAGTATCCCATTTTCCCAATTACTAGAATTTGATTAATCATATTATCAGTAAAAGGTACAGTTATCTTATTTGTCAGTACGTACCCGTACTGACGGTGATTTGCTACAATCCCACCATTTGCCCCAGTATATCCGATATAATTTGGGCTAAGAATCAGCCCCTTAATCTTTAAATTTTCCGTCACTCCATTAATTGATATTGGTAAATTCGCTCCCACCTTATAGTGATTTGCTTCGGCAAAATTCTTATCAACCCAAATTCCCTTATCAGTAGTATTAAATTTCTCTCCTGAAGAAACCCATGGCTTTGAAATAGAATTTTGATTTGCAACCGTCATTTGAACTATTTTTTTTTCACTACTTTTACCTACATACGTATTGGAAACAACCTGAGATTGCACTTCCTTTATTGCCGAATCATCTTTCAAAGTTGACAGAGGCAAGTTCCCATTACTATTAACGGTAATCCATTCTGTGGCAATATTTGAAGACTTGTCCCACTTATTAAATGATTGGTTCATTCCGTTACTAGCAGATAATAATCCAGAAAAAACTAAAACACTTAACAGCGCCAACACAAGAATTGAACTTAGTTCAGCAAATTGTTGCCTAAAGTCTTTCTCATTCTTATGAAGTAAAATTTTTATAGTTTTCATAGTCTACCACGCAATTTCATCTATTTGTTTGGGGGAACTGTTCACTTCAAAGTTCTCCAAAATACCATCTTTGATATGAATGACATTATCAGCTACTTCCGCAATAGTAGCATTATGTGTTACCACAATAACCGTCTTTTTGTACTTGATAGCCATATCTTTCAGTAATTGCAAAATATTCTGTCCTGTTTTAGAATCTAGTGCTCCTGTTGGCTCATCGCATAAGAGTAGTTGGGGATTTTTGCAAATCGCGCGAGCAATTGACACCCTTTGAAGCTCTCCTCCTGATAAATCTTGAGGAAAGTTTTGCATTCTGTTCTTTAATCCAACAGAAGACAATATCTCTTTTGCATCAAAACTCTCTTCCCCCAGATTTTCCACTAATTGGACGTTTTCAAATACATTTAGTGACGGTATAATATTATAAAATTGAAAAACAAATCCTATTGTTTTTCTGCGATAATTGGTAAGTTCTCTTTCTTTCATTTTCGAAATAATCGCTGAACCAACCTTAATCTCTCCCTCTGTTAACCAATCCATCCCCCCCAACATATTAAGGAGAGTTGTTTTGCCAGAACCACTGGGTCCCAAAACAACATTAAATGTTCCCTCTTCCAATGAAAAACTAACATTGTCTAGTGCTGCCGTAGTTACATTACCAGTTTTATATTCTTTCTTTATATTTCTCACTTCAATAAACATTTATTTTGCCTCATTCTATCTTTATGCCAAGTAGCTCTTGAATTAACAACCTTATATGTTGGTTAGCTTCCTCTCTATCATCATCAGGATTTAAGCCAACTAGTATCCCATTTGAGCCATAAATTAGGAAAGCAGTGATATATTTCACAGATTTTAAGTTGATTAATGGGTTTGAAGATATAATCTCTTCTTTCAACATATCTGTTATTAATTCATTCAAAATATCTTCTTCTGCTACTATCAACTTCTTGGAAACTTGTTCTAATAGAGTCCTATTTTCTTTTTCCAGCCTAAATTTTTGATACTCAAATGAATCGTTATGTATAACATGTAGTAGTTTCATCAAAGCCTGAAGTGGTTCTGCTTTATTGTCCTCATAAATTGTTCTTCTCTCTTCTATTTCCTGATCAACCATCTGATCAATCACTGCTTCATAAATCGCTTTTTTTGATTTAAAATAGTAATAGAATAGCCCAGGAGATCCCATACTCTCGCTTGCATTCACAATTTCTCTTACAGATACTTTTTCATAGCCGTTTTTCAAAAACATTTCCTTTGCTAAATCAATTAGCTCTTGTTTCCTAACATCTGGTTTTTTGGTTATTCTCATTTATTCCTCCTTTTTTTAATTGACTGAACGTCGTTCAGTTAATTAAATTATAGTTCTTTCCTTTGGATTTGTCAAAAATAAAATGCTTACATTATATTTTTTTATTTTGCGTGTTTCTCCTTCTTTAACGCTCTAAAAAATGATAAATAGCTGACACCACTCCAATTTGTTATTCTTTAAACTTCAATACAAAAAAAGCTTCTAATTGAATGAAGCTTTTCCTCTGAGGATACTCGGTTACTCTCATCAAATAGCCTTGCTCTTAACCTAAAATCAATATCACAATTAGCAATTTGAAGATCATTAACATGTTTTTTTTACGGTTCTCTTCGGCAAATTGATTTACCTCAGATTCGGTCAAACCTTTGGGCAAATTGGATGAATTAGCTAAATATATATTAAATTCAGCCAAAAGCTTTGAAGTTCGAGATTGGATAAATAATGGTAACCTTCAGGAAGACCTCTAAGTTTTACAAGATTATATTCCAAATGATATCCATTAAATACTTCAGTTGTATTATAATTATCTTCAAGTTTGCTTTTCTCAACATAGAGGTTTTCTAACATCTTAAGTTTATTATGAGAATATCCTAGTTTTTACTAATCAGAAGTTGCCATGCTACTCACTTCCATAGATATTACAGCTCCATCAGCAATAAGGTCGGAAAATAATGATGATTGATAGGACTTCTGGCTTAGGAACGTAAATAAATCCTGTGTGAAGTAAGATCCCCCCTGCAGCACCTACTATCTGCTCTCTGCCCTTTGTCAAGCCATGACTGTCTTAAAAGTTTATGGCCTCAGTTAATTGGCTCCATCTGCGGTGTCCATAAAGTAAAAAATAATCATTAGTTTTGAGATGAAATTATAACTATCATCCACTAGTTTCTTTGAACAAAACCATTATATCTAACGAATTTCAGAATTTGTTCAGAGCAAAAAAATTTTCCTGAACTATACTCGACAATTCAATTTAGACTTTCTTCAAAAACAGACTATAAATGCTCTAGGCATTGTTGAAGATTTCTAGTTTATTTGTCTAGGTAAAGTGGGTTCATGGATAATTTGCTGATACTTATTGATTTCACCAATAGTATCTTCATATTTCTGTTTTAGCAAATCATGACTAACCTTGACAGAGTTAATCTGATTCCTAATCTGCTCAAGCGCTTCTTCTAGGACTCCGTCATCATTTCTGACAATCAATTCTTTAGCCGAATTATTTAAGTCTCTAATTTTCTGGTCAAGTTCCTTTAATCGTTCCTTTGCCTCTTGTACCGCTTCAAGCAATTGCTGCTCTAATCGCACCAACTGATTGCCGCCTTCAGTCACACCATGACTGGCCAAAAAGTTAATGGCCTCAGTTAATTCGTTAATGGTCGAGATGACTTTTTCTTTGGCAATAGGGATTGTCCCATTATATAAACTGAGCTGTCGCATGAGGGTTGGTCCCATCATGTAACGATTGTTATCTGCTCCTGCTGTATCCATAAAATAAAAATAGTCGTTGGTTTTGAGGTAGAGATTAGTGTTTCCATCCTCTAGCAGGTCGGTCTTGTAAGCACCGATAAAAATCACGCCATGCTGTGCAATGCCGAAATCCACATTGATGTAAAGTCCTTTGGTCGTCACATGATCAATTTGCCATGGTTCAATCGTCACTTGATAATCGAAATCGTTTTTCACGGTTTCGATTTTTTCTTCGTACTGATTGACCACATCCTCCACCGAAAACGTCCCCGTATTCTTTTTCAGATGTGCTTCAACCTGATCCAGATTGTACCGCTCTGGGTCAGACTTGACCAAATTCCGCCCGCGGGTATTTCTCACTTGCACATCATCCAGTAAGCGATAAGTTGCCCACTTCCCTGAAAAGTCCACGGCTAAGTTGAGAGCCTTGGCTTTTGTTTTGAAGTCGTCCAAGCTAAGGGAATGCTCCAACAGAAAATCCAAACGAGATTTAATCCGCGACTTGAAAATATTTTCCGTCTGCCATTTAGTGTACTTGGCATGAGAATTTTTAGGAGAGGTCTCAATGATTTTTGCGCCTGCCTTTGAGGCAATGCGATCTGAAATTTTTTGAAAGGCTTCATAAGTCATATCCTTGACCTTGCCATTTCTCAGGCGAGGCAGCTGCCACTCGAACTGTTTTCCTGTCAAGGCATTCGTGGAATTAAAGACAATATGATTATGCAGATGCGCTTTATCAACGTGCGTCGCAATGACAAACTCATACTCCCCACCTGTTAATTCCATAACCGTCTTTCGTCCCAACTCATGAACTTCTTCAGGGCTTAAGCCGTCTTCAGGTGAAAAGGATTGAATCAAGTGATAGGCCAGTACCGCCTGCTTGCCATTTCTTGCCCGCTCTAAACTTTTGAGAGAAAACTCCAGTCGCTTGGTTTTAGGATTAAAGACAAAATGCTCGCCATTTTCTTTGGCCGCAAGTTGTTTGGTGGCAATGAACTCTTCTGAGGCTTCATAGACATTATGGATCATGTAGCCTGATACCAACTGTTTGGCAAAAGTCTTTTCATCATTCATCATATAGGGAAAGATATTCTCCAAATGTCCCGTGACTTCGGATTTTTCGACCAAGGTCTTTGCGGCATTCTCAATATAATCTTTAGAATTGCGCAAGCGATCAATCGTATGAATCGCAAAATGTTTGGTATAAACCATAGCCTATAGTCGCCTCTCTTCTTTTTTGACTTGCTTTAGTTGCTCACTCACAAGAGTGGTCAAATCTGCCATTTGGGTTTGCAACTGTTGAATATCTGCTGGCGAAATTTCCTGAAATTCATGCGCCAGCTTGGCCAACTGATTGATGTTATTGCCAATCCGATTGACTTCATAGTTGAGTGCTTTGAGTTCCGAGAAATCTGTGAAATGGACTTCCCCTGTGATAAGCAAAATCCGCGCAAAGTTTTGAAAATTATTAAAAGGACTCGCTTCAACCTTGGCATTGATATAGTCATTTTCTTCATCATTAAATCGAATAAGCCGTTGATGAGGGCGATTTCGATTTTCCTGAGCCTTCTTTCCTTTCATTTTTTACCCTAACCTTTCCGCTTCTGTTCTAAAATCAGGCAGGGGAAACCCAGCTTTTCCCCTGCACCCCATTTGGGAGAAACAAACTTTCTCCCATACTAAAGGAAAGTCTTTCCTTCTTGCAAGCATAGTGTTTGGATATCCAAACACAAAATTTATAAAAAGCGCCGAACCCCATTCGACGCTTTCTATAAATTTTGGGGGTGTCCCCCAATCCCCCAGAGTTCTTTTTTCTGAGGAAAATTCCTCTTTATTTTTTCCCATAAGCCACCAAAATATCTTCAATCAATGTATTCACTTCTGCCTCTGACAACTGCTGGATCGTTACTTTTGCCTCACGCAACTCTGCCACATTCGCTTCAATTTCTAAGTGCTCATAGACCGTAATTCTGGCATGAAGCTTACGAATGAGCTTTCTTTGGTTGAACGTTTTCGCATGAATATCAAGCCGCGGCGACTCACTGCTGGGGTCTTTAAGCAAAATTTCTAAAACCGAAAGTTGTAAATTCTCATTTGTCATTGTTCGCTTTCCTTTCTCATTGCGACTTGCGAGCGGGCTTTGCGTGTCGCATTGCCCGCTTTTATTCTCCGATTCATTGCTTGCACGGACGCATTTTCTGAGGGCTCGAAAGAAGTTGGCACATCAGAAGGTTCCAAACTAGGCGGCGCTTGCCCCCGTCGTCTCGCTTTTTGAACCGCCATTAAGCGACGCTCAAAGGGATTTTTCCCCACGGTAGGATCAAACGTCGCTTCTAAAATGGGGTCTAGGCGCTGAATGATTTGCTGAAGGAGGGAGGTCAAATGAGACAGAGGGAACTCAAAAAAAGAGGGTGTCTTGCCCGCTTTTTCCCACAGGGCTAACTCTGGGAAGCTCTCCTCTTCGCACGATAGCTTGAGATGAGCAAAGAGGGCGTAGCTGATTGCGCGCACCTCAAAGTCCCTGATTTCCTCGTTCATTGTGTCAACTTCTAAAGCCACCAAGTCTCGCAAAATTTTTTTAATGGTGGCTTCTGCTCCCAAGCCTTGCGGAACCCACACCTGTTTTTCATCAGGAAGTGTTTCTGATTTCAAAAAGTCTATGGCCACCTTGCCCGCGGAAAAAACCCGAAGACCGACAAATAATTTAGCATATCGCAAAGGTGTCCCTAAACATTCAGGTTGATTAAACAGCGGGATACATTCTTTATTAGAAGCGTTCGTTTGGCTCACATCAAAAAGACAGGGAGACAAAACAAACTGCGTTTCGATCATTCTCTCCCCATCTTCCGTGGTTAATAACTGGTGGGCTGCATCACGCTTGACGATTTTTCGTGGCACGAGCACCTCAAGGGCGCGACTTTTTTTCTTAGGCAGCACCCCTAATTTCTGCCACTCCTCAAGTGTTAAAACCTTTGTCGCAGTCGGGAATTGCTTCAAGAGCCGCTGAAGATTTACTTCTGAATACCTCATATTTTCTGCCGCAAAGCGTAAATAATGCTTGAAAGCAGACACTTCAAGTATCCCTAAAAGTTCTTTTTCGTTTTCCATTGATTCCTCCATTTTCAATTTTTAGCCCAGCGACAGTTGTTTTTCAGAAGGAAGCTCTTGCGTCGGCTCTCGTGGTAAATCGGTTTGGTCTTGCAAGTGAGCATAGAGTTGCGTTTGAATCAAACTCAGTTTTTCTGGCTTCGAGCTTTGTAAGTGATTAGGAAAAGCAATCCCGCGTGCTGTCCATGCTTCACATAGTTGCGCGTAAGCTTCTTCCTCTTCGTGGAAATCAAGCGCTAAGTCATCTCGATCTGCTGGACTGAGAACTTCATCAAGACTTTTAAGACCGTCCTGATATTGGCGTACCAAGTTAAAAGTTAAAGCAGACATCTCTTCATCAGAGAGTGCAGTTAGGTCAAATTTTTCCAGAAAGCTAGATTCAAAGTAGTCCAACTCTTCCAAATGGATGCCTTGAATTTCTCCAGTCACCATTTTGTCTATTCCGTTCAGTGCCAGAAAATGCTCAGGCTCAACCGTCTCGTTTTCTTTATGGTCAAGCTGGCCTTTCAGCTCTTTCAGGCGTTCCGTCTTCATTTTGAACTCTTCCTCGCGCGGGAACGGCAGTGAGCGTTCTGCTTCAAGACGCTCAATAGCGGCTTTAATCCGCTCAATTTCTTGGGTGGTTTTATCCAAATCCCAGAAGAGTTTGTCTAACTTGTTATTGATCTTCACGAGCGTTCCCAACATACTGGTCAGGCTCAACTGGACATGATAATCGGTCTGTCCTCGAAAAAGAAATTGCTCATTTTCACTTTCAAAGAGCTGACCCTCTGGGGTCAAACCGTGACTGATGTGATAAATCTCGAAGCCTCGAAAGACCGCAAGCTTGATTTGCTGCGGCGTTTCGGTTACGTGTTGCGTGATGAGTTGATGAAAAAGTTCGGCGGCGGCTTTTTTATCGTCGCTCCCAAAACGTTTTTCTTTCCCCTCATAAAATAACGTCATCTCAAAAGGAGTATCTTTTGACTGCGCTAAGGCTTCCACATCTTGCTTTACAAGCACCACACGTTCCTCAAGAACAGGAAGTTTGGCTTGCTCCCGTTCAACACGTTTGCTTTCAGACACTTTACTCTCATAGTAGCGATTCCGAGCCTGCTCCAAATTTTCAACTTGCATTTCTAATTGCATATACTCCGCTTTGACAGGGTCGTCGGTCGCAATGGCTTTATAGACCGATGGGCCAAATTCATTATCCATTTCATCAATCTCACGAACATTAGATTTCCCACGCATCAACTGATCCACCACTCTTTTCTTATTCTCCTGAGTTTGCCACATGAAAGAATCCATCGACCCTTTAGTAATATAGATGTGAATTTGAACTTCGTCATTTTCATTGCCTTGACGGATGATGCGCCCATTTCGCTGGGTACTATCACTCGGCTTCCACGGCACATCTAAGTGGTGGACGGCAAGGAGTTTATCTTGAACATTAAGTCCTGTTCCCCCTTTACTCGTGCTGGCCATTAAGATTCGGATTTTTCCGGTGCGCATATCCCGCATCATCTGCTCTTTTGTAGCGTCTGTCGCTTCATGAATAAAGCGAATTTCTTCCTCTGGAACGCCACGTAAGACAAGCAGGCGCTTGATTTCATCATAGGCTGAAAAGGAATTGACAGAGCGGTCAAGATTATAAGAGGCACTGTTTCTGTACTTTAAAGGCACCCCCGTATCCGAAAAAATCATCTGGGTCGAGCGCTCCTCTTTCGTGGCTGCCCAGATTTCAAAGACGCTATCTACAACCTGGGTGATTTTCTCAGAATCCTCCTCAGTGTAGAGGTGGCTATCCAGCATCCGCATATCCATCGTGAGCTTTTTATTTTCGCCCAAAATTTTGAGCATATTATCCTCATACGGCTTAACAAGACGGGCTTCAATCGCTTCTGCTCTTGCAACCAAGCCCTCAATGTACTTGACTTGTTCAGGAGTGGTGTGGGACTCATGAACCACGGTTTTGGCTTTTGGAACAGGTAAATCAAGGTCTTCTGAGGTCTGAATGTCTGCCACTTCAAGAAACATATTCCGTAGCTCTGGCATATTCCCAAACTTGGTAAAGCGTCGTTTAGTTTTATAATTGCCTGCGACATTCAACTCAAAGACATCTTCAATAATCCCAAAAGTTGAAACCCAACTGTCAAAACTCCACACGTCGTATTGTTGGAGCACGTCAGGCGCAAGGTATTTCATCATGGTATAAAGTTCTACCACAGAGTTAGAAATCGGTGTTCCGGTTGAAAAGAGTACGCGTTTATTGTCATACTTAGCATGGAGATATTGGGTCTTCTGATCCATGTCCATGGCTTTCTGGCTCCGTGCATCTGAAATCCCTTTGACTTGTCCCAGTTGCGTTTCTGGGGCTAAATTTTTATACCCCTGCGCCTCGTCCACGTTGAGCATATCAATTCCCAGTTCTTCAAAATCAATAAAGGTATCAATATCTCGCTTTTGCAGCTTTTCAAGACGTTCTTGACAACTTTTCCGATACTGTTCAACCTTTTTGACGGTATGGCGCTGGCCGCTCAGTTTAGCCAGGTGCATTTGACGCTCTGCCTTGTCAATCTCGTCCTCAATATAGCGCTCTTGATAGGCTTTAGACATTCCAATCTTGCCAAACTGAGAATCGGCCACCACGATAAAATCATAGTTGCCTGTCGCAATACGACTGATGAACCGCTTGCGATTATCCTTGGAAAAGTCTTCCGAGTGCGCAATCAAGACCTTACTTTCAGGGAAATACCGATAAATCTCTCGACCGAATTGGTCAATCAAGGGTTTTGGAATGACAAAGAGCGGTTTTTGAATCACCCCCAACTCTTTGAGCTTAAGATTTGCCGCAAGCATGGTCAGGGTTTTCCCTGACCCGACTTCATGAAACAGGCCAGCCCGTTGCTCTTGAATAATACGCATCATGGCATTTTTCTGGTGAGGTCGCAAGGTAAACTGCTTGGCAAGCCCTTGAATAGTTAAATGACTGCCGTCATACTTTTTAGGGACGACCCGATTCATCTTTTCGTTATAAATCGAGACAATTTCTTCTTGCATGTCCGGATTTTTAAGCACCCATTCCTTGAAAGCTGCCTCAAACTGCTCGCCTTTAGCCTGTAATTCCGCCGTCGCGACTTCGTCCACAATATACTTGGGCTTAGCTTGTGGCGGGGTATTGGGGTCAAGCTTTTTAATTTCTAGCGGGCGTTGATTAAGTAAACTTTGCGCCAGCTGTTCCCCATCATATCTTCCCACGCCGTATTGGTGCTCATTAGCGTCTGTCCCTTGATTGGCAACATGAACCGCGTAGCTATCTGTGAGCTTGTCGTATTCAATCGTCACCCCATCGGGCTTTTGACCTAATGCGGCCTCCAAAAAAGCCGCATACAAAGCCACCGGGATAAAGCGTGTCCCAAATTTATAATTGAGTTCACTAATGGTAATATCTTTAGGAATGACAGCTTCAAGTGCGACAATGTTCGCACTCCAGTCGTGATCTTCAACGCCAAACCCTTGTTTCGTTTTTGCCTCGGCGAGCTTGGTTTTAACATCTCCGGAGAGATAATCTTCTCGTGTGGCATAACGCCCCTCGCCAACATAAAAAAGCTTGTCACCAAGCTCTTTGATGATGTCTGCTTTACTTTGCGAATAGACAGCCGCCATGTAGTCAAAATCAAGTCTTCCTTTGTGATTGAGCGAGGCAAGGAGAGCATCTTCGGCCGTTTTGACTTCGATTTTCTTTGGTTGAGATTGAATGGTGGGTTCAAAAAAGACCGTTCCTTTGACTTTCATTAAGCACTTGGTTTTTTCGTCCTCAACATCCACCTCAATCGAAGCCAGCAGTTGATAATAGTCATCTTGCCGCATGAGTAGAGAATTGGCTCGGCTACTGACATGACCATACTTTTTGACAAAGCTGTCATATTGCGTATTCAAGGATTGACGCAGCTCCTCATAAGCAGCTACGTCATAATCTTCTTCATGTTGAATCGCAAGCAAGGCTTGGAGCGTTTTTCTGAGTTCAATCATGGCACTCATCGCTTGCACTTCCTTAGCGGAATAATTGACATGATAAGTATAGGTTGTACTTTCTTTGACTTTTTGAGTCAAGAACCATTTTTCATTGGTTTGTCCCAACTCATACTGAGTCTCCCCTTGATTAACCGTCCCCTCCTGCACTAAGGTTGCTCGTTCTGCATCGCTTAATCCTAAAGCCTCAAAAGCCCCGTCATCCGAGTAAATCCCTCCCTCAATCATATCAACTTTGAGCTGTTTGAATCGGAAATTAGGTGTTTCATCGTAGATTTGTGCTTTATTCTTGGCATAACGGGTCAACTGATTTTTGCGGGTTTCATGAATGTTAAGGGTAACACTTGACGACTTTTGAAAAAGGGTAATGGCTTCGCCGTTATGATAATAGGGCTTGCGATGATAAACCATTAAGGTGTACGGTTCAATCTCAGAAACAACTTCCTCTGGCAGGTCAAGGTCGGACGCTTCTTCGATTTCATAAAGAGGGGCAGGGGTGTCAGATTTGACATATCGCGCTTCTTCTTCAAAGGCAAAAGCAGCTTTGAGTTTTTCAGGAAAGGCTTCATCTGGATAGTTCGCTTTGACCGCTAGTCTGCCCCCATTAAACGTTTTAATGGTGAGGTCTCCTAAAACCTGTTCAGGGTGTGCTTCAAAATAGCGATTATAGAAAATCTGGTTGCCTTTATCATCCGTCTTAGAAGTCGTCTCAAGCCATTCAGGAATTACTTCGGAATTAACCAGACTGCTGTCCTTTTGGAAAATCAAAATGTCTGATGGTGTCTCCGTCCCTGCAATTTGAGCAAAAGCACGGTCAGGCAAGCGAATGGCTTTAAGCAACCGTGCCTTTTGAGATAACTCGGTGCGAAAACGAGAATCGCGCTTATCCATTGTTCCTGTGGAGGTAATGACGGCCACAAGGCCGCCCTCATGGACTAAATCAAGCGCGTGCTTGATAAAATAATCATGAATCACATACGGACGGTCATAGCTTGGGTGCGTTAAATGAATCCGATCCGAAAAAGGCACATTGGTAAGTACTAAATCCATCGCATTCTCCGCAAAGTGTGTATCTTCAAAGCCCTTAGCTTGGACATTAACGGTCTGTTGGAGCTGTTTAGCAATGCTTGCGGTTAGCGGGTCAATTTCCACCCCAAAGAGGTCAGAAGCTGATTTCATAGACTCAGGCATCCCGTGAAAGAAATTCCCTGTCCCCATAGAAGGCTCCAAAATCCGACCATGTTCAAATCCCAAGTCAGAAAGCCCTTGGTAAATCGCCTGAATAATTTCTGGAGACGTATAAAAAGCCGTCAAGCTAGACGCACGAGCGGCCTTATATTCATCTTCTGAGAGGAGTTGCTTGAGTGCTTCACGGTAATCTTCATAGCGCGGATTCTCCTCATCAAAAAGCGTATTGACAATCTCGCCATTTCCCCAGCCTACATACTTGGCTAAAATCGCTTGTTCTTCTACCGTCGCCATGCGGTGTTCCGACTCAAGCGCTTTGACCAATCGAATCGCCGCAAGATTGGCTTCAATCTTTTCACGCACAGACTTTGAATAAAATAGCCCCGTCTCAGGAAACTGATAATCTAAGAGTGGCGAGGCTTTTGTCGGCTGAATTTCGGTACTCTCTTCCAGAGCTGGTGTTTCTGCCAAAGCTTCTTCATGTTGATTGGCTTGCTCGAAGGCCTCTTGCCAGCCACCAAAGGTTAAAGCAGGCGCACCAAACTCATGATAAGCGGCCTCAACCATTTCTGGAATAGCTTGTTTATAATCTTCGTTAAGCCATTCAAAGACATCATCCTTTCGTTGAACTTGGTTATCTTGTTGTGCAAGTTCATTTGCGACGTATTCATAATAATTGACCCGCTCTTTATGAGTCAGATAAAGGGCTCCGCCCACTTGTCGCTCTCGTAAATCCTTCAGGTCAGCTAATTCTCCGAGATAAGCAGTTTTTAGCTTCTCAAGCGCATTTTGTTGGGGTATTAGGGGAGGAGTTTCTGAGGTAGAAACGCCCCGAACCCCTTCCTCTTTTTCCTCTGCTTTCGACCCGTCCATAAAGTCAAAGAGAGAAATTTCACTTTTCGGCTGCTCTTGCGTATCCGTCAATAAGAAGCCTGGATTATTTTCAATGGAAAGTTGTTTAGAAGTAACCAGCTGGTCATAGAGGTCTTGCCAAGAATGAATCCCTGTTCTGTCCGCTACAAATTCACTGAGCGACCCACCACGGGCATTTTGAATAAATGTCCGTAAGTTTTCTAAGTCCAGGGCTTCAAAAAGCGCGTCACTAGAGTGGCTATAGCGTTCAAGCACTGTCTCACGTTCTGTGTCATTGAGTTCTAACGCTCCTTTGAGAAAAGTTTGTCCTAATCGTTCATGATCCGTATTAAAAAAGCGGACTTCTAAAGCCGCATAACTGCTATTGAGCTGAACCCACAAGTCGGGTAGTGGCGTTGTAATATAGTACTCTGCTTGTCCTTTCCTAGTATTTTCTTCTGGCAAGTCTTTGGGATTGACGGTCTGAATTTGGTCAAGCAATGCTTCAAATTGTTCCTTAAAATGAGCAACCCCCGTGATTTGATCCGCCAAATCTGAGACCTCATAATGCTCAGAATTAGCTTCAATTACCACCTCATTCAAAAGCCCCTCAAAACTGGTCTTAACAAGGGTTAGATTTTCACCTTCTTCCAAAATCACAAACTCTTCTTCTGGAAGGAGGAATGTTTTGACCTGTGCTAAAATTTCTCTCAAGCGAAATACTGTTTTTTCTTCTACTCCCGAATTTTTAATTGGCTCAGCCTTATCAAGCGCATGCCTCAAAGCAAACCACTCTTGATAAGCCAATTTTTCAGAAGAAGTCAAAAAAACTTCCTCTTTAATCAGCGTTGCCAGCGTTGCATTAAATTGAGCCCAAGTGAGTCGAAAACGGTCCGAATGTTCCCGAGGATTAAATTGTTCAAATTCCACTCCTTTTCCGTCATAATTGACAAAATACGGACTGTCTCCAAACCCACTATGGCCACTTAACCCATACTCATTTTTTAGAAATTTTACGCGGTCAGTCGCACGAGAGGCTTCTTCAAAAAATTCATAAATCCGAAATTTACGATGACTGTTTTGTTGGGTTATTTCTTGGCGTAGAATCTCTTCATGGAGGACTTCTAACGCTTTTTCAGACGGCTTTTCACTTTCGACACTTTCTGCATCGACGCTTTTGACTTTATCAGGCAAAAACTGAAATAAGAAATTACGCTCTGCGGCAAATTTTCTCTGCTCCGCAAGGTCTTCTTTTGCAAAACGCGTGCCCTCTAGCATTTGGTTCACTTGGAGTGTGGAAATTAACAGTTCGCGGTAACCTGTCCATGCTAAGGCAGGGCGAATATTTTTTCTAACTTCCTGCCAGAGGTCATAATAAGCATTGGGCGTCTTATCCTTTTCTGCCTGCCACACGGCTTTGAGCTTTTCATCACTCAAGCTCCGAAGCTCTGAAACATGGTCCAAAAAGAGTTTTTCAATCGGGCTCTTTTCGTGGTATTGTTCTTCCGGGGCAAGGGTTGCGTCGTTAGACACATAGAATAAATAGGCCACATCATCAGTTTTAAGCTGCTCAAAGAGGGCTTGAATAGAATCAAGGGAGCCCTGGACTTCCTTTTTCCAATGCTCAAAATTTTCCCGAAGTGTTGAGGAATCAAAGTATGGATAGACCGCAGTGACAAGTGCCTCAATGGTTTCTTTTTGCGTGCGGGAAAGCTCACTGGAAGCAGGAAAGCCTTCAACCTCTCGCCCGCCCTCTGGATGGTCTTGATAAATGAGGCTACTTAGCACTTCCTCATAATATTGAGCCTTTCCTTTAGAGATTTGAAGGCTATCAAAACCTTGATAATTTGTCCATTCTGCTTCGGGATGTTCCCTTTTCCAAACCTCAAAGTTCGCCACAGCTTTACGGTAATCCGACCAGTCTTGAATAAAAGCATCGCGGAGTTCTTGGAGCGCTGTTTCATCAGAATGCTCGACTTTTCTGGCCGCTTCATCTAAATGAAGTGACGTGAGTCCCTGTTCAAAAACGCCAAAGACACGGGAGCGAATCGGGGTACTCATCGAATCCGTTTGAAAATCCTCTTGTACTGTAGAAACACCAAAAATAACCCGACGATCATCATTGGTTCCTATCTCTCGTCCTAGATAGGCGTAGTAAAACTGGACAGCTCCTTGGGTGGTTTCAATAGCATAAGTATCATAAGCCCCCGATACATTGTGTCCTTGTGCTTTGAGGTCTTGTTGGTGCATATAAGAATCGTAGAGCCTTTTATAAGCCGCTATCATCTCTTGATGATACATTTCTGAGCTAGAGATCAGTGGTTTTTTGGTTGTCGTAGGTTCGCTCTGAACTTCAAAAGACGGAGTTGGGTCCTTTTCTTTTTCTTGAAAAGTTTCCTCTGGCTTGCTTTCAAGTAAAGCTTCTTGAACCACTTTGGTTGAATCCGTAAAAGGCGCAGTGTTAGGAGTAACCGTGGATTCCGTGTTGGTTTGAGAGCTCTCTTGCTCTGGAAATGTTTCTTTGGGACTTCCCTTTATTTCTGAAAATTCCCGATAGATGTCCTGCAAAAAGAGGTCCGCAAGCCATAACTTGGCGGCATCTTTTTCAAGCAAAGTCCCATAGAGTGCTTGATTTTCTGAGTAATGCGCAACCAGAATTTCATTGGCAGCCGCCACAAAAGTAAAACGAAAATCTTCAAAGGTGTTGACTCGCGCGGAAGCAGATAATTTGGCATCATGAAGTAAGTCCTGTTTAACTTGATCAAGCACTTCAAAATAAACCCGATTAGGGAGATCAAGTCCTGATTCTTGATAGATTTTCAAACTTTCCTGCTCGACTCGCTCAATCTGTTCCTCAGAAAACTGACTTGAAATATCAAGTGTTGCAACCTTCTGGGCTCTAGCTGCTAAAGCTTTTTTACGTTTAAGAAGTTGTTGCTCAAAGCCTCGTGTAAAGCTATTGGCGAGATTGAGTACATGAAAAATTCTTTCCCTATTTGGAATATTAATAAATTCTCGCATGAGGTCGTCTTCTAATTCAACCTTTAGCTCTGAATGAACTTCGTAAAGTCCGTAATGCGCATAAAGATTATAAAGCGCAACCTTTGTGGCAATTTCCTTTTCAGGTCCTGTAAATTGTTGGAGGCTTGAAAAGTAGGGACTCAAAAATGTTGTCATGGCTTTTTGGCCCGTCACAATCATATCATCAGGAGAAGCTTGAAAATTAGAACTTGACAAATGAGCCACCGCAGTCATTTGATCTAACAGCTCTTTGTCGCTAACGTTAACAGAATCCTGATTTTCCATTTGAAAGGCTCCTTGTGGATAGCTCTCAATAATGGTACGGATGCTCGGTTCTTCAAAAAGGTGACTATTGAACGCGACAAAGTCTAAAACTTCAATAGGTGGTGCAATCATAAAATGCTTTATGAATTGAGTGGGTGAATATTTTTTTCTTGTATCTTTTTCCATGCGGTAATTCCTCCTACTATTTTTCGGGGAACGAAAAAAGCACACCACAAATTTGTGATGTGCTTTCTAAAATGAGCAAGTTTTCCCCATTTTATCCTGCTTACATTCTTAAATAATGGCTATAAAAGCCTAAAAAATGGTTAGCACTTGGCCGCTAACCATTTTTTCGTTTTATCAAACACCAAGCTGATGAATTTCTTTTTCCAACTGCGCCAGTCCTTGCATAATCTCATCAAAACTTGGTGCTTTCTCAAACATCATCGCCTGCATATCGTCGTAATCAGCCCTCAAATGTTCTAGCTGTTCTTCTTTAGGCAAGAGTTTGAGCGTTGCGGGGACGGCCTCTTCATATTTGGCGGAGTTATCCAAGTAGAATTTCTCCTTGAAGGCCACCACACGATTAAGCAATTCCACGTCCGCAAAGGCTTCTTCTTTGATCTCCGATTGTGCCAGTAAATACAAGTCATAATAGTGACGCGAATAGCGCTTCGGTATGAAATTACTACGACGGTTGGCTTCCTTGTGTAAAATCGTTGCCTTTTCCCAGAATGTTCGCTTAGCCTCAACTGTCGGAATAACAGTGCTAGGTTCTGAGAAAACATTCGGGAGTTTCTCTGCGAGATAACTGCTAATCATGCAGTCTTTAACAGGTGTCCATGCTGCAAGTGGTCCAATCTCTAAGCAGATTTCTGGGAGTATCCCAGCACTGGTGAAGTGTTTCGGATATTCAATAATGACCGTCTGCTTATCTTCTTCACGCACAAAAGCATGAAAGCCTTGAAGTTGTTCTTTCTCCAAACAATCAAACAGCTCAGGAACAAGGTTTTTCTCAATCCACTGCCCTGCCCCCTCATTGATTCGTGCGTTAAACATTTCTTGTTGGCGGTGTGAACGCTTTTGCTAAGCCTCCTCATCACTCAAACCTAAGAGCGACCAATCCATCACTAAATCAATATCTTCTGAAAAGCGTTTGATGATATTATAGCCTTTAGAGAGCGACGTTCCGCCCTTAAAAGCAAAAGATTTTCCAAATTTTGAATGATGAAAGAGCAGTTCCAAAATCAAGACCACATAGAAATCTTTTTCGATAATTCCCTCATTCATTCCCATCATTGGTGCGACAATCTGGAAACCTTCTTGGCGTTCTTTATCACTTCGTCTTGCAAAATCTAGCATTACGCGACCTCTTTCATTTGTTTAATTTTTTCTTTGATCCAAACACGAGAATTTTTAGCATCTTTCTCCAAGCGCTTGAGTTGAGTATCTGTCAGTTTAGAGACAACTTGCCTTAAAACTGTTTCTGTCACATTTTCTTCGCCCAGCTGTTTGAGGGCTTCTATGACGAGTGATGATGTCTCAGCCATCAGACTTTCACGCTGCGTGACATGGCGGAAGGAGATAATCCGTCCATCTTCCAACTGAACCTTTTTAGTGGGCCCGTCTGAAATGTAATCATAGCGATTGGGCACTTGCGTATCTAAGCCCAAAAGATTAAGAGCTAAATCTTTAGCAGGCGCAATTTTCCAATTATTCTTCCTAGCGATAGCTCTTGCAATTTCATCTGGCGTTGCTGGAATATTTTGTCTAAAAAGTTCGCTGTATTTTGGTTTTTGATAGATGCCAAGATGAACTCTTTCCAATAGTCCCTCTTTAGAGAGTTCAGACAATGCTATCCTAACGGAGTTATAAGCTCCGAGTTTTTCAAAATCTGAAATTACAAATATTTTTCCTCGTGGAGAAGCTTTAATTTTTGCTTCGATTTTTTCTTTTACCGACTTCATCATCTTTTGCCTCTATAATCGTTATATATCACTTATCACTATTATATCAGTATTATCAGCTAATTTCAATTAACAAAAAGCACCTATTTTTTGTTAATCTTTTCTCTGCAAATCTATCACTTTAAATGAATAGATGACTGATTCCTTTTTTGGGGAAAAGGAAGTTCTTCTTTGAAATTGATTGTCTCTTTTACCAAATAATCAGACAACAGCTCCTCAAAATAGTGAGCTAAAGGTTCACTGTGCTCTGTCTCATTGGCATCAAAGTCCGCAACACGTAGTGGGACATTAATGCCACGGTTCTCCCATTCCAAAGATAATTTGTCATAATTCTTTTGCTCTTCTTCGTAATCGCTCATGTAGTCTTTCAAGTCAGAATCATCACTTTCCATTTCGTTGATATACGGCGTCGTATTATAAACCTGATGAATCAAATTAAGCGTCAAAGCAACCAATTCTTTTTCTGTCAAACGAGTCATTTCAAAGTTGTCAAAAGCTTGTTCTTCATAATATTCAAGCTTTTCTATGTCTATACCCTGAATCGTTCCTGTCACATGGACTGCTTGATTCTCTGTCTTTTTATAATAACCGATGGAACCCTGTTTGGGTGCTTCACTTTGAAGAATTGACCCACCTAGCTTTACCCCTTTTTCTGATTCTAGCACTTCTACCACCTTTCCAACGGTCAAATCAACAGCTTTTAAAATCTCAATGACTGCCTCGAAGGGCATCTCATGCTTTTCCAAGCTCGCAATTTCCTCTGGGTCATAAAATATTTCTGCAGTGCTTCCCTCATAATCAACCCAATAGTCGGTCGTGTCTTCAAGATAGGAGCGTTCACTTGAAAAATCATCCATCCCTTCATACTTCCCTTTACTAAATACGATGGGAATATCAACAGACTCATGATAGTGTTCCGTAAATTCAAGGTGATCCATCATCCAATCTTGAATGGCATCATATTTTTCTTGATTAAAGTCCGAAACCCGTTCGAGCTTCTTATCCCACTTTGTTTTTAGTTCAGGCGTAGCATCTAACTGACGGTAAAGAAAATCCACGACGCCTTGGACTTCGTCACCAACATAAAAAGCAGCCTGATGCCGACGATTGCTGAAAAGAATAAAGTCTGTATCGGAATAACTGTTAATGGGCTCAAAGTCAAGCTGTGGTAAATTCACTTCTATTCTGGGGTCTTGGGGGAAAGTTTTACGATAGTCCTGAACCAACATTAACTGAAATTCCTTATCCAATAAACTGCCTTGAGTGGATAAAACGCCGTTCTTTTCTAACATCGAATTTGGTAAATGACTAATTTCTTCAATCAAAGCTAAATTTTTGATTCTTAACGCCGCCAGCTCCTCTTGTTGCTTTGCTTGATAACGGGGGTAATCGTCCAGATAGAGTTGAAATTGTTCTCGCTCTTCTGGACTTGCTTGTTCAAAAGTTTCAATTTCCTCAACATCCATATCCACGAATGTAACTTCTTCGTTTCCATCAGAATCATAGGTCCCGGTCTCAAAGTAACCTTGTTTGTCTCGCTCAATGACACTAAAGCTAATCATTTCACCATCTGTATAGACAGAATTGTAAAAAGTTGCTTCCATGCCCTCTTCAACAGGACTTTTTAAAAGAGGGACTTCTCCCCCAATTTCCGCATTTCCTTTAACGCCTGCCATCATCTCTATCGCCCAAGTTCTCAAATCAATCCGTTGTGTCAACACGGTCTGATGATCTATGAGAAATTTTTGGAGCTGTTTGACTTCCATAATGCCCAGACTTTCTAAAGCCTCTTGCAATCCCTGCTCTTGTAAAAGATTATCGTAAATGGTGTGAACCATCTCAAGGTTAGAATAATCCATCTGCCCCTCACTCGCGCCACTCGGAGCAACAAAGCTCATATTTCCACCCTTCTGTGCGAGAGAGTAGATTGTTGAAAAATCCAATTGGAGAGGATACTCCTCTAAATATTTCGGTATCTCATTTTTAATATCCTGCCGAGTTAGCTGTGCCTCTCTTAGTCCATTAAAATAGCTGAGTTCATCGTCAAAGACATCGTACAGGTCATCAAACCAACCATTTTGTATAATCAAATGGAGTTCTTGAGCTGTCCGTGGTGTGACAGGCGTTCCTAGACTTTCAACTTCTTGACGTGCCTCGACAGACAGCTCCCCGTTATGTCGCAAATATTCTAAGGCACGAACTAGAAATTCCCTCGCCAAGACAGACGAAGTGGAATCATACTGGATATATACTATAAAAGTGGACACAAAATAATGTGTTATAATTTGTCTCATAAGACACAAAACAGAAAGGCTTACTATGACCTATCATCAACGCTACGACGAGGAATTCAAGCAATCCCTCGTCA
>NZ_WITJ01000010.1 GCF_009601015.1 Lactococcus hircilactis
GATGATGTTCAATTAACTAAGGATTCTAAACAATTACTTGCGATAATTTATAAAGAGTACCTTAGTAAAATTAATAATGGTGTTTCCAAAAACTCTGCAAAGCGTGTCGGACATATCTCTGACATCTGCGCATTAGTACCTGATTGGTTACCAGCTGATGTTTTAGAAACTATGAACGAGCTGTCTAGGTCTGGGTATGTTATGAATAGTTATGGAAACAACACTATTATTGATTCGTATTTGCTAGATAAGACGATAATATATTTTGAAAACAAAAATATTAATACCGTCAAAGAAATTGCGGATTGGATTTTTAAATTAATATAATTCCCAATCATCTCTTAAGAGGTCTTCAGCTTTAGGGTTCCAAAACTTAAAAGCTGAAGTCCATTTTTCTTTATAAATTCCTTCAACTTTTTCAAGACCAGGCTCTGTTGGTACAATAACGATACCAAGCGGCATTGAATTTGTTGGAATAAAAACAGTGCCATGTTCTTTGTTTTCAGGGGTTGTAATTGCCTTATTTTCTTCTAAGGCTTTTTTTGTTGCTTCGATAATGTTCATTTTATTATCCTTTCTGTTTTTAAACTTCTGCATACGCAGTAAGGGAAGTTCAGGAATCGAACCTGTTCGCCAGTCTTCCCTGTGGATAGTTCCACATATCATAACTCCGTGATATAATGTAAGTGACTAAACTAAAATTATATTGGAGGTTCTTATGAACTTTGAATTAAAAGAATTTACGAATATTTCTAACTGCTATCACAGCTTTAATGTAATCAACGAAGAACACTTTGAAGCTTATTGTGAGTACTTAATAAAGGAAATGAGCTATTATTTTAACAAAACTCTTCCAAAGGGTTTATCAATACTAAACCCTAACCCTCTCAAAGATCTACCACAATATTTTTATCCCAACACTATCTATCTTCACATTGGAGATGGACTAAGAGAGTCTCAAGTTACTTATCAATTGGCTCATGAAATGTGCCACTATTTCATAAGTACTGGAATCAAAAATGATAGTTTAGCATATTTCGAAGAAAGTCTATGTGAGCTAAGTTCTCACTTCTTTTTAAGAAAAAAAACAAAGTTTTACTTGAATTCTGGACTTATAGATTTAGTAGAATATGCCCATTATCTAACTGACTATTCATCTGATGAACTAGCAAGCGCGACTGAGTGTGACCTTTATTTCTCAACCTCATATTATAGATATGACAGAAATAATAACAAACATATTGTTAAGCTCCTTTTACCAATTTTCGAAAATAATCCTACTTTATGGGAAGAAGTTCCTAATCTTGCGGAGATTGAGGCTTCAACTATTGGTGAACTTCTTGATTTATGGAAAAACAAAGCCACAGCAGTACATAAAAAAGCTATTCAAGAAATACAAAACATCTTTAAATAACGCCAATTCCTGGAACACCAGGTCTACCCACTACACCAAAATGTTTTCTTTCGACAGTTAAATTAACATTCATATTGTACGATTCAGGCCATTCAGCTCCAAGAATAACTTTTTTACTGTCTGATAGCAAAACAATCCAACCCGCTTCTATATGAGCATTAACAATGTCTTTGGCTTCTTCATAATTGTCTAGTATTTTAACTTGTTTAATTTTTTCAAGGTTCATATTAGTATCCTTTCCGCCCCTCTGGGGCTTTTTATTTGCCAAACTCACTACTTACGTCGCGGTGGATACGTCGTGTACCGTCATTTGAAAATCGTTCCGTCCGCCGTACTGAATGCTCCATGCTTGTTCGCTTGTTTGACTTTATGAGTTAATTATACTACTGTTTAAACGGTATGTCAAGACAAAAATATAAATAAATGCGAAAAAAACCGTATTTTTCACAAAAAACTATTGCTTTATACTGTTTAATTCGTTATAATAACGATATAATAAAATTCAAGAAAGAGATTCATACAATGGGCAGAGGAACTTTAACACCTCAAGAAGAGGAATTAAAAAAGGTTATATCTAATAATATTAGAACAAAAATAAAAGAAGAAGGCATCTCTCAAGCTGAATTTGCTAGAAGAGCTGGAATACCTCCAACAACTTTGTCTGGATATATAAAAGGTGTAACTAGACCTAATGCTGGTAACCTTCAAAAAATTTCGGACACACTTGGCCTCCTAAAGTCTGATATTGACCCTTCATATAAACAAGGTTACTCATTGGAAGATTGGAACAATAATAAAAAACAATCTCATTTGGTGAAAAAAATCACTGAAATCAGTTCTCAACTCGAAGAACCACGTCAACAAGTTGTGCTTGATACTGCTTCTTCTCAATTAAAAGAACAAATAGAAAAGAAACACTTATCTTTCTTCTCAAAGAAAATTGATTTCGATAAAATCAGCAATGTTATTACGTATGACCCTGAAAAAGAAGGATATGCTCCAGTCATTGGGGAAATAGCAGCAGGTACTCCGATTCTATCTGAACAAAATTTTGAGGGAATGCGCCCTGTTTATGGTAAATATGCCGGACGTGATGATATATTTTGGCTTAGAGTTAAAGGAGAAAGCATGGAAACAGAAATACATGACGGATCATTTGCTTTAATTCTTCAAGAGCCTAACATTTCAGATGGATCTATCGGAGCGATACGCTTCACGGATGACAACGAAGCAACTCTTAAATGTGTCTTTTATGAATATGACGAAAACGGTCATCCTATCCGTTTAAGACTTGAACCATTAAACCCTGAATATCCGATTCAATACGCTGATGAATATCACCCAGCAGAGATTGAAGGTAGATTAGTAAAAGTTGAACAAGACTATTAAAAAACGCCCAACCTTTGATTAGGTGGGCATTTTTAGAAAGGATAATATTATGTGGATAGAAGATTTACCAAACGGCAAATATAAGTACTGTGAGCGTTATACAGACACTAAAGGTAAGTTAAGGAAAGTATCAGTAACGCTAGATAAAAATAGCTCTAGGGCGCAAAATGAAGCTTCTAGGCTACTGTATAATAAAATAGATGCAAAGCTTGAAAAAGAAAAACAAAAAATTGAAGATGAAAAAAATAAAATAACTTCTATCACATTTTGGAAAGTTCAAGATGATTTTCTCGCTGTATATAACGATACGGTTAAGGCTCGTACTGTGACAGCTAGGATCTCAGCTAAAAATAAAATCAGAGAAATAATACCTGAGGAAACTCTTCTAACAGAGCTTACTTCAAATTATATCTTATCTATTCTCGAAAAAATATACTATGTGGATAACTACTCTTACCCTTACATGATTTTAATAAAGTCAAATATTAGTATGGTTTTAGATTATGCCATTTCAAAGGGATATATCGAAAATAATCCATCTTCCAAAGTTAAAATAAAAAAGAAGGTTGAAACTTTTGAGCAAAGGCAAGCAAAAAAAGATAAGTATCTTGAACTTGATGAATTAAAGGATGTTCTAAAACAGCTTAGAATTATAGATAAACCAACTGCATTAATCGTTGAATTCATGGCTTTGACGGGTTTACGCTACGGAGAATGTGTGGCTTTACAGTGTAAAAATATAAATGATGAAACTATCGAAATAACTGGTTCTTTTGACCCTATCACGCATTCTAAAACAACGCCTAAAAACATTCATTCAGAAAGAACGATTGCGTTATCTAATCAAGCTAAAAAAATACTTGACGAAAGAATTGAGCTAAATATAAAAATGAACATCAATGATGGGAATCCCGAAAACTTCATCTTCGTAAATAGATCCAATCAACCCGAATATATTGAAAATGTGAATAGTCGACTTGGGAAAATTAAAAGTGATAAAAAGTTAACAACACATATATTCCGCCATACTCATATCGCTATGCTTACAGAAGTCGGTATTCCCTTAAAAGCAATAATGGAAAGAGTCGGACATACAAATCCTAATACAACACTTTCTATTTACTCACACGTCACAGACAAGATGAGTAAGAACATTGTAGAAAAGTTAAATAAAATAGACCTGTAAATCACAGGTTTTTCTTATAAAAAAGGGGCAGAAAAAGGGGCAGAAGTTTTTCAAAACTTTTCATATTTGTTCAACAAATGTAAAAACAACAAATCAAAAAAGGCTCAACAAAGCCTTTTATTTCTACATTCTTCAATTATTTGCGTTAATCTTCTTGCTATTGGTTATTATTTTGTAGATAAAACGACTAAGACAAAACCAATGACGAGCCATAAGCCAATCATAATCGCTGTAAATCGTTGCATAATTGCTTCAAAACCGCGTGCTTTTCGACCCTCAAAGAGCTCGCCAGAGCCTCCAGAAAAGGCATCCGCAGCACCATCTTGTTTTGAAGGTTGCATAAAGATTGATACAATAGTCAATACTGATACAATCAACATGATGACAATCAGAATGTCATAAATCATTTTTTCCATACTATTATTAAGAGCAAGTCGCTCTTTCCCTTCTCATCTCAAAATACGTTGTTTCCATTGTAACATATTTTTCCAAAAATGACAGGAATTTTCCTAAATCAATTGTTTTTTTATCTGAAAAATTAGAGCGAAAGCTGTTGCGCAACGTATTTATAAGCTTCTTGCGCTGCTTGTGCACCGTCACCTACGGCTGTTGTGATTTGACGGAAATCTTTTTGACGCACATCTCCGACTGCAAAAATTCCTGGTCGATTGGTTTTCATGTGATTATCTGTGACAATCCATCCTGCCGCATCAGAAATTCCAAGCGCTGTTGCAAATTCGGAAATGGGATCTAATCCGACGTAGATAAACACTCCTCCAAAAGCTTGTTCAGTACGTGCGTTCGTTTTAACATTTTTGTAAACGACACTGGTCACTTTTCGATCGTCTCCTTTGATTTCCTCGACTGTGGCGTCCCAAATAAATTTGATTTTATCATTTGCAAAAGCACGTTCTTGAATGATTTTTTGTGCGCGTAATTGGTCTCTGCGGTGCATAATCGTCACTGATTTTCCAAAACGTGTCAAATAAAGTGCTTCTTCGACTGCAGAATCGCCGCCACCGACCACTAAAATGTCTTGATTGCGGAAAAATGCACCATCACAAACGGCACAATATGAAACACCCCTTGCCCCAAACGTTTCCTCTCCAGGAACGCCCAATTTACGATGAACAGCACCTGTAGCAATGATCACAGATGCTGTTTCAAAGACCTCGTCTTCTGTGATGACTTTTTTGACATCTCCTAAATCTTCAATGGCTGTGACAAAACCGTACGCGTTTTCTACTCCCAAAGCTTCGAGAGGTTCATACATTTTCATAGATAATTCTGGACCCATGATTGTGCCGTAGCCTGGATAATTTTCGACTTCAGCAGTATTATTCATCTGACCTCCAGGAACACCACGCTCAAGGAGCAACGTTTTCATCTCTGAACGTGCTGTATAAAGTGCTGCTGCCATCCCTGCAGGACCAGACCCAATGATGATTACATCGTATTTTTTTTCAGTCATTCTCATTTCCTCATTTATTCTTACTTCATATAATGATAAACTTTATTTAAAAAAATAGCCATTAATCAGCTTAGAGCAGGCGCGTTTTTAAAATGACCAAAAGTCCTAACACCGCAAAACTAAGCACTGGAATCGTTAAAAGATTGATCAAAATCAAATCAAATATCCGATTTCTGATCACGTTTTTTGGTTGATATGCATTTCTAATTAAATAGGCAAACGCATAAATTGCACTAAATACAACCATTACAAGCGCTGAAACCAATAATCCTTGAAGATATAATTGAAGTACCATTTTTCCCTCTCGTATTCTTTTTCATTGTATTAAAAAGTAATCCATTCTCTCTTATTATACATGAAAATTCAATTTTTTTCTGCTTTCGTTCATAAAAAAATAACGCATCGCGCTACTTTTTTTGTGTTTAAAACAATCCGCTGATTTTTCCATCATCTGATACGTCCATTTTGAGCGCTGCTGGGGATTTTGGAAGGCCTGGCATGGTCATGATATCTCCTAATAATGCAACAATAAATCCAGCTCCGATTTTTGGAATCAGTGCTTTTACAGTCACTTCAAATCCTTCTGGAGCACCCAATAATTTTGGCGAATCAGAAAATGAATATTGCGTTTTTGCGATACAAACGGGAAGATGATTCCAGTTATTTTCTTTTATTTCTTTTAATTGGCGGGCTGCTTTTGGCGTAAAATTAACTTTTTGTCCCCCATAAATTTGTGTGACAATGGTTTTGATTTTTTCATCCACAGCAAGATCAAGATCATAAAGATAGTGAAAATCCTTATTTTCTTGAAGTAAGGGGAGGATTTTTTGGGCTAAATCAATTCCTCCTTGTCCTCCTTTTTCAAAAACTTGACATAATGAAATTGGGACATTGAGCGCTTTTGTCAGCGCTGACAGCGTTTCTATTTCTTCTGGAGTATCCGATGCAAATTGATTTATCGCAACGATGACAGGACGTTGATAAGATTGGATATTTTTGATGTGACGTTCAAGATTTACAAATCCTTTTTTCAATGCAGGAATGTTTTCTTCTGTCAACATTTTTTTATCCACCCCTCCATGCATTTTAAGTGCACGAACCGTTGCTACAATCACGATTGCGTCAGGTACTTTTTTGAGTTGACGTGTCTTAATGTCTAAGAATTTTTCACCGCCCAAATCCGCACCAAATCCAGCTTCTGTAATCACAATATCTGAGAGTTTTAGTGCCATTTTTGTCGCCAAAACAGAATTACAACCATGTGCAATATTGGCAAACGGACCTCCATGAACCAGTGCTGGAGTCCCTTCAATGGTTTGCACTAAGTTTGGCTTAATTGCGTCCTTTAACAGCATCGTAATCGCTCCTGAAACTCCCAAATCAGAAACTGTCACTGGTTTTCGATCATAGGTATTCGCAATAACAATGCGCGAAATGCGCGTTTTCAAATCTTCAATCGACGTTGCAAGACACAAGACCGCCATAATTTCACTGGCTACCGTGATGTCAAAACCATCTTCACGTGGCATACCATTAACAACACCGCCAAGACCAATAGTAATATGACGAAGCGCACGATCATTCAAATCAAGCACGCGTTTCCACATCACACGCCGAGGATCAATGCCCAAAGGATTTCCCTGATGAATGGAATTATCAAGAAATGCTGCAATTGCATTATTTGCTGTCGTAATTGCATGAATATCACCTGTAAAATGCAGATTAATGTCTTCCATCGGAAGCACTTGAGCAAATCCTCCGCCAGCAGCACCTCCTTTCATGCCCATCACTGGTCCAAGCGACGGCTCGCGCAACGCCACCATTGCATGGTTGCCCAGACGATTCAATGCATCTGCCAATCCAACCGTCACTGTTGATTTTCCCTCGCCAGCAGGTGTTGGGCTGATGGCTGTCACCAAAATCAACTTTCCATCTTCTTTATTTTTCATTTTTTCTAAAACGTCAAGTGGAAGTTTGGCTTTATATTTTCCGTAAAGTTCAATGTCATCAAATGACAGTCCCAGTTTTTCGGCAATCGTTGTGATTGGTTGCATTTCTACTTCTTGTGCGATTTCAATATCTGATTTCATATTTTCCTCCGAATGTTCACCCTCTATTTTAACAAAAAATCAAAACAATTCATTCATTTCATTAAATTTTGACGCGTTATT
The DNA here is from genome assembly GCF_009601015.1 of Lactococcus hircilactis. Classification (GTDB taxonomy): domain Bacteria; phylum Bacillota; class Bacilli; order Lactobacillales; family Streptococcaceae; genus Lactococcus; species Lactococcus hircilactis. The sequence continues at coordinate 7,632 of NZ_WITJ01000010.1, forward strand.
TTTGATAAATATATGGAAATAGCGAAATTTAGTGTGATATTGGATACAAAACTTCAAATTCTTCACACACCACGCGCATTTTTGGTGAATACACATTTGTACGTCTGAAAAATTGCTCATGGACGCGCCGCCAATACTCTAAAACAAAGGAACGATCTGATTCACTCACCTCTTCAAATTTTTTTCCAAAACAGTGCTCAGGCAAACCTTCTCCTTCTTTAAACGCATGTTCTTTCGACACTTGATCAAAAGTTGTCACATAAACGTTACGATTTCGCACGATTGCAACCAGCTCTAACGTACTGTTTAAGATCAGATCCACTTTCCCATCCGCAACTGGAAGTGCTTCATTTTCTCTTTCGTAGTCAATCAGCGCGCTCGTGGTCGCTGTTTTCACCCCTAATCTCACAAGTTCTGCCAAATCATCAGCCAAAGCTGGATTGGTGATGTTTTCAGTATCATTTCCAAAAACATACGCACTCCCAAAATCGGCTGGATCAAATCCTGCTTGACGCATCATCTTTTCAACATCCATATTTTCTCCTTTTAAAAAAAATCTGTCAGCACTCAAAAGCTCCAAAACAGGGAGATTTGACACTCACAGAAATCAATTCGTTTTTTGTCAGTACTGACAGAAATTTTTTTCATCTTGTCAGTACTGACAGTTTTTTTAATTAAGCAATTAAGGTTTCCAATCCAACTTTCATCATATCTGTAAACGTGGATTGACGTTCTTGTGACGTCGTAACTTCACCTGTCAAAATGTGGTCAGAAATCGTCATGATGGCAAGCGTTTGTACGCCATATTTTGCACCAAGATAGAATAAGCCTGCGGCTTCCATCTCGATTGCTTTTACGCCAAATTTTCCGAGTGCAACGCCGTCAGGACCCCCGTAAAATAAGTCTGAGGAAAGCACATTTCCAACGTGTGCATTCAAGTCAAGCGCTTTTGCGATGTGATAGGCTTTATCAAGCAAATCAAAATCTGAAATCTGAGGAAAATCAAATCCAGGAAAATCATTTTTGACTAAACTAGAAGTGGTCGCAGCAGCTTGTGCAATCACGAGATCACGCACATGGACCGCCTCATTGATGGAGCCTGCAGTACCGACACGAATGAGTTTTTTGACGCCATATTCTGTAATCAGCTCATTAGCATAAATCGAAATGGATGGAATCCCCATCCCAGTCCCCATGACAGAAACACGTTCCCCCTTATACAGTCCTGTAAAACCTAGCATTCCGCGCACACTGTTAAATTGAACAGCGTCCTCCAAAAAATGTTCAGCAATAAATTTTGCACGCAATGGATCTCCGGGCAATAAGATTTTGTCAGCGATTTCGCCCTTTTGGGCTTCAATATGTGGTGTTGGCATTTTTTCTACTTTCTATTTTTATGGCCAGAACATCGTGCCATCGTTTTAAATTTTTGTTTTTTATTAGATTTTTTTGTCAGTACTGACAAAACACAGCTCCTCTTTTTTCACTTTTCGTGCGATTTTGAGCTACAAATCGAGTGTTTTTACTTTTTTATAGATCTCATCTCTCACCAAACGAAATTCCTCAAGTGAGTGACCAGCAGGATCCTTAATCGCCCAATGTTCATGCTGCGTTGTTTTTGGAATCACAGGACATTTATCTCTTGCATCACCACATAACGTGATGATCAGATCACACGCATTAAAATAATCCATCTCGATCAAATCAGAAGTATGATCAGAAATATCAATGCCGACCTCCGCCATGACTTTTATCGCATCTGGGTTGACCCCATGTTGTTCAATGCCCGCTGAGCGAATCTGAACCGTATTTTTTAGCAATTTTTTGGCAAATCCTTCAGCCATCTGAGAACGGCAAGAATTTCCAGTGCAAAGAAAATATATTTTTTTCATGGCTTAAATCAAGTCTCTTAAGAAACTCTGACCAATTTCTCCAGCAGATACACCGAAATTCTCCGCAATGGTTGCAGAAATATCTGCAAAATGTCCTACAGGAAGTGGTTTTGGCGTTGTAAATGCTTTTGAAAACGAAATCATCGGAATATACTCTCGCGTATGATCTGTCCCAACAAAAGTAGGATCGTTTCCGTGATCAGCAGTAATGATGAGCAAATCATCGTCTTTCATCGCAGCCATAATTTCCGGCAACCGTCCATCCAAATCTTGAATTGCGTCACGATAGCCTTCTGGATTTCTACGATGTCCATATTTCGCATCAAAATCAACAAGATTGACAAACAATAGTCCCTTGTCAAATTCAGGCAATGCCATCGCTTTTAGCATCCGATCAACACCATCCATATCATTTAGATTGTGTCCCATGTCACGATTAATGCCTTGTCCTTCATAGATGTCGTGAATTTTACCCACTGAAATCACAGGAAATCCTGCATCGTCCAGATGATTCAATACCGTTGCCCCAAAAGGAGCTAAAGCATAATCCCGACGGTTTGGCGTCCGTTCAAATTGACCCGCGTGCTCTCCCACATAAGGGCGTGCAATGATTCGTCCAAGCATCCATTCTGAGCCAATATTTGTGATTTCACGCGCATATTCACAAATTTTGTAAAGTTCAGTAAGCGGGATCACTGCTTCATTGGCAGCAATCTGTAAAACTGGATCTGCCGAAGTATAAATGATTAATTCGCCTGTTTTGAGTTGACGTTCTCCAAAATCATCTAAAACTTGCGTCCCAGAATAAGGTTTATTAGGTTCGCGCATGATTTTACGTCCTGAAAATGCTTCAATTTTTTCCAATAGCGCTTCAGGAAATCCATCAGGATAGACTGGAAATGGATTTTTAATATCCAATCCCATAATTTCCCAGTGTCCTGTCATGGTATCCTTACCATTAGAAACTTCTTGTAATTTCGTGGTATAACCCAAAGGATGTGCCGTTTTCGCCACTGTCTTCAAGGAAGTGATATTTCCCAGTCCAATTTTTTGAAAATTCGGCACATCTAGTCCAACAGCTTCAGAAATGTGACCAATTGTGTTTGCTCCCGTATCTGGAGTGTCGTGATTAAAGAACTTGTCAGCATCGGGTGCCTCCCCAATTCCAGCAGAATCCATAACGATAAGATGTACACGACCAAATTTTTTAGCCATTTAAATTCTCCTTTTCTCGATTTTAAACAATCGATTCTTCTAATCAAATTATAACATAGATCACATGAAAATCTGAATTTAAATCTTCCACTTCCAACAGAAAATGCTATAATAAAGCTAAGGAAAAATACCAACATTCCTTAAGAAAACGGAGGTCATCCGATGGAAAACGAAGACAAAGCGTTAGTTTCATCTGTCGCATTTATTGAAGCGGATTCAAGCAGTGAACAAGAAGAAAAAATCACTCAAAATATTTTGACTTATTTTAAAGAAAACGAGCATTATATTGATTGGCGTAAAGAAAATATACTCAATCATTTTACAAATCAAATCTTAAATGAAGCCGATTATTTTGATGCTGTGACCATCCAAACACTCCCGATTGACAAAGAAATACAGCACTTTCTCAACGCTGTTTTAGATGAAAATGATACCTCACGTCAAGCAATGGAGCAACTGACAGATCAAGTGTCACAAACGCAATCTAATTATTTAAAACTCCAAAACGAACTCAAAGCGACCCAAGAAAAGCTCACGAACGCCATTGAACTCAATAAAGCACTAGTCAAAGAAAAATGGTACCAAAAACTTTTCCGTTCCTTTTCAGATTACAAGTACAAATACGAAATCGAAAATACACCCCCTAAAAAATAAAAGCTGTCAGTACTGACAGCTTTTTAGCGTTTCATTTTTCGTCATTTTCTTTATGCAAAGCGCTGCTCAAATCTAAAAACAGTTTGAAATCATCAACGAATCCCATGGCTCGTTTTTCACCCATTGTTTGAAATACTGACGCAATATCTGAAATCGTTTGGTCATAAGCTTTTTCCGCAGTTTTTCTTCCCTTATCTGTAATACTCACTAAAATCTTTCTACGATCTTCTCTTGAAATTTCACGAATAATCATCCCCTTATCTTCCAAACTGTTCAAAATCGTTGCAATTCTCGCCGTACTTGTATTGGTAAATTTAGCAATGTCACTTGGCATAATTGCTTTACCAGAATTTTTAAACAAAAAATAAATGACCTGATGTTCTCCATGTGAATACGTATTAAAACGGCTCAAAGCCCGCATTTTACCAGGCTTTTTGACACTATGAATAAAGGTCTGCGCCAACTCATTATAATCCATTTTTTCTCCCTTAACTCCAAAATGCTTTTTCATTAATATTATATCAAAAAAAATTCTAATCCTTTTTATTTATTAATACATATTAATTATTTTAAAAAAATTATTTTATTTTGTCAAGAAACGATTACAAAATAACAAAAACTTCATTAAAAAATAACATTCAAAACTGCCAAACTTAACATCCCCACACAAACAATCACCAATAAATTTTTAATCCACACCGCCGCTAAAATCGTCGGAAGAGACGCTAAAAGATTCTTCACATCAATTGAGGGCCACTTGCCTAAATGTTGAATGAAAATATTTGAAAACCACAGCGAAGATAAGATTACCACAGGCACAAAACTTAAATAATCAACCACTCTTTTTTTAAGCGTGAATCGCTTAAGTAAAATAAATGGAAGCACTCGTGCCCCCCAGGTCACAAGACCACAAGAAAAAATCGTCAGTAACAAAAAATTAAAAGAACTCATGTTTGATCCACACCCCCAATCCACAGGACACCAATGTGACAAATAATACTAAAATATTACTTGGAATAAAAATAATTCCGACAAAAAACAAGAGCAATGTCACACCAATCATCAGCAATTGAAGACGTATCCCAAGGATCGTATCACTAATGACCTGCAAATAAAGTAGGCCAATAAACATCGCAACGACTGCAAACCCCAATCCAAATGCCATCGGATTCACAATATAATGCCCAAGCACCGCACCGCATACGCTAGAAATAACCCAAGTACAATAAGCAACCATGTTCACTGCATTAAGCCAATCGAAATTTAGCGCACCATCCGTCGCATTAAGCTTGTTCATACTCAACGCAAAACTTTCATCAGTCAAAAAACTTCCAATTATAATATTTCTAAATAAACTTTCCTTTTTTAGATAAGGAGCAACGGCACTACTCAATAAAATCATTCTCGAATTTACTAAAAATACACTTAAAACAATCGATAAAATCGGACTTTTAAGTGCAATCAACGTCACCATGATAAATTGTGCGGAACCCGCATAAACCACTGCCGAAAGCAAAAAAACAAGTCCCACGCTCAAATGATTACTGCGTGCAATCATTCCAAAAGCGAGTCCAATTCCAATGTAGCCAAAAACAGTAGGCAATGTTTCTGCAATGCCAGTGCGTGCTGTTAATTCATCTGTCATCCCATTCAAATTTCTTTCTTTATAAAAAAAGAATAAGAAAACTCATTCTTTTTTAATCTTTTAAGCATCAATCGTACTGTATTGTGCATTTTCTTCGATAAACTCGCGCCGTGGCTCCACGCGATCGCCCATAAGCATATCAAAAACCTTATCCGCTTCTGCTGCATCCGTCAATGAAACCTGTGCCATCAATCGATTTTCTGGATCCATTGTCGTCTCCCAAAGTTGGTGGTCGTCCATTTCTCCAAGCCCTTTATAACGTTGAATCGTTGCTTTAGAGCGTCCTTGAGACCACTTTTCAATCGCAGTAGCCAATTGTTTTTCCTGATCTGGTCCAGGTTGGATGTACTCTTTTGTATCAGATCCCACCTTGATTCCATAAATTGGAGGTTGCGCAATATAGACATAACCTGCTTCAACGACTGGACGCATGTAGCGGTAGAAAAGTGTAAGTAACAGTGTTCGAATGTGCGCGCCATCAACATCAGCATCCGTCATGATGACAAGTTTGTGATAACGTGCTTTTGAAAGATCATAATCCGCACCAAATCCTGTTCCCATTGCGGTAAATAAGCTTCGAATTTCCTCATTTGCAAGAATTTTATCCATCGTTGCTTTTTCCACATTCAAAATTTTCCCGCGAATTGGTAAAATCGCCTGAAATTCACGATTTCGTCCAGATTTCGCAGACCCTCCTGCAGAATCTCCTTCGACAATGAAAAGTTCAGTTTGCTTTGGATTATTCGAAGAACAATCTGCTAATTTTCCAGGTAAATTTGAAATTTCGAGACCTGACTTTTTCCGTGTCACTTCACGCGCACGTTTTGCAGCAATCCGTGCTTTACTCGCAAGAATTCCTTTTTCAACGATTTTTCTTGCAACTTGTGGATTTTCAAGCATGAATGTTTGTAACGCATCTGCAAAGAGTTTATTGACAATTCCAGTGACTTCAGAATTTCCAAGTTTCGTCTTCGTTTGTCCTTCAAATTGAGGATTCGGATGTTTCACTGAAATTACTGCCGTTAACCCTTCACGGACATCATCTCCTGTCAAATTATCCTCATTTTCTTTGAGAATTTTTTGAGCTTTGGCATAATTATTGATGACCCGTGTGAGTGCTGTTCTAAATCCCTGCTCGTGCGTTCCACCTTCATGCGTGTTAATGTTATTGGCAAAGGACATGACCACACTGTGATATGTATCTGTATATTGCATCGCCACTTCTACTGCAATGCCATCAAGTTCACCTTCAGTAAAAATCGCAGGTTCAAAAATCACCTGTTTATTTTCATTTAGGTATTCAACATAAGACTGAATACCCCCTTCATAATGAAAACTATTCTGATTTTTTTCATTTCCTTGGCGCTTATCAGTGATGGAAATCCGTAGCCCGCGATTCAAAAAAGCAAGCTCACGAACACGTGTCAATAATTTTTCATAATCAAATTCAGTGGTTTCTGTAAAAATCTCTGGATCTGGCACAAAATGAACCGTTGTCCCACGATGATCTGTCGTTCCAATAACTTTTAGATCCTCAATCACATGACCACGATGATATTCTTGAAAATATTTTTGTCCATCTTTATGAACCGTAACATCAAGAATCGTTGATAACGCATTGACGACAGAAGATCCAACACCGTGCAAGCCACCTGAAACTTTATATCCGCCACCGCCAAACTTCCCTCCAGCATGCAACACAGTAAAAACAGTTTCAACAGCAGGACGTCCAGTTTTTTCTTGAATATCAACAGGAATCCCACGTCCATCATCAATAACCGTAATTGAATTGTCAGGTTCAATAAACACCTCAATGTGGCTGGCAAATCCTGCAAGCGCTTCATCAATCGAATTATCAACAATTTCCCAAACCAAATGATGCAGTCCTTCTTTTGAAGTTGAACCGATATACATCCCTGGACGCATCCGCACCGCTTCAAGTCCTTCTAAGACTTGAATTTGACTGGCATCATACTGATCAGCAAGCTTTTCTATTTCTTTATCTTTTTCGTTCAAAATAAATCTCATTTCTATTGAGTCTTACTTATATTATAGCACATTTGAAGCTTTTTTTCGATATTTCAAGCCATTTTAAATCCGCTTTTGTCAGCAAAAAATAACGGTTACAAAAAAATAATTTCTGTCAGTTCTGACAGAAATCAAAAATGTCTAAACCATCAGTCAATCCTTACTGACAGCACACCGCATTTCACTCAACGTTTCCTCTTACAGCAGTGCTTCTAAAGTTGTGATACTTTGCGTCGCTTTGGGATCACGCTTGGTCGCATCAAAGAAAACCGTTTTTACCCCCGCTGCAATTCCAGCCTCAATATCAATCGAACGATCGCCAATCATGACCGTCTTTTCAGGATTCATCTGATATTTCTCAAGTAAATAGTGAATCGAATCCGGCGCAGGTTTTCGCTTAAATCCATTGTCAGCAGTCACCACTTCAGCAAAGAATTGTAAAATATTCGCTGATTTCAAAATCTCATTGACTTGCGCATCCCGATGCGAAATCATAAAATTCCGTCGTCCATTTTCTGTCAGTACTGACAAAACTTTTTCAGCCCCTACAAATAGGACTGGATGTGTCAATGTTTGAGCTTCGAGTGCTTTGTAAGTCTCCAAAAACTGCGGAATATCACTTGCAAATTGCTCCACAGCATAAGCCGTCGAAACTTTCAACGCACGATAAATTTCCTGATGCAAAATCACACGCTCACTGAGCATCCACAAAGCGGCAGCAAAAGCACGACTTGACGTTTCATAATTATCAAGCAGCGTTCCACCTAAATCCCAAATATAATTATCGTATTCCATGTGATTATTATAACACACTCTCATCACTTACAAATCAAATAAAGTCATTTTTTCAAATCATTCTTCATCACTCCACACTTTTATTAAGGAATTTTTCTTTAAATGAACCGATCTGTTTTTTTCCTGTCACAATAAATAGACCACTTGTAATCCCAATGATAACAACCAAAACCATAGCCTGTTGTACTGTTGTGGTTGAATTAGCTGATCCTTGCGACACAAGCAAGCTCGTAAAATCAATAGCTCCATGCATGATGATCGGAATCAAAAGTAAATGTGATTTTAGATAAAGCACTGCCAAAAATACTCCGAGTGCAGTCGCATACACCATTTGAATCCCCGTAGCCGTAACCGTCTGATGTGCTAAATTCACACTATGCGAAATTCCAAACAAAACAGCGGAGACTGCAATGCCAATAAAAAGAGAATGCGTTTTTTCAATGATTGCACCCAAAATCAACCCTCTAAAAATGAATTCCTCAACACAACCAACAACCACCGCAACGAGAGCTGCACCAATCGTAAACCAAACAGATATTTTTTCATGCCGCATCAATAGATTAAGTGGAAGTGACAAAACAAGCGTATAAAGCGCATACCACAATAGCCCCACACTTTTTAAAACAGGATAATGTTCCCATAAAATTTTGATCTTCGACCACCGATAAATCACAAACATAATTAAAAATAAAGGCAAGTCTTGAACCAATAACCAAAGTAATGTCACATTTCCACTTTTCATAGATATATGAAATAGCCCCGTGACAATTTCGCCAAAAATCAAAAGATAAGCAATCGTAATGATAAAAATTAATCCAGTTTTTTTCATTTCTTATTCGTCCTTTCCAAAACCAAATCTTATAAAATCACACATAACACTAAAAACAACGACATTCCAAGCGTTAGACAACTTAATGCTCCAAAACGATGAAACAGTTTTTTAGTAACCGTTATGTCTTCTCACAACATCCCCAATTTGTAAAAAAAATACTTTTTATTTCAACTATATTCTGCAATTCTTCATCCGTAAGCTCCACAAAATTAAGAGCATTCATCTTTTCGTTAGTCATGATATACCTCTTTCTAATTTTTAGATTTTGTGCTATAATGATGCCCCACCGCGTTGTGCAACGAGTATCAATAGTGACCTCCAAGTTCTATTGATACTTTTTTTCATTTTGTCTGACCCATTGGACTCATCACCTTTCTTTTTTGTTAATTTCATTTTACTCCCGTTGTCAGCTCATGGCAATAGAGAAACTCAAATAAAGTTGTCCTCGCGACAACTTTATTAGTGGTTCGTCAACCTTTTTTAGAGTAGCTAAATAAAAATCGCATAAAGATTCCAAAGCATGTGTACCGCAATTGAACATTCTACGCTTCTTGTCTTATAATAGATAAGCCCTAAAATCAATCCCATACTCAAATAAACTATCCAAGATGCCCAATCAGTCACATTCATCACCATGTGAGCACTGGCAAATAAAATAGTTGAACTAATCAGAGCGATACGTGGGAACTGTAAAAATAGCAGTTCAAAAAAGCCAGATCAAAAAATCAATTCTTCACAAATTGGTGCAAAGATTGCTGTTAAAATTACCATCAAGTATTCGGGAGCTTTTGATGCCATACTGTTGATAAGTTGCTGATTAGCACTCACAGAACTTCCTACTTTGAAAAAATCAAATACAGCGTTTAGGATAAACTGAAACCATACAATCGCAATCAAGATTCCAAGAATAACTGCCCATTTGTGCTCCCACAACGAATGTAATCGCCAATTCACAAGATTGATTTCTTTCGCCTTTGATAAAAAGAAAATCAAGACGAATGCTGTAACTATCAAAATTAGCAGAGCAATGAGAATAGATACCTTTTTATCCCCAAGAATTGTCCAAGCGTAAAGCATTCCTGTGGGAATCTGATAAATAATGAAAAGAGCAAAGAGTTTAGGAGCCATGATATTAGAATAATCTAACGACTTTTTTAATGTTTTCATAATTTTCCTCCAAAACAAAACGAGCTGCATAGTTGAAAGATATGAAGCTCGCCTCTTCTTGTGTTAATTAGCCTTAGAGAAGAAGGAGGGCATAATCAATCGCACCAGATTCATACGCAATCATAAATATCTCTCCAGCACCCTCTAATATACTCTTAGCACTACCGCCAACCACCTTTGTCAACTCATCATTAGTCAAGGTGTCAAATTTGTCTGCAAAAGCGGATGTAGAAAATTCAGCATTCATCTTTTCGTTAGTCATGATAGACCACCTTTTTTCAAATTAATTTTTTCCACAGCTATAGGCTACGTTTTTTGATAAAAGTTCCTAATCTTTCCAAACTTCTAGTTAGGAAAAAACACCCAAAAGCGCAGATAACCCTAAAACAACAAGCAACAATGCAATGAAAAAGCTATAAGCAAAGCCATAAACCCTCAGCGCATTATCGGTTCTTTGAGATTTATTTTTATAAACCTGCCAACCGTTTCTAGCCTGTACAAATTGCCAAATTGCCAACAACAACAAGATAATGCCAATAATTCTGAATACCATGATTATTTCCTCCTTCTCTATTTCTCTCCCAAATAGCATAGGAACGCTTATCAGTCCTCTCTGTTAAGATTTTTCGAGCCATTCCAATATTACCATTTAGCAGATTAAATTCATCAAAATCAAAAACAATTCGCTTTGAAAAAACAACAAAAAACACACAAAATAAACATAAAAAGCACTACTACACACTAAAATCATTCATTTTTTTATCGTTCTTCTCATCCTGTATCACATATAACAACCTTTAATTTCAATTCACTCACCCCAATTTTCTATACCCTAATATTAGCACAACTGCTCTTTTTTGGTTCTTGATTATAATAAAAAAAGTTTAACACTCAACAACATTGTTGTTGAGTTGACAATCTTTATCCACGATATAAAACTAAAAATTCCATAAAAGATGTACAGCAACTGGACACCCGAGTTTTATAATAGACATTTCCCAAAACAAATCCCATACTTTTTCTGAAAACGTCCCAATCGAAACCATGATATTTGAATAGCTCAGTGTTTTTTTTAGGCTATTCTCCACCTCAAATTTATGATCGTTCTATCCCGATTTTTGTCCTCCTTTTGCTTTTTCACACAGCAAAAAAAGTTGTCCTTTAACAACTTACTTGGTTACTTGACAACTTTTCAAATTTATTTTGACCACAAAATTCTCTCTCTCTCTCTCTCTCTCTCTCTCTCTCTCATTTGCTTTCATCAGATTTTCAGGCAACCGATACTCTCGATTAAGAAGTGGATTAATCGTTTTTCTTGCTAAAGCAGTAAAAATAACAGAAAATTCATCTGGCCCTTTTGGATATTTGGGAGTAATCCATAATTTGATGATATTTACAGCATTATCCGTCACCAAATTTGCAATTAATTCTGGTGCGACATCTAAAGTTTTAGAAATCTCAGAAACATAAGGAAGAATCCACTCACGATTTTGTTTTTCGACGTACTCCATCCATGAAGCATCTGCGTAGGCGCCACATAAGCCGCTTTGATTAGATTCATCCAAGGATAAAGTGCTGGCAAAACATACTCAGCCATCACTGTAATTGGACAAATTTTTTGTTCTGGTGAAAAATTCGCAAATGTCGAATGAATATCTAACGACATTCTTCGATGCATCGTATCCACTAATTCTTCAAGCGTCTTAAAATGATATTTCGTCATTGCCTGTTTAGAAATTCCAGCTTCTTTTGCAATTTCTGCAATCGTGATTTGAGGAAGTTCCTTATTCTCATGCTTACGCAATGCAAGTTTTGCAAAAGCTTCAAAAATTTGTTGTTCCCTATCATTAATCATATTTCAGCTCCTCTCTTCAATTTAAAAAGTCATTCACTTCCATCATCTTACCATTTTTTGATTAAAAAAGCTGTAAATAATTCCCGTTTTTTATTCAAAAACCTACAAAAATTCGAAATCAAAAAAAGAACTTCAAACTGAATTCCTTTTTTGATCTTTTTTTATTTTCTCAATTCCCTAAAAATTAGCGCGCTTAAACAATAAAGCATTCCAAACCACAAGATCATAATGTGGATGCCGACGTAACCGATCCAAAGTTTTTCGCGTTCTTGCAGGTTGATCCGTAATAAACCCTTTGACACCATACGCATAAGTGGTACTCAAATCAGCTTGAGTATCCACCGTCCATGCATAAACTGATTTATTCACCTTTTTGGCTGCCGCCACTGTTTTTGGACTCAAGCTAGAATACTCAATCGCATAGAACGTATTAAATTTTGAAGCATTAATGGCATTATCTACAGGAGAAAGCAACCCTAACCCATTCTCAGAATATTTAGATAATCTTGCTAGAGCATTTTGATTGAGCGATTGAATTTGAGCATGATTTTCTTCCATTAGCGCACCATATCTCTCTTCAAATGCTTCAAGTTCTTGATTTGTTATCGTCGCATTAATCTTTAGTTCAATCAAGATTTTTTGTTTCAATTGATTTGCTTTCTTAATGTAATCATCAAAACGTGTTAATTTTACTGTTTGATTCCCAGATTTAAATTCCACCTGTTTCAATTCATTCCATGAAACATCATTCAATACATATTTTTTCCCAGATAAAGACTCAATACTTGTATCATGGCTTAAGACAAATGTACCATCTTTTGTTTTTTGAATATCAATTTCAACATAATCAGGTTTTGCCTCATGCGCCTTTTTCAAACTAAGAATCGAATTAGGAACATCTTCTTTTGAAGCAATTCCCATATGTGCCATCACCAAATACTCTGAATTGGGAGTGTGAAGCATTTTTCCAGAGAGAATCAAAGACACAAAACCAATCAAAACGATCATCACTAACGCAGTAATACCACTATATTTTTGATCTCTTTTTTCACGCTCAAGTGGAGATAAGAAAATAAAAACCATTTCTGCCGTAATAAAATATAAAACACCTGCTAAAAGTGCAATCATGACATTTGCAAACGAAATACTCAGCGTCCTCACACCAAGTCGATCCACGAGCCATTGAAGCGCAAAAACAATCCCTGTTGCTCCAACAAATTGCACTGCACATTGAAACAATTGAAAAAAATCACTTAAAAACTTGCCTGTTGTTTTTTTCCAACTCTCCTTAAATGGATGCCTTACTTTTTGATCACTCGTGACACTATCAAAAAGAACCCTTTTGAGCCTAAAAAACAAAAGAATCACGATTAAAATAACACCCCAAAAAATAATCCAAAGTAAAGGATTTGAGACCATCGAAACAAACGTTTGAGGAATTGTGATGTAATTTGTCACTGGAAACTTAAGCCCCAGCGCATTAAGCGGCCAAAAAATCAAAATCAAGCCCAAAGTCATCACATAAACAGCTGGTGTTTTAATCCCCCGAATCATTCGAGAAAAACTAAACTGTTGATTACAAATTAAGGTCATCGCAATCAATAAAAGAACCAAAATAAAATAAATCATCAGATAGCCTAAGAAAACAACCCCATAACTCCAACCATTTTTAATCCAATAATTTACAAACTGAGAAAAAGTCGATGTATTAATTTTATAAGCTTCAGGAGAAAAGCGCGCTAAAGCACCAATCACCAAAGAAGCTAGAACATTAAATCCAAAGAGCAAAACCATCACAAAAGAAATCTGTTTTAATCTCATTTTTTTCATTCTATCGCTCCACTTCTAAAAACTATCCATTCCAATAAAAGTATAGTTTATATTACTATTTTACGATAAAATGACAAAAATTAAAAGATGAAACACTTAAAAAAACTGAACAAGAAATAGCCCCACGTTTTTAGACTTCTCTTTTATAAAAACGTTTAAAATACGTGACATTTTTTAGTGCTCTGCCTATTTTTTTGCTTGCGTAAAGTTCTTCTCAACAAAATGCCCAGCTAAAAGAATAGAAAAGAAAATTCCAAACATTCCCAAAAGCATGGTTGACACATCTGCCATTAATAATTTTGAATTAAAAATCTGTGCGAAAGAATAATGCAGCCGCACAAACCATAAAATCAAGCCCACACTAGAACCTAAAACTCCAAAAAAGAGTGTATTTATCGCAGTTCCCAAAATTTGTTGCGTGATAATCATGCGTTGCGCTTTAAATTGATTCACCGTCATGGCTTCATCTTGTTCAATCACTTCTGATAAATTCGCAACAATTGCCATTGCAGCTTCAGCAACAGCACCTAGCATAGAAATCGTCATTACTGCAATAGCCACTGTTGAAAAATTCATTCCTACTGTTAAAGAAAGATTTTCTAACTCATCAACATCTTCTACTGCAAATCCTTGTAATTGTCCAATATCCTGTATAAGTACTGCAAAAATCATTAACCCAAAGACAACAATCACACTTGTTTTAAACGCAATATTAGTCGTTTCCCCATCTTCTGAGGACATATAAATTGATAGCGCTAATATGATGAAAGAAAATAAAGGAAGAAGAATCCAAATTGGTAATCCCCATGACATCAAAGTAATCAAGACAAATATTGTCCCAAAATTTAAGAGGAGACCAAATAAATTTCTAATGCCATCTTTTTTAGCCACAGCAATCATTAATAAAGCTAAAATGATAAGCAAAACAAATAAAGCATTCATGATACATCCTCTTTTCTTTCTTTATCTTGCTTAACAAGGACAAGACTCGTGACAAAAGCTGTCACAGGCACTGCTAGTACAATCCCGATTGCTGAAATGATGGTTTGCAATAACCCTAAATTTAGCCCGACTGTCGCAATGTATCCCCACGTATTTCCGTTTTTCAAAAGTAAAAAACAAATCGGAAAGGCCTCGGCCATAAAAATCATAAAAAGCACATTCGTTAATGTTCCAATAATTTCTTGACCTATCGAAAATCCAGAGCGAACATAATCTTTATATTTTAATTGAATGTGATTCACTTGATTCTGACGAGATAAGCCAAATAATCCCGCAACAATATCTCCTGTCCCATCCATAATCGCACCTAAAACAGAAATCATTGTTCCAACAAAGAAAAATTGAGAGGGATTTTGTGTCACATAATCTAAGTATTCAAAATGAATCCCAGCATTTCCAGTTAAATCAAGGACTATAAATGTGATTAAAAAAGTAAGCACTGTCGTAAGTACTGTGGTTAAAAGTGTGAAGATCATTTGACGATTTGCACCAATGACAAATAATAAAGAGGACGCAGCAAAAACAAACGAAAGCATCGCATAAAGCAAAATTACAGGAATTGTAAAACTGACATTAAGTGCAATCGCGATGACAAAATAAATGAGATTAAGTCCAAGTGACAAAAGTAAAAACAAAGACGCACGGAATCGTGTTAAAACGATCAATAATCCAATAAATAACACCATTAAACTTACAATTAAAGCATCCCGTTTTAACGTCATGATTTGCCAAGTTTGACTAATTCTTTGAAGAATTACTTTTTGTCCTTTTTTATAAATTTGACCGCTGGCTTGAGAGACATCAGCCGTATTATGAAGCGTAATTCTTTGCTTGTTTTGATTTAAAAACTTAATTTTTAATTCTTGTGTAATTTGAAGATCTTTATTTTTATAATTGTCCTCAACCTCTTGCTTCTTGATGGTTTTTGCTTGGATGATTTTTCCGACGGGTTCATGATACATAAACGCATTTTGATTGACAAGCACATAAGTCACTCCTGTAAGTATCAATACGAAAATGATTTTTAATCCCTTGTTTTTTAATGTCATAATTCTTTTGAGCATTTCATAACCTGTTTTTCTTTTAATATCAAAGAAAAAAGTAGGAACGTGTGCGCATCCTACTTTTTATTTTTAAGCATTTACAACGCTTGTTTCTCCATGATCCATCATTTTTTCAAATGCTGCTTTGGATTTTCCAAAAGTAAGGAAATGATATCTTTTTCCAGCGTAACTAAAGCCACAACCAAAACGAGTAATTCTTACAGCACTGATGTGCCGGATCTCAAAATCAGCCATTTTTAAGCGGGGGAAAAAAGGAAAATAGAAATGTCCTTGCGAGATGAAAAATCGGTGTGGCCAAATCAGTACTAAAAATGCAATGATTGAAAGCCAAAAGATCAACGTTAACAGCCAATTACTCTCTTTGTCCAGTTCGTAAAAAACGATACGTTCAAAAGATAGTACAATGATTCCCCAAAGCCAAGCCAATCTATAATTACTTGACATGGGTAAAAAGAAACCTGAATTCATTTTTTTAACCTCTTCACTATTGATTTTCTATTTTTTTACTGTCGGATATTCGCTAATGGAGGAATTTCCTTGATTTTGAGAAATGAGACTCGTTGATTTTGCCGAAAGCACAGTATTTTCTTTTTTAAGTTTTGCTTTCGTTGCTTTGACAGAATAAGTATAATTCTTTGGATCAACTGGCGTAAAGCCTGATGGTGTATAGAATCTCAGTAAATTTTGATTGTTGAGTTTATCAGACATTGCAAAAAGTGTCGATACTTTTGATTTGATGTCTTTGACATAAGCTTCTTGATCAGGAGTTAATTTCTCAATTTGTAATCCTGTTTGTGTATCGTAATAGTAATGACTATTGATACTTGGAAGGGTAATCGTCGGAGTTACAAACCCACCGTTGCGCAAAGCCACATAATCTTGTCGCCCTGAGGAGAACATGTCTTGTCCAAATTGAACATATTTCGCAGTATCAATTCCTAATAAGTGTTCAAGTGTTGGCATCACATCAATTTCACCCGTGTACGTATCAATAATATGACCTTTTGTGTTTCCTGGAATATTAATCATAAATGGTGTTCTTTGAAGCATGGTATTGTCATACGCATTAAATGTATCTGCATTATATCCCACGTACGGCGCAAAAGCTTTATTATCAGAACCTGAAATACCATAGTGATCACCATATAAAACGATAATTGATTTCTCATATAATCCAGATTTTTTTAGATAATCAAAGAACTGCTCAACGGATTGATCTAAATAATGTGCTGTTTCAAAATAACCATCAACCAACTTATCCCCAGAATCCACTGTCGCAAAGTTCGGATCTTTGTCAGAATCTGCTAATTCATACGTTAAGTGATTTGTTACAGTCAAGTATTTCACATAAAATGGTTGTTGCATTTGCTCAAGGAGTGGGACAGAATCTCTAAAAAGAATTTTGTCTTTAATTCCCCAAGGGCTCATGTTTTGAGGAGCGTTATTAAAGAAACTTTGATCAAAGAAATAATCATATCCCATCTGCTTGTAAGTATTGATCCGATTGTAAAACGCACCTACATTACCGTGAACGACCGCTGAGCTATATCCTTCTGTTTGTTGAAGGATAGCTGGCATCGCTTGGAAAGTTTGCGTTGATCCATATTTTGCAAATAGCGATCCTGCAGGAAGTCCGAACGTTGATGTTTCAAGCATATTTTCAGCATCAGAGGTCTTTCCTTGTCCAACTTGGTTAAAGAAATTACTAAATGAATACGTTGAATTTGAATGATAAAGTGAGTTCAAAAATGGTGTTACAACGTGCTCTTTTCCATCCGTTCCTTTGATTTTTAAATCAATCAAAGCTTGCTGAAAAGATTCCAGATGTATTTCGATGACGTTTCTATTTTTAGAAATACCAAACATTTTCATATTTGGTGCAAGGTAACGATTTGAAGCAATATATTTTTGAATTTCTTCAAGCGAGCTCTTACTGGCATCTTTACGTTGACTGTTTGCTAAATGCGTATAATAACTATCAGTCAACATCCATGGCCCTAAGCCTAGATATCGAACAACGTATGTTTTATCTGACTGTGCTCTTCTTAAGATTAATTGAGGTTTCAAGAAATCTCCGGCCCAAAAATTGAGACTAAATATCGCAAGTCCAACAGATACAAAGGTGAATGCTTTTTTTACACCAGGAACTCTGTGATCAAATCTGACTTTTTTTGCAATCATTAATACTAAAATAATCAGTAAATCAATCCAATAAACCCAGTCCATAAGATGTACCGGAACTGAATTAAAATCAAATCCATGCTGGAACATTCCAGCTCCACCTGTTAAAGTATCAATCGTGATGAAATCCGTAAATTCTCGATAATACAAAACATTCATGTAAAGCAAAAAATTGGCTACCACCGCTAAAATGAGTGTTGCGATATAGTACAGTGATGTCCTTCGAATAAAGAGTAAAATGGCAAAACAAGTAAATGTGAATCCTATAGGATTAATGATCATCATTAAATACTCAACACCAATTGCACGGAGATTAAATACCGTGAAATAGGCAAACATTGATTTGGCCCACACAAATAATACCAGATATGACATCAATCCGAGTCGTGTGTTAAAACCATTTAATAATTTTTTCAAAATTTAAACCTCTTAAAATTAATTAAATCAAAACTAATCAAATGTGATCAGATTCGCTTACTTTTAGTGATGAAAAGTAAAAAGATAAAGACAAATTCATTGTCTTGCCTTAATTCTATCATAAATACTTTAATTGTGTCTTAAATAAGCAAATCGTTTATTGTACTTTTTAAAATGATTTTTCTGTATAAAATAAAAAGATAGTGACGCTATAAAGCACTAAAAACAGGAGAATTAATCCGAAATGATATTTTGAAACTTTTTCTTTTTTAGAAAATTCAAAACCTAACGAGATCTTTCTTGATCCAATTTTTGCTTGATTAGGATAATCCAGTACCTCTGTACGGGTCATTGCTTTAATCTGAGTTGCTGTATCGTTTGAATTGAACAAAATCAATCGATATTTTCCTGATTGAAACTGCTGTTGAACAGTCGTTTGAACCGCGTTTTTTGGAATTTCTTTTTGAGTGATCGGTATCCATTTTTGGTGTAACTTTTTTTGAATTTTGAGTTGGATGTTTTGTGAAGGTTGGCTCGTTACTGTGAACTTTTCTGCTGAAGTCGGTAAATTAATTTCTTGGACAATTTTTTCTTGCGCTTGTAAAATTAACTGATCCTCCCCTGGATGGTAATTATCAAGTTGCTGAAATTGAGAATTGACAATAATGGTTTGAGGGGCTTGCATTTGCATCACCGTTGACATGAGTATAAGAGAGCTTAGCGCGCACAAACCAAAGACAATGACGCCTCTTTTTTTAGAAATTAATTTATTTTCTAAACGTTTTATGTGCTGCTTTTGATATAGATTTTCAAAAGAGAGTGCCGCTGCAATAATAATGAGACCAATCGTCATGTATTGATAGCGCGGTTTAACTTCCCAAAGCAACGTGTGAAAGAACGAAATTCCCATGATTGTGAGGATTGAAAAATTAAAAATCGAAAGTTCAATTTTTCTCACTCGTTTTAATTGAGAAACAATCGCAAAAAGTAAAAGTGCCATGAGCGATTTGGCGTACGTTTCAATAAAAATATTGATCGTACCAATGTTATCCACGACAAAACGTGGGGCACGCGACCAATGATACATTTGAGAATAAAGTTGATAGTCTGTTGCTGTCGCAAAAGTTCCGCAGGACCATAATGTGGCAAACTTAACGATATAAAGTACTGGAATTTTCCATGGGTGGTGTAATAATTCAGAGATTCGGTTTTTAATGCCTGCAATGTCTGCCTCTTTTGCTGTTGCAAAACCTGGATGTGTCAGCGTATAGTCCCGATCTTGTGGCGTCCACTCTCCCATACTCTCAAAATTCACAGATTCATAAATCCAGTTTGCGGTAGGAAAATTGATTGGATTATTCATGTCATAATGCATCCAATGAGCCATTTGCTGTGAAAGCCCAATGGATAAAATGATGCCAATGACACAAGCTAAAAAAAGCTTCAGGACGTGTTGCCATAACTTTTGAAATGTGTCACGCTTAAGAAATGCGAAGAGGACAAAAATCAAAAGAGCGACTAAAACGACGATAACATTAGGGCGTGCCAAATATGCACAGGTAAAGCAAAAAATGCTCGCAAAGAAACTTCTGTACGTTAACTTTTGGGTCATCATCATGTGATCAAATACACGCGCCAAACTCACAAGCATCAAGATTGCAATGCCGTCTGTATATCCCACTTTTAAAATAAACTCATAATTCATCGGAAGGATCAGCATCAAAACTGTGGTCATCCCAGCAATGTTTGGATCCTTTTTCCACAAAAATTGGATGATGCTCATCCAAATGCTTGTATTGATCAGAATATTAAAACTGTAAAAGATAATATAATAATTAAGATGTAAAAATTCTGCAATTTTGATATAAAACCATTGTAAACCAACATAAGGAAGCAAATTGGGATAATATTCAATCCAAGGATCCCATCCTGGGATTCCCTTTGAGAGGTGAAGTGCTTGAGTTAGAGTATTCCATGGATCTCCAAAAATTTGAATCTGAATCTGTGAAACAATAAGGATTTGAAGAAGAATAAAAAGAATGAAAAAAATATAAATCATTTTTTTTATCGTACGCGTGCTTAATGCTTTTATTTTTTTAAATCCTCGCATAAAGAGGAGATAAAGTAAAAATGATAAAAGGACAACTGAAATGGGTTCTACAAACCCTGTATCTGTAAAGGGTTGAAGCAACATCGAAACGAATGCACTCAAAAATAATCCGAACAAAATACGATACATCGTTTTATTTAATACTGACATTTTTTCTCCTTATCTTTTCCTTTCTTTGTGAAAAGTCGAGCTTTCCTTTTACTGCTAATAAAATCATGAGTGGAGTAAAATTGTAAAGATAGCGTGAATTGGCTTCCCAGAACAGTAAAAAGAGTGCTAATCCAACAATCGAAAGTGCGAAAATGAACCAGATGCTCCCTCTTTTTTTAAAAATGCTTTGAAAAATTTCATACCACATCAAAAATAGTAAACATAGCCAATAAAGTAACTGCGCTCCTGTAATTAGAAGATATCCTGTAATATTTCCTTTTTCGTTATTACTTACCCAATCAAAATAGCGATTGACAATAGGATTGATGTGCAGATAGGTATAATAAAAATCGCGTAAATCTCCATTTAACCAGGTATATATGGTTTTTCTAGCTAATTTGGATAACACACCTAAAACACCTTCTTGTGCGATATTTTCTTTTAATAAATCAAGATCCGCTTCTTGTTTTGAAGCTTTGTCATAGAATTGCTCTGAATATGAAAGAATGTTTGGGTCAAAACCTCCAGAAAAATTTTCTTGTGCAAAAGACATGGCGACCCAATGAATCAATGGAAGGTTGTAGCGTTCGTTTGCAGTGGTGCTAAAAGCTGGATCGCTTGATATTGTGTGATGAACCACTTTAGACGTTCCAAAAAACAACAAAACAGATAGCGCAAGCACAAACAGGACTGTTCTCCATTTTTTATTTAAGATCAAAAAAACAACAGCTGCAATCAATGGAATTGTCACGGTGGGTTTGATGTAATAGCCTGAAAAAATGACCAATAACGCAATGATCCACCAGAGTATTTTGGATGTTGTTTGTGTTGCTTTGAGTGCATAAATGATAAATAACACACCAAAAATTACAAAAGGAAGCGAAGCGGTGTCTGTATAAAACTGTGCTCCATACACGTAAAATGGGAGAAATCCAAACGCAGCAAGATTATAGCATAAGCCCATTTTTTCTGACGCTACTTTTTTTGCTAAAAGCGAACCGGCCACAACAGAACTACTGGTCAAAAGTGAGGAAAGTCCTGTCATAAGAAACATTTTTGACGCGAGGGTCGTTTTTGCAAAAAGGAAGTTTTGAATCATTCCAAACCACTGATTGTTGGGATAATGTAAAAAATAAAGGCGTTGATTTTCTGTGAGTGCAAGGTGGTCAAAAGTCCTGCCATGGAGTGCGCTGGTATTTGCAAAAACCACAAAAAAGTCCCAATCGTGTGCGTCATGTGGGACATGAATCATAAAAAAGTAGGGCACAATCAATACAGCAAGGCCTAAAATAAGTAAACTTCGAAGATAATAAGTATGAACGGTTGTTAATGCAAGCGTGTTTATCTTTTTGCTGGCATGAGCGATGAAAAAAAGATAGAGTATGGCCGTCATCAAGATAACATTACCAAGAATAAGGGCGATGACATTATCAATGTGCCATTTTGGGGTAGCAAAAATCACAATCAGATTCATTACACTCCAAATGATGCTTGCAATGATACGCCATTTTCTTTGAATATGGAGTGTCTTAAATGCTGTTGTAATCATGTTTTCCTCCTTCTTTTATTTGATGGATTGATGTGGATTTAATGCTGTGGTTGCGTTTTTTGATTGATTAGATTTTGGATGAGAAGTTTTGATTTTCCAAAAACTAACACGCGATATTCTTTTCCGACATAAACAAATGTAATGCTCCACGTTTTTACTTTTACTGCACTGATGTATTTTAGATCAATCGGATAGGTCGATAAATGAAAGTCTCGACTTAATTGGATTTGTTCTTCGACAATGAAAAAACGTCTTCTTCGTGCTAGAAAGTATAAGCCCAAAAGGACTGCACCAAAAAGAGAGAGCGTTATCCTATTCAATGCCATATTATACTCAAAAAAAAGTACTTGCTGAAAAGAAAGTAAGATGACCCACCACATCCATGCTAAACGGTAGGGGCCAGAAAATGGGTAAAAATATCCAGCTTTCATTTATTTCTCCTTTCTTTTTATTGGAATTTGTGGTTGGTCATTTTGATTCAATAGGGATTGAATTTGAGTTTCAAGTGCAGGATCCTCTGTTTTATAAAGTCCAAGTGTCGTCATGCCGCCATGTGCTGATAAAAGTGAGGTTGATCTTGCGTTAAGCGTTTTTTCACTTTGAGCTAATCGTTTTTGTGTTGCAGAAACGGTATAAGTATATTTTGTAGGCTGAACGGGAGTGAATCCAGATGGCGTGTAAAATCTAAGAAGATCTTCTGTATTGAGTGTATCAGACATATCCAATAATTGATTGACTTTTTTTTGAATATTTTGTGCGTTTTTCTGTTCTTGTGCAGTAAGGGTGAGGGGGGCTTTTGTTTTTGTGTCGTAATATACTTTTGAGGTAGCGCTTGGTTTGATCAGGGTTGGTGTGATAAATCCACGATTCCTAAACGCAACAAAATTTTGTCTGTTTTTACTGAATAAATCTTGTCCAAATTGGATCTTATTGGATGTTGAAATTCCTAATAAGTGTTCAAGAGTGGGCATGACATCAATTTCACCGCCAAGTTCATCACTGATATGTCCGTCTGTACGTCCAGGAATATCAATCATAAACGGCACGCGCTGCATCATCGTATCTTGAGCGTCTCCCCAATTTTGGGGATTTTCACCAATTGCACTTGCAAAAGGTTTTGTATCTGCGCCTGAAATCCCATAATGATCGCCATAAAGAACAATCACTGATTTTTGATAGAGTCCAGATGCTTTTAAATAATCAAAAAATGTTTTTACGGATTGATCAAGATAATGAGCGGTCAAAAAATAATTATCGACTTCTGCATCTCCAGAATGGCTGGTTGTAAAATTAGGATCTTCTTCTTCTGGTAATAGTCCTGTATAAGGCAGGTGATTAGTGACAGTGAGATACTTGACATAAAAGGGCTGTTGAAGTTGCTCTAAGTAAGGAATTGAATCGGCAAAGAGATAATTATCTTTGATTCCCCAAGCTGTTTTATTTTGATCATTTTCACTCCAAAAGTTTTGAGCGAAGAAATTTTGATAGCCCATGTTTCGATAAACATTGGTTCGATTATAAAATGAGCCAACATTGCCATGAAAAACAGCCGAGGAATATCCTTGTGTTTGATTTAAAATGGCAGGCATTGCTTGAAAGGTTTGAGTTGAGCCTAATTGCGTGAACAATGATCCTGTGGGTAAACCAAATGTAGATGTTTCAAGCATGTTTTCTGCATCCGATGTTTTTCCTTGTCCCACTTGATTAAAAAAGTTACTAAAGGAATACACAGAAGGATTATTATTATAGAGTGAATTCAAAAATGGTGTCACTTCTTGACCGTTGATTTTTAAATTGATGAGGTCTTGTTGCAAAGATTCTAAATGAATCATGATGACGTTTCGATTTTTTGCAAGGCCCTCCATTTTGACGTCTGGGGAGAGATACCGCTCTTTTTTGATATATTCTTGAACTTTTGTAAAGTCAGATTTTGATGCGAGTGCGCGCGTTTGATTGGCGACGTGTGTGTACCATCCATTGGTCAAAAGCCACGGTCCAAGTCCTAAATAGCGCACAACATAAGTGTCATCGTATTGTGCTTGACGTGATACTAAACGGTGTTCAGTAGCATCTCCTGCCCAAAAATTGAGGCTAAAAATCATGAAAGAGAAGGTCAGCGCTTTGAAAGCAAAGGGAAACCCTTGGAAATGCTCATCCATCTTAATTTTTTTTGTCGCAAATAAGAGTCCGATGATGATCAAATCGAGCCAATAGATGAGGTCTAGCGGATGGATCGGAATAGAAGAATAATCAAATCCATGCCCCATCATTCCTGCACCGCCTGTGATGGTATTCACAGATAAAAAATCTTGAAATTCTCGAAAATAAAGGACATTGCCATAAACCAATAAACTTCCGATCAAATTGATCATGAGTACGTCGAGATAAAAGAGTTCTTTTCGTTTGATCAAAAGGGTTAAACACAGAAAAAATGCGGTAAATCCAATCGGATTAATGAGCATAATCAGATAATCTGCAACATTTTCACTGTGAAGGTGTTGAAATTCTGTAAAATAGGCTAAAAGTGTTTTCAACCAGATAAAACCTACTGAAAATCCAATGATTCCGATTCGAGTATGAAGCAATTGAATCTTTTTTTTCACTACAATAGCCTTTCTAAATCTTTATTCTCGTGTGGTGTCAAGTTTTACAGACATCATTTTTGATACTCCTGCGTCAGCCATTGTCACACCGTACATGGCTTTTGCTGCAGCCATTGTCCCGCGCCTGTGCGTAACCACAATGAACTGATTACTGTTGTCAAAATGATTCATGTAATCGCCAAAGCGTTTGACATTGACCTCGTCAAGTGCAGCTTCAACTTCGTCGAGTACAACAAATGGAACTGTTCGCACGCGCAAAATTGCAAAAATCAGTGCGAGTGCTGTGAGTGCTTTTTCTCCTCCAGACATCAAATTTAAACTGGATAATTTTTTTCCTGGAGGTTGGACATTGATTTCAACACCTGCTTCAAGTAAATTGTCTGAGGTGAGGGCTAAATCAGCTTGTCCGCCTACAAACATTTGTGAAAAGGTGGTTTTGAAACTTTCTCTAATTGCTTCAAAGGTTGTTTTAAAGCGTGCTTTAACTTCATCATTCATCTCATCTATCGTTGATAAGAGGAGCGTTTTTGCTTCTGACAAGTCTGTTTTTTGGCGATTGAGAAATTGATAGCGTTCATTAACTTCGTCAAATTGTTGAATGGCGTCTAAATTGATGGGACCTAATGCTTTGATTTGACGTGAAACGTTTTTTAAATCTCGCTCGCATTGCTCTAAATCCTCAGGAATCGGTGTCGTTTTTAATGCGGATTCAAAACTGATTTCAAAATCAGAATTTAAACGATTTTGCTTTTCGATGAGGCGTGCTTTGATTTGTTCAAATTGAAGATCCAAGCGTGTTTTTTGTAGGTTGAGTGCGTGCGTTTGTTCGATGAAATCGTGATTGTGCTGCTCAAGTTCTTCCATTTGAGCAACGATATCTTCGTGTTCAAATTTTAAACTGACACTTTTGACATTTGCTGTTTTGAGTTTTTCTAAAACAGTGTTGAGCTGCTTTTCCAAATGATGCCGATTTTCGTCAGCATACTCAATTTGGGGAGAGAGTAAGTCAAGAACTCGTGCAATTTCAGCAGTGACTTGTGCTTTTTCGCGCGTCAAACGATTTTCGTCAGTACTGACAAAACGTAATTCACTTGTTTTTTCAGAAAAATCTAATTTGGATTGATTAAGCGTTTCTAATAAGTGTGTTTTTTGATCATTTTGAGTTTGTGCATTTCCTTTTACGGCTTCTAATTGTGACTCAATCGTTTGTTTTTCTTGGGAAATTTTTGCGAGTTGTTCAATCAGGATTTTGTTTTCTTGCTGCAACGCTGTCACGCGATTTTTGCTTTGTGAAGATTCTGTCAGTGCTGACAGCGCGAGTAAATTGGATTGATTTTCTTTGAGTTGGTCAATTTTTAGCGCTAAACTTTTTTCATCAAAGCGTTTCTCCTCACCTTGAGCACGTAAATCCGTAAGTACTCTAGCATTTTCTTTTGCTTCTTGTTGTAAGTGAGCTACGGTGTGTTCTGTGATTTTTAGCTGCTCATTTGCTGTTTCAATTTTATTTTTGAGACTTTTGATTTCAGTCTGTGTAAACGTTGTCGAATTGCGTTTTCCAGCGCCTCCCGAATAGGATCCACCAGGATTAATTTGAGTGCCATCCAAGGTCACAATGCGAATGGTATAGTTCATCTGACGTGCAATTGCTGTGGCATTTTCAGCAGTATCTACAACGGCCGTCGTCCCAAGTAGGCTTGAGAGCGCAGGAATAAGTTTTTTGTCAGCACTGACAAGAGCGAGCGCCGTATCAATAAACCCTGTCATTGATGAAATGCGTTCATAAGCGCTGAAATTCCGCGGTTTGATTGTGGTCAAGGGCAAAAAAGTCGCTCGTCCAAGTCTGCGTTCACGCAAATAAGCAATCGCATGTTTTGCACTGGATTCATCTTCACACACGATGTTTTGACTCCCACCACCTAGTGCAATATCAATGGCTGTGGTGTATCTTGGATCAAACGTCAATAAATCAGCCACAACACCAATAATTCCTTTGATTTGACTTTGATTTTGCATGACGGCACGAACTCCTTGGTAAAGATTGCTGTGCGTTTCTTGGATATTTTCAAGACTTGCCAATCGTGCTTTATCTTTATTCAAAAGATTCATTTGATCGTACATTTCATTTTGTGCGAGACGCTCTTTTTGGGCTCTTTTCTTTTCTTTTTCTTGTTCACTTTCGTAATTTTTTAAAAGCGTCGCTATCGTGTTTTTGAGCTTGTGATTTTCATTTTGTGCTTCATTTAGCGCAGTGGTCATGTCTTTTAGGCGCTGTGCATTTTCTTTGGTTGACGCATTACGCTCACTCATTTTTTGGATGAGGTGTTCAAGTTCTGCTTGATTTTTTGTTTTTGTGTTTGAAAGCTGAGCTTCTTGGTTGACTAAATCCACATAAGTTTCTCTCAAGCGCTCCATCACAAGTTCTGGAGCTTCTGATAAAGCGTCCTGTTTTTGATTTAATTTTTTTATTTTTTGATCGAGCTCATTTTTTTCTTGCGTCAATTGAGTGATTTTCTCGTGCGCTGATTTTTCTTGTGCTGTCAGTACTGACAGCTTTTCGTTGAGCTCTGAGAGATGCTGCTTGCGCTCTTTTGTTGATTGCTGTGAAGAGTTTTTTTGAACATCAAATAATTCAATTTTTCGTGTCACTTCTGATTTTAATTCTGTCAATTGAAGCGTTTCTTTTTGCAGCGCTTCTTGTTGCGTTTCAACTTTTGTGCGCGCAAAACGCAACGATTCCCACTGCTCATCGTACGTTTTTTTATGATCAGAAAGTTTTAAGAGTGCTTGAGAAATCTCTATCAGTGCTGTATTCGTCGTGTCGTATTTTTCTTTTTCTGCGATCAATTGCCCCATCAAAACAGATAAATCGAGTGCTTTTTCTTTTGCATCAAGCGTTTGAAAACGCAAAGCTACTGTTTTTTGTGCTTCAAGTGGAACAAGCTGTCCTTTTAGCTCATATAAAATGTCTTCTAGTCGATCCAGATTATCTTGTGTGGTTGACAGTTTTGATTCCGTTTCATTACGTCTGCTTTTAAATTTCAAAACGCCTGCGGCTTCTTCAAAAATTGCCCGTCGATCCTCTGCTTTTGAATTAAACACCGCTTCGATTCGGCCTTGTGAAATAATAGACAAAGAATCTCGTCCTAATCCGGTATCCAAAAACAAGTCATGAATATCACGCAATCGGCATTTTTTGCCATTCAATCGAAACTCAGCATCCCCATTGCGATAGAGCTGACGCGAGATGATGACATCTTCATTATCTTTTGAACTTGCTAAATAATGATCAGCATTGTCAAAATAAGCTGTGACTTGTGCGTAATTCATGGCGTGTCGTTTTTCTGTTCCAGAAAAAATCACATCTGGCATTTTTCCACCACGCAATGATTTTGCAGATTGTTCACCAAGCACCCAGCGCAAGGCTTCTACAATGTTTGATTTTCCTGATCCATTTGGTCCGACAATTGCGGTCACTCCTTGATCAAACTCGACTTTTGTCCGGTCTGCAAATGACTTGAACCCGACAATTTCCATTTTTTTAAGATACATGAATTTGCCCTTTTATTGCATTTTCTGCTGCACTTTGTTCTGCTAATTTTTTTGAAGAACCTTCGCCACGTCCTAGTTCTTGGCCATTATTGAAAACAGCAGCAACGAATTTTCTCAAATGCGCAGGACCACTTTCGTCTAAAATTTTATATGTAATCGTCGTTTCTCCGCCGACTTGCAAAATTTCTTGTAATTGTGTTTTATAATCAATCACTTTGACATAATCATTGGCTTTAACGTGCGGGATTACAACATGAAAAATGAATTTTTTCACTTCATCCATGCCTTGATCAAGAAATAAAGCACCCAAAAATGCCTCAAAGAGATTTTCAAGTGTGGTTTCACGATTGCGTCCGCCCATCTTTTCTTCGCCATGTCCTAGTTTTAAAAAGCGCCCAAACCCACATCGACGTGAAAAATTGGCGAGAGATTCTGTTCTGACGATGCTTGAGCGCATTTTCGAGAGTTCTCCTTCAAGTTTTTCAGGATAGGTTCTGTAGAGATAATCTGAAATCACAAGACTTAATGCGACGTCTCCCAAAAATTCCAAACGTTCATTGTTTACAACCTTTGGGAGCCGTTCTTCATTGGTATATGAAGAGTGAGTAAATGCGATGTTGAGGATTTTTTCATCGTTAAAAATAATGCCGAATTCATTTTTTAACTTTTCTTGAAGCTGATTCATGTGAGCTCCTCCGTTTTTAAATTTCTCTACCATTATATCAAAATTTGGCGTAAAAATCTGAATCGCTTTGTTGAGATGAAAAAGCTTTTTTCAACAAAAAAAACTTGAACGTTCAAGTTTTTAATGGTCAGTCATTATCGACTCAAATCAATGCGTTTGGAAAGTGTGATGATGATAAACATTCCAATGATTAAACTTGCAAACTCGCCCAATACAAGCGTTGGGTACATGACCCAAAATGGCGTTTTCACAAAAATCATCAACTCCAGTGCTATCGTAAACATGGATAAGGCAAAAAACACGCTAAACGCAATGAAGCGAACATTGAGCCAACCATTGAAATAGGTCATTTTTGAGAGTTTTTTGGTCAATAAAATTCCCAATGAAATGAAAATGAACGTGGATCCTCCACCAACAATAAAGTCAATAATCCCAAGATTTCCAGGCACTAAGACGTTTGAGATGGCACATCCTAATGTCACCGCCCATAAATAACGCTTATTGTAAAATGCAAGAAAATTAAACATTTCAGAAAGTCGAAATTGGACCGGGCCTACGGCTAAATTGACTGAGGCCATCAGGTAAGTGATGACAATGTATAACGCGCACACTACTGCTCCACGAACGAGCCCTTGGACTGAAAAGGCTTTGGTTTGAGACGAATTCATTTTTTCTCCTTTAGCGGCTAAACCGCGTGTAATATGCTCAGAAAAAGGTCAGAAGTTCTGAGGGTTGCTACCCATTTAGCAACGTTTTACATTATACCAGTTTTTCATCAAAATGAAAAGCTAGAAAAAATGAGACGTTTCAGATTTTTGTCAGTGCTGACAGAAATTTTTCGTGTGAGGTTTGGCACTTTGTCAGTGCTGACAGAAATTTTCATGTGAGATTTGGCACTTTGTCAGTGCTGACAGAAATTTTTCGTATCAGGTTTGGCACTTTGTCAGTGCTGACAGAAATTTTTCGTGTGAATTTTGGCACTTTGTCAGTGCTGACAGAAATTTTCACGTGAGATTTGGCACTTTGTCAGTGCTGACAGAAATTTTTCGTGTGAGATTTGGCACTTTGTCAGTGCTGACAGAAATTTTTCGTGTGAGGTTTGGCACTTTGTCAGTGCTGACAGAAATTTTTCATGTGAGATTTGGCACTTTGTCAGTGCTGACAGAAATTTTTCACGTGAATCTTGGCACTTTGTCAGTGCTGACAGAAATTTTCACGTGAGGTTTGGCATTTTGTCAGTGCTATTGGGCAGTCCAGCCGCCATCAATTGGGACAATTGCACCCGTCATGTAACTTGCTTTGGGACTGGCCAAAAAAAGCGTGAGTTCAGCGACTTCATCTGCTGTTGCCCAACGTTTTGCAGGCGTTTCGTTTGCAACCCACTTGGCCATTTGACCATCATTTTCAGTAAAATCGCGCGCATTCATCGGTGTATCAATCGCACCTGGTGCAATTCCAAGCACTTGAATGCCCGATTTAGCTTCGTCAATAGCAAGCTGCTTTGTCAGTCCGACAATGGCATGCTTACTTGCGGTATATGCAATGCCACCTCCGCCAGCCACAAGTCCTGCAATGGATGCCATATTGATAATGACACCCGATTTTTGAGCTTTCATTTTTGGCAAAAATTGCTGAATCAAATAAAACATGCTATAAAGATTGGTTTTTAACACGTGATCCCAAAGGACAGCAGACGTGTTTTCAAGCGTACAATACTGATCTAAAATTCCTGCGGTATTACACAAAATATCGATTGATCCGATGGATTTCGCAATTGATTCAACTTCTGTCAGTACTGACAGATCACACACAAAATCCGTTTCTGTGCCAGAATGCAGATCAACTCCAATGACATTTGCCCCCGCTTTTCTAAATGCCCGAATTTGTGCTTGTCCGATACCACTTGAACTTCCTGTGACGAGTACTTTTTTTCCAGCAAACGTCGTCATGGCGTAACCACAATCCAGTCTTCAGCCAAAACGTCACAGGCTGTAGGGGCCCACATCGAAAATTCCTTTGCTTCGCCTTTTACTGAAATCAAAAAATAAGGAGTGACAGAGAGATCCTCGATATGATCCAATATTTTTACATAATTTTCAGCTCCTGACCACCCTTTTGTTCGCACTGCTTTTTTTCCTGCTTTAAGTTCTGGTAATATTTCTTCAAACGTCATTTTTTCTCCTTATGACAAAAAGGGCAGTCGCCCCTTTTAAATTTTTAGCCAATGATTGCGCCATTTGGCACTTCTTTAGAAACTGTCAGTACTGCCAACTTTCCATCAAATTCTGCAGACAAAATCATTCCTTCACTGACATATTTTTTCATCATTTTACGCGGTTTTAAATTCGCTACGATTTGCAATTTCACTCCAACGAGCGCTTGTTCGTCTGGATAAAATGCAGCAATTCCCGATAAAATCGTCCGCAAGTTTTTATCCCCAGCATCGAGTTCAAATTTTAGAAGTTTATCTGATCCTTCCACACGACTGACCGAAACGACTTGTGCCACTCGAATCTCGACATGATCAAAAGTATCAAACGTAATTTCTTCTTTATGAAAGACAGGTTCTTTTTCTTCAGATTTTTTTCCTCCACCAAGCATTTCGTCATTAATGACAGAAATCTCAAGCTCACGATCCAAGCGTGGGAAAATCGGTTCCCCCTTTTTTGTAACAGGGTGTGAAAATTCATACCCAAACTTTAATTCCTCTAAGCTAAAATGTTGCTCTTTTAGTCCAAGTTGTGCAAAGATTTTTTCACTTGTCGCGTGCATAAATGGCTGCAAAAGACTGGCAACAATCCGCAAATTTTCAGCTAAATGATACAAAACATTATTCAATTGTGCATGATCTGCCACTTCTTTTGCCAAAATCCAAGGCGCAGTTTCATCAATGTATTTATTTGTGCGCGAAATAATCGTCCACACCTCAGACAAAGCAACTGAAAATTCAAATCGATCCATCGCAGCATGATAATTTTTGATTGACGTTGTCAAAACTTCAGAAAGTGACGCATCAAACGCCGTTGTTTCATTCGTTTTTTCAATGCGTCCGTCATTATATTTATTGACCATCGCAACCGTACGATTCAACAGATTTCCTAAATCATTTGCCAAATCAAAATTGATTCGATCAATATAAGATTCCGATGTGAAATTTCCATCATTGCCAAACGGCATCGCCCGCAAAATATAGTAACGATAAGGATCAAGACCATAACGTCCAACCAAATCTTCTGCATAAATTACATTTCCAAAAGATTTACTCATCTTACGTCCATTCACCTGATACCAGCCGTGTCCAAACACTTGTTTTGGAGGTTCCATCCCCAAAGCGTGCAAGAAAATCGGCCAATAAATTGTGTGAAAACGCAA
The DNA here is from genome assembly GCF_009601015.1 of Lactococcus hircilactis. GTDB lineage: Bacteria > Bacillota > Bacilli > Lactobacillales > Streptococcaceae > Lactococcus > Lactococcus hircilactis. The sequence goes on from NZ_WITJ01000010.1 coordinate 40,227, forward strand.
AATATCTTTTCCGACCATATTGATTCCTGGCCAATATTTTTGATAATTTGAATCATCAGAAGATCCAAAACCAAGTGCTGTCACATAATTAAACAAAGCATCAAACCATACATACACAATATGTTTTGGATTTGATGGCACTTTGACCCCCCAAGTAAAACTTGTGCGCGTCAATGCTAAATCCTCGAGTCCTGGTTTGATAAACGTGTTAATCATCTCATTTTTACGAATTTCAGGTTGAATAAAATTAGGATGTTTTTCGTAATACTTCAACAACCAATCTGCATATTTCCCCATCCTAAAGAAATAAGTTTCTTCTTGAACACGTTCTACTTCATGACCTGATGGTGCCATTCCACCAATCATTGTGCCATTCTCATCACGATAAACTTCAGCCAATTGACTCTCAGTGAAAAATTCTTCATCTGAAACTGAATACCAGCCTTCATAAGTGCCAAGATAAATATCATCTTGTGCAAGCAACTGCTCAAACGTTTTTGCAATGGCCTGTTCATGATACGTATCCGTGGTCCGAATGAATTGATCATACGAAATATCCAATGTTTCCCAAAGCTTTTTCACTTCTTTTGCCATCGGATCCAGATACTCTTTTGGCGTCAACCCAAGTTCTTCTGCTTTTTTCTGGATTTTCATTCCATGTTCATCAAGCCCTGTCAAATAAAAAGTATCAAAGCCCATCAAACGCTTGTAACGCGCTAAAACATCGCACGCCACTGTCGTGTAAGTATTTCCGATATGCAATTTTCCAGAAGGATAATAAATCGGTGTCGTAATGTAAAAAGTTTTATTTTCAGTCAAATTTCTAACCTCCTTGGTCGAGCAAATGAAACTCGCCAGAATATTCTATTTTCATTATACCAAAAACATGAGAAAATCGGTATTTTCAGTTCATTTTTTATCATTTTTTACTCCATCACACCAAGAAATGTCGCACATTCCTTATGTTTTCTAATCTTTTAATGAATTCTTTAATTTTCCATCTCTAAAGCTAATTTTCTTTATGATATAATAGAGTGCATACAAATAAAAACGCCAAATTTTTTGATTTTCACACAAATCTAAGACGTATCGGCATTATAAAAAAGGATGTGACAATGACCTATCAACTCATTTCATGGAATATCGACTCACTTAATGCAGCACTGACTGGAACAAGTGAACGCGCTGCTTTATCACTCGCAGTGATAGATTCGATCATCAAGTGCTCACCAGACATTTTAGCCATCCAAGAAACAAAATTATCTGATGACCCAAAAAAACTAAACAAAATTTTAACCCTCCTTGGACAAAAATTTCCAGATTACGAATTAGTCCACCGCATGAGCACTCCTCCCGCCCGCAAAGGTTATGCTGGAACGATGATGCTTTACAAAAAAACATTGCAAACACCACTCATCTCTTATCCAGAAATCAATGCCCCAGAGCCGATGGATTGCGAGGGACGGATTATTACACTGGAATTTCCTGATTTTTTTGCCACAACTGTTTACACCCCCAATAGCCAAGGGCGTGAGAAACGCTTGAGTGCACGTGGCCAATGGGATGACGCTTATCGTAACTATTTAAAATCACTGGATGAGAAAAAACCAGTTCTTGCGTGCGGTGATTTCAATGCTGCTTATACGGAGATTGATCTTGCCAATCCAGCAGCAAATCACGAATCTCCAGGATTTTTCGATGAAGAGCGTGAGAAATTCGGTGACCTCTTAGCTGCTGGATTTACAGATTCTTTTCGCTATTTACACGGAAATGTAGAAAAAATGTTGGACGATGTCAGTATTTATACTTGGTTTGCACAGCGTGTCAAAACTGCAAAAGCGAATAATTCAGGCTGGCGTATTGATTATTGGCTCGTCTCAAACCGCGTAGCAAATGGCATCATAACCTCTCGTCCGATCAATACAGGCGAGAGAAAAGACCACGTCCCCATCTTACTTGAAATCGAATTGTAACACAATCACTACTAACTTCACGCGATTTCATGACATCTTGAACGTTGTCAGCACTGACAGAATTTTCTAAGTGACATTTTGCACGCTGTCAGCACTGACAGAATTTTTCCACGTGACATCTCGAACGTTGTCAGCACTGACAGAAATTTCTAAGTGACATCTTGCACGCTGTCAGCACTGACAGAAATTTTCCACGTGACATTTTGCACGCTGTCTGCACTGACAGAATTTTCCACGTGACATCTTGAACGTTGTCAGCACTGACAGAAATTTCTACGTGACATCTTGAACGCTGTCAGCACTGACAGAAATTTTCCACGTGACATCTTGAACGTTGTCTGCACTGATTGGATGCACTATAAAAACGAGAGATACGACGTCTCTCGTTTTTATTTTTTTCTTTGTCTCATTTTTCCTCTCAGAAACGAAAAAGAAAAATTAGAGCTGGGCATATACTGCCTCTTTAAAACCAATCGCAATCAGCTGATTGTCCTTGATTAAAAGCGGACGTTTGACCAACATTCCGTTTGATGCCAAAAGATGCGCTTGCTCTTTTAGGGATAACTCGGATAATCGGTCTTTCAGCCCCATCTCACGATAGACCAATCCACTCGTATTAAAAAATTGCTTGGGTAAAAAATTGCCCTCTTTAAACCATTTTTCAAATGTTTTCGCTTCTGGCGGATTTTCTTTGATGTCTATTTCCTGATACTTAACCTCTAAACGATTCAGCATCGCTTTTGCCTTTTGACACGTCGAACATTTTGGATATCCATAAAATTGATACATTTTTTCACTCTTTTCTAACTGACCCAAAAATCAGTACAGACCTCGCTTAAAAGCACTTGCATTTTATTGTACCATTTTATTTTGAATTTCAAAAGCCCATTCAAACCTCTTTTTTCTTTTCGTTTAAAAATAACAATTTTTTGTGATAAAATGGTAATATAATAATAATATAAGAAAAAGGAGACGACCTATGATTTGGTCATTAATTGTTGGCGCACTTATCGGAGCCATCGCTGGAGCAATCACAAAATATGGTGATTCAATGGGCTGTGTTACAAATATCATTGCTGGACTTTTAGGAGCTTGGGTCGGACAAGCGCTTTTTGGACACTGGGGTCCTTCCCTTGCAGGAATGGCATTAGTCCCCTCAATCATCGGAGCAGTGATTGTTGTTTTAGTCGCAAGTCTTATCTTTGGGAAAAATAAAAAATGAGCACTGCTCATTTTTTTATCGGAAAAATTCATGTTCATTCATCCGCCAATTGATCAACAATTTCAAGCACTTTCATCAAATCACGCGTGTTCAAAAGATGTGGTGCTCCCTTTTGTACCGCAGGTTTTGCACAAAACGCAATGCCTACTCCTGCAGCTTGAATCATCGGAAGATCATTCGCTCCATCTCCGAGTGCAATCACGTCTGACAACGTCAAATGATTCAGTTCAGCCCATTTTTTGATCGTATTTAACTTGAGTATTTTATCCACCACTGGCCCATCTGTTTTTCCTGTTAATTTTCCCGCTTTAACAGCTAAATGATTACAAAGCACATAATCAAGCGCAACTTCCTGAGCTAGTTTATCAACGATTTCATGAAACCCTCCTGAAACGACACCCACTTTCCACCCACGTTGATGTGCTGCTTTAATCAGGGCTTTAGCCCCGTTAGTGAAATGAACACGAGAATATACTTTTTCAAAAATATCATCGGGCAATCCTTCAAGCAAAGCCACACGATCACGCAACGCCGCTTTAAAATCGATCTCTCCTCGCATAGCAGCTGCCGTCACCCGCGCAATCTCATCTCCCACTCCCGCTTCATCTCCAAGCAGATCAATCACCTCTTCTTCAATCAATGTACTATCGACATCCATCACAAGAAGTTTCTTCGTTTGTTCATTCATTTCGTATTTTCCACTCTACTCACTTTTTCCTATGCTAACGTGTTCTCATCGCAGGATGGTATTTCCCCTTCATATCCAAAATTTTGATGCGTACAACAGCAACTTTTCCCATCCGAGCGGGATAAATATAATTTACAACGTCATCTTCTGTTTTTTCTGGCGCAAAATGTTGTGAAAGTTTTACCAATAACTCGCGTTTTTCTTTGTCATCTGTCACAACTTCAGCGATTCCTTGCACGCTGACTGACAAATAATCAGTAGTAAAATCTTTTCCCAGCACTTCTTCATGTGCCACCACAAAATAACTAACCGCAGGATTTGCAATTAAATTTTCCATTTTTTCGCCAACAGGAGCACCATGAAAAACAAGCGTTTCCTCGTCAATCAACACTGCATTCACTGCTGTTGCTCGAGGTTCTCCAGCTGGGCTAACTGTTGCGAGAACACCATAGCTAGATTCAAAAAGTACCCGAAGCGCTTCTTTTTTTGACGTTTGTAATTTTTTGCGACGCATTTCTTTAGCCATTTTTGCCCTCTTTATCGTTGAATCACACGAACACGAACGATATTTTCATTCGCTTTAAACTGATCAACAAGTGCATCAATTTTATCTGCATTCGATTCATCCAAATCAAGCAAAGTATAGGCAAATTCCCCTTGTCCACGATTGACGATATTCGCAATATTGATGGATTGTTCAGAAACTAATGCCGCAATATTTGCGACAACATTGGGCACATTTTTATTAATCAAAGTAATGCGATAAGGAGAATTTAGCTCTTGAACAACACGTGGAAAATTAACAGAATTAATGATTTCACCTGTCATCAAATAACGTTTGAGCGAATTTGCAGCCATTCGTGTACAATTCAGGCTGGCCTCAGCCGTTGATCCACCTAAATGAGGAGTTACAAAGATGGCATCTTGATGATAAAATTTTTCCGATCCAAAATCCGTTGCAAAATGTTGAATGGTGCCATTATTGATGTATTCTAACACCGCATCTTTATCCGTAATTTCATCGCGTGCAAAATTAAGGACAACCACTCCTTTTTTCATTTTTGCAAAATTTTCAGCCCCATACATCCCACGTGTCTCTTTGGTTAATGGAGTATGAATCGTAATGTAATCAGCCTGTTCAAAAATATCACTCAACTGAGTCACACGTTTAACATGAGAAGAAATTTCCCATGCCCGCTCAACAGCAATGTATGGATCGTAACCAATCACCTTCATTCCAAGCTTCTCAGCATCGTTAGCAACACGTGAACCGATATTTCCAAGCCCAATAATTCCAATCGTTTTTCCAGCAATTTCAGATCCAGAGAAAGCTTTCTTTCCTTTTTCAACGGCCAAATCAATCGCTTGATCACTTCCCAATTGCTCTGAGAGCCATTTGTTTGCTGGCTTTAAATTCCGAGACCCAAAAATCATCATTGCAAGCACCAACTCCTTGACCGCATTCGCATTGCCCCCAGGTGCATTGAAAACAACAATCCCTTGACTCGAGCATTGCTCAACTGGAATATTATTAAATCCAGCCCCAGCCCGTCCAATTGCAAGTAGATTTTCACTAAATTTATACGTGTGAAAATTTTGAGCCCGACACAAAAATGCGTGTGCTTTTTCTTCTGTCACTTGATCAATCGCAAATTGATCTCCAAGTTCTGAGAGTCCTTTTTGATCGATATTATTACCGATCGTCTTAATCTGATAAACCATAATTTCCTCTTTTTTCTATAATGCTGCAAAAATTAACTCAAACAGTCCGCCCAAACTTCCAATCCAAAAATAATAAAGCCATGAACGCGAGGGATTATCTTTTTTCAAAGTTGTTTTGATTGAAGCATAAAGTAGTGCAAAAACTAAATCTAGCCCCACAACGACAAGAATCCAAAAAATAACATTATTCATGTTTTGTATGTTCCTTTTCAAACGTCTTCATTAACTCAACCAACTCAAGCACGCCTTCATAAGGAAAAGCATTATAAATACTTGCACGCATCCCTCCCACAGAGCGATGTCCTTTAATGTTTTTGAATCCCTTTTCGTCCGCAAATGCAATAAACGCTTGATCAAAGGATTGATCTCCTGTCGTAAACGGCACATTACAAATTGAACGCTCTGCTTTATTTTTTACTGGACTTTGATAAAACTCACTCTGATCAATAAAATCGTATAAAAGCGCTGCTTTCTTTCGATTTTTAGCTTCCAGTGCTTTCACTCCGCCTTGCGCTTTGACCCAGTCAAAAACAAGTCCTGCCATATAAATTCCAAATGTCGGTGGCGTATTGTATAAAGAATCATTTTCTGAAAGGACCCGATAATCCAACATTGATGACAAGATTTCTTTTTTCGGTAAAAAATCTTCACGAATAATCACAACCGTCACTCCAGCAGGACCAATATTTTTTTGTGCCCCAGCATAAATTAAAGCAAATTTTGATACATCATAATCCACTGCCAAAATATCTGAACTCATGTCTCCTACAAGTGGAACGCCATGAGCATCTGGCAAATCATAAATCGCTGTTCCTTCAATCGTATTATTTAACGTGATATGAACATATGCAGCATCTGGATCGATCTCATTGATTTCATACGCACACTCATCGTGTGGATTTTCTTTTTTCCCTACTGCTTTAACCAACCGATCAAATTTTGTTTTTTCAGTTGATCCCAGAGAAATCGGTTCAAAATCAATGACTTTTGAGAGCTTTACGGCTTCTGTATAAGCTTTTTTTCCAAAACTTCCTGACTCAATATAATACGCTTTTTTACCCACTGCGAGATTCAGTGGAATCATGGTAAACTGTGTCGAAGCACCACCTTGTAAAAATAGTACTTTATAGTGATCTGGAATGGACATTAACTCACGCAATGTTGCTTCTGCTTTTGATAAGATTGATGAAAATTCACTGCCTCGATGTGTTAATTCCATAACGGACATGCCAGACCCTGCATAATCAAGTAATTCATCTTGCGCCTTTAACAAGACTTCTTTTGGCAAGACAGATGGCCCTGCTGCAAAATTATAAACCATTTTTTCTCCAATCTCATAAGATGTTATTTTTTGTATTATACCATAATTTTCTGACACTGACGACAATAAACTAAAAAAAAGCAAAAAAATGAACAGTAAAAAAGCCATTCATTTCTTTTAAAATTTTCTAAACCGCTCATAGCGCTGATTTTGCAACTCTTGAGGAGTCAATGCGTTCAACTCTACTAACGCTTTTTTTAGCGTGATGGAAAGTTGCTCAAACAGATTTTCCTCAGCAATGATTCCATCAATAACCTTCATTTCATACAGATGATCTGCAGTCATTTTCATCAATTCTGCCGCTTCGTCTCGCCGTTTTCCATCTTTCCATAAAATTGTCGCAAAGCCTTCTGGTGATAATACTGAATACACTGCATTTTCAAGCATATAAACTTTGTTTGCAACAGCAAGAGCTAATGCTCCACCAGACCCACCTTCTCCAAGAATCACTGCAATCACAGGAACTGTAAGATCTGACATTTCTAGCAAATTTCTTGCAATCGCTTCACCTTGCCCGCGTTCTTCTGCTTCGATACCAGGATAAGCCCCTGCAGTGTTGATAAATGTGAAAATTGGACGATGAAATTTTTCTGCTTGTTTCATTAAGCGAAGTGCCTTACGATAACCATTCGGACTTGGTTGACCAAAATTCGTTGCCAAATTTTCGGTTAAATTTCTCCCCTTTTGAATCCCGATGACACTCACTGCTTGATCATCAAATTTTGCAATTCCACCAACAATGGCCTGGTCATCAAGCAATTGACGATCCCCATGCAATTCAAAAAAATCAGTAAAACAATGTTCAATAATTTCACGCACAGAAACACGATCAATAGCGCGGGCTGCATTGATAATTTCTGCAATTTCTTTTCGATTTGTTTTTTTAGAAAGATTCAAATCAAACATGTATTTCTCCTTTCCCAAGATGCAGATCTAATAATCGAATCAACTGATCACGCAACTCTGTCCGTTTGACAATCGCATCGACAAAACCATGTTCAAGTAAAAATTCTGCCTTTTGAAACCCATCTGGTAAAGTTTGACGCACTGTTTCTTCAATCACGCGACGACCTGCAAAACCGATCAATGACTGAGGTTCAGCTAAAATAATATCGCCTAAACTTGCAAAAGAAGCCGTAACCCCACCTGTCGTGGGATCTGTTAAAACCGTAATGTAAAGTAATCCAGCATTTGAGTGGCGTTTAACCGCAGCAGATGTTTTTGCCATCTGCATTAAAGACATGATTCCCTCTTGCATCCGAGCTCCACCTGAGGCAGTAAAAATCACAACAGGGAGATGTTCTAGCGTTGCACGTTCAAATAAACGAGTGAGTTTTTCACCAACAACCGTCCCCATTGATGCCATTATAAAATTTGAATCCATAATTCCAAGCGCGAGTGAATGATCTCCCATGATCGCTTTTCCAGTCCAAACGGCTTCATCAAGTCCCGTTTTTGCTTTCACTTGTTCCAATTTATCTAAATAGCCTGGAAAATTCAATGGATTTTTCGTTTCAATCCCTGTGAACCACTCTTCAAAATCTGTTTCAGATTCTGTCAGTAATGACAGACGCTCTTGAGCTGAAATTCTAAAATTATAAGCACAGTGTGGGCAAATCTTAGCGGCCCCTAAATCTTTAACATAGATACTGTGTTTACATTTTGGACATTTTGCAAAAAGTTCATCGGGCACTTCAGGATTTGTTCGTGGATCCTGATTAAGTGAGCGATTGGGAGTAATTTTGATGTATTTTTTTTTCTGAAATAAAGGCATTTTATTCCTCTTTTATCGTTCTAATCTTCTTGTTTCAAATATTCGGGTAAAAAAACATTTCCCAAAAATCCCGTGTCATAATCTCCAGCAATGACTTGTGCGTTAGAGATTAATTCTAATTGGAAATCAATGTTTGTGGTTACACCTTCCAATTCAAATTCCATGAGTGCACGCTGCATTTTCATCAACGCTTCAAACCGGTTTTCTCCGTGTACAATGACTTTAGCCACCATCGAATCATAATAAGGAGGAATGCTATAACCACTATACATTGCAGAATCTACTCGTAATCCGACTCCTCCAGAAGGCAAAAAGAGTGTTGTAATTTTCCCAGGACTCGGTGCAAAATTAAACTTTGGATTTTCAGCATTGATTCGACATTCAATCGCATGCCCTCTAAAAACGATATCCTCTTGTTTTTTTGATAACGGTTCACCATAAGCAATCCGAATTTGCTCTTTGACAATGTCAACACCTGAGACAAATTCAGTAACAGGATGTTCCACTTGTACGCGCGTATTCATTTCCATGAAATAAAATTCGCCTGCTTTTTCATCCAAGAGAAATTCGATTGTCCCTGCATTTTCATAGTTTACTGCTTGCGCTGCTTTAACTGCAGCACTAGTGATTTTATGACGCAAAGTTTGTCCGATCGCTACTGATGGACTTTCTTCTAAAACTTTTTGGTTATTTCTTTGCAAAGAACAATCGCGTTCTCCCAAATGAATGACATGTCCATGCTGATCACCTAAAATTTGAACTTCAATGTGTCGTGCAGGATAAATCATGCGTTCAATAAACATTGCACCATTCCCAAAAGCAGCTTTCGCTTCTGCTGTGGCGGCATTAAAGGCTGGAACAAGTTCTTCACTCGAAGTTACTTTTCGAATCCCTTTTCCTCCTCCACCAGCAGAAGCTTTCAACATGACAGGATAGCCAATACGCTCAGCAATGCTCAAAGCTTCTTCAGCATTATATACTTCGCCCTCAGAGCCTGGTGTTACAGGAACTCCAGCTTTGCGCATGCGCGCACGCGCATTGATTTTATCTCCCATAGCATCCATAACCTCAGCTGATGGTCCAATAAATTTGATGTTCATTTCTTCGCAAAGTCGCGCGAATTTAGAGTTTTCACTCAAAAATCCAAATCCTGGATGAATTGCTTGTGCGTGCGTTGCCACAGCAGCTTCAAGAATATTATTCATATTTAAATAAGAGTCATTACTTCTTGCTGGCCCAATACAAATGGCCTCATCAGCCAAAGCCACATGAAGTGCGTCTTGATCTGCTTGGGAGTAAACTGCAACAGTTTCCACTCCTAACTCTCTTGCTGCACGAATAATTCGCACCGCAATTTCACCACGATTGGCAATTAATATTTTATTAAACATTTTTTCTCCTAAACTTTTTTACAAAGCACTTCAAAGCATTCCAAACACCACGCGAAAGTGACGTGAGCTACTTTTTTTCCTTTTCGAAAAAATTTTTCGTCGAAAGAATCTGAAAAATAGTATCACCGATGGCAATAAAAAGGCCAATCCCTAAACACAGCAGTTTTCCTGAGCTATCCTGTACGAAATTTTCAAGATGGAGCGCTGCCCAAATAAGCAAAAGTCCCAAAATAACAGCCAACACGCGCACGACAGTAGAAAAGATAAAAGCGGGTGCCTTTGTCCCTTTGGGAGTGATTACGATAGCTGCAAATAGGTTTCGCATCTCTTACGCTCCTAGTGCGAAAGTCAGCGTTCCTTTTGCTGCGATCTTTCCATCAACAGTCGCATTTGCTTCTACAACTGCAATTGATCCACGACGTTTAATAAATTTGGCGTGCAAAATAAGTTGATCTCCAGGAACGACTTGTTTTTTGTACTTGACATTGTCCATGCCAGCGTAAAAGACAAGTTTTCCTTTATTTTCAGGCTTAGAAAGTTCTAAAACACCTGCTGCTTGAGCCAAAGCTTCCATGATCAAAACGCCTGGCATCACAGGGTATTTTGGAAAATGTCCTTGGAAAAATTCTTCGTTTATGGTCACATTTTTGATGGCTGTAATTTCATCATCCGAAATGTCAATCACGCGATCCACAAGAAGCATGGGATAGCGATGAGGTAAAGCTTCCATGACTTTTGTGACATCTATATTTACTTCTGTCATTTCATAATGCCTTTCTATTTTTCAATAATTTTTTGAATGTTTTGCGGAATGTTTTCCCAAACGATGCTCTTATCAGAAGGATCGTTTTCATCTCCCAAAGTCCGCTCAATGATTGGAACCCCCGAATCACTTATCCCATAAGCGAAAGAGGTGTTAAAGCCGTAGGCATTCTTTCCAGAGATTGTCAGATTATAAATTGATTTGGTTGATGTGGCAAATGGATCATCCGTTATCCTTTTTCCTTCGTTTTCATGCGCGCTGAGATAATCTGTCAAAATTCTTGTGCTTTTTGCTGAGAGTGAATAATCTTTCAACTTTTTACCATTCACGCCTCCCGTCTCAACGTCAGTTTTGAGGGGAGAAATAAGCGCTAACGCACGAGAAAGACTATTGTCCGCCTTATCAGAGAAATAAACAGCGCTTGATCCTTGATCCATGAAGCCGAGATTGCTATTTTCGACGCCCAAAGTCGTTTTTGTTGGGAGTTCTGGAAATTTGACAAGATTGAGGTAGCTTTTTTGTGAAAGTTTCCCAATCTTCGTTACTTTTTCTAACGAATGCGTATCCCAATCCAGATAGAGCGACTGCTCATAAGAACGGCCTTGATAGTGAAAATCGGCAGGAATTGTCAAATCAGGATCTGGTTTGAAAAAATCATAACATACGTAAATTCCCCCTAAAACTACAAGTACTGCAAGCGGAACAAAAATCCAATGTTTTTTCATTTTCTATCCTCCTTTTACTTACATGGAAGAAGTGACAAATCCAATGAAAATTGGCGCAATAAGGTCGATTGCTAAAACAAGAATTTTTAGCGATAAATCTTATTTTTTCCAGTCATTTTTGGTGGCTAAAAAGTCGCACAAATCGCGATGATTAAAAACAATGGACTTAGAAATAGCATTTTTCACCTTCCAAGAAGTATGTAAAAGAAAATTTTGGCTGAAATTATTTGATGCGCACGAGTTCTTGTCCAAATTCGACCACGTCCTCAGTAGCAACTAAAATTTCTGTGATAACACCATCTTTAGGTGCTGGAACTTCATTCATCACTTTCATTGCTTCAATGATCAAAAGCGTCTGACCTTTTTTGACGGTATCACCAATATTTACAAACTGAGGTTTTTCTGGAGAACTCTTGAGATAAACAACCCCGACCAAAGGACTTTTGACAACTTCTCCTTGAGCAACTGCTTTGGGCTTTTCCTCAATTACTTCTTCTGTAAGTTCGACGCTATTTGTATCATAATTCTCAGGAATGCTGGTAGGAGTTACTGATGGAGCGCTGTAATTTTTTTCAAATGAGGAAGAGACTTGTCTTTCATTTTTGGACAAGTCAAGCTCACCTTGCGCATTTTTCCATGAAAATTCACGTAAACTAGAGTGATCAAACTTATCCATCAATTCTTTTACTTCTGAAATATTCATTTTATCATCTCTCCTTTTTATTTGCCCGTCCATTTTTTGAATGCAAGAACGGCATTATGACCACCAAATCCGAAATCTTGCGATAAGGCCACATTGATTGGGGTGCTTTGTCCTTCTTTAAGGACGACATTGATAGTCATATCATCATCAAGTACTTTAGTTCCTGCATTGACTGGTGCGTATTGATGCATGATTGAAAGGACAGTTGCGACAGCTTCAATCCCCCCTGTTGCCCCAAGTGCATGTCCATGAAGTGCTTTAGTTGAAGAAACAAAGGCACGATCTCCAATCACATTATGAATCGCTTTTGCTTCTGTTTCTTCATTTGCGTGGGTAGAAGTGCCGTGCGCATTGATATAATCCACTTCACTTGGTTCAATATTTCCTTCTTCGAGTGCCAATTTCATTGCATTTTCTGCACCTGTTCCTGACGGTGTCGTCATGTGAAAGGCGTCATTGGTACAACCATAACCAACAATTTCAGCTAAAATATTTGCGCCACGTGCTTGTGCGTGTTCCAAACTTTCCAAAATCAAAACACCAGCACCTTCACCCATGACAAAACCAGACCGTTCTTTATCAAAAGGACGACATGCAAGTGTTGGGTCGGATTCTTTCGTTAGAGCAGTCAAATTTGCAAATCCTGCGATTCCGATTTCACAAATCGCACTCTCAGCTCCTCCTGAAATCATCACATCAGCATAGCCGTGTTTAATTTCACGAAAAGCAGATCCGATTGCATTTGCTCCTGCTGCACATGCGGTTACTTCTGCACGAGAAGTGCCGCGCGCTCCAGTCCTGAGCGCTACATTTCCTGCTGCCATATTGGCAATAGCCAGTGGAACATATAAAGGAGCTACTTTTCGAGGGCCTTTATTTTCCATTGCAATCGAATTATTCTGCGTTTGTTCAAGACCACCAATCCCAGAAGCCATGATACAACCTAAACGATCATAATTTGTATTTTCTTCTGTGATGCCAGCCATTTCCATTGCGTCTAATGAAGCATACACTGCATATTGACTGAATAAATCCATTCTTCTGGCATCTTTTTTCTCAAAGTATTTTTCGAAAGGAAAATCTTTAACTTGTGCAGCAACAGAAATTCCTGTTGCTGTGGCATCAAAACGATCCAAAGGACCAATTCCTGTTTTTCCTGTTTTCAAACTTTCCCAGAAATCTTCTGGATTGTTACCGATTGCTGAAACGACACCGTAGCCTGTGATTACTACTCGACTCATTTTTTTCTCCTTTTAAATCTTATGTTGGGAAAATTCCCTAATATTACATGACCATCCCACCATCAATGGTGAGGACTTGTCCTGTGATATATTCTTGTTCTGCTAAGAAAAGTACAGTTTTTGCAACATCTTCTGGACTTCCAAAATGTTTCATTGGAATCTGATTGAGCATACTTCCTTTTATTTTATCCGATAAAACAGCAGTCATATCTGACTCGATAAAACCTGGTGCTACCGCATTGACACGGATATTTCTTGCGGCCACTTCTCGTGCAATAGATTTTGTCAGGCCAATGAGACCTGCTTTTGAAGCGGCATAATTGGCTTGTCCTGCATTTCCAATCAAACCAACAACAGATGAGATATTGATGATGGCTCCTTGGCGCGCACGTGTCATGGGCTTCAAAACGGCTTGGGTCATATTAAATGCACCCGTCACATTGATTTTTAACACACTTTCAAAATCTTCTTCTTTCATCTTTAAAGAAAGTCCATCTTTTGTGATTCCTGCGTTATTGACTAAAATATCTACTGAGCCAAGTTGGTCTGTTGCTTCTTGAACCATTCGTTTGGCATCGTCTAAGCTTGAAATATCTCCTGATACTCCGATTGCTTGAACACCAAAAGCTGTGAAGTCAGCTAAGGTTTCCTTTGAAATAGCTGAGCGTCCATTAATGATCACATTTGCACCACGTTTTGCAAACTCAAGAGCAATCGCGTGTCCGATGCCTCGTGTTGATCCTGTAATAAATACGTTTTTATTTTTGATTTCCATCGTTTACTCCGATTATTGATTTTTTCCTATCTCATTTCTATTTTCAAAAAATAATAAGAAAGGGATAAGCATTAAGTGAAACGCTTCTAAAGACAAATGTGACCGTTCATAAAACGTCAGAACTCGTCACTTTTGATTGATTTGATTTCTTTTTAATCTTGTATTTTTGTCAGTGCTTCAAAACTCGATAAATCTTCAACATTTGTAAAGTCGGCGGTTTTATCAATTCTTTTGATGAATCCAGATAAAATTTTCCCTGGACCAACCTCAATAAATCGCTCAACTCCCATATTTTTCATGGTTTCAATGGACTCATAAAAACGAACGGGTTCCATAACTTGTCGCGTAAGGAGTGCTTTTATTTCATCATGTTCCATGACTTGCGCGGTGGTATTTGAAATCAATGGGAGATTAAAGGAAGTAAAATTTGTTTTTTCTAATGCCACAGCTAACTTTTCACTAGCGGGTTTTAAAATCGCGGTATGAAAAGGTCCTGAGACTTTGAGTTCAATAAGTTTTTTACTTCCTTTTGCTTTGAGCAGCGCAACAGCATGATCTACTGCGTCTTTTTCTCCCCCGATGACAATTTGTCCTGGGGTGTTGTAATTTGCTGGACTGACAATCCCGTATTGACGCGCTTCATTACAGGCTTCTTCAATGATTTCAGCACTAGTATTCATGACGGCAACCATTTTTCCTGAACCGGTCGGTGCAGCTTGCGTCATATATTGACCGCGTTTTGCAACCAATTTTATGGCATCATCAAAGGTCAATGCTCCTGAAGCTACGAGTGCGCTATATTCTCCTAAGCTAAGTCCAGCAACCACATCAGGGCTTATGCCCGTTTCTTGCAATAAACGATAAATCGCGATTGAAGTGGCCAAAATCGCAGGTTGTGTATAAGCTGTTTCATTAAGTTTTTCTTCATCATGATCAATCAAGGCACGCAGATCATAGCCCAATAAGTGACTTGCGCGATCAAATGTTGCTTTAACACTGTCATATTTTTCATATAAATCGTAAGCCATGCCTAATTTTTGGGCACCTTGCCCAGAAAAAAGAAATGCAGTTTTCGTCATCTTTTTCACCATTTTTTATTTGAGTTGTCAAACTATATTTTTTTTAAAATGAAGAGGGGTTGATGAAAGAAAAAATTTCTCCCGATCCGACAGAATTCTGTCACCCCCTTTTTTCATTATTTTTTAAGTTCTTCAACGTAGTTTACAAGTTCAGCTACCGTTTTGAGATCTTGGTCAGTATCTACTTCAACTTCGAATTCGTCTTCGATATCATTGATAATTTGGAAAAGGTCAAGTGAATCAGCATCGAGCGCTTCAAATGTAGTGTCGAGCGTGATTTCTTCTTTGTCTTTACCAAGTTCGTCTGCGATAATATCTTGTACTTTTTCAAATACAGCCATGAGTTGTTTCTCCTTTTGAATATGATTTAGATGGTACTAAACCATTTTAATATAATTTTTATATATCCGCAACCCTGCGGGTTATACCTTTTTTAAATGTGGATGTTCGTCTATTTTTGAACAACCGATTAGAGCGTGATAATCATGGTTCCCCAAGTTAATCCACCACCAAATCCTGTCAGAAGGATTTTTTGATTTTGCCCTAATGATAGCTTACCATTTTCTAGCGATTCTGACAAGAGAATAGGGATACTTGCTGCACTTGTATTTCCATATTCTGCCATATTTTGTAAAAATTTTGATCTATTTGCAGATAATTTTTTTGCCATTTTATCAAGAATTCTTGAATTTGCTTGGTGCAAAAGGAAATAATCAATCTCATCTACTGTCAGCTGCGCTTTTGTCAGTACTGACAACATATTTTTTGGCACATCACGCACTGCAAAATCAAAGATTGCGCGTCCATCCATCGTGACGTGTGTGTTGAGTGGTGTGTGCGATACTGAAAAAGGCGATTGAACGGCGGTGAGTGATGACGTTAATTTGTCTCCACGGCTTCCGTCTGTTTGGAGCTGCTCAGCGATGACAAGTGGGCTTGTTCCCTTATCTTCAAGTAATACTCCCCCCGCACCATCACCAAATAGTACAGCAGTTGAGCGATCGGTCCAATCTAGTACTTTAGAAAAAACTTCTGCGCCAATGACAATTCCTTTGTGACTTCCAGCTTGAATCAGTTTTTCAGCTGTGGATAGGGCAAAAACAAAACCTGAACAAGCAGCGGTCAAATCAAATGCAAATGCGTGTGTTGCTCCGATTTTTCCTTGAACAATCGCAGCTGTTGACGGCATCATTGAATCTGGTGTAATCGTTGCAACGATGATGAAATCCAATTCGTCAGCAGAAAGATTTGCATTTTCAAGTAACCGTTTTGCAACCCTAATGGATAAATCAGAAGTGTTTTCTCCTGTCGAAAGATGGCGTGATTTAATTCCTGTCCGTGAATAAATCCATTCATCAGAGGTGTCCATCAATGTAGAAAGTTTGTCATTACTGACAGAATTATTTGGTGCAGCGTGTGCTGCTGCTGTAATTTTTGCAAACATTATTATTTCATGTTCTCCAATGAATTATGCAAATTGCCTAACTCACCCTCCAATTTATTTTCTGTTGTCCCGTAAATGCTATCAAAAAGGCTATCCGTGATATCGCTGAAAAACGCACGATGGCTGTCACATAGTTCATTTCCTTTTTCTTCAAGCCCAACAAAAATCACACGCCGATCCACTTTTGATGGGGTCCGACGAATATATCCTTTTTTTTCAAGCCGATTGAGCGTGATTGTAATCGTTGAAAGCGCCAGTTTTTGATCTTTGGCAATGTCTGTCGCACGACAACTTCCTAAAGCATGGATGAGCGTCAAGATTTGAAGCTCCTTGACGGTCACATCTGGGTTCTCTCGATCTTTGAGAAATTGTTCCTCTAAAATCATGAAATCATGGAAAAGTTGAATCAGCCATTCATTGACTTTATCAAAATCTGTTTTCATTTTATCTCCGATTTGTTAAGTAATATTTTACACTGCAAATCATTTCATGTATCAAATTATATCATAAAATTTTCATTTTGCAAGAATAAAAGGATACAAAAAAACTTGTCAGTACTGACAAATTTTTGTTTAGTGGTGCGATTTACTTGGGTTGACTTGCAATCATTTCTAACTGTCCTGTGATTTTCCATGACTCCACTGGACTTGGCAAAATGAAATGATCTCCTTTTTTTATGGATACTACTTGTCCATCAATATCAAGTTGACCTGATCCATCAAGGACAGAAACAAGCGTGTAATCCGCTGTTTTTTTGAAGTCATGATTTTTTGTAATGACCCATTTGAAAACATCGAAAAAATCTGATTTTACTAACGTTGAAAGTTCAGCACCATCAAAAGTTTCTACAGTAACTTTATTATCAGGCAACTGATCTCCAGGAATCGTCAAAACATCAATGGACTGCTGAATGTGCAACTCACGTAAATTTCCTTGTGCATCACGTCGATCAAAATCATAAACACGATAAGTCGTATCAGACGACTGTTGTGTCTCTAAAATGACGATGCCTGCACCAATCGCATGCATTGTTCCAGAGGGAACATGATAAAATTCTCCAACTTTGACAGGAACTTTAGTAAGCAGCTCATCCCATGCACCTGCATGGATCATCTCAGCCAGTTGCACTCTTGTTTTTGCGGTGTGGCCATAAACAATTTCAGCACCAGGTTTTGCAGAAATAATATACCAACATTCTGTTTTTCCAAGTTCTCCCTCATGCTTTTGACCGTACGCATCATCAGGGTGAACCTGTACAGAAAGCCAATCATTGGCATCCAAGATTTTTGTCAGCAATGGGAAAACGGATTCAGTACGATTTCCAAAAAGTTCGCGATGTTCAGCATACAATTTATCAAGGGGCATTTGTGCATAAGTCCCATTTTTAACAATGGATATCCCGTGCGGATGCGCTGAAATGGCCCAATATTCCCCCACTTTATCACTTGGCAAATCATAACCAAATTCCTTCAAA
The DNA here is from genome assembly GCF_009601015.1 of Lactococcus hircilactis. Classification (GTDB taxonomy): domain Bacteria; phylum Bacillota; class Bacilli; order Lactobacillales; family Streptococcaceae; genus Lactococcus; species Lactococcus hircilactis. The sequence goes on from NZ_WITJ01000010.1 coordinate 58,522, forward strand.
TGCGTTCCGCCCCATATTTTTTCATGCAAAACCGATTTTAAAAACAGTGCTTCTTTCATCCTCTGTATCCTCTCAAACTAATTTTGTATTGTATAGACCTATTATATCACAAAAAAGAAAGCGCCGTCCAGATTAAATGAAAAACACTTTCAATTGAAAGTGCCGTTTCATTATTTGTTAAGTCCTCGTAATAATTCATCTATTTTTGAACCATATTCGACGGATTGATCTTGCTCAAAGGTCAAATCTGGAATTCTAAAAATGGACATCCGGTGTGCTAATTCACTTTTGAATAGCCCTGTGGCTTTATTAAGTGCAGTTTGAGCTTTTTGATGATCCGAAGCCAAATCTGACAAGAGACTGTAATAAACTGTGGCTTGTGACAAATCTCCTGTAATCTGAACATCGGTAATATTCACGTCTTGAACCCGAGGATCACGCACTTTGTTACGCAAAATATCATTAATTTCACGCTGAATTTCAACAGCAACACGATCACTGCGATAAGAATTTCCCATTTTGATTTCCTTTCATTACAAATTCATTTCTTTTTTTCTGTCAGCACTGACAGTATCCCATTTTTAATTCTTGTCAGTGCTGACAAAACATGAAACGCGTCATTTTATTATTTTCGTTCGATTTCAACCATTTTGTAAACTTCAAGCGTATCATCAACGGCAACATCATTGTAACCTTCAATCATCAATCCACCTTCTTGGGCATTTCCGACTTCTTTGACATCATCTTTAAAGTGTTTCAAGCTGGCAATCGCGCCATCAAACAAAACAACGCCTTCACGAATGACACGGACACTCGCATCGCGTGCCACTTTTCCACGGACCACCATGAATCCAGCAATTGTACCGACTTTAGAGACGGTAAAGACTTCACGAACAATGGCTTCTCCTGTGATTTCTTCTTTAAATTCTGGATCAAGCATGCCACGCATCGCAGTTTCAACTTCTTCAATGACCTTATAGATGATGTTGTGAAGACGAATATCGACATCAGCACGTTCGGCTTGTTCCCGCGCAATTCCTGTTGGACGGACGTTAAACCCAACAATAATCGCATTTGACGCTTCAGCTAACGCAACATCAGATTCAGAAATTGCTCCCGCTGCTGCATGGACAATATCCACACGCACACCTTCCACCTCAATTTTTTGAAGTGAAGCTGCTAAAGCTTCTGCAGAACCTTGAACATCTGCTTTGATGATGATATTGACCGTTTTAGTTTGTCCTTCTTTAAGCGTATCAAAGAGGTTGTCAAGACTGACACGACGTGTGTTTTTGCGTTTTTCAAGTTGCGCATGTTTTGCACGATTTTCACCGACACTACGTGCGGTTTTTTCATCTTCAAAGACTGCAAAATGGTCTCCCGCTTGAGGCATTTCATTTAATCCAGTCAATTCAACTGGAGTGGATGGTCCTGCTTCTTTCACACGACGCCCACGTTCGTTAATCATCGTCCGAACACGTCCAAACGTATTTCCGACAACGACTGGATCTTGAATGTGCATGGTTCCTTGTTGAACCAGAAGCGTTGCAATCGCTCCTTTTCCTTGGTCAAGACGCGCTTCAATCACTGTACCAATCGCACGGACAGTAGGATCAGCTTTTAATTCTTGAACCTCAGCGACAAGAAGCACCGTATCTAAAAGCTCATCCAAATTTTTATCGTATTTTGCAGAAATTTCAACAAATTCAGATTCCCCGCCCCAAGCAGTTGAAACGACCCCATGTTCAGCAAGCTCTTGCATCACACGAGAAGGATTTGCACCAGGTTTATCAATTTTATTAACCGCAACAATAATTGGAACATTGGCCGCTTTAGAGTGGTCAATAGCTTCAATGGTTTGAGGCATTACACCATCATCTGCTGCAACAACTAAAATCGTAATATCCGTCACAGAAGCACCACGCGCACGCATTGAAGTGAACGCTTCGTGACCTGGTGTATCCAAGAATGTGATTTTCTTACCATTTGCTTTAATTTGATACGCTCCGATTGCTTGAGTGATTCCACCAGCTTCGCCTTCTGTCACATGAGAATTACGCAAATGATCAAGCAACGTTGTTTTCCCATGGTCAACGTGTCCCATGATTGTTACAACAGGAGCACGTTCTTCCATTTTATCCTCATTGAGGTATCCTTCTTCAACAAAAAGACGCTCAATATCTGTTTTATCTTCTTCGACTTTTTTGATGGCCTCAACGCCATAATCCATCAAAATTAATTCAATCGTTTCTTCATCAAGTGATTGATTTTGATTGACCATCGTCCCCATCATAAAGAGCTTTTTGATAATTTCAGCTGGTTCACGTTTGATGGCTTTTGCAATATCTTGAACGTTCATTCCTTCTTGGTATTCAAGACTTTCAGGTAATTCATGGAATTTACGCTGTGTTTGTGGTGCGGCTTGTGAAACGAATTTAGTATTTCTTCCTTTTCCGCGCTTATTTCCAGCATTCCAATTTGAATTTCTGGCGTTACGCACCTGATTACGATTATCATTGACATGAAGTGGACCACCTTTACGATTGCCCTCTCCAGATTTATCGTGCTCGCTCTTCTTTTTATCGCGCTCACGGTCACGACGACTGGTTTTTCCTGTGACAGGCGCAGCAAATGTTTCAGTCGTTGAACTTGGTTTTTCAAATTTGTTTCCAGAACGATTTTGACCTTGCGTATTTCCCTGAGGCCGTTTTTTATCATAATGCCCTTGGCCTTCTTTATTTTGTGGTCTGCGATTATCTCCGTTATTATTGCGATGATTGCGATCGAAAGACTTATGCTCAGATTTTCGTTTTTCAGCAGCAGCATCTGCCTCTTTTTTGATGTCCTCTGCACGTTTGACAACTTTGATTTGAATTCTTGGTTTTTTACCAAATTTTGGTTTTTCTTCTTTTTTGGCAGTTTCCGTTTTTGTAACGATGTTTGTTTCACTCTTTTCATTTTTTTGTTCATTCGCTGCCAAATGAGGTGTATTTACACTTCCTTGAACGACTTTTGGCGCTTTTTTTGGCTGCTCCGTGCGAGCTGCTGGTTTTTCTTTTACGTGAGCCTCATTTGATGTTTCCTGAGCTGCTTTGGCCAATTTTGCAGCTTTTTCTGCTTCTTCTTTGGCTTTAATTCTTGCTAAAATCGCTGGATCTTCAACGATTGCTTTTCCAGCAAACGTCCGCGCTTGGGTGTTTGTTTCTTTAGGCGCTACTTTTTTTGTTGATGCGGGTTTGGCAGGTGCTGTTTTCACGCCGCCTTCTTTTGCTTTTTCAACAATTTTTTTTGCATCTCCTTCTGAAACTGAGCTGGAATGTGATTTCACTTCCAATCCAAGTGCTTGCGCTGCATTCACTAAATCTGAATTTGACAATCCTGTTTCTTTTGCTATTTGATTAATTCGCTTTTTATCAGACAATTTTGTCCTCCTTTTTTTGGATCCACTCGCTCAAAAGAACCCTCTAAATTCTGGTTTTTCTTTTTTTAGCTGGCGAATTTCTCCCTACTTATCATTCTGTCATGAGGCTCTCCATTTTCTTTACAAATCCATCATCTGCAATTCCTACGACCTTACGATGTTGGCCAATTGCTTGTGATAGTTCACTTTCTGAGAAGGTTTGGCAAACCACAACCTCATAAAACTTTGATTTATCGATCATTTTTTTTGTCAAATTTGACGCTGCATCGTTTGCAAGAAAAATCAATTTTACGCGTCCATTTTGAATCGCTTTGGTCACTAATTCTTCACCAGTAATCGTTTTTCCTGCGCGTTTTGCAAGTCCTGCCAAATTAAATAATTGTTGTTTTTTATCCATGTTTTTTAGTCATAATCAGGAGCTTGTTCAGCTGAATAAGTGGCCTCTAACAAGGCTTTTCGTGCCACTTGATGTTCCACATACGCAATCAACTCATCATAAAAAGCATCCGCAATTTTAGCTGAAAACGCGCGATCAAACACTCGCTTTTTCTTTGCCATTTGTGCTTCACGATTTTGTAGAGCAATATAAGCACCGCGCCCATTGGCTTTGCCATTTGGGTCAATTGAAATTTCGCCTGCTTTCGTATAAACAACACGAAGCAGTTGTTTTTTGGGAAATTGCTCGCCTGAGACTAAAGATTTTCTCATGGGAATTTTTTTTTGCTTCATCAAAAATCCTCGATTTTATCTTTTTATTTTGAAAAATGGATCATGCTTCATTGTCAGTACTGACAACGTCCTCAGATTCAAAAACCTCACCTTCAAATTCCTTGGTGTCAAGGGCATCTTCAAGCGTTGCATCATCTTCTGTTTCTGTCACGAAGTCATAATCATCCATATTGAATTCTTCAGCAGATTTAATGTCGATTTTACTGTTTGTAACATGTGCTGCGAGACGAACATTTTGACCACGTTTTCCAATCGCCAAGGACAATTGATCCTTCGCCACTACCGCAAGAGACGCTCCATCTTCAGTAATCAGTACTTGCTCGATTTTAGCTGGTTTCAATGCATTTGCAATCAATGTCGCTTTGTCATTTGAAAATTCGATGATGTCCATTTTTTCGCCAGCGAGTTCACGAATAATGCCTTGAATCCGTGCTCCTTTTGCTCCAACCATTGTCCCAATAGCATCAACATTTTCATCATGTGATTGAACAATGACCTTTGCGCGATCTCCAGCATCTCGTGCAATGGATTTGATCTCAACAGTACCATCAAAAACTTCTGGAATATCTTTTTCAAACATCCGCTTGAGCATATTTGGAACAGTACGTGAAATGAACACGCGCGTTCCTTTTGGTGTCAAGATAACATCTGTCACATAGACTTTCACGCGATCCCCCACATGATAACGTTCTTGAGCAATTTGATCTTTTTTCGTCAACAGCGCATCGACACGGCCCAAATTCACGTAAACCGCACGATTGTCAATTTTTTCAACCGTTCCTTGAATAATTTCATCTTTATACCGTGAATATTCATTGTAAATGATTGTTCGTTCTTCTTCACGCATTTTTTGCATGATCACTTGTTTAGCCGCTCCAGCAGCAGTTCGCGCAAAATCCTTAGGCTTTTCTTCAAACATGATTTTATCGCCAATTTCATAATGTGGATTTAATTCAAGCGCATCTTCCAAACTGATTTCCAAACGGCTATCAAACACTTCATCAACGACTTCACGCGTTGAATAAACGTTGAAATTTCCCTTTTTCTCATCAAAAATCACTTTGACATTTTGCGCTTGACCATATTGACGTTTGTAAGCTGCTGTGATTGCTTGTTCGATCGCATCAACCACAATCTCCATCTTGATTCCTTTTTCTTCTTCCAGCATTGCAAAGGCGTTCAGCATTTCTTTGCTCATTTTTTTCTCTCTTTCTTCGTAAAAATAACTTTTTTTCTGATCCATGACAACATTTTTTCTTGTCAGTACTGACAGAGCCCGATTTCCCTCAATATTAGCCTTTGTCAGTACTGACAAGAAAAATTTTTATCCGATGCAAAAAAATGATTTAAAATTTTACCATTGTTTGTGCTTTTGAAATCAACTCAAAAGGAATCACAACCGTTTTATGCCGCGTTTTATCCAACACATCAAGCGTCAAAACATGACCATCAAAATCAACGGCATCACCGGAAAATTCTTTGATTCCATCCAATTTCTGATAAAGTTTAACAAAAACAAACTCGCCAATCGCTTCTTTAAAATGCTCTGGTTTTTTTAACGGACGTTCAGCGCCTGGACTTGCGACTTCCAAAAGATATCCCTCTTTTGGAAATGGATCAGGAGACAAACGATCAAGAAGTGGTGAAATCAACTCACTCAACTCCCCTGTTTCATCAATCGTAATTCCTCCCAAACGATCCACTAAAATCCTCAAAACCATGTCTCCACCAAATTTTTCCCATTCAATCGCATGTAAAACAAACGGTTCAGGCAAATATGGACGAAGATAATCCTCTACAACTTCTGTAATATCTGACATCATTCTCCTCTCCAAAACGCGACAGAGAAGGAGCGCTCTTTCGAACGCTCCTTTCTAATAGTTTTTTATTTAAATCTATTATAACATAAAACCAATTTTTGTCAAGCATTATTATTTCTTTTGCAAAAAAAGTTGCGGAGAAAAAGAAAGTAATAAAATAATCACAATCTGACAAACCGTAAATGCGCCAAAAAAGCCCAAATTTTCTTGATTGATTGATCGAATAATCGTAAAAAAAGTATTGAACGGATGCAAAATTAAATCCCATGAATTTAATCTCAATTGTTCAGAACGCCCAACAAAAATACCAATCGAACTCAAAAACGAAATCACAAATACAAAAAACGCGCGCAATACTTTATAAGGAACAAAACGCGTCACTATCAATTGAATTGACCATGCCCCCAAAACCACACCAAAAATGATGCCAAAAATCAACAAATTAAAATTAATGAGCGTTCGAAATTGACTCAAACGATGCACCATTGTAGGATCCAACCAATCAACAAAGTGCTTTGCATCCGTCAGTACATAAAATGTATTCGGATAAAAAATGAGCCATAAAAACGCAAATCCAATTTGAGCTCCTTTTTTTGACACCTGACACGAAAAATATGCAAAATCATAAGCTAAAAGCGCTAAAAATACGTTCCACGTCATGCTCATTGGAACATTCACCTCAACATGTAAACTGATTTTTCCATAAAAAAGGAGCGAAAATGCCATACAAACCAGCACAAATAGCACGAAAAAGCCTTGCAAATATAAAAATTTTTTATCTCTTAACATGCCCTAAATTATAGCACACTTTTCTTAAAATAAAAAAAGCGCCAACTGATGTGCGCATCCTGCCTCGCTTTTTCTTATTTTGGCAACAAGGCGACGTATTGCTCTAGTGAGAGATGATGTGCCGTCATATAGGTCGCATTCTCCACACCAACATAGCGATAATGCCAATCTTCATAATCAACCCCGGTTGAAGCTTCCATCCCCTTTTGAAAATGAAGAATAAAACCATAGTGCGGTGCAATAGCCATCACTTTTTGAACCACTGTAGGATCACTCGCATTCAAACTATCAACTGTACTCATATCAATCGCTAACCCTGTGTTATGTTCTGACATTCCAGCAGGTTGTGAGTACGTATTTACATTTTGAATCGCTTGCGCTTTTGAAATTTCTTTCCCAGTTGAATTAACCGTCCCATCTCCTGACATTTCTTGCGCTACATACATGTTATACAACTGACTTTGATAAGCCACCGAACGATAACCCGAGATAAAATGTTCATCCGGATCAATTGATTTAGCTGCAGCTAAAAATGCTGCCGCAGCTTGAGCGATCCGTGCATTCACATCTTTGCCATCCACTTGTGCTAGAGGAGGATTTAACTCTCCTTTTGGATTATTTTTGTTCACAATGATTAAATCCCAGTCACTTTGATGGGCTTGAGGCAAATCACTACTCGAACTCGAACTAGTACTGGTGCTTGTGCTTGAACGAACACTACTTTTTGAACTTGAGCTTTTTTCTGACGTTTGATTTTGATCACTTGAACTTAAACGCGCATTTGTTTTCGTTTGTGTCGTGAACACCGCTTGATTTTTATACCATCCTATTGCAATGATTAAAATCAAAACAATGAATAGCGCAAAAATCGACCATAGCATTTTTTTATTTTTTTTCATGAGCCTTTTCTTACTTTTCAGTCCTGTTTTCAAAACAAAATGAAACTTTATTAATTATATAATAAATTTTACCTTTAGTAAAATGGATTGAAAAAATCTCTGTACTTGACTTTCTGCAAGACTTAAGCGCCCTCACTTCTTGACAATAAAATCACACAGATCACGACCAAAAGCATCGCAAAAATTGAAAGTGGCGTCAAAGCAAGTCCAAACAATGGGACACTCACTAAAACAGACGTTAATGGTTCTGTTGCTGTTGCCACATTCACGACCAATGGCGACACAAACTCTGTCGCTTGCAACCAAATCAAAAACGCAATCGCAGTCCCAAGAATCGCAATAGATAAAATATAAAAAATCGATAACGCTTCAATTTTAAAGTTTATTTTCCAAAATGGATGAATGAAATTACTTCCAATACCAGCTAAAATCATGCCCCAACCAGCGACATTCACAGAGCCATATTGTCTCAAAATCCGCCTTGGCGCAAGCGAATAAATCACCACAGCGACAGCCGCAAGACCACCCGTACACAATGCTAAAATACTGATATTCAAGTGATGCACATCACCATTAGAAATCAGCAAAAAAACACCAAACATCGCACCTAATACGAGTAAAGTGGACTTTAATTTTGGAAGTTTTTTATTAAAAAACGCCCCATAAATTAAAATAAAAACAGGCGAAGTATATTGTAAAATCGTCGCTGTAGCAGAATTAGATAATTGAATCGTAAAATAATAAAAAAATTGCACAGAAAAAATGCCCCCAAAAGCATAAAGCAATAAAACCGGCCAATTCTTCTTTTCCTTAATCAAATTAAAAAATAAAGTTTTAGATTTAAAATAAGAAATTCCTAACAAAATCATTCCCGCGACCAGCAATCGAAATGAAGTAATCCACAATGCATCTCCATGATAGGCTTGGAAAAAAAGTTGCCCAAATATCCCTGAAATACCCCATAAAATGCCTGCAAATATTGCAAGCATTGTTCCTTTAAATATTTTTTGTTGATTCGTCATATCCTTTATTATACACTAAACTTGATTCTTTTTTCATTATCAGAAATGAAAAAGTCTCATTTTTTTATTAAATTAATATTATTTTCTCCTAGCGCCTCAATAAAAGCAGCATCATGTTCAATGATTAGCATTGAAGGACTAAACGTTTTAATGAGCGTAATGATTTGCTCATGATTAAACACATCCAAATAATTAAGCGGTTCATCCCAAACATAAAGTTGTGCTTTTTGAGCTAAACTTTTAGCTAACTCGACTTTCTTTTGTTGCCCTTGACTCATCGTTTCAATTCTTTGATCAAATACGCTGCGCTCCATCCCAAGTTTTCGCAAATGAGAATAGAAGGTTTCAATCTCTATGTGATTTTCTCCTGCAAAATCTCGCAACGTTCCCTGATGTTGAGGCATTTGATCTACATAAGAGATTTGAAGAGATGAGACTACTTCTAGTTTCCCTTTTATTTGTCCATCAAAAATCCCTTTAATGGCTTTCACAATACTAGACTTTCCAGTTCCGTTTTTTCCAGAAAGAACGAGGTGTTGTCCCCTTTCAAGTTTAAAATGAATCGGCTCAAACAAATCATGATCATATCCCAAGGTAAAATCCTCGCAAGATACTAACACTTTATGAAAATCAGGAAAAAAATTGAGAGATAAATCATCTATTTTTTCAAGATTTTTAAGTAATTTTTCCTTTTGTTCAATCTCTTCATTCATTCTGTTTTCCAAATTTTTAGATTTCTGCATCATATTTGCAGCTTTACGTCCTAAAAATCCCTTATCGATCCGCTTCGTTTCTGTATCAAACCCTCGTTTTTTTCGAGATTTTGTCATTTCCAGATTTTTTGACCATTTTTCTTTTTCTCTAGCTGTTTTTTTTAGACGAGAAATATCTTTTTTTAACTTTTCATCTTCAAAAAGTTCAAACGCATCTCGTAACTTTTTTTGTTCCTCATATGTTGAAAAATTCCCTTGATGAAGCAAAATTTGTTTTCGCTCAATCACCAAGATATGATCACAAATTTCATCTAAAAACTGTCGATCATGTGATGCGACGATAAATCCTGATTTTTTCTTGAGATAATCCGCAACTGTTTTTCGACTTTCCAAATCCAAATGATTTGTCGGTTCATCAATCAAAGGAAAATTCCCCTCCTCTAAAAATAATAGAGCCAATAAACACTTCGTCTGTTCTCCACCAGAAAGCGACTCAAAAGGACGCCACAACAATTCAATAGACACCTCTAAAAGTTTAAGCTCACGTTCTAATTTCCACTGCTCAAAACTTGCGCACTCATAAAGAAGTTCCAGCGTTAAAAGTGATGATTTTCCTTTTATATCTTGAGGAAAATACACAAAATTTTCTTTTATCGTCTTTAAAGTTTCAGTTTTAAGAGCACCAGATAAGAGTTTGAGTAGGGTTGTTTTTCCTCGTCCGTTGCGTCCTACTAATCCCAATCTCCATTTTTTATCCATATTAATCTGAGCATGGTCAAAAATAAGCGCCTCTTGATATCCAAAAGTTAAATTTTTGATTTCAATATTAGACATTGCACACCTCCACTAGGTTGTGAAGGTCAATCAAATCCCACTTCTTCTAGGACCGTTTTTTGATGAGACGTGTGTATTTTGTTTGGTCGCCTTGTCATTAAAGTGTCCTTTTTGTTTTTGCTTTGAAGTAAATGTCGATTGACCTTGTTTTATTTTTTCTAATCTTTCTTGGATTTCTTTTTGTTTTAAGTTCATTTTTTCTCCTTCTTTTGTGATGTTACAACGAAAAAACTCTTCTCATGACATCGCATGAAAAGAGCTTTTCCCTATACTTTTTCCCTCAAAAAGAAGGCGCACTAGATCAAGTCCATCTCACTAAAATGTCATGAACGCACACAAAAAAACAAGATTTAAAGTTACTGTATTTTTTTGGATGCAATGTGTTCAAGACATTCTTATTTCAATAGACCATACCACCTTCGTTAATTTAAGAACATTATAACAGATGGATTTTATTTTGTCAAAAAATAAAAAACCACTAACGTGATTTTTCTAATTTCTTCTTTGAGAACGTTTTGCTTTTTTTGCATTTAATTTATCCCGTCCTTTGTCTATTGACGCTTGTTTAATAACACCTTCTGGAATTTGATTATATTTCATTGAAAGCACTAAAGCAAGGCCAATCATATTGGACATCAAGGCGGATCCTCCTTGAGAAATAAATGGAAGTGGGATTCCTGTCAAAGGAACAACACCAATCGCCGCACCAATATTTTCAAACACGTGGAATAAAATCATCATGATAATTCCTGTTGAAATATAAGTATAGAATTGATTATTTGATTTAAACGTCACTCGGATCATCCGATAAATCAACATGAAATATAAGAAAATCAAAAATGTTGACCCCACAAAACCAAAATCCTCAGCAATAACAGTAAAAATCATATCCGACTCTCGCACTGGGACTTGAACATTAGCCACTCCAATACCATTCCCCCAGATGCCACCAATCCCAACAGAGATCAATGATCTTGCTTGTTGGAGACTAAATGTTTGCATATTAGCAAATGGATCAAGCCAGGCTTCAAAACGCTGTACTTGATAAGTCGCAAAACTTGTTTTTTCCAAAAACGCTTGTCCAGCAGGATTGGCGACGAGCGCGACTATGCCCCCTGCAACACCACAAACAAACACGAGTGCTGGAATAATTATTTTCCAACTCACTCCAGAAACTAAAATAACTCCTGCTAAAATAACCACAAACACTAAAAATGTCCCAAAGTCTCTCTGGAAAATAGATAATAATGCAACGGGAACTGTAGCAAGCAATAACCATCCAATTAATTTAAAATCATCTTTTAAACTTCGCTCATCGACCTTATTTTGAAAATTTACAACTAACCTGCTAATAAAAAGGATAAAGGCGATTTTCATAAATTCTGACGGTTGAAAGAGATTGTGTCCGCCAAAGGCGACCCAGTTTTTTGCTCCTGTTAATTTCACCGTTTGAGCATCATGAAAAAAGATGGGAAGAACATTTAAAAAGAGTCCGAAGCCATAAATATAAGGAGTCAATTTCCATAATAATTTTGAATCCAAATGCATGACAATAAAAGCAATCACGGATCCAATAAGTACCCAAATGGCTTGTTGTGCCACCATTTGAGTGGCACGATTGGCATGGTCATGAGAAACCGCCACATAAAGGGCATATAAACCGATGAGGATTAATAAAAAAGCAGGCAATAAAAGGGCATAATCAATCCGATTATCGATCGAAAAGCGTGTGTTATTTTTTTTACTCAAAACTAGCTCCAATGTATCAAACTTATTCACGACATGAACAAGTTTTTATCTCTAAAATCAATATCTCTATTATACATTTTTTCATTTGATTTAGGGGGATTTTTTGTTATTTCTTTTTGTTTTATTTTTTACAAAAAAATCCGCACTCCTGCGGGTTTTATAAAATTTTTTCTAAGAAGCCCCCACCATAAATCAAAAGATACGAGTAGGCTAAAATCGGGATTGGTTTACATAAAATCATGGTCCAAAAGAGAAAACGCCAACTCATTTTTGTTTGACTCGCAATTAATACTAAGGCATCATCTGGTGCAATTGGAGATAAAATGAGGAGTGCAAAAATAATATTGAATTTTCTTTGTCCTTTTTGAACCCAGCCCATGTATTTACGATAGGCCTTTTCTTTAATGAAGGTCTGAACCAGAGATTGTCCATATTTTCGTCCAAAATGAAAAAGCAAAAAAGAACCCAGAACAATCCCCACATAATTATAAATAAATCCCCAAACAGGGCCAAAAATCAAAACACCTGCTGCCATTGTAAATCCACCAGGGATGATGGGAACAATCACTTGAATGATCTGCAAACAAAAGAAAATCAATGGTCCTAAAAAACGATGAGCTAAAATCAATTGTTGCAAGGCAGTTTGATTTTGAAAAACACCCATTCGCCAGAGATAAACGGCCCCTATAATTGTTGCAACGAAACCTAATAAAGTGATGATATTAAAAATTCTTTTGATATATTTTAAAACATTATCGTTCAAAAAAGACCCTCACTTATTCTCATGATTTACTTAACGTTGGTGTGTTTCTGATTGAAGATGTGCTAAGTAGGCTTCGTTTTCTTCTACCCATCCATCTAATAATTTGCCTAGTGGTTTAAATCCGATTTTCTGTCTTGAATCAGTAAAGTGCTTTTTATGATAGAAATGATGAATTTGTGGATTTTTCTCCAAGCTTCTAATCGAAAGACTTATTTTTTTATTGTATTCGTCGATGTCGATGATTTGGGCATCCATTTTTTGCCCAATGGTCATCATCTCGCGGATGTTTTTAACAAAACCAGACTGAACTTCTGAAATATGGATTAATCCTTTTTGCTCTTTTGATTTAGGATCTTCTTCAATGAGTTTGACAAAAGCCCCGTAATCTTGAAGTCCAATCACCTCAATCCGTACAATATCGCCTATTTTTTGCTCTTTCATTTTTTATTTCTCGATGATGTCAATGGAAGTAATCACAACGTCATCAACAGGTTTATCCTGAATGCCTGTTTCAACAGAAGCGATGTCATCCATCACTTTAAAACTTTCTTCGTTGGCTAATTGTCCAAAAACAGTATGACGACCGTCTAAATGAGGAGTTCCTCCCTTGGTGTAACGTTCTGCAATTTCTTCTGGCCATCCACCTTCAACTAATGCTTCTTTTGGATAAGGGAGGTTTTGATTTTGAACGATAAAAAATTGAGAACCATTGGTATCTGGTCCTGCATTTGCCATTGATACTGCCCCTCGGATATTGAACGCATTCAATGAAAATTCATCTTCAAATTTATCCCCATAAATGGAACTTCCCCCCATCCCTGTCCCTGTGGGATCTCCGCCTTGAATCATGAAATCTTTGATGATTCGGTGGAAAATAACACCATCGTAATAGCCTTTTTTTGAGAGTTCAACAAAATTTTTCACAGTTTTTGGAGCTAATTCATCAAATAATTTAATGGTCAAATCACCATGGTTAGTGTGCATGATGGCTGTTGTTGCGTCAAAGTTTTCGATGTCGATTTGTGGATAAGTCATATTTTTTCTTTCTAGTGCTTGGTTTAACTTTATTTTGATTTTTAATCAATGATTTTGAGGGCGCGAAGTGCTTTTAAAATGCCGTCATTTTCGATAGTTTCTGTGATGTAATCTGCTTTATCTAAAATTTCTTGATGAGAAATTTTCATTGCAACAGATAATCCTGAAAGATCAAAAAGTTCACGATCATTTAATTCATCCCCAAAATTCATCATGTTTTCTGGTTTTAAATCTAACCGATCTAATATTTTTTTACAGCCGTCAGCTTTTGAGCCATGAATCGGAACGAGATCTGATGAATATTCATGCCAACGGACCATTCTAATTTGTTGCTTAAGTGATTCTGTTAATTCGATCTGATCATCATGATCTGAGAGAGATAACATTTGATAGACATCATGGTTAAGATAATAATTTTTATTTTCTTTAAGTGTGCCATAAATCGGATGGATTGCACTGCTTGCAATTTCATTCCACTGGGAGACGTATAATTCATCTGATCCAACAAAAGCATATTCACTGTGATTCGCTTCAAGCCAATCCATCATTTCTTTTACTGTTGCTTTTGAATATGGATTTTTAAAAATCACATTTTTTTGCGCATCCATCACAAAAGCACCATTGATGGTGACAAAGTAATCAGGATTTAGTGCTTTAACTTCTGGGACGACGCCGTATAAATTTCGTCCTGTCGCAATTCCTGTCAGGATTCCTTTTTGATGCAATTTTTCAAAAACTTCAGTGATTGAATCAGGCATATAAGCGGTCGTTTTTACTCGGAGCGTATCATCAATATCAAAAAAAATGATTTTGATTTGCTCTGCTTTTTTGATTAATTCTTCCATTTCGCTTTCCAAACTTATTATTAATTCATATATTATATCATAATTTAAGGTTTTGGTCTTTTTCTTAAACGAGATGGTGCGAAATTGCATAAATCGTTGCTTGGGTGCGATCTGTTACTTCTAATTTATTAAAAATGTTAGAAACGTGTGTTTTAACCGTTTTTAAACTGATAAAAAGAGCATCTGCGATTTCTTGATTGGACATTCCTGTTGCTAGAACTTTGAGGACTTCAAGTTCACGTTTTGATAAATCATCATATCGTTCATGTTTCCGGTGCTTTTGTTGCGCAATTTTTTCTTTGACTGCTTCTGATAAGACATCTTCTCCATTCGCTACTTTTCGGATGGCATTTGCGATTTCTGCAGCTTGAGAGGTTTTTAAAATATACCCTTTTGCCCCCGCTGAGAGCGCAGGAAATACTTTTTCATCATCAATAAAACTTGTCAAAATCAGAATTTTTGCTGAGGGATTTTTTTCTAAGATTTTTTGTGTGGATCCAATCCCATCCAAGCGATCCATTACCAAATCCATCAAAATCACATCTGGATTTAGTGCTTGTGCTTTCAAAAAACCAGATTCTCCGTCTGCAGCTTCTCCAACAACCTCAATGTCAGGTTGAATGGTCATGAAACTTGATAATCCGAGTCGAACCATCTGATGATCATCCACAATTAATAATTTAATTTTTTCCATTGTTTATTCCTATTTTCATTTTAATGCCTCATCTTTGGCAGTTTTTGGGATGCGGATTTCTACGGTTGTGCCTTGATTGGGTGCTGAGATCACTTTGGCATCTCCTCCAAGAAGGAGTGCACGCTCTTTTATATTTGCTAAGCCATAACTTGCCGTTTTATCACTGGTTGTGGGATCAAATCCAACACCATCATCAGCAATCTTTAAGACTATATTACCATAATTTTCACGTAATATCACTTCAATATTCTCCGCTTGTGAATGTCTTAACGTATTACTGAGAATTTCTTGAGCCATCCGAAAGAGATTGTCTTCGATATTGCTTGTGGTTTCAATATCAGCCAATTTCACATTGATATTTGCTGATATTTTAGCTTGTAATTCGTCTGTCAGTGCTGACAGCCCCTCACTTAACGTTTTTCCGTCCAATTCTACTGGCCTGAGGTGCAATAATAGCGCACGCATTTCATTTTGCGCAGAGTGTAAGACTTTTAATACGAGGTTTGTTTGCGTTTCAATTTGTGCTTTCGTGAGATTTTGTGTGGATTCTGTCACTGATGACAAAATCATCGTCGCAGCAAAAAGTTCTTGGCTGACAGAATCGTGCAACTCTCTTGAAATCCGTTTGCGTTCTAATTCAATGATTTCTGCTTTATCTGCTGATTTTTGCTGAGATAATTCTTGAAGTTCTGTGGACATTTCGATAATTTTTTTATAAATCACTTTAAGTTCTGCATTTTCAGGGAGCAGATTTTGCTCTAGCCGTTTTGCGTCGGTTTCAAATTTTTGCTGAATCAGGAGATTTTCATAATAATTGAATAGCGTAAAAATCAACGCAAGAATCGCGGCAATCGAAATTAAAATCCATAAGCCATAAATATGCGTACTCACATTTCCCATCATTTCTGACATTCCCATACTCTGGTTATTGTTGAGTAGCACAAAAAGGAGTGCGTACACTCCTAAAATGATGAAAAAAATAGATAAAAATGTGGTTACTATTGAACGTTTCATTGTGGTCCTAAATCTATCATTAAAATTATCCGTGGACAATTTCAACATTTCCTGTTTGAACTCTGATTGTGATACGCACGCGCTTTTTAAAATGCTGCGTCGGATCACTAAAATATCGAATATTTCCAGCGTTAATTTTTGCTGCTTCATCAAAAATCTTGACAATTCCTGTGTCCACGGTGATATCAAGAATGACTTCTACATCTTTTGGCACAATAATTTTAGTGTTGCCAGAATTCTTCTTGATGGATAACGCATTTCCAGCAGGACGATAATTGAGTGTGTCAAGATCAATAATATCATTTCCATTCGCTTTTGTCAGCTCTTCTTTTGGTGCTTCAGTGTCATCTTGAAATTCTTGATAAAAATTTCTCGGTCCACTTTGATCTTCCATGCGCGGATTATTTTTCCAAAAAACAAGGCACATGATTGCAGGGAAAAAGACAGCAGCCCAGAACCATCCGACACTAAATAAAATCAATGCTGAGATAATCCAAAATACGGCACTGATGAGACGAAATATTTTTGCCCGTGAACGATTTGCAAGAAATGTAAACACGAGCGCTAAGAGCACCATAAGCCACATGTGCGGCGTTTTTGCAATGTGAATAAATAAAGCTACCAAAATCAATAACTCTATTCCAATTATTACTTTCAATCGTTTAGTCATACTCATATTGTACCAAAAAATATGCCCTTCTCACTCAGACTAAAGCCTTATTTTATATTCTGTCAGTACTGACAGCTCATTTTTTATTTCTGTCAGTACTGACAGAAATATTTTTACTCCTTGTCAGTGCTTAGCGTACCCAAAATAAAGTCATTTCGGCTGATTTATTTAAACCATTGATTGACTTGGTTTTGATGCGTTTTTATCCATGCTTTTGCCGCATTTTCTGGTGTTTTTCCTTTTTGGATTTCCAACATTACCTGCTCCATTTCCTCTTTTGTCCAATGAAAACGTTCTAAAACTTTATAGGCTGTAGGATTTTCTTTTTTAAGATTTTTTCTAACCACCGTGTTAATGTTTTCTTTAGTTCCCATCGTCTGTTTGGGATCTGAAAGATATTTCAGATCGTATTTATTAAACATCCAATGTGGTGACCATCCTGTGACAACAATTTCTTGATGTTGCTTAATTGCTTCACCTAAAGCTACCGTCATGGCACCTCCAGATGAGGGAACTAATTTCCATGCTTTTAAATTGTCGTAGCTGCGAAGCGTTTTTTCCGTCGCTTTCATCACACCCGCACCAGGTTCAATGCCCACAATCGTTTGATGTGCTTGATTTTTCAAATCAGAAATTTTTTCCACATTCATGTAGCTTGGAACAACAAGTCCAACCTGTGCCCCTTTTAAATTCGGTCCTAACAACGTTAAGGATTTCCCGTATTTTTTCCATTGCGTCTGGTGAGTATTCGGAAGCCAGGCAGAAATCATTCCATCAGCTTGACCATTTTTGAGCGTTTGCCAAGCCACCGTATTATCAAGTGCTGTTTTAGTTACATCAAACCCGTGTTCTTTCATTGCTTCCCCCAAAACATTAATGGCAGCAACCTCAGAATCCCAATTCATATAAACAAGATTGACTTTTTTAGCACTCGCTTTTTTTTCAAATGAAACTCCCGAAATTCCTCCGATAATCAATGCGAAAAGTCCAACCCACGCCACCACTTGTTTTGCTTTTTTATAACGTGAAGAAGCTTGCTTTTCTACAGGAGAAACGTTAAGTTTTTGTGTGAACCGATCAATAATAATCGCTAAAATAACAAGCGAAAGTCCACTGACAAAACCATTTCCAACATCTGCTGATTGTACTGCAGCGAGCACTCCACGTCCTAAACCTGGAGCACCAATCATTGAAGCAATCACAACCATCGATAAACCGAGCATGATCGTTTGATTGACCCCTGCTAAAATGGTACTTTTCGCTAATGGAAATTCAAGCTTCACTAATTTTTGAGCCGGGGTTGATCCAAAGGAATCTGCTGCTTCGACTAATTCTTTTGGCACTTGACGAATGCCAAGATGTGTCATTCGAACCGTTGGTGGTAATGCAAAAATAACTGAAGCAAATACTCCTGGAACAACGCCAATCCCAAAGAATGCAACCGCGGGAATTAAATAAACAAATCCAGGCATCGTTTGCATAAAATCAAGAATGGGTTGAACAATTTTAGCTGTGAGTTCTGATTTTGCCATCGCAATCCCAAGCGGAATCCCAATCAAGACTGACACCAAACTTGACAATAAAACCAACGTAATCGTGCTCATCAAATCTTGCCACAAGCCTTGATTTGCAATCAATGATAATCCCAAAAATGTGAAAAGTGGAAATCCAATTTTTTTCTTTGAAACTAAAAATGCAAAGAGTGTAATAACAAGAATCATCAACCAAAACGGAACCGCAGTTAAAGCGCCTGTTATGGTATTCATCAAACCTGTTCCTACTTTTTGAATGACATTAAATCCATCTGCGAAGTGGCGAGTAATCCAGTCTGTCGCATCAGACACCCAAGTGGCCAGTGCTATTTTTCCAAATGTAAAACTCATTGCTTCACCTCCTCTTTTTCTTTATCATCTGATGTATCTGCCAATGCTTCTAAAACACGTCCTCGAATCAATACCCCTTTTAGAAAACCAGAATCATCAATGACAGCAATAGGTGTTGGAGCATCATAAATCAAAGGAAGAATTTCACTGACCACTGTTGTTAAGCCCACAGTATCAATGTCTTTTGTCATTACCTCACGCAACAATTGATTGTTTTTTCTTGCCAAAATGGCTTGTTCACTTGTTACGACACCACACAAGCGACGTTGTCTATCAACTGCCATAAGCGAGCTGACTTCTTGTGTTTTCATTTTTTTAAGTGCAACGCTTGGACCATCCACATCGATATTGGTACTCAAAGCTGGAATCATAATATTTTCAGCTGTAATCACTTTTGATCGGTCCACATCTTCGACAAACGTTTTGACATAATCATTCGCTGGATGAGTTAAGATTTCTTCTCCAGTCCCAATCTGCATGATTTTCCCATCTTTCATAATCATGATCCGATCCCCGATTTTCAGGGCTTCATTCAAATCATGCGACACAAAAATGATCGTTTTTTGAAACGTAGCTTGTAATTCAAGCAGCTCGTCTTGCATGGCTCTACGAATTAACGGATCAAGTGCAGAAAAAGCTTCATCCATCAATAAAATCTCAGGATCGTTTGCTAAAGCTCTCGCTAAACCAACGCGTTGCTGCATCCCGCCAGATAATTGATTGGGATATTGATCCTTAAAGTCAAGCAAATTTGCATTTTCCAGTGCCTTTTCTGCTCTTTTTCGACGTTCTTCTTTTGGCACGTTCTGTACTTCCAAACCGTATTCTGTATTTTCTAAAATCGTGCGATGGGGAAAAAGTCCAAAATTTTGGAAAACCATACTCATTGTTTTTCGACGAATGTTTAATAATTCTTCTTTACTGACTTTCGCAACATCTTTTTGATCAATCAAAATGCGTCCGCTGGTTGGTTCAATCAACCGATTGAGCAAACGCAATAAAGTTGATTTCCCTGATCCTGACAATCCCATAATCACGAAAATTTCACCCGCTTCAATCTCAAAATTGGCATCATAAACACCAACTGTAGCCCCTGTTTTTTTCAAAATTTCTTGTTTAGATTTTCCTTGCTCAACATATGCAAGGGCAGACTTAATCCGTTTACCAAAAATTTTTGATAAATGTTCAATTTTAATTTTTACTCCCACACGCTTCTCCTTTACTTTGATTGCGAACGCAAAATGCTCCGCTCACTCTTTTTAAGTTTTTAATGTGTAATATAAACCACTATAAAGAAATATTAGTCATTTATTCGTATAATTAAAGTGACCATTCTATCATAACAATAAATGGTCACTGTGTCAAATTTATGATTTTACTAAAAAACCATTGCTAAAATCGCAACGGTTTGATTTAAATAATTATTTTACGAAAAAGAAATTTCGAGTAATTTGTAGTGTCTGCGCTCCTCCCACAAAATAAATCGTATCTCCCTGATTTAATGTGGCATAAGGACCAGGAGAAACCACTAATTCATCTTCTTTGAGAATTCCTACAATGGTTGCGCCAGTATTTTGCCATAAATTCATTTCGCCTAAATTTTTTCCATATTTTTCTGACGGTTCGTTTAATTCCAGTTCCAGTGGAGTCAGCGGATTTAATTTTTGAAAATGTCCTGTTTGCTCCACTAATTGATCCAAAATCGATGAAAAATGAATGAATTCAGACTGTTGTTTTTTGACACTCTGTATTATCTCTCCTTGAAGGTCCTGAATGCTTTGAACATCTTGATGTTGCGCCAAAAATTCTTGAGCTTTTTGCCGCGAGGAGATGATGACGCCACTGCCATGAACGGAATCAACAATTCCTAAATCATTCAATACACTAATGGATTTTCTCGCCGTTTCAGCCGAAACACCAAAGGTTGTTGCTAAAGTTGACCGTGCATAAATTTTTTGTCCCACTTTTAATTCATTTTTTGTTATTTTTTCTGCGATTAATAAGGCAATGTATTGATATTTAGGTTGCTTTGCAGTCACCATCGTGCTCATCCTTTTTTATTTTTATGAATGACTCATGATACAAGAAATTCATTTTTATTTCTTTTATTTTAGCAGTATTTCCTATAATTTACCAATTAGAATTCTTTTACAACAAAAAAAGACCATTCATCAAACAGTCTTTTGAAAAAATTTAAACACTTGTGTCTATCTAATTCCCAATGCAATCCGGGCATAACGGCTCATTTTATCCACGCTCCAGGCTGGATACCACACCAGATTGACCTTGATTTCGGTGACTTCTTTGACTTCTTTAAGGGCGTCATGGATTTGATCAGTCAAAAGATCAGCGAGCGGGCATCCCATGGTTGTCAGTGTCATTTTAATTTCTGTCAGTCCTGAATCATCAAAAATAATTTCATAAACAAGCCCAAGATTGATGATATCAATCCCAAGTTCTGGATCAATCACATTTTCCAGTGCTTCTAAAATCTTATTTTTAATTTCTTCGACTTGTTCTTCTGTATATTGTTCAGCCATTTTATTCTCCTTAGAGTTAAAAACATCCTTTGATGTCAAATCCATTTTACACCTTTTATTTTATCAAAATTTTTCAAAAAAAACTAGATGAAAACATCCAGTTTTAATTTTTTATGCTAATCTTGAAATTTTCTTAAAGAAACTTAATAATCCAGTAAATACAACGATGATGAGTATAAATCCTAAAACGTACCATCCGATTGTACCACTAAGGCCAATGGTTTGTCTTAACATTCTTAAGCCGTATGTCATTGGAAGGTAAGGGCTTATGTTTTGGAAAATTTGATCTGATAATTGAAGCGGATATGTTCCAGCGCTTGTTGCTAGTTGGAGCACTAACAAGACAATCAAGAGGAAATCTCCCACTTTACCAAGCCATGTCACAAAGAATGTCGAGATGGCCATGAAGGCAAAACTGATTAAGATCACTGCAAACAAGGTTTTGAGTGGGTAGTTTGGACGTAAGCCTAAAAGATAGACTGCTCCGTAAACAATGATGGCTTGAAGTAAGGCCACCACGCCGTGAGTTCCAATTTTTGCGAGCATAAACTCGCTTCCTTTTTTCCATTGCTTACCTGAAAAACTCGTTCCGATAACCACATTTGTCGCAATAGCACCGATGAAAAGCGCCACGCAGACCATGTATGGTGTCATTCCGACACCGTTTTTCTTGACATTATCTGGATCGCTATGTTTTAGTGTGACTGGTTTAGCGACAGCTTGTGCATTTTGTTTCGTGTTGTGCGTACCTTCTAGTTTATCACTCGCATCACCTAAAGCACTCGATAATTTTGTTGTGCCGTCAGAAAGCGTCACAAGTCCATCAGTTAAGCTACTACTTCCTTTTGCTAATTGAGTGCTGCCTGATGAAATTTTGCTTGCGCCATCTGCTAATTGGTTGCTGCCTGAGGCTAAACTTGGACTATTGGCTTGAAGTTTATTCAATCCCTCAACAAGAGATAAGGTTCCTGTAGATAAGGTTGGTCCATTGAGTTGAAGTTTTTGAAGTCCTGAGCTGAGTTGTGAGGTTCCTGCTGTTAAAGTTGACCCTTTTGTTTGAAGCTGTTTTACACCCGCGTAAACGGCAGATGTGCCTGCGGATAATTCCGCTGTGTGCGCTGCTACAGCTTGACTTCCATAAGTTAAGGCGTTAGCACCTGCGGTTAATGCTGGAAATTGACTAGTCGTCTTTTTTAGTCCTTCAACCATTTCTCCTGTCACCACATGTGTTTTATCTATTCCTGAGACTAGATTCCCGAGGCTTATTTTTGCATTTGGAAGGAGTGCGTTTGCATTTCCTGCTAATGCTTGATTTTGTGTCGCCATTTGGCTTAATTCGCCTTGAATTTGTTTAAGATTTTCTTGTGCTGTTTTAATGTCAGGTTGGGAATTTTGATTCATTGCACCGAGTAACTCCGCTTGTTTTTCTGGAGATAAACTCTTGAAAGCTGAGGTGGCTTCTACTGCACTTTTTTGAGCATTGAATTGTGCTTTTATATTTTCAAGATTTGTAGCAATCGTTGCTAATTGGTTTGCTATGGGATTTGACGCTGTCGCACCCTTTTGGATGGCCTGATTCAATTGATCTAAACCATTTTCCAATTTTGTAATTCCTTCTCTTTGAGTGCTTAAATCTGTGGGTTGTTTAGTATTTAAATCTGTGGCCTGATTCATTGTTGACAGACCAGCTTGGAGTGTTTCAATTCCTTTTACTAACTGAGGGATTTGATCTGTCAATTTTTTTGTGCCTGACGCAAGGTCTTGTGTGCCTTTACTAAGGCTGGTTGCACCATATGCGAGGGTTGACGTTCCATCTGCGACTTGATTGACTCCTGCCACGTATTGCTGCGTGCCATTTGATAAATCCTTCGCTCCGCTTGATGCTTGATTAACACCTGCTACATACTGCTGCGTGCCGCTTGATAATTGAGTCGCACCACTTGAAGCTTGTGACACACCCGATAAATATTGCTTTAATCCAACTTCTAGTGCATTTGCACCGTCATTGAAACTTAGGCTGGATTTTGCTAGCGTATCAAGATGTGTTGTAAGCTCTTTTGATCCAGATTGCGCTGTTGTTGCACCATTTGCTAACTTTTCAGAACCAGACTGTGCTTCTTTCATTCCTGATTTCAGTGTGTCTAGTTGCTCAAAGATAGATGTCGTGTACTGTTTTGTGATGTCGTTTGAGACTTCAGCTTTGAGTTGGTTCATCGCACTTTCGCTCATTTTTGATGAAATGTAATTGTGACCACTCGTTGTTTGATAATCCACTTGGACCAGCTTAGGATTTTTTGTCATCAAACTTGCAGCTTGACTTGAAAATGCTTCTGGAAGTGTCACTTTCATATAGTATTTTCCAGATTTGATCCCATCTGTTGCCGTTTTTTCAGATACAAAATGATAATCTAAATTTTTAGTTTTCTTGAGTTCTTTTACAAGGTCATTCCCGATTTTTAGCGTTTGTCCATCTAATTCAGACGGTTTGTCCAAATTCACGACGGCTACGGGTAACCGATTTAAGTTGCCGTATGGATCCCACATCGAACCTAAAAAGATATAATTATAGATGGCTGGTACAAGTGCCAGTGCAAGAATAACGATGATAAAAAACTTGTGTTTCAAAATGGCTTTCCATTCGTTTTTAAGCATTTTTTCCCCTTTTATTTTATAATTTGCGTTTTTACAGCGGCATCAATTTTTACATTTTTATTTGTAAGATATAGACAGAACGTCTAAAAATTGATATAATTGTATTATAACCTTTTTAAAAAAATTAACAATTCTTAAGTTTACTTTTTAGACATTTTGTTCATATTTGTCTATAAATCACTTTAATCCCTAATAAAAATGGAGGCTTCTTATGGCAACTGATCCCCGCAAAGATCGTACAAAAAGCTCACTTCGTGACGCAATGATTACTCTTCTTCAAAAAAAGACATTCGATCAAATTTCAACAACTGAATTAGTAAAAACAGCGGGAGTTAGTCGGAGCGGTTTTTATACGCATTATCAAGATAAATATGACATGATTGAGGCGTATCAGCGCATGCTGTTTAATACGATTCAGTATGTTTTTGAGAAAAATAATGGAAATTTGCGTGAAACGCTTCTTGAAACGTATCAATTTTTAAACAAAAATGAAATTTATGCAGCACTCCTTTCTGAAAATGGGAGTAAAGAAATTCATCAATTTATCCTTCAGAAACTCAAAGATTTATTAGAATTGTCGATTTTCCCTCAAAACCCTAGACATCATGAGGTTGGAAAACTTGGTAAAGTGTATGCTACAACTTATTTTGCTAACGCAATTTTCGGAGTGACACAAGCTTGGATTCGTCGAAATAAAAAAGAAACGCCAGCACAAATTACGGAACTCCTCATCAATCTTATCAATTAAGATGATAGACAAGCTGTTCAATTTGTTATCTTTTGTTATCTTTTAATGTGACTATGTTATGATGTTATCATCGTATGTTTCTAAATAATCGTCGTCAGTTTTCCAACTGTCGGCTTTTTTAATGGCGATGATTTTTTTGATTTCTATTTTTTCAAAGGTGTTTTTTTGGATTTCAAATAAACACTCTTCGTGATTTAAAATGGTCCTTACTCTTCCTCTTTTTTCATCGCATTGATATTCTGAAAAAATGAGGAGAGATAGAAAAGTTTGATGATTCCAAGCTTGTGCTAGGAGATTCAATTTTTCTTTTGGGGTGAGTTTGTCAGTACTGACAGCATTTTTTTCGTCATTTTTCCATTGACGCATGGCACTGCTGTGCTCTGACAGATAAAATCCCTGCCATTTCACCATGCCACGATCGTGATATTCTCGAATTGCTTGTGACGGATAATCCGATCGATCTACTCTATTGAAGTCCATCTAAACCTCCTGCAGAGTGTCCTCCAATCTGCTGACTTCTTTTAATGACCCGAGAATCCTTTGTCAGTGCTGATGCTTTTAATAATTTGGTAAATCCGTAGCGTTGTCGAATGGAATCGATGACTTCTTCTAAACGGGCTTCTTTTTCTTGTTTGGCGTAATTTTCTTCCTCATCAAATAAGCTAATTTTGTGATACGGCTGTGCAATTAGTCCACCATAACTCACTCCTAATCGCCTCACGCCTCCTTTTTCATAGCGCTCTAAAAAAAGAGAACGGACAGTAGTGACTAATGCTTTGGTTTGGTTGGTCGGATCAATTTTTTTTGTGGTATGAATCCCCTTTTTTTGCTCATCAAACGCATAACCGACGTCAAGTGAAACAGTTCTCGCTTCTTGGTTCATTCGACGCAAGCGTGTCGCAACCTGCTCGGCTAATTCACTCAAAACCAGTAAAATTTTTTCTTTCTGAACATAGGTTTTTGGCAAAGTTGTTGAGTTTGTGATGCTTCGATTTTTGGGACTGTACGGCTGTTTTTGAAGAGTACTTTCGTCAATACCATTGGCATGACAATAAAGTTGCACTCCTATCACGCCCATTCTTTGTTTTAATTCATCTGGATTTGCTTGAGCGAGTGCTTTGATGGAATGAATTCCCAAACGTGCTAAATTTTTTTGTGTTCGTTTTCCAATCCCCCAAAAATCAGTCATTTCCTCAATCGTCCATATTTTTCTTGGCACATCTTCATAATTAATTGAGGCACGCATGGTAGGTTCGTGTTTAGCATAATTATCAAGCGCTACTTTTGCAAGTAATGGGTTACTGTTACTCATCCCGACGGTTGAAACAATGCCGTTTGTCCGATCATAAATCACGCGCTGAAGCTTTTTAGAGACAATATCTAACTTTACTTTTCGACTTAAATTTTTTTCGTCAGCGCTGACATGGTAGTTCAAAAGGCTGGTCAAATCAATGAATCCTTCGTCAATGGAATACCAAAAACAATCTTCTGATGGTGCAATTTTTTCATGAATTGCTTTTTGAATCATCCCATTGACTTCGATATATCGTGCCATCGATGGTGGTGCAAAAATCGTTTGACGCGCCCAATATTCTACGTGTGCGACGTATGCTGGATTGGGCGGTTCAATGTCGGTTTTAAACGGACTTTTATGTTCTTTATTCCATTTGTACCAGTTGAACTTTCGCGTGTGGACATCAAAAGGGAGGTCTCGACTTCGCCCAACGTTTTCTTTGCCGAAAGCCCACTTAAATGTTGGTGAACTTGCTAATATCAAACCACTCGCATGATCAGCTTGACTCATTACACATAAACAAGCCCGCAAAGGTTTGAGTTGACGTGCTAAACACTCTACTGAAGCGTAAAAACTTTTCATATCAACAAAAGCAATATCACGATGCGGCTCTCTGCTATAATCAAAATTGAGTGGTGCATCGTCAATTTCAGAACTCGATTGAGCCATCATTTCCTCTTTTCTCAATCATTTATTGGAACAAAATGTCCCACAATTTTTCCAATGATGATTGGATTATCTTCTAAGCTGACAAATCGATCTGGGTACTTTTTATTGAGCGACTCCAGACGCAATCCATCTTTTTCAACAAAAACTTTTTTAATGTAAGTCACATTTGCTTCTTGCACATAAACAGCGTAGATCGCACCATCATAATCAAAGCCCGTCTCACGAATCAAAGCGACAGACCAATCCTTAAATTGAGGTTCCATTGAATCTCCGCGAATCCATGCGGCAATATCGTAAGTCGGCAACTCTTTGTCAGTAATGACAACATCAAAGCTGCCATCTCCAATCACCCCAAATCCATTTCCTGCTGACAGTCCCTCATAAACTTTGACCATGTTATAAGCGTGCGTATTTTGAATTGAAATGATACTTTCTTTTTGTTCTTTGACTTGTCCTTTTGCAAAATTCACAACTTTTTTCTTTCGGACCTGCGACAGCTGCTGATAATGATGAATCAACTCGCCTTCTTGAGCCTCTCGTTCTTCAAATAAATATGTAGGAACTTGAAAAAAATGGGCCAATTTATGGATATTTTCCTCAGAAGGGGATTTTGTCCCGCGCTCCCAATTACTGTAAGAAACTAGAGAAACATCAAGCGCATCCGCCAATTCTTTTTGAGTCATCTGTCTTTGCTGACGTAAATCACGCAATTGCTGATTTTTCATCTTCTTCTCCTTGAAATAAACTTCTTGGTTTATATTATAAACTATCGGTTTGTTTTTGTCAACGTTTTTTCTTCGTTTTAAGAAAAAAATTTCTGTCAGTACTGACAGAAACAAAAAAACCGCTCCATAGAGCGATTGATAAGTCGATTATTTAGCGCGACGTTCAGCAATACGAGCTGCTTTTCCTTGAAGCGCACGAAGATAATACAATTTAGCGCGACGTACTTGACCAAGACGAACCACTTCGATTTTTGCAACACGTGGCGTGTGCAATGGGAAAATACGTTCTACACCAACACCGTTTGAGATTTTACGAACCGTGTAAGTTTCAGAAATTCCACTTCCTTTACGCGCGATCACAACACCTTCAAAGATTTGGATACGTTCGCGTGTTCCTTCGACGACTTTCGCGTGAAC
Source organism: Lactococcus hircilactis (assembly GCF_009601015.1). Classification (GTDB taxonomy): domain Bacteria; phylum Bacillota; class Bacilli; order Lactobacillales; family Streptococcaceae; genus Lactococcus; species Lactococcus hircilactis. Next base: position 86,447 of record NZ_WITJ01000010.1, read on the forward strand.
TTTAACAGTATCACCAGAACGGAATTCAGGAATATCCGTACGAAGTTGACTTGCGTTGATTGATTCGATCAATGAGATTGACATTTTTTTCTCCTTTTGCCCATCATAAAGTGCATCTCCAGCGGATAGACAGTTGTATTTATGCACAAGGCACAAAAATAAGTATAACAAATTTTTCTCATCATTTCAAGAGCTTCATCTGTTTTTTCAGGTCAATGTTAAAAAAATTAGATTAAATCCTCGTTAATTTCATCCACCAACTCATGAATGTGATACATGCGCTCATCCAACTCATGGATTTGTTCTGCCGAGATCTGCAATTCCTGACTCAAAAATTCAGGCATTTTCCCTTCATATTTGTATTTTACTTTATGCTCTAATGTCGCCCAAAAATCCATCGCAGAAGTTCTCAGCTGAATCTCAACTTGACAAATTTGATCGCCAAATAAGCGCCCCAAATTAAGCTCAACGATCAAATGATAAGAACGATACCCACTCTCTTTTGGTGCCATCAAATAATCTTTTTCGCGAATTACAGTAAAATCAGCCTGATTTTTGATGATTTCAACGATTTCGTAAATATTTTTTGCATAAGCACAAATGATTCGGATTCCAGCAATATCATGTAACGTTTGATCTGCTATTTCTGCTGTTAATGGCAACCCTTTTTTATTGAGTTTTCCTGCAATACTCTCAGGAGATTTGATTCGTCTTTTAATGTGCTCAATCGGATTAACTGGCTCAAAAGCATTATAATAAGTATTCAAATTATTCAAATGCGTCATGACAATTTCTAATGCACAATTGTATTTGACCATGATATTTTTTAATTTTTCGAATTCTTCAACTTCAAAACGGTTTTTCTTTTTTTCTATATCCATTTTTCTAATTTCTATCGTATTTTGATAACGTCATCACGTGATCATTTTTGATTTGTACTGTCTCAATTATAACACAAAAAATGTTTGCATAAATGTGAAAATAAGTATCAAAAAAGGAGGATTTTTTGTTCTTGTGCGAGCCGGTTCAAAAATTCAACTTTTTGATCACTTTTGATTTGTACTGCCTCAATTATAACAAAATTTGATCCGTTTAGGCGGATCCATCGGAAATTTTTCGTCATCAAGATGAAACAAAAAGGCTTAAGCCTTTTTGTTTTGTTGCTCAAATTTTCGATGTTTTAATACAAAAGTCACATCACTTGCCTGTGCCACTTCATTTTCGTGCGTGACAATAATCACAATTTTATGATCTTCATGCGCAATTTTTTTAAAAAGTTCAACAATTTGTGCGGTGGTTTCTTCATCCAGATTTCCTGTGGGTTCATCTGCAATGATGACATCATGATTTAACACTAATGCACGCGCAATCGCCACACGCTGCTGCTGTCCTCCTGAGAGTTTACTGACAGGTTTTTTAATCAAATCATCTGTCAGCCCAACTTTTTCTAAAACATCAATGATGGCTTTTTTTTCATTATCAAATCTGACCGAGGATATTTTGACTGCGGTTTTGACATTGTCATAAGCACTCATATAAGTCAGCAAATTATAGGCTTGAAACACTGTACTGACCACTTTTTTTCGATAATTGGTCAAATGACCTGAGGTGATGACTTTTCCGTCAAAAGAAAGTTTTCCAGATTTCGGTTTATCTAATCCTGCAAGAATCGATAGAAACGTTGTTTTTCCTGAACCAGATTGTCCCAGAATTGCATAAACAAAACCGCGCTCAAAGCTTTCGCTCACTTCTTTAAATAAATAATCTTCTGGATTCGTATAATAATAAGTCATATTTTCAACTGTTAATGTCATAAAGTCTCCTTTTTGCACTTTTGTCAGTACTGACAAAACTATTTTTTTACTTTTTTGTGGTGTTTTTAATTGGTCAGCACTTGTTTTGGATTGAGCCGTAAAATACCGATAGAAGCAAGACCAACCGCCACCAAAGTGATGAGAATGGCGATGCCTAAGAGTAAGAAAATCTCACTAGCAGAAGTTTTAATGTTTAATTTTTCAAGCGCTTTTGCTTGTTGACTGGATTGACCAAATCCCATCGCACCACCCGCACGTCTCATAAATCCGCCATTATTTCCAGCAGCAAAACCAGCCCCACGTGTTGCATTTTGAGCGTTACCTGAAGGAGTTCTGTTTGTGTTGCGCATCATATTCGTATTTGTAACCGTTTGAGTGGTTTCTTGTTTCAATAATTGTTGACCGACCACATTTCCGACCACATTTCCAGCAGCAGAGGCAAGACCAACAGATACGAGCATTACAATGAACAATTCAACGAAAAATTGAGCTACGATTTTTGCTTTGGTCTCGCCCAAACTCATCAATACACCAATTTCAAAACGCCGTTCACGTACCATCAGCATAACAATCAGCGCTAAAATAATGGCTCCTGCAAGCGCAACAAGTAACACAATATTTTTTGCAAAACTCGCCACATTATTAAGCGATGTTTTTACATTTTGATAAGCTGTATCATTTTTAGAAACCGTGAAATTACTGTTGTTGACAAGTTTATTTGCCTCAGTGACAAAGCGATCCGCATGGGATGGATTTTCCATGTTGTAAGTCGCCGTTGAGATTTGACCTGTCGTCGCCTTCATCGCATTGGCAACTGAGAGCGCCGTGTACATGCTGTTCATATAGGAAATCGAGTTTTCCGTTGAGCTGCTGGTCGTTGTGTAAATCCCAACAACTTTCATCGTATAAGTTTTACTGTTGGTGTCTTTAAGAACGAAAGTCGAGCCAACGTTCAGGTTATTTTGGCTCGCAAGCGTGCTTTCGATGACCACATTGTTTGTTCCTTGATCAGATGGTGTAATCGCACGCCCTGATGTCATTTTATAGCTGCTTGTAAAGCTGCTATTGACAGACAAATTATTTGTACCAACGATGGTGAAGTCACTCTGATTCGCACCGCCAAACATTCCCCCACCAAAACCTCCACCACGTCCCTCTGAAGTCGTATTTGATGAGGATGTGGACGAAGTTGAGGTCTCAGAAACCTTTGTTATCCCAGAGCTAGCACTCGCTTGAGCATTGTAAGTAAAGCTGTAAGACTTGATGCCTGAAAGATCAGCGATTTTTTGTGCTGTCGTCTCAGCGATGGTTGGCAAAGTAATCCCAAAGTGCTGTTTGTCCGTCGCACTCGTACTACTTGTGCTCGAATTTGAACTCTGCGCAGATGCTTGTGCTGCTTTGATCACATTTTGCATGTTCACGGATAAAGAAACACTTGCTCCTGCTGCTTTTTTTGCATTGGCAATCGAAGCATTGGCTGCACTATTGATGATTAATCCTGACAAAACAAAGATTAAGATGGCTGAAAACGCCACGATAAGTAAGATGGTACGAGTGATTTTTGCTTTGGTAAATAGCCAAGCACGTCTTATAAAATCCATAGTTATTCCTCATTTCTTTCTGCCTCAACAGATGAAGGGACAGTGACATCAAACGCCTGAATTCGTCGTGGCATTTGTATTTTGGGTGGATGAATCAGATTGCTCTGATTGAGATGAATTGGACGCACCAGATGAATCCGAAGGCTGTGTAGCGCCCGTATTATCATCTGTTGTTCCACTTTTTTGATTTGGAAAACCTTGATTCGGCATATTTTGATCAAAACGCCGTCTGTAAAATTGATTCATTTGTTCAGCATTACTGCTTGTCGCTTGTTTTTGTCCCAGAAAATATCCTCCAGCACCACCAAGAATCAAAGTGATGAACGCAGTAATAATAACAAGTTTATTTTTAATTAATTTTTGAACCATCTTTTCCCCTTTCTCTTTGAGACTGAACTAAGTGTAATCCTAAGGACTTAAAATCGACTTATCAGGGACTAAAACGAACCTAAAAATCTAAAAATTTCATAAAAAAAAATTCTGTCAGTACTGACAGAATACAAAAATTCTTTTAGATTTGTGTAAATAAGTTGCTGTCAGTACTGACAGCATTTGTGCGTGTTGATCTAAACAACAAAATAAATTAAGAGTGCAAAACCTGAGAGCATTGCAGTGGTCGTCCAAAAAACAAAATCAATTTTCCACTCTGACCATCCTGCACCATGTCCAGAAAACCCTCCTAATTCAAAATGATGATGAATCGGAGTCATCCTGAAAATGCGCTTTCCACCAGTTCGCTTAAAATACGTCACCTGAAGCATGACTGACAACGTCTCAATCACATAAATCGCACCAACCAAAAGCAAAGTCCATTCCACATGGAGCAAAATCGAAATCATCGCCAAGAATCCTCCTAAAGCCAGACTTCCGACATCTCCCATAAAGATCTTAGCAGGTTTATGATTAAAGACAAAAAAGCCAAATAAGCTTCCAATCATCGCAAGAATGATCATCAAAATATCATAATGTTGTTGTGCCACAGCAATAATCGCGTAAGCAATCAGCGAGATTGCAACTGTGATTGAAGCCAAACCATCAATTCCATCTGTCAGATTAACCGCATTAGACCAGCCAACGAGCCAAACAATGATGAAAAAGAAGAAAAAGAAACTCAAATTAAAATCGAAGTGAAAAAGGATGAGATGATTTGGGACCATCGCCTGATCTGGACTCATGCCGCGTGCTGGAGCCAGTCCTTTGATATGAGGTGCAGCAAGGTAAATCACGTATGACACAATGCCAATCAAAATCTGTGCAATCAATTTTTGCATCACCGTCAATCCCTGATTGACTTTTTTAAAAATTTTTAAGAAATCATCAAAAAATCCTACAACGGCATACATCGCAAGTACCCACCACGTGATGAGAAATAAGGGACTGAACACATTAAAACTGATCGCTGCGATCAACGACACCACTAATGTCACCACAACAAAGACAAAACCACCCATCGTCGGGGTTCCGGCTTTATTTGCGTGTTGTTTCACTTCTTCTAGGGTTGGCTGTCCGCCCAATTTTTTCTTATGGAAATACATAATGAAGCGAGGGATTCCAATCATGGTAAACACCATTGAAATCACTGCGACAATCACTCCGCCAAATAACATTTTTTTCTCCTCTTTGAACCTTAGTGACCTAACGTCACTGTGATGCTCTGCCCTCTTTTAAGATTAGCTGATGCGGCAACATCTTGATCAACAACTTTATTACCAGATCCAGAATACGTCACTTTCAATTGATACCATTTTGCAACCTGTTCTACCTGTTTTTTGGTCCAGTCATACATATCAGGCATGACAGGATCTCCATTCGTCAAAAGCAAAATTCGCGTATTCGCATCAACCTTTTGATTTGCAGCAATGGATTGCGACACAATTTTTGAACCTGGATTCGTCGTAGAACCCACTAAAACAGGCTGCAATATCTCTTGTCTCAACTGATCTGCCATATCCCCTGGATTTTTATCTTTATACGCTCCAATTTTGACAGCTCCCGCTTTTGTGACACTTGTGCTTTGGAAAATTTCGCTCTTTCTAGCTTCTGCCAAAGTCAACACAGGATTAATCACGCGACTAATATAGTGTAATGTCCAAGGTTTTGTTGGCAACTTGATGTTCATGTACATGATAAAATCAGGATTTGACGCAGGATACATTGCAACCATTGAGTAAAGATTACTCTCTAATCCCGAAATATATCCTCCACCAGCAGCTGCGATTTGTGCAGTCCCTGTTTTCACAGCAGCAGGTTGACCATTAATTTGAATCAACGGACTATTTGGTGCAATATTATCTTGTGGATCTCCAAGATTAGTGAAAGCCGTCCCATACGTTGCATTAGTATCAACGCCCTCCATCAGATTCAGCGTTTTAGAAATGGCAGAATCAGACACCGGTTTTCCAATCACTTCTCGTCCAACAGAGCGTTCCGTCTGATCATTAGGATTCACGATTTGACTCACACCATGTGGTTCAAGCATCACTCCTTCATTAGCAAAAGCAGTCCATCCTCGTAACAATTGAATTTGCGTCACAGCAATCCCTTGACCAAAAGCAGATTGCACTTGGGAAACGACATTCGCAGCAGGAAGGGCACTTGCGATTTCACCAGATAATCCCGTTCGTGTGCGCATATCAAATTTATATTTTTGCAAATATTGTTTCCACAGTGGATAGCCCATGTTTTGCTCAATCGTACTCATTCCGACATTACTTGACATCATAAAACCATCTGCAAAACTGACACCCATGACTGGTTTTTGGTACTGTCCTTCATTTTCATTAAAGTCGGCATCATAAATCGTGACATCGGCAATTTTAAACTTCGTCCGATTGTATGTTGCATTTAAATTAACTTTGTTGCTATCTAAAGCGGAGGACATCAAAAATGTTTTCATGACAGACCCAGGTTCAAACGAACTTTGAAAAAGCAAGCTGTTCCAGGTAAAATATTTTTGATCCGTCGCTTTATTTTTAGTATCTGGTGTATATGTTGGACGTTGTGTGGTCGCTAAGATCTGTCCGTCTTTGGTCATGATAGTCGCAGAGAGTTGTTGCGCTCCAGAATCTGCAGCTGCTTGATCCATCTTGCTCTCAAGTAATTCTTGAATGCGTGAATCAATCGTTGTATAAACATTTGATCCATTTTCAACTTGTTTGATGACTTTTGTTGTCCCAGGTAAGGGATGTCCTGAAGCATCTTTTTGGAAAGTCTCCACACCATTTTTTCCACTCAATACATGATTATAAGCAAGCTCTAACCCATCGGCTCCAACTAAAGTATCATTATTTGATGTTGTTGTTCCAATGAATTGAGAAGCAAAACCTGATCCAACGTTTGACATCGGATAAGAGCGCGCCGTTGTTGCAGAAAAACCGACACCAACTAACCCTTGATCATCTGCTGCTTTTTGGAGATCTTGCATTTTTTTGAGTGAAATGTTGCTTCCTTTTGTCCCAAATTGAACTTGTTTGGCTCCTTTAAGATTAAGCTGTGTTTCAATTAACTTTTTATCAATCCCTAATTGACTGTTTAAAAAATTCGTCAGCTTAGGAAATTCACTCTTATCTGCGTACAGCTTATGGTGATTAACATCCGTTTGTTTTTTATCAAGAACGACATAAATCGTGTAATTACTTGAGTCAACGGCAATCGGTGTGCCATAACGATCAAAAATCGTCCCTCGCTTTGCTGGAACTTTTATCGTACTTTGATAATTATATGTGGCATATTCTTTTAAATTTGTGTCCCCAATATGATTGACAGTCACTAACCATACCAACCTAAAAATAAAAATCGCAAACACAGCAATAGCTAGGAAAAACAGGTTTTTACCTACGTGTTTACGGTTTCTTTCTGGACTTAAATTTTCTTTTTTTGCGTGCTTTGAGACTTTTCTAAAAGGCAGTAAAAATAATTTTTTGAAAAATTTGATCATTTTGTCGCTTTCAATACATTAGAGAAATTTTGTGACATGCCATCTTTCGTAGCAATGTCAGAGATTTGTTGGCCAGATCCAAGATCTGTAATTTGTTGATTATATTCCGTGTTTTTCGTTTGCAACTGATTAATTTGCGTGGTTAAACTTACCGTTCTTCCTTCTACTTCTTGTGTTTTAGTTTTGATATAAAGAAGACCAATGACGATTGTCAACGTTGCAATGATAAGTACAGTATAAAACACTTTTTCCACTGTATCAAATTTTTTGAATTTACTCGCGAGTACTTCAGGAGCTAATGAGCTTTTATCGATACGATAACTGTCTTTTTTTGCTGCAGTTTTAATATCGAAATATTCTTTGGGTTGAGCGGCCATTTTTTCCTCCTTTATTTTTAATCCGTATTTTTTGTTTATTTATTGTTATTTTGTTTTTCTGCCACACGAAGTTTAGCACTGTGTGCGCGGTTATTATACTCGAGTTCTTCTTTTGATGCAATCACTGGTTTTCGATTCACCAGCTTAAGTCGCGCTTCCATTTCTTTAGGAAGTATCGGTAATCCTTTGGGAACTTCTACTGTACTATATTCTTTAAAAATAGATTTTGTGAGCCGATCTTCAAGAGAATGAAATGTAATCACAGAGATTCTCCCACCGATAGCTAAAAGATCAATTGCTTGCTCAATTGATGTTTCTGCTGCACCTAATTCATCGTTCACTTCAATGCGAATCGCTTGAAAAATTTGCTTTGCAGGATGTCCTTTTTTCTTTAGTTCCTTTTGAGGAAGTGCTGATTTGATAACATCAGCCAGTTCAAGTGTTGTCTCAATGGGATGTAGTGCCCGTTTTTGCTCGATTTTTCTTGCAATTTGCTTGGAAAATTTTGATTCACCATAACGATAAAAAATCCGAACCAAGTCATTAAAAGGATAATCATTGACAACTTCGTAAGCAGATAATGCTTGCTCTTGATTCATTCTCATATCAAGACGTGCCTCTTTTTTGTATGAAAATCCACGAATGCGATCATCAAATTGTGGACTTGAAACGCCTAAATCATAAAGAATCCCATCAATTTTTTCTACACCTAGCGCATCCAGCGCCACTTTTAAATTTCTAAAATTATCTTTAATCAGTGTCACTTTTTGAGCGGCAAGCTGATTTTTTAACCGTATTTTTGCATGGTCATGTGCTGCTTGATCTTGGTCAAATGAATAAAGATGTCCTGTTGTCAACTGGCTCAAAAGATATTCACTGTGCCCTGCACCACCTAATGTTGCATCAACATAAACACCATCTGGCTTGACGTCAAGGAGATCAACAGTTTCATGTAATAAGACGGTGTCATGTTTGAATTCTTGAGGCATCTCTTATACTCCTTTTGTGCTCTTGTTGAAGGTCTGCTCTCTTATTTTATATCACATTCTTGTTTTTTTAATGCTCACGTGAAACAGACTTATTTTATTATAACACTTTTTGATAAATTTGGAAGTGTTTTTAATGAAAATTGTCAATTTATTGTCAACTTCATTTTTTTTATGTTATAAAAAAAGCACCCCCTAAAGCTCATCACATCGCACCTTAAACGAAATTTAATTTTTGATGCTTCTCTTTTTTCTTACAGAAGCTGTCAATTGAATTGACGCTTTTCGTAAACTTAAATTTTGAGAGGAAATAAAAAAGCAAGGACTAAACTTCCTTACTTTTTTGTCTCTTTTAATAGCATTGCAAGACTTGTAGGGACTAAAACCAAAAGAACCAAGAATAAAACATAGTGGATCAACTCAAAATGATGAATGCCATAACTTAAGCGATTGACACGAAAAATCGCGCGTTCTATAAAAATGACGGTTAAAAATCCAAGAAATAAAAACAATATCTTGAAAGAAGAAATCCCAGCATCTCTAAATCTTCTTGAAAAAACTGCAAGTTCAGGTAAAAGAATGAATAGAAAATAAATTCCCGTCATGAGTAGTGTCAATTGCGCTAAAGGTCCTGTAAAATCAAAAAGAAAAGACTCAATTTTTTCTGTCAGTACTGACAAAAATAAACAGAACACCCCGATTCCTAAAAAAACAAGTTGGCTCCACAAAAAACTGCGTCGTGTCGTTTTTCCTCTGAAATCAAACATCCCAAACACATAATTTTTAATGGCTTGTGAAAAATGCAGTGATCCATTTTCCAAAATTTTTGGCTCTCCCACTTCACCATCGAAGTTAGGAAGTGTCTCAACTGCTTTTGTGGCGGATTTTAAACTTGCAAAAACTGTAAGTACAATCCCCCCAATTCCTGGAAGGAGCAAAAGAAAAATGAGTGGAAAGGGAAGTCCGACATCGTTGAGCCGTCTTGTCAGTAATGACAGACCTGCAAAAAAAGAAATAAGAAGATAAGTCAGTAAAAAATACGCCAAAACGACGGCCACTACTGTAAAGCGATCTGGTAAAACTGGACTTGAAAGCCACTGAAAGCCGCAAATAAAAATCAAAAAGACGAAAATGATGAATAAATGAACCACAATTGCTTGCCAAAACGCACTGCGACTGGTCCTTGATGTAAAATTTGAAAACCCAAGCCAAAATTTCCGATATGAATCAAACATGATATTCTCCAATCTTAAACATCATAGCAAATCAGGCTTAAATTAATCGTAATTACGGCTGTCATCATCTTCATCATCACGGTATTTGGATGGGAAAAGGCATAAGATGTAAATCAGAAGGGTTAAAATGCTTGCTACTGTTGAAACAACTCCCAACCCTTTTTCTCCGATGAAGGGTGAAATGATGCCATAGAAGGCCGCAATCGCAAAAAGATAAGCTAACACATTAGGAAGTGCTGCATCTTTTAGACGACGTGCCACAAGCGTTGTGTTAGGAATCAAAATTACCGCTCCTAAAATAGCGCTGAGGATAACCATTGCAAGAATCGCACCAGTCGGGTGCAAACTCAAGGCCTGTGTTTTTTCAACTGTTTCTTCTCTACTCAAATTTTTTGAGCTTTCAATAATTTTCGCCACCATTGGAAGCGTGATGAGGGTCCGAATGAAACTTAAAATGGCAAAAATGATGGTATTGACTAAAAAGACCCACCAGTAGTCTTTTCTGCTACTATAACCATTGAATTTTAGTGCTTTTTTCCAATATTTTTGATATGCTTTGATCATTTTTAATCCTCTTTTTTATTTTTATTTTTGAATCCATTTTTACTGTAATAATTTTTTAGCTTGTGCAAGTGCTTCTTTCGTTACATCATCTCCAGCAAGCATTTTTGCGAGTTCTTGAATGCGTTCTTTTTGATCTAATTTTCGAACCGTTGAGGTCGTGACATCGTGTGCTGAACTTTTTTCGATGTAAAACTGCGTATCTGCAATAGCGACAACTTGTGGTAAATGGCTAATCGCAAGAACTTGTCCATTTTTTGCGATTTTATAGATTTTTTGAGCAATGGCTTGAGCCACGCGGCCAGAAACGCCTGTATCCACCTCATCAAAAACAATTGATGTTTTATTTTCACGACGTGAAAAACTGGATTTTATGGCAAGCATCAACCGCGATAATTCTCCTCCTGATGCCGTTTTGGCAAGCGGTTTAAACCCTTCTCCTGGATTCGTTTGAATAAAAAATTCAACGTGTTCATTCCCATGTGAAGAAAACTTTGCCTGCTCAAATTGAACTTTAAAATCCGCTTTTTCCATATATAATTCAGACAGTTCTTTTTTAATGTCTGCTTCTAAATCCTGTGCCATCACGTGTCTTGTCTCATTTAATGCACGGCTTGCGACTAAAAGCTCATCTTGTGCTGCTTTAACTTGTTTTTCTAACGACTCTGAATCATGATCAGCTCCAGTCAAATCTGATAGCTCTAACTGTACTTTTTCTAAGTAATGGACAACATTTGAAAGTGTTGGCCCATATTTTTTCTTTAACGTATTGAGTGTCATGATGCGATCTTCAATTTGCAACAATTCATTTGGATTGAATTCCAATTGTTCAAGCTGACGCGTGATTTGAGAGGAGATGTCAGAAAGCACATAATAACTCTCTACTGTTTTGTCAGCCAAATCCTGATAGATCGGATCAAATTCAGCAATTCGATCCAGTTCATTCATTGTAATTTTGATGTGATTAAGACTAGAAAAATCATTTTCTTCATCATCAAGCGCAAGCGCGGCTGTTGAAAGTGCATCGGCGATATTTTTAACGTTATTTAATTTTTCTCGCCGTTTTTCTAATGTCTCATCTTCAATCGGATCAATCGCTGCTGCTTCAATTTCTTCTGCCTGGAATTTCAAAATCTCAATGCGTTGTGCAAATTCTTGAGCATTATGTTGCCGTTTTGTGAGTTGCAGTCGCAAATCCTTATAACGCTCAAATTTTTGAACATAATCTGAGCTGATGCGTTCAAACTTTTCATCCCCAAATTCGTCCAGTAAATGCAGATGGTACTTCGCATTCATCAACTCTTGGCTGTCATGTTGTCCGTGAATATCTACCAAAAAATCACCCACTTGACGCAACGTCGCAAGATTAACCATCTGTCCATTAATGCGACAAACAGAGCGTCCATTTGCAAAAATTTCTCGCCGAAGAATCAACTCATTGCCAATCGAATCAAATCCTAATGCTGTCAGTACTGACAGAAGTCCAGCATTCTCACCAAAGAAAAATAGTCCCTCAATCTCAGCTTTTTCAGTCCCATGGCGCACGAAATCACTTGAAGCTCGTCCTCCTAAAAGTAAACTCATCGCATCAATAATGATGGATTTTCCTGCCCCCGTTTCCCCCGTTAAAATCGTCATCCCAGTTTCAAAAGAAAGGTGAACTTCTTCAATGATTGCAAAATTTTTAATCGAAATTTCTTGTAACATCCTTACCTCCAATTTCTCATCTCAATTTTAAAAGATTTTAATTTTTGAGCATCTGATAAGCTTGTTTTGCGCTGTCAGTACTGACGAAAATTGCTAAAACAGTGTCATCATCAATGACAACGGTAAATAGATCATTTTTAAATCGATCTAATAAATGACTTTTCACAAGACTGGTCGTTCCAGGATTGGTCTGTAACGCAAGCATTTGCTCTTGTATTTTGATTGCTGTAATGGAATCAAAAAGTAAATCCTGCGAAAGAAAATCAGCCCTGACACGTTCCGTTTTTTTGGGTAAATCATAACGATACCCCCCTGATGTTGCTGGAATCTTGATCAACGCTAAACTTTTAATGTCTCGTGAAATCGTTGCTTGTGTCACATCAATATGATGCTCCAAAAGAAGAGAAACCAGCTCATCTTGGGTTTTCACTTCTTTGGTTGAAATTAATTCAGCAATATAATTTAAACGCGCTTCTCTTTTCATTCCAAAGTTTCCTTTTCTCTTTTTAACATCTCCTCAACATTGATGGATTCATTGATTTCAACGTTTTGATCCTTTTTTAAATGAACCAAGAATTCAACATTTCCTCCTCCACCTTTGATGGGAGAAAATGTAAGATTTTTCACAGAAAAACCACATTTTATCGCTGTCGTGAGCACTTTTTCAATCGTCATCTTGTGCACTTTGGGATCTTTAACAATTCCATTTTTTCCCACTTGCGCGCGTCCTGCCTCAAATTGGGGCTTTATCAGCGCCACAACATTGCCATTTTGTAATAAAATATCAAATAAAGGAGGTAAAATGAGATCTAAACTAATAAAACTCACATCAATCGATGCAAAAGCAGGCTGTCCTTTTGAAAAATCAGTCGGGAGTGCATTTCGGAAATTAAACTGCTCCATCACGACCACTCTTTGATCAGATCGGATTTTCCATGCCAATTGATTTGTTCCAACATCCAGTGCATACACTAATGAGGCACCATTTTGTAACATCACATCTGTGAATCCACCTGTAGAAGCACCAATATCAAGACATAAAAGCCCATTGACATCCACATTAAATTCGCGCAGCGCTTTTTCTAATTTTAAGCCCCCACGACTGACATACCTTAACTTTTCACCTTTGAGACGCAATGCGATAGAAGCATCAATTTTTTGACCCGGTTTGTCAAAGCGTTCACCCGTTTTTTCACTCACTACAAGTCCAGCCATAATCCCGCGTTTTGCTTGTTCACGTGTTTCAAATAGCGCTTGATTCGTCGCTAGAACATCTACTCTTTCTTTCATTTTTCTCTCTTTAATCTCATCATTTACACATCACCATCATTTTTCAAAATGCCAGTTTACTTTCCATACGTTTTTTATCTGGAATTGTTTCAGATCTGCTCCAAATTTTTAACCAGTAATAAAATGTCAGATTGATTCACTATTGTCAGTACTGACAACGCATTTTTCACTTCTGTCAGCAAGCACAAAAGCTGAGTTTTAGCCGCTTCAAGTCCCAAAAGTGAGACATAGGTCGATTTTTCTTCGATAATGTCTTTACCAGGTGTTTTTCCAAGTTCTGCAAACGAACGTGTCACATCCAAAATATCATCGCGGATCTGAAATGCAAGCCCCAATTTTTCTCCGATCTGACGCAGCTGTATAAGTTCTGTTTCTGATACGTTTGCAAGAATTCCCGCTGCCACAAATGGAAACGTCAGCATCCGTCCTGTTTTTAGTTGATGAATTTCTTCAATTTCAGAACGATTGAGTTCTTTTTTTTCGCAATCCATATCCAAAATTTGACCTGCCACCATCCCAAAAGAACCCGAAGCATAAGCCAATTCTTTCACCAAACTTACAACATTTTGCGCAGGTAAATCGCAACTCGCAAGGACAAAATAAGGATCTAAAAATAAACTATCTCCCGCTAAAATTGCAGTCGCTTCATCAAATTTTTTATGATTTGTCCACTTGCCCCTCCTGTAATCATCATTATCCATCGCAGGCAAATCGTCATGAATCAAAGATCCCGTATGAATCATCTCAAGAGCCGCAGCGACTTCAAAATGTGCCGGTTTCAGCTCTATTTTGTACGCTTCAAGCATTGATAAAAACAAGAGCGGGCGAATGCGTTTCCCGCCAGCCATCAGAGAGTAAGTCGTTGCTTGCGCCAAATGTGAGGGAAATTTAAGATTTTTATAAAAGTTTTCAAGAACTTCTTCAGTTTTTTTAATTTTCGTGTTCATTAGTTATCATTATACCAAGATGTAAGCGCAAATCGCTCAAAAAAGGCGAGAAAGAAGAAATTTTTTGGTTTCTTGCAAGCAGGTTCAAAAATTTCAGCTTTCTTGACAATTTTTATTTGCGGGCACTCTATTATACCAAAAAGCACAGGCAAAGCCCATGAATATTTGATGAAAAGCAACGTTTTTTTGATTAATACGCTTTTTGCTCAGCTGAAAAATCGCGTTCTTGATCATCTGTTCCTACAATCTTGACGAGCGTTTCTTCTGCTTCGTTCAAAGTCTTTTTCAATTTTTCAGATAAAATCATTCCCTTTTGAAATTCTGCAATCGCATCTTCCAGCGCCACATCGCCCGATTCTAATTTACGCACGATTTCTTCGAGTGCTTGTAAATTTTCTTCAAATTTTGCTTCTTCTTTTTTTGTTGCCATTTTTTTCTCCTAAAAACGCGCATTATTTCACGCTAGCATGCGCTATAAACACACATTTTTCATTCATTCAATCACTGCGTTGACTTGACCATCATATAAATCAATCAAAAGTTTATCTCCACGATTCACTTCACTCACACTTTTAATGATTTTCCCATTTTTGTCAGTAATGACAGAAAATCCTCTAGCCTTAATTTTAGAAATATCTAATAAGATGAGTTTTTGATAAGCATTCTCTAACCGATTTTTTTGATGCTCCACACGCTTACTGTAGAGCGGAATCAATTGTCTTGCTGTCAGCTCATAACGGTGCTGATTTGCGGCAATTTTTTGTTCTGTCAGTGCTGACAGACGCTCTGTGAGTCGATCAACCTTTTGAATATGCCCATCGTATAAGCGTTCTGGCTGTCGAAAAACAACTGACCGTGCCAATTTTTCAACCTGATCTCGTTTATTTCTCAAAAGCAATGACAAGCGATTGATCATCCGATTTTCCTGATCTTTCGTAAAAGCAAGCAAATCCATTTTTGTATTTGGGGTTGCTAATTCAGCTGCAGCTGTTGGTGTTGCCGCACGTGCATCTGCCACAAAATCCGCCAAAGTCACATCCGTTTCATGTCCAACTGAGCTGATCACTGGGATTTTTGACTCAAAAATCGCCCGTACCACGACTTCTTCATTGAATCCCCACAAATCCTCGATAGATCCGCCACCACGACCAATAATGAGCACATCAAAAGTGTCACGTAAATTGGCCCGTTTAATGTTTGCGGCAATTTCCTGCGCTGCACCTTCCCCTTGAACTTTCGTTGGATAAAGCACCAGCTCAGCTATTGGAAATCTGCGCTGCACAGTGGTAATAATATCTCGAATCACAGCACCTGAAGGACTCGTGACAACTGCGATTTTTTTGGAAAATTGGGGCAAAGCCTGCTTAAACCGCGCTTCAAACAATCCCTCAGCAGTCAATTTTTTCTTTAATTGCTCAAATTTTACTGCCAGAGCTCCGACACCATCTGGCACCATTGTCTCAATATTTATCGCATAAGATCCCCCAGGCGCATAAAGCGAAATTTTTCCTACTACAAGAACCTTCATCCCGTCCTCAAGCTTAAAATCTAACTTTCGAAACTGTCCAGCCCACATATTCGCCTGAATGACCGCTCCTTCATCCTTAATCGCAAAATACTGATGATGCGGCCGTTGTCTAAAATTTGAAATCTCTCCTGTCAAATAAACCCGTTCCAAATAAGGATCGCGTGAAAATTTACTTGCCAAATATTTGGTTAATGTACTTACTGTTAAATACTCTGCCACTGCTCACGCTCCTTTCTTTTTCATTAATTTTTTATTGATCATGACGTTCAAAAATTCATTGCGCTCTTTTTCATTAAGCTCTGGGATTGAAACCCTGATCCGTCCATCTTTGTTTAATGCCTGCATTTTTTGTGCTTGCAAAGTCAAATAAAAATAAAAAACATCTCCTTTAGTTTCACGCCCTTCAACGTCCATCATCTCCACGCGCGATACCCATTGCCACTTAATTTTTATCTTTCTTTTCAGTGATTTAGTCTCCCACAAATAAAAATTTTGGAATTCTACTTGCATCTGATCATAGCGAATCGCTGGGATAAACCATCTCAAAATCATAACCACCGCTCCAATCAAGCAAAAAAGACCAATCAAAATAAATAATCCCCCCACCACATTTCCAATGCTTAACTGTGAAAACCCAAAGAAAATCACAAATCCACAGGCTAAAACCATTAAAATCAAGGAAAGTGGTCGTCTTTTAAACGCTACCTTTTTTTCTTCCATCTTCTATCCTACATCTTTTCATTTCCTATTCTACCATATTTCCCAAAGAATGAAATAAAATGTTTGACCAAAATCCAAACAAAAAAACATTAGCAAAAGCTAACATCTTCGTTCAGATCATCCAACGTTCAGACCCACTGTGATATCACTACTTTTGGCTTGCCAATTGTGCCGCGCGAACCGTTTGTTCCATTAACATCGTGATGGTCATCGGACCCACGCCACCAGGTACTGGTGTGATCAAACGTGCAACATCCTTCACCTCATCAAAATCAACATCGCCACACAGTTTTAAAGACTCATCCCGATTCATTCCAACATCAATGACCACCGCTCCTTTTTTCACCATGTCTGCAGTGATAAACTTGGCCACTCCAATCGCAACAACCAGAATATCTGCACTTTTTGTCAGTGCTGACAGATTTTTTGTCCGACTATGCGCAATCGTAACCGTTGCATTTCCCATCATCATCAGCTGTGCCATCGGTTTACCAACAATATTGGACCGTCCCACAACAACTGCGCGCTGACCAGATAAATCCACCTGATAAGCCTTAAACATTTCCATAATTCCAGCTGGCGTTGACGGAATCATCACCGGATTCCCTGCCCACAACCGCCCCATATTCATTGGATGAAATCCATCCACATCTTTATTCGGATCAATCGCAAGCAACACCTTTTCCTCAGAGATATGTTTAGGCAATGGCAGTTGGACCAAAATCCCGTGCCACGCTTCATCTTGATTATATTCTTCAATCAAAGTAAGCAAATCCGCTTCAGATGTATCCGCTGGTAATCTCACAACCTTAGAATGAAATCCAAGTTTTAGTGCTGTTTTTTCCTTATTTCGTACATAAACTTGACTTGCAGGATTTTCCCCAACCAAAATCACAACTAACCCTGGCACAATCCCTTTTTTCACTAATGCTTCTACTTCATCTTTCAAATGAAGCTGTAACGTTTCAGCTAATGCTTTTCCATCTATTAATTTCATAGTTTTAGTATATCATAAAATAAGTGCCCCTATAAAAAAATCTCCCTTCGTTTTTCATTAAATTAAAAAAACAATCGTAAATATCGAAAATTAAAAAGCGATCGTTTAAACGACCGCTTCTTGCTCATTATTTTCAATCGATTGAGAAAATGTTTTAATATTTTCTGTCGCCGCTTTCATCTCCACTTGACGAATGTCACGTGGCAAAAACTTCCGAATGTCATCTTCATTATAACCCACTTGAAGCCTACAATCATCAAGAATTAACGGCCTTCTTAGTAACGTGCGATTCTCATCAAAAATCCGAACCAATTCATTTATTGAAAGACTTTCAAAATCAAGATTGAGTCGTTGATAAGCACGACTGCGTTTTGAAATCACTTCTTCAGTCCCATCGTCAGTCAACGATAAAATCTTTAAAAAGTCCTCACGCGTCATGTGATCATTCAACAAATTCACTTCTTCATATTCCAGTTGATGGTTCTCCATCCACTCTTTTGCTTTTTTACATGAACTACACGAAATCACAGTATAAATTTTAATCATGGTTTTTTCCTCACTTATTTATAATTTTTGTTATTTTTTATTATTTATTTCTCATTTATTTATAATTATATTATAACATTATTAGAAAACAAGTAAAGAGCAAAAACCCCATTTTAAGGTTTTTTAATCAAATCGTAATCAAAAGAAAAAGCCTGTTCATAATACAGACTTTTTAACCTTTATTGATAGACCCGATAAATCCGATCTGACAACAAACAAAGCACTTCATAATTAATCGTATGTCGCCATTGCGCAATTTCCTGGCATGTAATTTCTTGCGCTCCATCACGTCCAATTAACGTCACTGGAGTTCCAATTTCATAATCTTTTTCTAATTTAATACACATTTGATCCATTGAAACACGTCCAATAATCTCACAAAAGTGACCATCAACCAAGACATGAAACCCTTGCATATCCCTCGTCCAACCGTCCGCATAACCAATCGAAACCGTCCCTACGATTGTATCTTCTTGTGCTGTAAAGGTTGCCCCATAGCCTACTGTATCTCCCTCATGAATTGTTTTCACATGGGTTAGTTCAGATTTCAACTCTAGCGCAGGTTCCAACTCAAATGGCAAAGTTAACGCATTCCCGCTTGGATTTAGCCCATACATCGCCACTCCCAACCGCTCAATATCCTGAACCTCTTTTTGATGCCACAATCCTGCCGCCGAATTTGTCGAATGGACAAACTCAGGACGTCTTGAAAGATGCGCCACAATCGCATCAAATTTTTCTTTTTGCGCGCTAAACTTACTTTCTTCTTTCTCATCTGCTGTTGCAAAATGAGTAAAAATCCCATCAAAAATAATACCGTGTTGATCTGCAAGTGCAATCATCTCATTTGCTTCTTCTACATCGCAAACCCCGATTCGGCCCATTCCTGAATCTACCGCAATATGAATTTTCAAACCCTTGATTTCTGTCGGTTGTGACACAATTATTTTCAACCACGCCAAGCTCGGTGCAGTCAAAGTAATATTCAAACTTCTCGCAATATCCGCGTTTTCTGGCACAATTCCAGATAAAACCAAAATCGGTTTTGTGATTAAATGATTTCTAAGCTCAAGTGCCTCATCAAGATTAGAAACACAAAAACCATCCACCAACTCATGAACACTTCTTGCCACAGCAACCGCACCATGACCATACGCATTAGCTTTCACCACTGCATACACATCACTTTTTTGACCAATATGTTGACGCATTTTTTTGACATTGTTTTGAATCGCGCTCAGATGAATCAGCGCTGGCGTGTGACGATGTGGAGATGATTTCATTTTCAATCCTACTTTCTTCAATTTTGACACAGAAAAATGATTAAATGGTTTCTAAAACAACAAAAGCAACAGCTTCAACATTACTGTGAGAAATACTCAAATGCACATTTCCTCCCTCAAAAGGATGCTTAGAAAAATAAGGCTTCCCCAACGTATCATTTTGAATTTCTAAGTCATGCATCGCCAAACTCCGGCCAAACCCAGTCCCAAAAGCTTTTGAAAAAGCTTCTTTAGCTGCCCAACGTCCAGCCAAAAATTCAACCTTACGACGCTCAGAAGAAAACATCTGAAATTTTTCAAACTCTTTAGCAGTTAAAACCTGAATCACAAACTTTTCAGAACGCCCCATTGCTGCTTGAATTCTTGATAATTCAACATTATCAACACCATTTCCATAGATCATGGTATCAATTATATCACTTTTATCGCTCAGCTTCATCCCCTAATCAAAAAACTTAGATTGATTCTTCTAAATTTTTAAAACGAAATAATGATTGAAGCAAAAAAACGCTACACACAATCAATCGCGCTGAATAAAATCAAGTACCTTCTTGTATCAATAAGATAGAGGATTAACCCCGCACTTTTTAGATAAAAACAAATGAGTACAATAGGAAAATGTTGAGAGTGCAAAAACTATATCATATTTTTCACAAAACAATGTAAAGTTTTACTGATAGGAAAATGTTGAGAGTGCAAAAACCTTCTACATCAGGCTCATAGACAACTCCATGTTTTACTGATAGGAAAATGTTGAGAGTGCAAAAACACATTTGGTTGTCAATTGGTTGGCATACTGGTTTTACTGATAGGAAAATGTTGAGAGTGCAAAAACACATTTGGTTGTCAATTGGTTGGCATACTGGTTTTACTGATAGGAAAATGTTGAGAGTGCAAAAACTCTCCTACAATTAGTCGGTGGTTACCGAGCGGTTCTACTGATAGGAAAATGTTGAGAGTGCAAAAACTTTATTCCATTCATGAACAATCACGACGGAGTTTTACTGATAGGAAAATGTTGAGAGTGCAAAAACACAGAGCCTGGTCTTGAAAAAGTTGAAGGAGTTTTACTGATAGGAAAATGTTGAGAGTGCAAAAACGAGTGTGTGGCGGAATTCATTGAAAGCTATGTTTTACTGATAGGAAAATGTTGAGAGTGCAAAAACGAACAAATGGAACGATTGGGTATCAAGAATGTTTTACTGATAGGAAAATGTTGAGAGTGCAAAAACCATTCGGAAAAGCAGTCAACTCATCAAGTAGTTTTACTGATAGGAAAATGTTGAGAGTGCAAAAACCAACAAGTTGTTCTCTCAATGCGTCACGGCGTTTTACTGATAGGAAAATGTTGAGAGTGCAAAAACAAGTAAAGAGTTCAAGAATGATATATTTAGGTTTTACTGATAGGAAAATGTTGAGAGTGCAAAAACACATAGGGTGTCGTGAATTGATACCACTTAGTTTTACTGATAGGAAAATGTTGAGAGTGCAAAAACAATACAACGCTAGCGAAATGATACACGTAAGTTTTACTGATAGGAAAATGTTGAGAGTGCAAAAACTTAAGCGTGAATTTGACTTAGGAAGGGCATAGTTTTACTGATAGGAAAATGTTGAGAGTGCAAAAACTACCACGAGCTGAAATAACACGTTCCATCCGTTTTACTGATAGGAAAATGTTGAGAGTGCAAAAACTAGCAGTCGCAATCACAAGCGGAATGGGCGGGTTTTACTGATAGGAAAATGTTGAGAGTGCAAAAACATATTGTGCCAAAATATTTTCAATTATTTACGTTTTACTGATAGGAAAATGTTGAGAGTGCAAAAACCACTTGTTGACAAGTAGTTTTTAAGTGAGTGTTTTACTGATAGGAAAATGTTGAGAGTGCAAAAACACTTGACAAATTCTTCTTCTACTTCAGCTAGTTTTACTGATAGGAAAATGTTGAGAGTGCAAAAACCATTCGGAAAAGCAGTCAACTCATCAAGTAGTTTTACTGATAGGAAAATGTTGAGAGTGCAAAAACACTCCTCATAATCCAAACGAAGAAACTTTCGTTTTACTGATAGGAAAATGTTGAGAGTGCAAAAACGGAGAGGACTACTGATGAAATTTAGATTTTGTTTTACTGATAGGAAAATGTTGAGAGTGCAAAAACACGACAACAAGAGTACAAGAAACGAATTAAGTTTTACTGATAGGAAAATGTTGAGAGTGCAAAAACTGTGTTATATAGTTAGCTAGAAAGCTGTGGGTTTTACTGATAGGAAAATGTTGAGAGTGCAAAAACGCAACTTATGCGCTCTATAATTTCTTATTTGTTTTACTGATAGGAAAATGTTGAGAGTGCAAAAACAAACCTTCAGCTATTGGAAAATCATATGCGGTTTTACTGATAGGAAAATGTTGAGAGTGCAAAAACAGACTTGCTCTTTTGACCAGTACGAAACTTGTTTTACTGATAGGAAAATGTTGAGAGTGCAAAAACAGGAACGACTGGCAGGGCTTGCTGTGGTTTGTTTTACTGATAGGAAAATGTTGAGAGTGCAAAAAATCAG
Source organism: Lactococcus hircilactis (assembly GCF_009601015.1). Classification (GTDB taxonomy): domain Bacteria; phylum Bacillota; class Bacilli; order Lactobacillales; family Streptococcaceae; genus Lactococcus; species Lactococcus hircilactis. Next base: position 108,535 of record NZ_WITJ01000010.1, read on the forward strand.
AAACGCAATCCCAAATAATATATTAAGTTTTACTGATAGGAAAATGTTGAGAGTGCAAAAACCTTCTACATCAGGCTCATAGACAACTCCATGTTTTACTGATAGGAAAATGTTGAGAGTGCAAAAACACATTTGGTTGTCAATTGGTTGGCATACTGGTTTTACTGATAGGAAAATGTTGAGAGTGCAAAAACACATTTGGTTGTCAATTGGTTGGCATACTGGTTTTACTGATAGGAAAATGTTGAGAGTGCAAAAACTATTGTGTCTGATTGTAGAAGCCATTCTTTGTTTTACTGATAGGAAAATGTTGAGAGTGCAAAAACCTAATCTTGGGGATGTAGCAATTGTTAATGGTTTTACTGATAGGAAAATGTTGAGAGTGCAAAAACGCAAGAAGAAAAAATAGAACAACATCATTTTGTTTTACTGATAGGAAAATGTTGAGAGTGCAAAAACACAGAGCCTGGTCTTGAAAAAGTTGAAGGAGTTTTACTGATAGGAAAATGTTGAGAGTGCAAAAACGAGTGTGTGGCGGAATTCATTGAAAGCTATGTTTTACTGATAGGAAAATGTTGAGAGTGCAAAAACTTATTTCATCAAAGGTCATAGACCAGAAATGTTTTACTGATAGGAAAATGTTGAGAGTGCAAAAACACCACGACACGTTCAGTTATCTCTGCTCTAGTTTTACTGATAGGAAAATGTTGAGAGTGCAAAAACTATTCTTTGGTGATGGACGTAACCGTCTTAGTTTTACTGATAGGAAAATGTTGAGAGTGCAAAAACCGCTAGAAAAGAGAAAGAAAATGAATATTAGTTTTACTGATAGGAAAATGTTGAGAGTGCAAAAACTGACCTTATAAAATTGCTTCTCGGTGATGTGTTTTACTGATAGGAAAATGTTGAGAGTGCAAAAACTAGGTGTTTTTTTATCAAGTGTAACTGATAGTTTTACTGATAGGAAAATGTTGAGAGTGCAAAAACTAAATACTAATGTTCGTATCAAAAATAATGGTTTTACTGATAGGAAAATGTTGAGAGTGCAAAAACTTAAATCCGTAACCCTCAGTTTTAGAAGCTGTTTTACTGATAGGAAAATGTTGAGAGTGCAAAAACCATCCACAAGAGTGAATCCATTACTGTTCTGGTTTTACTGATAGGAAAATGTTGAGAGTGCAAAAACTGGGAACAATACAAGAATGTAACACGCTTGAGTTTTACTGATAGGAAAATGTTGAGAGTGCAAAAACCTCAAATTAAAAATTTTTGATTTTTGCTTCTGCACGTTTTCGTCAGTCCTGAAAATTCGTCAATGTTCAGGAATTAAGATAAAGGCGTTCAAGTTCGGAAAGTTCATCAAAATTACAAGAAAACTCTGGTGTCTCAAAACCTAAAATCACATTTAACACTTTCAATAATAACATATTTTGATAAGATTTCCCAGCCACTCTTGACTTACTCCCAATATTTGAAACGATTTCATAGAAATTCTCAATGAGCGCATCATCTGTCGCCGTGAATGTAGTCGGATAATGATTTTCAATACTTTTTCTAAAATGATCAAAATCTGGCATCTGACAATTTTCATCTGTCAAAACGACGGTGCTCGGAATGTCTTCGCGACAATAAACCAAGTCCAAAGCATTCTGACTTATGACAAGTGTTTTTAGAAGTCCCGTTTTTTCTGTCAGTACTGACAGCCCCTCAAGCAAGTCTTGTATCTTCTCGGTCATCAAAAAGCTTGTTGGATTGACCAAAATAATCCAACTTTCTTTAGGCTGATGTTCCAATTTCTTACTGAGCAGTGCCAAATATTCATCCACAAATTCATTGGCATCCATCATTTCCAAAGGGAAATCGTGATTTTCAGCTGCGTAGGACAAAAACAAATGATTTTTCAGCAAATCACCAAATGACAGCGCTGTCAAATTTGACGAAATATTATTTGAAACTTGTCGAAATTCATCATTAAATAAAAGTTCAATCTTGAGTAAATGATTTTTGACGGCTTCTAGTTCTTGAGTAACGGCTACATTTTCTGTCAGTACTGACAAAAAATCAGTCATTAAGCTTTTCTTATCAAAACTTACTTCCTGATACAAAGAGAGATTATCCTGCAAAAAATAAAAATCAATATTTTTAGCATTGAGCCGCTGATTTTCCCGATAAATCTCAATTCCATTTTCGCCGTAAACCAACTCTTCCAAGTCATTTAAGGCTTTTTTATTAGCAAAACGTTTCAAACTTCTAACAAGTTCGTGTGCCACTTTCTGATTTGGACCATAAAAGAATAACCGTGCCCTTTCGTCAAACTCAATAAACTGATTCTCTTCAATTTCTATTTTCATATAATAACCATTTTCTTATTGCCCACCGCCACTTCCTGTGGCGCTTTTTCACCGGTCAAAAAACGCCGATCATTGAATTGTTTTTCAGACACATACATCAGCTCAACTAATCCATTATAAGGTGTGACGCGTTTAAGCTGCTCCTCATATTTCAAAAGTTGACTTCGATTAGGCAATGTACGAACATAGACTGATTCTTGTACCATCACAAACCCAAGCTCAATCAGTTTTTTTCGGAAAACACGATAATACTTCTGCTCCTGTTTTGTTTCCATTGGCAAATCAAAAAAACACATCAATCGCAATTTCTCATACACCTCGCATTCCCTCCAACGTTATCTCCAATAAATTACCATTTTCTTGCATTGTTTTAATAAAAGAATTAACATAATCCAGCATCACCAAGTCAAGCGTTGTTTTCTTTCCGCCATGAATATAAGGCTGATTCAAGAAATCAATTAGCTGACAACGCAGCTCCCAACTCAGATATTTTGGATTTTGCGACAAAATATTTTCCAAAATATACCAATCCATCAACGGACGAAAAGGCTCCATCAAATCATCCACCAAATTAAATGAATTAAATTCATTCCGATGGAAAACTCCTAAAGTTGGAATCAACCCCAAACTCGTGACCAACCTTGCCATATAAGCGCGAATTATCGTATAACCATAATTCATCGCACCATTTTCCAGAGAATCCTGCTCACGAGTAAATTTCATCCCATAAAGACTATTAAAATAAACTTTTGCAGCATGTCCTTCACGATTCGTTGAATCAGCGAGTTGAAGATGGTCTATCAGCTCTTGCATTTTATCCGTGCGTTCCTTTTCGACTCCTTGCGCAAGGAGCACCGCTTTTTGATTACTCATTTTTTGGCGCATGATTTCTGTCCAAACTTCCTGACGCAACTGTTCCCTCCAAGAAACCTGTTCCAAATTTCGCTTCGCCGTCCGATGATATTGCCCAAATCCCATAAAAATACCGCAAGGAACATATTTATTATCACAGACAATCACCGCAATATTGTGTTGCGCCAATTTTGCCAATAATTTCGTTGTCAATGTTAAAATATTGCCCTCTAAAGTAATCGTCGCTATATCTGTCAGCGGAATTGTAAATTTATGTCCTCCTTTTTCAATTTCCAGATTATCAAGTTTAAGGCGAAGATAATCCCCGTCTTTAATCATCACATTTCTCCACGTCATTTTATTTCCTCATAAAACGCAAAAACTCGCCCAAAGGCGAGTCATGATTTCGGCATAAAGCCTTATCTTTGCAGATTCTCAATCATTTTCCTATCAATAAAAAGATTGAAATATGCTCCGTCGAGCATAGCAGTTCGTCAACTACCTCTTTATTGTAACAAAAATATTGAAACTCTGCAAGTATCGCGTAAGCCTTTTCTTAATTTTTTATCTTTAATTTTGGTTGATCTGATTCTTTCTCCGTGTAATACGGATTACCAAGAATATCGGTGTTGACTTTATAGAGTTTGTAACCTTCTTTAACTAATTTTTTTACAAATCGTCCATTTGGAGTAACTGCACCATAAAATTTTATTTCTTCTCTTCCTTCAAATCGTGCTTTATGAATAGGCTTTACCTCGCTTCTTCCGTCTGGGAAGATAGAACTATATAGCAATTCAATTTCTTCGCCCTTATCATCCACAACTTTCACACGATCATTCCGATACAGACTAAACCTAAATTCACTATTTCGCCCAATCGGTTTCCATAAGATCGTCTCATCTGCCTCAATCCCATGCTTCAACTTTTCATAAGCTGCCTCAGTAATTCCATACTCTCCATTTGTAAATTTCAAATCAGCATATTTCAAGCCTAAAAGCTCATATTGCTGCGTATCAGGATTGAAATAAACATCCGTCCGCCACGGTTTCAAACTCTGTAAGACAACTTTGTGTTTCGCATTTTCAGGCGTAATATCAATATGATTCCCAACTTTTGAGTCATAATATTTCAAGCTCACGACTTTCGGGCCATTATTGTGTTTCGCATATTTTGTAATAAAACCATTATCCCGACGATAAAGTTCAAAAGGAGAAATTGAAACCACCTTCACCTTTCCGTCAACCTGCGTTTTTTCCTCAAAATCAGGATAATCTTTAAGCACCTGCAATAATTTTTCCCATGTTTTTGGATCCTTTGCCTGCATCAAAAACTTAAGATCACCCTTTTTATTTGCATCGTCAAAGAGTTTCTTAAATTTCGCAAAATCATCAACATTATAGATATTTTTTATTGTCCCAAAAACATACTCGTCACTTACAAGCTCAGTTTTCCCACGTTTAGTGATTTCTGTTTCTTTCGTACGCGTTCCATAAATCGTCTGATTCGCAACGGCACGATTCGCTTTTTTATCTACCTTATGGCTGAATTTGACAGGATTTTCTGGATTGTCAATGTCATTTGCCAGCTCTACTTGTTTAAAAAGTGGAAAGTTATAAAGTTCATCAACTAATTTTTCAAAATCCTTGTTTTTGATAACTGCCCATTGTTTTAAAACTTCTGTTTCACGTGCTTTTTTAATTTGCTCTTTATCTTTTAAAATTTCGCCTGTTTCTTGATCAATATCAAGAAGTTTGACCGCTTTGTCAAATGCTTTTAGCAGAGGAAAGCTTGCGATAATACTCGCATCAATCGCGTGGTGATGGTGTGTGTCTCGTGTTTTTGCAAGTCCACCTGCGCTGTTCCACTTTTTACGCATTTGAGATGTCCATTTCCCACGAACCACTTTGACTTTTGTAGGGAGGTCGTTTGACTTGAAAAAACTATAAAATTCGTCCAGAACCACGCGCGACGCATAGCGTGTATCATTGAGATTGCGCTGAATAAATCCACGTCGAGTTGCGAGGTCATTGAGATCAACTTCACTTAAGAGATTATCAACTTTGGCACTGTGAGTAGTATTGTTAGTGTTAAAATAACCTTTTGTTGCTTTTACTCTTGCGATATACTCAGATTTAGTTTGTCCAAATCCTCCACCACTATTGATCCAGCCAAGCGGTGTTTGTTGGGCTTTTTCTTGATTACACCCCGCATGAACGAGCACTTTATTGTTTTGTGAGTCATCAAAACTGACAGAAATTGGGATAATGTGGTCAACTTCAAAACTGTCATTATTATTGATAAGTTGCACAGCCTGAATTTCCTTACCACAATAAGGACAAATACCTTCTTGCTGATACCAAAAGCGGACTTTTTGTGATAAGCCTTTAACTTTGCGATATTGTGCAAGTAAAGCACTATCTGAAATTGTCAGCTGTTGTTTGACGAATTCGTCAGCTGCATTTTTCTCTGCTTCTTGCGCTTTCTGGAACTTTTTAATATTATTTTTTACGTCGTCTTCATTGTCTTCACGTGGGAGTTCGATTACAACGTGTTCAATATTTTCACGTCCATAGCGCTTAGCAATCGCGTTGAACACATTAATCGCTTCGCGTGTCGATTTCGCAACGACAGGGTTGTAAATTTCTTCTGTGATTTTCTTGGCCGGAACATTTTTCAGCCCTACATATTTCTCATTATCAGGCTTCATCAATCCCAAACGTGTCAAAATCGTCATCTGCTCATCAGATGTGTTGAGCAACTCTGGAATGAGTAAATTGAGCGTTTTATACGAAAAACTGTGCCAAGTCGCACGACCATCAACGAGGAGATTTTTATTTTGTCCAATAATCAATTCTTTGATTTCGTCAGAAATATCAGCAAACTCTGCTCTATCAAGTTGTTTGCGAATTTCAGATTTTTCTGTGTTGAGTGTCAAAATATCAGCAACTTTATCAAAAAATTCAGTTACTAAATTGTTTGCTTCAATGTCAATCTCCGCTAATTCTTTGCGGAATTTTCGATATCCAGAAAGCGTGTGAATGACCGGTTTTTCAGACTTATCGATCCGAAATCCTTTTATATCCTCTTTCTTAGCACCTATGATCTTGCAGATTTGAACCAAACCAAATTGTCCATCAGCCCATTTTGCTGCTTCTAAAATTTTCTTTTTTGTTTCAGAACTAAGTTTGCCACTCTCCGTATTCGGAACAATCAAATTATTCAAGTCATTGAGCAAATTATAAGTCTGAGCAGTCAAACTAGAAGCTGAAGCCCGTTTTTCCCCATTTATTTTATCAGTACCAATAAGTTCATCAAAAAGATTGTCTAGCGTCCTGCCATCAATTTTATACACACCATAATCTGTGCGCGATTTTTCATTTCCAGGACCGATAAAATAATCACGTTTGCGACTGATTAACTCCACACTTTTCTCAATAAATTCATCCGTAAGCTCAGGATAAAACTCTTGTTGTTTTATCAAAATCTGGCGCGCTTCATCTGCGTAAGCTGAGGAAGGAAACACATTGAGCAAACTTGTTTCACTATCGACTTTGACCTGTCCACGCACTTGATTGTGATTTTTTAGTCGCTCCAACTGGATTTGACCAACTGTTTTTTCTCTCAAAAGTTGACGATTAATGTTGATAGAAGACTTATAATCGCTCACACCACTCGTTCCATCATCTTCCAAATCCCCTAAATCATAAGAAATTCCCCGTCGATTGACGATGTGATAAAGACTAGCAGCCAATTCTTCTTTTGACAACTGCTTAGCCAATCCATTGACACGCAATTCATAAACATTATTAAATTCAGTAACCAAAACATACCGATTTTTATCCTTGTCAAATTTGACAGGGAAATTATTCTCTGCCAATAACTTCATAAAATCTGACAAACGATTTTCACGCCGACGTGTCAGCCTCCGCAAACCACGAAAATTCCGTCTGTCTTGATTTCCCGCAGCATTTCCTGACGGAAAAATTCGACTCCCCAAATCAACAATCTCTTTTTTATCAATATCAACAATGCTCCAGCCGCAGGATGCAATCCCAATATCTAACCCAATACTATATCTTTTCATAATTTTCCTTTCAAATAAGCGGTTTCATAATACTTCTATTTTATCATTTCTTCACTTATTTTTCATAAATTGAATGAAACATTTTAGAAAATTTTTAATCAAATCAAAAAAAGAAGAAATTCATCTTCCTTTTTTAGTATCACATTATTTTTCTTGTGCTTTATTGAGTTGGGCTTGATCCCACGTCTCAATAAGGATTTGTTTATATTGAACATTTTCAGTCATTACTTTCGTGTGATATTGTTTTACTTTGACATAAGAAAAGCTTAAAAAGAGAGCTAGACTAGCGACTACTAAGATCAATTTTACTTTTTGATTTTTTTGTTTTTGGTCCATCAATAATCGAACTAATAGGATGGCTAAAATACAGAGGACTGTTGGAATGATAAATCTAAAACTTTTAAGTGGTTCAATCCCCAAAAACGAGGTCACAGGAGGAATAAAGTATGTCCCATAAAATAAAGCAGTCATTCCAGTAATGACCATTGCACGAAAACGTGTCAATGGACGACATAAAAGATAAAGCGTAAAGAGTTGAACACTTCCAATCACCAATGTCACATCACTGACATAGTCCTTATAATGTGCAACAAATTGTCCTTCGTTAAATACTGTATAAATTGGGAATTTATACGCAAGAATCAACATTGCAAAAATACAAATTCCAATAACAATCCCTGTAGGAACAGCATTTTTCATGATTTTTTTAAGAATATCTTCTTCGTTGCGTTTTTCATCCTTTTCAAGAACAAGTAACGCACTTGGAACACCAACGGTAAAGATCCCCATCAACATCAGATTAATCGACTCCAAAGGAAAGAGATGTTGTGTCAACACTAAAAGAACCGTTAAAACAAAGGTATAGATAACGCGCAAAAGATTCATACTTGCCACGCGAGTGATATTATTAATGACTTTTCTTCCTTCCTTTAAAATATCTGGGAGAACAGAAAAATCATTTTTTAAGAGTACGAATTGTGCAACAGATTTAGTCGCTTCATTTCCACTACCTAAAGCAATCGGACAATCCGACTTTTTCAACGCTAAAATATCATTGATTCCATCTCCAATCATCCCAACAGTATGTCCATTTTTTTGCAATGAAGCAATAATGTCACGCTTTCTCTCTGGCGTCACTCTTCCAAAAATCGTTTTTTCTTCTACCATTTTTTGAAAAGTAACCACGTCATCAGGAAAATCAGATTGACTGATATAATCCCCCACTAATCCAACATCTCCTGCAATGTTTGAAACAGTTTTTGGATGATCTCCTGAAATAATCTTAATTTCTGTTCCTTGATCAGCAAAATATTTCAGAATTCTTTTTGCTTCTTTTTTAGGTTGGTCCTTCAATAAAACAAGTGACACAATCCTATTTTGCGCGTGTTCTTGCTCAGACTTATGAGCTAATGCTAAAATGCGATACCCTTGATTAAGCGCATTTTGAATTTCCTTTTCTTGCTGAGGACTGCACGTATTTGCAACCAAATCAAATGCGCCCAAAGTAAATGTTCCTTCATTTTTAAGACGCATCGTTTGTTTCTTCGTTTCTGAGGTAAATGGTGTATAATCCAAAAGTTCAAACGTACGATGAGAATTGCCGAAATATTGTTTCAAAGCTACCATTGAGGAGTTTTGTTCTTCATCTTGAGTGATGAGATAAGAAATCACTTCAGCGATTTTTTGATGATCTTCTGAATAATAAAGGACGTTTTCAACGTTCATTTTACCCTCAGTAATCGTTCCTGTTTTATCAAGACAGAGCACATCGACCCGTGCTAATGTTTCAATTGTTGAGAGTTCTTGTGTTAAAACATTCATTTTTGAAAGTTTGACCACACCAACCGCTAAAGCTACAGAAGTAAGCAACACTAGCCCTTCTGGAATAAGACTTGTAATTGTTGCCGCAACACCAATAATTGCAACTTCTCTTTGACCACTCACTGCTAAATTCAAATGAGAAAAGAAAAATTGATTCAAAACGACAATGATCGTGATTGGAACAATCCCAATCACAATAATTTTTAATATTTTATCGATTTGTTGTTGAATTTTAGAGCGTGATTTTTTCAGTGTTGTTGCTTCTTTCATCAATTGACTCATGAAGGTTTGATCCCCAACTGCTTGGACTTGAGCTTTCGCACTTCCTTGCATGACTAAACTTCCCGAATAAATAAAATCCCCTATTGATTTTTCAATGAAATCTGATTCTCCTGTAATCATCGACTCGTCGACATACAACCCATTCTCAACAGCAACCGCATCGACCGGTACTTGTCCTCCTTTTTTTAGATAAAAAAGATCATTTAAAACAAGCGCTTCTTTAGCAATTTCGATATTTTTTCCATCTCTGATTACTTCAACATGACTTTCTTTGAGTAATGACAATTTTTCAATTGTCCGTTTTGCTTTAATTTCCTGATAAATTCCAATTCCAGTATTAGAAATAATCGAAAAAATAAACAACATGTTTTTATACGATCCAATCACTAATAAAACTAAAGCTAAAATAACATTCAATAAATTAAATAGCGTCATCGTATTTTTGATGATGATGTCTCGTGTCGAATTCCCCGCCTTGGTTGTTGTTATATTTACATGACCTAATTTTTTTTGAGTTTCAACTTCTTTTTCGGTCAATCCTGTTTTTATATTTGTTTGATTCAAAATTATTCTCTCCTCTGAAATGACTTGAGTTTCATTCTTCTATGTGTTGTTTCTATAATACCATAGACGAGCGATCCTTATTCTTACATTTTTGAAAGAATTCCAACTTTTTATTTTTTAGTATAAATTTTTTTATGATAAAAAGATCAAGCTTGAACGCTTAATCTTTTCGATTTTTTATTACAGTACTTGTTCCATCAAACTTATTTTTTTATTTCCTCGGTATAGTTCAATGATCGTCCAAAGTAATAAAGAAAGTACAAGGAAAATCAAACCACCTGATAAGAAATTTGCAACATTTTCCATTTGATCTGGGAAAAAATTCTTGATTTGATCTGGCAAGCCCATCAGATTAAGATAGGTGAGCGCAACCACAGAAAGCCATCCCAAAACTTGAATGATCCAGTTATTTTTAAAAGTCCCCATATCAGATTTGCTATTGGTCAGCATGAGAAGTGGAACGATTGAAAAAGGAAGTGCAAAAGCAAGAAAAACTTGCGAATTATTCATTAAGTTATTGATGGCTTCATGTTGCTTTGTGATGCTTAATCCTCTTGTCATCGTGACACAAATTAAGACTGGGATGACCGAGAGTAACCGTGTGATGAGTCGTCTTGCCCACATTGGCATCCTCATGTGGATAAATCCTTCCATAATGATCTGTCCGGTCAATGTTCCTGTGATAGTTGAATTTTGTCCTGATGCTAAAAGTGCAACAGCAAATAAAGTGGATAATGCACCCGTCTTTGCAACTTCTGCTAGAATACCATTACTCAGGACCGCTGGAGTAGATAAAGCGTCGTACAGTCCAAAGAATGACGGATCATCAATGACACCCGTTTTGAAAACCGCAACACCCATAATTAATAATAGCGCATTAACGACAAAGGCAATTGTCAGTTGGATATTAGAATCCCATGTTGAAAATCGCACAGCTCTTGCAACATCTTTTGGATCACGATGATTGATTTTTCGACTTTGAGAAATAGAAGAGTGTAAATAGAGATTATGTGGCATCACAGTTGCGCCAATAATTCCAAGCGCTCCTGATAGCGGAGTCATTCCAGCAATCTTAGGGGAACTTGAAAACGTTCGAACTTGAGGAATAAATCCAGAAAGAATTCCACTCCAATCCGGATTTGATAATGCGACTTGATAAACAAAGACAGCTAAAATCACAAGAATCAAACAAATGACGAGGGCTTCTATTTTTCTAAAACCGATGCGCGTCAATAAAAGAAGTAACAACACATCAAATACCGTGATAAAAACAGCTAAAATCAAAGGGATATTAAAAAGTAAATAAAGCGCAATTGCAGCTCCGATAACCTCTGCAATATCCGTTGCCATGATGGCAAGCTCTGTTAAAATCCATAAAACAATCCCTAGTGCCCTACTTGTTCTTGCTCTTATGGCTTGTGCTAAATCCATCTGACTTACAATGCCTAATTTTGAGGACATGTGTTGAAGTAACATGGCAATGAGACTTGAGATTAAAATCACTGAAATCAGTAAATACTGGAAGTTTTGCCCCCCAGTAATGGAGGTTGACCAATTTCCTGGATCCATATATCCTACAGCCACTAATGCACCAGGTCCAGAATAAGCAAGCAGTGTTTTAAAGAATTTTCCATCTTTAGGAACGCTCACTGTTCCATTAATCTCTTCAAGAGATTTCCCATTCGTATGAACAATCAACTTGTGCGGTTGATGTTGTTTTTCTTTCATTTTATACCAATCTAAGTTGAATCTTATTCAACAGTGTTATTTAACCGTTTTACTTTACATCCTTTTTAAAGCAGGATCTACTTCTCCAACGCGCTGCATCACATAAATATCTTCTTCAAGAAACTTTGGAATTAAGATGATTTTTCCATTATCTTCTTTTATGAGCATGGATTGATCTTCAAGACATTCGATCACTTTGATCAGGTGTGGAAATTCTACTTGAAGTTTTTGAAAATAAGATTTTGCCTTACTGCTGAGCGTTGTGATGTAATATCTTTTTTCTTTTTGCGCTTGTTTGAGTGTGATTTCAACCCTATTTTTCTTCCAAAATAACTCTGAAGGAATCTTGGAACCATGCGGATCAGTTTCTGGATATCCGAGATGAGCATATAAATACTCCACCATTTTGGGTGAGGAAGCGTGCTCTAAGTTTTCAGCCTCATCATGAACCTCTTCTGAGGAATAACCAAGTTCATCCACTAAAAATGTCTCCCAAACGCGATGACTTTTAATAATGAATCGCGCTTGAATTTCGCCACTATTTGTCAAACTCACACCGTGATAAGGTGCATAATCAACGAGCTCTTTTTTAGCTAATCTCTTGATCATCTCTGTCGCACTTGGAGAGGAGACTGCTAGTTTTTTAGCAATCAAGTGGATGCTCACAGCTGTTTTCGTCTCATTATTTTCAATCATATAAATACTTTTTAAGTAATCTTGTTCATTCTTAGATAATTTTAGCACAGCATTCTCCTTGATTAATTCTTCAATTATTATAGCACAGCCTTATTTATTTTTCAATAACTTTAGCCTATCCTATTTTAGTAATGATTTGCATACAAAAAAAGACCTAGTGGTCTTTTTTAACTTACCCTTGTCTTTTTGGGCGATAATAATAAGAGATGACGAGTCCCATTGCTGCGACAAGAAGGGTTGAGGCGATGATTAAGAAGATTCCCATCGGTCCATTTGCGCCTGTAAATGG
>NZ_WITJ01000011.1 GCF_009601015.1 Lactococcus hircilactis
TTTCAACGATTAACGTTGGATCGATGGCTCATTCAACAGGTAAAACGATGTTGAATAATGTTCTTTCAGCTAATTTGGATGATGTCGCTACATTTGAAAAAATGCGCGATCTTGGCGTGACGTTTGACGTCCGTAAAGTACCAAGCGACTCTAAAGCTGACTTGTTTGCTTTGATTCAAAAAGCAAATGTTAAATAAAAAGGAGAAATAACTAAAATGAGTGTTATATCTGTAATTTTGGTCATCCTTGTCGCGTTTATCGCTGGGATGGCTGGTATTTTGGACCAATGGCAATTTCACCAACCGATTGTTGCTTGTACGCTGATCGGTCTTGTGACAGGTCATCTGACTTCAGGGATTATTTTAGGAGCAAGCTTACAAATGATTGCTCTTGCTTGGGCTAATATTGGAGCTGCAGTTGCACCAGATGCTGCATTAGCTGCCGTAGCCTCTACTATTTTAATGGTTCAAGGTGGAAACTTTAATCTTGCACACATTACTGGTGTAATTGTTCCTGCTGGAATCTTATTGGCAACTGCTGGTCTTGTTTTAACAACTATTGTCCGCTTCATCAACGTTGGTACGATTCATTTAGCCGACGCTGCTGCTGAACGTGGTTCTTACGCCGGTGTTCAAGGATGGCATTATTTTGCACTCTCACTTCAAGGATTACGTATTGCATTGCCAGCAGCCTTGATTTTGGCTATTCCTGCAAAGACGGTTACAACAGCATTAAATGCGATTCCAAGTTGGCTTTCTGCTGGGTTAGCAATTGGTGGTGGTATGGTTGTCGTTGTTGGTTATGCAATGGTTATTAACATCATGGCAACTGCTGAATTATGGCCATTCTTCTTCCTTGGTTTTGTACTGGCACCACTAGCACCTTCTGCAACGGGTTCTGCAGATGGAATTACATTGATTGGAATGGGAATTCTTGGTGTTGTTATCGCATTAATTTATCTCGCTTTGAGTGATAAAAAAGGATCCAGCGGGACTGTGTCAGGTTCTGGCGATCCTATCGGCGATATTTTGAACGATTATTGAGAAAGAGAGGAAAAATAATCATGGAAAATTCAAACAAGAAATTCTCACTTTCTAAAAGAGAACGATTTAGTATCATGTGGCGCTCACAACTTTTACAAGGATCATGGAATTATGAACGGATGCAAAATTTAGGGTTTCTTTTTGCATTAATTCCCGCATTGAAAAAGTTTTACCCTTCTGGTTCTGACGAAGCGAAGGCAGCATTAAAACGTCACATGGAATTCTTTAATTGCCATCCGTACCCAACCGCACCTATTATTGGAGTTACTTTAGCGCTTGAAGAAGAAAAAGCAAATGGTGTCGAAGTGGATGAAGCAGCAATTAATGGGGTAAAAGTTGGAATGATGGGTCCACTTGCTGGTGTCGGTGATCCAGTCTTTTGGTTTACTGTTCGTCCAATTGTAGGAGCAATTGCAGCAAGTTTAGCCGTTTCTGGTTCAATCGTGGGTCCAATTTTCTTTTTTGTTGTATGGAATGTGATTCGTCTTGCCTTCTTGTGGTACACGCAAGAATTTGCCTACAAACAAGGATCAGCTATAACATCTGATCTGGGCGGTGGAATTCTTCAAAAATTGACGAAAGGAGCTTCAATTCTTGGAATGTTCATCCTTGGTGTGTTGATCCAGCGTTGGGTTAATGTTAACTTGGCTGGACCAAATGCGATGTTACCAAAACAACCTTTGGCAGATGGTGCTTATAACGGTCAATGGATTACACATGCGCATAATATTGGAACAGTTGGTAATCCAGTCTGGGAAGCAACGGCACATTCAAGTGTTGTAGCGCAGGGAACAGTAGATGCTCACTTTGCAGCACTCTCTAATCTTGGAAATTTAAAAAATGTAACTGGAAATTTATTAAATAGTACATTTGCTCAGAATGCTGCTGGACTTGGCATGAATCCATTCAAGCAACAAACTCTCAATCAAGTGTTCAATTCTCTCATTCCTGGATTTGCAGCATTGCTTTTGACTTTCTTAGTTATTTTTATTCTTCGTAAATGGAAGAACCGGAATGCCTCTTTAGTCATTATTATCGGCTTATTTATTTTTGGAATTCTGCTTCACGTTGCAGGATTAGCTTAAATTTACAAAGGTAGCCTCAGTTTGATTTGGGCTACTATTTTGTCAATGGTGATTTCTTAAAAATAAAAACCTCCATTGACAAAATATACAGTCGCTCCTTTAGTGGCGACTTTAAATAAAATGGTTAAAACAGCAGTGGGCGAGTCCAATTGCTATTCCGCCATTATGCGTGTGAAACATGTATAATACTAAAACTAGGAGGTTACTCAATTTATAATGTCCGAACGAAAAACAAAGAAAGAAAAGAATGCCATGACATCAGTAGTATCATTTAAATTGAAACCTACGCCAAAACAAAAAAGAATCTTGACACGGTATTTTGATCTTTATTATCACTTTTATTTTGAAGCGATTCAAATTGTACGAAAAAGAATGAAAGAAATGTATGCTTCAGAGGAATGGAAAACGGTTGTGATGATGGTCAGATCTGCACGGGCTATTGGTGAGTTTAAATCAATTGAAGAGATGAAAGAAAATGAAATTTTAACTCTCAATGAAATAAAACAATATTTAAGTCAAGAGTATAAACGTCAGCATGAGAGAACACTAAAAAAGATACAAGGAAATGCTAAAAAAACGGATGAGGAGATTGAGAAGGAAAAAACCCGTTATCAAAAAATTATTCATTCGTTACAAACATGGGATGAAAAAAAAGCATTTACCCAACGAGATCAAAAAGAAGTTCTGACAAAATTAAAAACGATAAAATTTGGTATTTTAAATCGCTATCAATTAAACGGGGGAACAGGAGTTGCTGTAGAAAATAATGTCCGAGGTCTATTAAAGCCACTTACTAAAGAATATAAAACACACATGAATATGTACACAGCAACTGTGGGAGAACTCGTTATTTTAAAATTTATTGTTCCTTCCATTCTTTCTGTTTTCGATCGTAAAGTTGAAAAAACAAAAAGTAAATGGAGTCGGCAATATATTTTACCTCGTGCTAAAAAAATGAACGAATTCAATAGTTTACAATGCGGCCCATTTGTTGGGGGGCAACGAGTAACAACTCCTTTTCTTATCGATTTTCAAAATCAAGTTGTTCAATTTTATTTTTCAAGAAGAAAAGATAATCAGAATCAAAAAAAGCTTGGAAAAGAAAAGCATGTAATAAAAATGGATAAATTTGATACATATAGAGAAAAGTTGATATTAAAAGAACTCTTTTCAATTGATCAATTTAAGAAAACGGGCGACAAAAAATATTGGTTTTTTAAATATCCAACTTTAGTGCGTAAAGTCAATCGGTCTGGTGCAATAAACTTTCAATTACAGATTACGTATCGTGGCATTCCTGAGCAGATTAAAAAAATTGGGAGAGGGAGAGCTGGAATATCTCTGACTCATTCGACGATTGCGACATGGTCAATCAATAAAGATGGGGTAAGGGGCGTTCAAATGCTCTTCCCAGCTTTTTTTGAAAAACATTCCTATTCCTTTGATGGAAAAGCCTTTTTAGGATCGTTCGAAGAATTGAAAAATAGTAAGTGCCATTTTTTTGCAGAGGGGAAATCATTGACTTTTTTGGAACTTCAAAAAGAATTTCAAAGCATTTATCATGGAAGAAGTAATAAACCTAAAAGAAATGGGAAAATTAGGGAATATTATAAAAACGAGAAAAGAGAAAACTTTCCCGAATCAGCTAAATTTAAGCGTTTTAGGAGACATGAATCTGGATTAGTAAAAAGAATAGTTCGTTTACGTAAGCAAAATTATCACATCTATATTAATGCACTATTAGAAAATGCAGATCACATTTTTTTAGGGAAAGGGAAGGGCTGTTTTTCACAATTCTTTATAAAAAAGCCTGCAAACGAAACGCCTAAATACATCGAAAAAAGAAGACAACAGGAAATCAGAAATTTTGCAGTTGCTGATTTTGAAAATATTCTTAGAAATAAAATGAATTATGCTGGAATTCTTGAAAATTTAGTTGAGGTTTCCGATACTTTAAGTATCGAAATGGGAGGCGAGGAAGTAAAAAAAATTGAGTTTTTTGGAATTGAGGGAGAGGTTCAATTGGATTTATTTCATGCATTCTGTTTAGCTTTTCAATATCGAGATGAACAGGATAATTTGACCTTTTCTAAAGAGCAGTGGAATGAGTTTATCAAATGGAATAGCGCATATTTATCTTCTAGGACAGTGACGCGTTAAAATAAAAACAAGAAAAAGTATCGAAAATCCGATTAGAGAAGTGATGATAATGCTTACTTTATTGTTTAGAATGTGATATACTTAGAGAGAACAATGAACATATAGAAAAGAAGGGTTATTTAAAATGGATTTGTTTGAATCTTTGAAAGAAAAAATCAAAGGAAAAGGCTTAAAAATTGTTTTCCCTGAAGGGACTGAAACACGAATTTTGGGTGCTGCTGCTCGGCTTTATGCTGAAGGGTTACTTACGCCAATCTTGATTGGACACGTTTTTGAAGTTCGCGCAGCTTTGACTGCTCGCGGCCTCAATGTTGAGGGGTTCCAAATTAACGATCCAGATAATTGTGATCGCTTTGACGAATTAGTTGAAAAATTTGTTGCACGCAGAAATGGAAAAGTGACAGAAGAACAAGCACGTCAAATGTTACGTGATCCAAATTATTTCGGAACGATGTTGGTTTATACAGGTATTGCTGATGGTATGGTTTCAGGAGCAATTCATTCGACAGCGGATACTGTTCGCCCAGCACTTCAAATCATCAAAACAAAACCAGGCGTAAAGTCTGTATCTGGCGCTTTTGTCATGGTTCGTAATAACGAACGTTTTGTCTTTGGCGATTGCGCAATTAATATTAAACCAGATGCTGCGACGCTTGCAGATATTGCAGCTGCTTCAGCTCAGACTGCAACATTGTTTGATATTGATCCAAAAGTTGCAATGCTTTCATTTTCAACGATGGGTTCTGGAAAATCAGAAGATGTTGATAAAGTGGTTGAAGCGACAAAACTCGCAAAAGAAGCTCATCCAGAACTTGCTTTAGATGGAGAATTGCAATTTGATGCCGCCTTTGTTCCAAGTGTTGGCGCTCAAAAAGCACCGCAATCACCTGTTGCAGGCCAAGCTAATGTCTTTATTTTCCCAGATATCCAATCAGGAAATATTGGATATAAAATTGCTCAACGCTTGGGGAACTTTGAAGCGATTGGTCCTATTTTACAAGGATTAAATGCTCCAATTTCTGATCTTTCAAGAGGATGTAATGAAGAAGATGTTTATAAACTTGCCATCATTACGGCAGCGCAAGCATTATGATAAAAAAATTCTGTCAGCACTGACAGAATTTTTTTGTTTTCTGACAGACAAAATCATGTTATAATAAGAGAAGTCATTTAAAAAGGAGCGTTATGAAAAAATCAAAAATAGCTGCACTTGTAGGATCGATTATTTTTACAGTGCTTGCGGTCTTAGGCATCTTAATGATCATGATGGCCTTTATGACCACGTCAACTCAAGACATGCTTAGCATGATGAATATAGAAGGATTGACAAATCAAGAACTCATCGTGTCAGTGAGTATTGCTTATGGCTTATTTTTCTTGTTAACACTCTTAAATTGGATTGGATTTGCTCGATTAAATAAAAGTAAAAAATGGTCACGTTATTTTTTAGCAATCGGAATATTCTACGTTTTTGCATCGATGATTAATGGTGCAGGACTTATCGTAACACTACCCGTTGCGATTTGCTTTATTCTAGTTTTTGTTTTCAAGAAAAAGGAAGATAAAAATTCTGTCAGTACTGACAAAAATTAAAAAGGACTGTGAGCGGTCCTTTTTTCGTCCCCAAATTTATAAAGTTCGTCCCAAAAACGATTGCTAAAAATCACTGAAGTGATAAAATAAGAACATCAACCGCTAAGTGGAGTAAACGAATGAAAATCATCAAGAAAATTGATCCAGACAAAAAACAAACCACCCTTATTATAGAAACATGGAATGAAAGAGAAGCTGAAAAAATTATTCAGTGTTTTGATGATCGCGTCCGAATCAACACCACAAAAGGAATTCGTTTGATGAAAAGAAGTGACGTGATTTACGTCGAAGCATTAAGAAATTATCTTAAAATTCACACTACTGATCATATTGATACATTGCGCTTGCCGCTTTATAAAATAAAAGAAATACTTGGTGAGGATTTTATTCAAGTTTCCAGATCTTATCTCATCAATTATAACTATTTAACGGCAGTTGAAGCTGATTTTGTGAACGGGATGGTTGCCCGAGTCGCTGGACTTAAAATTCCAATATCGCGAACTTATTTAAAAAATTTATATGATCGAATGGAGGAAGAAAAATGAAAGAATATATAAAAATTGCTGGTATAGGAATTCTGATTGGAGCAGTTGTAGTTCTTTTGTTTTCGTATATTTTTGCACCTCTTTTTTTTAGTGTACTAATCATACAATCTGCGTTGCAAGGAATCCTATCAAAATTTATTTATACACAACGCAAATTACCCTATCTCTTCAAAATGTTGATTCAAATGATAGGAAGTTGGGGACTTTCACTCACCTGTTTTCTGGCAATCCCAGAATCTTTTAAACATCCTAATTTATTCATTTATTCACTTTTATGGTTTTTAATTTGGATTATTATTTTTATCTATGTTTACATAAAAAATAGAACAGAAGCAAAAAGAATTAACCACTACCTCAAGGAGAAGAAACAGTAAAATGAACACACCGTCAAGAAACTTTCAAAAAAATAAATACAAAAATAGGAGGACTCACAATGAATAAAAAAACTTTGACGCTTGTTATATGTTGTATCGGTATTTTTCTTTGCATGTTAGACACGACAGTTATGAACATTGCCCTACCCGCTATTCAGAATGGACTTCATTCAAATTTAGATGATTTATCTTGGGCGATTAACGCTTATGTCATTGTTTTTGCAGCGCTTACGATTCCTTTATCGAGAATTGCCGAAAGAGTGGGGATGCATAAGTTTTTTCTATTGGGATTACTGATGTTTTTGATAGGGTCTGTTTTATCTGCTACCGCATCAGAGCTTTCATTTCTTATAGTTGGTCGAGTTGTTCAGAGTTTGGGAGCAGCAACGATTTTCCCTTTATCAATGGTTATTGGAATCTCGACGGTAGATTCTTCAAAACGAACACGTGTGATTGCGGCATTAGGAGTAACACAGGGGTTAGCAGCTGCTTTAGGACCAACTATAGGAGGGCTATTGACACAATTTTCCAGTTGGAGATGGATTTTTTTAATAAATATTCCGTTCATTCTTATTTCGTTAGTACTATCCATGATGAATTTGAATTTTCATGAAAAAAGAAGTCGTGTCAAAATAGACAGTGTCGGAGCTATTTTAAGTATTATTGCATTGTTTACACTTACACTTGCTCTCGTACAAGGGCAATCGTGGGGGTGGAGAAGCATTTTAATCATTTCATTATTTAGTATAAGTCTTCTTTCAATAATTACTTTTATTATATATGAACGACACGCTGAAGCACCAATGATTCCAATGATTTTATTTAAAGACCAACAATTTAATGGCGCAGCATTGACCATTGTATTGAGTAATTTATTTCTTGTCGCTGTAACGGTTGTTTTGCCCACTTATTTTACAAAAATACAAGGAAAGAATGAATTCATTGCGGCACTTTTGGTTACTCCTATATCTGCGATGATTTTTGTTTTTTCTCCTATTGCAGCGGTGCTCATTCAAAAGTTGGGAGCGAGAATCGTAATTGCAACGGGTTTTTTATCAATGACAATTTCCTATATTCTATTTTCAACAATAAATATGGATAACATTATTCAAGTTGTTGGAACCTGTTTACTATTAGGATTTGGATATGGGATTATCGCAGGACCAATTGTCGTGCTTGCAGCTTCAGACTTTACTGGTGAGGTATTAACAGCGTCACAAAGCGTAGCTGGAGTTTTACGACAAGTGGGAGTTGTTCTTGCTGTTGCAATTTTTGTTACAGGCCTGTATAGCAATGTGAATAGCGCTAAACTTCAGTCTATTAAATATGCCGAACAAAAAATAGAAAAATTAAGTATTCCTAATGAGCAGAAAAAAGAAATGACTAATCAAGTGACAGAACAAATTCAGGAAGAAAAAAATACCGCAACATTTTCTCAAAATCATATTTCGGCGAATCAGAAGAAAGAATTAATTCTTCAGCATTATAATCAAATGCTCGCTAACAATTCTAACTTACCACAAGTTAAAAAAGAAAAAATTCTACAGGAAGTAACAATTGAGGTAAATAAAAAAATTCAGAAAATTAATTCAGATATAAATGACACGATTTTAGGGATTGTTGCTCGTACGAAGGGAAAATTTTCAGATGCTTTTGTCAGTTTGTATCGCTTATCTATCTTTTTTGTTGGAGTTTCTATGGGAGTTTCATTTCTATTTAAACGGAAATCCAAGTTGGAAAGAATCATGTAGTGACGACGATTTTTAACTTAGTATGTTGTCATTACCTATTTTTATCTCTCAAAAAAGAGCTGGAAAGCTCTTTTATAAAATTTCCCAGTGTTTAAATGCGTTGACAATTCCATGGTTTGTATTCTTTGTTGTGACAAAATCTGCAATCGATTTGAGTTCGTTAACCGCATTTCCCATTGCTGTTTTGTGATCCGCAGCTAAAAGTAAGTCTAAATCGTTTCTTCCATCACCAAAAGCAAAGGTTTCACCTTTAAAATCAAGCACTTCAAGGATATGTTTCAAGCCAGTCCCCTTATTCGTATCACGGTTTGTCACGTCAATGGAACTCGGTGCATTCTTAAAAAAATTGAGCTCAGGGACTTGCGCTTTATAATAATCCACTTGACTTAATGCTTTTGTTAAAACCAAAAGCATATTAACTTCCTGATTTAAATAACGCGTCGGATCAACATTTGGAAGAGGCATGTGCGTGTAGTCATAAGCAATTCGAGCATTTTCTGTCATCTCATTGACCCAATAATGCGTCCCATCATAAAAAGATAACGCCTCCTCGTGAGGTTTTGCTGCCACAAGGAGTTTTTCAATGCTTGATTTTGGGATTTCTTCTTTATAAATCGTCTTTCCATCTAAGACAATATATTGCCCATTCATTGCAATCGCACCTGTGATTCCTGTTTGTTTCATGATGTCATGCAACTCGAAATTTCCACGTCCCGTCGCGATAAATGGAAGAACGCCATTTGCTCTGATCTGATGAATTGCTTGAACAACGTCTAAATCCAATTGACTTTTAGCATTCAGTAAAGTCCCGTCTAAGTCGAAGAAGGCTAGTGCCTTATAATCATTGATATTTTTCATAATTTTATTGTACCAATTTATGATATAATTGTAAATATAAATATTCTAACGCATTAGAAAAGATAACGAGTGAGACATGGCAACGAAAAATAAGACGAAAAGAAAACCAACGAATAAAGAAAGACAGATGAGAGCAGCCAATCGAAAAATGATTAGCTTTTTTATCCTTTTACTCTTGATGATATTTGCGCTTGCAAGATTAGGTGTTTTTGGAATGTTTCTTTATAATCTCGTCAGATTACTGGTCGGATCTATGGCTATTCCAGTGATTTTAGGCGGCCTCCTTTTTATGTTCCTTACAAGATTTAAAAAAGAAATATTAAAAAACAATAAAAGAATCATTCCAGCGATCCTACTCTTATTTTTAGGATTTCTTCTTGTTTTTCAAGCACAGTTTGATAAAATTTATGGTAACGCGCACACCATTTCATTTGTATGGCGAGAATTAACGACTGGAAAAGTGACTCATTTTGCAGGAGCAGGAACGCTTGGTGCACTTGTTTTTGGACCAGCAAAATCACTTTTTTCAACCATCGGTGTTTATTTTATCGTCGCCCTGTTTTGGCTGATTGCTCTATATTTGTTTGCACCAGGATTAGCACCAAAAGTCAAAGAAAAAATAAAATCTAATCTTGCAGCTCAAAAAGCAAAACATCTTGAGAAAAAAGAACAAAAAGAAAAGCAAAAACGAGAAGCTGCACTCATGGCACAACTTGAAGCAGAAAAAATAGCTCCTGATGTTCAAGAATCTCCTCAAGAAAATGAAAATACGATAGCGCTTGAACCACAAGAAAAAGAAATCCCGATTGCAATAGCTGAAGTCTCGCAACCACAGCAGACAGATGAAGAGCCGATTTTATTTTATCGTCCGCTTTTTGAAGGTCATTATAGCCTTCCTACAGTTGATCTTTTAGCAGAAATTCCGATAAAAAATCAATCTGCAGAACGCGACAATGTTCGACGAAACATTGGAATTTTAGAGGAAACATTTAAATCTTTTGGAATTTCCGCGACGGTAGAATCCGCTGTTGTTGGTCCATCCATCACAAAGTACGAAATCAAACTCGCTACGGGAGTTAAAGTCTCACGTGTTGTCAACTTATCCGATGATTTAGCTCTCGCTCTTGCAGCAAAAGATGTCAGAATTGAAGCCCCCATTCCCGGAAAATCGCTTATCGGAGTCGAAATTCCAAATGCAGAAGTTGCGACCGTTGGTTTTCGTGAAATGTGGGAAAACAGCAAAACGAACCCCACAAAACTCCTTGAAATTCCTCTTGGTAAGTCCTTAGATGGCACGATGAGAGTTTTTGATTTAACAAGAATGCCGCATTTACTTATCGCAGGTTCAACAGGATCAGGGAAGTCTGTTGCTGTGAATGGGATTATCACTTCGATTTTGATGAAAGCTCTGCCCAGTCAAGTAAAATTTTTAATGGTCGATCCTAAAATGGTCGAACTCTCTGTTTATAATGATATTCCACATTTACTTATCCCTGTGGTTACAAACCCACGAAAAGCAGCTCGTGCTTTGCAAAAAGTCGTTGACCAAATGGAAGAACGATACGAACTTTTTAGTCGGTTTGGGGTCAGAAACATTTCCGGATACAATGAAAAAATTGAACGATTTAATCAAGAATCTGATCAAAAAATGCTTCCGCTCCCTCTAATTGTGGTCATTGTTGATGAGTTGGCAGATTTAATGATGGTCGCAAGTAAAGAAGTAGAAGATGCAATTATTCGGCTCGGACAAAAAGCGCGTGCTGCTGGAATTCACATGATTCTTGCAACGCAACGGCCATCTGTTGATGTTATTTCAGGATTAATTAAAGCAAACGTTCCTTCGCGTGTCGCTTTTGCGGTGTCATCGGGGACTGATTCAAGAACGATCATTGATCAAAATGGTGCTGAAAAATTACTTGGACGTGGAGATATGCTGTTCAAGCCGATTGATGAAAACCATCCGATTCGTCTGCAAGGCTCTTTTTTGAGTGATGATGATGTCGAAGCGGTCGTTAATTTCATCAAAAATCAATCAGAAGCACAGTATGATTTAGAGAATTTTGATCCGGGAGAAGTCAGTGATGAAGAAGGGCGAAACACTTCGGGAAGTTCTGATGCTGCGATGGATCCTCTTTTTGAAGAAGCAAAAGCGATGGTGATTTCTGCTCAAAAAGCTTCAACCGCACAACTTCAACGCACGTTAAAAGTTGGATTTAACCGCGCTTCTGATTTAATGAATGAACTTGAAACGTCAGGAATCGTCGGACCAGCCAAAGGCACCACACCACGAAAAGTTTTGATTTCAAAAGAAGGTGAAATTTTAGAGGATGATGAAGCATGATCAGCATCATCAATAATGGATGTCGAAGTGATCAAAATCTCGTAATGAAAGGATGAACACATGAGTGTCTTTGAAACATACGCCGCCCTAAAAAAGGATAAATTTCCAGCGCTTCTTGTGATTTTTGGTGAAGAAGAATCACTCGTTCAAGAACTAAAAGATCAATTTTTGAATGATGTTCATTTTGATCCAACCGATTTAAGTCAATCATTTTTCGATTTAAATCAGGCAGATGCAGCACTTGCCATAGAAGAATTAGAAACGCTTCCCTTTTTTTCAGACTCAAAATTAGTGATTTTTGAGAACTGCTACAATCTGACAACCGATAAAAAAATTGTTTTCGATGAAAAACAAATGAATCGACTGGAAAGTTTTATTGATGCACCAAACCCATTTATTCAATTGGTGATGATATTGCATGGTAAAATGGATAGTCGTCTAAAAATCGTTAAAAAGCTGAAAAAAAAAGCCACACTTCTTGAAGCAACAAAGCTAAAACGTTTTGAGCTGATCAATGTGATGAGTCAACTGTTCCCTGACCTTTCAACTCCAGTGTTAAATCTAATAGTGGAAAAGTCCAATGAACAATTTAGCATGATCAAACAAAATATTGCTTTATTGAAGACATACAGTGCTCAGCGTACCGTCACAGTAGAAGATGTTGAAAAAGTTGTCCCAAAATCACTTCAAGATAATATATTTTTACTGACAGAACTTGTTATTCGTGGTAAAATTGAAGAAGTTCGAAATTTAGTGCATGATTTGACACTGCAAGGTGAAGATGTAATAAAGTTAACTGCAATTTTAACAAATGCGTATCGTCTTTATTATCAAACAAAGATCATGCAAAAAAAAGGCTGGAGTGAGAGTAAACAAACACAAATTTTAAAGATTAATCCTTATCGTGTGAAGTTAGCTAATCAACTCGTAAAACACAGTCCTGCAAGCTATTTTTCAAACGCTCTGCTCGAACTTATTGCACTGGATCATCAGATCAAACAAAGCGTTGCGGACAAATTCTATCTCTTTGATGTCACTTTAATCAAATTAACCTTGAAAAAACATTAAAAATTTGGTATCATTGAAATGGACATTTTATAATGAATAAAAGAGGAAAAAATGCCAACTTACAAACTAACCCCAAAAGATATTTACGAAGCTGATTTCGATACTAAAATGCGCGGATTTGACAAAGAACAAGTCGATGAATTGCTTGATGATGTGATTCAGGACTATGAAGCTTATCAAACAGAAATTTTGCGCTTACAAGAAGAAAATGAATTTTTGAAGAAAAAAATTGCTGAATTGGAAATGCAAGTTTCTAAACCTAATCAAGCTAATTTTGATGATACACAAAGATTTGAAACAAACATTTTCCGTCCAACAACACAAGCAGCACCAAAACCAAAAGTTGAGATGCGTACGCCAAGCAATTTTGATTTGCTTAAACGCATTAACCGCTTGGAACAAGCAGTTTTTGGAAGAAATGGAAATACAAACGAAGGCGAATGATCCTTCTTAAAAAAATGAAATGACAGTTTTCGGATAACTGCGCAATTTTGTCATCCTCAGAAGTTGTTTTGAGGATCCGATGTTGTGAGGAAAGTCCAGGCTCGTGCGATGCTGAGATGCTCGCAGTGATTGTGTCAGGCGAATCAATAAGCCTGAGTAGGAGCGTCACTCCTAACGGCGGAAAAGAGAGCTAAGGCTTGCTATGCTCAATTTTCTATAAAGTGCCAAAGAGACGATGTCGTAAGGAAACTTGCGAAGTGGAACGTGGTAAACCCCTCAAACGAGCAACCCAAACATATGGTAGGGGCATTCTAGCAACCGAATTGAAGGTGTGCTGGAGATTGCAAAAGCAATAGACAGATGGTTATCGAAGATTAATCTTACTTGATTGGATTGATTGGAACAAAACTTGGCTTATAGAAAACTGATGACAAGAGCTGGGGCGTTATGCTCTAGTTCTTTTTTATCGTACTAAAGGGTTGCATCAGAAAATCAATGGACATTTTGATGCAAAGAGAGATGAAATAGAAAAAAGAAATGAAAAATAATTTTAAATTAATGGCAACCGCATCTGCAGGACTTGAAAGTCTTGTCGCTAAAGAACTTCGAAATTTAGAGATTCAAAATGTGACGATTGATGATCGCTCACGCGTTTTTTTTGAAGGGGATTTATCAACGATTGCAAAAGCCAATCTTTGGCTTCGTGTGGCTGATCGTGTCAAAATTGTTGTTGGTGAATTTAAAGCAAAAACATTCGATGAATTATTTGAAGGTGTTTATGCTTTAGAATGGGATGAAATCATTCCTTTTGGGTGTCAATTTCCTGTAAGTAAAGCCAAAACGGTCAAATCAACACTACACAATGAACCTTCTGTTCAAGCGATTACTAAAAAAGCCATTGTCAAAAAATTGCAAACGGCTTATCATCGTCCTGAAGGCATCCCGATTCCAGAAAACGGGGCTCAATTTTCAATTGAGGTTGCGCTATATAAAGATACTGTTACGCTTACGATTGATACGACTGGAGACTCTCTTTTTAAACGAGGATACCGTCAAGAAAAAGGAGAAGCACCATTAAAAGAAAATATGGCAGCGAGCATTATTTTGTTAACAAATTGGTTAGCTAATCCAGCTCGAGCATTTGTGGATCCAACGTGTGGTTCTGGTACGTTTACGATTGAAGCTGCGATGCTTGCACTTAATATGGCACCTGGAATGAATCGAGCGTTTGCTTTTAGTGCTTGGCCATGGTTTGATGATGCGGTTTTAAACGAAGAAAAAGCGCGTGCTAAAAAACAAGTAAGATCAGATTTAAAATTGGACATTAAAGGATTTGATAGTGATGCCAAAATGATTGAGATTTCTAAACGCAATGCGCTTGCAGTTGGTCTTGAAGACGTGATAGAATATAAACAGATGCGTCTGCAAGATTTTAGAACTGAAAAAGAAGATGGTGTGCTTGTGTCAAATCCACCTTATGGGGTTCGTCTTGAAGATGAGGAAGCAGTCGTAAAACTTTATTCAGAAATGGGAAAAACTTTTGCAAGCCTTGAGACGTGGAGTAAGTATATTTTAACGAGTGATTTACTTTTTGAGACGCATTATGGTTTGAAAGCAACGAAAAAAAGAAAATTGTATAATGGAACTTTGCGTACAGACCTTTATATGTATTTTGGAAAGCGAATAAAATAATTTTTTGACTTAAAATTTTAAGAGGGAGAAAAATGACAACAGATCAAAAAGATCCAGAAAAAAAATTCGGTGAAAAGACATTGAAACTGAAAGATTTAAATCAGTTTACAATTGGAGAGATTGTCGAAAAATCTAAACGTGTGGATCAGGAAAATAATGAATCCGAAACGGTTCTTGATAAGTATATTCGACAACATCGTGCAGAGATTGAAGAAGCTAAAAATAAAGATCTTGAAGATTATATTAAATCTGAGCGTTCCCAATTAAATATTCAACCTAAAAATGAACCTAAAGAGGCTCAAAAAGAGGCAGAGATAACAGGCGATGCACAACATCATTTTGTCGCGAGTGAAACGCAAGACACGCGTGAAGCTGATAAAAAAGAACAAGAATCAAAGCGTGGCAAAGAAGAGCCTGCTTTACCTTCAACCACAGAAACACAAGTGAAATCGGATGATTTCTCTCACGATGTATCGGAATTATTAACGCCAAAAAAAGAGTTAAAAGTCTTTGAACCAACGTTTGATGCAGTTACTTTTGCGGATGAACCTGCTGTTGCTTCGCATTTAGAGGCGCAGGTGCAAAAAGAATCAGAAGCAGCAGAAATTAAAGAACCCACTTTAAAAAAAGCAGTGGAAGAATCCACCCAAGAAACAGTGCAAGAGTCAACAGTGAAAAGCACACAAGCCCCATCTGAAAAAGAGTCCGTGCAAGCCTCTAAAAGTGAAACACTCCCTCAAAAAGAGGAGTCGGTTGCACATAAAAAATCATACAAGAGGCCTCTGATTGTTGGTGCGTGTGCGGTGATTTTAATTGCTTTTGGGGCATCTTATCTCGCACTTCAAAACGGAAAAAATCACACGCAACCTGTAAAAACGACTCAAGCATCAAAAACGTCTTCGGCTTGGTCTAAATTTAATCAAGAATATAAGAATTTCTTCATTGATTCAGCACAAACAGAGCTTCGAAATCGTGAGTTTTCTCAGTTAAATCAATTGTCCAATCAGATGAATCAAGTGACAAACGCTTCTGAACATTCCAAGGCTCAGAAAAAATACGATACTTTAAAAACGCAGGTGGATGCGATAAATCAAGTTAATGGATTATTTGAAAATGATGTGATTAATGATGGGACATTATCTCATGGAACACTAAAAGCTGGTGCGACTCTTTTTGCGACACCTACGACTTCTAATGCAAAATTGAATCGACTGTTGAATGAAGCCATGACGGATGCTAAAAATCAAAAAGCAGCACAAACATCGGCCTCAGTAGCAAAAAGTCAAGCAAAAGCAAGCAGTGAAGCGAGTCAAAAAGCTTCGAGTGCAGCCTCAGCAGAAAAATCGACTCCTGCTTCATCAGCAGCAACCACGACAACCAGTAATCCAAATGGTTTAAGTGCTTCTGGTGTGACGTTGGATAATAGTCTTTCAAGAGTTCAGCCACAAGCTAATTTAAACAGTAGTGATCCTGCATTTTCTTGGGGAGCGGGTGTAAAAGAGAGCGTTTTAGATAAAGCACGCAGTAGAGGATATATTACAGGGGATAATTATATATTAGCTCCTGTTGCGATTCATACCACTAACGGAAATGGTTCTCCTGCTGGCATTAGGAGTGGCTATTACAATCTTTATGACCCATCTGGTCACTATCTATTTTCAATTAATTGTAAAACAGGTTATTTTTTTGGGAATGCAAGCAACCATTCACTGGATTTTTCTGAATAAAAGTAGTAAAATAAAGACTACGCCTAATAAATGAGTGATTTTCTTTCTAAATAGGTGTAAAGTTCTACATTAATTTTAGAATGGAGAAAAAAAGATGACTGCATTTTCAGACCGTTTGAAAGAAGAACGATTGAAAAAAGGGTTTACGCAACAGTACATTGCTGACCAGATTTCAAGAGGACGCATTACTTACACCAATTGGGAAAATGGAAAACGTGAACCAAGCTTTAAGTCCCTTGTGGGCTTATCCAAAATCCTTGATGTTTCTGCTGATTATTTGCTTGGAATAAGCAACAGCAAAAAAATCAACAAGTAAAAAAACCGAAACTCTATTTTTATAAGAGTTTCGGTTTTTCATTAATTCACGTGTTCAAAATTAATAAATCATTAAATCGTGATTGGTGTGGGTGAAACTTTCACATCCGTTGTCTGTGACATAAAGACAGTCCTCAATACGAACGCCGACTTTTCCAGGGATATAAATGCCAGGCTCGTTTGAGAAACACATGCCTTTTTCGATGACAAGATCATTCCCTCCAACAATGGATGGGTATTCGTGAACGTCCATTCCGATACCGTGACCAAGACGGTGATTGAAATAGTCGCCATATCCTGCTTTGGTAATTAAATCTCGTGCGACGGCATCAATTTCGTGTGCTGTGACACCAGGTTTGATAAAGTCCATCGCTTTCGCTTGAGCTTCTTGAACGATCTTATGGATCTCAGCATCAAACGCATTGGGTTTTCCAATTGCGATGGTTCTGGTCGCATCTGAAGCATATCCTTTACTCATGACACCAAGATCAAACAAGAGGAGTTTATTTTCTTCGATTTGAACTTCCTCTGGGACGCCGTGAGGATTTGCTGCTCTTTTGCCAGATAAAACGATCGTTTCAAAAGACATTTGTGGAATTCCCATGCGTTTCATTTCAAATTCAATGGTTGCAACGAGATCAGATTCGGTAACGCCATTGCGCTTTGCTGCTGCTTTAAATCCAATGTCAAAACAGCGATCAGCGTAATCTCCTGCGATTTTCATTTTTTCAATTTCATCTTGGGATTTGATCAATCGCATCCGTTCAATCAAAGGTGTGAGATTGACAAATTCGATTGTACCAAATTGGGATTTTAATCCTTCTGTTTTTGAGAGGGGAATGTCTGAATATTCTACACCAATCTTATGAATTGAAATGGAGATGTGTTCGCGGATCACTTGCCAAGGATTTTGAGCATCTTCATAACCAAAAATGTCAAATCCTGTTGTTTTTTCTTTGGCTTTTTCTACTTCAAGGGCGGGTGTAAATAAGAGCGGAGGTGCGGATTTAAAGAGAATCAATCCTGCGATGCGCTCGTGTGGATCAATAGCAAGTCCAGTTAAATAATGAAGGGTTGTGGGATTGGTAATGAAAGTCATGTCCACATCATTAGCTTCTAAAAATTTTGAAATGCGTTCGATTTTATTCATGTGTTCCTCCAAGGAATAAGGTGATCTAGGGTTTTTTCATCATGATTTCATATTTACTAATAGCATTAAATAAAGCAGAAAAAAAAGAAGTTATGAGATGAAAAATACCTATAAATATATTATAATACTATTTTACGCTATTTTTTAATAAAAATCATGTATTTGATAATTGAAAATGCTTTCAGTTCATGTTATAATACGTTATGAAAATGGTTTTCACAAAAACGGAATCAAAATAATGAAAGAGGAATATAGAGTATGGTTGAATCTACAACAACAATTTATGATGTCGCGCGCGTCGCAGGAGTTTCTATGGCAACGGTAAGCCGTGTTGAGAATGGAAATGCGAATGTGAAAGAAAAAACGCGTCAAAAAGTATTAGATGCGATTGCTGAGTTGGATTATCGTCCCAATGCGATTGCGCGTGGACTTGCGAGCAAACGCACAACGACAGTAGGGGTGATTTTACCTACAATCACTTCCCCATATTTTGCAGCGATTGCGCGTGGGATTGATGATGTTGCCTCGATGTATAATTATAATGTCGTGCTTGCGAATTCTGATAATGATGAAGAAAAAGAAGCAAAAGTCATTGAAAGTTTTCTTTCAAAACAAGTGGACGGGATCGTTTTTATGGGAAGTTCATTGTCAGAATCAGTACGTAATCAGTTAGTTGGCGCAAGAACACCGGTCGTTTTGGCTGGGACTATTGATGGAGATAAAGAGCTTGCTTCTGTCAATATTGATTATCATTTGGCTGCTTTAGAATCTACTGCGAAGTTATTAGAACATAACAAAAAAGTAGGATATATTCTTGGGTCGCTGAGAGATGCTGAGAATGTTGAGCGCATGGTGGGCTATCAAGAAGCACTAGAAGATGCGAAGGTTGATTTTGATGAATCTTTAGTATTTGAAGGGAATTATTCTTATGAAAATGGGCGTAATTTGGCACAGCAATTGCTAGATGAAAAAATCAGTGCTGCTGTTGTATCTGTTGACGATGTGGCTGTGGGCTTATTGAATGCGCTTCAAGAAAAAGGAATTAAAGTCCCTGAGCAATTTGAGATTATTGCAGGAAGCAATTCTCCATTGACCCAATACTCTTATCCTGCGTTGACTTCTGTCAATCAACCCTTGTATGATCTAGGTGCAGTTTCAATGCGTCTATTGACGAAGTTGATGTTGAAAGAAGAAGTGACGGATAGTCAATTAATTTTGGCGCATGAATTGATTCAACGGCATTCAACGAAATAAAATGTGAAAAACGAGCATGCTGCTTGTTTTTTTGTTTCAAAAGTAAAGAACTTTTGACTAAATGTGATATAATTTAGTCATGAAAATTTATGATTTATTAATTGTTGGTGGTGGTCCTGTGGGATTATATGCCGCATTTTATGCAGGAATGCGCGGACTTTCTGTCGGTTTGATTGAGGCGTTTGATCAAGTTGGTGGTCAGCCTGAGCATCTTTATCCTGAAAAAAAAATCTATGATGTTGCAGGTTTGCCTGAAATTTCTGGTGCAACATTGATTGAAAATCTTTTGAAACAATTGGAATTTGTAAAAGCGGATATTTTTTCTGGGCAAAGAGTGTTGAACATTCAAAAACAGGACGATTTATTTTCTGTCAGTACTGACAGAAATAAAAAATACAAACAAGCGGATGAAAATGATGCGCTTGTCAGTACTGACAAGCTTTTTCAGTCCAAAGCCATTTTGTTGACGACAGGAGCAGGGTTGATTGCGCCAAGAAAACTTGGGATAGAAGATGAAAATAAGTATTATGAAAGTGGGAAAATATCTTATTTTATTAAGAATTTAGCGGATTTTAAGGATAAAAAAGTTGCTGTTTTAGGGGGTGGAGATTCAGCATTGGATTGGGCATTGATGCTTTTGAATGTCGCAAAAGAAGTGCATTTGATTCATCGCCGTCCGAAATTTCGTGCACATGAAAAAACAGTGACCTTACTTGAGCAGTCACAAGTAAAACTTCACATCCCTTATACGCTGTCAGCACTGACAGAAAATGAAATTGAGTTAAATAAAGTCAAATCGGATGAAAAAAAGGTGCTGTCAGTGGATAAAATTTTGGTCAATTATGGATTTTTAACGAATCAGGTGGACTTGATTGAGCAGCTAGAAGTGTCGCGGTCGAATCGGATTTTAGTTAATCGTGAAATGCAAACAAATCTTGCTGGTGTTTTTGCAGCGGGTGACGGCGCGGATTATGAAGGAAAGGTGCCACTTATTTCGGTTGGATTTGGGGAAGCAGTCATTGCAATCAATGCGATGAGTAAGCAAATTGAATTAGATCATGCACTCAAAAAAGGACATTCTTCGAGTTTATTTGGATAAAAAAAGACGCGCGCACTGAATTAAAATGTGGAGGTGCGTTTTTTTGTGAAATAAGGTATAATATAAGAGCAGTTGAATGGGAATAAAAACTGGATTAAAATAAGTATAAAAAAGAAAAATGAACTGATTTTAATAAATCAGAGAATAGGAAAAAGATGTTAATAAATATTGTCATTATCATAATCCTTGCATGGGCGTTTATGATTGGATATTCACGTGGATTGATTTTACAAGTGCTTTATAGCATTGGAATGATTGTTGCGGCATTGATTGCAAATGCCAGTTATAAAGGTTTGGCAACGCATTTAAGTCAATGGATTCCGTTTTCGAGTGCCACATCTGGTTCTCATTTACTGATTTTTAGTGATGCGCTGCTTTTTCATTTAGATGATGCATTTTATGCTGGGATTGCGTTCATCATTATTTTTGTCGTTGCTTATGTGGTCATTCGTTTAATTGGACTTTTCTTAAGATTTGGGCGTGCACGACTTGGTCGAAATGGAAAAATTATTGCTGGAATTCTAGGACTTTGTGCGACTTATTTTGGATTGCAAATGTTTTTTACAACGCTCAGTTTAGTGCCAATCAACACGATTCAAACCCATTTAGCGCAATCTGGGCTGGTTAAATTAATGGTACTTCACACCCCATTCTCATCGGCACTTTTACAAAATTTATTTATTGAAACCATCACAAAAATTCATCCGTTTGGATAAGTGTCATCCTCCTGTTTTCAGGAGCTTTTTAAGAAAAATTAAATTTTAATAAGATTAAATAGAATAGTATTAGAAAAATATGAATAAAAAGATTCTTCAAATTCTCGAATTTGATAAAGTAAAAGAACAGTTTTCGTCATTTTTGACGACAGCACAAGGAAAACAAGAGCTGTCAGTACTGACAGCATGGACGGATCCGAAAAAAATCCAGCTTTTATTTGATGAATTAGCTGAATTTATTTTGGTTACTCAAGAAAATGGGACACTTTCATTTTCCAAAACATCAGATATAACAGAATATTTACGGCGTTTAGCGTTGGATGCGAGTTTGTCAGGACGTGAATTTCTTGAAATAAAAAAAGTCATTCAAGCAGGCATCACGATTGTTCGCTATTTTGAAAATGCCCAAAATGTCACATTTGAGCACTTACAACGCTCGATTGACAAATTTTCAGATCTGTCAGTACTGACAAAAAAATTAGAGATTTTTGATAATAGTGGAATTTTGATGGATGATGCCACGCAAGAATTACTGTACATCCGCGCAAATATCAAGCGCTTACAATCAGAAATCAAAAAAATCATGCAGGAAATTTTGACCAAAAACATGGCAAATTTGACTGAACCCATCATTACACTTAGAAATGATCGACAAGTTTTACCCGTCAGAAGTGACAGTAAAAATAAGATTCCAGGTGTTGTTCACGATATGTCAGCAAGTGGACAAACGCTGTATATTGAGCCCAATCGCGTCGTCACACTCAACAACGCACTCAATCAAGCAAAATTAGAAGAAAAAAATGAAATGGCCAAAATTCTTCATCAGCTCTCAAAAGAAATGGCACCATACGTTCCTGAGATCAAGCAAAATGCGTGGCTTGTAGGACATATTGATTTTATAAAAGCAAAAGCAAATTACATGATTTTGCACCACGCCACAATTCCAGTGCTTGAAAATGACAAGAATATCTGCCTTTACCACGCAAGACATCCTCTGATTGATCCAAAAGTTGTGGTGTCAAATACGATTAAATTTGAAGATGCATTGAACACGATCGTCATCACAGGGCCAAACACGGGAGGAAAAACGATCACGCTTAAAACCGTTGGACTCTTGACACTGATGGCACAAGCAGGACTTCCCATTTTAGTGGAGGAGGGCAGTCGCATCCATATTTTTGATGAGATTTTTGCGGATATTGGAGATGAACAATCGATTGAGCAGAGTTTGTCCACTTTTTCAAGTCACATGACAAATATTGTTCGGATTTTAAACCAGGCCAATGAAAAAAGTCTTGTCTTGTTTGATGAATTAGGGGCTGGGACTGATCCAAAAGAAGGCGCAGCGCTTGCCATTTCAATCCTTGAGAACTTGAGAACTCGAAACATCAAAACGATGGCCAGTACGCACTATCCAGAGCTCAAAGCTTACGGTGTAGAAACAAAAGCTGTCAGTAATGCCAGCATGGCTTTTGATATTGATCAAATGAAACCCACTTATCAGCTTCAACTAGGTGTTCCAGGACGGTCAAACGCACTTGAAATTTCCAAACGTTTAGGACTTAGTGAAGCAATCATTGATAATGCAGCAGCCCAGATTTCTGATCGTGAACACGATGTGAATCACATGATTGAAAGTCTGGAAGAAAAAACGCATGAAGTGATGACGCGTGCTGCAAATATCAGAAAAATTGAACAAGAAAATCAAACCCTCTATCGTGATTTAAAACGCACTTACGATCAAATCAATCGCGAACGTGCTCATGAACTTGATAAAGCAAAAGAAAAAGCCACTGCACTGGTCAAAAAAGCCAGTCAAGAAGCTCAAGAAATCCTCAAAAATCTCAATGACAAATCACGTTTGAAACCGCACGAAGTTATCGCTGCAAGAGCAGAACTTGAAGCACTTGCCCCCACTATTGATTTTAGTCAAAACAAAGTGTTGAAAAAAGCAAAGGCAAAGCGTGGATTAAAACAAGGAGCAAAAGTGCTTGTGCTTGCTTATGGCCAATCTGGAACATTAGTTCGACTTGAAAAAGACGGACGGTGGACGGTACAAATGGGCGCGATCTCAGCGAAATTGTCTGAAGATGCTTTTGATTTAGTGGAAGATGAAAATTCATCCAGTACATCGACACATGTCACAAAAAAAGTCACTTCAAAAGTGAAAGCACAGCTTGATTTACGCGGGATGCGTTATGAAGAAGCAGAACTCGAACTTGATAATTACATCGACCAAGCGCTTTTAGCCAATCTCATCCAAATCACAATTGTGCACGGTATTGGTACAGGTGTCATCCGTGAAATGGTTCAAAAAAAGCTTCAAAATCACAGACACATCAAATCCTTTGCTTATGCTCCGATTAACGCTGGTGGAAGTGGTGCAACGCTTGCGATTTTGAAATAAAGATAGCTCAAAAGACGAATTGATTGAAAACTTCAATAGAATTCGTTAAAATGAAAGCATAATAAAATTTGAGAAGAAAAATTTCTCAGGAGGACTTATGGAATATACAATTACTGATGCAACTTTTGAAGAAGAAACGAAAGAAGGACTTGTCCTTATTGACTTCTGGGCCACATGGTGTGGACCATGTCGCATGCAAGCACCAATCTTAGAGCAACTTTCTGAAGAATACGATGAATCAGAACTCAAAATTTGCAAAATGGACGTGGATGAAAATCCAGCGACAGCACAAAGTTTTGGCATTATGTCAATCCCAACATTAATGTTCAAAAAAGATGGCGAAACCGTCAAACAAATCGTTGGCGTGCACACAAAAGCTCAATTAAAAGCTTTGGTTGAAGAACTCGGTTAATCCTCTAAAAAGTCAGCTCTGCTGGCTTTTTTTGTCAGGATATTTCAACATAAAATGGTATAATGTTTTGAGAATATATTTTTTACAAAGGAGTAAAAATGTCACAAGCTTTATCTGAAACAGAGGCTTATGCTTGGCAAGTCATCCAAGAAAATTATCAAAAAATTCCAAACCTATCCATCTCAGATATCGCTCAGATGGCTCATGTCTCCATATCCACGATCAATCGAACCGTAAAAAAGAAGGGATTTGGAGGGTATGGGGAATTCAAGTTTTCTATAAAAAAAGATGCGTTACCGCAAGTGAGTGGCTTTTCTAAAGAGGTCCTTGGTGCGATTGCTAAAAATGAAGAAGAATTACTCAAAACCATCAATAATATCTCTTCAAGCCAAATTGAAGCGGCAGTGAAAAAAATTGATGAATCCGATGAAATCATCTTATTTGCAAGAGGACTTTCGGTCAATGCTGCCAATGAAATGATGAAGAAATTGCAACTTTGGCATAAAAG
Organism: Lactococcus hircilactis; assembly: GCF_009601015.1. Lineage (GTDB taxonomy): Bacteria > Bacillota > Bacilli > Lactobacillales > Streptococcaceae > Lactococcus > Lactococcus hircilactis. The sequence goes on from NZ_WITJ01000011.1 coordinate 24,543, forward strand.
AGTGAGTTTGTATGATGAAGATCGGACCATGAAGTATTTTTCACGGTTTGTTTCAAAAAAAACTTTAGTCATCGCCATTTCGCTTTTTGGAGAAAGCCGTGCACTTAACGAAAGTGTTATATTATCCAAGAAAAATGGAGCAACGATTTTAGTATTAAGTGCTTCTGAAAGCTCGACATTATCTCAATCTGCTGACATTGCTTTGATTGGATATAAGAGTCAAGTCGAGGTGAATTACTTTGATCTGGATGTGCATAGCCGCTTACCGCTCTACCTTCTTGTCAGAATATTATTTGATTCGTATTCCATTTACAAAAATAAATAAAAAAAGAAAAGGTTTCCAATTCAAACCGTAATATTGGAAACCTTTTCTTTATTTTTTATGCTATACTATTAATGTAAACGATTTCAGAACTGAAAAAATAAAAAATAAAGGAGTAATTTCACATGAAATTATCAAAAGTTATTGCTGGAGTAGCAATCAGTACAGCTGCTATTACATTACTCGCAGGATGTGGCGCATCAAAAGCGACAAAAGATCAAAATGTGAAAGAAATTACAGTTTGGGCATGGGATGATACATATAATGTCCCTGCAGTGAAAGAAGCTGCAAAAGTTTGGGGTAACAAAGATGTTAAAGTCAAAGTTATTTCTATGTCACAAGATCAAATCGTTCAAAAATTAAACACAGACCTTGCCAGCGGAAGTTCTGCAGGATTGCCAAATATTGTATTGACAGAAGATTATCGGATTCAAGGTTATCTTAAATCTTATCCAGATGCCTTTAAAGATTTAACGAAGATTGTAAAAAAAGATGATTTTGCCACTTATAAATTTGCGGTAAACTCTATTGGAGATAAAATTTATGGTGTACCGTTTGATTCAGGTGTTACGGGATGGTTCTACCGGACAGATTTGCTCAAACAAGCGGGGTACACTGCAGCGGATATGAATAAAATGAGTTGGGATCAATTTATTCAAGTGGCAAAAGATGTGAAATCAAAAACAGGAAAAGCATTGATTTCACTTGACCCGTCAGATCTTGGAATGATTCGAACAATCATGCAAGAAGATGGAAAATGGTACACAGGTAAAGATGGTAAAACAGTAACCATCAAAGGAAATGACGCATTAAAATACGGGTTACAACTTGAAGCGACACTTCTTAAAGAAGGATTGGCAGATAAAGTTTCAGGATGGACAGCAGGTCAACAAGCTGTACAATCTGGTGCTGCAGCATCAGCTGTATCGGGCTCATGGTACTCCTCTACCATCACTGCTGCGAAAGATTTGTCTGGAAAATGGGCAGTTGCACCAACACCAGCACTTCCAGCAAGTTTAGGTGGAAAAGCTGGACAAACTTATGCTTCTAACTCTGGCGGTGCTGGATGGTACGTGCTTAAAAATGTTGCTGGTGCAAAAACTGCTGAAGACTTTTTAGGAAAAACATTTGCCAGCAATAAAGAGCTGATGGGAACACTAGCAAACAAGATTGGTTTAGTTTCTACCATGAAATCAGCTGCCAGCACCTCTGTTTATCAAACACCAAATGAATTTTATGGTGGACAAAAAACACTTGCGGACTTTTCTAAATGGATGCAAGTCGTTCCATCTGTCAATTATGGGGATCAAACTTATGCAATTGAATCAACCATGACAGGCGCCCTTCAAGATGTTATGAAAGGGAAAAATATTGATACAGTTTTAGCAGACTACCAAAAACAAGTTGAATCTCAAGTAGCGAATGCGAAGTAAAAAATAGAAGGGTTAGGCATAGGCAAATTCGTCTATGCTTTCTTTCTAAAAAAAGATAAAAATAGATTTGAGGAAAAGATGAAAAGGAAAGATTTATTTAGAAATGGTAATGCTTTTCTAGTGATACCGGTGTTATTGATTACTGTTTTAGTATTTGTCCCGATGATATTTGCCTTGATTACGAGTTTTCAGACGGGCTTACCCTTGGCCATGCGATTTGATGGGGTCGCGAATTATAAAAGAATGTTATCCGATCAACTTTTCTTGAAGGCTTTTGGGAATACGTTTATTTTCTTGCTTGTTCAAGTGCCAATCATGCTGTTTTTAGCAATTATCATTTCTAATTTTTTGAATGATAAGAAACTAAAAATGAAAGGATTGTTTAGAACAGCGATATTTCTTCCTTGTATCACATCAATGGTCAGTTATTCTTTGATCATGAAAACTTTATTTGCGCAAAGTGGGATTGTCAATAACACGTTAATGCAGTTGCATTTTATTTCTGCTCCGATTGGGTGGTTGACAGATCCATTTTGGGCGAAAGTTTTGATTATCATCTCAATTACTTGGCGGTGGACAGGATACAATATGATTTTCTTCTTATCTGGAATGCAAAACATTAATCCTGAAATTTACGAAGCTGCATCACTTGATGGAGCAACAAAATGGCAACAATTAATCAAAGTGACGATTCCAAATTTAAAACCAATCATCCTCTTTACTTCCATCACATCAACGATCGGAACGCTTCAGTTATTTGATGAAGTGGTAAATATCACGAATGGTGGTCCAGCAAATGCAACATCGACACTGTCATATTACATTTACAATTTAAGTTTCCGCTATACGCCTGATTTTGGATACGCGGCTGCTGTTTCATTTGTCATTGTGTTCTTTACGGTCATTTTGTCCATCGTTCAAACGAAATTAGGAGGAGATAAAAAATGAAAAAGAAAAAATTTAACCTTGGATCGATTTTAAAATATGTTTTCTTATCGTTTGTTTCTTTTATTTCAATTTTTCCCTTCATTTGGATGATTTTAGGAATGACGAATTCTGCAGTTGACATTACTGCAGGGAAAATAAAAGTTGGTGCGCAGTTGATTCGGAATTTTGAAACGTTGTTTTCAGCGAACTATAATTTTGCTCAAACCTTGATTAATTCTGCTGTGATAGCGATTATCACTACGGTACTTGCGTTGTTATTTTCATCTTCGGCAGGATATGGTTTTGAAATTTATCAAAGTAAAAAGAAAAATTATATTTTCAATATTTTATTATTATCTATGATGGTTCCTTTTGCTGCTCAGATGATTCCTTTGTATCGGATGTTTACGAAATTAAACGGAACTCCTTTTGGAATCAATAGTTTTGGAGCAATTATTTTACCTGGCATTAGTACGGCATTTCTGATTTTCTTCTTTAGGCAAAATGCAAAAGCATTTTCTAAAGATTTAGTCGAAGCTGCACGCTTGGATGGTTTGGGAGAACTCGCTATTTTCTTTAGAGTCTATATGCCAACACAAAGAAATACGTACGCTGCTGCTGCCATCATTACATTTATGAGCAGTTGGAATAATTATCTTTGGCCATTAGTTTCATTGCAATCAACGGATAAATGGACCGTTCCTTTACTTTTATCTTCAATGGGATCGTCATACACACCAGATTATGGGATGATTATGACTGGACTTGTTATTGCAACACTTCCAACAGCGATTGTGTTCTTTGTACTCCAAAAACAATTTGTTCAAGGAATGCTTGGTTCTGTAAAATAAAAAAAGAAAAGAGGAGCGAAACATGAAAATTGCAACATCTGATTTTGGACTTGGTGCATCACTCATTCGCTTGACAAATGAAAAAGGAGTATCGATTGCGTTTACAAATCTTGGAGCACGCATCGTAAGCTTTCAAGTGGATGGAAAAGAGATTGTTTTAGGATTCGATTCGGCAAAAGAGTACCTGACAAAAGATCCGTATCCTGGAGCAACCATTGGACGCACTGCAGGTCGGATCAAAGATGGAATTATTGAACTTTCTGGTCAAAAAATTCAACTCAATCAAAATGATTTTCCGCAAAATATTCATGGGGGAGCAACGTCCTTTCATACAAAATTGTGGACTTATGAAATTTTTGAGGAAAAAAATAAAGTGCGGGTTAAATTTTATTTGACATCAAATGATGGAGAAAATGGTTACCCTGGAAAATTAGATGTGGAAGTCACACATACTTTTGATGAGGCTTCTTGTTGGAGTATTGATTATGATGCGGTATCCGATCGTGACACGGTCTTTAACCCTACAGGGCACGTTTATTTTAATTTGAATGGGGATGCGAGTCAGTCTGTCAGTAATCACAGCTTACAAATCGCTGCATCACGCTTTATTCCACTGCTGGATCATTCTGAGATTGTCCGAGGAGATGTGATGGATGTGGCGGGAACTGCGATGGATTTTAGAAAAACGCAACTCCTTGAAAACGCACTGAAGAGTGAGGATACTCAGATTCAGTTGGTTGGAGGCATTGATCATCCATTCTTACTTGATGAGGTCAATGAAAATCGGGTCCAAGCGCACTTGTCGCTTGGAAATTTGAGTATTTCTGTCAGTACTGACAGACCAAGTATTGTGATATTTACAGCTAATTTTGGAGATCTGGGAACGATTTATCACGGAAAAGCTCAAGTTCATCATGGAGGAATTACTTTTGAGACACAGGTTGCACCAGGCTCACAGCAAATTCCAGAACTTGGTGAAATAACACTCAAAAAAGGGGAACGGTATCATTCAACAACACGGTATCAATTCAATGATAAAAATTACGGAGAAACATCATGACTAATATTGTAAACCATTCAACAATTCTGTCAGCACTGACAGAAAAATTTAGCACCATTTTTGGAGACGTTAAGGATGTCGCGTATTTCTTTAGCCCTGGTCGAATCAATTTGATCGGTGAGCACACAGATTATAACGGCGGATATGTTTTTCCAGCCTCTATCACTATTGGCACCACAGGAATTGCACGCTTGCGCAAGGACATGACAATAAAACTATTTTCAGAAAATTTTCCAGATTTAGGCGTGATCACTTTTGATCTCTCACAAGCAAATCAAAAAGTAGGAGACGGATGGGAAAATTATGTCAAAGGGATGATTACGATGCTCACAAAAGCAGGTTACGAAATTGATCACGGCTTTGAACTTTTGATTCACGGAGAGATTCCAACGGCATCAGGGTTATCTTCATCTGCGTCACTTGAACTTTTAGTAGGTGTCGTTTTAGATGATTTGTTTAAGCTTGCGGTGCCACGTCTTGAGCTTGTTCAATTAGGACAAAAAACTGAAAATGAGTTCATTGGTGTAAATTCTGGCATTTTAGATCAATTTGCGATAGGATTTGGTCAAGTGAATCATGCGATTTTATTGGATTGTAACACTTTAAAATATGAGATGGTCCCTGTTGAACTTCAAGATTATGACATCGTCATCATGAATACGAACAAACCTCGTGCACTGACGGAATCAAAATACAATGAACGCTTTGAACAAACGCAAAAAGCACTAAAGCGTCTGCAAACAAAACTCAAAATCACAGCGCTATGCGAACTTTCAAACGATACTTTTGATGAAAATAGCCATCTGATTGCTGATCCTTTGTTGATTAAACGTGCGCGTCATGCGGTTTATGAGAATAATCGAACCAAAATCGCTCAAAAAGCATTTGTGGCGGGAGATTTAGTCGCATTTGGAAAATTGCTTAATGCCTCTCACGCCTCTCTCAAAAATGACTATGAAGTCACTGGAATCGAGTTAGATACACTGGCCAATACAGCTCAAAAACAACCAGGCGTTCTTGGCGCTCGAATGACAGGAGCAGGATTTGGCGGTTGTGCGATTGCCCTTGTTGCACATGATAAAGTAGCAGATTTTGAGAAAATAGTTGGTGAAACGTACGAAAAAACTGTAGGGTATAAAGCAAGCTTTTACGTGGCTCAACTCGGTGCAGGTGCAAGAAAATTGGATGTTGAATAAAAGAAAGTTGGATTAATTTATGAGCATTGAAGTGAATCAAGAAAAAAAGAGTTTTACACTACAAACCACTCATACGACTTATCAAATGATTGTTCACGACTCAGGATCACTTTTGCATACGTACTATGGAGAAAAAATTCCTGCTGAGGATCTTTCTTATCTATTATTTGATGGGGAGTGCCATTTTGCACCATATCCTTATGAAAATACAGCGCGTAAGGGATCATTGGATGTTTTGACGCAAGAATTTCCAACAGTAGGACAAGGCGATTCACGTGCGATAGCGCTCGATGTGATGCATCAAGATGGAACACACGTGTTGGATTTGAGATATTCGAGTTTTGAGCTTATCAAAGGAAAATATAATCTTGAAACTTTTCCAAGTTTTTATGCAACCAAAGATGAAAATGTTGAATCTTTGAAAATTACATTAAAAGATGCCCTTTCAAAGCTTGAAATCACGCTTTATTATGCGGTGTTTGAAAAATCAGATCTGATAACACGGACAGTAAAAATCACAAATCATGGCACTCAATCGATTCAAATCTATAAGATTCAAAGCTTAGTGCTTGATTTTCCAACTGGAGATTTTGATTTGCTTCATTTTCACGGAAAATGGGCGATGGAGCGTCAAATTGAATCATTAGCACTCGAGCATGCCAAAATCAGCTTTGGATCAAATTATGGCCTATCAGGAAACAAACAAAATCCAGGATTTGTATTAGCAAAAAAAAATGCGAGTGAATTTTTAGGAGAATGTTACGGTTTCAATTTAGTTTATAGTGGAAACTTTGAAGCGACGGCACAAAAAGCAAGTTTGGGACAAAGTCGAATCACATTAGGTATCGGAGATGATCAATTTAGTTGGAAATTAGAACCAGAACAAAGTTTTGAAGCACCAGAAGGAGTCATGAGTTATTCAAATCAAGGATTTTCTAAGCTCTCACAAAACTTTCATGATGCCATTAGAAAAAATCTTTGTCGCAGTAAATTCACACAAGAAAAACGCCCTGTTCTCATCAATAATTGGGAAGCAACGTATTTTGATTTTACAGGAGAAAAGCTGATTGAAATTGCTCGTGCGGCAAAACCAATCGGAGTGGATTTGTTTGTCATGGATGACGGGTGGTTTGGAAATCGGTATGATGATAATCGTGCTTTAGGAGATTGGACGGTAAATGAAGAAAAACTTGGCATGACTTTGGCAGAACTCGTTGAATCCATCCATCAGTTGGGCTTAGATTTTGGCATTTGGATGGAGCCTGAAATGGTGAATGAAGACAGTGATTTATATCGCGCACATCCAGACTGGGTGCTTCAATTTCCCCATCGAAAAGCACTGCTTGGTCGAAATCAATTTGTTTTAAATCTCGCACGAAAAGAAGTGGTTGAGTATTTGTATGAGAAAATTTGTCAAATACTGGACGCTGCACCGATAAGCTATCTCAAATGGGACATGAATCGTCCACTTTCTGATTGGTACTCAAAAGATTTACCAGCCGATCGTCAAGGAGAATTACAAACGCGTTATATTTTGGGATTGTATGATATCTTGGGAAGATTAACTGAGCGCTATCCCGATGTTTTATTTGAAGGATGCTCAAGTGGTGGTGCTCGATTCGATTTGGGAATGCTTGCGTTTCACCCTCAGATTTGGACCTCAGACAATACAGATGCAATCAATCGCTTGGCGATTCAATATGGTACAAGTTTTATGTATCCCATCTCAGCAATGGGAACGCACGTTTCAGTTTCTCCTAACCATCAAAACGGACGCATCACTCCACTAAAAACGAGAATCAATGTTGCAATGTCAGGAACGTTTGGTTATGAGTTGGATGTTAGCACGCTCACAAGTGAGGAGAAAAAAGAAGCGCAGTTAGCGACGAAAACATATCACACTCACCAAGCATTGATCATGACAGGAGATTATTATCGTATCAAAGAAGATCGTAAAATCTCTGCTTGGCAAGTGGTGGCAAAAGATAAAAAAGAAAGTTTGTTGACCTATGTGGTAAAAGAAAACGAGGGGAATCCTGAATTTATCTACATCACGTTAAAAGGACTTTTAAAAGACGCGGTTTATGAAATATCTCAAAAGAGCTATAAAGGGAGTGTTTTGATGAGTGCAGGATTGAAGCTCAAACAGCCAAAATCAAATGTGGATTCAGAACAAATTTATATTCAAAAAAGAGATTAGAAAGTAGAGTATGTTGACGAATCAAACAATACAAGATTTTCTCAATTTGGCACTTGAAAATGAAGTGATAACACTAGAAGATGAGAGCTATCTGCGCAATCAACTCCTTCACTTTCTTGGCTTTAATGATTGGCAAGAGACCAATGGAAAATCACATGAAAAGAATTCACTTTCATTGATGGACCAACTTCTTTTTCTGGCTCAAAAAAATGGAGTTTATCCACCAGAAGATGAAGAATATTATGAAGCAGCATTGATGAACTTTATTACACCATTGCCGCATCAAATCAATCAAACTTTTTGGGAGAAGTATCAAGAAAGTCCAGAAAAAGCAACACAGTATTTTTATGATTTAGCGCGACAAGTGAATCAAGTAAAAACACGGGACATTGCCAAAAATATCGCATTTGAGCATGAAACCAAGTATGGCAAACTAGAAATCACGATTAATTTATCAAAACCTGAAAAGGATCCTAAAAAAATTGCAGCTGCAAAATCGGTGACGACTACACATTATCCACGTTGTCAATTGTGTATCGAAAACGAAGGATATTATGGCCGCACGAATTATCCAGCGCGCACGAATCATCGCATGATTAGATGTGAATTAAATGGCGAAAAATGGAATTTTCAATATTCACCCTATGCTTATTTTAATGAACACGCGATTTTATTAAATGAAACGCATCAGCCCATGGCAATCAATCGACGAGCATTTGCAAATCTTTTAGCATTTTTGGATCAATTTCCACATTATATGATTGGCTCAAACGCAGATTTACCCATTGTTGGGGGATCGATTTTAACACATGATCACTATCAAGCGGGCCGTCACGAATTTCCGATGGCAAAGGCAGCGCTGAAAAAAGAAGTTCAATTCAGTCACTTTCCTAAAATAAAAGCAGGAATCGTGAACTGGCCAATGTCTGTTTTGAGACTTGTCAGTACTGACAAAAATGAACTTTTACGCGCATCCACTGAAATTTTAGAAAAATGGCAACATTATTCTGACGAAACGCTGCAAATTAAAGCTGTCAGTGCTGACAACGTTCAGCACCATACTATCACACCGATTGCAAGAATGCGACAAGGACAGTATGAGCTAGATTTGGTTTTTCGAGATAATAATGTCAGTTCAGAATTTCCAGATGGTATTTTCCATCCCCATCCCAAATTACATCACATCAAAAAAGAAAATATTGGGTTGATTGAAGTGATGGGGCTCGCCATTTTACCGCCGCGACTTAAAAAAGAACTTCAAGAAGTTGAAAAATATCTACTCAATGAACCCAATCAAATCAAAGACATTCATCGTGCGTGGGCTGATACACTCAAACGAGAAGGTAACTATACTCAAGCAAACGTCGAAGAAAAAGTCCGTCAAGCCCTCGGAGATGTTTTTATGGAAGTCCTTCAAGATGCTGGTGTTTTCAAAGATGATGAACGCGGAGCTGCTGGTTTTGAGCGATTCATTGCATTTTTAAACCAGTAGCGCTATACTAAAAGGAGCAGTTTGTTTAAAGCTTAAAAACTGTAAAACGAAACAAAAAGAAAAAGGAAGTAAAAAAATGACCGTTTTAGTATTAGGTGGAGCAGGATATGTCGGAAGTCATGCCGTCATGATGTTACAAGAAAAAGGCTATGATGTTGCAGTTGTTGATAATTTGGTGACGGGTCACAGAAAAGCTGTGCCAGATGATGTGCGCTTTTATGAAGGGGATGTGCGTGATCGCAGCTTCATGGAAAAAGTCTTTACCACAGAAAAAAAGATCGAAGGACTCATGCACTTTTGTGCGTATAGTCTTGTTGGCGAATCAATGGAAAAACCAGCCATGTATTTTGACAATAATGTCGGTGGTTGCATCACGATTTTAGAAATGATGGAAGAATTTAATGTGAAACACATTGTATTCTCATCTACAGCAGCCACATTTGGTATCCCTAAAGAAAGTCCAATTTCAGAGCGTACCCCACAAGCTCCGATTAATCCGTATGGAGAATCCAAACTTATCATGGAAAAAATGATGCACTGGCAATCTCAAGCAACGGAGATGACTTATGTCGCATTGCGTTATTTTAATGTTGCTGGTGCATCTAATGATGGTCATATTGGCGAAGCTCATAAAAACGAAACTCACTTGATTCCGATTATTTTGCAAGTGGCACTTGGTCAACGAGAAACCATTACGATTTATGGAGATGATTACAATACTCCAGATGGCACATGTGTGCGTGATTATATTGATATGGAAGATTTAATCAATGCGCATATCAAAGCACTGGAGTACTTAAAAGCTGGTGGTAAATCAGACCAATTTAATTTGGGATCTTCAAAAGGATACTCAAACCTAGAAGTTCTTGAAACGGCACGTAAAGTCACTCAAAAAGAAATCCCAAGTCAAATGGGCGCGCGTCGTCCTGGAGATCCTGACAGTCTTGTTGCTGACAGTACAAAAGCTGGCGAAATCTTAGATTGGCATGTCGAAAACGATCTTGAACATATTATAAAAAACGCATGGAACTGGCATTCCGGGCACCCAAATGGGTATTAAACATTTGAAGTTTTGAGTACACCGCATTTAAAATACTCACGCATGATGAGAAAATTGGACAGAAAAATCGCACGCTTTTACAAGATACTCTGCCCATTTTTAATTTGAATGTGTTACTTTATGAGAGACATTCAACGCCTCAACGCGTCTTCAAATTAACCCACTTTTGGAAATCCCGACCTGCCCATGAAAAAGAGCTACCAAACGATTGCGTTTAACGGTAGCGTGAATGGAAGGAAAAATAATGAATCTAAAAAGCATTTTAGAGCGCAAAGATTGGGAAAATCCCACACTTACAAATTGGAATCGGCTTCCAATGCACACACCAATGAAATTCAATGCAGAAAAGGTGTTGGATGGCATGTGGCAATTTAGTCATTTTGACTCCCCAGAGGATATTCCTGATAATTGGGTGGAAAGTGATACATTTGATACGGAAATTCCAGTACCAAGTCATCCACAACTTGAATATGATGATAAAAAAGATGTTCCGATCTATACGAATGTCGCTTATCCATTCCCTGTTAATCCTCCGATGGTACCAAAAGAAAACCCAGTTGCTGCTTATGGCTGTAAATTTGATTTAGATGAGACATGGATCGTAAAAGGAAAAACACATTTGACATTTGATGGTGCAGGATCTGCCTTTTACGTTTTTCTCAACGGACATTACATTGGTTATTCAGAAGACAGTCGTTTATCTGCAACATTTGATGTGAGTAAGTGGATTAAAATAAAAGAAAATCAGTTAAAAGTACTCGTTTTGCGGTGGTCAAAAGCATCTTATTTTGAAGATCAAGACATGTGGCGTTTGTCAGGAATTTTTAGATCGGTCCGGTTGCAACAGCTAAACGAAGCGCATTTACTGGATTATGTAGTGACAACAACGTTAAATGAGCGTTTTGATCTTGCAACCATTCATGTCACAACTCAAGCAACACAACTTAATCAAACGCAACTTCACGTGCGTCTTTTAGATGGTTCAAGCGAGGTGACCAAAGGAGAAGGATTTGATCTAAACTTAGAGGTGAAAAATCCCAAACTTTGGTCTGATGAAATTCCTTATCTTTATCACTTAGAACTGATTTATCAGGATGAAAATGGGGAGGTTCTTCAGAAAGAGACAAAAGCTGTCGGCATCAGAAAAATTGAGGTGGTTGACGGATTACTTAAACTCAACGGAAAAGCCTTACTCATTCGAGGTGTGAATAAACATGAGTTCAGCGCTAAAAGAGGATATGCTGTCACAGAAGAAGAAATGATAAAAGACATCCAGTTGATGAAACAAAACCATTTCAATGCGGTGCGCTGTTCACATTATCCAAATCAAACGCGCTGGTACGAACTTTGTGATGAATACGGACTCCTTTTGATCGACGAGGCCAATATTGAAACACACGGCATGATGCCAATGAATCGTCTGACCGATGATCCTGTATATTTACCCTTAATGGCAGAGCGGATTACGCGCATGGTTTTAAGAGATCGAAATTATCCTTCTGTGGTGATTTGGTCACTTGGAAATGAATCGGGTTATGGACGCAATCACCAAGCCATGTATGAGTGGTGCAAGCATTTTGATCCAACGCGTCCAACGCAATATGAAGGAGGCGATGATGATTCAAGAGCGATGACACCAGCCACAGATATTATTTGTCCGATGTACTCAAGAGTTAGTGATGCGACTTCCAACTCCCCTTATTCTCTACAAGAATGGATGGGACTTCCCAATGAAAATCGTCCATTGATTTTGTGTGAATACGCGCATGATATGGGAAATTCTTTAGGTGGTTTTGGCAAATATTGGAAGGCTTTTAGACAGGTTGAGCGATTGCAAGGAGGATTTATATGGGATTGGGCAGATCAAGGCCTACTTAAAGACGGACATTTCACTTATGGTGGAGATTTTGGAGATCGTCCTAATGATCGACAATTTAGTCTTAATGGTCTTGTATTTCCTGACCGCACGCCAAAACCGGCTTTAGCTGAAGCAAAGTATTGGCAACAATATTACCAATTTAAATTGGAAAAAAATACGTTGGGGCAGGCGATTGGATTTTGGATAACGAGTGAGTATCTGTTTAAAACATCAAAGGACATCTTAAAATTCCAGTTGAGTAATGGAAAAGAAAATTTGATAGAAGAAACACGTCCTCTTGAAATTGCAGCTGGTGAAACGCAGTATGTTGAGCTTGTCGCTCTTGATGATTTTGATTCCTGCGATTTGTATTTGAACATTCAAATCATCACCGCACATAAAAGTGCATGGCACGATGCTTCATTTGAACAAGCGCATGAGCAATTTATTTTAGCAAAAGAATTGAAAATCACCGCTCCAAAAACAGCACCGCGTCCACTGATTGTTAAAGAAAATAAAACCAGTTTGAGTGTAGAAGTTGGAAAATCGTCGTTTAGCTTTAATTTATCAACAGGAAATTTGGAGCACTGGGTTGTCTCAAACGAAGAACAGCTCTTAAGTCCTTTGGCTGAGCAGTTTACACGTGCGGCATTAGATAATGATATTGGAATTAGTGAAGTAGAACACATTGATCCAAACGCTTGGTTTGAACGATGGAAAGAAGCAGGATTTTATGAGTTAAGCACGCAAGTGAAGTCGATAAATACTGAAACGTATGATGATCGTGTGGTTGTTTCAGTCCTTACGGCGTATGTGGCGCATGAAAAAGTCGCCTTTTTGACACGTCGTGTCTATTCGGTGAGGTCAGATGAAACTTTAAATCTTCAAATTAAGGTTCAAAGAAATCAAATGCTGCCTTGTCCAGCGCGCATCGGGGTCAGTGTTGCTTTAGCAACAGTGGAGGAACGCTTTGATTATTATGGCTTTGGTCCGCTAGAAAATTATCCAGATCGCTTAGGTGCAGCACAAATGGGAAGATGGGATTTGCCACTTCGTGCTGGATTTACTCCTTATATTTTCCCAAGTGAAAATGGGTTAAGAACTCAGGTTCAATCGCTCAATTATGGCCGTTTTCGCGCTTTTTCAAATCAAAACAGTTGGAACTTTAATCTGAGTCGTTATAGTCAAAAGCAACTCAATCAAGTGGATCACGTGCATCTGTTACAAGAAGAAGAAGGAACATGGCTCAATATTGATGGTTTTCATATGGGTGTTGGGGGAGATGATTCTTGGAGTCCAAGTGTTGCAGATGAGTTTTTGCTTCGTGAGTCAGATTATCACTACGAAATCAATTTTGAAATTCAATAAATCCATCAAAAGGCTGCAGGTTTAAGGCAGTCTTTTTTGTTGTGTGTTATAATACAGTGGTATGATGAAAATAAAAAATGAATCACTCGAGTCATCGAAAATTTGGTTAGGATTAGCAAGATTTAATGTTATTGAAACACAGCGTCTTCTTTTGCGCCCTTTTGTCAGTACTGACAGCATTTTTTGCTATGATTTTATGAAAAAGTGGGAAAATATGCGTTACGTGATGCTGCCTTGTGAAAATATGGAAGCGTGTGAGTGGTTTATTGTTGATGAAATGATGAAAAATCCGTTAGGAAATTGGGCGATTGAATTAAAATCTGAGAAAAAAGTAATCGGTTTTATTCATTTTTCTCAGCTGATTTTAACGCAAAAAAAAGCAAAAATCGGTTATGTGATTCATCAAGCGTATGGACATCAAGGATTTATGACAGAAGCATTGCAAACGATTGTAGCGTTTAGTTTTGAACAATTTCATCTTAAAAGTTTAGAATTAGAGATTGAGTCTGAGAATTATTTCTCTCAAAAATTAGCAGAAAAATTTAATTTTAAACGCGTCAAAATGAGCAAATTAAATCATTTAGGAGCGATTCGTCAATTTTATAGTTATCAACTTACAAAAGAAGATTTTTTTAAATATGAAAAAGGAGAGTCATGTCCAAGCACGAAGAAATATTGAATTATATTGAAAGTCTTGAAATTGGAAAACAAGTCAGTGTTCGAGGGATTGCCAATCGAATGTCCGTTGCAGATGGGACGGCATATCGCGCAATAAAAGAAGCTGAAACTCGTGGGTTGGTTGCAATTAATGATCGCTCAGGAACGGTACGTGTGGCAAATAAAGGACAAAAAGTTGTCAATCGCTTGACTTTTGGAAAGCTCGCGGTCGTGGCCAATGCGGATGTCTTAGGGGGGTTATCTGGTCTTGAAGTTGAGTTTAGTCGTTTTGTTATTAGTGCGATGACTCTTGAAGCATTCCAGCATTATTTGGAACCTAATGGTTTGGTCATTGTTGGAGATCGGCATGACATTCAAGCTTATTCTTTACGTCAGCAAAATGCGGTGTTAGTCACAGGTGGTTTTGATGTGGATGAGGATGTGATTGCTTATGCAAATAAAATGGGAATTCCACTTTTAAGAACAAGCTATGACACGTTTACTGTGGCGAGTCGCATTAGTCATGCTTTATCAAATGAATTGATCAAAAAGGATATTTTGACGGTTGCAGATGTGTATCATCAAAGACGAGCGACATTGCGTGAAGAAGATACAGTCAAAGATTTTTTAGATTTGGTCAAAAAAACGAACAGCAGTCGTTTTGCTGTGTTGAATCGTTATCGTGTGGTGGTTGGAGTGATTGCAATGCGTGATGTAAATCATGTGCCAAATGATACGCTGGTCGGTCGTGTGATGACATTTCCAAATGTTGCAGGACTTGAGATGACCGTAGCAAGTTGCAGTCAAAAGATGATTTATGAAGGCTATGATATGATGCCAGTCGTCAATCCGGATCATACTTATGCTGGGATTATTTCAAAATCAGATTTGCTTCAAAGTTTGCAAAAAGCGCAAGAAGAAAGTCAAGTATCAAGAACATTCAGTGACGACATTTCAGATCATCTCAAAGAATCCGGATCTGCCTTTCAGATTACAGTGGAGCCTTCAATGATCAATAGTGTTGGAACCGTGTCAAGCGGTGTTTATATTGAAATGGTGTCTTTAATTGCAAGACGGGTGATGGAAAAGCGCAGAAGACGCAATGTCATCATTGAATCATTGAATGCTAGTTTTTTTAACACGGCACAAATTGATAACGTCTTAGAAATTTATCCAAAAATTATCTCAGAAAGTCGGTTGGGTGCGCTCATTGATTGTGAAATTTATTGTGTAAATAGTATTGTAGGGAAAATTTTAGTTAATTTACAGCTCAGTTGAGTGATCACTGTAAAATTTGATATAATAAATAGAGTTTTAAATAAAAACGGATGTGAAGAGAGAAAAAATGAACGAAATATTAGAAAAAATAAAAGCGTATGATCACATTTTGATTCATCGACATAAAAATCCAGATCCAGATGCGATTGGTTCTCAGTGTGGGTTACGAGAGATTTTGCGTGCAACTTTTCCAGAGAAAAAAATTGATGCAGTTGGATTTAACGAACCCACGCTTGAATTTATGACGCTGATGGATGAGGTGGTTTTGGATGAAAATGAACCTTATTTAAGCATTGTTTGTGATACGGCAAATACCCCACGCATTGATGATGAGCGATGGAAATCGGCAGATTTTCTGATCAAAATTGATCATCATCCTAATGATGATGCTTATGGGGATTTATTTTTGGTCGAAGATTATAGAAGTTCAGCCTCAGAGATGATTGCAGATTTCGCTTTCCAAAATAATCTCACAATGACCGCAGAAGCTGCGCGACTTTTATATGCTGGAATTGTCGGGGATACAGGACGGTTTTTATATCCTGCTACTTCAGCAAAAACGCTCTTTATTGCCTCAAAATTGGCTGAATTTGATTTTGATCGCTCAGTTTTGGGAAGAGAAATGTCTTCATTTGACATGAAAATTGCGCGATTACAAGGCTATATCTACGAAAATCTTCAAGTTTCTGAAAATGGCGCTGCGCGCGTGTTATTGACACAAGCGATTTTAAAACACTTTAATTTGTCGGATGCTGAAACTTCAAAAATCGTTGGTGTTCCGGGGAATATCAAAACAATCGATTCATGGGCGATTTTTGTGGAACAAAAAGATGGACATTATCGGGTACGGATGCGCTCAAAAACAACTCCGATTAATGAAATTGCAAAACGTCATGATGGGGGTGGCCACATGCTTGCGAGCGGTGCAAATTCTTATTCAGAAAAAGAAAATGAGCAAATCTGGAATGAATTACAAGAAAATTTGGATTAAAAAAATGTTGTCAGTACTGACAGCATTTTTTGTAATTTGGCAAAGTGAAAAGAGCTGAGCGCGTGCTGAATCGTTGAGTTATCTCGCATGATTTTGAGATGAAAGCATGTCCACGCTTTTTCTGTCAGTACTGACAGAAAATAAAACAGTGAAAAATCAGATCAAAAATAAAAAGAAGCGTTAATTTTCCATAAAGTCATCCAAATTTTTCACCTTGGCATTAAGTCCAATGATGAGTTTGATTCGTGCTTTTTGTGAATTCACCTCAGGAGCAAACAAAACGCCAGCGTGATGCAACCGAGAACCACCACCTTCATAATCATAAACAGGCTCAGCAATTCCATTAAAACAGCGCGAAACAAGTACGATTGGGACGTGATGGGCCAATAATCGCTCAATGGGTGCAACGGTGCTAGGAGGTAAATTTCCCGCACCGAGCGCTTCAATGACAAGTCCGTCGATCCGATTTGGATCAAGTAAATCCAAAATCTCACCATTCATCCCAGCATAACATTTGATGATTGGGACATTTCCAGTGACAGAAGTAATATCAAGGTGTTGATTTTCACTGTCACGATGGAAATAAAAGATTTTGTTTTTCGTTAAAAGTCCAAGTGGCCCATGTGTTGGTGTTTGAAAAGTTGAGACATTTGTCGTATGTGTTTTTGTAACGAATCGCGCAGAATGAATCTCGTCATTCATGACAACAAGCACGCCGCGATCGTGAGAATCATTGTCAGCAACCACACGAATCGCAGTCTTCAAATTATAGATGCCATCTGTACCCAATTCATTACTAGAACGCATAGCACCAGTAATGACAATGGGCTTTCCCCGTTGAATCGTTGAATCCAGAAAAAACGCTGTTTCCTCTAGCGTATCAGTGCCGTGAGTAATGACAACGCCATCAAAATCTCCGTCACACGCTGCAATGATCCGATTTTTTAGAAGCAGCATGTGTTCTAAGGTGATGTGAGGACTTGGTAAATTAAAAATATCCTCAGCAACAATTTCGACTTGATCTGAAGGTAAATTTAAACGATTCAGTGGATTTTGTGCGTTAGGGGAAACATTTCCTTGCTCATCTTCAGCCATCGAAATGGTCCCACCTGTATGTAAAACTAATATTTTTTTCTTATGATTCAAAATAAAACCTCATTCATTTTGATTTGTGTGCACTCCATTATACCAAAAAAGAAGCAATTTTCGTCACTTGGCGCACAAAACTCTAAAAAGTTAAAAAAAAATCGCTCAATCGCCTAAAAATCAAGAAATCCCTACGAAATTAAGGTATAATTGTAAGTAGAAACAGTCAAATGCATAGAAAAGATAAATTATGAAAACAAAAGCTGTATTTTTTGATTTAGACGGAACATTATTTACATCAACGAGAGGGGTTGCTGCCTCCACTAAAAAAACCATTGAAGCCCTTAAAAGAATTGGTATTCTTGTCGGCATTGCGACTGGACGAGGACCAGCTTTTGTGCTCCCTTTACTTGAAGACCTAAAGTTGGATTTCGCAGTCACCTACAACGGACAGTATGTTTTCACCCCAAAAGCTGTAATTTTTGAAAATCCAATTCGAGAAGAAACGTTAAAAAAAATTGTCACTTATGCACTAGAATATCACAGAGATATTTCGATTGGAACTTCAAAAGGGGTGGTTGGTTCTGGACTTTTAAAATTTGGTGAAACAAGAACTGCGGGAATATTAGCTAAAATCCTTCCAAAAGGAACCTCTGATGTCGCAAAATCTGGGATGAAACACATTTTTAGACGTGTATTTCCGCAAGCCAATTTTTCAGAAATTTTCAAAGAACCCGTGTATCAAGTCATGATGATTGCACCAAGAGCGGATACTCCAACGCTTGAAAAGGAATTTCCAGAACTTCAAATCACGCGCTCCAATCCTTATTCAGTGGATCTCATTCCCCAAGGCATTGGAAAATTAAAAGGCATTCAAATTTTAGGCGAACATTATGATTTTACCTTAGAGGAGGTCATGTGTTTTGGAGATTCTGAAAATGACATCTCAATGATTCAAGGTGTTGGGACAGGTGTTGCAATGGGAAATGCCCAAGAATCCGTCAAAAAAGCAGCAAATTATGTCACCGATCATAATAATGCTGACGGAATCGCAAAAGCATTTGATTATTTTGGGATCGTTGAATTTACGAATGGAAAAGATTTTGTATCAAAAGATCCTAATTTTAATCAGGTAAAGGCATTTCATCAGCTGATGGATGGAAAAACGCAGCAGATTCCAAGAGCATTTACACCGATGGAGGCAGGTTTTAGAGCAGGATTTGAAGTGGAAGAAATCGTTGAATTTCTCCAAGCTTCAAGCAATGGCGATGATGCACGCTTTCATGAATTGGTGGAGCAGCTGCATCGTGATGTAGACAAAGCCACTCAAAAAATTGATGCCAAACCTGATAAAGAGACAGATGCACTGACTGCACAAGCAGATGCAATGATTGATTTACTGTACCTTACTTATGGGAGTTTAGTCTTATCGGGCATTGATCCTTATGAGATTTTCAATCGCGTCCATGAAGCAAATATGGGAAAAATTTTTCCTGATGGATCCCCTCATTTTGACCCCGTCACTCATAAAGTTTTAAAACCTTCAGATTGGGAAAAAAAATTCGCTCCAGAAGGAAAAATCAAGAAAGAACTGGAACGACAAAAACGAGTGGCAGAACGCAAAATGAGATAAAAAAGAAATGCGTTCGATTAAAAAGTGAATTTACTTCAAAAAAAGTTGTAAATGGCTGTGCATAAGCGTAAAATAGAGCTATTAAAAGATGAAATCTAAAACATGAAACAACACTGCAAACGATATCAATCGTTTGTTTTTAGAACAGAATGGAAATGAGAAAAGATGGTCGCAAAGAAACAGTTAATTAATCCGCGATACGGAAAAGCTTTTCACTCAATTCGTGAAGAGCAAGGTTTTTCGCTTGATTTTTTTAAATCCATCATTTCAAAAGCAACGTTAAGTCGCTTTGAGCAAGGACAAACGACACTATCGCCTGATCAATTAGAAGAAGCGCTGCATCTCATGGATTTATCCATTTTCACTTTTTTATTTTTGGCAGATAATGTTCCTGTTTATCGTCGTTATGGCGAAGTTTTTCAACTTTTACGTGAACAAAGAGCCTTTGAGTTGGAAAGTTTTGAAACCATCAATCTCTCAAAACTGACCATTCAAAAATTTGAAGAGGGGTTGATTATGCTTGATTTTGCACAAGTTGAAAGCGCACTTCAAATGATGCATATTCCACTTTATGAATACACTTACCTTTTAGATAAGGGAGAGGGGGATTATTTTAGTGAAATCTATAAAAAAGTCGATCATGCCTATTTTTCAGACGATAAAGAAGTTTTAGTCAACGTGTATGAGGAAGCAATCTTGTATGATGATTTTCGCATGATTGCTCTTGCGACAAAAGCGTGCTATCAACAGCTCACAAAAGAAGAATTAGAAGAAGTTTCAGGATTTTTGTTTGGGGTAGAAGTCTGGACAAACTTGGAGTTATTTGTTTTTAATTATACCGTTTCTCAGCTCAGTTATGCACTGGTTCAATCCATTTGGTTTGATTTATTTAAGGAATTTTCTTATTTTCAAGATAATCGAGAATATCGCATTCGCATTGTACGCTCCGTTGTTTTGACGTGCTTTGCTTTACTTGATAAAAATGACCTTGCTTTAGCAGAAAAATTTTTATATTTAACCAAAGAAATCTTGCAAAGTACAGATGAATTTACGCGGTGTTTATTTAAATTTACTGAAAGTTTACTTGATTACAAGCAACATCAGACAACAGAAGCTTTAGAAAAAATGAAAGAAGTGATTCATATTTTTAGATTTTTAGGGGATGATATTTTAGCTGATAAGTACAGTCGCTTATTAAATCAATACATCACATAATTTTTGTTTCAAGCTTGAAACAAAAGATAAAAACACGTGAGAGAGATGTTATAATAAGAGATGCTTGAGTATAGATTTCAAAGGAGCGACTGAATGAAAGCACAAAGAGGAAATCAGACCTTTGAAGTCTGGAAAATTTCACACGATCCTCCAAAAGAAGCATGGGTCGTCCAATGTTTTGAACAGGGAATTTTAGAATGGTCAGCAGTCAATGAACACATTTTGCTCTTTCCAAGAATTTTTGGTGGTGCAGCAGCAATCGGTTTTTATTTAATCAAAACGGATGAGAAAGATTTTCAAGCAATCAATAGCAAAAGATTTCATCGAGAGTTTCAGGTGCTGTAAGTCCATGCAGTAAAAAATTTAAGGAAAGTTTTTTGAATAAAGGAGGAGTAATGTCAACCATACAACTTATTTTTGTGGTTATCATTTTTGTGGTCATTGTCCTAATCATTGGAACGCTTTTTTTGTTGCCAGGGATGGCGATTTTTAATAAGATGACAGATAAAGCATACCATGCAGATGAAAAAGACCTGCTGACAGGAACATTGACGGTCGGCATTGCGTCGCGTACAGCGACAGGCGAAGTCATGACGACTTTTGTCACAGAATCACGAAAAACCATGCCCGCTCGATTATTTATTCCAAATAAAGCAGGGATTGAAACGCTAGAAAAAGGGGCATCCGTTTTGATAGTCGAAACAAAAGATGGGATTGCTTATGTGATTCCGTATGAAGAAATGGTCTTTTAAAGGTGCTATGCCTTCAAAGTGACAAGTCACTCTTTTTATAAAATAAAAGGGATGATTTACAAAAGTGTTCACGATTGATTTGATTTTTTGATAAAAATCAGGAATTTAGAAATAAAAAGGAGAAAAAAATGTTTGGTTTCATAGAAATTTTAATCATCGCTATCGTGGTGGTTATTGTGATTTTGTTTGCTATTGTTGCTGCAAATTATAAAAAATCAGGGCCTCAAGCGGCTTTGATCGTTTATGGTTCAGCTCTGGGAGCTAAGGGAGTCAATAAAGATTCTCAAGGCAACAAATTGAAGGTTGTCCGTGGATCGGGAACTTTTGTATTACCTATTTTTCAAAATGCACGCTATTTGAGCTTGCAATCAGCAGCGATTGATATTAAGACTGAAAAAGTATTATCAAAAGATAAAATTCCAGTGACTGTTGAGGCGACAGCAATGATCAAAGTTGGCTCTACACTTCAAGATATCGCAACTGCAGCAGAGCAATTTTTAGGGAAAAAAGATGAGCAAAGAGATGCGATGGCCGATCAAGTCTTAAGAGGACACTTACGTGCAATTGTTGGGACGATGACTGTTTCTGAGTTGATTGAAGATCGAAATAAATTTTCAACGGAAGTTCAAGAACAAGCAGGGACAGATCTTTCAAAAATGGGATTGTCCATCGTTTCATTTGTCATTAATGACATTCGTGATGATCAAAATTATATTAAAGCGTTGGGAGCAAAAGAAGTCGCTCGTGTGCAACAAGAAGCTGCGATAGCTGTTGCGAATGCAGATAAAGAAACGCGAATTCAAAAAGCGAATGCAGATCAACTTGCACAAAAAGCAGAAGCTGAAGCGGCCACACAAATTGCAAGTGCTCAAAAAGAAAAAGCCATTAATTTGGCCGCCTATGAACAAGATCAAGCCATTGCAACAGCTGATGCGAAAGCGAAAGCGGATCAAGCGAAAGCTGTAGCGGATCAAGCGTACGCCATTCAAGAAGCCATTTCAAAGAAAGAAACCACAGAAGCTGAAATGCAAGTGGAAATCATCAAGAAACAACGTGAGACGGATCTTGAAACACAAGAAGTACTGCGTAAAGCGCAAGAAAATGAAGCGAATGTCGTAAAAGCTGCAGAAGCTGCTAAAGCAGCACAAATCGCAAAAGCCGAAGCTGACGCACGGGAACGCGAAGTTAAAGCTTTAGCAGAAGCTACTGCGATTGAAGCTACTGGTAAGGCAGAAGCTGAGGCGATTCGACTCAAAGGACTAGCTGAGGCAGAATCGATTGAGAAAAAAGCAGAAGCCATGACAAAAATGAATGACGCGGCTAAGCTTAATATGGCACTCGAAATTTTGCCTAAAGTGGTTGCATCCGTATCTGATAATCTTAAATCGATTGATTCACTCAATATTTATGGTGGCGATGGAACATCTAAAATCTTGGGAATGTCTCAAGAAAGTCTGAAACAAGGGCTAGATGTTTTGGGAACAATGGGCATTGATGTGCCAGAATTACTCAATAATTTTACTGGAAAGAAAACAGCTGAAAAAGTTGAGTAATCCATTTATAGGCGAGAAAAGCACTGGATATTTGACGTGATCTAATAAAATCATCAGAAGATGGTTTTATTTTCACAATGAATAGTCAGAATATTGTATGAATTTGTAAGGAATTGTGGTAAAATATAAAAATGAAAAAAATAAAAATAGCTTTATTAGGCTGTGGAACAGTCGGCGGTGCAACGTATAAGATTTTGCAAATGAATGCAGAGCAAATTGCTCAAAAAACTGGTGTAATTTTGGAAATTAGTAAGATTTTGGTGCGGGATAAAGAAAGACCTTATGCTGTCCCAGAATCTTTACTGACTACGAATTATCAGGAGATATTAGACACGCGTGATATTGAGATTGTGGTGGAGTGTTTGGGTGGAATCGAGCCTGCGTCAAGCTTCATGCTTCAAGCGCTGAAAGCTGGTAAACATGTCGTAACAGCAAACAAAGCAGCGGTTGCGGCAAATTATGAAACGTTGGTTTCAACATCTGCACAATATCATGTGATGCTGCGTTTTGAAGCTTCTGTTGCGGGTGGAATTCCTGTTCTTGATGCGCTTCAAGCACCACTCAATTCAAATGACATTGAAGAAGTGTCGGGGATTGTTAATGGGACAACGAATTATATTTTGACCCAGATGATTGAGCAAGGACAGGCGTATGAAGAAGCACTCAAAATGGCGCAAGAAAAAGGATTCGCAGAAGCTGATCCAACGGCTGATGTGGAAGGAATTGATGCAGCCAATAAGCTCTCAATTCTGATTGCACTTGCTTTTGGGGAAATCGTTCCAATAGAAAAAATAGCAACGATTGGGATTTCAAAGCTGTCAAAAGAAGATATTGCTTTTGCTTCACATTTGGGCTATAAAATAAAATTACTCGCATCAGCACAAAAATCAAAGACATCATTACAAGCCTCAGTCCAACCAACATTGGTGCCAAAAGATCATATGCTCGCAGCAGTTGCAAATGAATTTAACGCCTTATTTATTCACGGTAATGCTGTAGGAGACTTACTCTTTTATGGCAAAGGAGCTGGCGGATTACCTACGGCAAGTGCTGTCGCTGGAGATATTATTGAAATTGCTAACGCGATTGATAAGAATGCAGCATTTGATAGCTATGTCAACAAAATTTCGGCTTCGCATTTGACTTATCTTGGTGAGGGAAGTAACGCTTATTACCTTCGCTTGAGTGTGTCAAATCGACCAGGTGTTTTAGCTGCAATTGCGACAACGTTTAGTCAGCATGGTATTTCAATTGAAAGTGTAACTCAAGAAGTCAATGGAGATGCGGCTAAAATGATGTTTATCCTAAATGAAGTGGCGCGTGAAAAACTGGAATTAGCACTTTTGGCATTAGAAAAATTACCTGAAGTAATAAAAGTAGCGTGCATTTTACGTGTCATGAATTAGAAAGAAATGAGGATACTATGAAATTTACATCAACAAGAAACGATAAGGTATCGTTTAGTGCGCAACAAGCGATTGCAAAAGGTTTAGCGGATGATGGCGGATTATTTGTACCCACAACTTTTCCTTCTGTCAGTACTGACGAATTTCTTGGATTAGATTATGAGAAAATGGTGGGATTGATTTTATCTAAATATCTTCCTGATTTTGAAAATCTGGATGAGATGATTCATTCGGCATACAAAAATGCGTTGCCAGTAAGTCTGTCAGTACTGACAGAAAATTTGGCCGTGCTTGAATTATTCCACGGTAAATCTGCTGCCTTTAAGGATGTTGCTTTGCAACTTTTGCCTTATTTATTGACGACGTCATTAAAAAAAATCGGTGAAAAAAGACAAGCAATCATCTTGACTGCGACATCTGGAGACACTGGATCTGCGGCGATGTCTGGTTTTTCTAATGTTGATCAAACGCAAGTGATCGTGTTTTATCCAGAAGTCGGAATTAGTGACATACAACGTTTACAAATGACGACACAAGCGGCGAAAAATGTTCATGCAGTCGCCGTTGAAGGAAATTTTGATGACGCACAACGCGCGGTTAAATCAATTTTTCAAGATCACGCATTCACAGATCAATTCGCTGAAAATCAGATTTTTAGTTCAGCAAATTCGATTAATTTTGGACGACTTTTACCACAGATTGTTTATTATTTTTGGACGTATAGTGAACTTGTCAGTGCTGACAAGATTAAAAGTGGTGATCTGGTGAATTTTTCTGTGCCGACAGGGAATTTTGGCGATATTTTAGCTGGATATTACGCTAAAAAAATGGGACTGCCAGTAGGAAAACTCATTTGTGCGACGAATAAAAACTCAGTTTTGTATGATGTTTTGACCACAGGAACATACGATCGTAATCGTGATTTTTACATTACTAACAGCCCATCAATGGATATTCTTGTTTCTTCAAACTTTGAGCGATTGATTTATCATCTTGCAGGAGCAAAAGTCACTCAAGCGACACAAGAGCAATTGGTTAAAGAAGGAAAATATCAGCTTTCTGCGGAAGTTTTTGAGCAATTACAAAAGGATTTTCTCACAGAAAAATGTGATGATGACGAAACGATTGAAGAAATTAAAGCTGTCAGTACTGACAGAAATTATGTGATGGATCCACACACTGCGATTGCGTATGCAGCAGCAAGAAAAGCAGATTTGGACGGGTTTACAGTCGTTCTTGCAACAGCTTCGCCCTATAAATTTGCAAAAACTGTGGAGGATGCGATTGAGCAAAAACTTCCTGAAGATAAAATGCCTGATGCCTTGAAATGTTTGGATAAAAAACCCGTCACGCAACTTTATCATGTCACAAAAGATCAGATCAGAACCATCATCAAGGAGATCTTATGAGCAAAAAAATAATGGTTCCTGCGACTTCTGCTAATCTGGGCTGTGGGTTTGACTCACTTGGAATCGCGGTCAATCGCTACCTTGAAATCGAGCTTGTTAAACCTTTAGATCACTGGTTTTTAGAGCATGATTTGGGAGCAGATATTCCAAATGACGAGCAAAATTTAATCATTAAAACAGCGCTGTCAGTAGTGACAGATTTAAAACCGTATCATTTGAAGATGACAAGTCAGATTCCACTTGAACATGGCTTGGGATCAAGTTCGTCAGCCATCGTTGCGGGCATCAAATTAGCACTTTTATTGAGCGATGTCAAGCTCACGATTGCAGAACAATTAGCACTGGCTTGTGACATGGAAGGACATCCAGATAATGTGGTTCCCGCACTTTTAGGTGGTCTTCAAGTTGCTTCTTACGATGAGGAAAAAAATTTAGATTTTGTTTCATTACCACAACCTGAATGTCAAATGATTGCGTTTGTTCCTGATTACTCCCTCTCAACGAAAGCTGCAAGAAGTGTTCTTCCTAAAGCGTATAAAAAAAGTGATGCCATACTTGCGTCTTCAAAAGCCAATGTTTTGATTGCCAGTCTTTCAACGAGCGATCTCGTTTTAGCTGGTAAAATGATGGAATCTGATCTCTTTCACGAAAAATATCGCGCGTCACTCATTCCAGAACTTGAAGCAATTAGAGCGCTTGGACATGAGCACCACGCATTTGCAACATATTTATCAGGTGCAGGATCAACAATCATGACGTGGATCTCGCAAAATAACAGCTCAAGTTTTATTGATGCCCTAAAAGAATTTCAACACAGCCATAATGGAGATATTTTGACGTTGACTGTTGATCCTTATGGCGCTAGAATCGTATAAAAAAATCCCAAACGGGATTTTTTAAATTTCAAAATAAAATTCATCATAAATCGCACGAAGCGCTTGTTTTTCATCTTTTTCATCCAAAATAAACATCAAAGAAACTTCACTTGAACCTTGCGAAATCATGCTAATACTAATCCCATGAACCGCAAGTGCCCGTGCTGCGCGTGCAGTCACTCCAGCGTGTTCTTTCATGTCCTCCCCGACCAACATGATGATGGATAATCCATGTTCAATGTAAAGTTCATCAGGATGAAGGGACTCAGACAAATTTTTCAACAGTGATTTTTCAAGCTGTTTGGATAAATATTTTTCACGAATGATAATGGACATATCATCAATCCCAGTAGGCATGTGTTCAAATCGAATGCCTAAATTTTCAAGTGCAGAAAGAACTTTTCGTCCAAAACCAACTTCTTTATTCATGAGATATTTATTGATAAACAAAGAAGCAAATCCGTTACTTGAAGCAATTCCAACCACAGGAGCACCTTTAGTTTCACGTTTAGTGACAATGCGCGTGCCAGGATGATCAGGATTATTTGTATTTTTGATTACTAATGGTACATTGGCGCGATAGGCAGGAACCAAAGCTTCATCATGAAGAACAGAGAACCCAGAATAAGCCAATTCACGCATCTCTCGATAAGTCAGTTCTTTGATGGAGTGGGGGTTTTTGATCACACCAGGATGCGCAGCAAAAATCCCATCAACATCTGTGAAATTTTCATACATCTCAGCTTTAACACCAGCTGCCAAAATTGACCCTGTTATATCAGATCCACCACGTGAAAACGTACACACCTCGCCAGCTTCTGTCACACCAAAAAATCCAGGAACAATGATGATTTCTTCCAAATCCGCCAAATATTTGATTTTTTTATAAGAATCCTTCAACAAACGGGCATTAGAAGGCTGTGCCGATACAATAATTCCCGCATCAGCAGGATGGATGTACCGACAATTTAAACCTTTCGCTTTAAAATATTGAGCAACCAATTTTGCATTATTATTTTCACCTGCTGCCAAAAAAGTATCATACGTAAACTTATTTTTGACATCGAGTGAAGCGAGCGCTTTGATATTTTCTGCGATTGGATCAATGACTGTCTCATCCATTCCAAGAGCCAAAGCAATCGAGCGATAACGCTCAATAATCCATTCTTGATGTGCATCAAGAACGTCTTGTTGCTTAAAAGCATTGTAATAAGCAATCAACGCATCTGTGACTTTCGTGTCTTTTGCTTCTCTTTTTCCAGGCGCAGATACGACGACAATTTTTCTTGTGCTGTCAGCACTGACAATGTTAAAAACTTTTTCAATCTGACCAGCGGACGCGAGAGATGACCCTCCAAATTTAACAACTTTCATAAAAAGACCTGATTCCTATTTAAAAATACAATAATACGATATATTATATCTAATTTTCTGATAATTTACAATTAATTAATGAACTCGAGATGAAAAAAGTTGATTTTTGATTCACGTGCTAATGAAGGGATAAAATAACAAAAATGTTAATTTTTTAATGCCAAAAGATAAGAATGAAAAAAACTTTTTCTCCTATTTCATCCTTATCCTGATATAATAGAGTTATGAAAAAATTTAAAGCAGTGATCTTTGATATGGACGGTGTTCTTGTCGATACAGAAAATTATTATTCAAAGCGGCGAACTCAATTTTTTGATCAGATTAATGTCTCGATTGCACACCTTAAACCAAGTGATTTCATTGGGGGAAACATGAAAGATCTTTGGCCAAGAATCTTACAAGATCAATATGAACCGACGCGCGCCCAATCTTATATCAAACAATACAATGATTTTAAAGCGAAAACCCCACTTCCTTATGAAAAATTACTTTTTGAAGATGCTCATTTCATTTTGGAGTTTTTAAAAAAGCAGCAGGTTAAATTAGCACTCGCTTCGAGTTCAAATCGAGCAGACATTGAGCGATGTTTATCTGTGAATCATCTCGCAACTTATTTTGACGCTGTATTATCTGGAGCAGATTTCAAAAAATCAAAGCCTGATCCTGCCATTTATGAAGCAGCGATGGCTACATTAGGTGTTCTACCACATGAGACACTGGTGATTGAGGATTCTGAAAACGGGATTATCTCAGCAAAAGCTGCAGGAGCCACCGTTTTTGCTATTTCTGACGCGCGTTTTGGGATGAACCAAAGTAAGGCCGATTATCGTTTTACAAGCTTGCGTGAAATTGTTCAGATCCTTAAGCATCCAAAAAATTAAAACAAACGACATTTTCCTCTTTATGTTTGTCTCATCCTATGGTAAAATGATAAGATATAGGAGTTTGATATGAAATTTTTAAAACAAATCACCCCACGCATGATCATCGTGATGATGATCCTTGTTCAATTATTTGAAAGTTTATTTTTAGTTTGTTCAAGTTCAAGATATGTGGCGATTGCATATTTGTTTATCCTGAATTTAATCATCACCTTTATCTTACTTTCACAAGCAAAAAATTATACCTTGAGAAGGCATGATTTCATTCGTAAAATCAATGATGAAGCTGAGAATTCCCTTAATGCGACACTTGATAATATGCCCATTGGTGTGATTCGATTCAATGAAAAAACACTAGAACCAGAGTGGTTTAATCCATACATTGACATGATTTATAAAGGCAATGATAGTGTGATCAAACGCGAAGACATCAAACTCATCTTGAAAAAGAAACTTGAAGATCAGTATGTCACCATTGGCAATCAAAAATATGTGGTGAACGTTGATGAAGAAAAACATCTCATTTATTTGATTGATGCGACAAAAGAGGTCGCGTTCAGATCAGATTTTAATGATAGTAGAGCCGTTATCGGTGCGATTTATGTGGATAATTATGATGATGCGACAGATCTGATTTCAGATAGTGGACGGACTGTTATCAATAATTTTATCGCCAGTTTTTTGGAAGAATTTTCCGATAAATATGCCTTTTATCTGCGCCGTATCACAAGCAGTCGTTACTTTTTTTTCTGTGATTATCGCGTATTGGATCAAATGATTAAAGATAAATTTGAAGTGTTAAAAGAATTTAGAACAAAATCAACAGAAAAAGAATTCCCGCTGACACTCTCAATTGGAGTATCATATGGATGGGAAGATTTCCCAAATATCGGAAATGTTGCGATGAATAACCTCGAACTCGCACAAGTCCGCGGAGGAGATCAGGTTGTTTTGCGTGAAAATTCCGAGCAAGCAAGGCCGGTCTATTTTGGTGGAAATTCTGAAGGACGTACTCAAAAAAGCAGAACAAGAGCGCGTGCCATTTCAACAGCATTGCGTACAATTATTTCTGAATCAGAAGATGTTTTTATTGTAGGACATCGGTTTACAGATATGGACGCACTTGGAGCAGCGATTGCGATGAAAGTTTTTGCCAATATGACAGGAAAAGAGGCTTTCGTTGTTTATGATGAAAAACAATTGTTACCAGACGTTGCTCGAGCAATCGAAAAGATGAATGAGAGTGCAGACGGGTTCACACATATTGTTAAATTAGAAACTGCCCGTCGGCTAAAAAAACCAAATTCGTTATTGATTATGGTTGATCACTCAAAACCAACACAAACCTTGGATTTTGATTTCTATCACTCCTTTGAAAAATTAGTGATCATTGATCACCACAGACGAAATGACGACTTTCCAGAACAACCGCTTTTATCGTATATCGAATCAAGCGCAAGCTCTGCCAGTGAATTAACCGTTGAAATTCTTCAATTTCACGACAATAATCGTAGAAAAATGTCAACGATTGAAGCAAGTATTGCTTTAGCTGGAATCGAAATGGATACGAAAAATTTCACGAAAGCAACGACGGCACGAACTTTTGAAGCTGCTGCATATCTTCGCTCTCGTGGCGCTGATAATGATTTGATCAAGGTCATTATGGCGACTGATTTTGAAAAATACAAAATCGTCAATGAAATTGTCATCAACTCAGAAATTGTTTTTCCTGGTATCGTACTTGGGATGGGCAAAAAAGATCAAAAATATGATAATATTACAACTGCAAAAGCAGCAGATACAATGGTCGAAATGGCAGGTGTGACAGCAGCGTTTGCATTGACACTTCATCCAAATGGATTCATTTCAATTTCTGCACGATCTCGTAATGGATTTAATGTGCAAACTTTGATGGAACAAATGGGAGGAGGGGGACATTTCAATAATGCCGCAACCCAAATCTACGAAAAAACACTTTCAGAAGTGAAAGCAGATTTGATTCGTTTTTTAGAAGAAAGAATTGAAAACGAAGATAATCATTAATGATAATAAAAGAATAGAATGATTGAAAAATGGAGGAAATAAAATGAAAGTTGTATTTTTGCAAGATGTTAAAGGACAAGGAAAAAAAGGTCAAATAAAAGAAGTTCCAGCGGGTTATGCACAAAATTTTCTCATTAAAAAGAACCTTGCCAAACTTGCGACAACAGCAGCTGTATCACAAGTAGAAGGACAAAGAAAAGCAAAAGAAAAAGAAGAAGCTGAGCAACTTGAACAAGCAAAAATTTTAAAAGCTCAACTTGAAAAAGAAGATGTGATTGTTGAAATCGGGATGAAGGTAGGTCAAACAGGACACACTTTTGGTGCGGTGGACAAGGCTGATATTGCAAAAGCTCTAAAAGTACAATATGATGTCGAAATTGATAAACGTAAAGTTCAATTGAATAATAAATTGCAAGCGTTAGGGACAAAAGAAGTTCCAATTAAATTGTATAAAGATGTTGTTGCGACAATCAAAGTAAGGGTCGGCGAAAAATAAGATGCCAGAAATTGACTTAATAAAAGCTCCACCACAGGATTTAGCTGCTGAACAGGCTGTTTTAGGTGCGATTTTTTTGGATAGTGATCGGTTGGTTGAAGTTAAAGAACATATTAATTCCAAAGATTTCTATAAAACTTCTCATCAAATTATTTTTAAGGTGATGGAGAAGTTATTTGATTTGCGAGAAGCCATTGATGTTTTAACCGTCCGTTCTGCACTTGAGAGTCAAGGAGACATTGAAAATATCGGGGGAGTGATTTATATTGCTCAGCTCGCACAAGCAACACCTACCGCAGCAAATGCCGTTTATTATGCTAAAATTGTTGCAGAAAAATCACTTTTGCGGCAACTCATCTCAAAATTAACTTCTAGTGTAGAAAGAGCTTATCGACAGGACTCCTCTGCAGATGAGATTTTATCTGAAGCCGAAAAAGGATTGATTGATGTCCAGCAAGGGCGTAATACAACAGGTTTTCGTAAAATTTCTGAGGTGATTAATCTGTCACTTGATGAGATTGATAAACATTCCAAAGAAAAAAATGTTGTCACAGGACTTGCGACGGGATATATCGAATTGGATCGGATGACGACAGGACTTCATGATGAAGAACTGATCATTATTGCTGCTCGTCCTGCTGTCGGAAAAACAGCATTTGCACTAAATATTGCTCAAAACGTTGGCACTAAACAAGATAAAGCTGTCGCTATTTTCTCGCTTGAGATGGGGGCCGAAAGTTTAGTAAATCGGATGATTGCTAAAGAAGGAAGAATTGATTCTCAGCACATCAGGACTGGGCAATTGACAGATGATGAGTGGAATGCGCTTTTTATTGCAACTGGTGCACTTTCCAAATCAGAGATTTATATTGATGATACGCCAGGGATAAAGATTACAGAAATTCGCGCACGTGCTCGAAAATTAGCGCAAGAAACGGGAAATTTGGGACTGATTTTGATTGATTACTTACAATTGATTTCAGGAACAGGGCGAGAAAATCGACAACAAGAAGTGTCAGAAATTTCACGTCAACTTAAGATTTTAGCTAAAGAATTGCATGTTCCTGTGATTGCGCTCAGTCAGCTTTCACGTGGGGTAGAACAACGTCAAGACAAGCGGCCTGTACTCTCTGATATTCGTGAATCAGGATCAATTGAGCAAGATGCGGATATCGTTGCCTTTTTGTATCGTGAAGATTATTACGAACGTGAAGGGGATGAAGAAAACGATGAGGAGCAGATTGCGGATAATTCAGTTGAGGTTATAATTGAAAAAAACCGGTCTGGAAGTCGTGGAACAGTGAAACTTGCATTTATTAAAGAATATAGCAGTTTTGATAATATTGATGTGCGATATGGAGAGCCATACTAGATTTTTTATGCCTTTTCGTGTTATAATAAATATAATTGTCTAAAAGTGTCGTCTTAACTTGATTTATCACATGTTAATTGGTCCAACTAGGCATATTCAATCAAAAGAGATTTGCGTTGCAAATTATCGGAGGGAAAATGGATAATCAAAATCAAGAAGTCGGAAAAATCGTTGATATTAGAAATCAAGTCAAATCTCATTTAGGGCAAACCATTGAAATAACTTCTCAATTTGGTCGGAAACGTGAAAATCGTCATAAAGTTAATTTGATTGAAGCTTACGCGACACACTTTGTGATTGAAAATATTCCAGCGCGTGGACCAAAAACCACAGAATCTTATCAATATGCGGATATTTTAACTGCAACGATTTTAATTCATTTTTAATGTATTAAAGGTTCATTCATAAATTTTTTGGAAAGGAGATAAAAAAGATGATGGCAAATTGGGATTTAGATATGATTCCTGTCAAAGGTGGTTCAGGCAATGCGTTTACCGCAAGAAATGATGAAGCACGCGTGTTTATCAAAAAAAATGCGAATCCGATGCTCACAAGTATTTATTTGGAAGGCATTACGCCACGCGTCCTTTGGACGAAACGAACGGCTCAAGGCGACATGCTTTCAGCACAACCTTGGATTAATGGACACACCCTCACTCCTGAAGAAATGAGTGATACACAAATCAATCAAATTTTATCTCACCTCCATAAAAGTAAAAAGTTAGTGGACTCATATAAAAAACTTGGCAGTCAAGCAGTTGGTCCTGAAGCACTATTAGAGGGTGTTTACTCAAGTTCTACTGCATTGCAAAAAAATATCTATCTTTCATCTATTGTTAATCAGATGAAAAGGGAGCTTCCAGAATTGCCAGACCATGAAGTGACAGTTGTTCATGGAGATGTCAACCATAATAATTGGCTCGTTGATGATGAAACGCAACGTGTCTATTTGGTGGATTGGGACACTGTTTTTTTGAGTGATCCAATGGTTGATATGGCGTATATTTTATCTCATTATATTAAACCAGTAGATTGGAGCCGGTGGTTGAGCTATTCTGGTTACCAGCCGAAAGATAATGTGATGAATAAAGTAGCGTGGTATGGGAAACTTTCCTATCTTCGCCAAATTTCTGATGCACTTTTAAAAAATCATATCAAGCAAGTTAATGAAGAAATCCAGGGGCTTAGAAACTTCTGTCGATTGTTTTAAACAGTAGTTTATCGAGAAGGGAAACCTTCTCATTTTTCAGTTTTAGCGTGACAAAAGGAGAAAATATGCGCGTCAAATATCGTAAAGGTGCTCCAGAGTACCTTAAAGCAAACACGCATCTTGTTGTAGAAAATCCAGCAGAATATAAAGGACGCTGGTCAGAACGTTTTGGAAACGATCATCCGATTCATATTGAGGTTGGATGTGGAAAAGGTGCATTTATCGTTGGAATGGCTGCAAAACATCCGGAAATTAATTACATTGCGATAGATTTACAGCTTTCGGTATTGTCTTATGCACTTGATCGGGCGATTGAGGCTGAATTGCCTAATGTTCAGATGATTTTGGTGAATGGAGCGCAGTTGTCAGAGTTTTTTGAGGATGGAGAATGCGATCGTGTGTATTTGAATTTTTCAGATCCATGGCCAAAAACACGTCATGAAAAAAGGCGGTTGACGTATCAAACTTTTTTGGCTACAGACGAAAAAATTTTGAAAAGTGAAGGCGAGATTCATTTTAAAACCGATAATCGTGGTTTATTTGAATATTCTTTAGTTTCGATGACAAATTATGGGATGAAATTAAAGCAAGTGTGGTTAGATTTGCATGCTGATGAAGCTTTTGCTAAAGAAAATGTAATGACTGAATATGAAGAAAAATTTTCTAAAAAAGGTCAAGTGATTTATCGACTTGAAGCGCAATTTGTGAAAAAATAAGAAAATAAGAGAGGAAAATGCGATGAAGTGTCCGAAATGTTTTTCTGAAGAATCTCGTGTGGTTGATTCGAGACAGGCTGAAGAAGCTATCAGACGACGCCGTGTCTGTGAAAACTGTGGTTTTCGTTTCACAACGTTTGAGCGAATTGAAGAAATGCCCCTGTTAGTGATTAAAAAAGATGACAAGCGAGAACCATTTAATCGTGAAAAAATCACACGTGGATTAATTCGTTCAGCATATAAACGCCCTGTTTCAAGCGAGACGATTGAAAATGTTGTCTCAAATGTGGAACAAAAGATTAGACGTTTGGATCATAATGAAGTACCAAGTGATAAGATTGGTGAATTTGTCATGGAAGAATTGGCGAATGTGGATGATATCACTTATATTCGATTTGCGAGTGTTTATCGCTCATTTAAAGACGTCAGTGAGTTAGAAGCGCTACTAAAAAATATCACTAAAAAATAAATGTTTAACTCTGCAAAAATAATGAAAATCAGAAAGGAGAAAAATGTTAGCAGGAGATCGATTTGTTGTTGTCAGTACTGACAGAATTAGTTTTGACGCGGATACATTTACGAAGCTTTATTTGCCGATTATTGGACGAGATGCGTATGCCTTGTATCAGGTACTAAAAATCAGTGATTCTGGGAAAATAACATTTTTCTTAGAATATCTTAATTTTGGACCAAATCAATTTGAAGCTGCGCTTGATCACCTGAGTGCGCTTGACTTGATCAAAGTTTATGATCATCATGCTGAATTTTATATCGAAATGCAAAGTCCAAAAACCTATGATGCATTCATGAAAGATGATCTTCTAAAGCAGCTTTTATGGTCAAAAATTGATCAAAACAGGTTCACCCAAGCTTTTGTCAGTACTGACAAAAAAACAAAGGGTCAAGAAATATCAAAAAAATTTTATGAAATCTATCATCCACAAGGAAACGAATCCTTTGCATCACAGCCCATCTCGGATGTGAAAAAGGATGAAGAATCCTTTAATATGGGGGCGTTTGAGCTCGCGATGAAAGATCAGAAAATGACGTTTAGTCATGAAAACCAAGATAAATTGATGCTTTATCAGCTCGCACAAAGATTTGATAAAAGCTGGTATGATCTGTTTACATTGGCTAAAACAACTCAAAATCCTGATGCTACAATGAATGGTGCACGCCTTGCACAACAGCTGTCAGCACTGACAGAACCGTCGTCAGTACTGACAGCGGTAGAAAAGCCTGTAGAGGAGCTGATCCGTGTTGCAAAAATGCATGTCTCAAAGCCAGATGGTTCTGATGGACCGATTCAATTTTTGCAGCAACTCAGGAAAAATACAGGAGGTACGACTTCATCTGGAGAGCTTCGCCTTTTAAACGAACTAAAGGTTCAATCAATTCCTGATGAGGTCCAAAATATCATGTTGCATTATGTTTTAGTGCAACGTAAAAATCCGACATTAAATGCTGCGTTTCTTCATCAATTGGCTAATGAATGTTTACAAAATCAAGTTTTTACTGCACAAAAAGCGGTTACATGGTTTATGAATCGCGAGAAACGTCAAAAAGAAAAGCAAACAAAATTTGAACGTAACCCAAGAGTGGTCAAAAAGAGTCCAGAATGGTCAAATGCTAACTATGTTGAGCACACAACATCAGAAACGAAAGCAAAATTTGCTGAATTGCAAAAAAAGATGAGAAAGGAGAATGGCAATGGAATCCATCGGTGAAATTTTGAACCGACGAATGGATCATCAAGGGAATTTAGACGCAATTGTCCAAAAAACCTTGAAAAATTCAGAAGTTCAAGCGTTTATCAGTCAAAATAAAATGACACGTGAAGAAATTGAACGTTCTTATTCTAAATTTTATGAGTTTGTCATGGCAAAAGAAAAATTTGATCTGGAACAATCGCACATCAGCTATGAACCAGCGCTGATTATGAATCAAGGATATGCGGATGTTTCATATCAAACGACGCAAGAATTAGCTAAACAACAAGCTCATCTGAATCTTCTAAAGCGGGTTCAAATTTTGGGACTTCCAAAAGCGCTCAAGAAAATTGATTTATATAATCCTGAAGATGTTCAGATTACAAACGAGAGTCAATATCAACTCATCGAAGCCATCAATCGATTTATTCAATCTCCTAAAACTGAAAAAGGGCTGTATATTTATGGGGATTTTGGTGTAGGAAAATCATATATGATGGCTGCAATGGCGAATGAATTAGCACATCATGAAATTTCAACAACAGTGTTGCATTATCCAACCTTTGTCTCTGGATTAGATTTTGATAATGCAAAAACATGGCTGAATGAATTAAAAACAGCACAGGTTGTGGTGCTTGATGACATTGGAGCAGAACTTAATAATAGCTGGTTAAGAGATTCGATTTTACAAGTGCTTTTGCAAGCACGCATGCAAAATAATCTCCCAACTTTTTTTACTTCAAATTTGACCATGAAAGAACTCGAACAACATTTAGCACAAACAAAAAAAGTAGAAGACATTTGGCCCGCCAAAAGAGTGATGGAGCGCATCAAATACCTTTCACGAGAAATACATCTTGAAGGAGTAAACCGTCGTCATGATTGATCTGATACATCTTATGAAATCCCACACTT
This sequence comes from Lactococcus hircilactis, assembly GCF_009601015.1. GTDB lineage: Bacteria > Bacillota > Bacilli > Lactobacillales > Streptococcaceae > Lactococcus > Lactococcus hircilactis. Next base: position 61,881 of record NZ_WITJ01000011.1, read on the forward strand.
CCGTTCGCAATTTTACGGATGAAAAAATTCCAGCAGAACTCTTAAAAGAGTGGATTGAAGCTGGGCGCGCAGCATCTAATTGGAAAAACTTCCAATCGTATTCCATCATTATCGTATCATCAGAAACACAAAAATCTAAAATTTTTGAAATTCAAGCGCAAAAATCAATCAAAAATTGTGCTACTTTTTTGGTTTTTGTTGGGGATTTGAATCGCGCAGAAAAAGCAGTTGCATTAAACCAGGGAGATTTCCAACCCAAAGGAGTAGAATCCATATTAATTTCAACAGTTGATGCATCGCTTGCTGCTGAAAATGTGTTACTGGCTGCTGAAGCAATGGATTATGGTGGTGTGATTGTTGGCTTAATTCGTGATCAATCTGCTGAAATTTCTGAACTTTTGGGACTTCCAGATTATACTTTTCCACTCTTTGGCATCGCACTTGGGAAACCAGCACGAAAAAATGCTGTGAAACCACGTCTGCCATATGAAAGTATGGTTTTTAACGAAACGTATCACGTGCAAGATGAGGCAACAATTCTTGCATATGATAAGACACAATCAGATTATGCAGGAAAAAGACGTCTCGATAGTACGTGGTCAGAACGCATGGTTCAACAATGGGGAGTTCCAGAAATAAAATCGTCAACACAACTTTTAAAAGCTAAAAAATTGTTATGAGCTATTTTCAAAAAACGTGGGATGCGTCTTAAAAACTTAATTTTAAAGTATTACAAATGTATTTTGTGTAAAATGGTTTAATTATTGATTAAAAATGTTATAATAGAGCAGTGCTTGATGAAAAAATATGAAAATCAAAAAAAATCCTGTTAATTTTTTCTTTCATCGGACATAGTTATAAAAAAAGTAAGGAAATCTCTTATGGAAAAACGCCGAAAAAAGAAGCGAATAAAACGGTTAAATTTCGTTTTCCTTTTTTTATCAATCCTATTAGGAATCATCATCGGATACCTATTGCCTCATCCGTTGAGCCAAAATAAAACACAAAAAAGTGAATCAAGTTCGGTTGTTCACGCGAAAACTCAATCTCCATCCAAAAAAACGACACCTTCTTCAAGTCGAGAAGTAGCACCATCATTTCCTGCTACGCAACCTGCGATGACCCCTCAAGAAACTGAGATTAATAATCAGTTAAAACCATATATTGGGAGCCAAGTTGGGACGTTATTGATTGTTAGAAATGGACAAATTCATTTTGAGAGAGGCTATGGCTATTTCGATGTTTCAAAAAAGATTGAAAATAATCCAAATGCACAATATCAAATTTTATCGGCTCAAAAAACAATTACGGCACAAATGATTATGAATTTGGTCGAAAATGGTCAATTAAGTTTAACGGACAAAGTCAGTAAATTTTATCCTCAATTAAAAAATGGCGATCAAATCGAAATAAAAAACTTACTCAATATGACAAGTGGATTAGTGAAACCAACGTCGCTTCCAACCAGTACAGATGATCTTACGATTGCAGATTGGACGGCGTCAAATGTCACAAGTAATGGAAAAGTTGGTCAGTGGAATTACATTGATCAAAACTATGTTTTATTAGCGGGTATTGTCGTAAAATTAACTGGAACTTCATATCAAAAACTTTTTGATCAAGATTTTAAAGCAAAATTAGGATTAACGCATTCTGGATTTGTTTATAATAAAGACGAAGTCATCAATTTGGCGACACCTTATCATTTTACTTATCAGGAGCCATATTCCGCTCCTATTGTAGAAAGTGATGCTCAGCGCTATAGTGAGCTTGGAGCTGGAAATATAGCAATGACTCCGGGTGATTTTTATACCTTGATCTCAAGTATTCTACAAAATAAAACACTGTCAGCTCAAGGAAATGTTTTGTTGCATTCCTTAGGCACTGTGACATCCGGTTATTCTGGTGGCATGTATAAGCGTATTAATTATTATACTTTAAGCGGTGTAGGGTATGGCTATGAATTAAAAGCAAAATTTACTAACGATGGTAAAAATGCAGTGATTTTCATGAGTAATTCATTCCCGACAGCTAATGATTTGATACAACAACAGCTTGTTGCAAATATTTTCAAGTTAGAGTTCGGGCTTTAAGTTTCAAAAATAAGATGTTCAAAACAGTGGATAAATGTGAACGTTTATCTACTTTTTATTTAAAACATGTTATAATATTGAAATACGTCCCTTTTGATTTCTGCTGAAATTGCAATGAATCAAGTGAAAAAGAGGCTTTGAATCAACAGAAAAATGATGTAAAAATGAACGGATCAGATCAAAAATCCGTGAACGGATAAGATGAAGTGCTCAAAAGCGCAACAATAAAGAAAGAGAGAAAAAGATGAGCTTACCTACAGTAGCGATTGTTGGCCGCCCTAATGTTGGGAAATCAACGATTTTTAACAGAATTGCAGGGGAACGCATTTCGATTGTGGAAAATATTCCAGGTGTCACTCGAGACCGCATCTATGCAACGGGAGAGTGGTTGAATAAAAAATTCAGTTTGATTGATACAGGTGGGATTGAATTATCAGATGAACCTTTTATGACTGAAATTCGCGCTCAAGCTGAAATTGCGATGAATGAGGCAGATGTCATCGTAGCAGTAGTTGACGGTGAAACGGGGCTTACAGATGCTGATGAAGCTGTTGCACAACTCCTTTATCACACGAGTAAACCGATCATTCTTGTCGTTAATAAAGTGGATAATCCTGAACGTCGGATGGATATTTTTGATTTTTATAGTTTGGGATTGGGGGACCCTTATCCTGTTTCTGCAGCGCATGGTTTAGGGACGGGAGATGTGTTGGATGCTATTGTTGAAAATCTTCCAGCCGATCTTGAAGAAGAAAATCCAGATTTGATCAAGTTTAGTTTGATTGGACGTCCAAATGTTGGAAAATCAAGCTTGATTAATGCGATTTTAGGTGAAGAACGCGTGATTGCAAGTCCGATTGCAGGAACAACACGTGATGCGATAGATACTCATTTTACAGATCCTGAAGGACAAGAATTTGTCATGATTGATACAGCTGGAATGAGAAAATCTGGAAAAGTATATGAAAACACTGAAAAATATGCTGTGATGCGTGCAATGCGTGCGATTGACCGGAGTGATGTGGTGTTAATGGTTCTCAATGCGCAAGAAGGAATTCGAGAATATGATAAACGGATTGCAGGATTTGCTCATGAAGCTGGAAAAGGAATTTTGATTGTGGTCAATAAGTGGGATACACTTGTAAAAGACGACAAAACAATGAAAAAATTTGAAGAAGACATTCGTTGGGAATTCAAATATTTGGATTATGCTCCCATCGTTTATGTTTCCGCAAAAACAGGGCAACGATTATCACAAATTCCTGAGCAAATCAAGGAGATTTCTGCGAGTCAAAATCTTCGCATTTCAAGTTCAATTTTGAATGATGTGATTATGGATGCTGTTGCCATCAATCCTACGCCAACGGATAAAGGAAAACGCCTTAAAATTTTCTATGCGACACAAGTGGCTGTTAAACCACCAACTTTTGTTGTTTTTGTAAATGAAGAAGAGCTGATGCACTTTTCGTATCTGCGATTTTTAGAAAATCAAATTCGAAAAGCATTTGTTTTTGAAGGCACACCGATTCACATGATTACAAGAAAAAGAAAATAAGGGCATCAAAAAAACCTTCATGTGAAGGTTTTTTTGATTAAGGATAATAATGAGGATTAAATTGAATCATTCTAATAGCCTAAGATGAGATGTGCAACTAATGGTGCGAAGATGACATACATGATTCCTGTGATTCCAATGCTTAAGGCAGCCATGGCTCCTTGCACTTTTCCTAGTTCAATGGCTGTTCCTGTTCCAATTGCGTGCCCTGTTCCTCCGAGTGCAACTCCTTGAGCAACAGGATCTTTGATTTTAAAGAGTTTAAGTAAAGGGGATCCAATGACACTGGTCAAAATTCCTGTTGCAACAACGACAACAACGGTGATTTGCTCTACACCGTGCATTTTATCAGAGATTCCCATAGCCATTGCTGTGGTCACAGATTTTGGGAAAATTGAGAGGCTAGCAAGGCGGCTCAATCCAAAGAGTTTTGCAGCAAGCGCCGTTAAAATGGTGTTGATCAATGCAGCAATTGCGATGGAAATGGTAATACTTCTTGCGTGATGTTTCATCAAATGGAAGGTTTTATAAAGTGGAATACCGAGTGCGACGGTACTTGGTCCAATCAGATCATTTAAAATTGATCCTCCGACATAATAATTTTTGTAAGGGATATGTGCGAGAACAAGGACAAGAATGATTAAAACGGTAGAAAATAAGAGGGGATTTGTCCAAGGTTTATGAAAAATTTCATTGATTCGAACGCCAATCATAAAAATGAGGATGGTCAAAACAAGGCCAAATAAGGGATCTGCAGTGATAATCTGTAGCATTAGTTTTCTCCTTTTGTTTCATGAGATGTTTGCCACCATTCTTTTTTATTTTTCTTATTTTTAGAATGTTGGTTGATCACGTCCAGTGCGATTTTTTGGGAAATAAGCTCTGGTGAGAGATAATCTCCTTCAAATTTAACTTTGATCCACTCGACCAATTTGCCAAGAATAAAAAGGTTGATGATGAGTGCAACGACGACAATCAATAAAATTTGGAGCCAAAAATGTGAAATCAATCCCCATTTTGCCATGATTCCCACTCCAGCGGGGAGAAATAAAATGGTCATGTTATTGATAAGAAAGCTTCCTGCAGCATCAACATTTTTAAACTCAAGGAGTTTGAATTGCAAGGCTAAAAATAAGAGAAGCATGCCAATGATTGGTCCTGGAACGGGTAAATCAAAGGCGTTTGAGATGACATTTCCGATATAAGAAAAGCCAAAAATGATTAGAAGTTGTAAATAAATTTTCATATTAGTAATCTCTATTAGGTAAATTTTGTTCTCTTCAATTTTACTCCTTCACCTTCAAATTTACAACTATTCATTTATGTTTTGTAAAATTTATTTTTTACAGCTTGATTTTTTTATGACAAAAAAAGGAGGATGAGAAAATTTTGCTGTGAAATATTGTGCATAAAATGTGGTATAATGAAATGATGAATGCTGATATTAAATTAATTGCTCTGGATTTGGATGGAACGTTGTTAAATGCCAAAAAAGAGATTTCAACTGAAAATGCTGCTGCGATTCAAAAGGCGCGTGCTAAAGGGATTCATGTCGTGTTGACGACAGGACGTCCGTTGGTTGCGATTCATTCTTATTTGGAGCAGTTGGAGATGACTGGTTTTGATGATTTTTCCATCACTTTTAATGGTGGTTTGATTCAAAGAAACACAGGGGATATTTTGTCGAAAAAAACGTTTACGCTCTCTGAGACAAAAGACATTAAGGCAATGACTCAAAATCTTGGTTTGCCATGTGATCTTTTAAGTGAAGGTGTGGTTTATATGACTGCTTCACGTGTTCCATCTTTGTATCCGACATTAAATAAAATTTTGACATTTAAGCAGGCGGAAATTGAAACGTTACCAAAACAGACGTTAATTAATAAAGTTGTTTCATGTACGGAAGCGAAAGTTTTAGATGAGAAGATTTTAGATTTTCCATCTGACTTTTATGATAAGTATGAAATTTTTAAATCCCAAGCAAAATTAGTGGAATTCATGCCAAAAGGAATCAATAAAGCGTATGGTCTTGAAAAATTAGCCGACTTGCTTCATTTGAACCCTCATGAGGTAATGGCGATGGGAGATGAAGAAAATGATCTTTCGATGATTCAATGGGCAGGATGTGGTGTTGCGATGGGCAATGCTGTTGCGCAATTAAAGGAAAAAGCCGCTGTCATTGCTGACAGAACAAATGATGAGAATGCTGTTGCTGCGGTAATTGAACAGTACGTATTTTAAGAGAAAAATGAGCGAACTCAATATGGAAAATCAAAATCCTCAGATTAAAAATTGGATTTTTAGTTTTATTTTTGCATTTATTTTGCCTGTCATTGCGTATGGAATTTTGAAGGGATTTAGGGTTTCTGATACGGTTTCATTAGGTGTGGCGACGGCTTTTCCTGTTTTATTGACGTTAGGGACGGGCATTAAAAAGCGTAAAATTAATCCCATTGGATTGGTTGCGATTTGCGGTTTTCTGATTTCGATTGTGGCAGTTTATTTGACGCATGGCAATGATTTAGCGTTTAAACTTTGGCATCCGATTTTAACTGGGACAATTGGGATCGTTTTTCTTTTCTCAAGTGCCATCAACCGTCCAATTATGGGCGTGCTTTTAAAAAATAAGCACGTTATTTCTGTCAGTACTGACAGAAATGAGAGCGAAGATTTGCCAGATGAAAAACGTGAAATGGATCGTTTTTTGATGAGTTTTACTTTATTCATGGGAGCGATATTTGCGCTTCATGCGCTTGCAACGATCATGTTGGCGTTTTTGGTTGGGACAACTTCGTTTGTCTTACTCTCAAAAGGCATTGATATTTTAGCAATTTTACTACTGATCGTAGGGATTTATTTCATTAATAAAAAATTTTCAGAAGATGAAAGCGACACAAAAGCATAATTTGGAGGGATAAAATGGGACTTTTTGACCGTTTATTTGGAAAAAAGAAAGAAAATGACGCAGTAACACAAGAACCAATAGAAGAAAAAACGACTCCAGCAGAACATGAGCCACTGTCAGTACTGACAGCGCAAGAACAGAGTGAAACTGCGCTTGATGATACACTAAAATCGTCTGTCATCACTCAAGCAGATGAATCTGAAGATGAGATTCAGATTGATGTGGACGCGCTCGCTGATATTTTTGTTCAGTCTCGTAAAGCTACTGAAAAGAAATATGAAAATTCTTTAAATTTGACGCGCCAAACTTTTGCAACGGGATTTAATGAACTTTTTGCAAATTTTAGAACGGTCGATGAGGAATTCTTTGAAGATTTGGAAGAAACATTGATCATGTCGGATGTCGGTGTTGAATTAGCAATGGACATTACAAAAGAATTGCGCCAAGAAGCTAAATTGACCAAAGCAAAATCGACAGAGGATCTTAAACAGCTGATTGTTGAAAAAATTGTTGATAAATTTGACGAGGATAAATTACCGTCAGTACTGACAACAGCACAAGGTTTGAGTGTTTATCTCTTTGTCGGGGTCAATGGTGTAGGAAAAACGACCACGATTGGCAAGTTGGCTGCGCGTTATAAAAGTGAAGGCAAAAAAGTTTTGTTAGCTGCAGCGGACACGTTTCGTGCGGGTGCAATAGATCAATTGGTAGAATGGGGAAAGCGCGCGGATGTAGAAGTAGTCACAAAAGAGGCGGGATCAGATCCTGCAAGTGTTGTTTTTGATGCGATGAAAAAAGCTAAAGATGAAGCGTATGATATTTTATTGATTGATACAGCAGGACGACTTCAAAATAAAGATCACTTGATGAAAGAATTAGAAAAAATCGGAAAAGTTATCCGACGTGAATTGCCAGATGCGCCACATGAAACGATCCTAGCACTAGATGCGACAACAGGGCAAAATGCGATTTCTCAGGCCAAGGAATTTAGCACAGTAACACCGATCACAGGTATTGCGCTGACGAAGTTGGACGGTTCAGCAAAAGGAGGCATTGTGCTTTCTATTGTCCAAAGTTTGCGTATTCCAGTAAAACTAATTGGTTTAGGTGAGCGGATTGATGATTTACAAGACTTTGACGAAGCGTTCTTTGTTCGCGGATTGTTTAAGGAATTATTATAAAAAACTGTCAGTACTGACAGAAAAAGAGTGAAGAAAAAGGAGTTGTTTTTGGTTTAAAACAACTCCTTTTTGCTTGAAGTAAAATGAAATTTTTCAATCCGCTAAACTGTCAGTACTGACAGCTTTTAATAGCGATCAAAGTGGGCATATAAGGCTTCTAAATCTTCAATATCTTTGAGGAGTTGTTGCCCGACATGAGTATCGCGCACCCGTTTTCTTTCAGTGACTTGATCGACCAAACGCTTGACACTTATCATATCTCGACTTTCATTGACAGCTTCTAAAACGCTACTAAATGGCTGATGTGCTGAAAGTTGCATTCCAAAACTATTGTATAATAAAGTATACCCAGCGATGCCTGTTTCTTTTTGATAAGGTTTTGAAAAACCGCCATCAATAACAATTAAACGTCCCTGAGCTTTGATGGGATTTTCGCCATTCTTTTCTTTGATTGGCGTATGTCCATTGATGAGATGTCCATCTTTTTGAAGGCCAAAATTTTCTAAAATATTCTCAATTGTTTTAGGATCTTCACGCAATTGATAATAGGCATTTTTCTTTTCATGATGCGTCGTTTTATCCTCAATATAGTAGCGCTCAAACGTTGTCATCGCTTCTTTACCAAATAAAGAAGAACATTCGCCTACCCAAAGATACCACAAAAGATCGGTCGCCAAATCATCTGAAGTCTCAGGATTGATAAAGCTTTCGCGTACTTTTTGATCGAAATAATCTAATAATTCACGCCCAGCATAAGCCTTTTTTTCCAATCTAAAGGATCTTAAATCTCCATTGTCATGCAACGGCAAGCAGCCATGAATCAAGAGATTCCCGTTATAGCAAAGATACATTCCACCTTTCTCAAGAAGAAAATCGACGTGTTTTTTTAGCTTTTCAGAGGATTGAAAATGTGTCAAAAGACGTTGTGTCAGTATTTTTTCCTCCTGTGTTAGCACTTCAGGATGTTCAAAATCGAGTGTTGGCGCATTAAAATCCACTAAAGGATACGTTTTATCTTTAAGTCGAATGGTTTTTTGATCGAAATCAATGAAATTTAATACATCACGATGATCTAATAAAAATTCTGGACGCCGATGAATCAATTGACTCTCCAGTTTGAATTGAAGGATTGCAGTAGCTTGTTGCAATTGATTAAGCAGCTGCTTTTCCTCCTCACGCATTGAAATGCCTTCTGTGATGATCGGTTGAAATGCTTTGGTGGGTTGATAATATGTTTTAGCATAATCAATCAAAGGACGCAGATTAATTCCATAACGCTCTTCAAGAATATCTAAATTTCCATAACGTTCAGAAACACGGAGCACATTCATCATGGCTAAAGGAGATCCAGCAATTGTTGCCATCCAAACAATATCGTGATTTCCCCACTGAATATCGACAGAATGAAGCCCCATCAATCGCTCAATAATCTGATCAGGATAAGGACCGCGATCATAAATGTCTCCAACCACATGCAAATGATCCACCGTAAGTCTGCGAATCGTATCTGCTAAAGCAATCATTAAAGGGGATAATTGTTTTAAATCCAACAATTTTTTGATGATCGATTCAAAATAATCTTTTTTATCCGTTGAAAATTCTTCTTCTGCGAGTAATTCTTCTAAAATATAACGAAATTGCTGAGGTAAAGCTTTGCGAACTTTAGAGCGCGTGTATTTTTCCCCGACAAATTTTGTCGTTTTCAATAACTCAATCAACTTGTTTTGTCGCCAGGTATCAAAAACATCCGGGCGCATTTTTTCAGCTTGATACTTGAGCTTTTCTTCAGGATAATAAATCAACGTTGCAAGATCTGAAATTTGATCCACACGATACGCTTTGAAACATTCTTTCAACTTTTCTTTGATGCTTCCAGAGCCATTTCTAAGGACATGATTAAAAGCAGCATATTCACCATGAAGATCACTCACAAAATGTTCTGTTGCTTTAGGTAGCTCGCAGATGGCATTTAAATTTATGATTTCCGTCAAAACTGCTGCTTTAGAATCAAACTGTTTTTTTAATAATTGATAATATTTCTCATCCATTTTTTTCTCCCCATGAAATCGAGCGTTTTCATTTTTCTATTATATCACTTTAGATACATAAAAGAGAGGAAAGTTTATTTTTTGATTGAGGAAAAGAGGTCAATTAGTGCAATAAATTTGCAGAATTTTGGCTCAAAGCATAAGGAAATTTATCTTTTGAGAAGCAATTTGGATTAGGAACAATGCCCAAATCAAAATGAAGCACACCACCAGCCATTAATTGAGAATGGTTTAGAAAACTTTCTTTGACAGGAACATGATCCATTTTTACAGCATTCACATACAATTGCTGTGCTTGATTTGGCATTGCCTCAATGGTCAATGTATTTCCAGAAGAGAGGTGGAGTGTTGCTTTATCCCAAAGCGGCAAACCAATCACATACTCACCAGACCCTGCTGTGATAGGATAAAAACCAAGACTTGAAAAAACATACCATGCCGCCATTGTTCCATTGTCCTCATCACCTGGATACCCCTTAGTACCATCATTAAACGTTTCTAACATGAGATTTTTAAGCAGTGCAGTTCCCATCCAAGGTTTGCCAATATAGTGAAACAAGTAAGGATAGTGAAAACTTGGTTGATTGGAGATGGCAACTTGACCAAATTCTAATGCCGCCATTTCACTCATTTCATGAATCTCAAAACCGTATCCCTCAACATTAAAATCAGGGCGTTGATTGCAAAGTTCAATGAGTTTTTTTTCAAAGGATTCCGCTCCACCATGCAGCAAAACAAGACCAGAAAAATCATGTAAAACAGACCACGATGTTTGCCAAGCAGAACCCTCAGCGTAATCACGTCCCCACCGTGTCGATAGAAAATCCGCTCTAAAATGGCCTAATTGATCTTTTGCTCTCATGAACCCCGTTTTCTGATCAAAAAGATTTTTGTAATTTAGCGCTTGTTTTGCATAAAATTTTTCTTTTTCCTGATCTGAGACAACCTTGGCCACGCGTGAAATACAAAAATCTGAAAACGCATAATCCAGTGTATGATTGACGGATTCATGAACGTCCATCGGCACATAACCAAGATTTAAATATTTTAGCGGTGAGGTGCGCCCGTATTTAGGATCATGGGAAGGTGTCGTTGCTGCTTTTGTCATTGCTGACAGAAATTCTGGCATCAAATCAAGTCGAATTCCTTTTATAGCGGCATCAGCAATCACCGCATCAATCAGCGTTCCAGGCATTAATCCACGCTCATCAGGAGAAAGCCATTTTGGTAAGTAACCAGACGCGTGATAAGCATTCAAAAATCCTTCCAGCATATCACCATATTTTTCGGCAGCAATTAAACTGTAAAGCGGATATACAGTTCTAAAAGTATCCCAAAATCCGTTATTCGTATAAAAAGGGCCAGATTTAACCGTTTTTGAAGTGGTGTCATAATGAATTTTTTCATGGTTTTCATTCCATTCATAAAAAGTCTGTGGAAATAAAAAAGTGCGATAGAGATTATGATAAAATGTGGACACTTGCTTGTGATCGTGATGAGTGAGCTCAATGCGAGAAAATAGATCATTCCAAGCATCTTCTGCATGAGAAAGATAAGTTTCAATTGACCAATGATTTTCACGTTCAAGATTTAAATGGGCCTGTTTAAAAGAAATAAAGGACGTTCCAAAGCGAACATTTTGTTGCGCAACACTTCCAAATCCAATCTTGATTGCTCCGTCAGTGCCTGTATAAGTTCTGTCAGTACTGACAGAACAATTTTTTTCCCCGTCAGGATGAATCTCGACTGCAGTGTCAATAGAAATTGGAAAATCAAATGATAATCGAACATAAAATTTGAGTGATTTATCTTCTGAATCTGCGTAATTGATGACAAAAAATTCGATTGTTTTCTCATCTATTTTTTTCAGCTGAAATTGACCAGGCAAAGTTAAAAGCAACCCATTTTCTTTTTCAGAAGGATTTTGAAATGCCATCGCTAAAATTCCTCCATACATAGAAGGAACCAAGCGAGACTTAATGCGATAACGTAATGACGTAATGTCAAGACAGGCAGGATTAAATATTGCTTCATCTGCTCGATAAGAAGAAGTAGCGTGCCACAAAGAATTTCCGCCTAAAAATCCCGAAAAAGGGGTCAGTGTAAAATGTGAGAAATCACCCATCCAAGGTGACGGTTGGTGAGTCAAACGAAATCCTTCAAACGTGCGATCCTCAGGATGAAAAAACCAAGCACCTCGACTTTGTGCTGTTGAAGGAGTGAAATAATTCATTCCCCAAGGCACTCCAGTATAAGGCAAACAATTCCCATGTGAAAAACTTCCAGAATTTGCAGTTCCGTGACGCGTATCAATGTGTTTGATGTCCATATTTTTACCTCATTTAGCAATCATTTTAAAGTCGTATTTGTAGTGATAGATGATGTCGATTGACGCATCATCAATTGAACAGAAATATAAGTATCATCAGGAATCACTCCTGTTTCAATCCATGTCATTAACACCCGTCCAGCTTCTGCACCAATCCGATTGAAATCTTGTGCAATCGTTGTAAGCGGAGGATTAGAAAGACCTGCCGCTTGAATATCATCAAATCCTACGATGGATAAATCATTTGGAATATGGAATCCAGCGTTTTGTAATTCTGTCATCAGCCCAAGTGCGATCAAGTCGTTTTCGCAAATCATTCCAGTGAGTCCAGACGTTTTGACATAATCCACAATAACACGCGCATTAGATGCTGGATCATTATAAGGCGTATGAAAATCAATTGAAGAGTGATTGAGTGCATCAATATAACCGAGATAGCGATTTCGTGTGGTCTGAGGATGATGGATCTCATCGCTCATGATAAATCCAATGCGCGTGTGTCCTGCATCAATCAACGCTTGAGTGGCAAGAAAACCGCCAGCTTTATTATCAGACATGACACAAGGAAAATCCAATCCATAAATTTTTTTATCTAAAAGAACAACAGGGAATTTTATCGTCGAAAGTTCAAATAAAGCATCTAAAAATTCATCAGTGTTTAGCGGATAAAATACAAGACCATCAAAAGTTTCAGCAATCGTTTTTACCGGTGTTTCTCTTAAATAATCTCCATTTGTAATAAAAACCGTATATCCAAATTGCTTCACATAAGGAATCAATCCAACAGTGAAATCACCAAAAGTACTTTCTCCAAAAGGGAGGATAAAAAGAATTTGCTTTGTCGTTTGCGATAACGTCTTTTTTTCGGAATTTTTTTTGACAAATGACCCTTTTCCTCGCGTTCGACTGACTAATCCAATCTGTTCGAGCTCATTAAGGGCACGTTTTGCAGTAATTCGGCTGACATGGTAAGTTTCTGAGAGTTCCAATTCCGTCGGCAATTTTTCTCCCACTTCAATTTTATGAGTGAGAATTTGATCTTTTAAATCTTCTGAAATTTTTTGGTATAAGGGAACAACCATTTTCGACCTCCTTCATATTAATGATATACCAATTATAACCTTTTTTTATAAAAAAACAAGTAAAAAAAGAGAAAACAATCAAAATAATACGTTTTTCCATTGACAAATCATAAAAATAATACTATAATTCATTTTGAAAACGGATTTAATATTAAAAAAGATATACCAAAAGGAGACGCAATGTCAAAATTAGCTTTGGGGAGCATTAGATTTGGAGAGTGTTTAATTTTCACAGGGAAATTACAACTTTACTGGTTTTTAGTCGTCTTTCGTTATTTTATCTGTGGGGGAATTTATCCTGCCACAGCAGCTGTGATTCACTATTTGATCAAAAGTTATGAAGGAAATCAAGAAGCGCATCAATTGAATTGGAAAAATTTTTTGAGGACTGCTCAAATTAATTTTAAACAAAGCAATCAAGTGGGATTTTTGAGTGGTTTTATTGGTGTCTTTTTATATGTTGATCTTAGAATCGCACTCGTTTTCACAAGAAATATTTATGTTACGGGATGTTTGGGCGTGTTACTTTTACTTTTTATTGGGACATTTCTTTATCTTATTCCAAGTATTGTAAGATATCGTCTTACGCTAAAAGATAGTTTTCGACAGGCGTTTTTCTTACTCCTTGTCAATATTCCAAATACGATTGTGATGTTGATTGGGATGGGAATCGCACTTGTTACGAGCTTTTATATTCCACTATTAGTTTTGGTTCCAGTTCCTTTATTTCTATTAGTTAATAGTTGGTTTGCCTATCAAGGAATGAGAAAATTAGAGAAAGCGAATGAAAAATGAAAATTTCAAAAAAAGGGGTCATCCTTCTTGTGCTCACGTGCTGTGGCTTTGTTTTTTTGCTGGCGCACTATGGAAAAAATGCGGATCAAGCACTGCCCCAACCCTCCAATCTGATGCATTTAAGTAAAGAAGGAGAAGCGACAAAACGCATTTATGCCAAAACCATCACCGCAACAAATCAAAAAGACATCAGCAAATATGTATCCTACCTTGTGCCAAAAGCAAGAAAAAATACAACAAAAGCACTTTCTCAATTTTTTGAAAAACAAACCGTCAGAAACACGCTCCTTTCCTACCGTGTGTTAAAGTCAGCAAAGGGACATTTATTAGCAGAAGCAAAAGTGAAAAGCATCAATCAAAGCGGAACTCAAAAAAAGTACCGCGATAACATCACGACAATGAATATTTCGTATGTCAAAACACACGGAAAATGGTTAATTGATCTAACAACTGCAACGAATACACAGCTCTTAAAGTAAGCATCACGAATAAGAAGTCTTAATTTTTAAGACTTCTTATTTTAATAATATATCTATTGAGCAAATCATAAAAAAGTCTATTAAAATCATAAAATGAAAAATTAGAAATAATTTAAAAATAATTTTTGTATAAATACACGTAAATCCTTTATTTAAAGGAAAGCTAATGTCATAAAAAAATAAAATATATTTTATGTTTAGCGCTTGCAAAATAAAAAGAAAGTGCTATTATAGAGATAAAGATATACCAAATGAAATTTATATCATGTTTTGTTGAATTTGATATATCAAATGAAATAAGGACTTAAAAAAGGAGAAGCCGAATGTTAGCAGAATCATCGATCACATCAGGTCATCACACATCAAAAAAGACTAAAAACAAGAAGCTCAAAGCCCCAAAAAAGAAATTTTCTTGGAATTTAGTGCGACAGCATTATCAACTCTATCTTTTTATTCTGCCAGCGTTCCTATTTTTTCTGGTCTTTTGCTACCAACCCATGTACGGTGTGATTATCGCATGGAAAGATTATAATCCAGCGCTTGGCATTTGGGGAAGTCCTTGGGTCGGATGGACTTATTTTGAGCAATTTTTTCATTCTTATTTTTTCTGGGAGTTAATTCGAAATACTTTGGGGATCAGTATTTACTCCCTTATCGTTGGATTTCCTTTACCCATTATTTTAGCGCTTTCGCTCAATGAATTGAAAGATGGGTTTGGAAAAAAATTTGCACAAACGATTACTTATGCGCCAAATTTTATTTCAACGGTTGTTATTGTAGGAATGCTTGTTGCATTTATGAATCCTCAAACAGGGATTATTAACACGATAATTCAATTTTTTGGTGGACATCCGATTGATTTTATGGAAAATCCTGCGTGGTTTAAGACGGTTTATGTTTTATCAGGCGTTTGGCAATCTACGGGATGGAGTTCGGTCATTTATATGGCTGCTTTAGCTGGAGTTGATACTCAACTTCATGAAGCAGCAATCATTGATGGAGCTTCACGTTTGCAACGCGCGTGGTACATTAATTTACCAACGATTGCGCCAACAATCATTATTTTACTCATTATGAGTCTGGGACAACTCTTAAATGTAGGATTTGAAAAAATTATCTTAATGCAAAATCCTTTGAATCAATCCTCATCAGATGTCATTTCGACGTTTGTTTATCGTGCAGGACTGCTCAACGGACAGTATTCATTTGCAACAGCAGTAGGAGTTTTCAATTCTGCGATTAATGCCATCATATTGATTGCAGCCAATTCAATCACAAAACACTTTAGTGAAAGTAGTTTATGGTAAAAGGAGTTTAAAATGCATACGACACATATTAAAATGTCAAGAGGAGATAAAGTGTTTGTCACGTTTAATTATCTTTTTGTCATTATCGCAACTTTACTTGTATTATATCCTTTGATTTATATTATTAGTGGTTCTGTCTCTGATCCCAAACTTGTGAATAGTGGGGCGATGTGGTTATTACCAAAAGGATTTACATGGGCTGGATACGCTAAAATATTGGCGAATCAAGACATTTGGATGGGGTACAAGAATACGATCATTTATACTGCTGCAACAGTTTTAGTCAATCTCATTGTGACGATTCCTTGTGCTTATACGCTTTCACGTCCAGAACTTTTTGGAAGAAATTTTTTCATCAAGTTTATGATGGTGACGATGTTCTTTTCTGGAGGAATGATTCCATCTTACTTATTAGTGAAGAACTTGGGGATGCTCAATACCATGTGGGCTTTGATTTTGCCAGTAGCTACGAGTGTGTACAACATCATTGTTACACGGTCGTTTTTTGAAACGAATATTCCACGTGAACTTGAAGAATCAGCGATTATGGATGGTGCAAATGATTTTACAATTTTCTTTAAAATTGTACTGCCATTGTCAGCACCAATTATCGCAGTCGTCGCATTATTTGTCGGTGTGGGACGATGGAATGGTTTTATGGATGCTTTGATTTATCTCTCAGATCGAAGCAAATATCCTTTGCAGATGATTCTTCGTGAATTATTAATTTTGCAAGATCTCTCATCAAATTCAACCGCATCAAATACTTCTGTCCAAATGGCCGCATACAAACAAGCACAATTGGCAGGCATCATTAAATATGGTGTCATGATCGTATCGACACTTCCGATTGTCGTTGTTTATCCTTTCTTACAGCGCTATTTTGTAAAAGGAATGCTTGTTGGTTCGCTTAAAGGATAATCAATTTCTGTCAGTACTGACAGAAAATAAAAAGTCTTTAATTTCATCATTTATAAAGGAGTTTTCGACATGAAAACAAATAAAGTTATTTTAGTAGGTGCTACAATCCTTGCCACATTAAGTCTTTGCGCATGTGGAAATTCATCAACCGCGTCAGATCATTTGAATCAATTGACTAAAAACGCAAAAGATGTTTCTAAAACTGGACTTCCAATCGTTAAAAACAAACTCAATTTGTCGATGTTTGCACCAGGTTCTGGAACGAGTGATTACTCAAAAATGGCATTTTTAAAGGATTACAGTCAACAAACAAACATTTCATTCAAATATACGACACCGCCTTCTGCCGACATCGCTACAAAATTAAATTTAGCCTTGGCGTCGGGGGATATTCCAGGAGTGATTTTTGCATCAGCACTCTCTAATGCTCAAGCCATTCAATACGGAGGATCGACTTTAATTCCACTTGAAAAATACATTGATGCGGGATATATGCCAAATTTAAAGAAAATCCTTGCGCATTATCCTGATGTCCGAAAATCAATTACAACACCAGATGGACACATCTATACCTTACCCGCTTTAGGCAATGAGTATAATTTGCAAGATTCCAAATTTGCAAAGCAACCACAACTTTATGAAGGTTCACTCTGGTTTAATGGAGCATGGTTGAAAAAATTAAATTTACAAGTCCCTAAAACGACGGATCAACTTTACACTGTGCTTTATGATTTTAAAACAAAAGATCCTAATGGAAACGGAAAACAAGACGAAATTCCTTTATCATCAACTGGATTACCTTCGCTTAGAAACTGGATCATGAATGCGTTTGGTGTCATGGCTCAAGAACAGCAAGTCAACCAAAAAGGAAAAGTGACATACGGAGCCACAACAAATGGGTATCGTCAGTATCTCTTATTTATGAATAAATTGTACAGTAACGGATTACTTGATAAACAAATCTTTTCTCAATCTGATGATCAAAAAAAAGCAAAAGCAGCAGCGAATACTTTAGGAACTTATACAGATTGGTTTAGCTATTTTACTTCGGGTAAAACGCCGCAACAAGCCATTCTTGATCCGATGGCCGCACCGATGACATCTGATCCTTCGAAAAAAGCAGCATTTGCTGCAACAGATGGAATAACAAACGGAGCGTTTGCATTAACAACAAAATGTATAAATCCTGCAGCTGCGCTTCGATGGGTTGATTATTTTTATTCTAATGCTGGATCACAAGCGCTAAATATTGGTCCTGATCAATCCAAAGGAGGCTATTGGCACTGGGCTACAAATAAAAAAGGAGAGAAAGTTCACGTTTTAAATAAAGGCATTGATCCTGCTAATTCAGAACAAGCGCGTTCTGCTGTGACCCCTGATTATGGAACACAACCTCCAAAAGTGAATGCGCAAACGCCTCTTGTGCTTGCAAATGAAAACGATCCTGAACAACCCGATGCGTTTTCAACATTCATCAATCAAGAAGTCGCAAGTAAAATTGGTCCTGCAGAAGTTGTCGCATGGCCAACACTCTATATGTCAAAAACACAGCAAAATGAGCTGGGTTCCACAATGCAAACCGACTTATTGACTTATGTTCAACAAATGGAGGCAAAATTCATCACAGGTCAAACGAAATTAACAGCTGCAACATGGAAGAGTTATCTCAATACTCTAAAAGGAATTGGCGTTGATAAATATGTTGCGGTACAACAAAAAGCCTATGATACTTGGAAAAATACAAAATAAATCAGCTTCACTCCAAAACAAGTAGAACGAAGCACGTTTTACTTGTTTTTAAAAAGAACATCAAAATAAGATCAACAGATTAAAGTATCAGCAGTTGATTGTAACTGTTGAGGAATAAAAAATGGAGTAAAAATGAACAATCACCTTTCAAAAGGAACGTTAAATTTTATTGATAAGATGGAAAAATTATCAAAAAAAGACCATCCTAAGTGGTTTGAAATCTTCAAACACTGTTTTACAAATACACTTGAAACGACAGTAAAGATTTTACCTGATCAAACGACGTATATTTTAACTGGAGACATCCCTGCGATGTGGTTGCGTGACTCCGTCGCACAAGTGCGTCCTTATCTTGTCTATGCCAAAGAAGATGACGAAATAAAACGGCTCATTCTTGGACTGATCCAACGTCAAATGGATTTTATCATTAAAGATCCGTACGCTAATGCATTTAATGAAACGGCCAATAAAAACGGACATCAAACTGATGTTACGGCCATGCGCCCTGATGTTTGGGAGCGTAAATATGAGATTGATTCACTGTGTTATCCGTTACAACTTGCGTATTTATTTTATTTAAATACAGGGGAGATTACACCGTTTGATCAACGATTTATTGATGCAGTTTTGGCAGTATTAGAGGTTTGGGAGTGCGAAACAAATCATACTCATTCGACTTATCGTTTTGAGAGAAAAGAGGCCAGTCGAGCATCGGATACCTTATCAAATCACGGATTTGGTCCTGATTTTGCGGTGACGGGAATGACGTGGTCTGGTTTTCGGCCGAGTGATGATGCAACACATTATCCTTATTTGATTCCTTCAGAGCAGTTTGCAGTCGTGGTTCTTGGGTATTTGGAAGATATTTTTTCTGAAATCAAACCTGATGAAGCGCTGAGTGTTCGGATTCATTTATTAAAATCAAAAATTCAAGCAGGGATTGATCAATTTGGGCTCATAAAAAACGCGGCAGGAGAAGTGATTTATGCGTATGAGGTGGACGGTTTGGGACATTTTTCTCTAATGGACGATGCAAATATTCCAAATTTGATTTCAAGTCCGTATCTTGGATATTGCAAAAAAGATGATGTGCGTTATTTGAAGACTCGCAAAACACTTTTAAGTCAAGAAAATCCTTATTATTATGAAGGAAAATATTTATCTGGGACTGGATCAAGTCATACACCTGAAAATTATGTGTGGCCCATTGCACTCGCGATGCAAGGCATGACCTCACAAAGTAAATTGGAACAAGAAAAAATACTTGATGTCCTTTCAAATACGGACGCAGGAACATTTTCGATGCATGAAGGAATTGATGTTGATCATCCTGAACACTTTACGCGAGAATGGTTTTCATGGGCGAACATGATGTTTTGTGAACTTATGATGGAGTATTATGATCTTCGGATAAAAATCAATAAAGATTAAATGTATTGAATCAAAAGAAATGGTCCAAAAAAACTTTAATAAATAAGACGCTTTGAGCGCATAGATGGGATTAAAAATGAAGAAAAAGGTTTATATTATCTCTCACTCACATTTAGATCGTGAATGGTACATGCCGTTTGAACAGCACCACATGCGCGTGGTTGAGCTGTTTGATGCAATTATTGAGGCATTTGAAAATGATCCTTCTTTTAAATATTTTCATGTGGACGGACAAACGATTCCACTGGATGATTATTTAGAAGTAAAACCGCAAAACAAAGCTTTAATCATGAAATATATCGCCGATGGACGGTTGAAAATTGGCCCGTTTTACATTTTACAAGATGATTTCCTAATTTCTTCTGAAGCGCATGTGAGAAACACGCTGGTAGGATTGAAAGAAGTTCAAAAATATGGTGGAAAAGCAGTAAAAATAGGTTATTTTCCTGATACTTTTGGAAATATGGGACAAACGCCTCAAATGATGCGAAAGATGGGATTAGAAGCTGCTGCATTTGGAAGGGGAGTAAAACCGACAGGGTTGAATAATCAGGTTGGAGAAAGTTATACGTCACAATATTCTGAAATGAATTGGGTCGGTGCGGATCAGTCAAAAATTTTGGGCATTCTTTTTGCAAATTGGTATTCAAACGGAAACGAAATTCCAGTGGAGAGAGCAGAAGCGCTCAAATTTTGGAATGAAAAACTGGCTGACGCTAAAAAATATGCGTCAACACATCATCTTTTGATGATGAATGGATGTGATCACCAGCCATTACAACGCAATGTGGGACAAGCGATTGCTCTTGCAAATGAGTTGTTTTCGGATTATGAATTTATTCATTCCAACTTTGATGACTATTTGGATGCTTTGAAAAAAGATCTGCCAGAAGACTTGGGAGAGGTTTCTGGGGAGCTGACTTCTCAAGAAACACCAGGCTGGTACACCTTAGCGAATACAGCATCTTCAAGAATGTATTTGAAAAAAGAAAATGAAAAAACGCAAGTTCTTCTTGAAAATGTTGCTGAACCGTTGTTAGTTTTAGCCAATGAGGTCAGTGATTATAAGCCTTTAGATGAACTTTATTATGCGTGGCGATTGCTTTTGCAAAATGATCCACATGATAGTGTGTGTGGTTGTTCAGTTGATGCTGTGCATGAGGAGATGATGACGCGATATGCTAAATCACAAGAAGTCGCAAAATTTGTTCGGGATGAAGCATTAGATCGCATTTCAAGAAATATCGATACCCAAAAATTTGCGCAGGATACATTTCCATTTACACTCTACAATTTAGCAGGAACCAAACGTGTGATGCGTACGCAAGCAAAAATTGAAATTGATCGGGTAAAATTTTCAGAGATGTGGCCGGATAGGGCTTATGAAACACTTGAAGCACGACACACGCCAGATTTTCGAGTAATCGATGCCAATGGCGTGGAAGTGGATGCAAAAATTGATGCTGTAAAAATCGAGTTTGCTTATGATCTTCCAAAAGATGGATTTCGCGTGGCTTATATGGCGAAATATGTGTACGTTTCCGTTTATTTACCTGAAATAGAAGCGCTGTCCTATCGGACATTAGCCCTTGTGCCAAACCATACAAAAAAGACTAACAAATCATCTCACACGTTACTTTTGAAGGATAATCAGCATCTTGAAAACGACTTTATCAAAGCTGTCATTACTGACAAAGGGGATCTGACACTGACAAATAAGCAGACGGGTCAAATTTATCCACATCAATTGGTTTTTGAGGATGTTGGAGATATGGGAAATGAATATATCTTTAAACAAACCGCAGATGCTAAAGCATTTTATTCAACAGATTTTCCTTTTACTGTCGAAAGCGTGGAAAATTCTGATGTTGAGGCGATTGTCAAACTGACCCATCATTTGTGGATTCCAAAATCTGCTGCAAAGACATTAAAAATGGAACAAGAAAAAGTCTCAGACATCACCCAACGTCACTCCGTGAGAGGCAATCAATATGCAGAGCTGACGCTTACGACACTGATTCGCATGACAAAAGACAGTAAAGCACTTGAATTCACTACAACGTTTGATAATCAAATGAAAGATCATCGCTTGCGTGTTTTATTTTCAACGCCTTTAATGACTGAAAATCATGTTGCAGAAAGTATTTTTGAAGCGGTTGAGCGTCCAAATGGAGTCAGTAAAGTTTGGGAGAATCCGACGAACCCACAGCATCAACACGCTTTTGTGAATTTGAAAGATCAAAACAATGGGCTGACGGTTGGAAATGTTGCAGTAAATGAATATGAAATTTTGAATGGAAATACGATTGCGCTCACGTTAATCCGTTGCGTAGGTGAAATGGGAGATTGGGGATATTTTCCGACACCTAAAGCGCAATGTTTGGGAGAATTTTCTGTACGTTTTTCGATTGAGCCACACGCAGATCAATTAGAAGATTATTATCAAACGCTTCAAAATGCTGTCGCGTTGAAAATTCCAGTGGTCATAAAGCAAACTGCTGCTCAACACATTGGTCAACTTCCACCAGATAAAAAAATCGCTGAAATCAGTTCAAATGTCTTTGTTCAAACTGGATTGAAAATTGGGAAAAACGGGACTGGTGTGCTGTTGAGAGGATATTCACTCGATTCAAAAGCACCTCATGCGCTTAAACTTTCTGTGCTCGAAAAAACACCACAACTGACGAATTTAATTGAAGAAAATGAAGAAGATTTCGCAGAAAAATTAAATCCGTCAGAAATCTTAACGACAGTTTGGCATTGAGAAAAAAAGTGGTAAAATAGAATAAGAACGTTTTCATATTCAAATGAGCATTGTCAGCACTGACAGAAATAAAAACCGTGTTCAGCACACTTTGTCAGCACTGACAGAAATAAAACCCGTGTTCAGCACAGCTTGTCAGCACTGACAGAAATAAAAAACGCTAGTTTTTGTCAATCAACAAAAGGAGAAGTAATGATTCAATTTCCAAAAGATTTTTTCTGGGGCGCTGCGACATCCGCTCCACAAACCGAAGGTGCGAGTTTTGAAGATGGAAAATCCGCTAGCACCTGGGATAAATGGTTTGAACTCAATCCTGAAAATTTCAATGCGCATCAAGGACCAGATACGACCTCAGATCTTTATCACCGCTACAAAACGGATCTCGCATTAATGACAGAAATACACATGAATTCTTATCGAACATCCATTGCTTGGACGCGTTTATTGCCAGATGGAAAAACGCTAAATCCTGCTGCAGTAGCGTATTATCGCGATTATTTTTCAGGACTATTAGCGCGTGGCATTACACCCATCATCAATTTGTTTCATTTTGATATGCCGTGGTGGCTGATGGAAATTGGCGGCTTTGAAAATCGCAAATCCGTCGATGCGTTTGCATTTTATGCCAAAACAGCGTTTGAGCAATTTGGCGATTTGGTGAAATACTGGACGACGTTTAATGAACCGATTGTCCATGTTGAATGTGGCTATTTAGGATCAGATCATTATCCAGCCATTCATGATTTCAAACGTGCCGTGCAAGTTGGCTATCACACGCTTATGGCGCACGTTTATGCAGTTGAAGCGTTTCGGAAATTAAATCTTAAAGACGGAAAAATTGGAATCATTTTAAATATCAGCCCAGCCTATGCCAGATCTGAAAGCAAAGCAGATCAGCTGGCAAAAAAGTGCGCAGATGCACTCCTTTGTGAATCCTATCTTGATCCAGCAGTACTTGGAAAATTTCCAGAATTTCTTATCCAATTATTATCAAAAAATCAGCTTTTACCAGACGTTGTCAGTACTGACAACACTAAAATATCCCAAAATACAGTTGATTTTATTGGCTTAAACTATTATCAACCCTTGCGCGTTCAAGCCCCACAAAAAGCGCATGAAAAAGTGAGCGCGCTAAGTGATTTATTTGAACCCTACCTTTGGCCCGAACGAAAAATGAACACCTATCGCGGATGGGAAATCTATCCAGAAGCCCTGTATGATGTTGCACTCATGATGAAAAATAAATACCACAATTTACCGTGGTACGTTTCTGAAAATGGGATGGGTGTTGCGGATGAAACACGATTTCTGGATGAAAATGGAATGATTCAAGACGATTATCGCATTGAATTTATGAAAGCACATCTCAAACAACTTCACAAAGGAATACAAGCTGGATCCAACTGTTTTGGATACCACGCGTGGACCTTCATTGACTGCTGGAGCTGGCGTAATGGCTATCGAAATCGTTACGGATTCTATCAACTCGATTTGGCAGATCATTTCAAAAGAAAAGTGAAAAAATCAGGACTCTGGTTTAAAGCGCTCGCCCAAAGCAATCAACTAGATACAGATGATTTAGATTAGAAAAAAGGAAGAAAAATGTCATTACTCACAATCGATATTGGAGGCACCAGTATCAAATACGCTCACTTTAACGCATCACAACTCGAAGATGAAGGCGCAACGCCCACTCCCAAAACTTTAGACGAATTTTACGAAACGCTCACAAGCATTGTCAGTACTTACAAAAAAAAATATGCACTGACAGGTGTTGCAATAAGTGCTCCTGGCGCTGTAAATAAAGAAACAGGAGTGATTGAAGGAGCAAGTGCATTACCTTACATTCACGATTTCAATATTCATTCAGCACTTGAAAAACGGTTTGCCTTACCAATTTCGATTGAAAATGATGCCAACTGTGCTGCACTTGCAGAAGTAAAATATGGCGTCGCTAAAGGATTGAAAAACGTCTTATTTATCGTTTTAGGGACTGGAGTTGGTGGCAGCGTTGTGATGGATGGAAAAGTACATCACGGAAAGCACCTCTTTGGCGGAGAATTTGGATTTATGCTCATGGATGATACACACACTTTTTCTGAATTAGGAACCACCATTATGATGGCAAAGCGTTACAATGAACGCACTTCACAATCCCTTGATGCCATTGCTATTTTTAATCTCGCTTTTGCAGGAGATCCCATTGCCAAAGAAGAAATGAACATTTTTACGTTCAATGTTGCAAAAGGAATCTACAACCTTAGCTATTCCTTTGACCCAGAGCTTGTCATTCTTGGCGGTGGCGTCTCACAAGCAGACTGGCTCATTCCTGAATTAAAAAAACAGCTCCAAAAAATCATGAATCAAGTCGAAATTGCTTCTTTTATGCCCGAGATTCAACGGTGTTATTATCGCAATCAAGCCAATCTCATCGGTGCTGCAGTAGATTTTTCACAAACCGATTCAAAATAACAAAAACCATAGCATGACGCACCTGTTTTGAGTCACACAATAAAAGGACAGTAATGAAAACATACGGATCAATAGAAGCTGGCGGAACCAAGTTTGTTTTAGCCGTCGGTGATGAAAACAATAAAATACTGAAAAGTACACAAATTAAAACAACCCTACCCGATGAAACCATCAAAAAAACACTCTCCTTTTTCAAAGAAAATCCCGTGGATGCGCTTGGAATCGGATCATTTGGCCCTATTGATATCACACCAGACAGTCCAACATACGGCTATATTACAAGCACTCCCAAAAAGGGATGGACAAATTATAATTTATTAGCAAAAATTCAAAAGGCCTTAAATATTCCTATCAACTTTACCACAGATGTCAATGCAAGTGCGTATGGAGAAATGATTCTTACTGGAGAAAAAAGTCTCGTTTATTTAACCATTGGAACAGGAATTGGTGGCGGCGCTGTTCAAAATGGACAGTTTATTGGCGGATTTTCTCACGCAGAAATGGGACATCAATGGGTTAAACGCCACCCAGACGATCTTGATTTCAAAGGCATTTGTCCTTATCACAACGATTGTTTAGAAGGCGTTGCAGCAGGACCATCTATCGAAGCCAGGACAGGAATACGAGGAGAAGATCTTCCCGATGATCATCCCGTTTGGGAAATCCAAGCTTATTATATTGCTCAAATTGCAATGAATACGACCCTTTCTTTTGCGCCAGACCAGATTATTTTTGGAGGCGGCGTGATGGGAAAACCAGGAATGCTAAAAAAGTTCAGCAAAATTTTATCACGCTTCTCAATGGTTATGTTCGCATTCCAAAAACCGTCGAAAATTATCTTGTCCTTCCACATATCCAAAATAATGCTTCAGCAACCATTGGAAACTTTGAACTTGCAAAACGAATGAAATAAATTAAAGCGATCGAATGCTCAACACACATTCGATCGCTTTTCTTGAGTCAATACAGTTTACAACCTTCTTAGAAAATGTTATTGTTGATAAGTCAACAATTGACGCATCAATATAAAGAAAGGAAGAACATGTCACTTTTTCAAAAAAGTAAGCTACTTTACCAACTTAAGCTTACGAATCAAGAACTGGTCACAACATTCGAAAAAAGTACAGGCTTTAGCATCACACGTTATGAAATGCTCTGTGTGATCAGGCAAAAAGAAAAATGCTCACAAACTCAGATTCAAGTCGAAATGGGCATTGATCGCGCAGCCGTCACCCGACATTTAAAACGTCTTGAAGAAAAACAGTACATCATCCGAAAAAGAAACGCACACAATCAACGTGAAATCGAAGTCGAAATCACAGAAAAAGCCATCACTGAACTTGAGCACTGCAATGACAATCATAGCACATTACAAACGCTCAACTTTGGATTAACCGATGCTGAAGAAACACAACTTCTCACCTTACTCGAAAAAATAAAGAAATGAAAGCACCAAAAAAATAATGAACAAAAATTTTAAACACAATAATTTCTCAGAAATCACATTTGAAAGAAAATCAGTCCGCCTTTATGATAAGGATTTAAAAATCTCACACGAAGAAATGTTAGAGATGATTGATGAGGCCGTAACAGCACCTTCATCTGTCAATATGCAACCTTGGCGTTTTATGATTGTTGAAAGTCAAGCGCAAAAAGAACGTTTGAACCCTTTGATTCGTTTTAATACCAAACAAAATGAAACCTCATCAGCGATGATCCTCATTTTTGGAGATTTGAAATGCTATGAACGCGCAGAAGAAATCTATGACCAAGCCGTCGCAGAAGGAAAAATGCCAAAAGAAGTGAGAGATCAACAAATAAATGCCATTGTTCCATACTATAAAAGTTTCACAAAAGCTCAGATGAACGACGTCGTCAAAATCGACGCAAGTTTAGCCGCGATGCAACTCATGTTGATTGCACGTGCTCATGGATACGAAACCAATCCAATTGGGGGATTTGAATCAGATCAACTTGCAAAAGCGTTTGATCTTGACGATGAGCGCTACGTTCCAGTGATGATCCTCTCAATCGGAAAAGCAGCAGAAAAAGGATATGAATCCACTCGTCTTCCAGCAGAAAAAATCACTCAATTTAAATAAAACCAATTGATAAAAAGGAGAAAAAATGACCGTCATTTCTACGATTTTAGTCACATTAGTGGCACTTGAGTTCTTTTACATTATGTACATCGAAACCATCCAAACCACTTCCGAAACGACACGCAGCGTATTTCATCTCACCGCTCAAGATTTAGAAAATGAAAAGATACAAACCTTATTAAAAAATCAAGGCATTTATAATGGATTAATTGGAGTACTTTTACTTTATGGAACTTACTTTTCCCACCATGCTCTCGAAATCAACTTCCTCATTTTAGGATACATCATTTTAGTGGCAGCCTATGGAAGTCTCACGAGCGATAAAAAAATTATCCTCACTCAAGGAGGATTAGCGATTTTAGCACTCTTGAGTCTTTGGTTTCACCTCTAAAAAACGGAGCGCTACATGACCTAAAAGCTTTTGGATCTTCCAAAAGCTCTTTTTTTATAAAAAATAAAATTCCCGATACTTTACACTTGTGTTATATCACAAATGTGGTATAATAGAATTATAGAGTGGAACAAGAAAAGTGAGAATCACTCTCACTTCCCTCTTTTGATAAAGGAAAAACGAATCAGAAGCACCTTTTATAAAGAAACACAAAAAGATTTCTTTTTCCAGACATAAGAAAGAAGAGACATCATGAGATTTGATATCAAAGCTTATTTGAGCGATAACTCACTGACAATTTACCGTGTAGCAAAAGACTCCGGATATGGCTATACCACAATCCACAAGTCATTTAACAAAACACAAACGGATGCGACAAGCTTAAATATGCGTGATCTTGATGCACTAGCCAAAGCACAAAACAAAGCGATGTGGGAAGTGCTTCGAGAACTTGAAAAACTCTATTTTGACGAATAAAAAAAGTGCTTCCATTTAATTCAAGAAGCACGAAAGTAAAAGGAGAATTAAACGATGGCAAACAACAACTTTTTTAACGATCCATTTGGATCAGACATGAATAACATTTTCAACACGATGATGGGAAATATGAACGGATTGAATTCAGAAAACCGCCGTTATATGATTAACGGTCGAGAAGTCTCTCCAGAAGATTTCGCAGCTTATCGACAAACAGGACAGCTTCCTCAAAACATTGAGAATAACACGCTACCACATCACTCTTTTCAACCTGCATCAGCTCAAGGGGTGAATCAAGAAGGGATTTTAAATCGGCTTGGGCGAAATTTAACCCAAGAAGCAAGAGAAGGGATGCTTGATCCCGTCATTGGACGAAATAAAGAAATCCAAGAAACTGCTGAAATTTTAGGACGGCGAACCAAAAATAACCCCGTTCTTGTAGGAGATGCAGGGGTCGGAAAAACGGCAGTAGTTGAAGGATTAGCTCAAGCCATTGTCAATGGAGATGTTCCCGCAGCAATCAAAGATAAAGAAATCTACAGTATCGACATTTCAAGTCTGGAAGCTGGAACACAATATCGAGGAGCATTTGAAGAAAACATCCAGAATTTAATGAAAGAAGTCAAATCAGCTGGAAACATCATCTTATTCTTTGATGAAATTCATCAAATTCTAGGTGCGGGCTCAACAGGAGGTGAAGATGGTTCAAAAGGTTTAGCAGACATCATCAAACCAGCGTTGAGTCGAGGAGAAATTTCATTGATTGGTGCGACAACGCAAGATGAATATCGCAATACGATCATGAAAAATGCAGCGCTTGCGCGTAGATTTAATGAAGTGACTGTCAATGCCCCAAGTCCAAAAGACACGCTTGAAATTTTAAAGGGAATCGCGAACATCTACGAACACCACCACCACGTGCTTCTTCCAGAAAATGTTTTAAAAGCCGCAGTGGACTATTCCATGCAATATATCCCACAACGGGCTTTACCAGATAAAGCAATTGATTTGCTGGATATGACAGCGGCACACCTTTCTGCTAAAAATCCAGTCACAGATAAAGTCAGCTTAGAAAACAAGGTGATGGATTTAAAATCAAAACAAGAAAAAGCAGTTAATACTGAAGATTTTGAGTCCGCTCTGAAATATAAAGGAGAAATTGCAACATTAGAAGATGAGTTAAATCATCCAAAAGAAAATCAATCGGTTATCGCCACTCCAAATGACATTGCGAAATCTGTTGAACGATTGACAGGTATTCCAGTCTCTCAAATGGGTGCTTCTGATGTTGAGCGATTAAAAACAATTGGAAAACGACTCTCAGGTAAGGTTATTGGACAAGACGAAGCTGTAGCGATGGTTACAAAAGCGATTCGTCGAAATCGTGCAGGCTTTGATGAGGGAAATCGCCCGATTGGTTCCTTCTTGTTTGTTGGATCAACAGGATTAGGAAAAACCGAGCTCGCAAAACAATTGGCGCTTGAAATGTTCGGAAGTAAAGAAAATATTATCCGCTTAGATATGAGTGAATACTCAGATTTAACGGCCATCTCAAAATTAATCGGAACGACAGCAGGCTATGTCGGCTATGACGATAATAGTAACACACTGACCGAGAAAGTTCGTCGGAGTCCCTACTCGATTGTATTGCTAGATGAAATTGAAAAAGCACATCCTCAAGTGTTAACGTTGCTCCTTCAAGTGATGGATGATGGACGATTAACAGATGGTCAGGGAAATGTTGTGAATTTTAACAATACGGTCATCATTGCCACTTCAAATGCAGGATTTTCTCATCCAAAAACCTCAGAAGATGAAAAGAAAGATGTGATGACAAAACTCGCACCATATTTCCGTCCTGAATTTTTAAATCGGTTTAATGGCGTGATTGAATTTACTGCATTGACCAAAGAAGATTTGAAAGAAATTGTAGCCTTGATGCTTGCAGAAGTCGATCAAACCTTAGCTAAAAAAGATTTGACACTTGAAGTTTCACAAAAGGTCAAAGCTCATCTGATTGAAGAAGGCTACGACGAAGCGATGGGGGCACGTCCGCTGCGTAGAGTTATTGAGCAGCAAATTCGTGATCAAGTGACAGATTTCTATTTAGATCATCCTGAAGAAAAAGCGTTGCGTGCCGAATTGATTGAGGGAAAAGTCGTGATTTCAGCAGCAAAAAAGAAATAACAAGAGATACAGCGCACATTGGGTGAGCTGTATTTTTGTATTTAAGCCGAAAAAAGTCAGTTGCAAATCAGTCTGTTTTTTGGTAGGATAGAAGCTGAAAATCATTCATAAAGGATGAAAAGGAAAATAAAATGAAAATCAAATCCAACATTCAAATGGCTGGAAAGCAAGTTGCGGGTTTTTGCTCTCGCATCAAGCGTTTCAGCTAAGAAAACTGAATCTTTCTTAGCAGATAAAAGATAAGAAAGAAGAAAAAATGTTAAAACCATACGAATATCACTTTATTAAAGCAGCAGCACTGAGGTGCGTAAATGTTTATCACACTGTAAATGATCGTACGACACAAGAGTTAATTTATAATCAGATGGCGTGTGAATTATTAGCACTTGATTCATCAAAAGAATTAAGCGAATTTGTGCTTCAATTGAAAGATAAAAGTCTGACACGTAAAAAAGTTGAGCTTTTGATTGAACCATTGAAAAATACCATCGCCCTTTTTCCTGATTTTTCTACACAACACATCAAAAATCAATTTAAAAAAGTAAAAAAAATCACCATTCCTAAATGCGATGAAACCAGACGAGATGAGCTTACTTATTTCGCATGGAATGATATGTCAAGTTCTCGAAAATATGTGATAAATTCAAACGGAGAAGGCTATTATGGCACCATGTTTGAGCAGGTAAAGAGTATCTGTACAATTTGTGAAAAAACAAGTGTCGTGACTTTATTTTTAGCAACCACTAAAAAGAAAAAAGGTGGAAATTACACTAAAAATGGAACTTATATTTGTGTTGACTCAGATCAATGCAACCGTCAAATCCAGTCTTCGCGAGGATTTGAAAAGTTTGAATCTATCGTGAAACCAAGAAAATAAATGAGGAATAAAAAAGATTAAACGGTGTATCGTCTAATCTTTTTTGATTGCTGTTTCAAACGCTTTTAATTTTTCTAGGTTTTGAGCGATTGTTTTTATCTCATCAGGACTTGTTCTACAGCATCCACCAATCAATTGAACACCTGATTTCACCCATTTGGTAGCGAGATCCGCTAAATTAAAAGCGGTAGCGTTTGTTTGCCATGTTTTGCTGATGGGATCATAGCTTTCACCAGAATTTGGGTAAATAACAATTGGAAGGTGACTTGCGGCTTTAAACTCCGCGATAGCATCATCGACAAGTGAAGCTTCAATACAGTTAGCTCCGATTGCGATGATTTGAGATTCTTGCGCGAGTGCTGTGATTGCCTTTTTTAATGGCGTCCCATCGCATAACGTATGACTGTCTTTTAAACTAAAACTGACCCAGTACAAAATAGAAGGCGAGGTTCTATGGATCAATGCACATAATGCTTTTATTTCTTCAAAATTTGGCATGGTCTCACAAGCAATAAGATCAACTCCAGCTTCAAGTAGTGCATCTAATCTTGGCTGATGAAAAGCTTGGTACTCTGCCCTTGATAAATGATAAGCACCAGTGTATTCACTTCCATCTGCTAAAAAAGCGCCATAAGGACCAATACTTCCAGCAACAAAACCTTCTTGATTACTCTCGTCGCGTGCTTGACGGGCCAATGCAACTGCTTTTTTAATGAGTATCTTTCCGTCTTTTTTATCAATTCCATGTTTTTCAAAAGCAGGGAGATTGGCTTGGTAGGTATTCGTAATTGCGATTTTTGCGCCTGCATCAAAATAACTTTTGTGAACGGCATAAATTTCTTCTGGGGAGGTGATGAGTGCTAATGCAGACCATAAGTCATTATTGGTCGCTAATCCTTTTTTTGAAAGTTCTGTTCCCATTGCACCGTCAAGGAGTATAGGACCTTCTTTTATTGCTTTTTGAATGTGATGCGTCATTTTTTCTCTTTTCTATTCTTTTTGTATTTTAACACTTCGGATAAAATAATGCTAATATTATTACAATTTGAATTATTATAATATTTTAACAATTATTTTATTAAAATGGTATAATCGGAATCATGAATTTATAAAAGTTAGAAGGAAGTAAAAATGGAGCAATCAAATCAAAAAAAATCAGAGTATTCGAATGAAAAAAAAGAGAAGAATCTCAGTAGAACGATGTCCGATCGTCATGTTTTAATGATTTCTTTGGGAGGTGTTATTGGAACAGGTTTATTTTTAAGTTCGGGATATACCATACATCAGGCAGGACCTTTGGGAACACTGATTGCTTATGGGATCGGAGCAATTTTAGTTTATTTAGTGATGCTGTGTTTGGGTGAATTATCTGTTGCGATGCCTTATACTGGAGCTTTTCATGTTTATGCGAAGAAGTATATTGGTGAGCATACTGGATTTACAGTTGCGATTTTGTATTGGTTAACTTGGACGATTGCTTTAGGTTCTGAATTTACAGCATCTGGCTTGATCATGCAGCAATGGTTTCCACATGTCGCTACATGGGTCTGGAGTTTATTTTTTATTGTGCTTATTTTCTCACTCAACGCACTGTCTGTGCGATGGTTTGCAGAAGCAGAATTTTGGTTTTCAAGTATTAAAGTTGTTGCGATTATTTTATTTATTATTATTGGGGGGCTAGTTATTCTTGGAATTCTTCCCTTTAATGGTGTGCGCGGTGGAATTGGACTTTCTCATTTTTATGATCATGGGTGGTTTCCAAATGGGTTTTCTGGAGTTTTTACAACGATGTTGACGGTCAACTTTGCATTTTCTGGGACGGAACTCATCGGAATTACTGCGGGGGAGACGATTAATCCTGAAAAAACAATTCCCCATGCAATTCATGCGAGTTTATGGCGTTTGATTCTCTTTTTTATTGGAAGTATGTTTGTTATGTCTGCATTGATTTCTTATCATCAAGCGGGGGTGTCTCAAAGTCCTTTTGTGCTAGTTCTCAATGAAGTTGG
Source organism: Lactococcus hircilactis (assembly GCF_009601015.1). Taxonomy (GTDB): domain Bacteria; phylum Bacillota; class Bacilli; order Lactobacillales; family Streptococcaceae; genus Lactococcus; species Lactococcus hircilactis. The sequence goes on from NZ_WITJ01000011.1 coordinate 95,035, forward strand.
TATTCCTTATGCTGGGGATATTATGAATTTTGTTGTTTTAACCGCAATCATGTCAGCGGCGAATTCAGGACTTTATGCTTCTACTCGGATGCTCTGGTCCCTTTCAAATGAAGGGACACTTCCTCCATTATTTAAAAAAACAACGCAAAAAAAAGTGCCTCTTTTTGCGATGGCTGTGAGCATGGTTGGTGGACTTTTTGCTTTGTTTTCAAGTATTTATGCACCAGGATCAGTTTATCTTGCCTTAGTTTCAATCTCAGGTCTTGCAGTTGTTTTAGTTTGGATGGCGATTGCATTATCTGAAATAAACTTTAGAAAAAGCTATCTTAAAGAAGGAAAGGCTTTAGCTGATTTGAAGTTTAAAACGCCTGCTTATCCAATTGTTCCTTGGCTTGCGTTTACTTTAAGTGGGTTGTCGTGTCTCTTGATTTGGTTTGATCCAAGTCAAAGAATTGCACTTTATTACACAATTCCATTTGTTCTTTTATGTTATGTCGGGCACGCCTGGTATCAAAAAAGACATTAATTTTTCAGTTTTGCATCGTGAAATGGGAAACTTGCTTTTATCACATCATTTTGAATAAAAAAATGGTATAATACAGTTGCACGTTTTTCAAAATCATTTTTGAAAAATAAAAAAAAGAGAACGTGATCATCAAAAAATGAATAAGTTGGTGATGAGAAATGAGAGGAGAAATTTCCGATGTCAAAGAAAAAAGATACAGAAATTGAAATCATTGATACTACAACAGGTGCTGAAATTAAAGTAGGTAAAAAAGTTGTGGCTGAAATTAAAGAAGAGTTTGGAACTTTTGTCGTCGTGGTTGCATCAAAAGAAGTTGCGGTTGTTCGGACATTTGAGGATGCATTGGAAGAAGCGATTAAAGCGTACAATCTTACGGTTTAAATTGAAAATTGAATGAAATAAAAAAGTACACCAGGTGCTTTTTTTGTTTTTAATTGTTGCTGTCATCAAAAAATGATAAAATAAAGTATAAATAAAATGAGAATGAAAGAAGATCTAAATGAGAAAAACGAAGATTGCAGTCCCAATTATGCCAATCAGTATCGCAGAGATTGAAAATTTCGATTTAAAATCCTTTCAGAAGGCAGATATTATTGAGTGGCGCATTGATTTTATGCCGCAAAATTTAATTTTTGAAGCGGCAGCACTGATTTTCAAGAAATTTGACATGTTTCAGATATTGTTGACCATTCGGACGGCAAAAGAAGGTGGCGCATTAGAAATTTCTAATCAACATTATGTTCATATTTTGAAGGAATTATTAAAATATAATCCAGATTTTATTGATGTGGAATATTTTTCGTATCCGAAAGCATTAGCTGAGCTTTCAGAGGTTAAAGATAAGATTGTGTTATCTTATCATAATTTTTCTGAGATGCCGACGGATTTGACACAAAGATTACTGAGAATGAATAAAGAAAAAACGGCATTTGTAAAGGTTGCAGTGATGCCACAAAGAGAGTGTGATGTGATTGACTTATTACAAATCACACGAGATTTAACTTTAGAATATGGGCGAAAATTTATCACGATTGCCATGAGTGACTTAGGAAAATTAACGCGTGTTTCTGGCTATATTACGGGATCTTGTTGGACATTTGCGAGCGTTTTAGAAGCCAGTGCACCAGGACAAATTGAGCTGGATGATATGAGTCGTTTACTTGATCTTTTTGAAAACGAAGCTTGAATGTTCGGAGATGACGAATAAAAATGGATTAATTTAATTATTTTTCTGTAAATTTCGAATGAAAGCAGTGATAAATGCTATAATGAAGAAGTAAATTATATGCTAGAATTTGGAGATCAAAAGTGGTTATCAATCGTTATTCTCGCCCTGAAATGGCAAATATTTGGACTGAAGAAAATAAATTTAAAGCGTGGCTTGAAGTAGAGATTTTAGCTGATGAGGCATGGGCTAAACTTGGTGAAATTCCAGAGGAAGATGTAAAAAAAATCAGAGCACACGCAACATTTAATGTGAATCGGATTCTTGAAATCGAAAAAGAAACGCGTCATGATGTTGTCGCTTTTACACGTGCTGTTTCGGAATCTTTGGGGGATGAGCGAAAATGGGTGCATTATGGTTTGACATCAACGGATGTTGTAGATACTGCTTATGGTTATCTTTATAAACAAGCAAATGATGTATTGCGTCAAGATTTAAAAGATTTTGCTGAAATTGTTAAAAATAAAGCGATTGAACATAAATATACTGTGATGATGGGGCGCACACATGGCGTTCATGCGGAACCTACAACGTTTGGGTTGAAATTGGCAACATGGTATTCTGAAATGAAACGGAATATCGAGCGTTTTGATCATGCTGCAAAAGGAGTTGAAGCGGGTAAAATTTCAGGTGCAGTAGGCACTTTTGCAAATATTCCTCCATTTGTAGAACAATATGTGACTGAAAAATTAGGAACAAGGGCACAAGAAATTTCAACTCAGATTTTACCACGTGACTTGCACGCGGAATATTTCAATACGATGGCTTTGATTTCGACTTCTCTTGAGCGGATGGCTACTGAGATTCGTGGTCTTCAAAAATCTGAACAGCGTGAAGTTGAAGAATTCTTTGCAAAAGGTCAAAAAGGCTCATCAGCGATGCCACACAAACGTAATCCAATTGGTTCTGAAAATATTACGGGAATTTCTCGTGTGATTCGTGGACACGCATTGACGGCGATGGAGGACGTTGCACTCTGGCATGAGCGAGATATTTCGCACTCTTCGGCAGAGCGAATCATCGCTCCAGACACGACAGAATTATTGGATTATCAATTGAATCGTTTTGGACGGATAGTGAAGCAACTGACTGTTTTTCCTGAGAATATGAAGCGCAATATGGATGCGACATTTGGTTTAATTTATAGTCAACACGTGATGCTTATGTTGATTGAAAAAGGAATGGCACGTGAGGCTGCTTATGATTTAGTACAACCTTTGACAGCAAAATCATGGGATGAACAAGTGATGTTCCGTCCGCTTGTTGAGGCTAATGAGCAAATTCGCGCAGTTTTAAGTCTGGATGAAATTGATCAGGCCTTTGACTATACCTATCACTTGAAACGAGTGGATGAAGTATTTGAACGTGTGGGATTGAAATAATTATAGAAAATAAAAGTAATCGATTTTGATCGGTTACTTTTTTTGTCAGTACTGACAGAAATACTTTGGAGAAAAAGAAAGAAAATGATTTTCTGTCAGTACTGACAGAAAAAAGAACAAAAGAGAAAAGAATAATCATCACGCGATGAAAAATGTTTTCATCAAAATTTAATTAAATAGAAAAATATTTTAGTTTTTATAGTGATTTTTGAACACTATTTATGGTATAATGAGATAAAAATAAATAAAAATTTGGAGAATTATTATGTTTGATACAACAGATCAACTTGCAGTCAACACCATTCGAACGCTTTCTATGGATGCGATTCAAAAAGCAAATTCGGGACATCCTGGACTTCCAATGGGAGCTGCTCCAATGGCTTATGTCTTGTGGAGTAAATTTCTCAATGTAAATCCTAAAACAGGACGACAGTGGTCAAATCGGGATCGGTTTGTTTTGTCTGCTGGTCATGGTTCTGCGATGCTGTATAGTCTTTTGCATCTTGCTGGATACAAGGTGACCGTAGAGGATTTGAAGCAATTTCGGCAATGGAAATCAAAAACACCAGGTCATCCAGAAGTAGGGCACACGGATGGTGTTGAAGCAACAACTGGTCCTTTAGGACAAGGAATTGCAAATGCTGTTGGAATGGCCATGGCAGAAGCACATTTGGCTGCAACTTATAATCGACCTGATTTTAACATCGTGGATCACTATACATATGCTTTGAATGGTGATGGCGATTTGATGGAGGGAGTTTCTCAAGAAGCGTGTTCTTTAGCTGGAAAACTTAAACTTGGCAAACTCATTTTGTTTTATGATTCAAATAATATTTCACTTGATGGAAAATTAGAACAATCCTTTACAGATGATGTTCAAAAACGTTTTGAATCTTACGGTTGGCAACATTTACTGGTAAAAGACGGGAATGATTTGGACGAAATTGCAGCAGCAGTAGCGCTTGCAAAAGCGGATCTTAATCGTCCGACCATTATTGAAGTGAAGACAATCATCGGTTTTGGAGCTCCAAAAGAAGGAACAAATGTCGTTCACGGCGCACCACTTGGAGTTGAAGGGATTGCCGCAGCCAAAAAAGCTTACGGTTGGGCGTATGAAGCTTTTGAAGTTCCTACCGAAGTGAAGCAGCGCTTTATTGAAACACTTGTGGCTCGTGGAGAAGGGCTTGAGCAAGTGTGGAATGAAACATTTAAAGCGTACTCAAAAAAATATCCTGAGTTAGCAAAACAATATGTTGCTGCTTTTGAAAATAAAACACCCGAACTGGCGTTGACCAAACATGAACTTGGTTCATCAAAAGCATCACGAAGTACTTCTCAAGAAGCGATTCAAGAATTGTCTGCTCAAATGCCCAACTTTTGGGGTGGGTCTGCGGATTTGTCTGCGTCGAATAATACAATGGCAAAAGCAGATTCTGATTTTATGCCTGAAAATTATGCAGGACGCAACATTTGGTTTGGTGTCCGTGAGTTCGCGATGGGTGCAACCATGAATGGGATTGCTTTACATGGGGGAACTCGTGTCTATGGTGGAACATTCTTTGTTTTTTCAAACTATATGTTGCCAGCAGTTCGTATGGCAGCTTTGCAAAGTTTGCCCGTCACTTATGTTTGGACACATGATTCGATTGCAGTTGGAGAAGATGGACCAACGCATGAACCTATTGAACAACTTGCGAGTGTTCGATCAATGCCTAATCTGGATGTGATTCGTCCTGCAGACGGGAATGAAGTAAATGCAGCTTGGCGCAGAGCTGCGTCGAGTACAAATCGTCCGACTGCTTTGATTTTGACCCGTCAAAATTTGCCTGTCCTTGAAGGCTCTGAAGCACTTGCTCAAGAGGGTGTGAATCACGGTGCTTATATTCTTTCTAAAGAAGAAGGAACGCTGGAAGGGATTTTGATTGCGTCGGGATCAGAGGTGGCTCTTGCACTTGAAGCTAAAAAGACTTTAGGTCAAGGCATTCGAGTGGTTTCGATGCCTTCGATGAATATCTTTGATGAACAATCTGAGCATTACAAAGAAGAAGTGTTACCAAAAACTGTCCGCAAACGTCTGGCTATTGAAGCTGGAACAAGCTTTGGTTGGGCGAAATACGTGGGCATTGACGGGGCAACAATCACGGTTGATCGTTGGGGGGCTTCAGCGCCAGCCAATATCGTATTACCAGCATATGGCTTTACAGCTGAACATGTTATCGAAGTCTTTAAGAATTTAGATTAAAATGAAACATCTGTCTTTTGACAGATGTTTTTGTAATTAAATTTCTTTATTTCATATCAAAAGATGATGAAAATGTAAGATTATTGGAAAGAAAAATGAGGTAAAATAGGAGAATCCAAAAGAAAGAGATGTGGAGAAGAGATGGCGATTTTACTTGCTTTATTAGCTGGCTTAGGCTCGCTTGTTAATTTTATGTTTTTATCCAATCATGTGCTTCAAGGGTTTTTTACTGTTCTGTCAGTGCTGAGCATGGTTTTTTATCGTGGAAAAAGGTCCGTTAAATCTTATAATCGTGATGGAACACGGCTGATGACGATTGGTTTTGCGATTTGTTTTGTGAGTTTTCTAGGTTCAGCTGCGATTTTATTGGGCGATGTGCTTCATTTAATTTAAGAAAGGAGGCACGCAATGAAAGTGAGAACAGGCGTTTTTGGAGGACTTGCGTGTTATTGGCTTTTTCCTTTTTTGGTTGGGGCTGTGATAGGAACACAGTCACAAGGAGCAGTGAATTCGTCTTTTTTTGACACAATCATGACTGCATTTTTTGTGGCTTTATTTTATATTCCTAGACCTGTTTTAATTTATTTGATTTGTGAGCTTTTGATGACGGGAATTGGAATCAGTACTGTTGCAGATTTTGAGTTGGGGTTAAAAACAAAACGTATCAAAATCAAAATGTTGATTTTGATGAGTCTTGTGCTGGGGCTTGTGCTGGTTGTGTGGTGTTTTATTTTTGTTTCTTCTTTAGTGTGGGCAATGGTGCTGGCGTTGTTTTTGGTTTTTCCGATGTTTTGTTTTCTTTTTGCAGCTAAACTTATCAAAAAAACGATCCAAACTTAAAGTGAATCAGCTTTACAAGCTTGAAAAAGTGTGCTATAATGCAGACATGCGATGAGTCGATTTTCTGTCAGTACTGACAGAATCGAAGCAAGGGAATTCTGGGCTGTTGAGTCAGCCGCGCAGGAAGTGTGAGGATTTGCTGACTTGTGTGAACCTCGTGAGCACAAAAATCTTTGATTTTTGCCCTTAAACTGCGTTGTCATTACTGACAAGGCAGTTTTTTTTGACAAATCAGAATAAGGAGGATGCGTAAATGGGAAGTATTTTTGTTTTATTTTATGAGCTGATGCTGCTTGCGATTGTTTTAGCTGGACTTTATTTTGTGGTCAAACTCGCCATCAAGCATGCGATAAAAGAGTTAAAAGATGAACATGTTTTGTAAGATGTGAGATATTTCAAATTTTTTTGGAGATGTGTAGAAAATATTTGAATTTTACATACAAAAGAAGTATAATGAAGAAAATTTAAAAATTAATTAGAGGTTGCAAAAATTAAAAAGTCAAGCGAAGTGGTGAGCACGTTGAAACTTGAGGGCGGAATTTTTTGCCGAAAGCTGATCATTCACGCCTTTCAGCTTGGGACGTTGGGTTAAATCCCGCGGACTGTCTTGGTTTTTCCAAGTTGCGCTAATGTAAACTAAACTTATGCGCCACCTCTAGTTGTGGCGTTTTTGCGTCCAAGGAAGGATTTAAAATGAAATCTTATAATGTTGCTGTTGTTGGTGCTACTGGCGCCGTTGGAACTCGGATGCTTGAACAATTAACGCATACGACTTTGCCGATTGCATCTGTAAAAGCACTTGCCAGCAAACGATCTGCAGGTAAAACGGTAAAATTTGGAGATCAGGATTTAATCGTTGAAACATTGACGGAAGATTCTTTTGAAAATATTGATCTTGCACTTTTTTCTGCAGGAGGTTCTGTTTCAGCAAAATATGCTCCTTTTGCGGTTAAAGCAGGAGCTGTTGTGGTTGATAACACTTCGCACTTCCGTCAAAATCCTGATGTTCCTCTCGTCGTTCCAGAAGTCAATCCACATGCGCTTGATTCGCATCATGGCATTATTGCTTGTCCGAATTGTTCGACGATCCAAATGATGATTGCTCTTGAACCCATCCGAAAAGTTTATGGGCTAAAACGGATCATTGTTTCTACCTATCAGGCGATTGGTGGGGCAGGAAATCGTGCAATGGATGAGGCGCGAGAGCAGTTGAAATCAGTCCTTAATGACGGTGTTGATCCAACACAATTGTCGGCTGATATTTTGCCCTCTGCTGGAGATAAAAAGCACTATCCAATCGCATTTAATGCACTGCCTCAAATTGATGTGTTCACAGATAATGATTATACGTATGAAGAAATGAAAATGACACATGAAACAAAAAAAATTATGGAAGATGACACGATTGCGGTGAGTGCGACGTGTGTTCGGATTCCTGTTTTGATTGGACATTCGGAGTCGGTTTATCTTGAGACTGAAAAGGTCGCTGATATTGATGATGTGAAGCGCTTAATTGCTCAATTTCCAGGTGCGGTACTTGAAGATGATGTGGCGCATCAAATCTATCCACAAGCGATTGAATCTGTTGGAAAACGCGAAACTTTTGTTGGGCGGATTCGTAAAGATTTGGATGTGGCAAATGGAATTCATCTCTGGTGTGTTTCTGATAATCTCTTGAAGGGTGCAGCGTGGAATTCTGTTCAAATTGCTGAAACACTGCATGAGCGGGATTTGATCCATCCAGTTTCTGAATTGAAATTTGAGGCCAAATAAATTGAGCTATATCGAAGAGATTCGGCAAAAAATCGGTCACGAGCGTTTAATTTATCTTGGCGCAGGAGTGATTGTCTATCAAAAGGGGAAAATTTTACTTCAAAAGCGTAAAGATAATGGTGCGTGGGCGCTTCATGCTGGAGGAGTGGAGTGGGGAGAGCAACTTTGTGAGACGGCACGGCGAGAACTTTTTGAAGAAACAGGGTTGGTCGCTCAAAACATGGAATTTTTTGGTCTTTATTCGGGTGATGATCGGGTGATGACTTATCCGAACGGAGATCAGATTTATATGCCCAATGCATTTTATTTGTGTACAGCGTTTTCGAAAACACTGGTGCCACAAAAAGAAGAGGTGCTTGATTTGAAGTGGTTTTCAACAGACGATTTACCTCAAAAGATTCATCTGCCCAATCGACGTGTCATTAAAGATTTTTTGGAATTTATTGAAAAAAAGGAGTTGAAATGAGTTTAGAGCAACTAAAAAACGCTGAGATAATAACAGCACTGGTTACACCGTTTAAAGCAGATGGATCCATTAATTTTGAGGCTTATGCACAATTGGTTGAGGATTTAATCGCACAACATACTCAAGCGTTTATTTTAGCAGGAACGACTGCTGAGAGTCCGACATTGTCACACGAAGAAGAACTTGAAATTTTTGAAAAAGTGCATCAGATTGTTAAGGGACGCGTACCATTGATTGCAGGAATTGGAACAAATGATACACGAGATTCTGTGGCATTTGCTAAAGAAGTTGCAGCGCTTGGATATATAGATGCAGGATTAGCAGTGACGCCCTATTACAATAAACCCTCGCAAGAAGGAATTTATCAGCATTTCAAAGCGATTGCTGAAAGTTCTGATTTACCGATTATTTTATATAATATTCCAGGTCGTGTGGTTCAAGAAATCGAACTTCCTACGTTGTTGAGATTGGCTCAACTCAAAAATATTATTGGAACGAAAGATTGTACGACGGTGGATCAGTTGGCGCTACTTGTGGATCAAGCACCAAAGGATTTCTTGATTTATACGGGAGAAGATGGTTTTGCTTTTCATGCAAAAGCATTGGGTGCAAAAGGCGTTGTTTCTGTTGCAAGTCATGTTTTAGGACAACAAATCTATGAAATGTTTGATGAACTTGAACATGGTTCTTTGGCTCGTGCTGCGGCGATTCAACGGTTGATTTTACCTCAAATTAATGCACTCTTTTCTTTACCAAGTCCAGCACCAATCAAAGCGGTATTGAATGCAAAAGGATATGCGGTAGGGGGATTGAGATTACCTTTGGTTGAGGCAACAGTTGAGGAAGCAAAAAAAATTAACGCTGCATTTCATTTGTAAATCCTGCTGAAAAAAATAAAAAATCGTATCAAAATCAAGTCTTCATCATGCGGGCTTGATTTTTTTCTTGGTTTAGGTTACACTTAGAGTAGTGTATTCTCGGAAAACGGAGCTTCTTTTGCTCTTCATTTTTGAAATTTTTGCTTACGAACCACGGTTTGATGTGGAGGAGACGTAACGAAAATCGGTTGTTTGAACATAAAAGCATGAATTTATCTTGCTTAATTTTATGATGGAAAAGAAAGGCTATGATGGCTGATATAAAGATCACACCACTGGGTGGTGTACGTGAATTTGGTAAAAATATGTATTTGGTGGAAGTGAATGACCAAATCTTCATTCTCGATGCAGGGTTAAAGTATGCAGAAATGGATATGTTGGGGGTTGATTTTGTCATTCCTGATATTTCTTATTTAATTGAAAATAAAGCGCGTGTTGCGGGGATTTTCTTGACTCACGGTCACGCTGATTCGATTGGGGCGCTGCCTTATATTGTTGCGGAGCTGAAAGTTCCTGTATTTGCGAGCGAATTAACGATTGAACTTGCAAAGATTAATGTTAAAAATTATGACGCATCACGCAAATTTAACGATTTTCATGTGGTGGATGAAAATACTGAAATTGACTTTGGACAAGCTGTGGTTTCGTTTTTCACGACGACACATACGATTCCAGACAGTTTAGGCGTTGTCATTGCGGCTTCGTCTGGTACGATTGTTTATACAGGAGACTTTAGGTTTGATCCTGCTGTTGCAAAAGGCTATCGCACGAACATGCGTCGCTTGGCTGAGATTGGGAATAATGGTGTGCTTGCGCTACTTTCTTCTTCGCCAAATGCTCTTTCGACAGTACAATCTGCAAGTGAACATGAAATTTATGAAAAAATTTATGATTATATTGATGATGCGCAAGGGCGCGTGATTATTGCTTGTAACGCTGGTAATTTAGGACGGATTCAACAAGTGTTGGATGCTGCCATTAAGATTGGACGGCGGGTTGCATTTACGGGCGAGGACATGGATCAGATTATTGAAACAGCGCGTCGGTTGAAAAAGTTAAAAATTGTTGATCCAAAAGCAATCATTAAACCTTCTGAAATCAAGAAATACGAAGATGATGAAGTGGTGATTTTGGAGACGGGTCGTATGGGTGAACCGCTCAAAATATTAGGTGAAATGGCACATCATCGTCATAAATTTGTCCAAATCAAGGATGGGGATTTGGTGCTTTCTGTAACGAGTCCTACGGTTTCATTTGAAACGACGATTGCTCGGATTGAAAATGATGTGTATAAAGCGGGTGGCGTGATGAAAATGCTTTCTTCTGATTTGAAGATTTCAGGACATGCGAATGCGCGCGATCTTCAATTTATGCTGGATATTTTACGTCCTAAAAATTTGATTCCGATTCAAGGGGAATATCGTGAATTGCATGCGCATGCTGAATTAGCAATGGATATGGGCATGTTACCTGAACACATTTTTATCGGAAAACGTGGTGAAACGGTTGAATTTGATGGGGATGAAATGGTGCCAAGTGGCGTAATCATGGCTGAGAATGTGATGATTGACGGTTCTGGTGTGGGGGATATTGGTTCTGTGGTGTTACGGGATCGTAAAGTCCTCTCAGAAGATGGTATTTTCATTGCGGTGATTACGATTTCTAAGCATGATAAAAAAATCGTTTCTAAATCTCGTGTCCATACGCGTGGGTTTGTTTATGTGAAAACGTCGCGTGATTTGATGCGCGAAGCAGGGGAATTGGTTAATGAAACGGTAGATAAATATTTAGCTGGAAAAACGTTTGAGTGGGCGGAGCTAAAGGGAAATATTCGAGATGCACTGGGTAAATTTTTGTATGATCAAACGCACCGCAAACCTGTGATTTTACCTGTTGTGATGGAAGCAAGAAACCCACAAGAACTCAATAAATATCACGGAAAAAATAAAAAAGATTAACGAAGATGTGACAAATCCTCCGCAATGACGTATTAAATGTCAGGAGGATTTTTTGATGCAAAAAAAAGGAGCATTGACGCTTTTGGTAGGTTTGTCAGTACTGACAATACAGATTAGTCCAGTATTTTTGGACTGTCCTTTCGTTTTGTCAGCGCTGACAGCGCAGGCGAGTACGATTTATAGTACGGTGACGGACGATCAAGGGGTGACTTATACGATTGATCACAACCAAAATACGGCTGCGGTGACAAGTTATTCTGGTGCAGCTGGGGTTGGGATTGTTATTCCTGACTCAATTTATGAAAATCAAATCACATATCCTGTGACCAGTATTGGCGCGTCAGCGTTTTTAAATGCGGGCATCAGTGCGGTCATCATCGGAGATAATGTCACGGAGATTAATACCAGTGCTTTTCAGACGACAACAAGTGCGAAAGATTTTTATAAATCCGCATTGAAAGAAGTGATTTTAGGAAAAAATGTGAAAAGCATTAAAACAGACGCATTTTCAGGAAATGCACTCTCAACGATTGAATTTCCTGAGACTTTAACACGAATAGGAACGCGGGCTTTTGCAAATAATCAGCTCACTTTCGTTTCTTTTGGCGCGCGTTTAGAAGAAATTTGTTCAAAAGCATTTCAATCCAATCTTTTGATCAGTGTAATTTTCGATTCTGAAAGTGCGACGCAAGTTGATTCGATGGCATTTTCTGGAAGTCCTGTTTCAAATTTGGAGCTTGGATGTGGTGTGATTTTGGCGGACGATGCGCTCAATAAAATCAGCCCGCTTTTTAATCGACTCACAGATTTGCCAACTGCTGGAGTGAGAAAAATTTCTGTCAGTGCTGATGGAAGCATCAAAAAAAGTTGGCTCGTGACTGATGAAACGCAATCTGAAACTAACGACGGCCCCAGTGCTTCTCTTGCAAGTAATCAAAGTGATACAGTGATTGGAGAAATCACAACGGAGGATTCAACGCAAGCAGACGAAATTCAGGAAGAAACTGCCACAGAAAATTCTGTCAGCGCAGACAGCGACACTTTGCCTGAAAATCCGAACACGGCAGATTCGTCACTACAAACGCAAAACGAAAATCAAGCGCCAGCCAATGATTCAACGCAAACAGACGAAATTCAGGATGAAACTGCCGCGTCAAATCCACCCGCTGCCGCAGAAAATTCCGTCAGCACTGACAGCGACACCTCGCCTGAAAATCTGAACATGGCAGATTCACCAACTCAAACGCAAGACGAAAATCAAGCGCCAGCTGATGATTCAACGCAAACAGATCAAATTCAGCAAGAAACTGCCACAGAAAATTCTGTCAGCGCAGACAGCGACACCTCGCCTGAAAATCCGAAAACGGCAGATTCACCAACGCAAACGCAAAATGAAAATCAAGCGCCAGCTGATGATTCAACGCAAACAGACGAAATTCAGGAAGAAACAGCCGCAGAAAATTCCGTCAGCACAGACAGCGACACCTCGCCTGACACTCCGAACACGGCAGACTCACCAACGCAAACGCAAGACGAAAATCAAGCGCCAGCTGATGATTCAACGCAAACAGACCAAATTCAGGAAGAAACTGCCACAGAAAATTCTGTCAGCGCAGACAGCGACACCTCGCCAGAAAATGCGAACACGGCAGATTCACCAACGCAAACGCAAAACGAAAATCAAGCGCCAGCTGATGATTCAACGCAAGCAGACGAAATTCAGGAAGAAACTGCCGCAGAAAATTCTGTCAGCACTGACAGCGACACTTCGGCTGAAAATGCGAACATGGCAGATTCACCAACGCAAACGCAAGACGAAAATCAAGCACCAGCCGATGATTCAACGCAAACAGACCAAATTCAGCAAGAAAGTGCCGCGTCAAATCCACCCGCTGCCACAGGAAACTCTGTCAGCGCTGACAACCCAGATTTACCCGACCAATCGAGCAACGAAAATCAAGCGCCAGCCAATGATTCAACGGAAACAGACGAAACTGATAAAGAAAGTGACGTGTCAAATCCACCCGCTGCCGCAGAAAATTCTGTCAGTGCAGACAGCGACACCTCGCCAGAAAATGCGGATACGGCAGATTCACCAACGCAAACGCAAGACGAAAATCAGGAAGAAACTGCCGCGTCAAATCCACCCGCTGCCGCAGAAAATTCTGTCAGCGCTGACAACCCAGATTTACCCGACCAATCGAGCAACGAAAATCAAGCACCAGCTGATGATTCAACGCAAGCAGACGAAATTCAGGAAGAAACTGCCACAGAAAATTCTGTCAGCACAGACAGCGACACTTCGGCTGACAATGCGAACATGGCAGATTCACCAACGCAAACGCAAAACGAAAATCAAGCGCCAGCTGATGATTCAACGCAAACAGATCAAATTCAGGAAGAAACTGCCGCGTCAAATCCACCCGCTGCCACAGAAAATTCTGTCAGCGCAGACAGCGACACTTCGGCTGAAAATGCGAACATGGCAGATTCACCAACGCAAACGCAAGACGAAAATCAAGCGCCAGCTGATGATTCGACGCAAATAAACCAAATTCAGCAAGAAACTGTCACAGAAAATTCTGTCAGCGCAGACAGCGACACTTCGCCTGACACTCCGAACACGGCAGATTCACCAACGCAAACGCAAAACGAAAATCAAGCGCCAGCCAATGATTCAACGCAAACAGATCAAATTCAGCAAGAAACAGCCGCAGAAAATTCCGTCAGCGCAGACAGCGACACTTCGGCTGAAAATGCGAAAACGGCAGACTCACCAACGCAAACGCAAGACGAAAATCAAGCGCCAGCTGATGATTCAACGCAAACAGACGAAATTCAGGAAGAAACTGTCACGTCAAATCCACCCGCTGCCACAGGGGACTCTGTCAGCACTGACAACCCAGATTTACTCGACCAATCGAGCAACGAAAATCAAGCGCCAGCCAATGATTCAACGCAAACAGACGAAATTCAGCAAGAAACTGCCACAGAAAATTCTGTCAGCGCTGACAGCGACACCTCGCCTGAAAATGCGAACACAGCAGATTCACCAACGCAAACGCAAGACGAAAATCAAGTGCCAGCTGATGATTCAACGCAAACAGACCAAATTCAGGAAGAAACTGCCGCATCAAATCCACCCGCTGCCGCAGAAAATTCTGTCAGCGCTGACAACCCAGATTTACCCAACCAATCGAGCAACGAAAAGCAAGCACCAGCTGATGATTCAACGGAAGCAGACGAAATTCAGGAAGAAACTGCCGCATCAAATCCACCCGCTGCCGCGTCAAATTCTGTCAGCACTGACAGCGACACCTCGCCAGAAAATGCGGCTACGGCAGATTCACCAACGCAAACGCAAACCGAAAATCAAGCGCCAGCCAATGATTCAACGCAAACAGACGAAATTCAGCAAGAAACTGCCGCGTCAAATCCACCCGCTGCCACAGAAAATTCTGTCAGCGCAGACAGCGACACCTCGCCTGAAAATGCGAACATGGCAGATTCACCAACCCAAACGCAAACCGAAGCTCACGTGACGCACTTTGATTCATCTGTTTTAAGTACTGAAACCAGTACTGGAAATAAAAAAATAGCGTCAGCAAATGTGCCAAATCAAGCATGGCCAAACGTTTCACTCCCCGCGCAATTCTCTACTGATTTTCGTATTCATCACAAAAGAAATGCCCCAAATTTTGTATCAAACATCGTACTAAAATCACACAAATTTCCCACGTTTTCTCTCAAAAATTCACCCCACAAGTATCCCCCAGTACAAAAAGATAGATCTTATGAAGTACAAAAGACAAGTCCTAACGAAACACAAAAATACAACTTCCCCCCCAAAACACCTCTCTCAATTTCTCCAAAATACAAAACTGTGCCTGCTCAAAATGCTCGTTTTCCAATTTCATTTTCTCTCATCGTAACATTTTTACTCAGTTTAGGACTGATCATTTTCAAAATCATCCATAAAATCGTTCAAAAATGAATAAAAATCGACAAAAATCCTTATAAAATGTTAAAATAGAGTTATTCTGTTTCAAATTAAAAAACTTCTAAGCCTAAGAAAAACAGATGAATAAATTGAAATGAAATGTTAATGTAAAACTTATCCTATTTTCATTAACAGTGAAAGGAATGACTATTTTGGCATTTGAAAATTTAACGGAGCGCCTCCAAAGCGTATTTAAAAATCTTCGCGGAAAAAAGAAAATTTCTGAAAATGATGTATTAGAAATTACAAAAGAAATCCGCGTTGCACTGCTTGAAGCGGACGTTGCGCTTCCTGTTGTTAAGAAATTCATTAGAAATATTAGAGAACGTGCAATCGGAGTTGAAGTTTCAGAAGCACTTAATCCTGCACAACAAGTGATTTCCATTGTCAATGAAGAACTCACAAAAATTTTAGGTGGCGGTGAATCTGAACTTCTCAAATCACCAAAAATCCCGACCATTATCATGATGGTTGGACTTCAAGGGGCAGGAAAAACGACCTTTGCAGGAAAACTGGCTAAAAAACTCAAAGAAGAGCAAAATGCACGTCCACTCATGATTGCAGCCGACGTTTATCGTCCCGCAGCTGTTGAACAACTTAAAACACTCGGTATGCAACTTGACATCCCTGTTTATGAAGAAGGAACAAGCGAAAATCCAGTCAACATCGTTTCTCGTGGACTCAAAAAAGCAGCAGATGAGCGAAAAGACTATGTTTTGATTGATACTGCTGGTCGTCTTGAAATTGATGATAAACTCATGAATGAACTTCAAGAAATCAAAGCAATAGCAGCTCCAACAGAGATTTTACTGGTGGTTGATGCGATGACAGGGCAAGTTGCTGCTCAAGTCGCTAAAACATTTGATGAAAAACTTGACATCACAGGCGTCATCATCACCAAATTAGATGGCGATACGCGTGGTGGAGCAGCGCTTTCAATCAGAGAAATTACCGGAAAACCGATTAAATTTACAGGGACAGGTGAAAAATTAACAGATCTTGAAGTTTTTTATCCTGAGCGCATGTCCAGCCGAATTCTTGGAATGGGCGATATGTTGACCTTGATTGAAAAAGCACAAGCACAATTCGATGAAGAACAATCCGCAAAATTGGCTGAAAAAATGGCCGAAAACCGTTTTGATTTTGAAGATTTTGTTGAACAATTAGACCAAGTCCAATCAATGGGACCAATGGATGAGATCATGAAAATGATTCCAGGATTTTCACAAATGCCTGGGATAGATAAAGTAAAAGTTGATCCGAAAGATATCGCAAGAAAACGTGCGATGGTCTTATCCATGACCCCAAAAGAGCGTCACTTAGAAGCCGAATTATCTCCAGCGCGCAGAAGAAGAATCGCATCAGGATCAGGGAATTCCTTTATCGAAGTCAACAAATTCATCAAGCAATTTAATCAATCCAAAGACATGATGCAAGGCATGATGAATGGAGATATGAATGCCATGATGAGTAAAATGATGGGTGGACAAGGCATGCCAAATCTACCAAAAGGAAAAGGCGCAATGAATGGGATGCCTGATCTGTCGAGTTTAGGCGATTTATCTGGAATGATGGGAAATTCAGGAGCTCCCGATATGAGTGCAATGTTTGGTGGCGGATTGAAAGGAAAAGCGACTGAATTTGCCATGAAACAAGCCATGAAACGCGCTCAAAAGAAAATGAAAAAAGGAAAGAAAAAGTAAGCACTAAGCACTAAAAATCAGGGATTTTCTTTGATTTTTTAGTTTACTGCACGCATCATCTTTCAGCCTGTTGTTTTTGTCAAAATTATCACGAACGCTTGATACAAAAGGAGGAACACGAAAGACCTGCTGCCAATACATCAGGAAAAATCCATAAATTTGAAACCGCACAAGCGAAAGATGATACACTTTAAGCGTTTATTTTTTCTTGTATTTTGAAGCGAAGTTTGATATAATGAATAAAACCTTTAAGGTTGTCCAGAGAGGCAGACAAGGCGGAAATTTTAAATTTGAATAAAATTAGTGGGGAAATCCCATTTTTCTGAAACCTTATACCTGCATTCTTTTTGGATGAAGGTATTTTTTTGATTAAAAAGGAGAAGAGTATGAAACAAAAAGAGATCATTGATGAAATCACAATGAAACGGGCCATCACACGGATCACTTACGAAATCATCGAGCGAAATAAAGAAATGGACCAGCTTGTTTTGGTGGGAATTAAAACACGTGGCGTGTTTTTAGCTCAACGGATTCAAGAGCGTCTAAAACAACTTGAAGGACTGTCAATTCCGTTGGGAGAGATGGACACAAAGCCGTTTCGTGATGATCGTCAAGCGGATGTAGATACGACTGAAATAAATGTTGATATTACAGATAAAGACATTATTTTAGTGGATGATGTTTTATATACTGGACGGACCATTCGTGCAGCGATTGATGGATTAGTTAAATTGGGACGCCCAGCACGAGTTCAATTGGCAGTTCTTGTCGATCGTGGACACCGCGAATTACCGATTCGTGCGGATTATATCGGAAAAAATATTCCAACTGCAAAAGAAGAGGAAATCATTGTTCAAATGAACGAATGTGATGGTTCAGACAGCATCTTAATTGCAAGTGAACTTTAAAAACGATCAAAAAACGAAAAAGAAATGAGACTGTTTTGGAAAATAAAGAAGATATAATTTTAGGGGTGTACGAAAAACCCAAAACTGCACAATGGTTTGGCTTGTCTTTTCAGCATTTATTTGCGATGTTTGGCTCAACGGTCCTTGTTCCGATATTAGTTGGAATAAATCCTGCGATTGCATTACTTTCATCAGGACTTGGAACGCTTGCACACATGACGGTCACAAAATATAAAGTGCCCGCCTATATGGGATCAAGTTTTGCATATATTGGCGCGATGACTTTATTGATGAAACACGGTGGAATTCCAGCGATTGCACAAGGTGCGATGACTGGAGGATTAGTTTATCTAATTGTTGCGCTCATCGTAAAAGTGGCTGGAAAAGGGTGGATTGATAAAGTGCTTCCACCGATTGTCGTCGGACCGATTGTGATGGTCATTGGATTAAGTTTAGCACCTACTGCAATCAATGATGCCATGTATATCAATCCGGGTCAGCTTAAAGGATATAGTTTGGCCTACATTCTTATTGCGTTGGTGACCGTGCTTTCCATCGTGATTTACAGTATTTATGGTCGTGGGTTCTTATCTGTTGTTCCCATTTTATTGGGAATTATCACAGGGTATGTTGCTGCACTTGTGATTGGACTTATAATCAAGCAGCCGATTGTGAGCTTCTCTGGATTGTCTCATGCTCACTGGCTTGCAATTCCGCCAGTTCAAATCATGTTTGCCAGTTACCACTGGGCATTTTATCCTAGCGCAATTTTGACGATGGCGCCCATTGCATTTGTAACGATGACAGAACATTTTGGACATATTATGGTGTTAAATAGTTTAACAAAAAAAGATTATTTCAAAGATCCGGGACTTGAAAAAACCCTGTCTGGAGACGGTGTTGCACAGATTATTGCTGGATTTTTGGGTGCTCCTCCTGTGACATCTTATGGAGAAAATATTGGTGTCATGGCGATTACGAAAATTCACTCCATTTATGTCATTGCAGGAGCAGCGGTACTTGCAGTGGTTGTGTCTTTCATTGGAAAAATTACAGCACTTTTACAATCAATCCCAAGTCCAGTCATTGGTGGGGCGTCTATTGCTCTGTTTGGTGTCATTGCCGCGAGTGGATTGAAGATTTTAGTTGAAAATAAAGTGAATTTTGACATCAAACGCAATCTTTTGATTAGCTCTGTCGTATTAGTTATTGGGATTGGAGGGATGATTATTGAAGTCACTCAAAATTTTGCCATCTCTTCTGTAGCGATTGCGACAATCCTTGGCATCGTTCTTAATCTTATTTTACCTAAAGAGGAATAATATGAAACTTTGGAAATTGGCGCTTGTTTTATCAGGAACAATAGGTGTGATTAGTGTAGTCGTTCCGGTAGAATTAAGTGCAAAATGGGACAATAAACTTGGGCATGCCCAGTTAAAAATCCGTAAAAATGGCCTTTTAGATCTTGTCAGTACTGACAAAAAATGCTCAGCACTGACAAAAAATAAAATGAATTAAAACATTTAATTTTACTCAGGGAGGTAAAAAATGTTACGCACAGATGGGACGGTGAGCTTATCTCACTTAACAAGCATGGAAGATTTGAGTGTTGATGAGGTTATGGCTCTGATTACTCGCGCCATTTCTTTCAAAAATAACACCGTGCAAATGCCGGAGTGGTCACAAACTTTTGTCAGTAATCTCTTTTTTGAGAATAGCACGCGAACACATCACTCCTTTCACATTGCAGAGCGCAAACTTGGACTTGAAGTGTTGGAGTTTGATGCACAAAAAAGCTCAATCAGCAAAGGAGAAACCTTATTTGATACGGTGCTAACGCTGTGTGCTTTGGGAGTGAAAGTTGCTGTTATTCGTTCAAAAGAAGAAAAATACTATCAAAAATTAGTGGATTCACCGCACATCACGTGTGCGATTGTCAATGCTGGCGATGGTTCTGGACAGCACCCAAGTCAATGTTTGCTGGATTTGATGACAATTTATGAAGAATTTGGTCATTTTGACCAACTCAACATTGCAATTTCTGGTGATTTGAGCCATTCTCGTGTTGCAAAATCAAACATGGTGATTCTAAAAAAATTGGGTGCAACACTCTATTTTACAGGACCTAAAGCCTGGCATACTCACGAGTTTGATTCTTACGGACAATTTGTTCAATTGGACGATGTGTTAGAATTTTTGGATGTCGCAATGTTTTTGCGCGTTCAACATGAGCGAATGGGAGCGGACGAAAATGAAAATTTCAGTAAAAGTGATTATCACAAACGTTATGGATTAACAACAAAGAGAAGCGCGCTCATGAAACCAGAAGCGATTATCATGCACCCCGCACCGGTCAATCGCGATGTAGAACTTGCTGACGCACTTGTTGTGAGCCCTAAAAGCCGAATTGTGGCACAAATGACAAACGGCGTTTACATGCGCATGGCGATTTTAGAGGCGATTTTAAAGCAGTAGCACTAAAAAAAAGCATTAAAATTTCTGTCAGTACTGACAAAAGAAAAAATAATAAAGAGGTAAGATAATGATGAGCAAAAGACTCCTAATCTTAGAAGATGGCACTGTATTTGAGGGTGAAGCGATTGGTGCTAATGTTGAAGTAACTGGTGAATTAGTTTTTAACACAGGAATGTCAGGCTATCAAGAATCCATCACTGACCAATCTTATAATGGACAAATTTTGATGTTTACATTTCCTTTGATTGGAAATTATGGGATCAATAGAGACGACTTTGAATCCATTCGCCCAACGTGTAAAGCGGTTGTTGTACATGAAGCAGCACGTCGCCCGTCCAATTGGCGCACACAAATTTCATTGGATGAATTTTTGAAATCGAGAAACATCCCAGGAATTAGTGGAGTTGATACTCGTGCATTGACCAAAATTGTTCGTGAACACGGCACAATGAAAGCAACGCTTTCAAGTCCAGATGATGAATTAGAACATCAAATGAGTCAACTCAAAGCAACAGTTTTACCAAGTAATCAAGTACAAACCAGCAGCACAAAAACACCTTACCCTTCTCCAAATATGGGAAGAAAAGTTGTTGTGGTTGATTTTGGACTGAAACACTCCATTTTACGTGAACTCTCAAAACGGCAATGCGATGTGACCGTTGTACCGTATGACACAACAGCACAAGAAATCTTGAACATGCATCCAGATGGTGTGATGTTGACGAACGGCCCTGGAGATCCAACAGATGTTCCAGAAGCAATTACGATGATTCAAGGAATTTTAGGACACGTTCCGATCTTTGGCATCTGCTTAGGACACCAACTTTTAAGTCTTGCAAATGGCGCAACAACCTACAAAATGAAATTTGGACACCGCGGGTTTAATCATGCCGTCCGTGAAATTGCAACTGGACGAATTGATTTTACCTCTCAAAATCACGGCTATGCGGTTTCCAGAGAAAATCTTCCTGACACACTTTTAGTCACACACGAAGAAATCAATGATCATTCAATTGAGGGGATTCGGCACCGTTATCATCCCGCCTTTTCCGTTCAATTTCATCCCGATGCAGCACCTGGCCCACACGACGCCAGCTACTTATTTGATGATTTTATGGACCTTATGGATAACTTTGAAATTAAATAACCATATATATCAATAGTTTATACCACTTTAAAAATTATCAATTTATCAAAAGGGGCAAAAAAGGGGCAAAAAAAAACGTTCTATGATTAGAGCGTTATTTTGTTTAGAGCGTTAATTACGTCTTGCTTTGATTTATTTGTGACGTGATTATAGATTTTGATAGTTGTCGATGCGTCTCCGTGCCCTACTCTCTGCATTATTGTTTTTATTGGTATATTCAGTTCTGCCAAAAGTGATACGTGAGAATGCCTAAAAATATGTGATGATAAAGTCTTTTCTATATTACTTTCTATACCCGCTTTTTTTAACTGAGTATTAAAACTATTGAGCACTACTGGATTATTTTGCACGCTAACAAAAATATAATCATCTTCTTTTACAATGCCAAATCTTAATTGATTTATTTGTTTTTGATATTCCAGTATCTCAATAGCCCTCTCAGGAATGTCTACAATTCTTCTACTGTTAATATTTTTGGGTGTAGTTTTTACTGCTTCTGATATTTTTAATTTAAACGCATCTAGCGTTCCATCAACTGCAATGCTTTTTCCATCAAAGTTTTTCCATTGCAATGCTTGTAGCTCTCCAAACCTTAATCCAGTCAGCCAAAGGAACTCAGCAATCCTTCCATTATTAGCTTTTCTATTCGTTGAATATAATCTTTCTAAAATTAATTTAACCTCATTTTTTTCAAGATACTTTTGATCTATTTTTATTTTTCTCGATTCTTCCTCTTGTTTTTTAGGAACAATTTTAACGCCATCAGTTGGATTAGAAAAAATATATTTTTTACTAATAGCAAATTTAAAAATTTGGGATACGGTTGATTTTATTTGAGAAGTATAATTAAGCGAGTATTTTCCAAACGTATACATCTTATCAATTAGTTTAGAAATTAAATTTGAATCAATGTTTTTGATAAGCATTTCTGGCTTGATGACAGTATTAATCACTTCCATAGTGTCTAATGCATGTAAATATGATTTTCTTTTTACACGCACTTTGTAATATTTTAGCCATTCTCCCACTAGATCTTTAAAAGTTATATCAGAAATAGAGTGCGAATCTATCTTATTATCTATTTTTTCTGATAATAATCTTGCAGCGCTTTTGACTGAACGATTAGAATTAGTATCAAGCGTAATTGAAATTTTTTTCCATTTTTCAGTATACGGGTCTTTGTATCTTTCGTAATATTTAAACTTTCCATTTGGTAAATTTTCTATCCACATTTGCTTTTTACTCCATTTCTTGATAAAATGAGTGTAGTAAAAAACTCTATTCATAGCTAGAGATTTTACTAATACTATATCTTTAGCCCACCCCCTAACTCATAACCCCCTGGGTGGGCTTTTTTGTTTTAGAAAAATTGCTTTACTTCTAGCAGTCTACCAATAACTCTAGCTGGATTGTATTCATTCACGATTATTTTATCAAAACTTTCATTTTCAGGAACGAGAATGAGGTTTTTTAAATATCCATTTTGGTCAACATCATGAAACACTCGTTTAACAGTAACCCAACTTCCATCTTCTGCCATTACAGCGCCTATCTTTCCATCGCTGATGTCTGATGAATGCTCAAATAGTCCGAACATACCATCGTGAATCAGCGTCTCCATGCTCTTGCCTTTGATATTGAGCCAAAACACATCATCTCTACCAGCATATTCAGCACTGACTGGCATCATACCGTCAAAGTTTTCCTCTGCCATGATATTATACCCAGCTGCGATGTCTCCCAATATTGGAGCCATTCCCATATTTTCAGAATCGTAAGGAATATATCCAGGAACTTTTGTGATGTCAATTACTTTCGGTTTATTCTGCTCGCTTAATTGAACAGTAGCAGTGTTAAGAACTATTTTTTGGCGTGGTTCTTCAAGCTGTTTAGAAATATCTGTTATTTGTTGAACTATTTCATTCAGTACTTCTGGCTCTTTCCAATCTTCTGCATGCCGTGGGTCGATATCTTCACGAAGAACTCCAAAAAAGTCAGCTATTTTTTGAAGATTACCAGGATTTGGCAAAGATTTTCCATTAGTGTATTCACTTATTGAGCTTTGAGAAATATTAGTTCCTTTTTGTAGGTCAATAGCCTTCTTACCTTGCTCTTCTAAATACTTTTTAATATTGGAAGAAACGATAGACTTCATGATTTCTTCTTGCGGAGTAGATTTTCCTCTTCCCATTGTTTTCTCCTATTTAATTTATATCTATATTATATCGGAATAAAACGAAAAAATCAATAAAAAAAATAAAAAAATATCGTTTTTTAACGTTTTTATTATTGACATTGTTTTAAAACAATGTTATAATTAATTCATAAAGTTAAACGAGCGAACAAACATGGAGCATTCAGTACGGCGGACGGAACGATGTTCAAATGACGGTACACGACGTATCCACCGCGACGTAAGTAGTGAGTTTGGCAAATAAAAAGCCCCATAGGGGCGGAAAGGATGCTTATTATGGAACTGATTAATTATATTTTATTTGTTATTCTTTGTTTGATCCAAGGAATAATGAACGCTTTCTTTCTATCGAACCTTGTATCGCTTCGCGAAAAAGTGAGTGATTTAGAACGTCGTTTGTAAGTTTATTTATGATGGTTTGAATATCAGGAATTATTTCTTGGAATTTTTCAATACTTTTATAATCATCTATATCATATTCTTTTAATAGCTTTAAAAATTTGTTTAAATATTTCTTGGGTAGGTAAGGCAAAACTTTGGCTGTTGCTGCTGATAAATTAGTGTAGCTATCCCAATTCCAATCAGTGACAGCTTTTCCATAAGCAGTAAGTAATTCCTCAAATAGTAGTTTAATTTTATCTAATGATTTTAATTTATAATCTTCCACTTTAGATACTTTTGACTGATGACCACTTATTAATGATGTAAGCATAGGTGCAATTATTGCTATTATAGCAACGATTAAGCTAATTGTTGTTGTATCAATTTTGTTCATAAAACCTCCAATATAATTTTAGTTTGGTCACTTACATTATATCACGGAGTTATGATATTGCTCACAACGAGCAGGGAAGACTGGCGAACAGGTTCGATTCCTGAACTTCTCTTACTGCGAAAGCAGAAATTTAATTAATCAGAAAGGATAATAAAATGAACATTATCGAAGCAACGAAAAAAGCCTTAGAAGAAAATAAGGCAATTACAACCCCTGAAGATAAAGACCATGGAATGGTATTTATTCCTACAAATTCTATGCCACTTGGAATAGTCATTGTACCAACAAAAACAGGTATTGAAAAATCTGGAGGAACATATAAAGAAAAATGGCCTACAGCTTCAAAATTCTGGAATCCTAAAGCCAAGGACATTTTAAGAAATGATTGGGAATTATATTAATTTAAAACCCAATCCGCAATTTCTTTGACGGTATTAATATTTTTGTTTTCAAAATATATTATCGTCTTATCTAGCAAATAGGAATCAATAATAGTGCTGTTTCCATAACTATTCATAACATACCCAGACCTAGACAGCCCGTTCATAGTTTCTAAAGCATCATCTGGTAACCAATCAGGTACTAATGCGTAGATGTCAGAGATATGTCCGACACGCTTTGCAGAGTTTTTGGAAACACCATTATTAATTTTACTAAGGTACTCTTTATAAATTATCGCAAGTAATTGTTTAGAATCCTTAGTTAATTGAACATCATCCAATATCACATCCTCCTTTCTATAATATTTTTAGGTCATCCACTACTGGTAATAGTGGTTGCTCCAAATCTATTATAGCATTGATGATAATTAAGAAATTATTAAATTTTAAATACAATTAAAGAAAGGAGGAGGGATATGAACGATCACTCAATGGAATTCTTAGGTGGCTTGTTGGGTTGTGCTTTGGGAGTCATTGTTTCAGCATTGATAATAGCTTTGTTCATTTTAATGACCGGAGGATGAGTTTTACAATAGCGTTTATTACAGGACTCAAAATTATTCCGACAGCTATTCCAGAAATGAATGTAGAAAAAAATGATAACCAAAAATGTTCAAACCATGCTTTACGCTTGTATCCTCTTTTGGCAGCAAAGTAAGTTAATCCCTTCTTAGTTAAGGATACATTAGAGTCTTGGAATTGTTGAATGAACTTATTTTCTATAAGAAAGTCAAGCGATTCCGCAGCATTTTGATTTTTGATTGAGGCGATTTGAAAACTACTATCTTTATTTACACCATAATGATAGTCAATTAGTTTTTTTAAAACTTTTTCTGAGTCTTTATCTAATAATTCCACGAGGAATCCTCCAGTAATAAATTTAACAAAATTATATCACACATTAATCAGAAAGGAGCCAATATGGCTGAAGAAATTACAAAAAAATTACCTCCAAAAATATCGCTTAAGGCTGCACGAGTTAACGCTGGTTACTCTGCCAAAGAAGTTGGAGAAAT
>NZ_WITJ01000012.1 GCF_009601015.1 Lactococcus hircilactis
TCAGAGGGTCGCGTGTTCGAATCATGTAGTCGGCATCTTAGTAAGAAATTACTTGCGAACGTAGTTCAGTGGTAGAATACAACCTTGCCATGGTTGGGGTCGCGGGTTCGAATCCCGTCGTTCGCTTCAGTTTTAGCCGGGGTGGCGGAACTGGCAGACGCACAGGACTTAAAATCCTGCGAAGGGAAATCTTCGTACCGGTTCGAAACCGGTCCTCGGCATAATATAATAAATTAGTCTCTGTAGATACAGAGCTTTTTGTTTTGTATCAGTGCTGCTTGTATAACTGAGTTACTTCGTGAAATTTTGAAGGTTGTTTTGTTGATATCTATGCTTTTGAAATTGGTATCGCTTACTTATTTTTAAAGGGTTCTAGGGATTTCTTTATGTGTTTTTTTTGATTTTTGACTAGCAAATTATTTCACAAAATGTTATAATTATAGTGTAGTAAATTTAATCGGAGGATAATGAAATGGGAATCGTTTCAGCAGAAAAATTCGTAAAAGCCGCTCGTGACAATGGTTACGCTATTGGTGGTTTTAACACAAACAACCTTGAATGGACACAAGCTATCTTGCGTGCCGCAGAAGCAAAGAAAACACCAGTTTTGATCCAAACTTCAATGGGTGCTGCTAAATATATGGGTGGATACAAACTTTGTAAAGTGATGATTGAAACTCTTGTTGAGTCAATGGGAATCACTGTTCCTGTTGCAATTCACCTTGACCATGGGAACTTTGATGCTGCTATGGAATGTATCGAAGTGGGTTACTCTTCTTTGATGTTTGATGGTTCAGCTCTTGATATTGAAGAAAATCTTGAAAAAGCTGCGATTGTGATTGAAAAAGCTCATGCCAAAGGTATTTCTGTAGAATGTGAAGTTGGTACTATTGGTGGAGAAGAAGATGGTATCATTGGTGATGGCGAACTTGCTCCTGTTGATGATGCTGTTCGTATGGCTGCTCTTGGAGTTGATTTCTTGGCTGCTGGTATTGGAAATATCCACGGTCCTTACCCAGCTAACTGGAAAGGTCTTCACCTTGATCACCTTGAAAAATTGACTGCTGCTTTGCCAGGTGTGCCACTTGTACTTCACGGTGGATCAGGTATTCCTGATGATCAAATCCGTGCTGCTATTAAATTGGGTGTAGCTAAAGTTAATGTTAACACGGAATGTCAACTTGCTTTCTGTGCTGCAATGCGCGAACATGTTGGTGTATTTAATGCTAACGAAGCTGAATACATGAAGAAAAAACTTTTCGATCCACGTAAATTCTTGAAACCTGGCTTTGATGCTATCACTGCTTCAGTTGAAGAACGTATCGATGTTTTCGGTTCAGCAAACAAAGCTTAATTAATAATCAAAATATGATTAAATCAACGTTTGTCAGTACTGACAGACGTTTTTTGCTGTTTTGTGTGGTGGTGTTTTGCGATTTATTTTATTTTTTTTATTTTGTCAGTACTGACAGAAATATTTTTTAAGAGCTGGAGCTACTTTTTTTAAAAAATCAGTCCAAAGTCTCATTTTGTGAGGGGAAAGTTATGAGATAATAATCTTGTGAAGGACGAAAGTTCTTACATAAAAATGAATTTAAAAAAGCGATATTCGATGGAGGAATAAAATGGCTGATAAAAAAGATAGAATCATGGACTTAATGCGTCGTGGGATCATTTCTGAGGATGAGGCAGTTGAACTTCTTGAAAGAAAAGGATTCGATGAAAATTCTCAAGAAAATGAAGAAGAAAAACACACGGACAAAGGAAGTTTTAAATTCAATTTTCAAAATGATAAGAAAGAAAATGATGCGAAAAAAGATGGTTATGAATATCATGATGTTGATTTTTCAGACGCGATGAAGTACACGTTTGGTACACTTTTTGAAAAAGGAAAAGAAGTTTTCAAAGGTGTTGCTAAAACGGTAGATGATAATATTGATTTTGGGAATGGTTTTCCAAAAGTAAAATCAATTTCTAAAACGGTTGAAAAAGATTTGGAAGGTGATTTTTCTGAAATTAATGTTGAAATCAAAGCTGGGAAAATAACGGTTCAACCGGGTGATAATGCGCATGTTAAGGCTGAATATAAGATTTATGGGGCGGTAGAAAACGCTGATTTGGATGCGTATTTGGCAGAAAAAACGAAGTTAGAAGTTGAAGATGGTGTGCTTTACGTGACTGCTTCTGGTCGAATTTCGGCAAACGTGGCGCTTTATCTTCCAAAAAAAGTGTATGAAAAAGTTGCTCTCAATATGCTGAACGGCGAGACGACAGTTGATCAATTGGATGCAACAACACTTGAGATTAATCAACTCAACGGTGCTATTGAACTCAATAAAGGAAACAGTGAAAAAATCGCGATTTCTACTAAAAATGGGGATGTGAAAGTGCTAGATGGCAAGACCAATGAGCTTAATGTTGACGGCATCAATGGAAATCTGCGTGTGACGGCGGCATTTGAACGTGCGGATTTGAATCTGGTGAATGGGAATGTCCTTGTCACAGAAACGTTTGATGGTGCACGTCAATTAAATGTGAAAAATGTGAATGGCGACATTAAAGTTTCTGTTCCAGAGCATTTGGGACTTGTTGGACATGTGAGAACGATTTTTGGCGGCTACAAAACACGCTTGAATCTGGATAATCCTTTTGAAGCTGGAAGAAATGGTGCGGCGATTGTCAGAACGGGTGAGAACAGTTTAACTTTTGAACTGGAAACAAAATCTGGTACAATTTGGTTAAAAGACATTGAAAAAAATGATGAAGATTAAGTGACTCAAGACGATGAATTTGAAGTGACGATGAAAAGACAGGATAAAATGACTTCAAGAAAATTAACAAAATCAAATCAGAACATTTGGGTAACAGGTGTCATTGCGGGATTAGGTGAATATTTCGGTTGGGGGACTGGACGGATCACTGCGCTGCGAATTGTCTTTATTCTCGCGATTTTAGCGGGATATGGATTGCCTGTATTTGCTTATATTATCGCAAGTTTATGGATTCCAAAGAAAGGTTAAAAACAGAATTTTGAAGAAAGGATCGAAAAAATGAATTCAAGACAATTGACGAAATCGAGTAAAAATCGGATGGTAAGTGGTGTCATCGCGGGAATCTGTGAATATTTTGGCTGGAGTAGTGATGTGGTCACCATCTTGCGCATTTTATTCATCATTCTTGCATTCAGTAGCATGGGAGGATTGATTCCGCTCTACTTTGTAGCGAGTTGGATTATTCCAAGCGGGTATCATCGCCGCGGTTATGATGACACTCGTGATGAACGTGATTATCAGAGCCGTTGGGATGAAAAAGCAGCGCGTTTTGAAGAAAAAATGAACCGTAAAAAAGAGCGCTATGAAGAAAAAGCAAGTCGTTACGACAATTCGTGGTCACAGCGCAATTCGTGGGATGAGGTCCGTAGTGACGGACGTAAAATCAAAGATGCTGAACCTGTAAAAAAAGAAACAGAAGATGACTGGTCAGATTTTTAATCTGTCAGTACTGACAAAAATTATAATTAAATCAACCCGTGCGGTACCACGTTAAACTGCCACTCCTATATAATAATAATAAATACAAAAAAGATGGACCTCATGAGGTCCATTTTTTTAATGAGATTTCGCCACTAGATAAAATGCGCGTTGAGCCGTCAGATAAGCGAACCACCAATTCACATTGCGGTGTCAAATCTGTCGCATATCCGTCATAAGTGATGTGATTTTGTGTGAATTCGACGTGTTTTCCCAAAATAAACGAGTGCGATTTATAACAATCAAAATAAGAATCTTCTCTTAATAAGCGATCAAATTGATTCCAAATCTCTGCGATGAGAGCATTACGTGTGAGCGTTGGTTCCGTATCAAAAAGTGATGTGGCTTTGTCTTTGAGTGCGTAAGGAAATGAGGTGATGGAGAAATTCAGTCCAACACCAATAATGATTTGTGTTCTGTCAGTACTGACAGAAGCTTCTGTCAAAATTCCAGCCATCTTCTTTCCGTCTAAATAAATGTCATTGACCCATTTAATCATCGGTTTTTTTGTGGTTAATTTTTCAATCGCTAAAACGAGCGCTGCGCCCATCAAAATTGTGTACTGAGGGGTTTTGTCAGTACTGACAAAAAAATTTTCATCTTGAGAATGCGGCAGATGAAGGCAAAGACTCATATAAATGCCACTGCCATTAACCGCATAATACTGGCGTCCAAATCGTCCGTAGGGGCTGAGTTGATGATCTGCCAAATAAAGACAGCGGTCCTGATCCAGTATCTTTGCATCCTTTTGTGTGGATTCTGATGATGCAAAAACTTTTACATCAGACAAAAAATCACACGCCTCTAAAATTTTATTTTTTTCTAATTGATCATTCATAAAAACATTATATCAGAAAAATGAAAAAACGACGCAATCAAAAATAGTGTATCAAATGTGATACTCAAATCATAATTAATGGCGTTAACATTTGACAAATTATTTTCAGAAGCGTATAACAAAACTATAGAAGTTTATTTTTTTAACTCAATAAGAAATTTTTAAAAAGGAGACATAATGGTTTTTGAAAAAACTGTTTTGAATAAAGCACTTGCTAGCGCTTTTGATGAAACCATCGAAGTCACTTACTGGAGTGGCGAAACTGAAAAATACGGGTCAGGAGAAACCAAAGCTCATATTACATTCAATAAAAAATTTAGTTTGAGTGATCTTGCAGGTGAACCAACATTGGTGCTTGGAGAAGCCTACATGAATGGAGACATTGAAATTGAAGGAAGTTTGCAAGCACTAATTTCATCTGCTTATCGTCAAAAAGAATCATTTGTGATGGATCAAAGTGGACTAAAAGGTGCGATTGCAAAGCGTCTGATGGGAAGTCATGATAAAAAAACGAGTCGTGCAGACATTCACAGTCACTATGACATCGGAAATGATTTTTATAAAAAATGGTTAGATCCAACCATGACATATTCTTGTGCGTATTTTGAAAATGAAACAATGACGCTTCAAGAAGCGCAAATGGCAAAAATCCGTCACATTTTAAATAAATTGCACAGTACTCCTGGTGGACGGCTCTTAGATATCGGATGTGGCTGGGGGACATTATTGATCACTGCAGCTCAAGAATATGGACTCAGTGGTGTCGGAATCACGCTTTCAGATGAACAATATGCGTTTGCTACGCAACACATTCAATCCCTAGGTTTAGAAGATAAAATAAAAATTTATCTCATGGATTATCGTGATTTAAAAGAACCAGAATTTGATTATATCACGTCTGTTGGGATGTTTGAGCATGTCGGAAAAGAAAATTTAGAAGCTTATTTCCAAAAAGTAGCAGATTATCTTAAACCTAATGGACGTGCATTGATTCATGGCATCACAGGACAACATCAAGGCATGGGAATTGATCCGTTCATTGATAAGTACATTTTCCCAGGGGGATATATTCCAAACGTAGCAGAACAAATCACACATATCATGAGCGCAGGACTTCAGTTGGATGATCTTGAACCACTTCGTAGGCATTATCAAAAAACACTGGAGATTTGGTCTGAAAATTACGAGAAAGTGTTTGACGAAACCGTTGAAAGTATGGGGAGACCATTTGCGAGAATGTGGGATTTATATCTCCAAGCATGTGCGGCTGGTTTTGAATCTGGAAACATTGATGTGATTCAATTTTTGATCACAAAAGGTGCATCAGGACAGACATTACCAATGACGCGCGATTATATTTATAAAAAATAATAACAAATTCATTAAAAAAATGTTAAAATAAAAGAGTTACAAGTCCCGAAAGGCTTTAGATGCGCTGTGCATCCTAGAGGTGGTTCACATTTGAAAAAAGAACCGAAAAATCCTTGTAACCGAATCTGGTGATGACACCAAAATAGAAGTAGGGGGACATTAAATTGTCAAAAGAAAAACACTTATTCACTTCAGAATCCGTCTCTGAAGGCCATCCAGATAAAGTCGCAGATCAAATTTCTGACGCCATTTTGGATGCTATTGTTGCACAAGATCCAAACGCTCACGTGGCTTGTGAAACCGTCGTGTACACAGGAACCGTCAGCGTTTTTGGAGAAATTTCAACGAATGCTTATGTGGACATTGCAGGTGTTGTCCGTGATACGATCAAAAAAATTGGTTACACGGATAGTGAAAATGGATTTGATTACAAATCTGTCGGCGTGCACGTTTCACTTGTTGAACAATCTTCTGATATCGCTCAAGGGGTGAATGATGCACTTGAAGAACGTGGAAATTCAGATAAAGATCCAT
Organism: Lactococcus hircilactis; assembly: GCF_009601015.1. Taxonomy (GTDB): domain Bacteria; phylum Bacillota; class Bacilli; order Lactobacillales; family Streptococcaceae; genus Lactococcus; species Lactococcus hircilactis. The sequence goes on from NZ_WITJ01000012.1 coordinate 6,274, forward strand.
TGGATGCGATTGGAGCAGGGGATCAAGGGTTAATGTTTGGGTATGCTACCACAGAAACTGCGGAATATATGCCACTTGCCATTTCTCTTGCTCATCAATTGGTCAAAAAATTAGCTGATTTGCGTAAGTCTGGGGAAATTTCATATTTGCGTCCGGATGCAAAATCTCAAGTCACTGTTGAGTACGATGATTTTGGAAAAGCAAAACGGATTGATACAGTTGTTATCTCAACGCAACATGCAGCAACTGCAACTAATGAAGAAATCCATGATGATGTGATTAACAAAGTCATTAAAGCAGTAATTCCTGCAGAACTTTTGGATGATGAAACAAATTATTTGATTAATCCAACAGGACGTTTTGTCATTGGAGGTCCTCAAGGAGATTCTGGACTTACAGGACGTAAGATTATTGTGGATACATACGGCGGCTATGCGCCTCATGGAGGCGGTGCATTCTCAGGAAAAGATGCGACGAAAGTCGATCGTTCTGCGTCTTATGCCGCACGCTATGTTGCTAAAAATATTGTTGCTGCAGGACTGGCTGAGAAAGCTCAAATTCAGTTGTCTTATGCTATTGGGGTTGCCAAACCAACGTCCATTGCTATTGATACTTTTGGAACAAGCCAATACAGTGACGATGCACTCCTTGAAGCAATTCGGAAAGTATTTGACCTTCGCCCAGCTGGCATCATTAAAATGCTAGATTTGCTCCGCCCAATCTACGCTCAAACCGCAGCTTACGGGCACTTCGGACGGACAGATGTAGATTTGCCGTGGGAACACATTGATAAAGTAGAAGCGTTAAAAGCGCTGCTTGAAAAATAAGCGTCCTCGCCAAGCGTTGCTTGGTCTTTGCAGGCTTTGCCTGCTACGCTGTCCATTCTCGCTATTTTGCTAAAGCAAAAAGTCGAATGGCACTTCGGACGGACAGATGTAGATTTGCCGTGGGAACACATTGATAAAGTAGAAGCGTTAAAAGCGCTGCTTGAAAAATAAGAAAATTGCCTTTGGGCAATTTTTTTGTGAAAAAAATCTGAAAGCGGTAAAAAAGTCTTCGTTGATAAATGTTCATAAAAATGGTACAATGGTAAAGTATGTTGCTTTGCAATTTACATTAATTTTATAATCAAACTGGGCGAGCAATGATTTCATTGTTCGAGCTTTAAAGGAGAAGCATGAACACAAGTACCATTATTACTATTGTTCTTGCCATCTTAGTGATTGTATTGGTTGTCGCCTTTATTTTTTATGCTCAAAAAATCAAAAATGGAAAGCAAGATGCTGAAAGTTTGATTTTAGGTGCTGAAAATAAGGCAAATGAGATTACGGCAAACGCAACGCGTGATGCTGAGAATTTGAAACGTGAAGCAGAACTTTACAAAAGAGATGCAGAAAATTTTAAAAAGGAAGCGCGCTATTCGCTCAAAGAAGAAGAAGAAAAGCAGCGTCGTGATATCGAGAATGAATTTAAGCAAGAACGTAAGGAGTTAAAAGAAACAGAACAACGCCTCACTCAACGTGAGGAGGTCCTTGACCGTAAGGACGATACTTTAACTAAAAAAGAACGAAACTTAGATTCAAAAGAAGAAAATCTCGCTAAAAAAACTGATACTCTCAATAAGCGTGAGCAAGAATTACTGCATATTGAAGAAAAGAAGCATCAAGAATTAGAGCGCATCTCAAACTTATCAATGGATGAGGCAAAGGACATTATCTTGACGGAAACTCGTGATGGGTTGACAAAAGAAATGGCGCAAATGATTCGTCAAAGCGAGGAAAAAGCTACTGCTGAAGCAGACAAGAAGGCAAAAAATATTATTTCACTTGCCATTCAACGTGTGTCAAGCGATTCTGTCGCTGAACAGACAGTGTCTGTCGTCACTTTACCAGATGATAGCATGAAAGGTCGAATTATCGGGCGTGAAGGTCGAAATATCCGAACTTTTGAAGCGTTGACTGGGATTGATGTCATCATCGATGATACGCCAGAAGCGGTCGTATTATCAGGGTTTGATCCGATTCGTCGGGAAGTCGCTCGGATGACTTTGGAACAATTGGTTCAAGATGGTCGGATTCATCCTGCTCGGATTGAAGAGTTGGTTGAAAAAAATCGCAAAGCGATTGATCATAAAATCCGTGAATACGGTGAACAAGCTGCGTTTGAAGTTGGGGCGCATAATTTACACCCTGATTTGATGAAAATCATGGGGCGCTTGCATTTCCGGACGTCATATGGACAAAATGTCTTGGATCATTCGGTTGAAGTGGCAAATATCGCTGGGAATTTGGCGGCTGAGATGGGGGAAAATATTCATTTGGCAAAACGTGCTGGATTCTTACATGATATCGGAAAAGCTCTGGATCATGAAGTGGAAGGCAGTCACGTAGAAATCGGAACAGAACTTGCACGCAAGTACAAGGAAAATCCAATTGTAGTGAATACGATTGCTTCACATCACAATGATACAGAACCAAATTCAGTGATTGCAGTCTTAGTTGCTGCAGCAGATGCATTATCTGCCGCAAGACCTGGTGCACGTCGTGAATCTGTAGAAAATTACATCAAACGATTGAAGGATTTAGAAAATATTTCGACAAGCTTTGATGGCGTGGATACAGCTTTTGCACTGCAAGCTGGTCGCGAGGTGCGTGTGATGGTTAAGCCTGATCGTTTATCAGATGATAAGATGGCTGTGCTTGCACGTGACATTAAAAATCGTATTGAGAATGAAATGGATTATCCTGGTAATATCAAGGTTACAGTCATTCGAGAAACACGTGCGATTGATTATGCAAAATGATGAAAAAATGGGTGGTTCACTCATTTTTTTGTTAAAAAAAGTAAAGTGAAATATTTCAATTTGGTAACAAAGTATAGCTTTTGCTTTTTTTTTTTGCTAAAATGGGAAAATAAACATCTGAGGCATCGTCAGGTGAGGTGATTTAATCTTTTTTAGAGAGATATCGGAGGGAAAAATGCAAGAGCGTGGTTTATTAATTGTCTTTTCTGGGCCTTCTGGCGTTGGGAAAGGGACAGTTCGTGCCAAAATTTTTGAACAAGAAAATAATTTTAAATATTCTGTGTCGATGACGACACGCAAGCAACGACCTGGTGAGGTGGATGGAAAGGATTATTATTTCCGGACGCGTGAGGAGTTTGAAGAATTGATCCGTAAAGGTGAAATGCTTGAGTATGCAGAGTATGTTGGAAATTATTATGGTACACCGCTGACTTATGTGAATCAAACGTTGGATGAGGGAAAAGATATTTTTCTTGAGATAGAAGTTCAGGGCGCTTTGCAAGTCAAACAAAAAAAACCAGATGCTGTTTTTGTTTTCTTGACACCTCCAGATTTGGAACAATTGCGTGAACGGTTGGTTGGGCGTGGAACGGATAGTTCTGAGGTGATTGCCCATCGTTTGGAAAAAGCAAAAGAAGAAATTCGTTTGATGAGTGAATATGATTATGCTGTGGTCAATGATCAGGTTGACTTATCTGCGCAACGGGTGAAGATGATTATTGATGCGGAACATTTCCGTGTTGACCGTGTGATTGGACGGTATCGTAAGATGATTGATTCGCGCGATTTGTAAGTTGTCAGTACTGACAGAAATGATTTTTTCGCTACTGCGACGATTAAAATGTGAAAGAGGTAAATGATTATGATGTTAGAACCATCGATTGATAAGTTGTTAGAAAAAGTGGATTCAAAATACTCGCTTGTGATTTTAGAAGCGAAGCGGGCGCATGAATTGCATGAAGGAGAACGTGCAACTCAAAAGGAATATAAATCTGTTAAGAATACATTGCGTGCTTTAGAAGAAATCGCAAATGGAACAGTTACGATTCACCCAGCTCCTGAAGCGAAACGGCATACGTTGGTTGAACGGCGTGAATTGGAACATTTAGAAGCGCTGATGGCTGAAAAGAAAATTAAAGATCAAATCGCTCAAGAAGAAAAAGAAGAAGAAGAAAAGCAAAAAGGAAATCGTGCGAAAAAAACTTCTGTCGAAGTTGAAGTTGAAATCGAAGTTGAATCTGAAGTCGAATCTGAAACTGAAGAGGAAGAATAATCAAAATTGGCGCGCTCTGGCGTGCTTTTTGATAGAATAAAGTGACAAAAGGTAAGTGAGTGAGAGCTGATGAAAATTGCAAAAATTATTGTGGATATCCCGCTGATGCAGACGGATAAACCTTTTACTTATCAGATTCCAAAGGAGCTGTCAGCACTGACAGAAGTTGGGATGCGCGTCCATGTCCCATTTGGGGCGGGAAATCGCTTGGTTCAAGGCATCATTGTCGAGATTCTTGAACACCTCATCTCGTCCAAAGCGACGTCTGGACTGAAAAAAATAGCGGAGTTACTTGATGTGACGCCTGTACTGACAAAAGAACAATTGTGGCTGGCTGATGAGATGCGCCACCACGTTTTTTCTTATAAAATTTCTTGTTTGAAAGCCATGTTACCATCACTTTTGAATTCGAATTACGATAAATTATTTCAAGATGAAAAAGGGAATCAATGGTATTCTTCTAAACTTTCGGATGAAGAAAAACTTGAGTTTACAAAGCGTGCTGCGCGTCATGAACTTTCAGTGACTTATTTGGCGAAATCAAAAGAAAATCGTAAAGTTGAAAAATTTATTTCTGTATTGGATCATGAAAAATTAGCCTTATTTGAAGTCAAAAAAGCTGCGAAAAAACGAGACGAGTTTAAACGGTTTTTATTGCGTCATTTTGGTGAGAAAATTCCTGTAAAAAATTTAGCTTTTTCTCATGCTCAAGTAAAATTTTTTATAGATCAGGGATTGATTGAGATCAAAGAAGTGGAAATTTCGCGGACGCGTGCCTTATTTGATGCTGTCAGCGCTGACAAAGCTAAAAAACTGAATGAAGAGCAAAAAAAAGCATTTGATCAGATCATCTCAAGTGTTGAGCGTCCTTATTTACTTGAAGGAATTACAGGATCAGGAAAAACAGAGGTTTATTTGCACGTCATCGCACATTTTCTTGCGCTTGGAAAAACTGCGCTCTTATTGGTACCAGAAATCAGTTTGACGCCGCAAATGTCAGAGCGATTTATTGCGCGTTTTGGAGATCAAGTGGCCATCATGCACTCAGGATTATCCGATGGAGAAAAGTATGATGAGTGGCGAAAAATCAAAATGCAAAAAGCACGTGTTGTTGTGGGGGCACGATCAGCCATTTTTGCACCTGTGGATCAAATTGGCGTGATCATCATTGATGAGGAGCACGAAACAAGCTATAAACAAGATTCAAGTCCACGTTATCATGCAAGAGACATCGCGCTTTTACGGGCAAAATGGCATCATGCTGCGCTGGTTTTAGGCTCTGCGACGCCGAGTTTAGAGAGTCGTGCACGTGCAATGAAGGGAAATTATCAGCTGTTGCGTTTAAATCAACGTGCAAATGAGGCTGCAGTTTTACCTGAGGTGAAGATTGTGGACATGCGTTCACAGATTAATGATCAAGCGGCTAATTTTTCACAGCTTTTATTAGAAAAAATAAGAGAAAAATTAGCGCGCAATGAACAAGTCATTCTCATGCTTAATAAAAGAGGATACAGTTCATTTGTGATGTGTCGAGAATGTGGCTTTGTTGTGCAATGTCCGAATTGTGACATTTCACTGACCTTGCACATGGACACGCGAACGCTCAATTGTCACTATTGCGGGCATGTTCAAGGGATTCCTCAGCGGTGTCCAAATTGTCAGGCAAAAAAAATTCGTTATTATGGGTCAGGGACACAAAAGGTTCAAGAAGAATTAGAGCAGCTCATGCCAGAAGTTAAAATTTTGCGGATGGATGTTGATACAACACGTACAAAGCATGCACATGAGAAAATTCTAAAGAAATTTGGTGATGGTGAAGCGGACATTTTACTTGGCACTCAGATGATTGCAAAAGGATTAGATTTTCCTAATGTTACACTGGTAGGTGTCATAAATGCGGATACGGGATTAAATTTACCAGATTTTCGTGCAAGTGAGCGCAGCTTTGAGCTTTTGATGCAGGTTTCAGGACGTGCAGGGCGTGCAGAAAAAAAAGGAGAGGTTTTGATTCAGACCTTTAATCCAGAACATTATGCGATTAAATTGGCGAAAGAACAGAACTATGAACGATTTTATGAGGCGGAAATGAAATTTAGAAAAAATCTCTCATATCCCCCTTATTATTTCACAGTTCAGGTCATGATTTCTCATAAAGATGAATCGATTGCGATTCAAAAAGCGTATGAAATTGCGGATTTGATCAAGCGACAGTTGAGCGAAAAAGCAAAGATTTTAGGACCAACACCGCGACCGATTGCACGAACACACAATCTTTTTCACTATCAAATTTTGGTCAAATATCGATTTGAAACACAGTTAGAAGCGGCACTCAATGAGGTGCTCGAACTTACTCAACTCAAGGAAAATAAGGAGCTGCGGGTTATTATTGACAGTGAACCGCAAAATTTTATCTGATGAACATACGGATTTTTAAACACTATATTCGCTCTTGGCTGACAAAAGATCTGGATTTATTTCTGTCAGTACTGACAGAAAATGTCCAGATTACTGAATGTTACGGTGCTCAATATTTTGGGAAAAAAGAGTGCAAGAAGTGGTTTTCTCACTGGTTTTCATCGCTTGAAAATCAGGTGATTGCATGGGAAATACACACACAAGAATCATCAGGGGAGTATGGGTTTTTTACGTGGACGTTTGAGTGTGTTTATAACAATGAACACACGATTTTTGATGGCATTTCACGGGTCAAATTTAAGGGAGATCTGATTTGTGAGATTTATGAATTTGAGATGACACACAAAAAACAGCGCCCATATTCCCTCAAAAAAAAGAAACAATAGCCATTCACATGCTTCACCTGATGTTGTGGTGTGAATGTACGATGCAGCGCTTGGATTAAAGAAGAAGTCAGAAAAGTGGTGATCCATCACAAATTTTTCTTTTTGAGGATTCTGTCAGTACTGACAGAAAATAAAAATCTTTGCAAGGAAAAACACGTTGAAATAGGATTTCTCTGGTGACTTTTGGATGCTGATTGATCAGCTGTCACTCGTTCTTCTTTTGGTTTAAAAGTCATCAAAAAGCAAAAGCAAGGATTCAAGTTTTTGAAAATCACGCGTTTTTAGCTTTGGAAAGTCTGGTAAGAAAAAATCAGCAGCACATCGTAAAATTTTAAAAAAGGAACAAAAATGAAAAAAACAAAATTATTATTTATGGGAACTCCAGAATTTGCTGCAACAGTGCTAAGGGGCATCATTGCGCATGACGAGTATGAAATTCTTGCCGTAGTCACTCAGCCCGATCGCAAAGTTGGACGCAAACATGAGCTAAAAATGCCCCCGGTTAAGACTGTTGCACTTGAGTTTGGACTGCCCGTTTTTCAGCCAGAAAAACTCTCTCAATCAAAAGAACTTGAAGCGCTGCTTGAACTTGGTGCGGATGGCATTGTGACGAGCGCTTTTGGTCAATTTTTGCCCTCTCGTTTGCTGGATGCGGTTCAATTTGCAGTGAACACGCATGGAAGTCTGCTGCCCAAATATCGTGGCGGTGCACCCATTCAGTATGCGCTCAGAAATGGAGATGAGGTTGCAGGAGTGACGCTTATTGAGATGGTTAAAAAAATGGATGCTGGAGGAATGATTGCAAAAACGTCCATTCCAATTTTGGATGAGGATAATGCAGGATCATTATTTGAGAAATTAGCAATTGTCGCGCGTGATTTATTGCTCGAAAGTCTCCCACAGTATCTTTTGGGAAATCTAAAACCAGTCGCACAAGATGAAACAAAAGTGACGTTTAGTCCAAACATTTCACCTGAAGAAGAAAAAATAGATTGGACAAAATCTGCGCGTGAAATTTTTAATCACATCAGAAGTCTAGCGCCGCATCCTGTTGCGCACACGTTTTTAAATGGCGCACGGTTCAAAATCGAAGCAGTCGAAATCGTGGAAAAAAATACTGTCAGTACTGACAACATTCCAAAACCAGGCGAAATTGTTGAAAAAACAAAGAAACGGCTTCTTGTGGCTACAAAAAACGGCTTTGTGTCACTTAAAGTCGTCCAACCCCAAGGAAAACCACAAATGTCAATCGAGAGTTATCTCAATGGACTAGGACAAAAAGTCAAAGTAGGCGATTGTTTTGATCCCAAATAAATGTAAAAAAAGACAAAAATGTTAAGAAAATTCGCATCGCACAGCACACTCCCATTTTTTTTACTCCGTTTAAAAATGAGCTTTTATGGTACAATAATTTTATGAAAACAAATGCAAGACAACTGGCACTTGATGTGCTCAATGATATTTTTTCAAACGACGCTTACGCCAATCTCTCGCTGGATCATCACTTGAAAAAAAGTGACTTAAGTGTGCGAGATAAGAGTTTTGTTACGGCCTTAGTCTATGGTGTTGTTGCAAAAAAAGAACTTTTGGAGTGGTACAGCGCACCATTTCTAAAAAAAGCACCACAACCTTGGCTGCAAATGCTGCTAAATCTCACGCTCTATCAGATTCAATGGATGGACAAAGTTCCAACCTCAGCTGCGGTTGATGAGGCGGTGAAGCTCGCAAAAAATCACGATAAACACAATGGAGAGACTGCAGGAAAATTCATAAATGCAGTGCTTCGCAATTTTATGCGCTCAGAACATCGTTTTGAGCTTCCAAAAACTTGGGAAATCAAATATTCAATGCCAAAGCTCTTGCTGGATAAAATGGTGAAGCAGTTTGGTGGCAAAAGAACAGGAGAAATTCTTGAAAGTTTGGAGGAAAAAAGTCACGTGAGCCTACGTGTGATTGATCCAACCGTTGAAATTGCTGGAACGATTCCGTCAGTACTGACAAAAACGGCTGTCATTGCTGACAGCGGAAATTTTGCAGAAAAAGCGGCTTTTCTCGAAGGAAAATACACGATTCAAGATGAATCCAGTCAACTTGTAGCCCCTCAAATGGAACTTTCAGGAACAGAAGAAATCCTTGATGCTTGTGCAGCGCCAGGAGGAAAAACGACGCACATGGCAACCTATCTCACGACAGGACACATTACTGCACTGGATTTGTATGATCACAAACTCAAACTCATCGAAGAAAATGCGAAACGCCAAGGTGTTTCAGACAAAATCACGACAAAAAAATTGGATGCCACAAAAGTCTATGAAACCTTTGGTCCTGAGCGTTTTGATCGGATTTTAGTGGATGCACCGTGTTCTGGTGTGGGCTTGATTCGCAGAAAACCCGACATTCGTTATCGAAAAGAAAGTTCGGATTTTACCCAACTTCATGACATACAATTGAAAATTTTAGACAACGCATCGAAATCTTTGAAAAAAAATGGTATAATGATTTACAGTACTTGTACAATCTTTGATGAAGAAAATTTCGATGTGATTCAAGCGTTTCTCGCCACTCACAAAGATTTTGAGCAAGTAACAATCTCCCATGAAAAGAACGATATCATCACAGCAGGCTGCATCTTTTTGACCCCTGAGATGTATCACACCGACGGATTTTTCGTTGCTAAATTTAGAAAAAATTAGAATCTCATTAAAATAACTTAAGTCCGTGAAGCAGGTATTTCGCTTGTTTTTAACGTCAAAAAATGGTTATAATAATGAAAAAGCTTCTTTTGTCTCACTTTTTAATTACTGATTCAAAAAAAGTGGTTCGTAATTTTAAATAAACTTATTCTTTAAGGAGAAAAAGTGGAATATAGTATTTTATCTGACATTGGCTCAAAACGTGTCACAAACCAAGACTATGCTGGAACATTTGTAAATCGAGCAGGGTATCGCCTCTTTTTACTTGCCGATGGCATGGGCGGACACAAAGCCGGAAATGTCGCAAGTAAATTAACAGTCGAAGATTTAGGAAAACTCTGGTCTGAATCCTTTTTTGATGATGGAACACCAGAAGAAACAATTGAAACATGGCTTCGCAATCAGATTCGTAATGAAAACGAAAATATTGCAAATCTTGGTCAACTTGATGAATATCGCGGGATGGGAACAACATTTGAAGCCTTACTCATCAAGGATGGACGTGCCATTTCAGCCCATGTCGGAGACAGTCGTAAATACCTCATCCGAGAAGGTCAGCTCAACAAAATCACTGTTGATCACTCCCTTGTTCAAGAACTTGTGGATGCTGGACAAATCACAGAAGAAGAAGCCGAAGTGCATCCAAATAAGAATATTATCACACGCTCATTAGGTCAACCTTCTGAGGTGAAAGCAGATATTCAAGCGTTTGATTTGCAAGTGGGCGATTATCTTTTGATTAACTCGGACGGACTCACCAATATGGTTTCCGGAAAAGAAATTTTAGATATTATTGAACGGGAAGATCTGAGCTTAGACAATAAATCTGAAGCTTTGATTCGTCTGGCCAATGAACACGGCGGCAGTGATAATATCACCGTCGTACTCGTCTATTGTCGCGCCGAAGACCTAGAAAATACGTCTCAGGAGGATCGTCAATGATTCAAATCGGGAAAATCTTTGCAGACCGTTATAAAATCATCCGAGAAATCGGTCGAGGAGGTATGGCAAACGTTTATCAAGGCGAAGATACATTTCTTGATAATCGCATGGTTGCAATCAAAGTCCTTCGATCTAATTTTGAAAATGATGATATTGCAATCGCTCGTTTTCAACGCGAGGCCTTTGCAATGGCAGAGCTTTCTCATCCCAATATTGTAGGCATCTCTGATGTTGGCGAATATGAAAACCAACAATATATCGTGATGGAATTCATTGATGGAATGACATTAAAGCAGTACATCAATGGACATGCACCTTTATCTAATGATGAAGCGATTTCGATTACGACGGAAATTTTAGCTGCGATGGAGATGGCACATAGTCATGGCATCATTCACCGCGATTTGAAGCCGCAAAATGTCATGGTTTCAAAAAGTGGAGCAGTTAAAGTCACAGATTTTGGGATTGCTAAAGCCCTCTCTGAAACATCTTTGACACAGACCAACACGATGTTTGGCTCCGTTCATTACCTCTCACCTGAGCAAGCGCGCGGAGCAAATGCGACCGTCCAATCTGATATTTATGCCATTGGGATCATTCTTTTTGAACTTTTGACTGGAAAAATTCCATTTGATGGAGATTCTGCCGTTGCCATTGCACTCAAGCATTTTCAAGAAAATATTCCAAGCATCATTAATTTAAATCACGATGTGCCTCAAGCGCTTGAAAATGTGGTCATTCATGCCACAGCCAAAGACACACGGGATCGGTATGCTAATGTTTCTGAAATGATGAGTGATCTTGCGACTTCGACAAGTCTTGATCGTAGAGGCGAAGCAAAACTGATCTTTAAAAAAGATAACAGTGCAACAAAAATGATGCCTTCAAATTTAATCAATCCTTATGACACAAAACCCTTGATTGATTCGAAAGCAGAGAAAATAGGGTTACGCCACACAGAACCATCAAAAGATGCACCAAAAGCACCAGTAGAAAATGCAGAACACACTGAAAATGAAATGAAAACGCCAAAGAAAAAATCACGCAAAGGATTAATCGCGCTCATTATTTTATTTTTACTTCTGATTTCAGGTGGTGCTTACGCTTGGTTTGCCATGACCCCTCAAAATACAACAGTGCCAAATGTCGCAAATTTATCGCAAAGTGCAGCGACAACACAGCTTGAACACGCTCAACTCAAAGTTGGAAAAATCATTAAGCAACCAAGTAGTGATGTCGATTCAGGTAAAGTCATAAAGACAAGTCCAACCAGCGGAACACAAGTCAGAAAAGACAGTACAGTAGATTTGTATGTTTCTAAAGGTGATGAAAATGTCATTACGATGAGTAATTATGTCGGAAAAGATATTGATACAGTCATGAGCGAGTTATTGACAAAATACGGCATCACAAGTGAAATGGTGACTCAAACCGCAGTTTCAAGCGATACTTATAAAGAAGGAACAATCATTAAACAAACGCCAGCTAAAGGAGATAAATTCGATCTTTCTGGCAGTGATAAAATTGTTTTTGAGGTATCAAAAGGACGAGAAGCAACCATTCCTCCATATTCTGGACTTGATGCTGTGAGTTACAAAGCAAAACTTGAAAATCTTGGATTTACAAATGTTACGCTTAATCCGGTAAACACTCCAGGAAGTTCAAGTGGCTGGGTCGCTGGATTGTCTGTCACCGTTGGAGATTCTTATTCATTAGACACACAAATCGTGATTAATGTCACTCAAGCAACTGAAAGTTCATCGACGACATCAAAATCGTCAGTCACATCAAGTTCAAGTTCATCGAGTACATCAAGCACATCAAGCTCTGAAAATCCAACTCCACCAACTCCGCCATCTGATTCAGGAGAGAAGCACTCAACAACAGAATCCTCATCAGCAACGCATTAAAAAATCTGTCAGTACTGACAGAAATAAAAACCATCCTTCTCATCGTTTGAAAGGGTGGTTTTTCATTTTTATCAAGGGTTAACGTTTAAGTAAAAAATACGAAAAAATGCGCGAATTAAAAAGGATGATCCAAAGCAAATCTGTCAGTACTGACAGATTTTTTTGAGATGAAATCAACAAAAAAAGAGGTTTCCCTCTTTTTATCGCCATCACAGAAATTAACGGCGAAGTCCAAGTGCTGCAATCAATTCGCGGTAACGTTGGATGTCTTTTGAACGAAGGTATCCAAGGAGGTTACGACGGTGACCAATTTTTTTCATCAAGCCACGATAAGTTGCGTGGTCTTTTTTGTGTGATTTAATGTGGTCGTTAAGGTGATTGATTTCCCAAGTCAATACAGCGATTTGTACTTCAGGTGAACCAGTATCGCCCTCTTTACGAGCGAATTTTGCGATGATTTCTTGTTTTACTTCTTTAGAAATTGCCATGAGTTTTTCTCCTTTAAAATTATTGCTTTTTCCAAGTATCGGCTTGGCTGGCACGAAACTGAGAAAAAGTTGTAAAAAACTACTTATCTATCATACACTATTTTTACTCTTTTGACAAGTCTTCTCCATCAACCCTGCTGCTGATTTTCGTGAATCTCTTATTTTAGATTTCAACAGCCTTCATCTCTTCATAAATAAAATCAACAAAAGAAAAAAGAGAGCCAACAAAAGTTTTGACACCAGACACAAGATAAAATGCAGAAATCCTCTCACAATCAAGTTCCTCAGCTGTTTGCGCGTACAGAAAGATTGGTATTTTTCTTCCCAATGCAATCCCAAATTCCACATGACTTGATTTTCCTGCTGGAGTCAATAAAATCAGACAATCGGCATCAAATACGGCTTTTTTTTCTGATTCTCCGATGATTTTAAGTGCGTCCAGATTTTTGGGACATTGGATTTTTGTCCAATCATAGCTCAAACGTCCCCCTCTTTTTTCAAGTAGAGCACTCACGGTGCTAACAGCAGCACCATTATTCAGACGCGAAGCAATATAAAATTTCATTTTTTCTCGATTTCTAAGTCTTCTCTTCGTTTACAAAAAAATCCTATTATTTTAAATGTTTTTCTTTTTCAATCGTTGCAGTAATCGCATCAATCACCGTTCCAACAAACCGATTTTTCTCAAGACTAACGACCCCAGAAACCGTAGTTCCACCAGGACTTGAAACTTGATCTACCAAAGTCCAAGGATTCTCCCCAGAAATTTTAACCATCTCACCACAAGCCGCAACCGTGTCCGCAACAATGGATAAGGCTAAAGCTTTAGGCATCCCGTGCAAAACACCAGCACGCGCCAATGCATCCATGAACATATAAATGTAAGCTGGACTAGATCCTGCAATCGCTGTGAACGTGGAAAAATCCTTTTCTTCAATTTCAAACACAGAACCAATCGTTTCAAAAATTCCTTTAGCAAAATCAAAACTGTCAGCACTGACAGAATCATTTTTAACAATCGCTGAAGTAGAGCGTCCAATTTGTGCATTAATATTTGGCATCACCCGAATGATTGGCATATTTTCGAGTGTCATCAAATGCGCCAAATCATCTAAACTAAATCCTGCTGCAATTGAGAGGATTGTTTTATCTTTTGTCAGTACTGACAAAATTTCATCTGCGACTTTTGGTAAAACTTGAGGTTTTATGGACAAAATAATCAACTCTGATTTGCTGACCAATGCTTTGTGACTACTGACAGCAACAACACCCAAAGCTTTTGCTTGCGCCTGCGTTTTTTCAAGGTCATGACCAGAGATAAAAATGTCAAATTTTTGCTTGTCTAATCCTGAAATAATGGCCGTAGCCATTTTACCAACACCGATAAATCCGATAGATTTCATATGATTCTCCCAACTTTTTATTAGATTTATTTTAACATAAAAAACGAGGAACCATCATAAATTAAAGAAAAATAATCCAAAACAACGATTTTTTGTAAAAAAAGGAGCTGCAAGCCATCTGCCCAAATCAAAATTAAGAAAAATGAACATCAAAAAACAAGTGTTTACCTCAAGAATCCCTGTTTTATGGTATAATAAATTAACTATAAAATAAAATACAAATGAATAAAGGAGCATTCATTATGAACAAATACGCCATTATTTTAGCAGCAGGCAAAGGCACACGCATGAAATCAAAACAGCCAAAAGTCCTTCATGAAGTTGCCGGGAAAACAATGTTGGCGCACGTCTTATCGAGTGTTTCAGCAATTGATACTGAAAAAAATATTGTCATTGTTGGTCATGAAGCAGACCGCGTGATTGCCACCTTACCCAAAGGAACGAATTTTGTTAAGCAAAATGAACAATTAGGGACAGGACACGCTGTAAAAATCGCTGCTGATCTGCTTTCTGACAAAGAAGGAACAACGCTAGTGATCGCAGGCGACACTCCCTTAATTACAGGCGAAACGCTCCAACAATTATTTGATTATCACACTTCAAATAAAGCAACAGCAACAATTTTGACAGCCATCGCAGAAAATCCAACAGGGTACGGACGGATCATTCGTGGAGCTGACAACTCTGTCGAAAAAATAGTAGAACAAAAAGACGCTTCAGAAAAAGAAAAAGCCATTCATGAAATCAATACTGGAACTTACGTTTTTGATAATCGTGCGCTTTTTAGTGCCCTCAACGAAATTACAACAGATAACGCTCAAGGTGAATATTATTTGACAGATGTCATTGAAATTTTTAAAGATTTAAATCGTACTGTTGCAGCTTACACACTAGAAAATTTCGATGAAAGTTTAGGTGTGAATGACCGCGTCGCATTGTCACAAGCAGAAAAAATCATGCGCCAACGCATTAACCACCAGCACATGATCAACGGTGTAACGTTCATTGATCCAGAACACACGTATATTGATTCAGACGTAACAATTGGAAGTGAAACCGTCATTGAAGGAAATGTGACCATCAAAGGAAAAACAACAATTTTCAATAATGTTCACATCACGAACGGCAGCCGAATTGTGGACTCTGAAATCCATTCTGACACAGAAATCAGAAATTCAACCATCGAAAAAAGTCGCATGAGCGTTGGTTCAAATATCGGACCATACGCTCACTTACGTCCAGGCACAGTTTTGAGCGAAGATGTTCATGTTGGGAATTTTGTAGAAGTTAAAGGCTCAACACTTGGAAAAGGTACGAAAGCAGGACACCTCACATACATCGGAGATGCTACTGTTGGGGAGAAAGTGAATTTTGGTGCTGGAACCATCACTGCCAATTTTGATGGCAAAAATAAATTTAATACTGAAATTGATGACTTTGCATTCATCGGATCAAACACGACCATCATTGCCCCTCTTCACATCGGAAAAAACGGATTGACCGCAGCCGGATCAGTCATCAACGAAGACATCCCAGCTGAAACAGTGGCCATCGCAAGAGGACGTCAAGTCAACAAGTTAGGCAGAGCAAAAAAAATGCCCCACTACCGCGGAAAATAAAAAGTGAAAAATATCTCGTGCGTTGAGAAGAAAGGAAAATGATGTTAGACGCTGAAAACAAAAAGTATGAAGAAAAAACACTCTCTCGTGACCTCATTTTTCATGGAAAAATTTTTCAAGTCATTAAAGATACCGTCACTCTCCCTGATGGAAATAAAGCCACGCGTGAATTAGTTTTCCACAATGGTGGTGTCGCAGTAGCACCTATTTTATCAGATCAAATGATTCTTGTGGGACAATATCGTAAAGCACTGGAGCAATTCATCTATGAAATTCCAGCAGGAAAATTAGAGCGTGGAGAAAATACAAATACGCAAGCTGCCGCGCTAAGAGAACTTGAAGAAGAGACTGGATATGGATTAAAAAAAGGCCATCACCTTGAAGAAATAACACCATTTTATGGAACTCCTGGTTTCTCGTCTGAAAAAACTTACCTTTACTTTACAGATCAGATTGAAAAAAAAGAGCATCCTCGTGCGATGGATGAAGATGAATTTTTAGAAACCAAAAAAGTGACCCTAAAAGAAGCAAAAGAGATGATCGCACAAGGGCAAATTTGTGATGCGAAGACCATTATCGCAATCCAGTATTGGGAATTAAAAAAATTACGTGGAGGATCAAATGCCTAGACCAATTTTAACAGATGAAATGATTGAAGAGGCAAAACACAACAAAAGACGCCTTGAGCAAAATCTGAAAATGGAAATGGAAAATGATGAAGCTCTAGCTAAAAAGTACGAAAAAATTGAAAAAGATCTCTCAAAACAAACCGTCTATAAAAGCAGACGCATTGAAAATGCAAAACAAGTCAAACGCAGTAAATCCATCAACAAATGGTTAATGATTGTCGTATTTATTGTAATCATTCTTTTGGGAATCTTTATTTGGTATTATTTTTTAAGTCCACCTGCTTAATCACAACCCAAAACGCACCGTTTAAACGAATAGAAAAGAGAACAAATGAAAATAGGAATTATTGCGGCAATGGATGAAGAAATCCGAACACTTGTTGCACATCTTGACCACTCAGGAAAACAAACACGTCACAATCTCGTTTTTTACACGGGTGTTATCGGTCGTCACGAAGTGGTTCTCGTTCAATCTGGGATTGGAAAAGTAATGTCTGCGCTTTCTGTCAGCTATTTGGTTGACATCTTTGAGGTGGATGCAATTATCAATACAGGCTCCGCAGGCGCAGTAAATCCTGCCCTCAACATTGGAGATGTCGTCGTTGCAGATCGATTGGCTTATCATGATGTTGACGTTACAGCTTTTGGTTATGCTTATGGACAAATGGCACAACAACCCCTTTACTTTGAATCAAGTAAATACTTCGTCTCTGAATTAAAAAAAGTTATTGCATCGGTTCATGTCGGGCTAATCACAAGTTCTGATAGTTTTATTTCAAGTCCAACGAAAGTCATTGAAATAAAAAATCATTTTCCTGAGGTTCTTGCTGTAGAAATGGAAGGTGCATCCATTGCACAAGCTGCAACAGCACTTGGAAAACCCTTTGTTGTGATTCGTGCGATGTCTGATACAGCAGATCACGATGCGAATGTCACGTTTGATGAGTTTATTATCGCAGCAGGAAAACAATCTGCTGAAACCCTGATCAAGTTATTAGAAAAAATGATGTAAAAGCTTACAAAAATCTACCTCAATGTAGATTTTTTTGGTATAATGAGTCTTAAGTCGAGCATTAAACTAAAAAACGGATGTGAAACTCAAAAGATGATAAATATTTTTTAAAAGAGAAATGAGAAAGATAGATTATGGATGAATTAAATGAAAAAGTACATCAGTTTTTAGGAGATGGTCCATTATTTGACCATTGCTTGGCCGTTGCAAAAACGGCTAAAATGCTAGCTGAAAAATATGG
The DNA here is from genome assembly GCF_009601015.1 of Lactococcus hircilactis. GTDB lineage: Bacteria > Bacillota > Bacilli > Lactobacillales > Streptococcaceae > Lactococcus > Lactococcus hircilactis. The sequence goes on from NZ_WITJ01000012.1 coordinate 24,088, forward strand.
AGAAAATCCCTCTAAAGCTTATATTGCAGGACTTTTGCATGACGTTGGAGGATATTATCCAAATGATAAAAGAGTCGCCATTGCCAACGAAGCAGGAATCCCCCTTCTTGAAGAAGAAGAAGCTTATCCGCTGCTGATTCATCAAAAAATCTCCAAATTTTTAGCACGGTGGAAATTCGGAATTTTTAATGATGAAATTCTTTCTGCAATCGAGTGCCATACGACCTTGAAAGCAAACTTTACAAGACTTGATTTGATTGTTTTTCTTGCAGATAAAATTTCTCCAGATCATCCCACAGAACCCCAGTATAAAGCCGCGTTACTCAAAGCATTAGAGCGCTCGCCAGAAGCAGCAGCTTTATTTTACATTAATGAGATGCTAAAACGAGGAGTACCAGTCACCCATCCCTGGTTACTTGAGGCAAAAAAAGAACTTGAAGAAAAAATCAATTAAAAAAAACGGACTTATCCGTTTTTTTATTGATTTATGTTATCGTCACGATCAAAGGCGAGGAGCTTTCATGATTTCCATTTTTTCACGATCAATAACACGACGCTCCAAATTATCTCGCTCAATAACAATGATATTTTTATATTTTGTAGGATCCGCATTGACCACTTTCACTTTTTCACCTGTTGGAAGTGTAATGATATCATCTTTTTTCATCCTTATCATCTCCTTTTGTTGAATCACATTTTTTCCAATTACAAAAGTGCAATCGGGTTGAAAATACCAGAAAAAAGAGGGGGGAGAAAAGAATAAAAACAACTTTTCTCCTATCGACAAACGAGAGTTGGCCCTCCCTTTTAGCCCCACAAAGAGAATTTTATGATGATGCTTAAAAGACAATGAACTTCATGAGAGAAATGAAAGTAATTTTAATAGGATTAAAATAAAACCCTTTCATAGTTACTATTTTACACGTTTTAAAAATAAAAGCAACCATAAATAAGACAAAACGACTTGATTTGTCTTATTTATCTGCATTAATACTCAAAAAAATTCATTTTAAATAGAAGAAAATATAGAAAAAATAACCAGATATTAGACTTATCTGAGAATTTAGATTATAATAGAAAATCGAGAACAATAAAGGAGACATAATGACTTTAACAAAAGAATTTACACAAAAGTTATATGATAATTTTGCAGAAAATACAAAATATCGTGCAGTAGAAAATGCAGCAACAAAAAATGGGTTGCTTAACGCGCTTGAATCTCGAGAATCACACGCAGCAAATTTACCAGAATTTTCAATTGATTTAACAAAAGATCCCGTTTCTAATCAAAAACAATCTGGACGTTGCTGGATGTTTGCCGCGCTCAATACTTTCCGACACAAAACGATTGCTGATTTTAAGTTGGACAAATTTGAATTCTCGCAAGCCTATACTTTCTTTTGGGATAAATATGAAAAATCAAATTGGTTTTTTGAACAACTTTTAGCAAATCCAGAAATGGATAGTGAACGGTTGCGCTTCTTGCTCCAAACCCCTCAAGGGGATGGTGGACAATGGGATATGATTGTTGCGATTTTCCAAAAATACGGCGTTGTCCCTAAATCAATCTATCCAGAATCGGTTGCATCCTCAGCAAGTCATGAGTTAGATCAGTATCTGAATAAACTTTTGCGTCAAGACGCACAGTTGTTACTTGAAGCAGCTAAAGCGAATCAAGATACAACCGCGCTTCGTGAAACATTATTGAGTGAAATTTTCAATTACCTTGCAGCAACGTTAGGTCTTCCACCACAAAAATTTGATTTTGCCATTAGAGATAAAGACGGTCAAAACTTGACGAAATTCTCAGGAACTCCTCAAGAATTTTATGATCAATTTGTTGGTGTAGATCTTGATGAATACGTTTCAGTAATCAATGCGCCTACAAAAGATAAACCTTTCAATCAAAGTTACACCGTAGAATTTTTAGGAAATGTCGTTGGAAGCAAAGCTGTGAAACACTTGAATGTTGATATGGATCGATTTAAAAAATTAGCGATTGCACAAATGCAACAAGGTGAAACGGTTTGGTTTGGATGTGATGTTGGACAGGTTTCAAATCGTAAAGCAGGATTATTGACACTTGATGCTTATGATTTTGAAACAGCGCTTGATATCAAGTTTACACAAGATAAAGCTTCACGACTCGATTATGCAGAGAGCTTAATGACGCACGCGATGGTTCTGACGGGTGTTGATTTAGATGATGCTGGTCAATCTAAAAAGTGGAAAATTGAAAATTCTTGGGGAAAAGACGCAGGTGAATTTGATGGTTATTTTGTCGCATCAGATGAATGGATGGATGAATTTACTTATCAAATCGTTGTGCGTAAAGAATTTCTTACCTCACAAGAATTGCAAGCTTATGAAGCAAAACCTAAAGTCCTTCTTCCATGGGATCCGATGGGCGCTTTAGCAATCTAAAACAGTAAAATCAAGTAGCTGATACTTGGTTTTTTGTATTGCATCATCAATTACATAATTTAAATCGCTCATTACATAATTTTTTTGTTTTTTTCTTGCTTCATCTCCATCATTTTTGAAGAAAATTTGATATAATAAGCACATGGAAAATACGGATATTATCTACGGTGTGCATGCCGTTACAGAGGCATTACAATCAGCAAAAGTAAACAAACTTTACATAGAGGAAAATCTTCGAGGAAAAAATGTTGATCACATTAAAATTTTAGCACGTGAAAAAAAAGTGAGTCTCTCGTGGACACCAAAGGCAGAATTGAATAAAATGTCAGAAAATGGAGTACATCAGGGAGTTGTGGCACGGGTCGCTGCGTTTTCATATGCTGACTTGGATGAACAATTAAATCAGCTTAAAGAAAAAACAAATGCAACCCTCCTCATTTTAGATGAATTGACAGATCCTCATAATTTGGGATCCATTGCAAGAACTGCGGATGCAACAGGTGTTGATGCAATTATTATTCCAAAACATCGCTCTGTAGGAATTACACCAGTTGCAGTAAAGGCAAGTACTGGAGCGCTTCAACATGTCCCAGTGATTCGAGTGACGAACCTTTCTCAAGCATTGACCAAGCTAAAAGCAGCCAATTTTTGGATTTTTGGGACAGATATGGATGGAACGCCTTATGATCAATGGAATACCAACGGTAATGTCGCATTAATCATTGGAAATGAAGGAAAAGGAATTGCACTTAATCTTAAAAAGCAAGTGGATGAAATGATCACGATTCCGATGGTCGGACATGTTCAAAGTCTAAACGCTTCTGTCGCTGCAAGTGTTTTAATGTATGAAGTATTTAGAAATCGCTCAAAATAAGTCAAAAACTTGAAAAGGAATAAAAAATGACGTTTAAAATTTTAACAGATTCAACTTCCGATCTTGAATTAAGTTTTACAAAAGCGCATGAGATTCAAGTTCTTGATTTGACTGTCACTGTTGGAAATCAAGTTTATACAACATTTGGTGAGGGAAGTTTAAAACCAGATGAACTATTACAGATGATGCAAAGCGGGCAAAGTGTGCAGACATCACAAATTAATTCAGGAGTATTTGCTGATACGTTCAAAAAATATGCTGAAAAATCAGAAGATGTATTGTACATTGGCTTTTCATCAGGTTTATCTGGAACATTTCAATCGGCTGTTATTGGACGTGAGATGGTTCTTGAAACTTTTCCAGATGCAAAAATTATTTTAGTGGATAGTTTAGCAGCGGCTTCTGGCGAGGGTATTTTGGTAGAACAAGCAGTTCTTTTGAGAGATGAAGGGCTCCAGATTGATCAAGTTGCAATGCTGATTGAGACTTTGAAAATGAGAGTGAGCAGTCAGTTTATGGTTGAGGATTTAAATCATTTGGCAAGAGGTGGAAGAATCCCAAAAGCTGCTGCGTTAGTAGGTACAATGGCCAATATCAAGCCGCTTTTAGATGTTGATGCGAAGGGGAAATTAAGACAAGTCTCGAAAGTTCGTGGGAAGAAAAAGGCAATCAAACACTTGATTGATCAGACGATGAGTGCTCTTGATTTACAGTATCCTAAAATTGTAATTGGCTATTCTGGAGAAATCGGGACAGCGCTCGAGATAAAAACGCAAATTCTTGAAAATTCATCTGTTCAGGAAGTTGAGATTCGTCCAATTGGATCAACCATCGTGACGCACACAGGAAAAAATACACTGGCTATTTTCTCTATTTCACAAAAAGTTAGAAAATAATCTAAAAAAATTACAAAAAATCACAGTTCTACTATTGTTTTACTGTGATTTTGTGTTAAAATAGATAATGGGCGTGATTAGGTAAAACTTATCATACGCCCACTTAAATAACGATAAAAATGAATTGTGATGGACGAGGAAAGGAGTCACTTTTATGGCCAAAAGTGGACTTTACACAGGCGTTGATATTGGTACAAATACGATTAAAGTATTGGTTGCTGAATACGTCTCAGATGAAATGAATATAATCGGTGTTGGAAACGCCAAAAGTGATGGGTTGAAAAACGGCATCATTGTTGATATAGAAAAAGTTTCTCAAGCGTTGGTGAAAGCTGTTCACGCAGCAGAAGAACGAGCTGGAATTACGATTGATCACATCAATGTCAGTATTCCTGCGAATCAACTTGAAATGGAACCTTGTCAAGGCATGGTTCCAATCATTGGAGAAACGAAGGAAATTACGGACAACGATGTATTGCAAGTTGTTCAAAACGCATTGATGCGTGGAATTGTTCCTGAACGTGAAATTATTAGTGTTGAAACAACAGAGTTTACAGTGGATGGTTTCCAAGGTATTTCAGATCCACGTGGCATGTTTGGTGTGCGTTTAGAGATGCGTGGATTGATTTATACTGGTCCAAAAACATTAATTCACAATATCAGAAAAGTAGTTGAGCGTTCTGGACTCACTGTTGATAATATCGTGATTGCACCTCTTGCGATGTCGCGCTATGTACTCTCAGAAGGTGAACGTGAATTTGGCACAATTGTGATTGATCTTGGGGCAGGACAAACTACTGTCAGTGGGGTTAAAGAACAAAAATTAGTGTTTACACATACCAGCCCTGAAGGCGGAGAGTATGTAACGAAAGATATTTCGACAGTATTGAATACCTCATTGTCAGCTGCAGAAGATTTGAAAGTGAATTATGGGGAAGCAAGTACTGAGCGTGCTAGTCAAGAAGAATATTTCTTGGTGGATGTTGTCGGTAAAACAGAACCAGAGCAAATCACCGAATTTTATCTTTCTCAAATCATTGAAGCACGGTTGAGTCAGATTTTTGATGGGGTCAGAAAAGACATTGAACGGCATCAAAATTTTGATGCACCTGGTGGTGTTGTCCTTCTTGGTGGTGCGGCTGCGATGCCGGGTGTTGTAGATCTTGCAACTCGGATGCTTAACTTAAATGCTCGACTTTTTGTTCCTGCTGAGATGGGGCTTAGAAATCCTGCATTTGCACAAGTGATTAGTGTGATTGATTTTGTAGGAAATCGAAGCGATATTGATGTTTTAGTTTCACATGCAATTAGCGGGGATTACAGCTATGTTGTTTCTGAACCTACAGAATCTTTTGTAACCCCAGTTATTCAAATGCCTGCGTCTCAAAATGGAGGAGCGCCAACAGAACAACAGCCTGCTGAAACGAATTTTTATCAAGCCCCTGTTGTTACTAAAACGCCAGAACCTGAAGAGGAAAAAGAAGGTGTTGTTGATCGTATCAAAAATATGTTTGGCAACTTATTTGACTAATCACACAGAAAACGGAGAATTAAATAATGGAATTTTCATTTGATACAGACTTGACACAAGGTGCTGTCATTAAAGTTATCGGTGTCGGCGGTGGAGGAGGAAACGCCATCAATCGGATGATTGAAGAAGGTGTTTCAGGTGTTGAATTTATCGCGGCAAATACAGATGTTCAAGCATTGCGTAGCTCAAAAGCAGATACAGTGATTCAACTTGGACCAAAATTAACTCGTGGGCTTGGAGCTGGTGCACAGCCAGAAGTAGGACAACGTGCTGCTGAAGAATCTGCAGAAACGATTTCACAAGCGCTCGAAGGTTCGGATATGATTTTCATTACTGCTGGAATGGGCGGTGGAACAGGAACTGGTGCGGCACCAATCATTGCACAAATTGCTAAAGAATTGGGAGCATTAACGGTTGCTGTTGTGACGCGTCCATTTGGTTTTGAAGGATCAAAACGGTCTTATTTTGCTACTGAGGGAATTGAAGAATTACGTGCGAATGTTGATACTTTGTTGATCATTTCAAATAATAACTTGCTTGAAATCGTAGATAAGAAAACACCTTTGACAGAAGCTTTACGTGAAGCTGATAATGTTTTAAGACAAGGCGTTCAAGGAGTTACAGATTTAATTACGAATCCTGGAATGATTAATCTTGATTTTGCGGATGTGAAAACAGTGATGGCAAATAAAGGGGATGCATTGATGGGAATCGGTGTTGCGACTGGTGAAGACCGTGTCATGGAAGCAACACGTAAAGCAATCTACAGTCCCTTGCTTGAAACAACAATTGAAGGTGCTGAAAATGTGCTTTTGAATGTGACTGGTGGTATGGACATGAGCTTGACAGAAGCTCAAGATGCTTCTGAAATTGTAATTTCAGCAGCTGGAAATGATGTTAATATTTTACTTGGAACATCTCTTGATCCAAACATGAAGGATGAAATTCGTGTGACTGTTGTTGCAACAGGTGTTTCTAAAGAAGAAGTTGAAGCGGTATTTAATCCATCTTCCCGTAAAGAAGATACAAACCGTCGTCAAAACTTTGTTCATAACACAAATTTGACACATACTCCAGTGAGTCGTTCTTCTCAAGCAGCGACATCAAATCATGCTCAAAATCAAAATAATAATGCTGCAAACTCTGCTTTTGGGGATTGGGATTTGCGTCGTGAAGTTTCTCCACGCCAATCGGTTAATAACACTAATAATCATGAGGCTTCTAACGTTACAAGTTTTAATGGCGTTCCAAACTCTGAGGATGATTTAGATACACCGCCTTTCTTTCGTAAACGTTAAATGACAATTGAAGAAAATACTAAACATATCATGATGAAGGTAGATGCGGCTAAAGCTGTGTCTCCTTATCCTAATCAAGAGGTTACGGTTCTTGCGGTCACAAAATATGTGGATGCTAATTTGGCACGCGAAGTTGTGGAAAGCGGAATTTCAAATATTGCTGAAAATCGAGTAGAATTATTTTTAGATAAATATCGTAAACTAAAGGATTTTGACATTACTTGGCATTTGATTGGTAATTTACAGCGTCGAAAAGTGAAAGAAGTAATCAACTTGGTTGATTACTTTCATGCTTTAGACTCGTTGAAGCTTGCTCAAGAAATTGAAAAGCGGGCGGAACATAAAATCAAATGTTTCTTAGAAGTGAATATTTCTGGCGAAGAAAGTAAACATGGTTTTTCTATTCGTGCGCTGGATCAAATTCTTTTAGAGTTTGCTCAATTTTCTAAAATTGAGATTGTTGGTTTAATGACCATGGCTCCTTTTGAAGCTGATGAAAAAGAATGTGCTCAGATTTTTCATGATTTGAAAGCATTGCAAATGAAGATTTCTGAAATGAAAATCCCAAATGTGTCCTGTACAGAATTAAGTATGGGAATGAGTAGAGATTATCAAGTGGCGATTCAAGAAGGGGCTACATTTGTTCGAATTGGTCATGAATTCTTTCGTGGCATCGCATGAAACGCGCATTGAACGGTTGCTTTTTAGTGAAAACGTTCAAGATTGAAATGAAAAAACACGATTCACTTCTATATTTTAAAATTTGTTCTTAAAATGAATCATTATTGATGGTAAGTTTTGGAAATTAATGTTAAAGTGATGATATTAAACTAAGTTAGGAACTGGAGGAAATAATGGCCTTTAAAGATTGGGTAAATAATCTACGTGATTATTTTGTAGAGGAAGATGAAACATTTGATGAAACGCCTCGTCCTGTGCAAAAACCAAAACCAGTAGTTGTCCCTACGCCATCAAATTCAGCAGTTGAAGAAAAAGTGAGACCTGCGGTGACGACACAAACTCGTGATCCTCAACGTCAAACTTCAAGACCTCAAGTGCAACAAAGAGTACAAACATCAAATCGTCCTTTTGTGGCACCAAAAGAAAAAACGTTAGAAAAGAACTCAATGAATCAGACAACAACAGTGCAACAACAAGTTTCAGCAGCAATTTCTACAATTGCAATTAAAGAACCGCGTGCGTATGCCGATATCATGGAAGCCGCTCGCATTATAAAAAATGGAGAGTCGGTTCTTGTGAATTTTAAATATATGGGAGATAATCAAGCGCGCCGTTCGATTGATTTTATGACGGGCGTTGCTTTCACGATTGATGGGGATATTCAAAATGTTGGGGGTCAAATTTTCTTGATGACGCCAGCACATATCACTGTTGACGCTGCTAAAGAAATGTCTGTTTTAGCAGGGAAAAATTTTGAAAGCTATGATTTATATTGATGATGACCATTTCAACGTTAGGTTTTATTGCAAATTTCATTAACATTTTATTTATTCTGATGAATATTTATAGTTGGATTTTGGTGGCTTATGCTTTAATGAGCTGGGTGCCTCAAATTCAAACAAGTAGTATTGGACGCATTTTGACACGGGTGGCACGCCCTTATTTGAGTTTGTTTGATCGCTTGCCATTGCGGATTGCGGGACTTGATTTATCTGTTCTTGTGGCATTGATTTCGCTTCAGGTGATTGAACAATTTATTCGGATTGTGTTTAATATGCTGGTGCGTTCGATGTGATGAGTCATGAAGATATTTATCAGCATTTTAAAGCTGATGAGCGCCAGTTTATTGAGCGGTGTTTGGATTGGCTGATGCAAGTTGATGATCAGTACAGTGTGATCAGTACGTATTTTTTGAATCCTAGAGAAGCTTTAATTTTAAAGCAGCTGATTGGAAATCGAGACATTCAGTGCTTTTCGACGGGTGAGCTTGCTCTGTCAGAGCTGACAAAAATTATTTTGGCTCCGTCATTTTATATTTTGGATGTTGCGGATTTTGATTTGGCGTTGCTTGAAATTCAGTTTGCGCATCACTATAATCAACTGAGCCATGCGCAAGTCTTGGGGGCGTTGCTTCATCAAACGGGCGTAAAACGTCAGGAGATTGGAGATATTGTCATTACTGACAAAACGGTCCAAGTGTTTGTCAGTCGTCACTTGATTGATGTTTTTGAAAGCATTGACAAAATTGCTCGTGTTGCGGTAAAAATCAAAGCTATTGAGCTGTCAGCGCTGACAAAAAGTAATCAAGAGGCCACAAAAGAAGTGATTCTTGTGGAAACTGCGCGCATTGATAAAATAATTGCAGCTTCTTTTAAAGTTTCTCGCAATCTTGCTGCGAATATGGTAGAATCAAAGAAGGTAAAAGTAAATTACCTCGAAATTGAAAAAAGAAATGGTGTTGTTAGAAGTGGGGATTTGATCAGTGTCCGTGGATATGGTCGGATTCGGATTTCGGATTTTTTAGGTGAAACTAAAAAAGGAAAGCAACGCGTTTCTGTGGAAATTCTAAAAAATAGAAAATAATTTAGAAATAAATGAGAATGGCTTGAGGTTGATTTTCGATTGTAAAATGAACGCTTGAGCTAAAGGAGGAGTGATGACATTAAATAGTCTTGACGTCCAAAACAAAACATTTAATCCACAATGGCGTGGATTTAATAAGCACGAAGTGGATGAATTTTTGGATATCGTTGTACGTGATTACGACGATTTTGCACAAACATTGAAAGATCAAGAGCGTGAGTTGAAATCTTTGCGTGAACGCGTGAAATATTTTGATGAGATGAAAGATTCGTTAAATAAATCCATTGTTGTTGCTCAAGATGCGGCGGATAATTTGCGTGCGCAAGCGCAAAAAGAAGCAGATGGAATGATTGGTGAGGCAGCAACGCGAAGTCAGATGACTGTTGCTGAAGCATCAACAAAAAGTCAAGCCATCATTGATGCTGCAAAAAAAGAAGCCAGCTATATTTTGAATTCAGCGGCTGATGATGCGCGTGAATTAGTACGAAATACGGATGATTTGAAGCGCCAAATGCGGATTTATCATCAACGGATGTCTTCAATGATTGAAACACAAATGGCTTCTATTTCGTCAGATGAATGGGAAGAAGTCATCAAACCAACGTCAAATGATTATTTGATTAATCCTGAAGAAAAACTTCAAGAAATCATTGAAGCAACGAATCAAGAGACAGTGGAAATTAAAACACCGCTGGAAACTGAACCAAAAGCGGCGATAGGTGATGATGAAGCTGAAATCACTTCTGAAATTCAAGCAACGTCAAATGAGATGGAAAATCCAGTTGATGGTGAAGAACAAAAGCTTGAAAATGAAGCACCATCAGTAGATACGCCAGAAGATGTGGAAAATGAAACGCTCGAAGCAGACGTTGCGCCAGCAATTGAAACACCTGAAGTCATTTATCCCGAACTTGAAGAAAATCCAGGTTCTGTTGAAAATACGGTGAATGAAGCGCTTGAAAAAAGTCAAGATCATGAAACACAAAACTAAATGAAAATCAAACCAACAGCGATAATTTATATTTCAAGCAAGCAGATGAGGATGGAAGATCTGTAATCCCTATTTTGTCGCTTATCAGTTGATTTTGATCCAGAATGGATTTGTTTTTGGACTGAAATGAAGTAAGTCCAAACGTGTCACAGACGTTACCTGTTTTGAGTTTTCTGTCAGTACTGACAGAAAAAATAAAGGTGGTACCACGGCTTTTCGTCCTTTTTCGAAAGTCGTTTTTTTGTATGAAAAATAAGTTTTCCACTGTGAATAAATTTTGTCAGCGCTGACAGAACTTATTCACAGTGGAAAAAGTGAGAATACTCCGTGGAGGAAAAAAATGAAAATTAAAGATACGTTGAATCTTGGAAAAACAGCATTTCCAATGCGCGCAGGTCTGCCCAATAAAGAACCAGTGTGGCAAAAAAATTGGGACGATGCAGATTTGTATGGAAAACGCCAAGCATTGAATGAAGGAAAACCTTCGTACATGCTTCATGATGGACCGCCCTATGCGAATGGAAATATTCACATTGGACATTCATTGAATAAAGTGTCAAAAGATATTATTGTGCGTTATAAATCCATGTCTGGCTTTCGTGCGCCATATGTTCCAGGCTGGGATACGCATGGTTTACCAATCGAGCAACAACTGGCTAAAGCTGGATTAAAGCGCAAAGAGATGGATCGTGGTGCGTATTTGGAAGCCTGCCGAGAATATGCACTTTCCCAAGTGGATAAACAGCGTGCAGACTTTAAAACGCTTGGTGTTTTGGGCGATTGGGAACATCCTTATTTGACACTTTTGCCTGAATTTGAAGCACAAGAAATTCGTGTTTTTGGTAAAATGGCTGAAAAAGGCTATATCTATAAGGGAGCAAAGCCAATCTATTGGTCTCCTTCTTCAGAAAGTTCACTTGCTGAAGCTGAAATCGAATATCATGATGTGAAGTCTCCTTCTTTATATGTGGCGTTTAAGGCTGCAGATACAAAAGGTAAATTGCCAGAAGATACAGAGTTTGTCATCTGGACTACGACAGTGTGGACGTTCCCATCTAATCGCGGAATTTTTGTCCATCCTGATTTTACTTATGTTTTAGTTGCTGTTGGAAAACGCAAGTTCTTAGTGGCACAAGATTTGGTTTCAGATGTGGCAGAAAAATTGGGTTGGGAAGATTTTGAAATCGTACAATCGATCAAAGGAAGTGAGATGGATCGGATGACGGCACATCATCCTTTTTATGATCGTGAATCATTAGTGATGGTAGGGGACTATGTTTCAACTGATTCTGGGACAGGATTGGTTCATAGCTCACCAAATCATGGGGAAGATGATTATTTCTATTCTCGTGCGTATCAATTGCCTGTGATTGAGGATTTAGATGAACAAGGGCGATTCAATGAAAACGCTCCAGGACTTGAAGGAATGTTTTATGAAGCCGCGATTCCAACGATCCAAGGGTGGTTAGAAGAAAATGATCGTTTGCTTTCGATCACTTATTTCACACACGCGTATCCACACGATTGGAGAACAAAAAAACCTGTGGTTTATCGTGCAACACCACAATGGTTTGCGTCTATTGATAAATTCCGCCATGCGATTATGGATGAAGTAGAGCGTGTGGATTGGATTGTCACTTGGGGAAAAACCCGACTTTACAATATGGTGCGCGATCGCGGTGATTGGGTTATTTCGCGTCAACGGGCGTGGGGCGTGCCGTTACCGATCTTTTATGGAGAAGATGGAAGCCCAATCATTACTCCTGAAACAACAGAACATGTTGCACAACTTTTTGAAAAATATGGTTCAGGCTATTGGTTTACACATGAAGCAAGTGAGTTACTTCCTGAAGGATTTACACATCCGAGTGCGCCAAACGGTATTTTTACAAAAGAACAAGACATCATGGACGTGTGGTTTGATTCAGGATCTTCATGGAATGGTGTTTTGAATACGCGCTCAGAGTTGACTTATCCAGCCGATCTCTATTTGGAAGGTTCTGATCAATACCGTGGATGGTTTAATTCATCCATCACTACATCTGTCGCCGTTAATGGGATTGCTCCTTATAAAGCGGTTCTTTCACAAGGATTTGTGTTGGACGGCAAAGGGATGAAAATGTCTAAATCATTGGGCAATACAATTCTTCCAGCGGATGTTACGAAAAAATTTGGTGCAGACATTCTTCGCCTGTGGGTCGCTTCTGTGGATTATGAAAATGACGTTCGAGTGTCCATGGATATTTTAGGTCAAGTTGCAGATACTTATCGTAAAATCAGAAATACCCTGCGTTTTTTGATTGCGAACACAGCAGATTTTTCTGTCAGTACTGACAGCATTGATTTTGCAGAACTTGTGGGCTCTGACAAGTACATGTTAGTCAAATTTAATGAACTGATTGCCTCGGTGAAAAAAAGCTACGACGCGTACAGTTTCATGACTGTTTATAAAGAAATTGTGAATTTCTTAACGAATGATTTGTCTGCATTTTACCTTGATTTTGCAAAAGATGTGGTTTATATTGAGGCTAAAAATTCGGCATCACGTCGCGGGATGCAAACAGTGATGTATCGAATGTTAGTTGATTTGGTCAAAATGCTTGTGCCAATCTTACCGCACACCGCAGAAGAAGTGTGGACCTATCTTGAATCAGAAAAAGAACCTTTTGCCTATCTGTCAGAAATGCCAGACGCGATTGATTACGCAGGATCAAGCGAACTTTTGGAGAATTGGACAGCGTTCTTTGATTTTAGAACGAAAGTCCTCAAAGCGCTCGAAGAAGCACGTGAAGCAAAATTAATCGGAAAATCATTTGAAGCAAAAGTGACCATTTATCCAAACGAAGTAACGCGCGCTTTACTTCATTCGTTGGACGAAAATTTAGCGAAGTTATTGATTGTGTCAGAGCTTAGTATCTCAGAAGATCCAGCGCCAGAAACAGCGAGCGTCTTTAATGACTGCGCAATCCTTGTAGAACACGCCCAAGGTGAAGTATGTGAGCGATGCCGCAGAACAGATGCTACTGTTGGAACACACGAAAATGAATTCCTCAAGATGCTTTGTAATCACTGTGCACAGATCGTTGAATCAGAATTTCCATCTGTTTTGACAGACGGATTTGATGCATAATACAATCAAAATGCTGTCAGTACTGACAGCATTTTTTGGAATAAAAAAACCTGCTAAAAGCAGGAATTATAGTGCTGGAAGTACCATTGCAATAACGGTGAAGAGTGTCAAAATGAGCATGACGATCACGACAACGAATACAATTTTTTGAAAAGTACTTTTGGGTTGTTTTTTATAAGCCATAATTTCCTCAATCATTTTTTCTTTCAATTGTAACAAGAAAAAATATAAAATTCAAATGTTAAATGATTTGGATTGAGATTCTTATTTTTGTTCGTTTTCTTGAGCAATTCCTTTTTGATCAGCATCTGCAGCTAAAAATTTGGCAAATGGATCTTCGATTTTATCGCTCGTTTTCGTCGTTTTATCGACTGTATTAAGCACGTCAACATTGGATACGCCAAGTGTATCCATCATTTTATCAAAATCATCTCTTTTTCTAAACGTTAATCCCATGATTTTACCTCATTCTTTCTTGAACATCAGTCATGAAATAATCATATCATTTTTAGGAAATGACTACAAGAAAAGAGTAATGCGCTTGCATAACTATTCATTTATGAGGAGGATAAAAAAAGAAAGTAAAAGAAAAATGAGATTTTCCCAAAAAAAAGAGATGAAAAGGGCTGATAAAACTTGCTTTTTTCACAGTTTTTCGTTATAATTGTCAAGAACGGTAGATTGTGGGGACACAGCCTGCCTATTAAAAACTATTTTTTCTAAAAGGAGACATTTTTAAAAATGGCTAAAGCTGTATACGATCGTAGTAAACCACACGTTAACATTGGTACTATTGGACACGTTGACCACGGTAAAACTACTTTGACTGCTGCAATTACTAAAGTTCTTGCTGAAAAATATCCTTCTGCAACGAACGTTGTTAAAGACTATGCATCTATCGATGCTGCTCCAGAAGAACGCGAACGTGGAATCACCATCAACACTGCTCACGTTGAATACGAAACTCCAGCACGTCACTACGCTCACATTGATGCGCCAGGTCACGCGGACTACGTTAAAAACATGATCACTGGTGCTGCCCAAATGGACGGAGCAATCCTCGTTGTTGCTGCTACTGATGGACCAATGCCACAAACACGTGAACACATCTTGCTTTCACGTCAAGTTGGTGTTAAATACCTCATCGTTTTCCTTAACAAGGCTGACCTCGTTGATGATGATGAATTGATGGAACTCGTTGAAATGGAAGTTCGTGATCTTTTGAGCGAATACGACTTTGACGGCGACAATATTCCATTTGTACAAGGTTCAGCACTTGGTGCATTGAACGGCGAACAAAAATATGTTGATGCGATTCTTGAACTCATGAATATCGTTGATACTTACATCCCAACTCCAGAACGTGACCTTGACAAACCATTGCTTCTTCCAGTCGAAGACGTATTCTCAATCACTGGTCGTGGTACTGTTGCTTCAGGACGTATCGAACGTGGTGTTGTTGAAGTGGGTAACGAAATCGAAATCGTCGGAATCAAAGAAGAAACTAAAAAAGCAGTTGTTACTGGTGTTGAAATGTTCCGTAAAACATTGACACGTGGTGAAGCCGGCGATAACGTTGGTGTGCTTTTACGTGGTGTCCTTCGTGACGAAATCGAACGTGGTCAAGTTATTGCTAAACCAGGTTCAATCACTCCACACACACAATTCGAAGGTGAAGTTTACGTATTGAGCAAAGAAGAAGGCGGACGTCACACTCCATTCTTCGACAACTATCGTCCTCAATTCTACTTCCACACAACTGACGTTACTGGTTCAATCAAACTTCCAGAAGGAACTGAAATGGTAATGCCTGGTGATAATGTCCACATCGAAGTTGACCTTATCCACCCAGTTGCGATCGAAGAAGGAACAACATTCTCTATCCGTGAAGGTGGACGTACTGTTGGTTCAGGTATGGTTGCATCAATCGATAAATAAGTCGAATAAATGAAAAGCTGTCAGCACTGACAGCTTTTTTTTACGAAAATAGCATCATTGTCAGTACTGACAACGATGCAAATTAAAAACAAAGGACTTCTTTTTAATTAAAAAAAGCAAGTCCTTTTTAGTTTTCAAGCAAAATGACCTCTGTCAGCACTGACAGAAATTATTTTGTGATAAAAATACCACGATCGACCAAAACATTCATTTGGAAATAAAATTTTTCCTGAATAACGGCAGTCGCATTTTTAAAAATATTAACATTTCTCAATCCTGATTTGTCAGTGATGGACATCTTAAATCCCGTCAGATCTGGATTGATAATGATTTTTAATAAAAAACCAGCACCAGAATTGGGCACTTCTTCAAGCATCCGCTTGAATTCAAAATTTCCCACTTTTGTTTGAGCAAAAGTATTGTCTTTTAAAGTAAATTTTTTGATCGTAGGCGCAAGTGCGTAGGTTTGCTTGCAATCCTCCAATGTTTTTTCTGTAACGAAAGCCATAATTCCTCCAACAATTAATTTTATTTTAAACTATTTTTTAATGCTAAAACAAACGCATCCACTTCCTCAAAAGTATTGAATTCTGAAAAAGAAATCCGAATGTTTTCCTTTAATTGAGGAGCATGCTCCCCGTAAACACTGCTCAAAACGTGTGAGGGTTCAATTGTTCCTGCCGTGCAAGCTGATCCTGTAGAGATCGCAATTCCTGCCAAATCAAGTTTTGTCAATAGTAAATCATGATTGATTCCAGGAAATGCCAGATTGACGACGTATGGCATTGATGTTCCAAACTCATTTTTATAATAGTTGAGACCTGTGAGTTGCTCAATGAGATGGGATTTAAGCGCTAGAACATGATCATAATGTTGGTTGAGCTGATCCAAAGCGAATTCCAAAGCTTTTGCCATTCCAACCAAGCCATGAATATTTTCAGTCCCAGCACGCCGTTTTTCTTCTTGCTCCCCTCCATGAATGAGCGGATCAAACTTCAAATCACCATGATAAAGAAATCCTACACCTTTAGGACCATGAAATTTGTGCGCAGAAGCACTCAAAAAATCTGCCCCAATTTCAAGTGGATGGACTGGAATCTTTCCCATCACTTGTGTTGCATCCACATGAAAGACCGCAGAATGATGCCTCAAATAATCACCCACCTCAGCTACTGGAAGCATTTGACCGGTTTCATTATTTGACCACATCACACTTACCAAAATTGTCTCAGGACGAATCGCTTTAATGATGCTGTCAGCACTGATGGAACCATCCTTTTTGGGCTTGACCAAAGTAATCTCAAAACCATGACGGTCATGAAGATAGCTCAGTGCATTTAAAACAGAAGGGTGTTCAATTTCAGTACTGACAAGATGATTTCCAAGTGCACGATGTGCAAGTGCATAGCCAATGAGCGCTGTTGCGTTTGCCTCACTTGCACCAGAAGTAAAAGTCACGTGATGTGGCGTCACCTCAAGGGCATTTGCAATGACTTCACGACTTTTTCTGACCTTCTGAGCAGCAATTCGCCCATAAGAATGAATGCTTGAAGGATTTCCAAAAGTTGAAAGAAGGACATCAGACATCACTTTCACTACCTCAGGCAATACAGGCGTTGTCGCCGCGTTATCTAAATATATAATAATGATTACTTCCTTTCACTGAATCATAAGTAAGACGACCTCAAAACAAAGTCCTCACCAGAAGAAAAATCCATTGATTCTTTTTCTATTTTAACACGTTTAGAATTTTTTGTCTCTAAAATAAAAAACAACGAAAGAATCGAAGTTTTTAAGCATCCCAAAATGCTTCAGTTAATCTTGTGGTTTTTCATGCTCAAATAAAGGAGAAACAGGGCGTCCCTCATGAATCCGTAAAATCGCACTGGCTAAATATTCAGCCGCAGAGAGATATTTCACATTTTCAGGTTTGCGATGATCCGTCACGACAGAATCTGTCACCACAATCTCTTTAATTCCCGCATGATTTAAAATATCCGCCGCATTAGTAGTGAATAACCCATGACTTGCAACAGCATAAATCTCACTTGCACCCGCCGCTTTCACAACGGCTGCCGCATTTCCAAAAGTCACACCAGAATTCAAAATATCATCAATTAAAATGACTTTTTTACCGGTCACATTTCCGATAACATAGCCATTTTCACGGTGTTTATCATCATCTTCGTAATCCACAATCGCGATAGGAGATTCAAGATATTCAGCTAAACTACGCGCACGCTTAATCCCCGAATTCTTTGGTGCAACAACCACAACATCATCACCAAACAACCCATTTTTACGATAATAGTCTGCAAAAAGCGGCACCGTAAACAAATTATCAACTGGAATATCAAAGAATCCTTGCACTTGAACAGCGTGTAAATCCAATGTTAAAACGCGACTTGCTCCAGCTTTAACAATCATATCCGCCACTAATTTAGCAGTGATTGGCTCACGAGAAGTGGCTGTACGATCTTGACGCGCATAACCAAAGTAAGGCATGACAATATTGACAGAATGAGCAGAAGCACGTTTGCAAGCATCAATCATGATTAAAAGTTCCCAAAGATGATCATTGACAGGACAGCTCGTTGATTGGACGATGAAGACATCCCGACTCCGAACCGTTTCTTCCATATTGATCATAATTTCGCCATCAGAAAATTGTTTCGTAGAAACTTTTCCTAAAGGAACACCTGTAAATTGACTGATGTGTTCAGCAAGTCCAGGATTTGAAGTCAAAGCAAATAGTTTTAAGTGCGAGTCAGAGTAAACCACGAATTCTCTCCATTTTCATATTATAGGAAGAGTCATCCAAAGATGAACACTCCCAACATTTTATTTGATATATCTCTATTTTACCAAAAAACTTATAAAAAGAATAGTCTTTTTTAACACAGATCAGAATGAAAGGGCTTTTAATTTTTTGCAATTGAAAGATAAATCTAACATTGTGTTGACAGTTGTGATCAATTTGTGAAAACATGATCAAGCGCTTGCGTAATAAATAAAATAGTGCTATACTAGTACTGTCAACTTGTCAAATGATCTGTTTGGCAAATCGAAATTTTATCATCTTCATGAGGAGAAAAAAAATGAAAAAAACAAAAATCGTCTCACTTTTTGCAGTTTCTGCACTCTCAGTAGCCATGCTTGCTGCTTGTGGAAACAACAACTCAACTAAAACATCAAGTTCTGATGCGAAAACAACTCAATCAGCAAAAACAATGGATGTCTTTGCTGGAGCAACAAAAGGGACCGATAGCTTTGCAGATCTTCAAAAAGGATTTGCTAAAAATGGCGCATGGTTAAATGCGACAAAAGGAGATATGGACGCTTCTGGAAAAACACTGACCGTGGAAGGGCTCTTTCTTGGCGACAATGCCGTTGCGCGTAAATTAGCAATCTACAATCAAGATAGCAACTTCAAAATCACAGCACGTTACACACTAACAGTTGGTAAAATCGAAGTGAAATCTCCAGGATTCTATATCTCAAACGGTACAGTCAAAGGAAATGTAGATGTTTTTGCAGCAGGATTCCACGGACAAACAGGTCAAGGGGTTGCTGGACAAGCCACTATTGATGGGAATTTGACTTTTGCGAGCCAAGCCTTACTTGATGCTTACAATAAATTGCCAGACGCACAAAAAGTTAAAGTTACTGGAACAACATCTGTTGTTAAAGGTGACGTTGTTTCATACGGTGCAGGTGCGATTAAAGCAGCTGAACACGGAAATGTGACTTACCTCTTCAAAGGAAATGGATCAGATACTCAAACCGGAGCAACCACAGGAACTGCAGATGCAGCAACATTTACTTCAGGACTTGGAAAAAATGGCGCATGGTTAGTCGCAGCAAATAAAGACATCGATGCTTCAGGAAAAGACATCACAGTTGATGGCATCTTCTTGAATGAAGCAGGTATGGTCCAACGGACACTTGCCCTTGCAACAACAAATCAAACACACCAAATCACAGGCACATTTACTTTGACAGTCGGACGTTTGATCGTCAACTCACCTGCCACAGACTTTGAAGGTGGAAATGTAAAAGGTGATGTTTATGTTGGAAAAGATGGCTCACTCCAATCACGTGGTATGAAGACACCTGCAGGCACTGTTTCAGAATCCATGATCACAGGAAATCTCTACTTTGCAACTCAAAAACAATTGGATGCTTATAAAGCACTTCCAGCTGCAAATCAATTTAAAGTATCAGGAACAGTAGGCGTAAAAACAGCAGATTAATTTTCAAATGAATCAATAAAGAAAGCCTTTTGAAAAGGCTTTTTTTTAATCTCAAAAAGTTGTATAATAGGGTAATCTATTGTTTTTTAATTGAGCATCGAAACATAAAAAATAGTCATGACATGCTCTAAAAAATATTAATATCTTGCTATTATCATTTAAAATCATAAAAATATTGGAGAAAAAGATGTCAAAAGAAACATTCTCAATGGAATTTGCAGGGCGTACGTTGACGGTAGAAACAGGTCAAGTCGCAAAACAAGCAAATGGTGCAGTAGTGGTTCGTTATGGGGACACTACGGTCTTAACAGCAGCAACAATGGGCGGATTAGCTAAGGGAGATTTTTTCCCTCTCACAGTCAATTATACTGAAAAAATGTATGCTGCAGGAAAATTCCCTGGTGGATTTATGAAACGTGAAAGTCGTCCGTCAACGGATGAAACCTTAACGGCACGATTGATTGACCGTCCAATTCGTCCAATGTTTCAAGAAGGATTTCGCAATGAAGTCCAAGTAATCAATACAGTGCTATCTTATGATGAAGATGCCACACCTCGAATGGCAGCAATGTTAGGATCATCTTTGAGTCTTGCGATTTCAGATATTCCATTTGATGACCCGATTGCTGGGGTCGAAGTGGCTTATATTGACGGTCATTATATCATCAATCCTTCAAAAACTCAAAAAGAAAATTCAGCGCTTGAGCTTTCAGTAGCAGGGACACAAACCGCAATCAATATGGTGGAATCTGGAGCAAAAGAACTCTCAGAAGACATCATGTTAGGTGCTCTTTTAGCAGGACACGAAGCCATCAAAGTATTGATTGAGTTTCAAAAAAGAATTGTCCTTGCTGTTGGACGAACTAAAGCAGAGGTAGAAATATTGCAAGTTGATCCTTCCCTTGCAGTTGTGGTGCATGCCAAATATCATTCTGATTTGAAAAATGCAATAAAAAATGCAGATAAAGTAACCCGTGAAGCACAAACAAAAGCTGTAAAAGAAAAAGCACTTGCTGAATTTGAAGCAGAATATGCACAAGCAGAAAATTTAGAACTTGTATTACGAGACGTATCAGAAATCTTAGAGCAAATGGAACACGCAGAAGTTCGCCGATTGATCATCGAAGAAAAAATTCGCCCAGATGGACGACAGATTGATGAAATTCGTCAGTTAGAAGCACAAGTGGACTTCACACCAAACACGATAACACATGGTTCTGGTCTGTTTACACGCGGACAAACGCAAGCACTCTCGACATTGACTTTAGCACCTATGGGAGATGCTCAGATCATCGATGGATTAGATTTTGAACATAAAAAACGGTTCATGCACCACTATAACTTCCCTCAATATTCTGTCGGAGAGACGGGGAGATATGGTGCACCGGGACGACGTGAAATCGGACATGGTGCATTAGGAGAACGTGCGTTAGCACAAGTTTTACCTAGCTTAGAAGAATTTCCTTATGCGATTCGATTAGTTGCTGAGGTTTTGGAATCCAATGGTTCAAGCTCGCAAGCGTCAATTTGTGCGGGCACATTAGCACTGATGGCAGGAGGTGTTCCTATCAAAGCTCCTGTTGCTGGAATCGCGATGGGATTGATTTCAGACGGCTCTGATTATACTATTTTGACAGATATTCAAGGATTGGAAGATCACTTTGGAGACATGGATTTTAAAGTTGCAGGAACGCGTGACGGAATTACCGCACTTCAAATGGACATCAAAATTCAAGGCATTACACAAGAAATTTTAGCTGAAGCTTTAGCTCAAGCTAAAGTTGCTCGAATGGAAATTTTGGATGTGATAGAAGCAACTATTCCAGAAGTGAGACCTCAATTAGCTCCATCTGCTCCGAAGATTGAAGCCATGAAAATTGATGTAGATAAAATCAAAGTCGTGATTGGTAAAGGTGGCGAAAATATCAATGGAATCATTGATGAAACACACGTCCAAATTGATATTGATGAAGTGGGAAATGTTGCGATTTTCTCAAATGATTTAGATGCGATTAATCGTGCAAAATCAATGATTTTAGAGCTGATTCGTGAAGCAAAAGTAGGCGATATTTATGAGGCTAAAGTGGTTCGGATTGAAAACTTTGGTGCATTTGTAAATTTATTTGGCAAACAAGATGCAATGGTTCATATTTCAGAGCTGTCTTGGAAGAGAACAAACAAAGTTGAAGATGCAGTTAAAATAGGGGATACTGTCAAAGTTAAAGTCATAAAGATTGATGACAAAGGACGTGTGGACGCTTCTATGCGGGCTTTGATTGAAAAGCCAGAGGATTATGTTGAACCTGAGCGTAAACCACGTGAGCGCCGCGAAAATGGGAAACGAAACGGAAATCGCAAATTTAATGATCAAAAAGATCGGTCAACCGCACAAAATCAAAAATTCACAGTGCATCATCATAAATCCTCTCAAGGAGAAAATAATAGTGATGCTAAAAGTACGATCTTTGATGAAGATTTTCCAGAACTTTCAACAACAAAACCAGAATAAAATCCGTCCATCAGTCATTTTCTAACGCACGTTAGAGTAGAAATAGGAAAATCATGAGTTCATACGATATTAGCCCAGAATTAGACGATAAATTAAAAAATTCATTGAAAAATCAAGGTCAATTTTTAGAAGATATTTCACTAGTTTACGCCATGCAAACTTTTCCAATCTTGGTTCCTTCTCAAATTTTTTACTTTGAGAATAATGGAGCAAAAACATTACCTGTGTTTACCACACCAGAAGATTTAGAAATTTTTCAAAAAGATTTAGCCAACATCGAAACGAAATGGGAATTACGCCCAATTCGTGAGATTTTAGTGGCTTTAATGCAAATGGAGATTGAAGCAGTAGCATTTAATCCAAAATTAGAAAAAGATGAGGATCATGGTAATACAGCTTATTTCGATAAAAAAGATTTACTTGGATTTATCGGATATTACACTGAAATTTTAAATGTCATGCTTGATTCAAAAAATATGAGCATTGACAAAAAAGAAAGAACTTACCTTGTGCCCTTATTCATTTGGAAAGACGAAAAAGAGGAGGTAAATCGTGGTTTTGCTAATTTAGTTGCTAAAGATGGACGTGAATTTGTTCCTGTCTTTGATAATTTGAATAGCTTAGCTTTGTGGTATAACGAACCATATTTTTCGGAAGCATTCAAAGAAAATCAAGGCCAAATTTTACCCATCACATTAAAAGAATTACGTCATCCAGAAAATGGAGTGAATCATTTTGGAAACACACATGGAATTACAATTGATCCGCTCGACACATCAGGGGATGATTATGAAAAAACAGTGATGATGTGGGATGAAATCGAATAAGACCACGTAAAACATTAAGCGCTCAAAAAAGAAAAAAATCAGTATTTTTTCAAGATTATATTTGAGTAACTCTTACTCTTTAATACTTATGGTATAATTACGATAAGTATTTTTATATTTTTCTCTATTTTCGAGAAATTAAAATGAAATGTGGTAAAAATGAAAAAAGTGAAGAAGGGATTCTGGAGTGAGGGCATTCGAGTGACGCGTGAAAATGATCCCGCTGCGCGTTCAGCTTTAGAAATTATTTTGACCTATCCAGGGTTGAAGGCACTTGCTGCGCACCGATTTTCACATTGGTTATGGCAACATGATCTCAAACTTTTAGCTCGGATGCATTCTCAGTTTTGGCGGTTTTTAACGCAAATCGAGATTCATCCAGGCGCTGAACTTGCGTTTGGAATATTTATTGATCATGGCTCTGGTCTTGTGATTGGCGAAACAGCAGTTGTCGAAACTGAGGTGAAATTGTATCATGGTGTTACACTTGGTGGAACAGGAAAAGATGTAGGAAAAAGGCATCCCACGGTCCGAAAAGGGGCACTTATTTCTGCTCATGCGCAACTTTTAGGTCCGATTGAGATTGGTGAAAATGCAAAAGTAGGAGCAAGTGCAGTTGTTGTGACAGATGTTCCAGCTTATGTCACGGTCGTTGGGATTCCAGCAAAAGTCGTCCGTATCAATGGAAAAAAGGATGAAAAAGAAATCTTAACCTTAGAAGAAAAAAGGGAAGCAAGTTATCACTCTTCTCATTTATAAGGAAAATCAAATGAAAAAAAGAAAAATCGCATGTTATGAAAAGCACATGATTGAGACTTTAAAAACCTTTACGGATGCAATCATGTCGATTATTGCGACGCTTATGGTTCTTGAAATTCCAGTACCTCATCTTTTGAATGGACAACACTACGCTTTACAAGAAACGTTTAATGCGTTAGTCATCTTTTTTGTGAGTTTTTTGGTTGTTTTATCTTATTATTTCGATATGACAAAATTTTTTCATCGCATTCACAAAATCAGCGGGCTGCACGTATTTTTATATGTGATTTTTTTGATGCTTTTGTCACTATTTCCTTTCATGACGCAAGTCAATATCGGAACACACCCTACACTATTTACCATCGTCTATGTGATCTATATTGTTGTGGTTTCGCGGTTTATTAGTATGCTTTGTCAAAAGGTTTATCAATTCAATGGGATCACCCTAAAAAGAAACCGACACAGTGCGTGGGATCTGCTTTTAATGGCAACCCTTGCAATTGTTTTGTCTTTCTTTGTGGGAAGTAATGGCTCAAGCTTTGTCTTGCTTTATCTTCCAATCAGAAGCTTGATTAGCTCAGTGGTTTTTGATGATGAAAATGAATAAAAAAAGGAGTTAAAATGAAAATTTATAATACAATGAGTCGTCAATTGGAAGTTTTTCAGCCCATTGAGGCAGGTAAAGTAAGAATGTACGTCTGCGGACCAACCGTTTATAATTATATTCATATCGGCAATGCGCGTGCGGTAGTTTCTTTTGATGTAATTAGAAGATATTTGGAATATCGTGGTTTTGAAGTGAATTTTGTCTCGAATTTTACTGATGTGGATGATAAAATTATCAAAGGAGCAAATGCTGAAAAAATGACCACCACAGCATTTTCACAGCGCTATATTGAGGCGTTTTTTGAAGATACTGATGCGCTTGGAGTAAAGCGCGCAAGTGCAAACCCTAAAGCAAGTGAATACATTGCACCTATGATAAGTTTTATTGACGATTTGATCCAAAAAGAATTTGCTTACGTCTCACAAGGGGATGTTTATTTTCGTGTCGCAAAATCAAAAGACTATGGAAAACTTGCAAATAAAAATCTATCAGAGCTTATAGCTGGTGCTTCAGGTAGGACAGATGAAGAAACGCTCCGTAAAGAGTCATCGGCAGATTTCGCACTTTGGAAAGCTGCAAAGCCTGGTGAGGTGTCATGGAAATCCCCTTGGGGCATGGGACGTCCTGGCTGGCACATTGAATGTTCAGTGATGGTTGAGAATTTATTAGGAGAGACAATTGATATTCATGGCGGGGGAGTAGATCTTGAATTTCCTCATCACACAAATGAAATTGCACAGTCTCAAGCAAAAACGGGTCATTCATTTGTCAATTATTGGATGCATAATGGGTTTATCAATGTCGATGGAGAAAAAATGTCCAAATCACTTGGTAACTTTACCACGGTTCATGAATTACTTAAGGTGATTCCTGCAAAGCATCTGCGCTTTTTCTTAGCAGCCACGCATTATCGCAGACCAGTTAATTTCACTGATGATGCGCTCATTGAAGCAGAAAATAATGTTAAGAAAATCGAAAATACGTATCGTAATCTTGTCAGTACTGACAGCACGATGCTGTCAGCACTGACAGAAAAAACGACAGCGGATGATACAAAAAAAATGCTGGCAGCTTTCAAAAATAAATTTGAAGAAGCGATGGATGATGATTTTAATATTGCTAATGCATTAACCGTTTTTTATGACATGATTAGTTGGATTAATAAAGGACATTATAGTGCTGAGATAAAGTCATTTTTTGAGGCTGTGTTAGAAATTTTAGGGCTTCATTTTGAAGAGGCGACACCGCTTGAAAGTGAAATTGAAGCGTTGATTGAAGAACGCCAACAAGCACGCCAAAATCGTGATTTTGCAAAATCAGATCACATCCGTGATGCGCTCAAAGCGCGTGGAATTATCTTAGAAGATACGAAAGATGGGGTCCGGTGGCATCATGAATGAAGCACAAGCTAGACGACTAAATGGTATTGCACTGGCCTATATAGGAGATGCCGTTTACGAAGTTTTCGTGCGCGATTATCTTTTAGCACAGGGAGTGACAAAACCAGCTCAGCTCCAAAAAAATGCAACCAAATTTGTTTCAGCAAAAGCACAAGCTGCTGTGATTGCTCACATGCAAGAGCAGCAGTTTCTGTCAGAAGAAGAATTGGTTTATTTCAAGCGTGGTAGAAATGCCCATAGTAAAACGACTGCGAAAAATACAGATGTGATTACTTACAGAATTTCAACAGGATTTGAAGCCGTATTTGGGATGCTTCATTTGACACATCAAGAAGAACGCTTGGAAGAATTATGGCAATTTTGTTTGACCACAATTGATTTATAAACAGATTATTTTAAAAATGCTGAAAATTTCGCTAAAATGTAAAGAACAATAAGAACAGCGAAAAGAGAGACATGTATAGAGTAATCTTAATGTATGGCACAGAAGAGCCGTGGTGGTTTTTAGAAAATTGGAAGAAAGATATTGTTTGCGTAGAAGAATTTGAGAATTTTACAAAAGCTTTAAAATATTATAAATCACAGTGGTTGTCTATGTCGCAAGTCTATGAAAAGTATAAAAGTCAAGATGACTTACTCTCTGCATTTTGGGAAACGAAGGATCAAGTGTGGTGTGAAGAATGCTCTGATTATCAACAAAGGTATCACAGTCTCGCACTCTTAGAAGACTGGCATGAACTTCCTGATGAAAAACGGCGCTGGGCTTATTGTAAATCCACAGCAGAACAACCAGAAAAAAGATGTCAAAAAAAATCAGATGCATCGGCGATGTCAAAGGATTTGACGGCTTGAAGGATCGACTCTCCCTTTGGAAATGGAAAAATAAGGATTTGTGCTTGATAAATCATAAAAAAAGAGTTAAAATAGCACTATCATAAAGACTCGATGGTCAAAGCTCGGGAAAATAGGTGTTTTTTGTCGTACCAGCTACGATTGAAAAGATGTATTTTTCACTAGCTTTGGCTTTTTTGTTTGCCAAAATTAGGCCAACTTGAATTTTTAAAGAAATAAGGAAAAAATCATGCCAACTCAATTTCAAGAAGAATATGATGTGATCGTCATTGGAGCAGGACACGCGGGTGTTGAGGCCGCACTTGCAGCCGCTCGAATGGGAACATCAACACTCCTTCTAACCATCAATTTGAACATGGTCGCATTCATGCCTTGCAATCCTTCTGTTGGAGGATCAGCAAAAGGCATTGTCGTCAGAGAAATCGATGCTCTAGGCGGTGAAATGGGACGAAATATTGATAAAACTTACATTCAAATGAAAATGCTAAATACAGGAAAAGGACCGGCTGTGAGAGCATTACGTGCCCAAGCTGATAAACAACTGTATTCAGATGAAATGAAACATACGATTGAGCGGCAAGAAAATTTGACGCTCAGGCAAGGAATGGTCGAATCGCTATTAACAGACGATGAACAAAAAAAAGTCATTGGCGTAAGAACTCAGACAGGGACATGTTATAAAGCTAAAGCGGTGATTATTACTACAGGAACAGCATTACGTGGTGAAATTATTATTGGCGATTTGAAATACAGTTCGGGTCCAAATAATTCACTTCCTTCTATTGGCTTAGCAAATCATCTGCGTGAATTAGGATTTGAAATTGGTCGATTTAAAACAGGAACTCCCCCACGTGTCCTAAAAAGCTCGATTGATTATTCTAAAACAGAAATTCAACCAGGAGATGAAAAACCGAATCATTTCAGTTATTTATCCAAAGATGAACAGTATTTGAAAGATCAAATTCCTTGTTATTTGACTTATACCTCTGAGAACACCCATAATATTCTTCGAAACAATTTACACCGGGCTCCTTTATTTTCAGGAATTGTAAAGGGGGTTGGCCCGCGGTATTGTCCTTCGATTGAAGATAAAATCACACGTTTTGCAGATAAGCCACGTCATCAACTTTTTCTTGAACCAGAAGGACGAAACACAGATGAAATTTATGTAGGAGGCTTTTCAACTTCTATGCCAGAAGATGTGCAATTTGCTGCACTTAAGACCATTCCAGGGCTTGAAAATGTTGAGATGATGCGAACTGGATATGCCATTGAATACGATATGATTTTCCCACATCAACTTCGTCCAACACTTGAAACGAAACTTATTTCAGGATTATTCACAGCAGGCCAAACCAATGGAACATCTGGCTATGAAGAAGCTGCTGGCCAAGGGTTAGTGGCTGGAATGAATGCCGCGCTTCAAGTTTTAGGAAAACCAGAAATGATTTTGAAACGAAGTGAGGCCTACATCGGTGTGATGATTGATGACTTAGTCACGAAAGGAACAGTTGAACCTTATCGTCTTTTAACCTCGCGTGCAGAATATCGTTTGATTTTACGCCATGATAATGCTGACATGCGTCTCACTGCGATTGGACGTGAAAAAGGACTGGTTGATGATGAGCGCTGGGAGGTTTTTCAAGCTAAGATGGCGCAATTTAATCAAGAAATGCAGCGGTTGAACACAGAAAAAATCAAACCTAGTGTAGAAGTACAAGAAAAACTTGGAATGATGGGATTTGGTCCAATTAAAGATGCAATGACAGCAGTAGATTTCTTGAAACGGCCCGAAGTTCATTATCAAGATTTAGCTTCTTTTATTGGCACAGCACCGAAAAAAATCGATCGCACAGTGATTGATCTGATTGAGACTGAAGTAACTTATGAGGGCTATATAAAAAAAGCCATGGCTCAGGTGGAAAAAATGCATCGTTTGGAAGAAAAGAAAATTCCAAAAAGTATGGATTGGGATGCTTTAGATTCGATTGCGACAGAAGCACGTCAAAAATTTAAAAAAATTAATCCTGAAACTTTAGGACAAGCCAGTCGAATTTCTGGAGTAAATCCAGCAGATATCAGTATCTTGATGGTTTATCTTGAAGCACATTAATTAAAAATGGACTTAGAATAATAAAATAGGAAGGTGAAAAAGGAGGCTGATGTTTAAAAATATTATTTTTGATTGGGATAATACCTTGTTTCCTTTAAAAAAATATTGGAATTTGGCCCACCGTCGCATTTTTTTAGAATTATTGCCATTAGATACAGTCACGATTGATGAATTTATGGCGCAGTATCTGATTTTTGATCAAAAGATTTGGGAGCAAATTCATCAGGGGGAAATCTCAGTGGCGTTCGGGCGTGAAGAGCGCGTGCGACTGGTTTTAGATTATTTTGATATTCCTTATAAACCGTTATTTATCAAAAATTTTTTTGATATTTATTTGACGGCATTGATTGATGAAATTAAACGAGACGACGTGCTAGTTGATCGACTCTTAACGCTTTCAAAAACGTATGCAATTTCGATTTTAAGTAATGGTGGAAGTTGGGAACAGCGTGAAAAAATACGTCAATTTGGATTTGAAGGAATGTTTCCAGTTTATATTTCAGAAGAAGTGGGCCTTCAAAAACCAGATGAGGCGATTTTTAAGTGCGTTCTTAAAAATGAACATTATGCGGTCAGTGAGACTCTGATGGTTGGAGACACGCTCGTTCACGACATCATTCCTGCTCAAAAATTGGGAATGACAGGAGTATATATTGGTCAAGAAAAAGAAACTGGTGCTACTTTTGAATTTCAAACCATTGCCGATTTTTTAGATGCAATCGAAAAAAATGAACTAAAAAAATGAGAGGCAAACTCTCATTTTTAATGTTTTAAGGCAAGATTTGGAATGTAGAGGGAGGAATTTTGTAAAAAGTCAAAATCAAAAATCCCTTTTTGTTCAAATTTGAATCGATGGAGATATAATTTATTTTTTTCTTGACTAAAAAATGAAAATTCACCGACTAAGTTCCCTGTCACGACAAGCACAATATTTTTTTCAGGTGTATTCAAACGCTCAAGCCAGCAGTTTTCGTGGAGTACATAGAAAATTCCTGATTGTGTTTTATTTTTTACGCGCGCTTTTTTTGGTAACTTTTTTCGATCTGTCATGGTTTTTGTGACAAGTAAAGAATGCTTGATCATGAGATGTTCCATCTGCACGAGCTCTTCGACCACTTTTGAGACGATTGGCATAAATCGTAAACGAGAACTTTTGTGTTCGGCTTTTGGAAGATGGAGCGTTGAAAGCACATGATGTCCGTACATCACTTTCTTGTGCGGACACCAATTTTCAGTTTTACTGATTTCAGAGGCAAGGTGTTCTAATTCATAAAAATTCATGGTATTTCCTTTCATTTTTTGATTTTTTATAGGTTTATTTCTAATTATTTTATCATTTTTTTCTTATTTATTAAAATGATATCGATGACTGAATCGTGGGGAAAGGTCATTAAACAAGACGAACTTTGAAGATAAATAGTTTTTGATTGACAATCAACTTGGAATTATGATATACTAGTAGAGTTGAAAAGCAGAAGCACCCGCTTCTCGCCTTAGTGGTTACAGCCCTGGGCAAACGAATGGAATTATTCACAAAAAACGAATGTTTTCATGAGCGGGGCGAGATTGTCGTTCCGCTTTTGTTTTTCTTAAATAAATTTTTATAGAAGGAGAACGAAGATAGCTAAACAAGACAACAGAAAACCTATGATGAACGGTGCAATCCGTGCTCGTGAGGTTCGTCTCATTGGTGCTGAAGGTGAGCAACTTGGTGTTACACCAACTGCTGAAGCCCTCACACAAGCTGAAAATCTTAATATGGACTTGGTTTTGATTTCTAATCAAGAACCCCCAGTTGCGAAAATCATGGATTATACTAAATTCATGTTCCAACAAAAAAAGAAGTTGAAAGAGCAAAAGGCTAAGCAAGCCGTTATTGAAGTCAAAGAAGTGCGTTTGTCACCTGTGATTGACCAAAATGACTTTGATACAAAACTTCGCCAAGCCATTAAGTTTCTTGAAAAAGGAAATAAAGTTAAGGTTTCAATCCGATTTAAAGGTCGGATGATTACTCACCAAGATGTGGGTCGTCAAGTTATGGACAAGTTTGCTGATGCAACAAAAGAAGTTGCGATGGTTGAACAACGTGCCAAAATGGATGGTCGCCAAATGTTCTTACAACTCGCCCCTCTTAAAAAATAATGGGCATTGCTCAAAGGCAATGAGCGTTGCATGTGGCACCAATCAACAGGGTTAACATTTAACTCTAATCACAAAGGAGAAAATAAAATGCCAAAACAAAAAACTCACCGTGCATCTGCAAAACGTTTCAAACGTACAGGTTCAGGCGGTCTTAAACGCTTTCACGCTTATACATCTCACCGTTTCCACGGTAAGACAGTGAAACAACGTCGTCAATTGCGTAAAGGAACAATGGTTTCTAAATCCGACTTTAAACGCATCAAACGGATGCTTGTAGGGATGAAATAATTTTTTTCATGCCTGACGAATTCTGTCAGTACTGACAGAAGACATATAAAATCTGAAAAATGCTGTCAGTACTGACAGAAATAAAAATTTCTAAGAAATAAAGGAGAAACACAAATGGCTCGTGTTAAAGGTAGCGTTGCAACTCGTGCGCGTCGTAAACGCGTTTTAAAACTCGCTAAAGGATATTATGGAGCAAAGCATAAGCTCTTCAAGACAGCTCATGAACAAGTCATGAACTCATACTACTACGCATTCCGCGATCGTCGTCAAAAGAAACGCGACTTCCGTAAATTGTGGATTGCACGGATCAATGCAGCTGCTCGCATGAACGGACTTTCATACAGCAAAATGATGCACGGTTTGAAATTGGCTGAAATTGAAATCAACCGTAAAATGCTTTCTGATTTGGCGATTACAGATGCTGCTGCATTTACTGTACTTGCTGATGCTGCAAAAGCTGCGCTTGCAAAATAAAAATTAAAAAGCCGCAGGGCTTTTTTTTCATTGTTTCAGACAAAAGTTGATAAAATATTAACTTTTGTGATATGATTTAAAATGAGAATAAGAAAATAAGAGTTAGGAAAATAAATGCAACGAGTGAAGTCCGTCTTGCAAAATAGTGCAATGACGTTAATGTTATTAATCAGTTTAAGTAATGTCGTTGGACTGTACATCTGGAGGATTCATCCGTTTGGGTATCACAGAACGATGAATTATTATCGCTTTGTCGCTCCTTTTGGACTAAACACGCATTTTATTTTGGCTTTTGTCTTAGGCTTTATCGGACTTTTAGTCAGTTTTAACTTGTTTAGATATGTTCGATCAGCTTGGATTATTGCAATGGTGACACAATCTGTCCTGTTAGGACTTCATTTGGTCATGGCACGACCGCTTTTTTCAATCAATGCCGCGATTTCCTTATTTATTTTGATTGTTTTGGGGGCGACGTACAAAGATTTCAGTCGTTCTTCTGAGCGACTCAACATGAGGCGTGGGCTGATTATTGCAGTCGTCCCATTTGCGATGGCACTATTTAATACGCTATTATCCCTGAGCCTTTTGAGTAATAATTATCAAGGGTCTCACAATGCAGTGCTAAGTTTTAATGACTCCATTCGTTTTTTGTTTTTGATGGATTTCAATCTTTCAAATTATAACGACAATGTACGCTTTTTTGCTTTTTCATTGATTATTGTGAGTTGGGCTTGTATCGTTATTGCTGCATTTTTGGTGCTAAAACCTTTGGTTTACAATCCCTTTGTCAGTTCATTAGAACGCAAAAAAACGTTTGATCTTGTCCAACGTTTTGGAAAAAATCCGATGGATTATATGACGATGATGTCTGATAAGCATTACTTTTTTGGGGAAATGGTTGAAGGAGTGATTGCATATGTCATGGTAAATAATATCATGGTGATTTGTGGGGATATGATTTGTGCAAAAGAAAATGCTGTGATTTTTCTCTCAGAAATTCGTCGATTTGCTTATAAAAATAATTGGAAAATGTTATTTATGGACATTACAGATGACTATCAATCTGTTTATGAAGGACAAGATTTTGGATTGATAAAAATTGGGGAGGATGCCTGTATTGATCTATCTAGCGGGTTTAGTCTAGCTGGAAAAGCACGTGCGAAAACGCGTGCAAATATTAATCATGCGAAAAAAAATGGGTTGATTGTTAAAGAATATGAGCCTACAAAACAGCGCAATGTGACCATTGAACGAGAAATTTCAGAGATTTCTAAAGAATGGATGAAAGGAAAGGGAGCAGAGATGGGATTCATGCTCGGTGGACTTTCTCTTGAAAATCCTTTGGGAAGACGTTATTTTTATTCAGAAAATTCGCAAGGAAAGATGCAGGCCTTCATTATATTTGTTCCTTATGCCCAAAATAATGGCTATATGGCTGATGTGACGCGGCGCAGAAACGATGCACCCAATGGTTCAATGGAAATTATTTTTGCACAAGCATTTGAAAAAATGGCACAAGAAGGGGTCAAATGGGGCAACATCGGACTCTGCCCTTTGGCAAATATGGATAAAGATGATAGATCCATCACCACACAACTCTTTCAGTTCGTTTATGAGAATCTCAATGGTGTGTACGGTTTTAAAGGACTTTATCAGGCGAAGAAAAAATGGGCACCGACCGATTGGCAACCACGTTACATTGCGATTTCGCCTAAAGTTTTTGGTCCAAATTTCGCTTACGCGATGGTTAAAGCTCAAAACCCACGCGGGATTAATAAGATGATCATGGAAAAATTACGAATTCACTCTGAAAATTAAAGCTGTCAGTACTGACAGCTTTTTTGTTAATTAAGCAATACAATGTATCGTTAATTTTACAATAATGAGAACAGTTTTTTTATTTAGAGTTATCATAATTATTGACACAATTTATAAAAAAGAGTATAATCATCCTTATCTTAATACAGTCTTAAAGTCTGAAAAAAAAAGTAATAAATTTAATAAAATTATACTTTGAGTGGAGGGAAAATGAAGAGTATAAGTGATGATCAAACGCTCTTGAAAGCAAAAGAGGTAAGTGTTTCTTTTCGCATTGGAGGAGAGTTTTTGGATGCGATTTACCATGTCGATTTGGACGTGAAACGTGGCGAGGTTTTG
The DNA here is from genome assembly GCF_009601015.1 of Lactococcus hircilactis. GTDB lineage: Bacteria > Bacillota > Bacilli > Lactobacillales > Streptococcaceae > Lactococcus > Lactococcus hircilactis. Next base: position 58,095 of record NZ_WITJ01000012.1, read on the forward strand.
GCGATTGTTGGCGAATCTGGCTCAGGAAAGAGTACATTTGCGACAGCAATCATGGGGTTACATAATCCCAAACAGTCTCGTATTACAGGCTCGATTGTTTTGGATGGTGAAGAAATTGTTGGTAAAGTTGGCGATCAGATGTCAAAAATCAGAGGAAACAAAGCGGGAATGATTTTCCAAGATCCTCTAGCAGCGCTTAATCCGCTCATGAAAATTGGTTTACAGATTAAAGAAATGATGGCTGTTCATGATGTTTATCCAGAAAAAGAACAAAACGATCGGATCATTCAACTACTAAATCAAGTAGGCATTCCAAATCCTGAACGTGTTGCAAATCAATTTCCCCATGAGCTCTCAGGTGGGATGAGACAGCGAGTGATGATTGCTATAGCCATTGCAAATGATCCTGACTTGATTATTGCAGACGAGCCAACAACGGCATTAGATGTAACAATCCAAGCACAAATTTTAGATTTAATCCTGGATGTTCAAAAAAGGAAAAACGCAGGGGTTATTTTAATAACACATGATTTAGGTGTCGTTGCAGAAATCGCAGACACTGTTGCTGTCATGTATGCGGGGCAGTTAGTTGAAAAAGCCTCAGCACAAGAACTATTTACTCACCCCAAACATCCCTATACACGATCTCTTTTGAGATCAATCCCTTCGGCAGAGACAACATCAGACGATCTTTATGTGATCCCAGGACGTGTTCCTGCACTTATTGATATGGAACATGATAAGGATTTATTCTTACAACGTGTGCCATGGATGCAAAATCTAGCTGACAAGGTCGTTGCAGAAAAAATGGCGGAAGTTTCCCCTGATCACTTTGTACGTGGAGAAGCATGGAAAACTTTTGAATTTCCAGATGGAGGGGAAGCATAAGAAATAATGAATGAAATTTTAACATTAAAAAATCTAAAGGTACATTATCCTATACGATCAGGATTTTTCAATCGCGTGACAGATAATGTATATGCTGTTGATGGGATTGATTTGACTATCAACGAAGGAGAAACAGTTGGTTTAGTTGGTGAGTCTGGCTCAGGAAAAACAACGATTGGAAAAACGATTGTTGGACTTGAAAACATGACATCTGGCGAAATGATTTATAAAGGTCAAGACATTAGCAAAAAGAGCACACGAAATAAATTAAAATACAATAAAGATGTTCAGATGATTTTTCAAGATTCAATGTCAAGTTTGAATCCACGGAAAAATATTTATGACATCATTTCAGAGCCGATTCGAAATTTTGAAAAATTAGATCCAATAAGTGAAAGACAGCGTGTTAATGATTTGCTAGATATTGTGGGGCTTCCGCAACAGACATTAAGTCAATATCCGCACCAATTTTCAGGAGGACAGCGTCAAAGAATTGGGATTGCACGTGCTGTTGCAACAAATCCCAAATTAATTGTTGCAGATGAACCAGTCTCAGCACTTGACTTATCTGTACAAGCTCAAGTTTTGAATTTTATGAAACAAATTCAAAAAGAAATGGGAATTGCATTTTTGTTTATCTCACACGATTTGGGTGTTGTTCGACACATGACTGACAATATTGCAGTGATGCATTATGGTCGCATCGTTGAAAAAGGGTCTCGTGAAGCAATATTTAATGATCCTAAACACATTTATACGAAGCGTTTATTATCTGCGATTCCATCCATTGATGTCTCCAAAAGGCAAGAAAATAAAGCAAACCGACTTCAAGTAGAAAAAACTTTTGAAGAACAAAAGTACCTTTTCTATGATAAAGACGGACGTGCGCTCCCTCTAAAGAAAATTGGCGAGATGCACTGGGCAGCACTACCTGAAGGAGGAACAAAATAAATGTGGAAAGTAATTATTAGACGCATTCTGTTGATGATTCCTCAGTTGATTATTTTGAGCATTCTTGTTTTCTTGTTTGCTAAAATGATGCCTGGTGATCCATTCTCAGGATTAATCGGAGCAAAAACAGACTTGCATGAAATCGATGCCTTACGAAGAGCTGCAGGATTATACGATCCCTGGTGGGAACAATATTTGCGGTGGGTAGGGCACGCTATCCATGGTGATTTAGGCATGTCATATAATCTTCATATGCCAGTGACGACAGTGATTGGCCAACGAGCCATTAATACATTTTGGCTCTCCTTGTTGTCTGTTGTGCTGACTTATGTGTTTGCAGTACCGATGTCGATCTCTGCTGCGAAAAATGAAGGCAAATGGCAAGATAAGCTATGGCTGACGTACAATTCCATCACTTTTGGACTTCCACCTTACGTGATTTATCTCGTGATGATTGTTATTTTTGGATTTACACTCAAATGGTTTCCAACAGGAGGAACGGTCAGCCCAAACGCGATTGGTTTCTTTCCTGTGTTATTCAGTCGCATCTATCACATGATTTTGCCTGCCTTTACGATGGCTATTCTTGGGACGGTCGGGATCTTTACTTATTTCCGTTCAGGAATTTTGGATGAAGAAACGCAAGATTATGTTAGAACAGCTCGTGCTAAAGGTGTAAAAGAAAAATACATCTTTACACGTCACATTTTAAGAAATGCTTCTCTTCCAATTGCGGCAAACTTTGGATTTGTCATTACTGGATTATTGAGCGGTGCTATTTTTGCAGAAACAATCTTTGGTTATCCTGGACTTGGGTATTTATTTATTCAATCCATCACAGGTCGAGATTATTCGATGATTACGGCATTGATTTTGCTTAATGGTTTCTTAGGACTTCTTGGAGCACTTTTGTCAGATGTTATCATGGCACTGGTTGATCCTCGAATTCGGATTCAGTAAGGGGGAGAAGATGTCAGATAAAAAACAAAAAAATACAATGTCATTAACTCATGGCATTAAAAGAGAAATCAGAAATGATAAATTAGCACTGTATTCAAGTATTATTCTTGTGATATTATTTGTCGGTGTCTATGTGACAGCAATGTTTATTAAAAAGACAAGTTATGTAGATGTGAATATCATGGATCAGTACTTAGCACCGCTGACGAATGGACATCTGCTTGGCACCGATGTGGGCGGACGAGACATCATTTTGATGTTAATCATCAGTGCTAGAAATTCCTTTAATATCGCTATTGCAGTAACGCTTTTTACACTATTTGTCGGAAATGTTTTAGGGGTGACAACAGGGTATTTTGGAGGAAAAGTCGACTTCATTTTTATGAGATTTACAGACTTTGTCATGATTTTACCTAATTTGATGATCATTATTGTTTTAGTGACCATCATCCCCAAATTTAATGCTTGGTCATTGATTGGGATTATGTGTATCTTTAGTTGGATTGGAACAACGCGGTTGATTCGCGCAAGAACATTGACAGAAGTTAATCGAGATTATGTTCGCGCTTCTAAAACCTCTGGAACATCAAATCTGAAAATCATGTTCCGTGAGATATGGCCGAATTTATCGTCCATTATCATTGCTGAATCCACTTTAGTTTTGGCGGGTAATATTGGTCTTGAAACAGGACTTAGTTTCTTAGGTTTTGGTCTTCCAGCTGGAACGCCTTCTCTTGGATCTATGGTGAGTGAAGCAACCAACCCTCAAACCATGACGGCGATGCCTTGGACATGGGTTCCTGCAACGGTACTTATCGTAATTGTCATTTTAGGAACCATATTTATTGGTCAAGCCCTCAGACGTGTAGCGGACCAACGACAATCTACAAATTAATCAATCAATCAATCAATCAATCAATCAATTAATTAATTAACTCATTAAGCTTGTCATTTGGTTATCTGACGTTAAAGAAATAATCAAAAATGGAATTTGAAAGTAATCCTGAATTGTTACTTTCGAATTTACACTGCTTTTCAATTTTTTCAGTAATTCCAAGACTGATTTCCCTCAAAATTGCAAAGCGGTGTAAATTCGAAAAAGAATTTGGATGACTTTTGAAAATATTATATTTGGAGAAAAACGGATGAAAAAAACGAAAATTACACTTCTTGCAACTGGGTTGGTCGTTGCAGCAGCAGCATTGAGTGCTTGTGGTAACTCATCTACAACAAGCTCAGCAAAAGTGCTTAAAGTAGGAGATTTTAAAGTCGCTTACGATAATAAAGCAAAACCAATCAAGGGTGGAGAGTTGAATGTTGCTTATGAATCGGATTCACCATTTAAAGCACAATGGTTGGGCGGGCTCAGCGATGATGCTACATTTGCTGCGATGTCAGCTCCTTCTGGAGGCGCACTTTTCAATGTTAATAGTGCATTTAAGATCCAAAAAGGAGGTCCAGCAGACATTACTTTTGATAAGGATGCAAAAACAGCAACGGTTACGTTGCGTAAAGATTTGAAATGGTCTGATGGTTCTGAGGTTACTGCAAAAGACTATGAATTCCAATATGAGATCATTGCAAACCCTGCTTATGGTTCAAGTCGTTGGACAGATTCACTTTCTAATATTGTCGGAATGGATGATTTCCATACTGGAAAAGCCAAAACAATCTCTGGAATTACATACCCAGACGGTGAAAATGGAAAAGTGGTTAAAATCCAATTTAAAGATAATAAACCAGGATTCACGCAATCAGGAAATGGTTATTTCCTTGAATCTGCGGTACCTTACAATTATTTGAAAGATGTTGCACCTAAAGATTTAGCTTCAAGTCCAAAAACGACGACAAAACCATTGGTATTTGGTCCATTCAAACCAGTGAATATCGTCACAGGTGAGTCTATCAAGTATGTTCCGAATGAATACTATTATGGTGAAAAACCCAAATTGAAGTCCATCATCTACTCTACGGTCTCAACGGCCAAAGCTGTTTCGGCGATGAAGGCAGGAAAATATGATGTTATCAATGGAATGGCAAATAGTCAATACAAACAAGTGAAAGATGTCAAAGGTTATGTGACTCTTGGAAATCAAGCGTTGTATATTTCATTGATGTATTACAATCTTGGACATTATGACACTGCGAAATCTGTGAATATTCAAGATCGTAAAACACCTCTTCAAGATCAAGCTGTTCGTCAAGCGGTTGCTTATGCAAGAAATGTCGCAGAAGTTGATGCAAAATTCAGCAATGGATTATCAACGCCTGCAAATGGTATGATTCCACCAATCTTCAAACAATTTACAGATCCAAGTGCAAAAGCTTATGAAAAACAAAATTTGGATAAAGCTAAGAAATTACTGGAAAATGATGGTTGGAAAGTCAATAAGAGCACAGGTTATCGTGAAAAAGACGGTAAAGAGTTGTCTCTTGTTTATGCCGCACGTCAAGGAGACGCCAATCAAGAAACTATTGCTCAAAACTATATCCAACAATGGAAGAAAATTGGAGCTAAAGTCACACTTTACAATGGAAAATTGATGGAATTCAATTCTTGGGTTGACCATATGACGACTCCTCCAGGAGCAAATGACTGGGATATTACTGATGGAGCTTGGTCACTTTCATCAGAACCTTCTCAACAAGATTTATTCTCAGCAGCGGCACCTTATAACTTCGGTCACTTTAATGATCCACAAATCACTAAAGATTTGAATGATATTGACTCTGAAAAATCAGAAGATCCAACGTACCGTAAACAAGCTTTTGTCACTTACTCAAATGATATGGTTAAAAAAGCTTATGTTGTTCCAACAAACTTCTCAATTTCTTATACGCCAGTCAATAAACGTGTTACAGGAATGACGCTTGATTATGGGGATAATTACGGTTGGTCAGAAATTGGAGTCTCATCTAATACGCCAGCTTCGAAATAATGAATAAGAAAAAGATTTAAACTCAAGTTTAAATCTTTTTTATGTCGTCTTATTTTTCAAAGAGATAAGTTGTTAAGGCTTTAGAAACACCATTTTCGTTATTACTTGTCGTGATGTAATCAACTTCATTTTTTACGGGTTGAGGAGCATTTCCCATTGCGATGCCACAACCTGCAGCTTTTAGCATCTCAAGGTCGTTATAGTGATCGCCAAATGCTAAGATTTCTGATGGGTGGAGCTGATAGTATTTTGCAATTTCTTCAAGTGCTGTTTTTTTGGAACACGCACAAGAAGTGATTTCGAGGTAGTTTGGTTTGGATAAATTAAAGGAGGTGCGTGTAAGTCCAAGTGTTTTGAGTCCTAAAAGTGTATTTTGGATTTCATTTACGTCTCCAATCAAGAGGAGCTTGTGTGCGGGAAGGTCTGGAAATTTTCCAATGATGGGGAGCGTTTTAACAATCTCGGCTTCTTTTTGAGCCCATGAATCGAAAGTTTCAACGCGCCAGTCATTAGATGTGTAAAGGTTGATGGAGAGGTTGGGGTGTTGAGTCGTCACAAAATCAAGTATGAGTTTTAACTCCTTTTTGGCGAGCGGATGTTCGATTAAGGGATAAAACTGGTCTATTTTCCAATGTCCAATCAGTGCACCATTGAAACTAACCAATGGGAAATCAGGGATGTTTAGCATTTTTAGAAGCTCAATCATGCCAGATGGTGCTCTTGCAGAAGCTAAAATGAAAGGAATATCCATTTTTTTTAACTTTTTAACGGCCTTTTTCAATCCTGAATCTAAGTGGTGCTGGTCATTTAAAATGGTGCCATCAATGTCTGTGATGACCAATTTTATTGTCATGATTTCCTCCTTTTACGAAACAATTTTGTAAGTGATCGGCCAAAAGTAGGGGCTTTAATGATTTTTTCATTCCCAATGCGATCGCGGATGACACGCATTAATGGTCCAGTTTGATTGGATGAAAAACGTAATTTTTGGTGATTTTCAAGAATGAGTGCAAAAAATCTCCCTACTTTTTCTCCGTGTACCTCTACTTCAATTTTTTCAATTTCTGACCATCGAAATGCGAAGTGATCGTTTGGATTTCCATTTTTAAAAAATTCAAACGCACGATCGCCAACCATGATTTGACCATATTTTGCAAAACCTGATATAAAAACAGCATCTACCACATGATCATGTACCGTGTTTAATGATTCAACCAATTTTCATCCTCCTTTATAAAAAATAAAGTCCATCCAGTGATGGAGAGACTTTTGTGGTATGTTTATAAGATTCCAACGACGTGTGCTAAAATACCAACAACAAAGATGCCTAAAATCAAAAGTACTGGAGAGACTTTTTTGCGCAATAACCACATGCACAAGAAGGTCAATAAAACGCCTGCTAATCCTGGAAGTAATTTATCCAAATTGTTTTGCAGCGTAGTGACTTGCATGTTGGATAAGGAGTAACCTCCTGCATATTGTTGAAGAATCGTTTGTAAATCTGAACTTTGAAGATTTCCATGGAAGCTGTTAAAGTCGATGTATGCTCCTTTTTGGAGTTTGACTTTTGAAACTTGGGTGATGAAATTAATGCTGACCCATCGCTCAATCAATACACCCATGATAAACATTCCAAGAAGTCCAGCACCACGTGTGATGGTACTGAGTAAAGTGACATTTTTGGTGATTTGAACCCCTTGTTTATAGCCTAATTCTTGGGTGTACCACATAAATACGATGCGGATGATATTCCAGACAAGGACAAAAAAGACGGGAGCTACTAATGACCCACTAACGGCCAAACTTGCAGCGATTGCTCCAATGATGGGACGTAATGTAAACCAAAAGAGCGGATCTCCGATTCCAGCCAAAGGACCCATCATTCCGATCTTTGTTCCTTGGATGGCAGTATCGTCAACGATAGAAGAACCAGAAGCACGTTCTTCTTCAAGCGCCATCGTTACTCCTAAAATAGGTGCAGCAACGTAGGGGTGAGTGTTGAAGAATTCCAAATGGCGTTTCAAAGCTGCGGCTTGATCTTCTTTTTTTAGGGTAGAGTTTTTTGATTGCGGGAATCAATGAAAAGGCAATCCCGATATTTTGCATTCTTTCGTAGTTGTATGAACCTAATAACCACCATGAGCGTACGTTGACTTTCAGACGATCATTTTTTGTTAATTTAATTTTTTCAGCCATTGTTACACTCCTTAGTAGTTATCCAAAATTGTTCCAAGTTGATCGCCGTTTCCACCGCCACCAGAGCCTGAACTTTTTTCTGCTGTTAACATGACAGACATGTAGATGATGGTCAAAGCGACACCAATCAAACCAAGCGAGAGCAATGTTAATTGCATGATTGGCGCAAGGGCTAAACCAAGAATGAAGAAAGGCCAAGCTTCGCGTGTGGCCATCATATTGATAACCATGGCATATCCGACAGCAACAATCATCCCACCAGAAACTGAAAGTCCTCCAGTGAGCCATGCTGGGATTGCTTCTAATCCTTTTTGAACGACACTTGGTGCAACAGAAAGTAAAATACCAGCAGGAATGGCAACACGCAATCCTTGAAGTGCTAATCCAACTAAATGCCAGAGTTGTACACCAAAAAATGAGCTATGACGCGCTGCTGCATCGGCTTGGTGTGCGATAAAGACGGTCAATGTGCGGACGATCATTGTCAAGGCAAGTCCTGCAGTTGCAAGTGCTACAGCCATTCCGATGATGGTTGTGATTTCAGATAAAGAAACGTTTGGATTTTTTGCCCAATCGTGAGATTGAACAAGAATAATTGCTGAAGCAACTGAGGCTAAAGCAGCATCAGGTGCCATAGCAGCTCCGACGTTTGCCCATCCAAGAGCAATCATTTGAAGGGTTCCCCCTAAGATGACACAAGGAATGATGTGTCCTGTTGCGATTCCAATCAAGGAGCAAGCAACGATGGGCTGATGTAATTCAAAGGAATCTAATACACTTTCCATCCCTGCGATAAAGGCAATGATCAAAACAAAAATTATAGATATAAAACTCATTATTTCTCCTTACTATTTGAGGTGGGCATTTTCGATTAATTTGAAAATGTTCTCTTTGCTATTACTTGGTAATTGGCGAACTTCAAGTTCAACACCTTGTTCTTTTAATTTTTCAAAGGCGACAATGTCTTCGTGATCAACTGCAATCGCTTTTGAAATGAGTGTTTTTCCTTCAGAGTGAACCATTCCACCGACATTAAGTGTTTTGATGGGAACGCCCGCACGAATGGCTGTTTCGGCTTCGATAGGACTTTCAAAGAGAAAGAAAATCTTTTGTCCTCCAAATCGAGGATCTTTGAGGACTTCGACCATTTTTTTGATGGGGACGATATTGACTGGGACACCAGCTGGTGCGGCTTGTTTTAAGAGCTTTTTTCGTAAATCATCTTTTGAGACACGATCAGAAACGACGATAATCCGGTCTGGATGCACTTCTTTTGTCCATGCAGATGCGACCTGTCCGTGAACAAGGCGAGAATCAATTCGGGCAAAGGCGACTTTGATTTTTCCATCTCCAACTACGGTTCCTTCTGGCATGAAGGCTGAGTTTTTCTTGATTTCTTGGGCTGGTGCGCTGTAGTGCTTTTGTAATTCATCAGGGCGCACCTTGATGCCTGTGGTCTTAATTTCTTTAAGAATGTTAATTACTGCTTGTTGTGCTGTTTGATCAGGGTTCATTTGCTCAGCATACGCTTGAATCAAAATGGGTAGATTCAATCCTGCAATGATTCCTGTTGTTTCTTGATGTTGCTCGAAAATACGATTGGCCTCGTTAAATGGGCTTCCTCCCCATAAATCAACGAGAAACAAAATTTGATCTTCAGGGTCAAATTTTGCCATTGCTTCTTGATACTTTCTTGCAAGATCTTCTGGTCCTTCTCCAGGCATAAAAGTGATTACTTCCACTTTTTCTGGATTTCCAAAAAGCATGGTCCCAGATTGCCTCACTCCTTTGGCAAATTCTCCATGGCTTGCTAGAATAATTCCAATACTCATCAAAACCTCCATTAAATTTTTTTATGATCAGCTAGCCTAATCATAGATATTATACTATATTTATTTGAAATATACTTAATTTATATGAATTATTTTAGATATTTTTTTAAATATTTGTAATTCCTTATTTTTCCAATAGTTTTATATAAAGAACTCAGAAATTTGATAAAAAGAAAAAAACCATTTCTGTCAGTACTGACAGAAATGGTTTGAGGGGAGATTTTTTATTGACGAACAACAAGAACGTCACATGGGGCATTTTTGATGATATAGTCCGCAACTGAACCAATGAAAATCCGTTCAATATAAGATAATCCAGTTGCTCCTAAGACGATCAAATCGACATTCTCGTCTTTTGGTAAGGTTTGTCCAAGCATGACCTTTGGGGAGCCAAATTCGACGCGCGTTTTCACTTTTGTGAGACCAGCTTGTCTGGCATCGTCAGCGAAATCTTGAATGAGATTTTCAGCACCTTTATGTGTATCGTCAGCGACAACAGTGTCATAAGCTGAAATAGATTGGAAAGCGCGCAAGTCGATAACGTTTGCGATGACTAATTCAGCATCATTACGGAGGGCAGTCGCGACAGCTTTATCAAAGGCTTTTGTAGCTTCAACAGAACCATCAAGACCGACGAGGATTTTTTTATAATTATCTAACATAAGCGACTCCTTTATTTGTATCTTTTTTTATCTATACTCTCATTTTACTCTTATTTTTGCGATTTGTAAAATGAAAACTGTTTCATTTCTTTATTGTGGTATAATGAAATGTAAGTTTCATTGTGGAAATAAAATGATTTATTGAAAGAATGAACGGAAACAAAATACTCAAGTGCTTGCACTTGAAGAATGAAATGGAAGTTTAATGTTTCATCTAAAACTCCAAAGAAATAAGGTAAAGAAATGACTCGATATGCTGTGGTGGATTTGGAAGCGACCGATGCTCATAGTACAGAGAATAAGATTATTCAAATTGGCATTGTTTTTGTAGAAGAGGGAAAAATTGTTGGAACTTATACGACGGATGTGAACCCACATCGGGCGCTATTGCCGAGAATTCATGAACTGACAGGACTTTCTGATCAGCAGTTGAAAAAAGCACCTGATTTTTCAGAAATTGCACAAGAAGTGGCTGATTTGCTTGAGGATTGTGTTTTTGTGGCGCACAATGCGGCATTTGATTATGGATTGTTGTGGAAAAGCTTTCAATCGCTTGGGATTGTTTTTGAAGTGCCGCGCGTGGATACGGTTGAATTAGCACGGATTTTTTATCCGACTTTTGACAAATATGGAATGGAAGCACTGGGAAAGCGGCTGAAATTGACACATGAACATCCTCATGCAGCTCTTTCAGATGCGTATGCAACAGCGGAATTACTGATTAAAATGCAAGAAAAAGCACGTCAATTGCCTCTGTCAGTACTGACAGAATTAGTTAAGCACGCGGATGCCTTGCTTTATGAGACCGCCCTTTTTTTGCGAGAACAAATTACTTTTGCAAGTGCAAAACCAGCCGGATTTCTTGTGATTAATCAGATTGCAACAAGAAAACGGCGGGTGATGAAGGTGAAAAAAAAGAAAGCGACATCGCTCTCTTTTGATTTCTCTGAAAATATGAGTGCGATGGGACTTTCTGCACGTCCAAAACAACTCGTACTGGCGCAAAAAATAAATCAAGCGCTAGAGTCAAAAACGGTTGATTTTATTGAAGCACCAACAGGGATGGGAAAAACTTTTGCGTATCTTTTGCCCGTTCTTGCTGCAGGAAAAAGAGGCGTTATCTCAACGCCTACAAAACTCTTGCAAAATCAATTGATGCGTGATGTCGCGCCAGTTTTGTATAAAAAATTTGGCATCAGAATGGCCAAAATCGTCGGGAATCAAAATTATATTTCGATTGCGCGTTTTTCAACACTGTTACAAGAAGATACAGGGAGCAAAAATTTTGAAATTTTTAAAATGAAAGTGTTGGTGTGGCTGACCCAAACAAATACTGGAGAACTTGATGAACTTTCAAAAGTGATGATGAGTGATGATTATTTAACAGCGGTTGCTTATCACGCAGATGTGAGAGAACAGCAGTTGCATTACGCGCAGGAATTTTGGCCAAAAGCACAAGAAAAAGCGAAACATGCACACATCAAAGTCGTCAATCATGCGTATTTGATTGAACGATTGGCTGATTTTCCAGAGACATTCTTGGAAGATCGTGTTTTGATTGTTGATGAAGCGCAGCAATTATTCCAAATGATGGAGCAAATCAATCAAAAATCCATTCGTTTAACAGATGAATTACTTAAAATTGATCCAGAAGAATCACAGCTCAAAAAGCGCCTCCAAGAAAGTCTGATCTATCAGCTCTCAAAAAAAGAAATCCAAGTGGATAAAATCAGGCTAGATGCGCAAGAATTGGGCCTGTCAGCGCTGACAGAATTGCTAAGCGAGCCTGATGCTTTGGTGTTTAAAGCGCAGGATCGGCTTTATGCGAGTCGCCCAGATTTTTATAATTTTGCAAAATTAGTGCCAAAAGAAACAAAACTTTTCATGATCGGAGCAACGCTCTCACTGAGTGAAAAAGAGCCCTTATTTCCTGAACTCCTTGGATTTTCGGAATATCATTTTTTCAAGATTGAAAGCGAACCTGTCAAAAATCAAAAACTTTTTGTCATTAATGACAGCCCTAATGTGAAGAATACCAGTGTGATGGATTACGCACATTACACTGCCCAAGCGATTGCGCAATTGTCTGAACTTGACTTTCCAATTGTTGTTTTGTTTCGGTCAAAAATGGCGCTCACGTTTACGGCAGAAAAACTCTCAGCAGACGGTTTTCATCTCTTAGCGCAGGACATCAATGGGACTGCAGCACATATTAAGAAAAAATTTGATAAAGGGGAATGTCAGATTTTGCTTGGGTTGGGGAGTTTTTGGGAAGGAGTTGATTTTGAGCAACAGAAAAAAATGATTTTAGTCATTCCACGACTTCCCTTTTCAACTCCAGAGGACATTTTAACGAAAAAATATGCTGCGCGATTTAAAAATCCATTTTATGATTTTAATGTACCGATGGCGACATTGCAATTAAAACAAGCTTTTGGTCGTGTCAATCGCAAGCCGCGTCAAAAGTCAGCGCTTGTGATTCTGGATTCACGCCTTTCAGGAAAGAATTATGCTAAAAAAATGCGCCACAATATTTCTGATGTGATGGCGATAAAAATGCTCCCATTTAGCGATACAATCAGCGAAATTTTAGAATTTTTGATATAATTAAAAATAGCACTTGAAAATGGAAGCGATATATACTGATTTTTATTTTTAAAGAAAAAGAAAAGGGGAATTTGAGATGAGAAAACACAAAATGAGTGTGGTTTCACAAATCACAATCGGTATTTTGAGTGTCATTCTCGCAGTTTATCTTGCCTTTGCCGCTTATTTTTTGGGGGCGACTCATCCATATACCTATTCACGTCAACAGGTTATCGCTATTGCAAAAGAAAAGGCGCACTTGAAAACAGCAGAAGCTTTTGGTGTAGCAACAACAAATGAAACGACATACGCGGTCATTGGTTTGGATCAGAAAAACAAGCAAATTGGAGTGATTGTACCAGAGCACAAAGGAAATTTAACGGTCGTTGACCTCTCTAAAGGAGTTTCTCCTGAGCAACTCAAAACAAACACAACGACGTCGATTGTTTTGGGACTCTATGAGAATAAGCCCGTTTGGCAAGTCAACCTACCGAGCGGATTTAAAATATATGATTTTAAAAGTGGACATGTGATTTTGTCTTTGAATGCATAAAAATAGGGAGTGAAGTAATGAAAAAATGTTCTGATTTTGTTCTTGGTATGGATGAATCTGTCACCTTAGCCGCAGCGAATCGTGCGAAACAATTGAAAAGTCAAGGACGAGATATTATTGATTTGACGTTAGGACAACCTGATTTTAAAACGCCAAAAAACATTGGAGATCAAGCGATTTGCGCCATTGAGAATGGAAAAGCGAGTTTTTACACTCAAGCAGGTGGACTTCCAGAATTAAAGCAAGCGGTCGCTAATTATTGGCAAAAATTTTATGGGTATGCTGTAGATCAAAAAGAAATAGTAATCACGTCAGGGGCTAAATTTGCGCTGTATGCGTATTTTCAAGCTGTATTAGATCCAGGAGATGAGGTAATTATTCCAGCACCTTGTTGGGTGTCTTATGTGGACCAAGTAAAGATGTCCAGAGGAAAGCCTGTCATTGTTCACGCAACACAAGCGCATGATTTTAAAGTGACAGTCGATCAATTGGAAGCTGTCATTACTGACAAAACGAAAGTATTGCTGCTCAACTCGCCATCTAATCCAACGGGCATGATTTATACGCAAGAAGAACTGACTGCGATTGGAAATTGGGCGGTCGCACACGATTTACTGATTTTGGCAGATGATATTTATTGTCATTTGATTTATGGGGATGCCCAATTTAGTGCGATTTCGAGTTTGTCTCCTGCCATTCGTCAGCAGACGATGGTGATTAATGGTGCTTCAAAAACTTACGCGATGACTGGCTGGCGGATTGGATTTGCTGTTGGGGATTCAGAAATTATTGCGGCAATGACGAAATTTGTGAGTCAAACCACATCAAATCCTGCTGCGATTAGTCAATATGCAGCCATTGAAGCGCTAAATGGGGATAAAACACAAGTTGAAGTGATGAGAAAAGAATTTGAAGCACGACTCAATACGATTTATCCGCTTTTGTGTGAGATTCCAGGATTTGAGGTCATCAAACCTAACGGTGCATTTTATCTCTTTCCAAAAGTGACGCAAGCAATGGCCATGAAAGGGTATCATGATGTGACTGATTTTACCACAGCGATTTTAGAAGAAGCCGGTGTGGCTTTAGTCACAGGTGCGGGCTTTGGTGCGCCTGAAAATATTCGATTGAGTTATGCTACAGATCTTGAGAGTTTGCTTGAAGCAGTCTCACGCATTAAAAATTGGATTAATTCAAGTAATCAATCGAGTGGAAGTTCTAATTGATTTTAAAACCGCTGCCCCCAACTTTTACAAACTATAGAAAGACGATTTAAAAATGAAAGATTTAATTTCGATTAAAAATGTCGGCGCACACGTCGGCGAAACAGTAAAAATCGGCGCTTGGATTGCTGATAAATCAGGCAAAGGGAAACTTCAATTTCTTCAATTGCGCGATGGCACAGCATTTTTCCAAGCTGTTGTCTTCAAACCAAATATGATTGAAAAATTTGGTGAAGAAGAAGGTACAGCTAAATTTGATGAAATCAAGCATCTCTCACAAGAAACTTCAGTTTATGTGACTGGTGTGGTTAAAGAAGATTCACGGTCAAAATTTGGTTATGAACTTGATGTGACAGATTTGGAAGTGATTGGTCACTCACACGATTATCCCATTACACCAAAAGAACACGGCGTTGAATTCCTCCTTGATAACCGTCATTTATGGTTGCGCTCAAAACGTCAAATGGCAATGATGCAAGTTCGTAATGCAATCATCTATGCAAGCTATGATTTCTTTGCGAAAAACGGCTTCATTAAGTTCGATAGTCCGATTTTGTCAGGAAATGCTGCTGAAAACACAACAGAACTCTTTGAAACAGATTATTTTGGAAATTCTGCGTTCTTGTCACAATCAGGGCAACTTTATCTTGAAGCTGGGGCAATGGCGCTTGGACGTGTTTTTGACTTTGGACCAGTATTCCGTGCTGAAAAATCAAAAACACGTCGTCATTTGACTGAGTTTTGGATGATGGATGCAGAATATCCCTTTGTTACTCATGATGAATCATTGGATATTCAAGAAGCTTATGTGAAAGCGATGATTCAAGGTGTTTTGGACAATGCGGCTTATGCGCTTGAAACCCTTGAACGTGATACAAGTAAGTTGCAAAAGTATATTGATACACCTTTCAAACGTGTGTCGTATGATGATGCGATAGATTTGTTGCAAGCCCACGAAAATGATGATGATACAGACTATGAGCACGTCGAACATGGAGATGATTTTGGTTCGCCTCATGAAACATGGATTTCAAACTACTATGGTCTGCCAACATTTATCGTCAACTATCCTGCAAGTTTCAAAGCGTTCTACATGAAACCAGTCCCTGGTAACCCAGAACGTGTCTTGTGTGCTGATTTGTTGGCACCAGAAGGTTATGGTGAAATCATTGGTGGTTCAGAACGTGAAACAGATTATGATTTGTTACTTAAGAAAATTGCTGATTTCGGTTTAGATCCTAAAGATTATGATTGGTATTTAGAACTTCGTAAATTTGGTTCTGTTCCTCATGCTGGATTTGGACTTGGTCTTGAGCGGATGGTGACGTTTGTCGCTGGGACTGAACACATTCGTGAAGCCATTCCATTTCCACGGATGATTAATCGTATCCATCCTTAAGGGATGCCCAAAAACGATAAGTTTCTCATCGGACGATGGGAGATTTTTTTTAAAGAAAATAAAAAATTTTCAAAGCATTATAAGCATTGTATTTTTTTAAATCATTAATGGTATAATAATTAAAGCAGTAAAAAGGAGAAAAAATGAAAAAAGTCGGACTTGTTTTTGGGACACTATTGGCGTTTTTTGCCGTTGAAAAGCTCGTAATGCTAGGAATTGGCCAATTATTAAAGCCAATCACAAAAGGGATGCTAGGTTATTTCTTTGTTCAGTTGATTTTGGAGCTTGCGATGCTTTTTGTTTTTATTGTTCTCAATCAAAAAGTGGTGAAACAAAAAATCTTATTTGAAAAATATCCGTTATTAAAAGGGTTTGGTTTGATGTGGTACACGTGGTTGATTCTCGTGGTGCTTGTGATGACGGAGTTGAGTGGGATGAAAAAAGCCAGTCTTTCATTTTCAGAAAGTGCGCTTGCTTTAGTGCTTGCACTCACGATTGGTTGTGCTGAAGAGTTTATTTTTAGAGGGCTGATTCTTGGGAAAATGGTTTCAAGTGGAAGCTCTGTACTTGTTGCATTGTGTGTTTCTTCAGTATTATTTGGTGCAGTCCATTTCATCAATCTTTTGCATAATTCATTTTATAATGTTGGACTTCAGGTATTATATGCGATCCCATTGGGGGCATTTTTGGGATTACTTTATCTCAAATCCAATGCATTAATTTATCCGATCGTTGCGCATGGATTACAAGATTTTGCAGCATTCTTTATTTCTGGTGGGAAGATGGATTCGACAATGGCGACACCACAAACGGTGTTGCAGCTCTATGTAGTGTTTGGCGTGATTGTTGTTGCTTATTATCTGACAGGAAAAAAGCAGTTGCGGTTATTTAAAATACGCCTTGAAAATCCTGTCAGTACTGACAGCACGCTAAAAAGGGGACTTGGGAAATGAATTTGAATGAGTATCAAGAAAAAATCATAAAATTCGATGTTGACGGACCGATTCATGGAATTTCACAGGTTGATTTTGCGTTTTTGGATAAGGTTTTAGGTTTAAGTGGAGAGTCTGGAGAGGTCGCAGACAAGGTAAAAAAATTGATCCGAGATCAAAATGGCATGATTTTATCTGAGAATAAAGTGGCAATCCAAAAAGAATTGGGAGATGTGCTTTGGTATTTAGCGAGTGTTGCGCGCTATTTGGGAATTGATTTGGAGTCAGTCGCACTAGGAAATATCGAAAAATTAGAACGCCGAATTCAGCGCGGAAAAATTTCTGGGAGTGGAGATGAGCGATGAAAATACTGATTGTAGCGGGGATGCCAATTGATGAAATTACGGGTTCTTATGATGTTGTGATTGGTGTTGATGCGGGAAATCTTCACTTGCTTCATTTTGGAATTCGTCCAGATCTGGCTGTGGGGGATTTTGATTCTGTCAGTGCTGACGATTTTTTAAAGATCAAAAATCAAAGTCGTAAACTTTTGAAATTACCAGAAAAAAAAGATGATACGGATTTAGAAATCGCATTGAATCAGGCTTTTGAGATTTCTGATGATGCAAAAGTGACGATTATCGGTGCGCTTGGGGGACGGATGGATCACATGTTATCAAATCTCTATCTGCCGACCACATCAACGTATCGGGCACACGCAAGGCAAATCCAGCTGGTGAATGCTCAAAATGTGATTCGTTACTATCCTTGTGGAACATATATACTAAAGCGACTTGAGGGGATGAAATATATTGGATTTGTCCAAGTCGATACAGGAGAGAGTTTAGAAATCACGGGAGCAAAATATCCGCTCAAAGCAGCAGATAATTTCAAAACGATCTATACCAGTAATGAATTTCTCACAGATACAATGACCATCAGTCACAAAAAAGGAATGCTTATCGTGATTTATACTAAGGATGAAATTCCAAAAAAGTGATAAAATAATAAAATAACAAACGAAAAGAGAGAAAAAATGTCAAAAGAAATTTCAACTCAAAAGGCACCTGCGGCAATCGGTCCTTATGTTCAAGGAAGAATTGTCAATGGAATTTTATTTGCTTCTGGTCAAATTGCACTAGATCCAGCGACGGGGGAGCTTGTGGGAGAAACCATCGAAGCACAAACCACTCAGGTCATGGCCAATGTCACCGCATTGCTTGAAGCCGCTCATACAGATGTGGATCATCTGATTAAGGCAACCTGCTATTTAACCAATATCTCAGATTTTGCACGCTTTAATGCAGAATACAGTAAAGCATTGGGAAAATCATTTCCTGCGCGTTCTGCTGTTGGCGTTGCTGGATTACCAAAAAATGCTTTGGTTGAAGTCGAAGTCATTGCTGAAATTCCAGTGTAAAGAGAAAGGTAATCGCTCTTTGATAAAACGGATGATGAAAAAATGGTGCTCGATGAAGTCCCATTTTTTTGAATCTTATGAGATCACTAAAGAGTGAAAACGGTTTTTTTCAATGGAAAATGATAAAATAGAGAAAAATAAGGAGCGGTCAAAAGAAATGATCATTGGAGTAATCGGAGCGACATCAACTATTGCCAGTAAAGCTTATCTGCCTGTTTATGCGAGTTTGCAAGATGAGCATCGCTTTATTCTTTATTCAAGAACATGGGAAAAAGCAGAAGAATATCGCAAAAAATACAAGTTTGAGTATGCAACAACAGACCTTGCAGCATTGGAAACAGTGGATTTAGTCATGATTCATGCAGCAACCAGCCAGCATTTTGAGTTGGCTAAACGCTATTTATCTGCAGGGGTTCATGTGTTGATGGATAAACCAATTTCTGAAAATTTCAATGAAGTGCGTGAACTTTATGACATTGCAAAAGCAAAAGAGGTTTTGTTTGTGATTGCATTTAACAGACGTTTTGCCCCTCAAACACAGAAACTAAAAGCGATGCCGCATAAAAATGTCATTAAGATCACAAAAAATTTAGCAGATCATAAAGGAGAAATCAGGTTTCAACTGTATGATATTTTTAGTCATCCATTAGATACATTGATTTACTTGTTGGATGATGAGATTGAACAGTATCAGTATCGGTTGAAGCTGGATGATCAGGGAAATTTGGCACGTGCATGCGTGTTTCTTGAAACGGCGACAACGAGCGGAATTGCGAGCATGAATTTGGATTCTGGCGCATACAAAGAAACGTTTGAAGTTGAATCAAGTGCTGCAACGTCCATCGTTACAGATTTGACTGAATTAGAAATACTAACGACACAAGGACGTCACATTTCGCATCCCAACGGATGGAACTCTGCACCAGTCAATCGTGGCTTTGAGGAGCTTTTGTGTGAGATGCTGCAAGCTGTCAGTGACTATGACCCTAAAAATCGGACTGCACAACTAAAAAAACTCAAACAAGAAAACATCCTCAAAACTCACGAAATTATCGCCGAAATGCTTGGTGAAAAATGAATGCTCTTTTCTTAATTCTAAAAAGAAAGAAGTGCTCTGTTTTTTAAAATCTGTCAGTACTGACAGATTTTTTGAAAAAAGAAAAAAGGAAAAAAGTGATGAAAATTGAGCGATTATTGGGAATTATTTTTTATTTACTTCGGCACCAGCACGTGAGTGCTCAACAACTTGCTCAAAAATTTGAAGTGTCAAAACGAACGATTATACGAGATATGGAAACATTGAGTTTATCAGGAATTCCGGTCTTTTCAACTTCTGGAATTAAAGGAGGATATGAGCTGCTTGATACTTTTGAGTTGAATCAAACGCTGACAAATGCTCAAGATTTCAAAAATGTCTGGGAGGCATTAAAAACTTTGCAAACCGTTCTTGAAGATGAAAATTTAGAACATACGATGAACAAAATACAGGTGAAAATGCCACATCCATCAATTTCAGAGGATGTTTTGGTTGATTTTGGTATTGTTCGAGAAAATGAGTTTCTGTCAGTACTGACAAAGCAAATTACAGCGGCGATTGCTCAAAAAAAAGTCATTTTATTTCATTATAAAAACAGTGAAAAAGAGCGAGAGGTCGAACCAATTGCACTCAATTATCGGTGGTACAGCTGGTATTTGATTGCGCATGATATGCAGTGTCAACAGACTCGAATATTTAAGCTGAGTCGGATGTCGGAGTTGCGTGTAACAAAAAAACAGCTGCAAAAAGAGATACAAGACAAGGCACAATTTGTGGAAGAATGTTGGAAAAACGACGCACGTCCAAAAACAAAACTCACATTATTTTGTGAAAAAGAAATCAAAAGTGAAATAATGGAATACTTTAGACCTTCAATTTTATCTGTTGATGAACGGGGAAATTTTATCTGTTCATTTGATGTTGTTGAATCAGAACGACTTTGGTTTGGACTTCTACTCAGTTTTGGGGATTCGGTCAAAATTATCGCACCAGAAAAAATAAAAAATAAAATGATCACACAGGTCAAAAAAATAATTGAGCAAATGGAAAAGTGACAGACTGTTGTCACCTTTTTTATTCTATAATGAAGAGGAATTAAGAAAGGAGTATCAAAATGACAACAATCATTCGTAAAGACGGTGTTTCTGATTGGGCACATTCAGGGATTATAAAAGCAGGAGATTATTATTTTGTGGGCTATTGTTCAGGAAATGATCAACTGGACATGAAAGGTCAAGTTGCCACAAGTTTAGATGAGCTGGAAAGAAAATTAAAACTTTTTGATTTAAGTTTAGAAAATGTTGTTCAATTGAATGCACTTTTGCTTGACATCTGGGAAATTCCAATTATGGAAGAGGTGTTTAAATCTCGATTTTTGGGAGATTATCCAGTCAGAAAGTCAATTCAGACGAATTTTGCACATCAAAATTTGCGTTTTCAATGCGATGCCATTTGTTACAAGTCAAGTGATGAATGAGTTTAAATCTGTCAGTACTGACAGATTTTTTTAGTCTTGAAAATGAGAAAAAACTGGTGAAAAATTCGATTTTTTTCTCTTTTGTTGGGCAAAATATGGTAAAATATTACTATGACTATCGAGCAAAAAATCAAAGCATTAACGGACCTATTGAATCAGTATGCCTATGAATATTATACAAAAGATGCCCCATCTGTTGAGGATGAAGAATATGATCGACGGTATCGTGAATTGGAGAAATTGGAGCTAGAAAATCCTAATTTGGTGCGTGCAGATTCTCCGACAAAACGGACTGGAGATGTGATATTATCTGGTTTTGAGAAGTTTCAACATCCTTATAATTTATACAGTTTAGGCGATGTTTTTTCAAAAGAAGAGTTGGAAGTTTGGGAAGCACGTGTTCGCAAGGAAGTGTCGAATCCAGAATACATTTGTGAATTAAAAATTGATGGATTGTCTCTCTCTTTATACTATGAACAAGGAAATTTAGTGACTGCAGCAACGCGTGGTGATGGTTCTGTAGGTGAAAATATTACAGAAAATGTGAAACGCATCAAAGACGTTCCACTAAAACTACGTGAACCGATTGATATTGTCGTGCGCGGGGAGGCCTATCTCCCAAGAAAAAACTTTGCAAAACTTAACGATGAGCGAGAATTAGAAGGGCTACCGCCTTTTGCAAATCCGAGAAATGCAGCAGCAGGAACTTTGCGTCAGCTTGATACAAAAGTTGTTGGTAAACGTGGTTTAGCTACTTTTCTTTATCAAGAAGCCAGCCCTGCGACCAATGACAGTCAAGAAGAAGTGCTTGAATATTTTGAAAGTCTTGGATTTCAAGTGAATCCTGAGCGAAAATTTGCAAAAAATATGGACGAGATTTGGGCGTTTATTGAGCGTGCAACAACGTTGCGGGATCAATTGGCTTATGATATTGATGGCGTTGTCATCAAAGTGAATGATCTTGCAACGCAAGAAGAACTCGGATTTACAATAAAAGCTCCGCGATGGGCCATAGCTTATAAATTTCCAGCAGAGCTTGCACAAACAGAGATCTTATCTGTGGATTGGACCGTCGGACGTACGGGGGTTGTAACACCAACAGCTAATATGACACCAGTGATTCTCGCTCAAACAAAAGTATCCAGAGCAACATTGCACAATGTTGATTACATTCGTGAAAAAGACATTCGGATTGGGGATAAGGTCTTGATTTACAAGGCTGGAGATATCATTCCTGCGGTCAGTCGTGTATTGTTTGATCAGCGGCTGTCAGCACTGACAGAAATGCCCATCCCAACGACTTGTCCAGAATGTCACTCGGATTTATTGCATTTTGATGATGAAGTCGCACTCCGCTGCGTAAACCCGTTGTGTCCTGCTCAAAATCGTGAGCGTTTGATCCATTTTGCCAGTCGAAATGCGATGAACATCGTAGGACTTGGTCCAAGTGTGATTTCACAATTGTTTGACAAAAAATTAATCAGTGACGTGTCAGATTTATACGCTTTGACGACTGAAAAATTAGCCGAACTTGATAAAGTTCAAACCAAATCAGCTCAAAAAATAGTGGATGCTATTTCTGTCAGTCGAGAAAATTCGGCTGAAAAACTACTTTTTGGTTTGGGCATTCGTCATGTCGGTGCAAAAGCAGCAAAGCTTTTGATGGAAGAATTTTTGAACCTCAGAACTTTAGCACAAGCCAGTGAAGAAAAAATCGCGAATATCCCGTCATTAGGCGAGGTGATTGCGCGTTCTGTGACGACTTATTTTGAAACTGCAGGCGCTCAAAAATTACTGAATGAACTCGAAAACGCGGGACTGAACTTTGATTATTTAGGGACTGTTGTCAGTACTGACAGCATTTTATCAGGAAAAACAGTCGTTCTGACAGGAAAATTAAACACACTGACACGGACACAAGCAAAAGAAAAATTAGAAGCACTTGGCGCCACTGTTTCTGGGTCAGTTTCAAAAAAAACAGCGCTTGTTGTTGCAGGAAGTGAGGCAGGATCAAAACTTTTGAAGGCTCAAGCACTGGGCATCGAAATTTGGTCAGAAGAAGCGTTGATCAATTTATAATAAAACAGATGTTTAGTTTTTAAAAAAAATAAACAACAAAAGATGAGAAAAAAATGAAAGAAAATAAACGTCGTGCACGCCTGATCTATAATCCTTCAAGCGGTCAAGAGATAATGAAAAAAAATGTGGCGGATGTTTTAGAAAAATTAGAAAGTTTTGGTTATGAAGCTTCCGCATTTCAAACAAAAATTGATTCAAAATCCGCAGAAAAAGAAGCAAAACGTGCGACTTTAGCAGGTTTTGATTTGATTGTGGTTGCTGGCGGAGACGGGACCATCAATGAAGTAGTCAGCGGCATTGCAGAGTTCAAAAAACGACCGCAACTCGCCATCATTCCCACTGGGACTACCAATGATTTTGCACGCGCACTCAAAATTCCGCGCAATAATCCTGTTGCTGCTGTCGAGATCATTGGAAAGCATCAAACACTAAATATAGATGTCGGGCAAGCCATCACTGCAGACAAAGAAAGTAAATTTTTCATCAATATCGCTGCTGGCGGAGCACTGACGGAGCTGACTTATAGTGTGCCTAGCAATCTTAAAACCATGTTTGGTTATTTGGCTTATTTGTCAAAAGGAGCAGAGCTTTTGCCACGTGTGAAATCTGAAAAAGTCCGCGTAAAATATGATGACGGAATTTTTGAAGGCAAAATTTCCATGTTTTTTGTTGCGTTGACCAATTCAGTTGGCGGATTTGAAAAAATCGCTCCCGATGCGAAGCTTGATGATGGTCAATTTACACTCATTTTAGTCAAAACGGATGATTTTTTCTCACTTTTAGCGCTTTTAGGGATGGTCGCCAATGGCTCAGGCAAGCATGTAAATGACATTAATGTCGAGTACATTAAATCCTCACACATTGAAATAGAGCCGCTTGAGCGAAAACGTCCGACCTTGATCAATTTGGATGGGGAGTTTGGCGGCGAAGCACCCGTTAAATTCAAAAATCTAAAAAATCACATTGAAATGTTTGTCAATCTTGACGAAATCAATGATGAGCATTATATTGGCGATGAAGAATCCTTGGCACTTGAAGCAGTCGCACAAAAATTTGCCAAAGAAGCAGGTCGTGTCCAAAACGAAACACTCTAAAACAAAAACTTTTTTTCATACATAAAGAAGGACAACAAAAGTGAAAAAACAGCTTCTGTTTTTTTTTTGCATAAAATTGCATTGCACAATGATGACGAAAAATTAAATTTTAGTGATATTTTCTAAAATGCAACCGTTTGCGCTTGCAAGATAATATTTTTTGATATAAAATAAAGGCGGTTTCATTTTTAAGCTTCAGATAAGTATGAGCTTATTTAAGAAAAAAGGAGAAAATGATGTTTTCAAATCAAAAAACAAATCAAACGAACCCCCATTTCAGGACGTGGAAATCGGGAAAAAGATGGCTTTTTGCTGCTTCAATTCTTGCCACATTGGTCGGCAGTGCCTTTATTAGTTATCCGAAAGTCGAAGCTTCTACGGTTCAGATTACTTACACTGCGAAGTCAGGGGATCCAATCTATCCGACATTGTCAGCATGGGTGTGGGGGACAGGGACAAGTTCAGATAATTCCTGGACCACCTTAAAAAATGTAGCTGGGACAGAAAATTACACGGCTACGATTTCTGGGGTGTCAAGCTCTGGAGCTGGGATGACTTTGGTCAAAAAACAAGGCGACTGGAGCACCCAAATCAAAGATGCGACTGGCGGAACGAACATTAATCTCTCAGCGACAGAGACACAATCAGAGCTGATTCATATCACGGGAGATAATGTCGTTACTTCTGATGAAAAATTTACCATCCCTACGATTAAAGTCCCAACGATTTCAAATGCAACCGTTGATACACCACTTGACTTAACAGCAACAGTATCAAATCCAGACCAACTCCCAAGTTTAGAAGGACTTAAAGTTGAAGTAAATGGGGTGCTGATCAATGATCCTGCTCATTTTATTCCCACAAATCCCGGTGCAATGACGGTTTCTTATCGTTATGAGTACACATTACCGAATAAAACAACGGATACAGCTACGCAATCCATCAGTTTTCAAGTGGCAAAAAGTGATCAAGGCATCTTGAGTGTACCAGCCAATCAAACCTTATCTATCCTTGCAGGAAAAACAACTCAAACCTTTCATCCAACCGCACTCAAAGATTCATTAGGAAATGAAACGACAGTGCAACTGCTTGATGCTGCAAATCAAGTGATCACACCAAAGGCAGACGGAAGTTATGAGTTAACCTCAGGCACTTATCGTGTTGTTTACACAGGAAAAAATACTGCTCCTGAGCGTGTCACGCAAACCATAACAGTCAATCAAGCCCCTGCTACCATCACGGTGCATTATTACAATCCAAATGGATATGAAGGATGGAACATGTGGAAGTGGGTTGACGACAATAATGGTGCAGGAAATACTGCACCAGCGTCAAGTCCAACGTTTTCTGGAACCCAAACTGCTCAAGATGGTACAGTTTGGGATACAGCGCAGCTCATTTATGATACGAGTGGAACAGCAGGCAATGCGACAGCGCCGTTTAATTCAGTCAGTTTGATTATTCGTCAAAGCATCAATGGAAATGATTGGGCGAATCAAACGCAAAATCTTGTTTTTGCACCAAATGAAGATGGATCACCAAAAGATATTTATGTGGTTTCTGGAGATAACACACACATTTATTCTACAGAACAAGAGGCAATGGCTGCATACAAAAAAGCACAAGAAATTGTCACTATGGATTGGAAGGCTTTTGATGCTCACTATGCGTATGAGGGCACTTTAGGAAGTTTTTATTCTAAAGCAAGTACGACCTTTAAGGTCTGGGCTCCAACAACAGATGTCACAGGAGTTACAAAGGTGCAACTCATTGATTATGGGATTTCTACACTTACAGATAAGGATTTGGATCTGAGACCAGCTCGCGTTATTGAGATGACACAAGGAACGACCCAAAGCACTGATTTGAGCAAAAATACGATCGGACTTTGGACGACTGTTGTTTCTGGTGACATGAAAAATCATGTTTATACTTATCGTGTGACTTATGCTGATGGTTCTGTCAAAGAAACCCAAGATCCCTATTCTACTGCTGTGATTGTGAATGGGCATCGCTCTGTTGTGATTGATCCCAATGAGACCATTCCTGAGCATTTTAAAGTTGTCCAAGGGGCACAAGCCACTTGGCGTGTTTCTGATCCGACAAAAGCCATCATTCAAGAGATGAATGTTCGTGATTTTACGATTTCAAAAACTTCGGGTGTGGCATCAAATCAGAAAGGAAAATATTTGGGGGTGATTCAATCCGGCACTAAAAATTCGGCTGGAGCGTCAACGGGTCTTGATTATCTGAAAAAACTGGGTGTGAATTATGTGCAAATCATGCCTGCTGCTGACTTTGCCTCTGTAGATGAAACAGGCGCAGGACAGCAACAAAACTGGGGATACGATCCGGAAAATTATAATGTTCCAGAAGGATCTTTTTCGACGGATGCTGCAAATCCTGTGACACGAATTACTGAATTTAAAACGATGGTTCAAGGGTTACATGATGCAGGACTTGGCGTCATTATGGATGTGGTTTATCCCCACCAAGCGAATCAATCGCTCTCACCTTTCCAAATCATGGCGCCAAATTATTATTTCCGCCTTTCCAATGGTTCTGGTTGCGGAAATGATACCGCAAGTGAGCGAGAAATGTATTCAAATTATATTGTGAATTCTGTATTATATTGGGTCAATACGTATGATGTTGATGGCTTTAGATTTGATCAAATGATGCAGATTGATACAGGAACAATGAATAAAATTCGTGAAAAATTATCCCAGATTGATCCAAATATCATTCTTTATGGTGAGGGCTGGAATGGGGGAACAACGGCCTTACCAGAGAACGAAAAATCAAATCAAGATAATATTCAAAAAATTCCTGGTGTGGGTGTTTTTAATGATATTGCCCGTGATGCCATCAAAGGCTCTGATGTTTACAGTCAAACTGATCCAAAAACTGGATTTGTTAATGGTCAAACGGGAAATAGTGTCTTTACGGATACAGAAGCTGCCGTAGCTAATGTTATCACAGGGACACACACAAGTAGTGAAGATAAAAAAATCTCGGCATTGACGCCGTCACAAATCATGAATTTTATTGAAGTTCACGATAACGCAACGTTAAATGATTTGATTTGGAAAGAAAATCCCAAAGATGATCAAGCCACACATGATGCCAGAGTTAATCTTGCGAATGCAATTAATCTTTTAGCTCAGGGCGTTCCGGTTATTGAAACAGGACAGGAATTTGATCGAACGAAAGTTGTAGACAGTAATGGTAATGGAGTCATTGATCAAGATGAATTTAATGCTGCTGCAAATTCGTATAATACAGGAGATACGGCAAATGAAATCAATTGGGATTTGCTTTCAGCTCATGCTGATATGGTTGATTTTATCCAAAGTGTCATTGCTTTTAGAAAGGCACATCCTGCCTTTCAACTGACCAGTTATAATGCGATTAGCCAACACGTTAAAATCACCAACGCTGCTGCTGGATCAGGTGTTATTACTTATGAAGTCACTGAAAATGGAATCAAATATCTTGTCATTTATAATGCTACTGACAAGGCCATTCATCTTGGGAAATCTGGAACTTACTATACTGCAACCGATTTTTCAGATGCGCTGGTTGAAATCTCTGATTCATCCAATTTATCAGTAGGTCAAACGTTACACACCGCAACAGTGAGTGTCAATGCTCTGTCGGCAACAATTCTCCGATTGACTCCAGAAAAAGTGCCAGTCTTGACTCCGCCAAATTCGTCAGTACTGACAAAAAATCCAGTGCGTCATACAGCTTTAAAAAAAGGCCAGGTTAATCCGAGTGTCAGCGCTGTCACGTTAAAAAATGAAGGCCAGGGCGTTAAAGCATTGCCACTTCAAGAAAAAATTCTGCCAAAAACAGGCAGCGAAGATCAAAGTGCGTTAAGTGTGTTTGGTGTGGCGATTTTGTCACTGCTTGGCGTGACTTTAGGACTTAAAAAACGGCAGGAATGATAAAAAATGTGCAATAAGGATAGAAAAAATGTGCAGATTGATCATTGCACAAAGAAAACGGTTGCAGTACAATTGGATTATCATAAGAAAACATGGAGAAATAGAAAATGACAACACTTAGTCTTGAAAAAATTTACAAAAAATATCCTAATGCGACGCAATATGCCGTTGAGGATTTCAACATTGACATCAAAGATAAAGAATTTATCGTTTTTGTTGGTCCTTCAGGATGTGGGAAATCAACGACATTGCGGATGGTTGCTGGACTTGAAGACATCACAGAAGGTGAATTTAAGATTGATGGAAAAGTGATGAATGATGTTGCACCTAAAGATCGTGATATCGCGATGGTTTTCCAAAACTACGCATTGTACCCACACATGACTGTATTTGATAATATGGCTTTTGGATTGAAGTTGCGCAAGTTTAAAAAAGATGACATCAAAAAACGAGTGGATGAAGCAGCAGCGATTCTTGGATTGACAGATATGCTTGATCGTAAACCTGCAGATTTATCAGGTGGACAACGCCAACGTGTTGCAATGGGACGTGCGATTGTCCGTGATGCGAAAGTCTTTTTGATGGATGAACCACTCTCAAACTTAGATGCTAAACTTCGTGTATCTATGCGGACTGAAATTGCTAAAATTCACCGTCGTATCGGAGCTACAACCATCTATGTTACTCACGACCAAACAGAAGCAATGACACTTGCTGACCGGATTGTCATCATGTCCTCCACACCAAATTCAGATAAAACAGGAACAGTTGGACGTGTGGAGCAAATCGGATCTCCACAAGAACTTTATAACGAACCTGCAAATAAATTCGTCGCTGGATTTATCGGAAGTCCTGCCATGAATTTCTTTAATGTCACAGTATCTGGCAATAAATTGGTCAATGCTGAAGGGATTAATATTGACCTTCCAGAAGGCAAACAAAAATTGCTCAAAGATGCTGGTTATGATGGAAAAGCAGTTATTCTTGGCATTCGTCCAGAAGATGTACAATCTAGCAATCTTGCAATGGAAGCTTATCCAAATCAAAATGTCGAAGCAGAAGTGGTGGTTTCTGAATTGCTTGGTGCTGAAACAATGCTTTATTTAAAGACCGGGTCAGCTGAATTTGTCTCCCGTGTTGAGGCGCGTGATTTCCGTAATCCAGGTGAAAAAATCACTGTGGCACTCAACCTAAGTAAAGCACACTTCTTTGATGTAGAAACAGAAAAACGCATTCACGAATAAGAAGTTCCCTCACGTTTTCCTCTTAATGAGTTCTGTCAGTACTGACAGAACTTTTTTCATTTTGTAAAAGTTAATTGACACTGTGTTGGGTAATTATTTTGGAAGAAAAATGTTAAAATAGAAGCAGTCAAAATTTATAATAAACGCAAAGCGCTTGATTTGTTTCACTTCACTTCACTAGTCTTGAGTACAGAAAATTCATCGACACCGTTTTTTCTGATAAATAGATCAAATAATTGCTCTGCAAAAAGGATTATAAAATGTCAGAACAAAAAACAATGGATGGAAACATGGCTGCTGCACACGTGGCGTATGCTTTTTCAGAAATCGCTGTGGTTTATCCCATCACACCAAGTTCTCCGATGGCGGATAATGTTGATGATTGGGCGACAGCAGGACGTAAAAATATTTGGGGACAGCCTGTTAAACTCACGGAATTGCAATCTGAAGCTGGAGCAGCAGGAGCGCTTCATGGTGTTTTGAAAACAGGGAGTTTAGGCACGACATTTACCGCTTCACAAGGACTTCTTTTGATGTTGCCCAACATGTATAAAATGGCGGGAGAATTACTCCCTGCAGTAATTCATGTTGCTGCGCGTGCAGTAGCAGCAGGAGCACTCAATATTTTTGGAGATCAATCGGATGTCATGGCAGCGCGAAGCACTGGTTTTGCGCTGCTTGCAGAATCCTCTGTTCAAGAGGTCATGGATCTGTCTGCTGTGGCGCATTTAGCAGCGCTTGATGGATCACTTCCATTTTTGAACTTTTTTGATGGATTTCGAACGTCTCATGAAATTCAAAAAATTGAGGTACTCGCTTATGAAGATTTAGTCCCCTTAATTCCTCAAGAGAAACTGGAGGCTTTTCGCAAATTGGCGATGAATCCAGATCATCCGAGTGTTTCAGGAACCAACCAAAATGCGGACCTCTATTTTCAGCAGCGTGAAATTGTCAATCGGTATTATGATGCTTTACCTGCGATTGTCGAAAAATACATGGGAAAAATCAACCAACTGCGCGGCACGGACTATGATTTGGTGAATTATTATGGGGATGAACAAGCGACAGAAGTGATTGTAAGTATGGGTTCTGTAGCAGGAACCATCATGCAAACAGTAGATGAATTAAATGCCAATGGAAGAAAAGTTGGATTTTTGAATGTGCATTTGTATCGGCCATTTCCAGCTGAAAAAATACTTGAAAAATTACCTAAAACTGTAAAAAGTGTTGCGGTACTTGATCGGACAAAAGAATCTGGATCAAGTGGAGAGCCTTTATTTTTGGATGTTCAAAATGTGTTGCATGATCGCGCCATCAAAATCAGTGGTGGGAGATACGGCATTGGTGGAAAAGAAACACGTCCAGAACATATCATGGCGGTCTTTTCAGAATTAACCAAAAAAAATCCAAAGCGAAATTTTACGATTGGCATTGTAGATGATGTGACGCATTTGTCTCTTGATGTCAATGAAGTGCTTGATTTGACACCGTCAGAGATTTATCAGGCGAAATTTTGGGGCTTTGGATCAGATGGGACAGTCGGGGCAAATAAAGCTGCAATCAAAATCATTGGAGACCATACCAATCAGTATGTTCAAGGGGCATTTGAGTATGATTCGAAAAAATCAGGAGGATTAACGATCAGTCATTTGCGTTTTGGAAATCAGCCCATTTTATCAGAGTACATGCAAGTAAAAAGTGATTTTATTTCGTGTTCCAATATGACTTATATTCATCGTTATGATCTCATTAAAGGACTTAAAACGGGAGGGATTTTCTTATTAAATACAAGTTGGGATGATGAGAAATTATCTCAGCACTTACCGCCTGCACTTAAAGCTGCACTATTGGATAAAAACATTAAATTCTACCGCATTGATGCAATGAAAATTGCACGTCAAAATGGCTTAGAACGCCGCATTAATACCATCATGCAAGTGGCCTTCTTTAAATTGACGGGGATAATGCCATTTAATGAAGTTTATGATCTGCTCAAAAAAGATGCTCAAAAATACGCTAAAAAATCACCAACAATCGTGAATCAAAATTTGTCTGCAATGGCAGATGCACTCTCAGAGCTTCATCAGGTTGAACTAAGAGAAAGCAAAGATCAAGAAGTGCCAGTTGAGCACATGAAGCGCGAAGTAGCGCATAAAAAATACGTTTTCAATTTCTTGGATCAAGTGAATGCTTTTGAAGGCGATGCATTGTCGGTTGGGAATTTGATTGATAATGGACTTGAGCGGGGAAATTCGCCATTAGGAACAGCAGCGAGTGAAAAAAGAGGAATTGCGCTTGAAGTGCCGCAATGGAATGCACAAGCGTGTATTCAATGTAATGAATGTGCGTTTGTCTGTCCACATGCTGCGATTCGACCATTTTTGGTGGATGAAGAGGAGTGGAATACTGCACCAGAAGGCTTTAAAGTGATGGATTTTAAAAATGCACAAGGGTTGAGTTATCGCATTCAGGTTTCTGTTGAGGATTGTACTGGATGTGGACTTTGTGTTGAGGCGTGTCCTAAAAAAGGAGAAGCTTTAAAGATGATGCCGTATGAGAGTCAAAAAGACCAAGCGATTCAGTGGGCTTTTGCGATGACTTTAAAAGCAAAAGATAATCCATTAGCCAACCGTTTGACACCGAGCAGCACACAATTTAATCAACCGTTGTTTGAATTTTCAGGCGCATGTTCAGGCTGTGGTGAAACGCCGTACATCAAGCTTTTGACGCAAATGTTTGGAGATCGGATGATGATTTCAAACGCAACAGGGTGCAGCTCAATTTATGGAGGGACACAGGCAACGCCGTACACGACAAACGATGCAGGACACGGTCCTGCATGGTCAAATTCATTGTTTGAAGATAATGCAGAATATGGCTATGGCATGTATTTATCCTCTGTCAATCGGCGTCAAAAATTGGCAGGAGAAGTCTTGTCAGCACTGACAGAAATGTCAAGTGACCTTCAAGAACTTGCAAAAGATTGGGTCGAACACGTGTTTGATTCCAACGGAACGCGCGCACGTGCTGAGAAAATGAAAGCACTCCTTGAGCGCGAAAAAAATCATTCGTCAGCACTGACAGAAATTTACCAGCAAAGCGATCAATTTGTCAAACCCAGTCAATGGATTTTTGGTGGTGATGGTTGGGCGTATGACATCGGATTTGGTGGACTTGACCACGTGATTGCATCAGGAGCAGATGTCAATATTCTGGTGATGGATAATGAAGTTTATGCAAACACCGGAGGACAAGTTTCAAAAGCCACGCCAGCGAGTGCGATTGCTCAATTCGCTTCTGGTGGAAAAGCGAGTGCAAAAAAGGATTTAGGAGCGATGGCGATGACTTATGGCAATGTATATGTCGCACAAATTGCCTCAGGCGCAAATATGATGCAGACCATCAAAGCTTTTGAAGAAGCTGAAAAACATCAAGGTCCAAGTTTAATTATCGCTTATACGCCGTGTATTTCTCATGGCCTTTACGAAGGCATGCACAAGGTACTTGATGAGGCAAAATCTGCTGTCAATAGTGGCTATTGGCAACTTTATCGCTACAATCCAGCACTTGAAGAAGCGGGAAAAAATCCATTTTCATTGGATTTTAAGCGCCCAGATTTTAGTCAAATTCACCCATTTTTGCTTCAACAGGCCCGATTTGGAAATCTCGCAAAAGTGGACCACACTCACGCTGAAGCACTTTATGAGAAAGCAGCAATAGATTCACGCCAGCGATTTTTGAGATATGCAAGAATGTCTGGAGACGCAGACAAATTTATTGAACGCGAAGCGAAAACTGCAAGCAAAAATGATGCTGTCAGCACTGACAAAACACCGATAAAGCGAGAACGCAAAAGTGATCCAGAGCGAGAAGCAAGACGTGCAGCGAGACGTGCTCAAAAAGCGACAAAAACAACGCAATCCTAACGCATTGCGGACAGTTAAAATAGATCTGAAGGATCTATTTTTTTGTCAGTACTGACAGAATTTGTAAAACGCGCAGTACATCAATTAATAAAACGGTTTCAAAATTGCGGGAAATTTGGAATCCTATTCACCTAGTCAGCACTTAGATCGTAATTTTGGTATAATAAATGAAGAAACAAAAAACTGAAGGAGGGGAAAATTTGAACGATTTAAATCAATTTTTTGACCCTAATTTTTGGCATAAAATTTTTGAATTAAATGAATCTCCCGCACGACTTGCTATTGCTGTCGTTGATATTGCGATTGTCAGCTTCTTTTTATACATGGGGATTCGTTATGTCCAAGGGACGAAGTTGATGACTTTGGTGCGCGGCGTGATCATCTTTCTTTTCATCAAGGTGCTCGCTGGTTTTGCTGGATTGACCACCGTTGAGTGGTTGCTAAATCAAGTCATCACGTATGGCGCCATTGCTTGTGTGATCATTTTTCAACCAGAAATCAGGCGTGCTTTAGAGAGTTTGGGAAGGACAACCGCCCTATTTACACCAACCAAAAAAGGAAGTTTGGATGGGCATCTCTCAGCTTACGAAAAATCGTTTGCCTATATGAGTGAGCGAAAAATCGGTGCATTGATTGCGATAGAACAATCTCAAACCCTTGCTGAATTTGTCTCAACGGGGATAAAGCTGGATGCAGATATCACGAGCGAATTAATCATCAATATTTTTATTCCCAATACTCCACTTCACGATGGCGCGGTCATCGTTCAAGGAGACAAAATCGCAGTAACCAGTGCCTATCTTCCGTTGACAGAACGTGCAGGAATTTCAAAACAGTTTGGGACAAGACATCGTGCAGCAATTGGACTTTCAGAAGTCTCTGATGCTTTAATTATTGTTGTTTCAGAAGAAACGGGTGGCATTTCTGTGGCACATAATGGCGAATTTTTTGCAGACCTTTCAAAGGAGCGTTTCCATGACTTTTTAGTTGCTGTTTTGAATAATCCACACCTCAAAAAAGAGAAGGGGGAGAAAAAATGAGGAATAAATTTTTCACATCCAAATTCTTTTATATTCTTACATCGGTTTTTTTTGCCATTGTCCTCTTTTTCAATGCAAATGCGACAGCAGTCAGAAATGATGGAAACACGAGTGGAAATTCAGTATATACTGCGACCGTCACAAATGTTCCAATAGAGTTAAAATATGACAGTAATAAATATTTCGTCTCTACTTCAACCTCAGCTGCAACCGTGCATTTGTCAGGTTATAATCGGCTTCAAATCACAAACGAGACGAGTGAAGACACGAGAAATTTTTATTTATCCATTGATTTAAATCATGCATCTGAAGGAACAAATGCTTATCCAATCAAAGTAGAAGCTCTTCCGAGTGGTGTTAAAGCAGATATCGTTCCTTCAACCATTGAAGTCACCATCGAGCAAAAAGCCGCTCAAGAGTTTAATGTCGTTCCAAAAGTTGATAAAAGTCAAATTCCGACAGGGTACACGGTGAGTTCTATTGAACTCTCAGAGCAATCCGTGAATGTGACTGCAGGAAAACAAAGCATCACGAAAATTCACGCGATCGAAGCAGATTTGCCAAGTGATGCGCTTTTGACCAATAATTTTAATGGAAAAGTCGCCCTTCGCGCGGTTGATGAAAAAGGAAAAACATTGCCTGCGCAGATTTCACCAGCAAACATTCGAATGAAAGTTTATGTTAAACGCCTTTCTAAAGAAGTCCCGATTCGAGTGAATTTAACCGGAACATTAGATCCATCACTCAGTGGGATGGAGACAAGTCTTGCAAGTGATAACGTAAAGATTTTTGGTGAAAAAGCAGCGCTAGATAAAATTTCAGACGTTGTTGCAACTGTCGATATGACTGGCATTAAAGAAAGTAAAAAAGTCAAAGTTTCACTTAAAGCACAAGGTGTGACGGTCTATCCAAACACGATTGAAGTCACATTGACACCGAAAGTGAAAAAATAATTTGAGTTAAAAGTTGATAAAAAGCGACAGCAGTGATACACTAAAAGAGCGTTTTAAAAAATCACAAAACGATTAAAGTTTATGACAAAAAATGAATCATAAATCATGGAGATTAAAAAACAATGGGTAAATATTTTGGAACGGACGGAGTCCGTGGCGAAGCAAATGTGGAATTAACACCAGAAATGGCATTTAAATTAGGGCGGTTTGGTGGATATGTCTTAAGTCAACATGAAACAAAAACGCCAAAAGTGTATGTTGCGCGTGACACACGGATTTCTGGTCAAATGCTTGCGACGAGCTTGATTTCTGGTCTGCTTTCCGTCGGAATCGAAGTGTATGATTTGGGCGTTATTGCAACACCTGGTGTGGCATATCTTGTGAAAAAAGATGGTGCATCAGCAGGTGTCATGATTTCGGCCAGTCATAATCCCGCACTTGATAATGGCATCAAATTCTTTGGGGGAGATGGGTATAAACTTGAAGATTCAAAAGAACTTGAAATTGAAGCTTTGATTGATGCGCCAAAAGATACATTGCCACGGCCATCTGCTGCTGGGTTGGGCATTTTACATGATTATATCGAAGGGGTAAGAAAGTACCAATCTTTCTTAAAAAGCACAGCAGACGGAGATTTTGAAGGATTTAAAGTCGTTTTGGATTGTGCAAATGGAGCATCTTATACCAGTGCGCGTGCAGTATTTGCGGATTTAAATGCAGAACTTAAGGTGATTGGGGAGAATCCAGATGGATTAAACATCAATGTCCATGTTGGTTCAACGCATCCAGAAGCGATGGCGCAAGCTGTCGTTGAAAACGGTGCTGCGATTGGATTGGCATTTGATGGGGATGCGGACCGGTTGATTGCCGCAGATGAAAATGGCACGATTGTCGATGGCGATAAAATCATGTTTATTGTCAGTAAATATTTGAAAAATCAAGGAAAATTAGCCCAAAATACAGTCGTGACGACAGTCATGTCAAATCTTGGTTTTCATTTAGGATTAGAAGCACAAGGGATAAATGCTATTGTGACTGCTGTTGGGGATCGTTATGTGGTCGAAGAAATGAAGAAAAACCATTATAATTTTGGTGGAGAACAATCTGGACACATGATTTTTCTTGATTATAATACAACAGGAGATGGACAACTTTCTGCCATCCAGCTCTTAAAAGTTTTACGAGATACTGGAAAATCGCTCTCAGAACTTGCGCGTGAAGTGACGATTTATCCACAAAAATTAACAAATATCAGAGTGGCAAATAATGCTGCAAAAGACGGTGCTATGGATGTTCCTGCGATTAAAGCTGTTATTTCTGAGATGGAAAATAAAATGAAGGGACAAGGACGTATTCTTGTGCGCCCTTCTGGAACAGAGCCACTTTTGCGGGTCATGGCTGAAGCACCAACGCTTGAAATGGTCAATGAGGTCGTTGATACGATTGCTCAGGTTGTCGAAGAAGAAATTGGAATAAAATCATTTTAAAACTACATTTTTGATTGATATGACTCAAATAAAATGCTAAAATAAGTGTAATCAAAACGAGAAGGAAAATAATGTTTGGATTAGGGAAAAGAAAAGTAATCAAAGTAGATAACGGACTTTATGCGCCTTTTGATGGGGAAGTTTTTGAAATAGAAAAAGTTTCAGATCCCATTTTTTCACAAAAAGTATTGGGAGATGGGATTGCCATTCAACCAGTAAGTAGCGAAGTTTTCGCACCTGTTTCTGGAAAAGTCACTGTACTTCAAGCGCATGCGATTGGGTTTGTCAGAGCTGACGGACTTGAGGTTTTACTCCATTTGGGGATTGATACAGTGGATTTATCAGAAGATGCTTTTCATTTGACGGTCAAAGTCGGAGATGTACTTGAAGGCGGTCAAAAGTGTGGAGAAGTTGATTGGGCAAAAGTTTCAAAAGCCCAATTAGAACAAACTAGCATGATTATTTTTACCAATCGAGTGGGAAAATTGGAGCGTTTTGAGGTCGATTATGGCCCAAGCCTTGCAGGAAATGCAATTGGTGAGGTAAGTGTCAGTCGTTGAAATAAAGGTTTTAAAATTTTTTAGATAAAGAGAGAATCCATATGTTTAAAGCTGTATTATTTGATCTTGATGGCGTCATTACAGACACCGCAGAATACCATTTTCGAGCATGGCAAGCCCTTGCCCAATCCATTGGGATTGACGGCGTTGATCGCGTATTTAATGAGCAACTCAAAGGGGTTTCGCGAGAAGACTCGTTGAAAAAAATATTGGCACTAGGAAACAAAACCGTGTCAGATCAGGAATTTGAGGCGCTTGCAAAGCGTAAAAATGATCAATACGTGCAAATGATTCAAGAAGTATCTCCAGCAGATGTCTATCCTGGAATTTTACAATTATTGAATGATTTACGAGCAAATGGCATTAAAATTGCACTGGCTTCTGCCTCAAAAAATGGGCCATTTTTACTTGAACGCATGGCGCTCACGTCTTATTTTGATGCGATTGCAGATCCAGCTTTAGTGGCGGCATCAAAACCAGCACCTGATATTTTCATTGCAGCAGCACAAGCTGTCGGAGTATCTGGCGCTGAAGCCATTGGTCTTGAGGACTCACAAGCTGGCATACAAGCCATCAAAGCTTCTGGCGCTTTACCCATTGGTGTGGGACGTCCTGAGGATTTGGGGACGGATATTGTTGTCGTTTCTGATACTTCACATTATACGTTTGAATTTTTAAAAAAGGTATGGGAAGAAAAACGCGCTTAAAAATTGGCGCATCTCGTGATGAATTAATGATAAAAAAATTGTCCTTGTGCTCATTTTCGCTTTTTAACGGTGTAAAATGAGTCAATCAAAGACAATTTTTTTCTGTCAGTACTGACAAAAAGTCATTTGTCATGCTTTTGAACTTTTTTAGAACGCAAGTGTTTGAAAATCATTTTCAAAGTGTTTATAATAGAGAAGGAAAGGAAATCAAAAAGCAAAAGAATCCGGACCATGTATCATCACGGTTTTTCTATTACGCCCATTACGCCCAGTTTAAGAGGAGTGTGGAAAAGTATAATGTTTGATTCATTTCAAAACAAGAATAGGTTAAGTTTAAGTCTTTATAATAGAATAATGAAAAAATTAATATCATGGAGTAGTTTAATCCTCCTTTTAAGTAGTAGTACGGTCGGTTTTGCAGATCAAGCCACAACAAATGCAAGTTCAACGCCAACCACACAAAATAGCAGTGCTCAAACTGCAGCAACTCAAAATAAAACCAATCAAAATGGCACGGATGCTACAAATTCAGGTGAGAAAACTTCTGAATCTTCAAATTCTGAACAAACATCAAGTGCTCAAAAAAATGCAGGAACACAGACAAGTACGACCGCACAAGAAAATACAGCACCTATTGCTAATGACAGCACAAAAAGTGATCAAAATCGTAATTCTCCTGCTTCCTCAACAACTGTGATCAAAGAAACGGTCAATAACAGCTCAAAACCCAATCAGACAAATCTGATTCCAATCATTTTGTCCAGCTTATCTGCTGTGGTGACCATCGTTGGGGGAATTCTGGCATTTTTGAAACACCTCAGAAAAAAAGTCGGAACGCAAAAATCAGAAACACCTACGACACTTTCGATAACCCCTGCATCTCAGGAGCTTAAACGAACACAAACGTCAGACAAACGACGCAGACGCAGACATTCTTAAAAAAAAGAAAAGGATTGATTATGAAATTTAATGAAGCACAGATGCTCAAATACGCAGAACACTTAGCAAGAGCGTGTCAAGCTGGTGACATTATTGTCCTTACTGGAGAGCTTGGTGCAGGAAAAACAACTTTTGTGAAGGGATTTGCATTGGGACTTGACATTCATCAAATGATCAAAAGCCCGACTTATACAATTGTACGCGAATATGAAGGACGTTTGCCGCTTTATCACATGGATGTTTATCGGGTAGGTGATGATCCAGATTCCTTTGATATGGATGATTATTTATTTGGTCAAGGCGTTTCTGTGATTGAGTGGGGGGAGCTTTTAGGAAAAGATTTACCACAAGATTATCTGGAAATTATTTTTGATAAGTATGTGGATGGTTTTGATGCAGATGGAAAGCGCGAGCTCCGTGTGATTCCACATGGAAAACGGTATCAAAAATGGGTGCTCATGCAGGATAATAAGGCTTAAATGCCTTTTTTATTTTAGGTTTTGATATATGAAATTAATATTTTTTATCGTTTTGATATTGTTAATTGATAAAATTTTGGTATAATTCTAATATGAAGCTATGGATGAAATCTCTCCTGATGACAGGAGCAATTGTTTTACTGACTGTTGCAGCAGCTGCAGCTTATTTGTTTACAGTATCAAATTCAACTGTAAACGCACTCAAATCCACTTATACCAATGTTGGAAATAAAAACACCACAGAGGTACTCAAAGCAACAAAACCTTTAACCATCGTTTTATTGGGAGTGGATACGGGAGGTGCAGGGCGCGGCACAGCGGATAGTTGGAATGGAAACTCGGATTCACAAATTGTAATGACGTTGAATCCCAAAACCAATACCACGACAATGGTCTCAATGGAACGCGATACCATGACAAACATTATGGATGCAAGCGGAAAAATTGTGTCAAAACAAAAAATGAATGCCGCTTATCCGATGGGTTTTAATGCGGGCGATGCTTCAGGCAAAGGACTTGAAACGGCTGTTGGGTATTCGATGAAAACGATTGGATCACAAGCTGGAATTCCGATTGATAACTTTTTTACGATCAATTTTGATGGCATCATTAATTTAGTCAATGCAGTCGGTGGAATTGATGTATATAACGATCCTAAAAATATTGTATCTTATGAAAAACCAGCGATTCATCCTGGAGACATCTATATTTCAGATACAGAACCAGAATATACAGCCGTTGTAAAACCTGGAAATCAGCACCTCAATGGGGAGCAAGCCTTGGTTTATTCACGCGACCGTCATCACCGTGCAGATGGAGATTATGGACGGCAAGCAGCGCAGCGTGAGGTGATTTCGCAACTCATGAAGAAACTTTTGGCTTTGGACAATGTGACACAATATCAAAAATTACTCAATGAAGCAGCAAAAGATTTTAAGACAAATATTCCCATCACCAACTCAACCTTGTCTTATTTGTTGAGCTATAAAGATTGCTTTAAGAAAATTGTATCGATTCAATCCATCGGAAATGGTCAGATGGTCAATGGCGGATCTTATGAGTTTTTCTCTGAAAATACTTATTTGGCCTTCCAAAATGCGATGCGACTCTCGCTTGGTGAATCAGCAGAAACCAGCTTGAATCCTGATTTAGTGACACTTGAATCTTACTTTGGATCTACATCAGATTATTTTCTTCCCTCAGCGACAGTGACTGAAAAAGGAAAACAAACCATTTATGGTGTTGCAACAGATGGTCAACTCGTGACACTCAATGCACAAAATTCTGGGAAATATGTGTCAGCAGTGACAGGAGAAGGATTAACAGCAGCAGAAACAAGTTCAAATTCGAGCACAAGTGCATCCTCTTCATCAAGTGGTGCAGCTGCACAGACAAATCAAAGCAGTACAAGCGAGCTTCCAGATGGATTGACTGCAACGACGACACAGGGCGTTTATACATCGCGTAAAGGCTATACTGTCTATTACAAAAACGGGAATTACGTCTATGAAAATGGCACACTTTATCCAGATGGGACAAAATATCCAGGTCAATAATTGAAAAATGAATTAAATTATGGTAGAATAATTTCTGTTGGGCTTGACGATTTCTGTCAGTACTGACAGAAATTTTTTTGACTTTTTGTCAGTACTGACAAAAAAAGTTGGTTCAGTAGCTCAGCTGGATAGAGCATTCGCCTTCTAAGCGAACGGTCGAGGGTTCGAATCCCCCCTGAATCATGGTGCCAAACCTCGCCTTGCCTTCGTAGCAAGGCTTTTTTGTACTGTTTTTTGCTTTTGTGCCAAATTTGTGCCAAATCACTTACTATTTATTTCGCTAAATATTTTTTAATATTATCGCTAATTTTTTTCAACGCTTTAAAATTTGAGAATATCCCCCCTGAATCATGGTGCCAAACCTCGCCTTGCCTTCGTAGCAAGGCTTTTTTTGTACTGTTTTAGCCCTTAAAAAGAACTGCTTTTGATTTTCTAAAAAATGCGTTAAAAAAATGAAAAGGTCATTTGGATTTTTTTTTGGTATAATATAAAACATGACAAGATATAAAGCATTGATTGCCTACGATGGTACAGCTTTTGCGGGATTCCAAACGCAACATCACACGCGAACGATTCAAGGTGAAATTGAAAAAGTGTTGACACGACTCAATGCGCATGAACCAGTGATTGTACAAGGATCTGGACGTACAGATGCTGGCGTTCACGCATTGGCTCAAGTGATTCATTTTGATTTATCTGAGGATTTTGATTGTGAGCGGTTGCGCTTTGCACTGGATACACAAACGCCGGCAGATATCGCTGTCACTCATGTCACCAGTGTTTCAGCAGACTGGCATGCGCGATTTGCACCGCATGAAAAAGTTTATGAATATTATCTTGAGCATTCAAAAGTGAGAAGTCCGTTTCACAGACTTTATCGTGCGCATTTTCGATATGCTCTTGATTTAGAAAAAATCCGTTTAGCTCTTCAACTCCTGAGTGGAACGCATGATTTTACAGGATTTACAGCGAGTGGATCTTCTGTCGAAGATAAAATAAGAACCATTTCACAAGCTGAACTGATTGTCATTGATGACGAAAATGTTAAATTTGTTTTTCGTGGCAACGGATTTCTCTATAAGCAAGTGCGAAATATGGTGGGGACATTGATTAAAATCGGCAATGATCGCATGCCCGTGTCACAAATTACAAAGATTTTGGAGAGTAAAAATCGCAAATTTGCAGGACCAACTGCCGCACCAGAAGGACTGATTTTAAAAGAAGTGATTTATCTTGAGAATCAAAGCAGTGTTAAGATTCAAAACGAGTGAATTTTAACTGAGGGGGATTTATTTTGACGAAAAATATTTTAGCAGTCCACGACATTTCATGTGTGGGACGCTGCAGTTTGACGGTAGCATTACCCATTTTGAGCCATTTTGGGCTGGAAACACGCGTATTGCCAACAGCACTTTTATCAACGCACACGGGTGGATTTACAGGATTTACGTATCTTGATTTGACTGATGAAATGAAGCAAATCATGACCGCATGGCAACCACTGGATTTGAAATTTGATGGTATTTATAGTGGTTTTATGGCTTCTGCTGAGCAGATTGATGTGCTTAAAACATTGATCAAAACCTATAAAACTAAAGAAAATCTGATCATTATTGATCCTGTCATGGCTGATAATGGAGAATTATACAGTGTTTTTGATCGAAATTTTGTGAAAAAAATGGGAGAATTAGTCGCTTATGCGGATGTTCTGACCCCTAATATCACAGAAGCGTGTTTGCTGACAGATACTCCATATCCAACAGGACTTCATGATGCGGCGTTGATTGAAACGCTCTTGAATAAATTGCACGAAAAAGGGGCTAAAACGATTGTTCTGACTGGTGTGAAAACGCACGAGGATCAAATTGGTATTGCTGTCAGTACAAAAAATCATCCGAATCATTCTGAGTGTTACATGGCTCAAGAAATTAAAGGGGCTTATCATGGCACAGGAGATATTTTTGGCTCCGTTTTGAGTGCTGAGTTGTTACGTGGACAATCGACGCTTGACGCGGCT
This sequence comes from Lactococcus hircilactis, assembly GCF_009601015.1. Classification (GTDB taxonomy): domain Bacteria; phylum Bacillota; class Bacilli; order Lactobacillales; family Streptococcaceae; genus Lactococcus; species Lactococcus hircilactis. The sequence continues at coordinate 101,180 of NZ_WITJ01000012.1, forward strand.
AAAACGGCAGTTGATTTTGTTGTTTCATCAATTTTGGCGACACCTGTCAGTAATGACAAACGCTACGGCGTTGAATTTGAACAGGTTCTTGCCAGTAAGAAATTTTAATAAAGGAAAAAAGAATGCAAAAATACTCCACCCGAAGCATTGCGATTTTAGGATTATTATCCGCTGCTACATACGTCGTTGGACGGTTCGTACAAATTCCCATTCCAGCAGTGAATGGCTATGTGACCTTACTTGATGCAGGCATTTTTACAGTTGCGCTGACGTTTGGAAAAAAAGAAGGTGCAATTGTTGGGGGGCTTGCGGCATTTTTGGCCGATCTGACGAGCGGTTTTCCACAATGGATGTTTTTTTCCTTGCTCATTCATGGTTTTCAAGGTTATTTTGGCGCACTGACAAAAAAAATCTGGCTCAATTACCTTTTGTCAGCACTGACAATGGTGGGCGGCTACTTTTTGGCGACGTGGGTATTGTATGGTTTTGTGGCAGCAATTAATCCGCTCACAAACATTCCAAATCTCATTCAAACGACATTGGGCTATGTATTGGGAACAATGTTTTCAAAACTATTAGAAAGAACAGGAATCGCACATGGATTTAAAAATAATTGAATCAGAAACACAGTTCATCATTGATGACGTCATCGAAAAGTCAGGCATAAAAGCAGGGCAGGTCTTTGTTTTAGGTCTTTCTTCAAGTGAGGTCAATGGTGGTGTGATTGGTCACAATTCTTCTGCTGAAATTGGAGAAGTCATTGTTGGTGTGATTTATCGAACGCTCAAAAAACAAGGAATTGATCTTGCGGTTCAAGCGTGTGAACATCTCAACCGCGCGCTACTTGTCGAATCAAGTTTTGCACAAAAGAGTCAAGCTGAAATTGTAAGTGTGATTCCTAAACTCCATGCAGGAGGCAGTGGACAAGTTGCAGCCTATCACTTATTTGAACATCCTGTTGAAATCGAACACATTACAGCTCACGCGGGACTTGATATTGGGGATACTGCGATTGGGATGCACATTAAACACGTCCAAATTCCAATCCGTCCAAACATCAAGACGCTTGGTGCGGCGCACGTCACTGCACTTACGACCCGTCCTAAGCTGATTGGTGGGGAACGCGCGAGCTATAAAGCATAAAAAGGATGCGTTGGGGGTGAGTTTCATCAGTGCAGCGCTGATGGTGCGTGATTTTTGATCTGATTTTTACCTCAAACGCGATTAAGAAATTTTGAAACTTGACAAATTGTTAAAAATCACATATAATTAAGTTCGGGCACTGGTTTTATTATAAATAAAATCAGAAATTCAAGAAAGCTCCCCATCGGGGGAGCTTATTTTTATTTTCCCAGATCAGTTAAAGTCAAGTGAATCAACAGAAATAAGGAGAAGAAATGGCAACGAAGTATATTTTCGTCACAGGTGGTGGAACGTCATCAATGGGAAAAGGAATTGTAGCAGCGTCACTTGGACGTTTGTTGAAAAACCGAGGACTAAAAATTGCGGTTCAAAAGTTCGATCCCTATCTTAATATTGATCCAGGAACGATGAGTCCTTACCAACATGGTGAAGTTTTTGTCACTAATGACGGCGCTGAAACAGATTTGGATTTGGGACATTACGAGCGTTTTATTGATATTAATTTGAATAAATATTCTTCTGTCTCATCTGGAAAAGTATATAGCGAGATTCTTCAAAAAGAGCGCAAAGGAGAATATCTTGGTGCGACGGTACAGATGGTTCCGCACGTCACGAATGTGATTAAAGAAAAGATTACACGTGCTGCAACAGCGACGGATGCAGATGTCATCATCACAGAAATCGGTGGAACAGTCGGTGATATGGAAGGGATGGCAATGATTGAAGCCATCCGCCAAATGCGCATGGACATGGGTGCAGAAAACGTGATGTATATTCATACTGTGCCAATTTTGAATTTGCGTGCTGCTGGCGAATTAAAAACAAAAGTAGCTCAAAATGCGACAAAAACACTGCGTGAATTTGGAATCCAAGCAAATATGCTTGTGCTGCGTACAGAAGTTCCTGTGACAACGGAGATGCGCAATAAAGTTGCAATGTTCTGTGATGTTGCTCCTGAAGCAGTCATTCAGTCGGTTGATGTGGATCATCTTTACCAGATCCCATTGAACCTACAAGCCCAAGGCATGGATCAAGTGGTGTGTAATCATCTCAAAATCAATGCACCAAAAGCAGACATGACGCAATGGTCAGAGATGGTAGATCGCGTCATGCATCTGAAAAAGCGGGTGAATATCGCAATGGTTGGAAAATATATCGAAGTTCCAGATGCGTATATTTCGGTCGTTGAAGCACTGAAACACGGTGGATTTCCATTGGATGCTGAGGTGGACGTTGATTGGGTCAATGCAAATGAGCTCAATGAGGATAATGTGGTGCACCGTCTTGAACACGCAGATGGGATTATTGTCCCTGGAGGATTTGGCCATCGCGGAACAGAAGGAAAAATTTCTGCAATCAAATACGCGCGTGAAAATGATGTCCCATTTTTAGGCGTTTGCCTAGGAATGCAACTGACTGCTATCGAATTTGCACGTCACGTGTTAGGACTTGAGAAAGCGAATTCGTTTGAATTGGATCCAGAGACAGCTTATCCAGTCATTGATATCATGCGCGATCAAGTGGACGTCGAAGAAATGGGTGGCACACTTCGTTTAGGACTTTATCCAGCAAAACTAAAAGCGGATTCTAAAGCAGCACACGCTTATCACAATGCAGAAGTTGTCCAACGCCGTCATCGTCATCGTTATGAATTCAATAATAAATTCCGTGATCAATTTGAAGCTGCAGGATTTACCTTCTCTGGTGTCAGTCCTGACAATCGCTTAGTTGAAATTGTGGAGCTCTCTGACAAAAAATTCTTTGTGGCCTGTCAGTATCATCCAGAATTACAATCCCGTCCAAATCGTCCTGAAGAATTGTACGCAGCATTTGTCAAAGCATCATTAGAAGCACGTGAAAATCAAGCCTAAAAAATTTCTGTCAGTACTGACAGAAATTTTTTTGCCATTATTTTTAAGCTGTTTGGTGGAAAAAGGACTTATTTGAGTTGCTTAAGAATGGTTTTGAGCGGTGCTATTTTTTCAAAACTCAAGCGAAAGACAAGCACCATTTTATTGGCTAGAATTTTTGAATCAAGCGCTGCGCATTTTTTTTGGTCTGTTAAGGATTGGGCGATTTCAAGTTCATACGTTTGCCACATTTCAAGAAGGCGCCGTTTTAACGTCTCGCTTGTGTCAATCAATTGTGGAAGCGATAAAAAACGTGTCTCATCTTCATCCAATGATACGGTTAATACCCATTTTTGGAAGTCCTCCCAAGGAGAATTCCACGCTGTCAGCGCTGACAAGAGCTGATCAAGCAACTCACGATCATTGACAAAAATGAGGGCTTCTTTTGATTTAATGTATTGAAACAACGTTTTTTTAGCAATCCCACACACCTCAGCAATTTGTGCAGTATTGATTGGAGGGAGTGCCATCATGATGAGTACACTCACTTCTCACAGCTCAGTAGTAGTTGTAGCACTTGCTTTATTCATTTCAGGCGCGGGACAAGGCGCAATCATTCAAGTCGCACTTGTCGCAGGACAAAATGCTGTGAGTTTTGACAATATCGGTGCGGCAACAGGCGCACTGAATTTCTTTAAATCTTTGGGAGGAAGTTTTGGAAGTGTGATTTTTTCGGGACTTTTAGCAGATTTTGCAAGAAAAAATCTTCATGCCATCCCGCTCGCACAAAATTTTGGCCGCACGTTTTTAGCCCTTATTCCTCTGATGCTGATCAGTTTTTGCTTAGCTCTCCTCATGAAAGAAAAACCCCTGTCAGATCAAATGATCAAAGTAGCAAAAGGACAAGAAGAAGTTCCAGAGTATTAAAAAAACAAAATCATTTTGATATGACCCTCAAAAATCAGACGTTTGAGGTGCACATCAGCACGATTTTGTTTTTTTTAATTTAAACGGGTGAATTTTCATGAGCTAAATTTGTTTGCTCTTCATCATCGTCGTCGGTATTTTCTTCGATGTTATCCAACGTTTCTTCGAAATCATCCAACTGATCTTCGACATCATCGAGTCGATCACGAATGTCTTGATTTTGTTGATAGACTTCATTAAGTAAGATCTGGATATCGCCCAGCATTTCGGTTTGGATCTTTTGGATTTGCATGTTTGACGTCTGATCGTCCATCATGAGATGATCTAATTTTTCATGCAATGCAGCCACACCTTTTTCAGATTTGATATTGGTTTGAAAGTCATTTTTTGCGGTCAATCGATCATGATCAGCAGCACGATTTTGACTCATCATGATGAGTGGTGCTTGCATCGCAGCAGTGACAGATAAAAATAAATTCAACAAAATGAACGGGTATTTATCCCACTCAAGACCAAAAAAAAGTCCAGTGACATTTAAAAACATCCACACCAAAAGAATCCCAGTGTATATGAGAATGAAATTCCAAGATCCTACAAATTCTGTGACCTTGTCTGCGGCTTTTTCACCCCATGTTTCTTGGGCTTCGAGTTGCTCTTCAACGTCATGGATTTCAAAATTTGCCTTTTCAAGTTCTTCGTTCAATCGATCATTTACGGTAAAGTTTTTTTGCAAATCCAAATGGAAAAGCGTGTCCAAAACTTCCAAACGGAACTTAACTTGATGTTCATTACAAATGAAACTGTGTGAATCACAATTGGGATAATCTCGCTTGATTACTCTTTGTAAACTTGGATCAAGATTCTCCAGATAATCGCCACCAGAAACGCGATGAATGCGTCCATTAACTAAACAGATGACTTTATTTGATGCAAGTGGAGCCATGTGAAATATGGCTTCAGAATGAATTGCTCAAAAAAATTGTTGCACAAATAAGAGTGCGCTAAAAGAGTGCACGTGTGCAAAATTCTTTTTACAGATTAGCGAACAAGAGCGTGCTTTTTGTCTTGTTCAGCGATAATGTAAGTATTATAATAAAAATCTGCGTTCGGGGGTATAGGGGTGTCGCTATTCAAAACTGAAGCACTCTCCTTTCGTTTGATGATTTAGTGTATTGTTTTAGATCAATACAGTCCTCTTATATTATAACGTGTTTTTGAAAATTTTCAAGTCTCAAAAATTGCAAAATGAAAATAAATGAAAAAAACCTGTCAGTAAAGGAAAAAATTTTCCGTCAGTGCTGACAGGTTTTTTTATTTTTCTTTTGCGGGATTGAGTAACCCAATTTTTGAGATGACATAGACAAAAACGCCAAAGATTAAGGAAACAGCAAGCGTCCAAACAGTATTATCAGCAACGCCGGCTAAAGCTGTCATGATATATCCAGCGACCTCACCAATCACAGCTGACCAAAAAAGTGCAACAATAAGTTTCATTTTTACGCCTCTTTCATTAAATATATTTCACTGTCCAGTATAATACAAATTGATCAAAATATCAATTTCTAGCAAAATAAAAATTTCCCATCTTTTTGAAAAATCAAGTATAATAGAAGAAGAAACAGGGTGAAAAAAGAAAAGAGAAAGGAGTTTTATGTTCGTCCCACTTAATACCAAAACAGAATATAGCTTTTTAGACAGCATGGTTAGAGTATCAGATTATATCAAAACAGCAGCACAGATGGGCTATCAAACGATTGGCATGTGTGATAATGGAAATCTTCACGCCGCCTATCGCTTTATCCAAATGGCAAAAGAAAAACAGCTTCGTGCAGTGATTGCGATTGAGCTTGCATTTGAACTTTTTGATTTTCCCATGTCGATGGCCTTCATTGCAAAAAATACGACAGGATATAAAAATCTCTTACGAATCTCGACTTTATATAACGAGGGACACACGCAATTTTCAGCCATAAAAGCTTACTTATCAGGTCTTGCAATCGTTATTCCAGAAGCTTATGGCGATCTGTCAGCACTGACAGAATTAAAAAATCAAGCAGAACTCTACGTTGGAATCACGCATCAAACGAGCCCAAAAACTACATTTACGCTTCCCATTATTCCTTTTGATTCTGTGCGCTATCTTGCCTCTTTCGATCAAGCCACATTGGAGGTTTTGCACGCCATCAGAAACAACACTACTTTTGAAGAAGGAAAAACACAAAGCAATAAAGAGCTTCTTTTACGTCCTGAAGTTTATGAAAAATTCTATCAAAAAAATTTTCCACAAGCGCTAAAAAATCTGTCAGTACTGACAGAAAATATTTCCTATGCGCTGACAGAAAAACTGGACTTACCACAGTTTGACAAAACGCAAGATGCACAAATTTTGCTTGAAAAAATGGCAGAAAAGGGCTTAAGCGTGCGCAAAAAAACAAGTCCAACCTATCGCGATCGGCTCAGACATGAATTAAACGTCATTCACACAATGGGATTTGACAACTATTTTCTAATCGTTGGTGATTTACTCGCTTACGCTAAGAGACAAGGCATCTATTGTGGCATGGGACGAGGCTCTGCAGCAGGATCACTCGTTGCATACGCCTTACAAATCACGCACGTCGATCCAGTCGCTAATGCTTTGATTTTTGAGCGTTTTTTGAATCCAGAACGTGTCGCCATGCCCGATATTGACATTGACATGCCCGATGACCGGCGCAGCGAATTATTGGATTACATGAAACGCAAGTACGGAAGTGACCATGTTGCACAAATCGTGACATTTTCAACTTTTGGAAAACGCCAAGCACTCAGAGATTGTGCCAAAGCATTCAAAATGACTGAAATCGAAATCACGGGACTGACAAAAATGTTGACCCCAAAAAATGAATTTCTTGAAGACGAATACCTTCATAATCCAAAATTCAAATCAGAACTTCTAAAAAATGCGACACTTCACCAGGTCTATGAGCGTGCAAGACGGATTGAAGGCATGCCTAGACAAACCTCTACACACGCCTCAGGCGTTGTTTTAAGCGACGACTCACTCATCAACCACGTCCCTCTAAAACCCTCTGAGGATCTCTTTTTGACCCAGTATGAAGCACACGATGTCGAAGCATTAGGACTTTTAAAAATTGATTTTTTAGGCTTGAGAAATCTGACCTTGCTTGCGCAAATGCGAAAAGCTGTTTTAGACAAACAAAAAATAGACATTGATCCGCTGAACATTGATCTTGAAGATTCTGAAACCTTAGCGTTATTTAGAGCAGGGGATACTCAAGGCATTTTCCAATTTGAAAATCCTCAAATGCGACGATTTTTAAAAAATCTTGCTCCGACAACATTTGATGATCTGGTCGATGCCACTTCGATTTTTAGACCTGGTCCTAGTCAATTCATTCCACAATTTGTCGCCCGACGCAACACAAAAGAACCCTTTCAATCGATTGACCCCTCACTCACAGAAATCCTCGCCCCAACGTATGGTATTATGATTTATCAAGAACAAATCATGCAAGTCGCACAAAAATTTGCAGGTTTTTCTCTTGGAAAAGCAGATTTACTTCGCCGCGCCATCTCAAAGAAAAAAGAAAATGAATTTGAACAACTCCAATCTGAATTTTTAGCAGGAGCCATGAAAAACGGACATGATGAAACTCAAGCACAAAAAATTTATGCCCTCATTGAACGTTTTGCAAATTACGGGTTCAACCGCTCACACGCGTATGCGTATGCTGCCCTTGCAGTTCAAATTGCATATTTTAAAGCCCATTTTCCAGCAGAATTTTATGAAGTTCAACTCAAAGACCGCAAACGTGAACAAATGATTACGGATGCCTTAGCGCACGGCTTGACCCTTGAGCCATTGTCCATCAATCAAAGTCCATATCACGACCGCATTCAAAATAACAAAATCAGCTTAGGACTCTCGCACCTTCAAAATCTCCAACGAGATTTTGCCTATTGGATTGTCGAAAATAGACCATTTAAAAATTTAGAAGCCTTCATCAGAGCATGTCCAGAAAAATTTCAAAAAGAAGAAACCCTCAAAACACTCATAAGCGTGGGGCTATTCGATCAAATGGATGCCAACCGAGGTAAACTTTTATTTAATGTTTCAAATCTCATGGATTATGTCCAAAATATTCAATTTGATTTATTTAAAGATTCACCGCTCAAATTCAGCTACCAAGCAGCAAAAGATTTATCTCAAGCACAAAAATACGAGATTGAAAAAGCAACTTTAGGTGTTGGTATCACACCACATCCTATTGTAAGTCTTGCTCAGATCTATCAAGGAAATTTTACACCATTGACTCAGCTTCAAAAAAATAGCAGAGCCACACTTTTAGTTGAGGTACTCTATATCAGAGTTCATCGCGCAAAAAATGGACAAAATATGGCATTTTTAACCTGCTCAGACAGTCAAAATAAAATGGACATCACGCTGTTTTCTGAAACATATCGTCATTATGAGACTAAACTAGAAAAGGGAAATTTTTATTTCATCACAGGAAAAGTCACTGAAAGAAACGAGCAATTACAACTGGTTGCTGATCGCATCGCTCTTGCTCAAGAAAGTGACATCAAACTCTGGCTCAATCTCAAAGATGCAAGTAAAAATACAAAACTTCACCAGATTTTAAAAGAATTTCCAGGACAGCATCAAGTGATTCTCCACTTTTCAGATCGAAAAACAACACAACAAACGACCACTTACGTCGATCAAAACGAAATGCTCATCAAAAGACTAGAAGGTTATGTTCAAAATGCAGTATTCAAATAAAAAAGGAAGAACAGCTTCGTTCTTCCTTTTTTAAATTTATCCCATAAATCCATAAACAGAAAACCACATCAAAAGGGCAGCGATTAAAACGAACAAATGCCAAATCACGTGGGCAAACGGGAACTTAAAGTGATAAATGAGTGCGCCCAAAGAGTAAACCACACCACCAGAGACGAGCAACCAAAAGTCAAGTGGTGAGATTGTTTGCCAGAGCGGATAAATCGCAAGTAAAATCATCCACCCCATCAAAACGTAGAGCACCGTTGAAGATTTTGGAACCCGATTCCATTTGGGTAAATAAATCGCTGTCAATGTGATTCCAGTAATCGCACAAGCCCAAATGACTCCGAAAATGGTCCATCCTAACCACCCACGAACCGCCACTAAACAATAAGGCGTGTAAGTTCCTGCAATTAAAAAATAAATTCCACTATGATCAAAAACACGAAAAACATTCACTGCTTTAGTAAAATGCAAACTGTGGGCCAAAGTAGAAAATAAAAAGAGTAAAATTAATGCGGCCCCATAAATACTTGCTGAAACGACCTGCATTGCAGAGCCACTTTGAGCAGCTCGAACAAGAAGTAAAACAAGCCCTGCAATCGCTAAGCCTAATCCAATGCCGTGTGTGATGGAATTGAAAATTTCATTTAAAATTAAATAACTGCGTGATTCTATTTTTTTCATGTGTCCTCACTCTTCATTTTGCAATGAAAATAAGTTTCTTTATCGTCTTAAAAGCCATTAACAGATTGTAATGTTCCTACATCAATTTTTATCACAACTGAAATAAAAGAACATTAAAAAACCAATCAGCCCAAAAGATGATAAAAAATAAAATCCTTTTTTAATCCATGACCTCTTTTTTCATCTTTCCAACTAAAAATTTGATATAATATATAATATCACAAATTGTATAGAAAAGAAATGAGTATTTTGAGTGAAATTTTAGTTTTCATTTCAAAGATACTTTATTGATACAAAGGTTTGTTCACGTAAAATAAAAAAAGTGTTTTTTCCTCAAAAATGAACGAAAAGAATTTTTGGAGAATAATGAGCAACCTTAAATACAAAAACTGGTTTGGAGAAATTATGGCAATTAAAATTGTGACAGATTCGTCAATTACAATTGAACCTGAAATCGCACAGGCACTCGACATTACCATTGTGCCACTTTCGATTATGATTGACGGGGTCTTGTATTCTGATGTGGATTTGACGTTTAAAACATTCATGTCTAAAATGGCAAATGCTAAAAATTTACCAAAAACAAGTCAGCCTCCTGTGGGAGTGTTTGCTGAAGTGTATGATGAATTGGCGGTAAATGCAGACGAGATCATTTCGATTCACATGACTGATATCTTATCAGGAACAGTAGAAGCGGCACGTCAAGGTGGACTTTTATCTGGAAAATCAGTGACCGTTGTCGATTCTGATTTCACAGATCAAGGACTTAAGTTCCAAGTGGTCCAAGCGGCACAGATGGCAAAAGATGGAGCAACTAAAGAAGCAATTCTTTCAGCAATCCAACACACACGCGAAAATACAGAACTTTATATTGGATTTTCAACGCTAGAAAATTTAGTTAAAGGCGGACGCGTCAGTAGAATGACAGGCTTATTTGGTGCTTTATTAAATGTTAAAGTGATCGGGACCCTTAGAGATCATGAGTTAGGGACGATTGTGAGAGGGCGCGGGACTAAAACCTTTCATCGCTGGTTGGATGATTTATCCGAATCCATCTCAAAATCAGGTCGAAAAATAAAAGAAATTGGAATCTCACATGCAGAAAGTCTGGAGTTTGCGGGGCGTGCAAAAGAAACCCTTCAAAAATTTGTTGAAAAACCGATTTCTGTTTTAGATACAAATTCTACCATAGCAACGCATACTGGACCAGGTGCGTGGGCGATTATGATAAATTATGAATAAGATGAAAAAAATATTACTGAATTTTGCTGGCTTTTTGCTGGCAATTTTGCTTATCTTTATTGTATTGTGGGTTGCTATTCCAAAAGCAAAAGACCAGTTTACGTCAGATAAAACTGCGATGTTAAAAACTCAAAAAATTCGATATGTCGCGCTTGGAGACTCATTGACTGAAGGTGTGGGAGATGCGACTGCTCAAGGTGGCTTTGTCCCTTTATTTGCAAAACAGATTCAAAACGTAAGTGGTGATGTGGTTGAAAGTCAAAATTTTGGAAAAGCGGGGGATACCAGTGGACAGATTTATACGCGAATGACGACCAAAGCGGATCTTAAAAAAGCCTTGAAAACGGCAAATGTCATCACAATTACAGTGGGCGGAAACGATGTGATGCACGTGTTAAAAGATAATTTTTCACGTCTTTCAAACCTTACTGAAAAAGATTTTAAAAAGCCCGCATTGGCTTATCAAAAGCGATGTGAGAAAATCTTTGCGGACATCAGAAAAGTCAATCCGACTGCACAAATTTATGTTTTAGGCATTTACAATCCGTTTTACTTAAATTTTCCAAATATTACCATGATGCAAACCATCATTGATCAGTGGAACGATGCAACCAAACACGTCGTTCTTGCTCAGAAAAAAGCGTATTTTATCCCAATTAATCAACTTTTATACAAGGGAAATGAAGGGCAAGAAGCGATTGAAGAAGTCAAAGGAAAAACAACATCAAAAAGCGAAGTCACCAATCAACTCCTTTATGCTGGAGATCATTTTCATCCCAATAATAAAGGCTACCAAATCATGGCAGATGCAGTATTTAAGGCCTATGAAAAGGAAAATCATTCGAAATGATAAGGACATATCATGGATAATCAAGAAAAAATTTCAAGAAAAAATAAAACAAGCTCAGCGCCAAATATAAAAGAAAAAAATGCTACAAAAAAAATAAATCCACTGCCAAAAAGTACAGTTTGGAAGGTTCTTTTTCTGGTTTTATTGGCGTTTAATCTTGCTGTGGTTCTCTTTGTCGGCGTTCGCGCTACGAGTTTTCGGGATGAGGCAATTTTATCTCGCACACAAGCGACATCAAAAAATCAAAGTGTTGCCACAGTGACAAGTACAACTCAAGAACTCAATCAATTGATTGCAACGTATATCAATGCAAATCAATCTAAAAATTCTGATTTGACGTATAAGTTTTACATCTCACAAGAACAAGCCGTTTTAAATATGACCTATAAAGTGCTTGGAACGAAAATTCCAATTTACATTTATTTTGAACCGCTTGCTTTATCTGATGGTTCAATTAGTTTAAATGTGACGAGTATCTCGGCTGGGACGTTGGGACTTCCGACAAAAGAAATTTTACAGTTGCTCAAATCCTACAATTTACCAACTTTTGTTGAGATTAAAAGTAGCTCAAGTCAGCTGGTCATCCATTTGGATCAGATCAAGGTAGCAGGTGGATTTTACTTAAAATCAAATCAAATTGATCTTACAGCAGGAAAATTTAGTTTTGATTTGATGAAAAAGAACTAAAAACTGATAAAAAATGGAGAAAAATGGCTTAAAGAGCCGATTTAGCTTGCAAAGACGGGCAATATTTGATAGAATAAACAGTGCCTAAGTAAAAGGTAAAAAATTAATGGAGGACATTTTTAAAATGGCTAACAAACAAGATCTTATCGCTGAAGTTGCAGCAAAAACTGGTTTGACTAAAAAAGATTCAGAAAAAGCAGTAAACGCTTTTGGTGAAGCAGTTACAGCATTCCTTGCTAAAGGTGAAAAAGTACAACTTATTGGTTTTGGTACTTTTGAAACTCGCGAACGCGCAGCACGTGAAGGACGTAACCCTCAAACTGGTGCAGCAATCAAAATCGATGCAACTGTTGTTCCAGCATTTAAAGCTGGTAAAGCATTGAAAGATGCCGTTAAATAATTTAACTTAAGAAATACCGATGTCATGCGTTTGCATGGCATTTTTCTTTTTTTATTTTCGTTTTAGAACATCTGATTGAAAATGTGCTATAATATGAGAAATAGGAAGTCGAAAACCAGCTCTAAAAAGGGCTGGTTCTGATTTTGAGGTTAGATGAAAAGGAAAGAAAACAAGTGATTTATTTCGATAATTCAGCAACAACAGCCATGGCGCCTGAAGCAATCAAAACTTATACTGATGTGGCGATGCGAGTGATGGGGAATCCGTCTAGTTTGCATCAGCTAGGAGCGGTAGCAACGCGCTTGCTTGAAGCATCGCGTCAGCAAATTTCAGCATTATTGGGGGTGTCGTCAGATGAAATTTATTTTACAAGCGGGGGGACTGAAGGAGATAATTGGATTTTAAAGGGAGTAGCTTTTGAAAAACGGATTTATGGACGGCACATCATTGTTTCAAGTATCGAACATCCTGCCATCAAAAATACAGCACAGTGGCTCAAAACTCAAGGATTTGAGGTGGATTATGCTCCAGTAGATGCACGTGGATTTGTTGACGTTTCAAAACTTGCAGATTTACTTCGTGAAGATACAATTTTAGTTTCTGTGATGGCAGTCAATAATGAAGTAGGGTCGATTCAACCGTTAAAAGCAATCTCTGAGTTGTTGGCTGATCATCCAACAACTGGTTTTCATGTTGATGCCGTACAAGCGATTGGAAAAATTGCTGTCGAAGATTTCATGTTACCGCGCGTGGATTTTGTGACCTTCTCTGCACATAAATTTCACGGTCCACGTGGTGTTGGCTTCGCAATGATCAGGGCAGGAAAAAGATTGACTCCACTTTTACATGGTGGCGGTCAGGAAAATAATCGACGTTCAACAACAGAAAACTTACCAGCGATTGTGGCAACAGCAAAAGCTTTGCGCTTGACGCTTCTGGATGATGCACTCAAACGCAAAAATGTGAGTCAGATGAAGCAAGTGATGCTTGAGTCACTCAAAACTTATGATAAGGTGATTTTGTTTAGTGAAATGGCAGATTTTGCGCCCAATATCTTAACGTTTGGCATTCGAGGAGTACGTGGAGAAGTGCTCGTTCATGGATTTGAAAATCATGAGATTTATATTTCGACGACATCAGCATGCGCATCAAAGAAAAATGCAGCAGCTGGAACACTGGTTGCAATGCATGTCCCAAGTCACTATGCAACCAGCGCTGTAAGAATCAGTCTTGACTTTTCCAATAATATGGCAGAAGTCGAACAGTTTTTGACAGTTTTTAAGCTCTTGTATGCTGAATTTGATAAAATTGCCCATTAAACAATTCTGTCAGTACTGACAGAATTGTTTGTGTGTGATGAGGTAGAAAAAACCACTTTTTAGTGGTTCTTTATTATTTTGTGAGTGATGCGTGTGTTAAATCATAAATCATTGCAGAATTGACTTTAGAAACTCCCTTGAGCTTGGGATTTAAAAGGAGTGATTTTGCTTGAGTATCAATCGGATCGATATTGGATTGCTCATAAAGTGCTTTCTCGGCCGCCTTGTAATCTGCGTAACGTTTTTCTGGATCATTGACATCTGGAAGCGTTGTTGCAGATTTATAGGCTTGATCAAAAGCTAGATTGTTCACTTTTCCATCATTCATGGTTGAATCAGTAATAAAATTAATCAAGTAATCGGAAGGTTCATTATAATCTGCTCCCCAGCTTGAGAGGATAATTTGGAAATTTTGGTTTGTTGCGTCTTTTAAACGTTGCGCCTTAGGGACAAGATTTTCATTGATGGTAAGTCCTGGTAAATCTTTTTCGAAGTTTTGTTTGAGATAATCAACAGCGGCTTTATGGAATGCATCATCACTATCTCCTTCAAGCGTCAAGCTCAACGTTGTCTTTCCGAGTTCTTTTAGTCCTTCTTTAAATAATGCAGCTGCTTTTTTTGCATCATAGGTGTAGGGTTGTGCAGCATAAGTGGCAAAATCCTGCCCATTTGGTGCTTTGTCAAGTCCATTTGGTGTCGCTGTTTTCAAAACTGTATAAGAAGGAGCAGCTGTATTGAGGAGACCTTGGCGGTTAGTGGCGAGATTAAAGGCTTCACGGATTTTAGTGTTTTTTAAAGCAGGAACAGTACCAGATTGATTATATTCAATGGTATCTGTTCTTGGAGAAGGAAGAACGGTAAATCCTTTATTTGCTTTATTGGCAGCAATCAATGTGGGTGTATCCAAAATTGCAACATCGAGTTTGCCTTGCTTATATAATTGCGCTGCAGTAGCCATGTCTGAAATCACCTGATAAGTGATCCCACGTGCTTTAACTGATTTTTTATCATAATAGTTAGGATTTTTAATGAGTGTAAAAATTTTATTAGAACCTGTCCAGCCCTTCGTTCCTTTAGCAAACATAAAAGCACCATCGTACAGGGTTTTGTCAGATGTTGTGCCGTAATATTTCCCTTCTTTTTCGACAAATTTTTGATTCAATGGATAGAATGCCTGTTCTGTCATTAATTTCTCAAAATAAGGGGTTTGTGAAGCGAGCGTGATGATGAGCTTGTCCTCTCCTTGCGCTTTAATCCCAAGACTTGAAACGGGTTTTTTACCATCCAAAATGTCTTTAGCATTGGCAACAGGGCTGAGTGCCGTGGCATATTCTGAACCAGTTTTTGGATCAATGGTGCGTTGCCAGCCATAAACAAAATCTTTTGCCGTTAATTTTTCTCCATTAGACCACTTTAATTGAGGTTTGAGGATCACGGTATAAGTCAAGCCATCTTTTGAAAGAGAGATGGATTTTGCTAAATCATTTTCAACGTGAGCATTTTTATCAAAACGGACCAATCCTGCTTGTACGTTCAATAATGTATCAATAGAATTGACATCAGAAGCAAGACTCGAATCTAAAGTAAGTAGGTCTGAATTCAAACTGTATTGAATGTAACGCGTGGATGAGGGGGTAGAGGATTGAGTTCCACATGCAGCGAGCACTCCTGTTGCAGCAATCGAAATCAAACCAAGAGAAACAATTTTATATTTTTTCATTTTATCTCCAAATAAAATTTTCATTTAATCTTTCTTTTTTATTATACAGCGCTTCTTAAAATTGTCAAAGAAATTTTACTTTTAAATGAAAGCATAAGAAAAAGAACACGATGTTCTTTTTGGGTGGTCAATTTAATCAAAATCGTATAATACAGTAGAGAGGTAACGCTCTCCGTTGTCTGGAAGAAGCGCGAGCACTTTCTTTCCTTTGCCCAATTTTTTTGCGATGTCATAGGCTGCAAACAAAGCAGCACCAGACGAAATGCCGACAAGAAAACCTTCTGTGGCACCGACTTTTCTTGCTGTGATAATCGCATCATCTCCTTTGACAGCAATGACGTCATCATAAGAAGTGGTGTCAAGAATTTTTGGAATAAAGCCAGCTGAGATGCCTTGAATTTTATGTGGTCCTGCGGCTTCACCAGATAAAATCGCAGATTCAGCAGCTTCAACAACATACGTTTTGACGTTGGCATTTGCTTTTTTGAGGGCGTGAGAAACTCCTGTAATTGTTCCTCCAGTCCCTGCTCCAGCTACAAATGCGTCTAATCCAATGTTGTCAGCACTGACAGAAAAGGCCTCCACAATTTCTGCTCCCGTCGTTGCTTCGTGAATGGCAGGATTAGCAGGATTTTCAAATTGCATGGCAAGAAAATAATTGTTTTCTTTGGCTAGTGTCTTTGCTTTTTCAATTGCAGCAGCCATTCCGCCGGCTGCTGGTGTCAAAACGAGTGTTGCGCCATAAGCTTGAATCAGCTTTCTGCGTTCAATAGAAAAGCTCTCTGGCATGACAATGACCACCTTATATCCCAAAGCAGCTCCCACAAACGCAAGACCAATCCCAGTATTTCCAGAAGTTGGCTCAACAATGGTCCCACCATCAGCGAGTTTTCCCTCTTTTTTTGCGGCTTGAATCATTGCCAGTGCAATCCGGTCTTTTACAGAACTTCCTGGATTAAAACTTTCCAATTTGACATAAATATCAGCAGAATCTTCTTGTGTGTGCTGAAGTTTGACAATCGGTGTTTTCCCGATTAATTCAGTGATGTTATCATAAATTTTACTCATTTTTTTGACCTCTTTTAAAATTTTTAAACGATTAAACATCAATCGTTGATACTTCTATTTTAACGTAAAAAAAACTTTTGGTCATAACATTTTTTTATAGCAGGATTTAAATTTCGATGTTATAAAATACAGAAATAAAAAGAAATGGCTTTACAAAACGCTCTTTTTTTTATTATAATAGAACATAAGAACTTTTGATCAAATGAAAGCGAGTCTTCTATGAAAAATAAACATCAATTTGCATTGGGTGCATCTGTCTTAGCGTTGTCAGTACTGACAGGAGTAAAAGTGTCTGCACTTTCTGTGTCCTCCATCGCAACAGCAGCAACACCAATTGCTCATCAGTATGGATTGTATCCATCGGTCATGATTGCACAAGGCATTCTTGAGAGCAGCCACGGCCAAAGTGCTCTTGCAAGTCAATATAACAACATTTTTGGTGTAAAATACACTTCAGGAAATCCAGTTTACCTCCCAACAAAAGAGTACATTAATGGGCAAATGAAGACGGTAGTTGAGCCATTTCAAGCGTACAGTTCTTTATATGAAGCGTGTTTAGCGCAAGCTCAAATGATTCGCGGCTCAAAACTCTATGCGGGTGCTTGGCGTGAAAATGCGAGCTCTTATCGTGACGCGACAGCTTGGTTGCAAGGGCGTTACGCAACAGACCCTGATTACGCCTCAAAGCTCAACGCCCTAATCCAAGAACTAGGGTTGAGTGCTTATGATAATGGCGGAGTTCCTTCATCAGCACTGACAGCCTCACATCAGAACTCAGCTGCTAGCTCAAGTGCTTACACGGTCAAATCTGGGGATACATTATCTGGAATTGCTGCAACGTACGGCACGACAGTCTCTTCATTGATGTCTGTCAATGGACTTTCTAATCAAAATCAACTTCAAGTTGGACAAGTCCTAAAAATAAGCGGTACTTCCACATCAGCTGCAACAGCGAGCGCTACAAGCTCATCTCGTAGTTATACCGTTCAATCGGGGGATAGTCTATCCTCTATTGCAGCACGTTACGGCATATCTATCCAGCAATTGATGGCTGATAACGCAATTGCGGATGCAGATATGATTCATGTCGGAGAACAATTGAATATCGCGTCCTCATCTCAAAATGTTGCAACAACACAGCAAGTTTCCCAAACGACAAGTACGTCGTCACATTCTGGATACACGCACACCGTTGTTGCAGGGGAGAGTTTATACTCAATTGCCACTGCCAATGGCATGAGTGCACAACGCCTAGCAGAAATCAATGGCATTGGTATTAATCAAACCATTTTACCTGGTCAAACGATCAATATTTGATGATCATTTTTCAAACGTTCAAGGAAATCTTGAACGTTTTTATTTTCTCTAAAAAACAAAATAAACGATTTTAGTTAATTTAATAAAAACAACTCAAATATCCTCCTAAAAACAAATCAGAAATAAGCTAAAACCGCTAAAAATAAGCGCTTAACTCAAGCTTGACTTAACTCAAAATAAATTTAAAATAAAAGAGAAGTAGTTTGTCTTACTATCGGAGGGGATTCCCCTCACGTCACTAAAGGGG
>NZ_WITJ01000013.1 GCF_009601015.1 Lactococcus hircilactis
AATAACGCAACTTAGTCATATAGTCTTGCAAGTTCTTCATGAGATTATCTAAGTCAGGTCTTGTCGTTTTCCATTGCCACCAGCGCTTATTTTGCTTGATAGCGTAGAAGAAAGTAACGGATAACTTTAAAGGAGTATTTTTTTCAAAGCACTCTTTTGGCTTGTTCTTCATGAGTTGAGCTTTAAGCTCGTAATTGCTAGTTCCTCCGCGGTCATAGAATTGAAGTTTACCATTCACTTTTTTAATGCCTTTTTGCTGTTGTGTAGTTGGCATCTTTTCCAGTTCAAATTCAAACTTCATTTCTTCTTCCTTTACTATCTAACCCCATTATTTGCGCAGATTTTAGCCTATATTTAAGCTTTATAGGCATATCATCAAGCCTGCTTTCACTTTCTGGAATAGTAAGAATCATGAATGATGCGTTGTCTTTGCATGTCAGCATCATGTTATATACCGATTCCTCTTGACTTTCTGAAAAGTCAGCAAGTGAATCAATGATGACTAAGTCCGCAATTTCAATCTCGTGCTTTAGCTTCAAAAACTTTTGCTTTTCCTCATCACTCATGAAGCGGTGTGTCATTTGTTCGCAGTATTTTCGAGTATTTACGATTTTAACCTTGATTTCTCTTCCGACATTTTGGATAATCCATGATTTCATGTTGTCGGCAGCAACAACGCTCAACTCGTCGTTAAATGAATACTTGACAATAACGTCTTTTTTAAGATCAATCCCCTTTTTATGCTTGAATTCAGCGATTGAACTCACTATTACTGATTCTTCTGGCTTTCTTCCGAAACATTGCGGGCAAACTCTAGGAGTATACCAATGTCCGCCAATTCCTTTACCGTTTGAATCATGTCCGTCATAAGACCATACTGGCTCATTTCTTCCAAGCAAGCGGCATCCATGCTCTGGGCATACTTCTTCAAGCTCAATAGGAGTGATTACTTCTCCATTAACTTTAACTTCCATTAATTAAATCCACTTCTTCTTTTTAGCTACTTTTTTAACTTCTGGCATTTCTTGATAATCTCCAAATAGCGCATTTTTAATGAATTCATACGCATTAACGCTGTATTGATGAGTTTTATCATCTGGATTATCAAGAACATAGAACTTCACATAGTTTTCAGCTCCAATAATCGCTTCATCTTTCTGGAAAGGTGGTAGCGTCATGAATTCTTGAAGTGCCATAGCTCTTTTATTTCCGTTTTTTCTAGCAAATTGATGAAAGATAGAGAAATAGCGAGCGAATTTTTCATCTATATTTTCTTCTCTCTCTATCTCTTTACTTTCCTTACCTAAACTCTCCTTACCTAACCTTACCTGTGTATCCAACATGGACACGTTTTGTATACATTTTGTATACGACCCATTTTCTTCAACTAATAACTGATTTTTTTCTTTGATATACTGCGTTTGATTGTATCTATCTTTTTGTATATAGTTATGGATTTTCCAATCCTTAATCACGATTACGCCACTTTCAAATGGGATGATAAATTGTTTTGCAATTAATATTTTCAAATCATCATCAGTGGCACCACTAATCATTTTTATTGTTTTTGGATTTCCAACAAAGCCATCATCATCAGCCCCCATATTGAGGTAAAAATATAATAATTTTGCTGTTGGTGACATTTCCATAAATAAATCCGTCTCAACAATTTTCTTGCTAAACATTCTACGTTGTGCCAAAAAAATATTCCTTTCATAATAACGGGGTTGCGGTGTTCCTGCACTCTTCTGACTTACGACTACCGCTGTATTAAGCTCATTCCATCAGCGCCCCTTTTTCAATTAAAACGGCAAATCATCATCATCAATTTCTTCTACTTTTCTTGAAGAAAATGGGTCTGGTTCTTTTGCTCCATTGCTTTGTGATTGGGGATGGCTATTTTGATTTACTTGCCCTTTCCCGCTTTCAAGCATTTGGAAGTTTTCTGCGATTACTTCAGTAACGTAAATGCGTTTCCCTTCTTTATTATCATAATTACGAACTTGAATAGAACCTGTGATGCCAATTAAATTTCCTTTTTTAGCCCAGTTTGTTAAATTTTCAGCGGATTGACGCCATATTACGCAATTAATGAAGTCTGCTTCTCTATCTCCATTTGCGTTCTTAAATCTGCGGTTCACTGCAAGAGTGAATGTAGCAATAGCAACATTTGAAGGAGTATATTTAAGTTCAGGGTCTCGTACAATCCTACCTACTAAAACAACATTATTAATCATTTATTAACCTCATTTTCTTTAATCCACATCGCAATGTCTTTGACAGCTTGCGACTTATCCATTTTGCTCCAGTTCGTTAACTGATCGATTGGCGCTTCTTTATCTTTTGCAGCCCTCAAAGCTCTTTCAAATTGGGCATTGATTTTTTCTAGTTTTGCTTTTACTTCTTTATCGTCTTTTTTGCTTGCTTTTGGCGTATCGTTTAAGTTCTCGCTTTGTAAATCATCAACATCATTTTCCCCAATAGCGAACAGACCTTGAAGCGCATATTTTCTAGCATAAGAACTCACAGCACCAGTCCATTGAGGCTTTTGCATTTGTTGCTTCCCAGATTTTTCAAAAATTGGTACTTGGTCATGTTCTGAATATCCTACTGCAGTATGTTCTTCGCTTGAATTTGACACTGTAGCAGTAGATTCAACAAACAACCTACCGAGTATTTCATGCATTTTGTCGCTAACAATTAATATCCAACCGCTATCAAGTGATTTGAAATGCTCATAAATCTGTTCAGCATTTCTATAGTTGTAGCTTGTTTGACCGCTGTAATTTTTAACAGATTTACTTTTTCCGATTTGCATTTCTCTTTGCAGTTCAGAAAAAGTCATTTTTTCTTTTTCCATATCAATCATCCCACTTGATTGCTTGATTTTTTGGCTTCATAACGATAAAACGTTCTAATTCTTGATAAATTGACTCTCCGTACTTCTTTTCTAATTGATTTATTGTCAATGGAACCATGCACTCAAATCCATATTTATTGACAAGTTTTGCTTTATCTTCGTTTTCCAAAGTTAAAACCCTTTGATATTGTACTTTCCCATACGATAATCGCTTGAATAATTGTCCTTCGTCAAGTCTTCGCTTAATCTCTGCTTCTGCTTTCTTCTTAAGCGATTCAATCACTTTCAAATTAGCGTAGAAGTCTTGTAAGTCTGCATTATTCATTGATGTAACCATGCTAGGGTCTAACGTTACAATCTCTCCAGTCTCTCTATTGAGTGGTACTAGTTCTAATTCCATATTTACTTCCTTTTTCGTTTGATTTGTGCTATAATATAGACACACTTTTTCATAAGCCCCATTCCCATGGGGTTTTTCTTTTACCATGAAACAATTTCCACTTCATTATTCATTTTCTTGCGTGAATCATCATTTTTACGTCTGATTTCAAGCTCTTGCATCAGTACTGCATTGAACTCTTCAAGTGCTGCGAACTTGTCCAGCATGATTTCATAGCACTCTTTGAAGTCATCACGGCTTTCAGCCACTTTGTTTAACTCATCTTGCAACTCTTTATAATCACTAGCTAACTTGTCGTAATCGGCAAGTTTTTGTTCTTCTTCAAATAGTCGTGTAGTTATTAGTCTTTTCATTTTTATTTTTCTCCTTAAAATAAATCTAGTTGCTTGATTTGCGCTTTCAAAATACGCTTAATTTTTCAATTTCTGGAAGGTATCCAGCTTTTTTTAATTTACGATATAAAAACTCTCTGCCTCTCTGCGTCCATGTTGTCGTAATGTTCGTGCGAGTATTCCCTTTACTGTCAACAAATGAATGAGTACGGCTCTTGATATATCCTTTCGCTTGGTACTTGCTATATAGAATCCATTGATTATTAACTTTTCGCTGAATTCGTAAATTAGCGAGCAACTTGTTAAAAGTTGGAGAGCCAATCCCATAATCTTGTGCAATTTGAGTAACTAGCACATCATCGGTGCTTTCAAAAATCAAATCAAGATAGCGTGTGCGTTCATTAGCTTCTGCAAGTTCAAGATTAAGCTTGCTTTTTTCTGCTTCTAGCTGTTTAATTTGGTTTCCAGCTTGTAGGAGTAAGTCAGCTAAACCGTTACCAGAAAGTACATCTCTAGCTTTCGTTTCTGTCATGTATGCCCCATGCTTGCGGATTGTCGGTAATACATCATGAGTAATCCAGCGCTTGAACTGTCGAGCATCTTTTTTCTTGCTGCCGATAATTGCTTCATAAAGTCCGCTTTCATTGATGATTGTTGACTTCATATTCATACCTGTCAATTTGACAGACATGGAATCCTCTTTATCAAGCCTCCGTGTCATTTGGGAGGTCTCGGAATATTCAAGAATATCAGAGACATCTTTAGCAACAAACCAAGGATCATTGTCAACTAATACCGTTCTTACTGGTAAACTATTGAAGTTAAAATTTTGTAATTCATTCATTTTCATTTAAGCACCCCCAAATTCTTGTTACTGTTTCTAAAAATTGTTCATAGTTTGTTTTTTGTCTTGCTACTCCAATCAATGCGAACATTATAGCAGTGATAGCTTCCGTGCTGGTATCGCTAATAAAATATTCTCGTTCTTTGCTTTGTTCGTCTATTTTCATTTCTATGGTAATTTCCATGTTTTTAATCTCCAATCGTATGAAATATATTTGTTTTTCCTTTCAATGTTCGCTAAACGTAAAATTTGGTTTGCGAGATAAATTTTTAGTTTGATTTTTCCAAACTAGCCATGCATCAAATGCTTTTAAATTTGTCACTCGACCTCTAAGGCTCCTTGTGTACTTACCGCTTGTAAATTCTTCGAACTCTCTTAATTTATCTTGCGTTCCACGTCTAGCCTTTGACCAGTCTTCTTTTGTTACTGCAAACGGATGGTAATACTTTGTCACTTCATCATCATCAGCGTATGGGCTTTTCACCTCACTGATTGACGCTATTTTTATGACGTTGATTGATTCATTCATTTTGTTTTCCTTTCTGTTGAAAAGTTTATTTTACATGAACTTTTGCTTTAAAAAAATATTTAGAAATATCTTTCGGGTCAAGTTCCAAAACATGAACTGCTTTCAAAATTTCATCGTCCTTCCAGCTCACTTTATCATTAAGCTTCAATGAAATAGAGCGTTCTGATAGTCCCATCGCAATAGCAAAGTTATATTGCGTACCGCATTTTTCAGTTATTTTACCAAGAAGCGAAGAATAATCATAACTCATAAAGCGCTCCTCCTTTCTTTTTGTTCACCAATCATGAACTTTATGTTTTTAGTATATCACTTGTTTTTACCTTTGTCAACAAAAAAGTTCATGAAAAATGAATTTTTTTGTTGAACTTTTATTTAAAATGAGTTATAATCTATTTATACAAAATAAAGAAGAGGCTTTTTTATGAAAACCGACACAAGTAATAGACTAAAACAAATAATGTCTGAAAGAAATTTGAAGCAAGTTGATATACTTAATCTATCCGTTCCATTTCAAAAGAAATTCAATATAAAGCTAAGTAAAAGCGCTTTGTCACAGTATGTAAATGCTGTGCAATCTCCTGACCAAAACAGGATATATCTTCTATCTAAAACGTTAGGGGTAAGTGAGGCTTGGCTAATGGGATTTGATGTTCCTATGGTAGAATCTAACACCGAAGAAAAGAAAGATAAAATAATAATTGATAAAGCTATTTTTGTAATTAGTAAACTAGAAGAGCCACGTCAAGAAAAAGTAATTGATTTTGCAGAAGCTCAATTGAAGGAACAAGAAAAAGTTAAATCAATAGAAGATTATTGGTTAACTGATGAATTTCTTGATAAGCAAATAAAAAATAGCGTTGCTTATGGTGGCACAATGACTGAAAAAGATGAAAAGTTTTTTAAAGAACTTTTGAAAAATACGTTAAAGGAAAAAATAGATAAGGGCAAATAAGCCTATGAGTAAATTGAAAGAGCTTGCTCGAGAACTTGGTGCTAAGATAGTTTACTTTAGCACCAATGAAACTGAGTTAAAGGGGATTTATATCCCTGATGTTAGTTTAATATATGTCCGTGAAGATGTTGAATCGGTTGAACAAGAAAACGTTATTCTTCACGAAATAGGACATTGTAATTATAATCATATCCATTATGATTGTCATGCAAAGATGTATAGTAACAAGCAAGAATCAGAAGCTAATTATTATATGATTTCTTATAGGTTTAATGAATGGTTATCTTTATGGGACTTTGCTCCTGAACCAAACGAAATAAGCATAGAACAATTCATGAAAGCATACCATTTTGAAAATAAAATGAGATGGATATGCGAAAAAGTTATTGAAGAATATGCTTCTTCATTTTTTAAAGCGATATAAAAATAATGAGCAAGCCTTGATTCTCATGAAAAGCTAGGTAGGAGGTTTATTATGAGTGCGTTTATTGGAATAATTGGTTTTTTAGCGTTTTTAATCGGGATAATTATGCTACTAATTAATTTATTTAGGAAAAAATCAAAGAAAAAATCTTTGATTTTAATAGTTGCTGGATTTATACTGTTTGTTGTTGGCGTATCTATCCCAAGCAATAATCAGAATAAAGAGGCGAAAGATAATACTAGTACGTCTGTTTCATCCTCATCATCATCTTCTAGTAAAAAAGAAGCATCTACTCCAAAGCCTAGCAAATCTAAAGCGCCTAAGGTACTAACTAGTCAAGAAAAGGCGGTTGATGGTCTTACTGGAAATTCATTAGCTCAAACAAGGTCGGCGATTAGCTATTTATATTCAGGTCATATGAGCAAGCAAGAATTATATGACCAGCTTACTTCTGAATATGGTTCTAAAATGACAGCGGATGAGGCAAATGGAGCGATAAATAGAATTGACCCATTAGTAAATTGGAATAATCTTGCAGTATTAAGTGCCAAGGGGTATAGAGAATCTGGCAATCTAACTGGGCAAGAGCTTCTTGACCAGCTCACTTCTGAATATGGTTCTAAATTCCCCCAAGACCAAGCTCAATACGGAGTTGCGCATATTGATGATAATATAAAATCAACAGATATTTGGAAGTAAAACAAAAAAGCCCACCCCGTTGGATTGAGGGAAGGTGGACTAAAGATATAGTATTAGTAAGGCTCTAATTATGAATAGAGCTTTTACTACACTCATTTTATCAAGAAATGGAGTAAAAAGCAATGTATGTTGAACAAAAAAAGAATGGTAAATATCTATTAAGAGATAAGTATAAAGACCCTTACACTGGAAAATGGAAAGCTATTTCAGTTGGTATTGAAAAGGATAGCGCTCAAGCAGTTAATAAAGCAAAATTAATATTGCAGAAAAAGATTGAAGAACGTACGACGGTTGACAAAAAAGATAATAACATGACTTTCGGAGAGTTATACGACGAATGGTACAAATATTACAAGATACAAAATAAGAGAACAAGTTGGATTAAAGTTCCATTCTATATGGACAATCATGTTTTCCCAATAATAACAAAGGACATGAAAATATCTGCTATTACTCCTTCGCTTGTTAATGATGTCATTGAAAAAATGTACACGTTTGGCAAATACTCGCTTAATTACACTAAGCAGACAAGGACGACTATTTCAACTATCTTTAATTTTGCAATAGAAAAAGGCTATATTGACTCAAACCCTGTGTCAAAAGTTAAAGTAAATATAAAGCGTGAGCAGGAAAGACAACACAGAAAAAAGATAGGAGATAAGTATTTAGAGAAAAACGAATATAAGGCTATTCTCAAAGAACTATATTCCGATGGCAATAGGAGGCTTCAAGCATTAGTCGCTGAATTCCTGCTACTAACTGGATTACGTTATGGAGAACTTATGGCATTACAATGGAAAAATTTTGATGGAAAGTCTATTTCAATTGAGGGAACGCTAGATTATACCATGACTAAAATAACGGAAGCAGTCAAGACATCAACAAAAAATGTAAGTTCAGAGAGAATTGTTGACCTTCCAGAACGTGGAATAAAAATATTAGAGGAACAAAAAGTTTTTAATTCTTTTAAATTCAGCACCAATCCAGATGATTTTATTTTCTTATCTCGTAAAAACTCACCACTAACCATTCATGCTTTTAATAAATCGCTAAAAGAAGCAGCCAAAAAAATAGAACTAGGAAAGAACGTTACAAGTCACATATTTCGCCATACGCACGTTTCAATTCTAGCAGAGGATAATATACCGCTCAAAGCGATAATGGAGCGTGTTGGGCATTCTGATGCAAATACTACACTTTCAATTTATAATCACGTTACAAAAAAATCGAGAGAACAAATTACTCATTCTCTCGATAATATTTTTTAATTTTTTTGCCCACCTTTTGGACACCAAACGTAAAATAAGATATATTTTAATGATAGAGCCTTGATAATAAAGGGGTTCTATTTTATTTTACATCATTCCACCCATCATCGATGGATCCATTGCTTGTGCTGGTGCTTCTGGTTCTGGTTTATTTGCTACGACTGCTTCTGTCGTTAAAATCAAACCAGCTACAGAGGCTGCGTTTTGGAGGGCAGAACGTGTTACTTTCGCAGGATCAACAATTCCTGTTTCAATCATATTTGCCCACTCACCAGTTGCCGCATTAAATCCAATGCCAGGTTCAACAGATTTAAGTTTATCAATAATGACAGAACCTTCATAACCCGCATTTGCTACAATTTGACGGACAGGTTCTTCAAGCGCACGACGGACAATATTGATTCCTGTTTGAA
The DNA here is from genome assembly GCF_009601015.1 of Lactococcus hircilactis. Lineage (GTDB taxonomy): Bacteria > Bacillota > Bacilli > Lactobacillales > Streptococcaceae > Lactococcus > Lactococcus hircilactis. The sequence goes on from NZ_WITJ01000013.1 coordinate 8,722, forward strand.
CATCTCCTTTTTCTTGGAGCTTATCAAGGTCTGCAATCACATTGACAAGTGCTGTTCCACCTCCAGAAACAATTCCTTCTTCGACTGCTGCACGGGTTGCATTAAGTGCATCTTCAATCAAGAGTTTCAATGCTTTAAGTTCTGTTTCAGTAGCTGCGCCAACTTTAACCACTGCAACACCGCCAGATAATTTAGCCAGGCGTTCTTGCAATTTTTCACGGTCAAAATCAGAAGTTGTTTTTTCAATTTGAGCTTTGATGATCGCGATACGTTGAGCAATTGCATCCGCTGCACCTGCACCTTCAACGATTGTTGTGTGTTCTTTATCTACTGTAACTTTACTTGCTTGTCCAAGTGCATCAATTGTTGCATCTTTCAGATCAAGTCCCAATTCATCAGTAATAACCGTCCCACCTGTCAAAATAGCAAGATCTTCGAGCTGTGCTTTGCGACGATCTCCAAAACCTGGTGCTTTGACGGCAACCACATTAAATGTACCACGAATTTTATTTAAAACAAGTGTTGGGAGTGCTTCTCCATCAACATCATCAGCGACGATTAATAATGGACGACTTGACTTCAAAACTTCCTCAAGTAAAGGCAAGATTTCTTGAATATTAGAAATTTTCTTGTCCGTGATTAAAAGATATGGATTATCGAGATTCGCAACCATTTTTTCATTGTCAGTCACCATATATTGGCTCAGATAACCACGATCAAATTGCATTCCTTCAACCACTTCAAGTTCTGTTTTCATTCCTTTTGATTCTTCAATCGTAATCACGCCATCGCTTCCGACTTTTTCCATCGCATCAGAAATGTAAGCACCAACTTGCTCAGAACGGCTTGAAACTGTCGCAACTTGAGCAATAGCTTCTTTTCCTGAAACAGGAATAGCAAGAGCAGCTAAAGCTTTCACTGCCGTCTCACTTGCAAGTTCAATCCCTCGGCGAATGCCTACTGGATTCGCACCAGCAGTCACATTTTTTAAACCTTCACGTACAATGGCTTGAGTTAAAACTGTTGCAGTCGTCGTGCCGTCCCCAGCAACATCATTTGTTTTAGAAGCCACTTCAGAAACAAGTTTTGCTCCCATGTTTTCAAAATGATCTTCTAATTCAATTTCTTTTGCAATTGTAACGCCATCATTTGTAATCAAAGGTGAACCGTAAGATTTTTCAAGAACAACGTTTCGTCCTTTAGGTCCAAGGGTCGTTTTTACTGTATCTGCTAAAATATCAATGCCTCGCATCATTGAAGTTCTTGCGTCAGATGAAAATTTTATTTCTTTACTCATTTTTTCTTCCTTTTTTCACTTTTATTCTTAATCCATTGCTTTATCTAGCAATGGCTCATTCTTATTTTTATTTTAAACGCATTTATTCCACAATAGCTAATAAGTCAGATGCTTTGATGATTAAAAAATCTTCTCCATCGACTTTTACAGTTGTTCCAGAAAATTTCTCAAAAATAACTGTATCACCAACTTTAAGCGCTGGAGCAATCAAGTTACCGTGGGGCGTTGTTTTTCCTGGTCCTACTGCAACAACTGTCGCCGTTTGTGGTTTTTCTTGAGCACTCGAAGCTAACACAATCCCACCAACCGTTTTTTCCTCTTCGACTTTCACACGTAAGACAACACGGTCTTCTAATGGTTTCAACATTTGAACTATCCTCCTCTGTTAAGAAAAAATTATCAAGGGAATCATTTCCCTTGGGTTTTAGCACTCTTTATTGGCGAGTGCTAACCTCTATTTCTTATTTTAACGCGAAGGTCAAAAATAGTCAAGAAAAAAACTCCTTTTTTGGAGTCCTTTTTTAAAATGGAAATTCTTCAGCTTCAAGAATGAGGGTTTCTGTCTGCTGGTTGTTTTCTCGCATCGCCATCGTCGTGCGACTTTCGAGTAGTTCATAAGTTGAAACTAAAATCTCAGTCACATAATGCTTTATCTTTTTTTGATCTGTAAACTGTCGTGTGCGAATCTCACCTTCAATACTGATCAGTGCTCCCTTTTTGGCGTAAGATGCAAAATTTTCTGCAGTTTTTCCCCAAATGACAATTGAAATAAAATCTGCTTCTCGAGTGCCATCGTCAGTTTTAAATCGGCGATTGACCGCTAGCGTGGTTCGAACTAAACTTTTGTCGTTTGAGGTTTTGATAATTTCTGGATGTGCTACTAGGCGACCAATCAGCATACTTTTATTCATTTTTTTCTCCTTAGTAATATGAAGTATCATGACTTCATTATTCTATTCGTAAAAAAAGTACTTTTGTAACAAAAAAGACTCGCCAAACGCGAGTTTTTTGTTTATTTTGCACTCAAAGCAGCCATCGTCATATAATTATATGGGCTGTTAAAGTGAGGCAAGAAAAATAAATCGAGTAATGCAAGTTGATCAATCGTGAGATGATCTTGTATGGCAAGACTGAACATATTGATATTTCCTGCAATGATTTCACTATGGCTGGCGAGTTGTGCACCAACAATTCGACGACTGTCTTCTTCGTAAACGATACGAATTTTTACTTTATCATTGTCTTCGTGTAAAAACCATGCTTTTTGCAAATCTTCAACGTCTGAAAAGGCGACTTTGAGTCCTGCACGTGTTGCAGCTTGAAGTGAGAGTCCTGTTGAGGTCAAATGAAGGCCAAAAATGGATATGCCGTTCGATCCTTGAACTCCTGGTGAGGAGAGCGTAGTTCCACCGATATTATGTCCCGCAACAATCCCTGTACGTACTGCATTTGATGCAAGTGCAATGTATGTTTTTTCTTGTAAGGCATTGGAATAAATGGTTGCGACATCACCGACAGCATAAACATCTGGATCGCTGGTTTGTTGATACTCATTTACTAAAATTGCTCCATTTTTGAATGTTTCAAGATGATCCGAAGCTAAAGCACTATTGGCCGTAAAGCCAATGCAGTTGATCAGTAAATCGACATCATAGGTTGCTTTGTCTGTGACCAATTGACTGATACGACCATTTACTCCTTTAAATGCTGTGGCACATTCTCCAAAATGGCAGCTGATTCCGTGATTCGTAAGATTTTCATCCATTACCTGTGCAAATTCCTCGTCGTAATAGGATGCAAGAGAGGTCTTGGCAGCATCAAACAAAAGTACTTCTTTTCCGCGACGTTTTGCGGCTTCGGCGATTTCTGTACCGATGTATCCTGCACCGATCACTGCAACACGTTTTACAGTGTCTTTTGCAAGTTCTTGATCAACGGCTTGTCCTTCTTGGAATAATTTTAAGAAATGAATCCCATCCAACTCTTTTCCTGGGATATCAGGAATGATGGGACGTGAGCCTGTGGCAAGGACGAGTTTATCGTAATTTTGCGTGACATTTTCTCCTGATTTTGTGGTGGCATGAACTTCTTTTTGATCAAAATCAATCGCTGTGACGGTTGTTTCAGTCATAATCTTAGCTCCTTTTGCTTCAAATTGAGCAGGATTGGCATAGAAGAGTTCGTCTGGTTTTTCAATTTGACGTCCTACCCAAATGGCAGTGCCGCATCCAAGATAACTCATGTTGCTATTTCGATCAATCATGACGATTTCATTGCCTTCATAGTGGTCAAGTAATGTATTTGCAGCTGCGATTCCAGCGTGGTTGGTTCCTAAAATGACGATTTTCATGTGAAAAATCTCCTTGTTTTTTATGTCAAATAGTTTTGACGTTTTGGACTTACAAATCTCAGTTTAACATAAAATTTCAGCTTCCATTTTGAAAACGCTTGTGAAGTTTGTGAATTCACAAACTTCACAATAGGGGGATAGTAAAAAGGAACACTGCGTTCCTTTTTAATTGAATCTCATTATAAAAATTGTCCCTTTTGGATGATGATTTTTAACAGAAAGTCCAATCTTATTTTGTATAGCATATTGTTGAGCAATTGCTAGACCGAGCCCCGTTCCTGGTTGTTCACCACGTGATTTATCACCCCTATAAAATCGGTGAAAAATTTTTATTTTTTCTTCATCAGCAATACCGATTCCTTCGTCGATAACCTGAATTTCTTTTTCATCAAACTTTACAAAAATCTTACTGTCATTCGATGAGTAGCGTCCTGCATTTTCCAAAAAAATCGTTAAAATTTCTTGAATTGCAAAAGAATTTGATTTTATGGAAAGTTCCTTTGCTCCGAGTGTATAAATGTGCTGCTGTAATGTTAGCTGCACACGTTTTACGGTGTCATCAACTAAATCAGACAATGAAAATTTTTCGATTTCATTTTCGGATAATTCTGAAGATTGTCGTGCCAGCATCAAGAGATCTTCGATCAAATCTTTCAGACGTTTTGATTCTCGATCAAGGTAATCAAGAGATTTTTCTATAATTTCAGGATGGTCTTTTCCTCGCCTTTTTATCAGTGAAATATAACCACGAATGGCCATCACTGGTGTCCTTAATTCGTGTGAAACGTCCGAGGTAAATTGTTGCTCTTGAGCAACCTTTTCTTGCAGTCTTGTAATTAATCCATTAAAGTTTATCGCTAATGCTTTCACTTCTGCTGGAGAATCTGGGATGTTTAGTAATGTTGAGTTTTGGTTAACTTCGATGGCCAATTGTTCAATGGGTTGACTTAGTTTTCTGGAATATCTTCTGATCAATAATAAGCCAATGAAATAGGTAACAATCGTAATGATTGCTATACCAACCATCATTTCAAAGACGTTTTGCAAAGCGCCTTGGATAGAAAACCATAATTCATAGGTCGTTTTGTTTTCTGTGACTTGAACAGCATCGTATAGATTTCCATGAGCGAAAGTGTGTTGTTTTTGTTTGCATTTTCGTTCTCCTTAATTGATTTATCTTAGTGACAAGTTTATTATAAGGTAATTTTGTTTTTGAATCTCTTGTTTTTTCTGGCAAATTTCTGTGAAAATCACAGAATTGTAGTGCTTTTATTTTTTTTGGTTCAATAATAAAAATGTTTTTGAAAATATCACATTTCACAACATTTGATTCGTAAAGGAAACTATTTTTTGATGCAAAAAAACGGCAGATTTTGCCGTTCTTTTTTTGTTTTTATGCCTGTAATGCGTCGTAGATCGTTCCTGCAACTAAATCAGAGGATAATTCAATGATGCCACGCACTTGTGGGGCATCTGGTAATTCTAATTCACGCGCAGAGCAGAGCATGCCATAACTTTGTACGCCGCGCAATTCTCCTGGAAAAATGAGAGCTCCGTTTGGCATCATGGCTCCTGGAAGTGCTGCTATAGTTTTCATGCCGACAGCAGCATTGGGAGCGCCGCAAACGATTTGAACAGGATCAGAAAGTCCAACGTTGACCTTGCAGATATGCAGATGGTCACTATCTGGGTGCTCTTTCATTTCTAAAATTTCTGCCACCACAAATTTGGGTTGTTTGTCAAAGACTAAAATGTCGCTAAATCCTGCGTTGGATACTTCTGCATTCAATTTTTCGATGTCAGATGGACTTAATTTCACTTCCCCATTTCCTGTCAGTGCTGACAAAATAGATTTTGCCTCGAAAATATTCCATGCCACTGTTTCTCCTGTTGCTTCAAGAAAAATACGCGCCACTTTACCTTGTCGCTCAAAATTAACGTTTTGACCATTGTCATTTGCGACGATCAGCATCAAAACATCGCCCACATGAGTGTTATAAATTGCTATCATTTTTAAAATTTAACTCCACTATTTTTTTGTCAGTACTGACAACTTTCTTTCTTCATTTGTCACATCTAAAATACGCCACAGGGGCAGATTCACTCATTTTTTTATTTTACAGTAGCTAAAAATGCGTTCACTTCTTCTTTGGTTTTGCGCAATTTATTGACCAAACGTGCGGTTTCTTTTCCGTCTTCAATCACCACAAAACTCGGAATTCCCATAATGCCCCATTCGACTGCGACATCCATAAATTCATCACGATCTACTTCAATAAATTCAAATGTACTATTTTCTGCTTCGATTTCAGGCATTTTTGGTTTGATAAAATTACAGTCGCCACACCACGTTGCGGTGAAAAAGAAAACGTGTTTTCCTTTTGCTTCAACGAATTGTGCTAATTGTTCAACATTTTTTGGGATGATCATATCCATTCCTCACTTTTTTCTATGATTTCTAAACTTTGAGCATCAATCAGAAATGAAATTGATTTTTTTGGGCGTTCAATCGGGAGCTGCGACTCTGAATGTGCGTCAGTTTCACTGTTGTCAGTACTGACAACAACACCAGCTTCAAAGCAAGCATCTTGTATTGGATCCTCAAACACCCACAGGGCCAAAATTTCTTCGTCAGAAAAATAAGCGCGAATCGCTAAAGTCAGATTTTCTCTCACTTCATCAGCGAAATTTTGATAGCCATGATATACCACATGTGCGGCGCCTGCCACAGTAAGAAGCCCTAAACTCCATTTCAAAACTCTGTTCATACTGAAATTTTACCACAAATCTTTCTATATTTGAATGAAACGACTCGCCAAACAAAAGCAAAGGTCCATTTTATCACTCAAAAATACGGTTCTGCATTAAAAATACAGTCGCTAATGCGTTGCGCATCTTTTTATCTATTGAAATTCTACCACAAAAGTTGATATAATAGAACTCATAATTATCAAAAATCAAGTGAATTTGAGTTTTTGATGTGAGCATCACAAGCTCTAATAAAGGAGAAAAAATGTCCCTGTTTGACAAAATAAAAGAAATCACAGAAATTCAAGCCACTTCTGGGCATGAAGGTGCTGTGCGCGATTATCTCAAAAAGCGAATGGTAGAGTTGGGGTATTCTCCAGAATTTGATGGTCTTGGCGGAATTTTTGTCACGCTTGAGAGTGCTGTTAAAAATGCCCCTCGTGTGATGCTTGCTTCGCATATGGATGAAGTGGGGTTCATGGTTAGCACCATTAAGCAAGATGGAACTTTTCGCGTCGTTGCTCTTGGAGGTTGGAATCCACTTGTTGTTTCTGCGCAACGTTTTACTTTATTTACACAAGACGGCAAAAAAATCCCTGTCGTCTCAGGAGGATTGCCTCCTCATTTACTCCGCGGAACTGGTACATCACCAACGCTTCCAGCACTTTCTGATCTTGTTTTTGATGGCGGATTTTCAGATCAAGCGCAAGCTAAAGCCTTTGGAATTCAGCAAGGAGATGTGATCATTCCACAGACAAATGCCATCCTCACAGCAAATGGCGAGAACGTCATCAGTAAAGCGTGGGATAATCGCTATGGCTGCCTTATGATTCTTGAATTACTTGAATACCTCAAAGGAAAAACACTTCCAGTCACTTTGATCATTGGAGCTAATGTCCAAGAAGAAGTTGGCTTGCGCGGTGCAAAAGTTTCAACGACCAAGTTTCACCCAGATTTGTTTTTTGCGATTGATTGTTCGCCAGCTGGAGATACTTTTGGCGATGACAATGGTAAACTCGGAGCCGGCGTGACCTTGCGCTACTACGATCCAGGTCACATCATGTTACCTGGCATGAAACATTTTCTTATCGAAACAGCAAAGCTAAATCACATCAAAACACAGCCCTATATCGCAAAAGGTGGGACAGACGCTGGCGCTGCTCATCTGACAAATTCTGGTGTGCCATCAACAACCATTGGTGTTTGTGCTCGCTATATTCACAGTCATCAAACCATTTTTAGCTTAGAAGATTTCACCCATGCACAAAATTTCATTCGCGCCATCAGCACATCTTTAGATGCAGCAACCGTTGCTGAAATTAAAAATTACAATTAAAAAAATCTGTCAGTACTGACAGATTTTTTTACTGCTTGGGTTGGGCGCTTGAAGCGGACGGTGTTGTTCCACTACTTGCTGGCATTCCTGGCAGAATCTTATTCCATGCATCCACATAATCTGCATCTGATCCTCCAATCGCAAACTTGTATGTTGTATTTGGTGCGCCAGATTTCGTCGTCCAAAAGCTCGTAACTGTTTTTCCTGAAACAGCTTTCCCATTGACTGTGGCTGGTTTTTCTCCAGTCGATTCAAGAACCGTGGACTTGGTCACATTCGGATCTGTATTAGGATCTTTAAATGTTTTTCCACTGCCAAAAATATTTGGATCGGCTGTATTGATTGCATTGACCAAATTTGCCATGTAAGCTGCATTATTGAAATATCCGACATTTGATGTCATTGGACTGTTATCATCATGTCCGGCCCAACCTCCTAAAGTCACTGTTGGTGTCGAAAGCATCAGCCACACATCCGTATAATAATCCGTCGTTCCTGTCTTTCCAGCCCATGCCACTTGGTTGGCTAAGTTTGGATTTAACCCTTGTAAATCCGAATAAAATTTACTTGTTTTTTGTGCTTTGATAACACCTTGAAGCATATTTTCCATAATGGTCGCTGTCGCTTCTGAGTAAACTTGAACAGGATCTGGATTAGAATGTTCATAAATCACATTTCCTTTATCATCCGTGATGCTCGAAATGAGGTAATAAGGGACATATTTCCCTCCATTGGCAAGTGTAGCGTAGCCATTGGTATGCTGGACAACGGTTGGATCAACCCCTCCACCTAATGGGAGAGATTCAATGGAATAATCTTTGATATTATACCCCATCTTACTCATGTAAGGTTTTGCCCCTTGTCCATCCTTATAAACTGCTTTATACGTCCAAAAAGCAGGAATATTGTAAGAAACGTCTAACGCTTCTGTAAAACTCATCATCGCAGTTCCTTTAGATCCGACGTGTTCAATATCTTGTCCTGTCGCATATTTAGCAGGATAATTAGAGAGGACACTTGCTGAGCCCATCAATCCCAAATCAAGTGCTGGACCATAAGCAATCAAAGGTTTAATTGATGATCCTGGAGATCTTCCACCATCAAAGGCATGATTAAATTGACTCGTTGCAAAATTTAATCCTCCAACAAATCCAAGCACAGCACCTGTACTGTTATCCATCAGTACATTTCCAGGTTGAACCACACCAGATCCGTCTTGCAGGGTACTGCCATAATTGGCTACTGCATTTTGCATCGCAGTGTAGATGTTTTGATTAATGGTTGTCTTAACAGTGAGCCCTTTGCTTTGAAGTTCTTGTGCGGCAAGATTCGTGTAATACTGCTTGGTTGCGTCATTTCCTAAGCTTGTAGCAGACACCTTATCTCGTTTGATTAAATAATTATACACTTCTTGCGTGGCCTGTTTATAGATAACGTTGTATAAATAGCCGTGGCTTTTGACACTCGCTGGTGCAGAGGGCAAAAATGATGTTGTAATATCTTCTTTGAGATATTTTTTATAATCTGTTGCAGTGATGTACCCATTGCGATACATATTAAAAAGAACATTTTTTTGCCGATTGATGCCATAAAGAAGATTTGCTTTTGTTTTTAAAGCACCATTTGCAGCATAAGGAGAATAAACAATTGGACTTTGTGGCAATCCAGCGATAAAAGCGGCTTGTGGAATCGTTAAATCTTTGGCCGTTTTTCCAAAAATTCCTTCGGCAGCAGCTTCAACACCAGCGATATTTTGTCCTTTATTATTGCGCCCAAAAGGAGAAACATTTAAGTAATCCGTCAAAATTTCATCTTTTGAGAGATACGTCGTTAAAGCTCTAGCATAAACAATCTCACTCGCTTTTCGCTGAAAAGTGACACTGTCTCCTAACAGTTGTTGCTTGATGAGTTGCTGAGTTAGGGTTGATCCTCCTGAGCTTGATCCTCCACCAATTGAGCCAATGATGCCACGAATTACCGCTTTTGGAACAACACCATCATTTGTTTTAAACGTGTCATCTTCTGTAGCAATCAACGCATTTTTTACATTTTCTGAAATGGCATTACTTGGAACATTGACCCGAATCAAATCACTTGAAATGTCTGAAATATTTTCCCCATTACTGTACTTCAACGTTGAGACACCGTGAATGTTATTGATTGCTGAGAGCATTTTTTCTTTATTCGCTTGAGGTGTTTTTTCAACCAAACGAACAAAATAACCAACACCAGCTGCCGCACCAAAAGTTACTCCCAAGACAAGAACAATTCCAAAAATCACACTCAGCCCTCGAAATACTGTAAAAACGGTAGAAGCAATCCTTTTATTTTCTTTTGGATGATTTTGATTCTGTTGTCCTGAGCCTTTTTGACGTCTTGTTTGCATTTTTTCCTGCAAATTTTTCCGCGCTTTATCCTGATCTTTTTTCATGCCCTAAGTATATCATAAACCAAAATGAGCCGCAATACATACTACTGTAAATGAAGCTGCTCAAATTCCAAACGTGAGCACAAGAAAATGTTCTCTTTTTGATTGCGTTTTGAAATGCGATCAGCGAAAATAACAGTGTGCAAAAAAATTCGGAGTGTCAAAAAGATCCAGCTGCACTTTGATTTTTTTAAATCACCTCATTTTGCGCACTTATTCTTTTAATCTGTCTTAAAATAGGATTTTTTGATATAATAGAGTGCGCACAAATAAAAAGTGTCAAGAAAGCTGAAATTTTTGAACCTGTTTGCACAGAACCAAAAAATTCCTTCTTTCTTGCCTCTTTTTGAGCGATTTGCGCTTACATCTTGATATAATAGAGTGCGCACAAATAAAAAGTGTCAAGAAAGCTGAAATTTTTGAACCTGTTTGCACAGAACCAAAAAATTCCTTCTTTCTTGCCTCTTTTTGAAGAAATTGTGCTGACATCTTGAGATAATAGAGATGGACTTTTTTTGTCAGTACTGACAGAAATTTAAAAATTTAAAAAGCGGCAGTTTTGAAGCATTCAAGCTTTTTTGATTGCTTATGAATGGGCCAGTCTTATAGAAAGGATTTTTTATGAACATTTTTGACGAACTAAAAGCACGCGGTTTGATTTTCCAGACCACTGATGAAGCTCTACTTAAAAAGGCGCTAACGGAGGGAATGGTTTCCTATTATGGCGGTTTTGATCCTACTGCTGATAGCCTTCATTTGGGAAATCTGGTGTTGATTTTGACGATGAGACGCCTTCAACTTGCTGGTCACAAACCTTATCCACTCGTTGGTGGTGCAACTGGTTTGATTGGGGACCCTTCGTTTAAGGACGCTGAACGCTCTTTACAAACGAAGGAAACTGTACAAGAATGGACAGGAAAAATCCGTTCCCAACTGGAGCGTTTTCTTGATTTTGAAAATGGGGATAATAAAGCAGAAATGACCAATAATTACAATTGGTTTGAGCACTTGAGTTTCATTGATTTTTTGCGCGATGTTGGAAAACATTTTACAGTCAACTACATGATGAGCAAAGAATCCGTAAAAAAACGGATGGAAACTGGGATTTCCTATACTGAGTTTGCTTATCAAGTCATGCAAGGGTATGATTTTTATGAGCTCAATCAACGCCATAATGTCACTTTGCAACTGGGAGGATCTGACCAATGGGGAAATCTGACCGCTGGTGTTGAACTGATCCGTCGTAAAGCCAATAAAGCTGCACACGTCATCACAACGCCATTAATTACGGACAGTACAGGAAAAAAATTCGGAAAATCCGAAGGAAATGCCATCTGGCTGGACGCTGAAAAAACTTCTCCTTTTGAGATGTATCAGTTTTGGCTCAATGTCAACGATGAAGATGCCATAAAAATGCTTAAAATTTTCACATTTTTATCGCTTGATGCAATCGAAAATATTCGTGTCAAATTTGAAGCGGCACCGCATGAACGCTTCGCACAAAAAGAATTAGCGCGCGAAGTGGTCACACTCGTTCACGGAAAGGCAGCTTACGAGCAAGCCTTGCACGTCACCGACATTTTATTTGGTGGTGGACAATTGAAAGAATTAAAAGCAAAAGACATCTTATCAGGACTCAAATCTGTCCCACATTATGCTGTCAGCGCTGACGAAAATCTCAATATCGTCGAATTGCTCATTCAATCCGGCATTGAAACATCAAAGCGCCAAGCACGTGAAGACCTCACAAACGGCGCCATCTACATCAATGGTGAACGTTTGTCTGATCTTGATTATGTTTTATCTGATCAGGATAAGATCGATGGACAGTTGACCGTCATCCGTCGTGGAAAGAAAAAAAACTTTGTCTTGACTTACTAAAATATAAAGGAATGCTTGCGTTCCTTTTTTTGATCTAAAAAGGGCACATCATCAAAAGCGACAAAAATCTAAATTTGTGAAATTCTCACACAAAATCAAAAAAATCTTTCTTTTTAGTCCTTTTGGTCCCATTTGTGCAAACATCTTGGTATAATAGAATGAGAACGAAATCTAAAGGATGGGTCAGCTGATGAATAAACAAAATTTTGATGAAAAATTAAAAGAATTGCGCAAACTTTATGATGAGAATCATCCCATCACTCCGGCTGAGGGTGATGTTTTCACACCACTTTCACTCGTTGAAAAAGAACAATATGTCCTTCATGAAATTCAAGAATGTTTGAGTGAACTCACTCATTTGGTCTCAACACTTGAACTTGCGATTGACCAATCTGAATCAAAAGAGAGAATTTCTGATTTAAAAGACAAAATTTCAAATCTTGAGCGCCGAAAATCGATTCTTGAGCAAAAGCTTGAGTTTATCAGAAGTGGAGAAACGGACGATCAGCGGAAAGAAAAACTCAAACGTCAGCTCTTAGAACTGGAATTAAAACGGTGCAAACTCAAATTTGCAGATAAAGATCATGTGAAAGTCGATCAAAAAATAAATCAAAAATTGGATTCTTATAAAAAATTATAAAAAGATCACTCGCCTGATCTTTTTAGTGCTTGCAAAATCAAAACCGCTTCTGCATTGATTTTCACACCTTTTTTAGTTCAACTGTTTTTTCATTTCTATATAGAAAGGAAGTTCATGATCCACAGTATTTTTTATGTTATTATTTTTCTTCTCGCCCTCGTTTTATCAAACGTGCTTAATCAAGTATTTCCTAAACTTGCACTTCCGCTCATTCAAGTCATTCTTGGCATTATTCTTGGCTTTTTAGGTGCTTCTCATCTGCTGGACGTTGATCCTGAGTTATTTCTTGGCTTCATCATCGCTCCCCTTCTTTTTCGAGAAAGTGAAGAAGCTGATGTGACACATATTTTCAAGCATTTTTCTACCATTCTCTTTTTGATTTTGCCTCTTGTATTTTTGACAGCGCTTGGATTAGGGTATCTTACTCACTTCTTACTTTTAGGAATTCCACTTGCGGCATGCTTTGCGTTGGGCGCGAGTTTGGCGCCGACAGATGCGATTGCGGTCGGTGCTTTATCAAAAAATTTCAAATTTCCAAAGCGCATCACAAGTATTCTTCAAGGCGAAGGTCTTTTAAATGATGCTTCAGGAATCATTGCTTTTCAAATCGCTGTTCTAGCTTTAAGTACGGGACAATTTTCTTTACCCAACGCTACCATTGACTTAGTCGAATCTGCAATTGGTGGCGCATTGATTGGGGTGATCTTGGTTTGGATTAAAAATGTACTCTTACGGATGCTTAATTCAATTGCTGCACGCGATGTCATTAGTTACTTACTTTTAGAATTTACGATTCCATTTGCTGCTTTTCTTTTGTCAGAAATGGTTCATGTTTCTGGAATCATAGCAGTGGTGGTTGCAGGTGTTTTACAAGCCAACGGCATTAAGAAAACAACGTTGTTTGATGCCAAAGTCACAAAAATCAAAAGTACGCTTTGGGATATGATTGTCTTTATTCTCAATTCAGTGGTCTTTTTGTTTTTAGGTATTGAGTTGCATCAACTCGCTTTACCTTTGCTCAATAATCCACTGTATTCAAACACGCACTTGATTATGATGGTGATTTTATTAACCTTCGCTTTATTCTTATTGCGTTTTATTTCGATTTGGATTTATTATTTCATTCGCACACTCAAGCGGCATCAAAAGTTTAAATTGTATTGGAATGATATTTTATTACTCACTTTTGCAGGATCTAAGGGAACTGTTTCGATTGCGACCATTTTATTAATTCCAAAATTGGATAGTGTGCCGTACAGTCTTTTGATTTTCTTGGTGGCTTCTGTGACTGCACTTTCTTTTTTAATTGGGATATTTGTCTTGCCACTCTTTGCAGCAAAAAAGACGGTCAAAGTTGATAATATCGCAAAAATTTCGATTTTAAGTGATGTGGTTTCTGAACTTCGTTTAGATATGCAAAAGGTGAAAAACAAAGAAGGATATGCAATTGCGATTGATAGTTATCAAGATCGTATCCAAAAATTAATCATTGAACAAGAAAGTGCGAGTACTTCTGTGGATTTCAATGAACTTCAGCTCCTCATCATGAGGCTTGAATCTGAGGGACTTGAAACAGCATATCGCAATGGAGAAATCTCGATTCCGACGTATCGCCTTTATCACCGCTATATTCGCTCACTTGGAAGATCCATTTCTCACACTTTTCTTTCAAGTTTTCAATTTTTTTCGTTAGTCCTTTTTAAAACAACGCATCTTCTTTTTTCACAAGTGTTTCATGTGACTTTTTCAAACCAACCTCGAAAAGAGCAACGGTTAATCACACGTGAAGAAATCACGACGCTCTATTTTAAAAATACTGAAATTATTTTACAAGCTTTGGAGAGTTTAGAGTCGGTTTATGATACTCAATTGATTGATTTCTTGCAAATGCAACGCTTACGTTCAGCAGAACTTGTGGCACATGGCGGCTACATTACTCACGTGCTTCATAAATCTGAGCCAAATAATTATCGAGAATTAATGCGGGCTTATTATTTGGAGCGTAAATCCATTTTTGAGTACGAATCCGCAGGGCAATTAAGTCCAAAAGAAGCGAAGTTATTAAGACAAAACGTCAATGTTTTGGAGGATTATTCGATGGAGAGTAATCATCGCACCCTCTTTTTCAATTTGCTTGAAAAACGAAAAAAATGAGAATGGATTATTTTTCCGTTCTTTTTTCTTTAGAAAATGTTATGATGGAGAAAAAGGAATTTTTGTGAGAAAAAATGGAAACAGAGCGGTTAAACATCAGGCGTTTTCAGCAGCTTGATTGTAATGATTTACATGATATTTTAGGCGATGCGATTCTGATGGAATTTACGGAGCCTCCTTTTTCATTAAGTCAAACAAGGGATTTTTTAGAAAATTTTTGCATCAGGCGTACCCCACAAGTGGCTTTTGCGGTTGAATTAAAAGCAACACAAAAGGTTATCGGTTATCTCTTATTAAAACCACTGGATCACAAAGGGACTTTCGAGTTAGGATTTTGGATCAATCGTGATTTTTGGAGAACTGGAATTGCATTTGAAGCTTGTCAGTGCTTGATTGCTCATGCTTTTTTGAACCGTTCTGCTCAAAAAATCGTTGCTGAAACCTGCGATGTAAAAAAAGCAGTTCCGTTATTAAAAAAATTAGGACTGAGGATGGATCACGTCATTTTGTCAGCAATGACAGACAATCACGGACAAAAACGAGATACTTATTGGTTAAGTTTAGAAAAATAAAAAAGAGCATTGCTCTTTTTTATTTTTGTCAGTACTGACAGATTTTTTATGCTTGAATTTTTTTGCGTCCGAGTAGTCGTGACAGTGCTAAAATCCATGTGATCAAGGTAAAACATAATGCAAAAATAAAGGCGACGTGCATTCCATTTAAGAAAATTTCTGGTTGATCTGGTAAATAACTGGTCACTTTTTGTCCTGTCATTTTTGACATGGAGAAAAAGAGAATGATCGTTGCAAGGGATGTTCCCAAGACAAATGCTACATTTCTTGCTAAAGAATTGACCGATCCCGCTATTCCTAGATACTTGCGGTCCACTGTTTCCATGATGAGGGCATTATTTGGACTTTGGAAAATTCCAACAGATCCGCCTTGAATCAACAATACTAAAACAATCCACCACGATGGTGTCGTTTGATGAATCATCAAATAGCCGATTTGTGAAATGACGATACCTGAAATGCCGATAAATGTGACGAGTTCTTTGTCAATTTTGTCAGCGATGATTCCTGCAATTGGACTAAATATGAGCATTGATAACGGGTAGCACATCATAAACATCCCAGCAATTCCTGGACCAAAAGCGCGATAATCTTGCAGATAAAATGGCAATAAAATGCTTGCAAACATGGATACTGTAAAGTTAAAAAGCGCCATAATCAGACTTAATGAAAAAAGTTTAGATTTGAAAATTCCAAGATTGAGCAATGGATTTTCAGAGCGTTTTTCTGTGACAATAAAAGCAATAAAAAGTAAAATTCCAAGTAGGACAGCGATGAGAATTAATGGATTCGTCCAGCCCAAAGTCATCCCAAAATTCAATGCGAGAAACAATAAGATGATGACACCACTCATTAATGCCCCACCTTTGAGATCAATATCTGAAAGCTGACCTTGCCCATTTCTTGTCGGTAGGGCACGATTTCCAAAAATCCAGGCCAAAATGCCAATAGGCACATTAATCCAAAAAATGTAATTCCAACTCGCAATCTGTAAAATCACGCCACCAAGTGCTGGTCCTGCAATGGAACCAACAGAAACAAACATGGTGTTGATTGCCAAAGCGCGCGCCCGATTTTCTGCTGGAAAAATCTGTGCGATAATTCCAAAACTGGTCGCCATCATCATCGACGCCCCAATCGCTTGAATGACCCGCGCGACTAACAAAAACGCAAGCCCCATTCCTAAATTTAGACCTGCCAAAAATGAGCCCAAAATAAAGATGCCCCATCCAATTTTTGTGACCTTTGCTTTTCCAATCAAGTCAGACAATCGTCCAAATATGAGGATAATCGCAGAAATCACAATAAGATAAATTGTCACCACCCAAGTGATTTGAGCCGTTGATGTGTGTAATTCACGCGACATGGTTGGGAGTGCAATATTGACAATTGAACCATCCAATGTGGACATGAATGTAAAGATTCCAATCGCAAGAAGTGCTTTTGTACGGTTCGCCATTTTTCCCTCTTTTCTTCGTTTAATGCAACAGTTAATTCTAAAGCAAAAATTGCCATTTGTCAATGTTTTAAGACGAAAAAAAAGCTGTCAGTACTGACAAAAATACTTTTGTCACTGACACGCTTTAAAAAATGAGCAAAAATTAGAAGGTTTGTGCTGCTACTTTTGCTTTTTCAACAAATTCGCTCACCAAACGCTCTGCTTGATCTGGTGCATATGCATGACCTTCAACAGTAAGTGCTGAATAATCTGCACCGATAAAGTTAAACATCGTGCTCATATAAAATTCAGCTGGATCTTTTCCTTCGTACACGCCACCATTCGCTTGCAAATGAAGCACTTTTTTCCTGTGGCAAGTCCGATAGGCCCTTGTTCTGTATATTTAAATGTTTTTCCAACTACATTAATGGTATCAATCCACGATTTAAGCTCCGCTGGAATCATCAAATTATGTAATGGATTTGCAATCACAACTTTATCAGCAGATAAAAATTGATCTGTGAATCCTCCAAATGTTGCCAACAGCGCCTTTTGCTCGTTTGTTGCTGCTTCTCCCGCAAACATTGCACCGAGCATCTTCGCATCCAATGTTGGAATTCCAGCAGCAAAAACATCTAACACTTCAATTTCATCTGACTGATGAGTTGCTTGATAAGCTTCAACAAAAGCATCCAGCCCTTTTAATGAAGCAGAAAATTCGGCAGTAAGGGGATGACCTTTAACAACAAGTAATTTTGACATGAGTTTTTCCTTTTACTTTGATTCTTTTTTGTCAAAAAGATTTGACAAAATTTATTATATCAGATTCTAGCTCAATTTTTCGCCAGAAAGTACGTGAAAATTGACACATGTAAACGCATCAGCACTTCTTCTTTCCCAAACTATTTCTGTCAGTACTGACAGAAATAAAAAAAGAACATCCGTTCTTTTTATTTACAAGAACGCTTCAAACTCATCTACCGTTTGAGTGTCCCAATTTTCACCAGTAATGCTTGTAATCATGATTCCATCCACAGCACGCTGAACCAATCCTTCAACATCAAATTTTTCTTCATAAAAGAGACACTTTTCAAGTTTTGGATTTGTCTTTGGCGCTTTCGGTGCAAACACAGTACAACAATCCTCAAACGGTAAAATTGACAAATTAAACGTATCAATCTGCTCTGCAATTTCAATGATTTCAATCTTATCCATCGTTACAACAGGACGAATTACCGGCGTATGCGTTACTTCATTAATGACAGACATTGACCCAAGCGTTTGGGAAGCCACTTGTCCTAAACTCTCCCCATTGATAATGACCTTCCCATGCCGTTTTTCTCGAATTTCATCGACCACGCGCATCATAAAACGCCGCGTCAATGTCATCAAATAAGCCTGTGGTGCTTTAGCTTTGATTTCTTCTTGAATCTCAGTAAATGGAACTTCAATAAATTGAATACTTCCTCCAAAAACAGTCAATTTTCCTGCCAAATCTTTCGCTTTTTTAAGCGCACCAGGACTCGTATAAGGGGGTGAGGCAAAGTGAACGGCTTCAATTTCGACCCCACGTTTGAGTGCTAAATATCCCGCCACAGGACTATCAATCCCACCTGAAAGCATCAAATGGCCACGTCCAGCAGTTCCAACAGGCATTCCACCAGCACCTTTGATATTTTCATAACTCAAATAAGCAGCTTCTTGACGAATCTCGACACGTAATTGAATATCAGGTTTTTTCATCTGTACTTTTGCATAATCAAAATGATCAAAAACAGTATCTCCAAGCACTTGGTTCAGCTGCGTTGAATCACATTCAAAAGTATGATCCGCCCGTCTTGCAGCAATTTTAAAGGTCATTTGATCATGATAAATCTCCTGAAACAGTGCGACCACAGCTTTTTTTATCGCTGGCATTGTTTTTTCTACTTTAATGGACGGTGCAAAATTTTGAATCCCAAAAACTTTTGTTAAGCGACGAGACACTTCAGTATAACTTTCCCCATTAAGCACAATGTGCGCACGATCACGGACAGCAGTAATCTTCAACGCCGTCAAATCCGCAAGGACTTCACGTAGATTCATTGCTAAACGATTGATGAAGTACCCTCGATTTTTTCCTTTTGTTGAAAGTTCCCCATACCGAACCATGATTTCGTCATAATTTACGGTCATCTACTTCCTCTTTCTTTTTTTATATTCTTATCAAAACACAATGCTCCAATTATAGCACAAAATGGGCTAAATATTTATTTTTTTAACGAAAAAAATGGAAATTTCAACATTTCCACTTTTATTTTAAGCTTCACCCTCAAAAAGTTTCCCATCTTCAAGGCGATACACGCGATCACTATGTTCAATCATTCGTGCATCATGCGTGACCATGATGGTGGCTTTATTTTTCAAATGTGCTTCTGTTTTCAGCAATTCCACGACCTGATACGCCCGCTCAGTATCTAGGCTCGCCGTCGGTTCATCTGCCAAAACCAAACTAGGATCATTATACAAAGCACGCGCAATCGCCACACGCTGCCGCTCTCCGCCAGATAACTCATTGGGGTATTTTTTCGTCAAATGATCAATATCTAATGCCTCTAAAAACTCCGTAAAATGCCGCTCAGGTTGGTGATTGTGATTGATCCGATCCACCAATTGAAACTGCTCTTCCACATTCAAATAAGGAATCAAATTTGATGCTTGCAAAATAAAACCAATTTCTTTAAATCGAAGCTTCGCGCGCTCTTTTTCAGGCAAATCTGTAAAATTTTGACCATTAATCTCTATTGTTCCAGAAGTTGGTGTTTGTAGTCCTCCAGCAATCGTCAAAAAAGTACTTTTTCCAGATCCAGAAGGCCCAATAATTGAGATAAATTCCCCTTCTTTCACCGTCATATCAATTCCTTTTAGTGCTTGAACTTCTGTTTTTTTCTCACCAAATTTCTTAACAATCTGATGCATGACTAATATCTCTTTCATCCTCACGCTCCAATCGCTTTTGTAGGGTCCACTTTTCTTACCGTTACAATAGAAAATGCTGATCCCAATACACAAATCACCACTAAAATACTCCCATAAATGATCCACTTCACCCAATCAATCCCAAAAGGCATTTGACTAGGCAAAATCAAACTCGTCCCCAAACTCACTAAAAGACCGACTGCAACACCAACAAACCCAACCCAAAATCCTTGCCACAAGAGCGATTTTACAATCACAAGATTTGAAATTCCTTGTGCTTTCATAATTCCAAAAATCGGAACTTTTTGTAGCGTGATCACATACATAAACACCGCCACAATCATCATGACAATAAAGAACATAAAATAAATCATTGCATCTAATGTCGTTTGTTGCGCCGTATATCCTGGAATATTTTCGATTAATTCATTCATCGAAATGGTCTTTAAAGTCCCTGATTTCACCTCATCACTCGGATGACCAGACTTGATGACTACCGCATTCACAAAAGGAACGTTGTCAGTACTGACAGCATTTTGAATCTCATTTAATGTCGAAAATGATGTGTACATCACAGGTGCTGCCGAATATTCCGACGCTTTTGAGATTCCCACAATTTTCACTTCAGTTTTGTGATTTCCAATTTTCATCGTTTGTCCAATTTTGAATCCCGCATCAGCAAGACCTTGTGAAATCACCACCGTTTTGTCAGTACTGACAGAAAACATTTTTCCATCCAGCAGTTTTGGTTTAATCACCGCATCTTCATCCATCGCAAAAATTGCCACATTGACTCTTTTTTTTGACGTACGATCCACAGAAGTCGTAAATAAAGACACAGGTGCCGTTTGTCCCCCTTTGATTTTCTTCACATCTGAAGTTGAAATCTGAGAAGCATTCAAGAGATTATTGGAACTCTCTGACAAAATAACTTTTTCAGCCTTAAAATCCACAACCCCTTGCTTAAAGTCATTGGCAAGTCCCGTTGCAAGACCAGATAAAATAAAAACCACAAATGCAATCAAAAAAATAATACTTCCGATTAACACATATCTTGATTTATAATGCAATATTTCCCGAGTTGATAAAAACATGGTTACTCCTTTATTCTCTTTTCATGTGGGTGGCCCATCATCTCATGCTTCACCCCATTCAACACCACAGAAAGTTCACGATCATAATGCGCAATAAACGCTTGATCATCCCACGCTTTAGCATAAAGACGATAAACCAAATCATGAACCACAGCTTTGAACACCTGAATCACAGGATTTTCCTTTTGCTCAGAATGATAAGTCCCTCCAAATCGCACCGCCCAAGCCTGATCTAAACGATAATCCCAGCTCAAAAACCGATAACGATACAAAGCATACTGATCACTATGAATCAACTGTTCCAACAATAAGTACTTATACCGATCTATTGCCTCCTCAAAAGGATAAACCTTGATCAAATCAATAAAAGCCCCATGCAATTCTTTCGTTTCTTTTGAAAGAATATAAAAATAACACTCCATTAAATCATCAAAATATTGATAAAAACTCCCTCTTGGAATCCCTAACGCTTTGACAATATGCATGACCTTTGCCTCATGAAATGGATGCTGCTCAAACTCTTGTTTACAAGCCTGATAAACTCTCATCCTTTTCTCATCTGGCAAACTAAAAAACGTTTCTTTCGGCATTTTTCCCCTCATTTTCACAAATGACACAGTGTCATTTTATATCCAAAGTATAACATGACTTTCATCTTCTGTCAACCCTTTCTTCTTCAAAAATAAAAAAATCAGAAGTTCTGATTTTCATTTTATTTTAATAATATTGAAATAAGGAGCAGTGCGATGAGTACTTGAAATAAAATCGTGAGAAAACCATAAATCATCAATTTTTTCCCTGCTTTGATAAATTCAATCAGATTCAAACGCAATCCAATCGCAGCAAGTGCAATCGTTTCAGCCCAAGAACTCAAAAAATGAGCCGCTTGAGAAATGACTGTTGGAAAGTGAAATAACGTATCTCCCACACACAATACCAAAAATCCAATCACATACCATGGTAAAAAACTATTTCGTTTCACCTTGATTGCAGTCACATGAC
The DNA here is from genome assembly GCF_009601015.1 of Lactococcus hircilactis. Taxonomy (GTDB): domain Bacteria; phylum Bacillota; class Bacilli; order Lactobacillales; family Streptococcaceae; genus Lactococcus; species Lactococcus hircilactis. The sequence continues at coordinate 30,620 of NZ_WITJ01000013.1, forward strand.
CACTTTTTATCTGTTCTCGCCGACTCAAACTTCCAAACAAAAGAACCACAAAAACTAACATGATGATCCGCATAATTTTAAATAAAGTCGCTGTCGTCGTCGTTGCAACGTTCACCATTGTTCCAGATGCGACCACCTGACCAACCGATTGCACCGTCCCACCAATCAATGCGCCCCGCAAAAAATTAGAAGTCCCAAAAACCCACGTCCCAATCACAGGCAACGTCAGCATCAGCACCGTCCCCATCAAATTCACCATCGTGATTGATGTCCGTCTCTCCTTGATTGTAGCACCAACGACAGGTTCCACCGCGGCAATCGCAGAAGAACCACAAACCGCATTTCCAGCCGCCATCAAGCGTGCATCATTCTTAGAAAATCCCAATTTTCCACCAAGAAAAAGAACAAAAACAATCGTCGCACTCATCTGTAAAAGAACAAATAAAACTCCGTTAATTCCCAATTTTTGAATGGTTTGAAATGTCACTGTCGCCCCAAGCAACATGACCGAATACTCTAACAACTTCTTCTCCGACCACGCTGTCCCACTCTCAAGTTGAGGCTGATGAAAATAAACATTCCCCAAAATAATTCCCAAAATAATGGAAATCGTTGGAGCACCAAGTCCTTTCATCACTGACAGATTTAAAAAATAAGCAACCAAAGCAATCCCAAAAGAAAGCCCAAAACCCAAAATATCTTTTTTCTTTAACATGACATCATTATAGCAGTTTCTACACAATTTCGCTTAAATAAAATAAAAACAGCATCCGCACTCACCTCGGATACCGTTTTAAATTAGGAGTTTTATGAAAAAATTATTTTGGAATAAATTAAGTATATCCTCTCTCACTTAATTCACACTAAAGTAAACCTTAGCCCAACCTTATTTTTAATTTTTTTAGTCCTTTTTTCATAATAAGTCATTACAATCAGTCAAATAATCTCACACAGTTCCAAAAATTTCAAAAAATCATCCAACATCACTGTTTTTTGCTGTGCGTTCACATTACTCACTCAAAGTCTCCGACGTTTCATCTCCAAAAACAAGCCAGAAAGTCCAACAAAACTAAGTCCCAAGAGTGTTTCAGCGAGTGTTACACTGCTATGATCTCCAGTTTTTGGCAGCAGCGTTGCACTAGCAACAGCCGTTTTTACCATCGGCTGAGCTGCTGATTTTACCTGAGTCGTGGCAAGCATCGAAACTTGATTCTTTCCATTTGAGTTGAGCGTCGTTGATGTACTTTCACTACCAGATTTTGGTGTTTGTCCTTTACCTTGACTTGGAGTAGATACCGTATCTGCTTCAACGATCACCGTCCGCGTCACAATCAAGTTTTTCAAATCAATGATCTGCGCAGGAAGTGGATCGCCCGTCGTAAAGGTCATCGTCGCACCATCAATCAAATAATTTACAACATACGTGCCTGCTTTATTCATATTCACATTATTGCTGATGATGTGAACACCGACAAGATTTGTCAAAACGCCTGTGCTATTGAGATATCCTGACTTGATTTGAGTCGCCAAATCTGGATATTGTTTGACAAGTAACGCTTGAATCGCACTTGCCATCGTGGTTTGTGCACCTGATGATGCGGGTTGATTATTCTCACTCACAGCACCAGTCACATAATCATCGTAAGCATTAAAAGCATCCCCCACTTTTTTAACAGTCACCGTTCCTATCAAGACCTTATCCGTTGATGAGATTGGATCTGACGGCGCTGTATTATCGGTCACTTCATCAACAATCGGACTCACTTGACTTGGCGCAACAGCAATCTTAAGACTTGCCTTTTTCGTACCGTTCGTCACAGTCACGGTATATGTCCCTGCAACTTTCGGTGCAAAACTTGTCCCCATCAAAAGTCCTGTCGTATCAATCATTTGACCCTTAACATCTTGAGCGCTTACTTGATAAGTCGGACTGACCACTTGACCAGCAGCATTCAAGGCCTTCACGGATGTCGAGACATCATAAGTTTGACCTGTTGTCATGTCATAATGACTAGGCGCACTCAACGCACTTTGATCTTTTGGTGCGACAACGGTCACGGTTGATGTGCCTAATATTTTGGTGTCTAAACCATCATAAGGAAGATTAGCATAAAAAGAACCATCCATATCAATTCCTTTGTATGTCACAGTATAAGTTCCAACTTTAGATGTATCAACTTTAGAAACATCCACTTCAAACCAAATGCCATAGGCTCTATCTTCAGACATTCCATAAGGGATAATATAATACAAAGGATAAGTAGTGCTATCAATTGGAGTGTCAACATTTAAATAGCTATCATTCATACTGTTCCAGCTCTTAGCCGATTCAATCATATTTGAACCAAGTGAGCCTGTTTTTCCATTTCCATTCCCATTGGCATCTGGACCAAAATTTGTAAAGCTGTTAACCAAATCCTTCATAGAAAAAGTCGCGTTTTGATTTATTGTGATATTATTTGTCGAAATACTGACATCATTAAGTAAGTTATCTGTTGAATTTGTTGGTCCGCTTGGTGTTGTACTCGCTGCCACGTTCACCACAGTCGATGCAGAGACGACTTTGCCTGTGACTAAATCTGTATAGGTATATGTGAGCGTATAATCCCCCGCCACGTCTGGCGTAAAGGTCACACTGATCGGATTTGTCATCTCAACATCAGCCTTGCTTCCTGTTGGCTTTTTAATGAGTGCAACCACCAAATTCCCATCTGCAGATGAGCCATCAGATTGAGTCACGTTAAGACCATTCTTTGAGTCAATCGACCACACTTGACCGATCGTTCCTGTACTCGTCTTTGGTGCTGAAAGTGCAGTATGATCTGTATCATCATAAACACGAACATTAGCGGTCACATTCCATGACCCCGAAAGAATACCAGATTCGGCTAAGTTTGATGCTGTTAGCGTGTAAACCGTTTGATAAACACCTGGTACTTTCATATTGACATTACTTTGTGTGGTATATGTCAAATCACTGTCGAAAATTGTACCAATCTCATTTGAAACGGAATAATATCCAGTGTCTATGCCATAAGTAGGACTATAGCTTGAACCAACTGGTAAATCAATGTTCCAAGTTGGATTGTAGTAACCTGGCCAGCCAGATGGTTGACTGACAACAACCGTCGCATACATGGTTTGACTATTTCCAATCGGATCAATCACTGTGATGGGCACTTGATAAGTTCCTAGAGTGTTAGTATCTACAGCTGCACTATCAAAAGTCGCTGTACTACTATCTGGAGATTTCAGGATGATTTTAGTACCTGAAGTATCCACATTTTCTCCTTCAGAAAAGTCTCCTAAAAGACTTCCTGAATCTCCTATTGCCCAGTCTGTGTTCCCTTTTGTTATATAAGTACCCATAACCCAAGGATCAAATGTACTCGCGTCCCCAGTTAAGGGAGAGCCCACTGTTACATTTAAAACCATTGTAAATTTTCCACCCGATAGGGATGGATCTGGAATACTATAATAAACTGGATAAATCCCCGCTTTTGATGTGTTGAGCTTACTTGTATCGACCGTGACTTGACTGAAATCAACTGAGTTTTCATTCATATCCTGCGCAAACCCAAAATATTGACTGGCATCAAATTTTGAACCTAGCTTGATTAGTGCAAGATCGTCCGTCCCCCCATCACTACCAAAAAGTCCAATATAAGCAGCGTCATTCCTCACACTCACATTCGCAACCTTCGTCAGCGTTTTTCCTGTTGCACTATCAACAATGGAATAACTGACAGGATAAACTCCTTGGGTTTTTAAATCAACCTTACTGCTATCAACTTTCACACTCGAAAAAGCAATAGCATTTCCTGATGCGTCAGTTGCATTTTCAAACCCTTTACTTGCATCAAATTTATCGCCAATGATATAAGTGAAATTTTGAACTTCCAAATTTGACTGATCTTTATAAGATAGTCCAGTAGGCGCATCATCACGGATGGTTACGAGATTTACCGTATTGTTCTTATAGTCAATAGCAGCAGTTGCCGTTCCTGTTTCCCCTGTTTTATTGTCTTTCCAAGTGATTGCTCCGCCAAATTCCTCACTATAATTATTTTTTGCACTCAGTGTGATAGAGTCTCCCGACTTTGTATCGGTAAAGTTGATTGTTGAGATCGAATCTCCTGTTGTTCCAGAGTTTGTCCCTGCTTGTGAGCTTGAAGCGGTAATCGTCAAGTTTGTCCCTGACACAGCTCCAGTGACATTTGCTTTTGCTTGCTGCTGTGTGTCAGCAAAAGCACGCGTGCTTAAAGCAACTGGACTTGATGGAACAGTCCCAAAGACACCCGCTGCCCCAAGTGTCAGCAGCGCGCCAGCCGCATAAATCCAGATTTTTCCTGATTTCCATGTGCGAAAGTTCGTTTGTTTAACGTCATGTTTGGATTGGTATTTACCCATTTTTTCACTCCTTTTTGTCATCTATAACTTAACATTACTATTTTACTCTTTTTTTGACGCATTGGAACAACTATTTTTCTCATTGTAAACTTTACACATTGCACGTCCCCCCAGTCATCACGCGCTTTTTCAGCCTTGATTAAGATTTATAATGAGAAATTTTATGAAAAAAAAGATTCAATCTGAATCTTTTTTATGCTGTTTCTTTTCTTTTGATGTAACTTCTGAGATGATACCTGCAGCTCTTAGTTTTTCTAGTTCTTTTTCTGTTATTTTTTTATCTAAGTGTCCAAATTCTTCATGCGTTTTCGACCACGTGTAGCTGATATACTCTTCATTCGTAAATCCTATTTCGTCTTGGAGGTGATTGAGTGCTTCTCCTTCATGTTTTTCCAACCACTTTTTAGCATAAGCATTTTCTAATGTTGCTGCTCTTTTGTACCAATAGACTGCTTTTCGGAGATCTTTGGCCATGTTTCCTCCATGTTCAAGATTTGAAGCTAAAATAGTCATTCCTGTTGAGTTTCCTTCATTTGCAGATTTGATTAAATGAAAAATCGCTTGATTAGAATCTGCTTTGCAGCCTAATCCATTATCCAGATAAATACCGAGCATATACCTTGCTTTTGAATCTCCCAGATTCGCAGCTTTTTCGTAGAGAAGATATGCTTTTCTCCAATCTTGAGGGACAGATTTTCCATTTTGATAAAAATCAGCCAATGCAGTCATTGCATAAGTATCGCCAAGGGCTACTCCTTTTTTATAATACTGCCTCGCTTTTTTAAAGTCATCATTAAAATAAGCTTCGTCTCCAAGTCGGGAATAAGTCCGATCGATCGTAGGTGCTTGCTTATCTCTGAGGACTTTTAGCCATCTTCTGATTGTTGATTCAGCAGGTGCAAGAGTACCAAATTCTTCTTGAATATCAACGACGATTGCTTTATCTAAATGACCTGCTTGATATTTTTCTTTGACTTTATTTTTGATTACTTCTGAAAAACGGGGCGTATTTTCTCTATTTTTTTGACTGGCTTCATAAAGTTGCTGGGCGTACTCGGCATAATAGCGCTCAATCCGAAGTCCTTTAGAAGTTTGCATTTCTTTTACTCCGCGTCTGATTTCATTTGTGATTGTCACACGACTATGCTTTGTTGCTTTCGCAATGTTAGCGATAGATTGATGGTCATTAAATAATGTCTCAATCATTTGTCGATCTTTAAAATTCAGATGCTTATTTTTCTCTGCCATCGCACTTCTCTTTTCCCTTTTTTGATTACATTATACCACAAGGGAAGGGAAGGGAAGGGAAGGGAAGGGAAGGGAAGATTCGTTTTTTATTCTTTTATTTGTCTTTAAAGCCTTGGTATCACTGGATTTTTTGAAAAAATGTAAAGTTTAGAATGAGAAATTTTCTTTCAAAAAAATCTCAATTCAAAGGATGAAGCAGTCATTGAATTGAGAAGTTGAGTTTTTTATTTTTTTAGATGATAATTATAACTTGCAAGAATAATGTCTTCATGTGAGTTGAGGGCCATCCGTAAGCGGAGTCCTGTTTGATTATGGAACATATTTTCCCAAGGTTTAGAAGGGATAAAGTTTGGAATAATCACTGTAGTAGTGAAATTTCGTTTTTTAGCATCTTTACTTGTCAAACCAATGTAGCGAGCGGCGGGAGCAATGATGTCACGATAATTCGTCTGAATCACAGTCAAATGTAAATCAGGAAATGTTGATTTAAATTCTGTCTCAATCTCTTGTTCTTTTTGTGTATTTTCTTTGGTTGAAACATGGAGTGCAATCACATAATCTCCGATAGAGCGTGCATAATTGATGGCGCCTAAATCAACATTTGTCATATTTCCAACCAGTACAATGACAGTATTCCCATCAAACTTGTGCTCAGCCACTCCCTCACGCAAGCGTAATTGCTCTGCAACATTGACATAATGATGATGCACGCGAAGAAAAGCAAAAATCAAGAGTGGAAGGACAAGAAAGAAAGGCCAAATCTCAAGTGTTCTGAAAATCAGAAGAATCATAACGACTGAAAATGAAATCAAAGCACCAATGATATTTGGAATGGAATGAAAAATAAATTTATTTCCTAATTTCTTTTTCCAATGCACAACCATCCCGACTTGAGCGAGTGTAAATGGTGTAAAAACACCAATCGCGTAAAGTGGAATCAAGCGCTCTGTTTGACCTTTAAAAATCACAAGTAAAACAATCGCTCCTGCAGCAAGACTAATGATCCCATTAGAATAACTCAAACGATCGCCGCGGGCAGTAAACATGTGTGGCATGTATTTATTTTTTGCCATATTAAATGCTAAGACGGGGAAAGCTGAATACCCCGTATTTGCAGCAACTGCGAGGATTAAGGCGGTTGAGAATTGGAAGATAAAGAACATCACATGTCCAATCGGACTTTCTCCAAGTAATCCGTTTGCCATTTGCGCAATCACTGTAATATTGTGACCAGGCACAAGTCCCATCCAATAAGCAAAGAAAACAACACCGGCAAAGAATACAGCCAAAATCGAGCCCATCATGACTAATGTCAATGCTGCATTATGTTCTTTTGGACGTTTGAAAAATGGCACTGCATTTGAGATGGCTTCCACTCCTGTGAGGGATGAGGAACCTGTGGAGAAGGCTTTTAAAATCAGGATTAATGTGACCCCACCAATAGAAGCACCTAAATGTGCTGGTGCGTGATAGGGTAAACTTCCAGATAAAATCCTGACGACTCCAACAGCAAGTAAAACAAAGGTACTTACAATAAAAGTATAGACTGGAATCATTAAAAATGCCGCCGATTCACGTAGTCCACGCAGATTCATAAACATCAAAATCAACGCAAGAACAATCGCAATCCCTAAGTTATACTTATAGAGCTCTGGAATCGCAGAAGTGATTGCATCTGCTCCAGAAGCTGTCGATACAGCGACCGTCAACATATAATCTACAAGTAACGAACCTCCAGAAATCAATCCTGGAATTGTTCCTAAATTTTCTGTTGAAACAAGATAAGCACCTCCACCAGATGGATAAGCATGAATGACTTGTGTGTAACTCCAAATCAATGCAGCCAGCAAAATCAAAATTACTGCAGCAATTGGAACAGAATACCATGTTGCAGCAGCTCCAACGGTCATCAAAACGATGATGATTTGCTCTGGTCCATAAGCAACAGAAGATAGCGCATCAGATGAAAGCATCGCAAGCGCTTGTTGCTTATTTAATAAATGTGAATCATCCGAAGATGATTTCAAGGGCTTACCGATTAAAATTTCTTTTAATTTTTTAAACACTTTTTTACTCCTATAATCGTAACCAAATTATTATAGCATTTTTTTGTTGATTCATCACGGTTGAGTGTGCTAAATCCGCAAAAACAAACGAATTTATCCATAAAGTATTAAAAGTAACATTAAAATGATGAATCCTCTTTACAATCTTGAAAATTAAATGAGGACAAGCGTGTAAAATTTGTAAAAATATGATAGAATAGGCTAGAATAAACTTGACAAGGAGCGATCAAAATTGGCTGAAATTGAAGCATTAAATGACCAAATGAAAGTGCGTCGTGAAAAAATGGAAAACTTGCGTGAGGCAGGAATTGATCCATTTGGCACAAAATTTGTACGCACGCATAATTCTGCTGAATTACACACAAAATTCGATGCAGATACTAAAGAAGAACTCGAAGCAAAAGCATTGACAGCAACTGTTGCAGGTCGAATGATGACAAAACGTGGAAAAGGAAAAGTCGGTTTTGCACATCTTCAAGATCGAAACGGACAAATCCAAATTTATGTGCGTAAAGATGCGGTTGGTGAAGAAAATTATGAGCTGTTCAAAAAAGCCGATCTTGGTGATTTCTTAGGTGTTGATGGGGATATCATGAAAACAGACACAGGTGAAGTGACACTTAAAGCAAGCCACCTCACTTTTTTGAGTAAAGCTTTGCGTCCATTACCTGAAAAATTCCACGGGTTGACAGATACCGAGACACGCTATCGTAAACGGTATTTGGATTTGATTTCAAATCGTGAAAGTTTTGATCGTTTTGTGATGCGCTCACGAATTGTCTCTGAAATTCGACGTTATATGAATAGTCTTGGTTTTATTGAAGTAGAAACTCCAATCTTGCAAAATGAAGCTGGTGGGGCAGCTGCACGTCCATTTTTCACACACCATAATTCTTTAGATATGGATATGGCGCTTCGGATTGCAACAGAGTTGCATTTGAAACGCTTGATTGTCGGAGGAATGGAAAAAGTCTATGAAATGGGCCGTGTTTTCCGTAATGAGGGGATGGATCAAACGCACAATCCTGAATTTACAACGATGGAAAGTTACGAAGCTTATGCAGATTATCATGATGTAATGGATATGGTTGAGGGCATCTTCCAATCTGTCGCCAAAAATGTGGTCGGTCATGATGTGTTGGACTATGATGGACATGAAATTAATATGGGTGGACAATATCGTCGTGTTCACATGGTAGATGCGATTAAAGAAGTTTCAGGAGTCGATTTTTGGTTGCCAATGTCTTTTGATGAAGCTGCAAAACTTGCTGAAAAACACAACATTCACCTTGATCCACACATGAACACAGTTGGACATATCATTAATGAATTCTTTGAAACTTATGTAGAAGAAACTTTGATTCAACCTACTTTTGTTTTTGGTCATCCAAAGGAAATTTCACCGCTTGCAAAAGCGAACGCTGAGGATGCACGATTTACAGATCGTTTTGAGTTTTTCATTGATGGACACGAATTCGCAAATGCATTTTCAGAATTGAATGATCCAATTGATCAATTAGAACGTTTTGAAAAACAAGCACAGGCTAAAGCATTGGGCGATGACGAAGCAACAGGTGTTGATTACGATTTCGTCGAAGCGCTTGAACATGGAATGCCACCAACAGGTGGTTTGGGAATTGGTATTGATCGATTGGTCATGCTCTTTACAGGAACGACAAGTATCCGCGATGTCTTGCTTTTCCCTACAATGAAATAAAAAGAAACGAAAAGACACTCTTGATTGGGCGTCTTTTTTGTCACAGCTTCATATAAAAAAGAAACACGGATGTTTCAATTTTCTAAGTATTTTTCCCAAATTTCATCAAACAATGTCAGATTAAAATAAAAGGGAGCATGTGTTTCAAGATAACTTGAAATTTCTTCAAAATCACTGCTGTGCTTTGGAAAAAGCGGATCTCGAAAAGCGAGATTTGCAAGTCGGGTCACATCATCAACTTCTATTGGTGCGCGATATTTCATTAAAAATGTATAAAAGGGTCTATTCATTCGTTCACTTTATTCTCCTCTTTTTTTGACCAATGTTCTAAAATAAACGTGCGTCGTTCTTGTATTTCTTCTTGATAGGTTTGGGGATGTTTTTTGTAAAATCCTTGATGATACGCTTCTGCGGGCCAAAATATTTGTGCGGGCTCAATGGTTGTCACGATTGGTCCATCAAATCTTCTGGAAGCTTGCAGGGCTGCTTTACTTTTTTGTGCAATGCGCTGTTGATTTTCAGTGCTGTAAAAAATGACGGGACGATAATTGTCCCCGCGATCCTCAAATTGTCCAAACGCATCTGTTGGATCAGTCGTTTGCCAATAAAGTTCAACGAGTGCTTCGTATGGGATTATGTCGTTGTCAAAGATAATTTCGATGGCTTCGGTGTGTCCTGTCATGTGCATCTTGACCTGCTCGTAGGTCGGATGTGCAAAATCTCCTCCCGTGTACCCGCTTGTCACAGTCAAAATTCCTTCACGTTCTTCAAAAGGCTGAACCATGCACCAAAAGCAGCCTCCTGCAAAAATTGCTTTTTCTATTGCCATATTTCTCACTTTCTTTGAATTATTATAACATAGCCTTCATTTCTTTTGCTTGCTCTAAAACTTTTTGTTTTTCATCACCTGCTTTAAACGCTTGATATTCCTTATTTTTAGTCCATCATAAAAAAATAATAAGCCAAATTTTCAAAAAATTATGTCAATTCACTTTACATTCAGAAATTTTGAGCATATAATCAACTTCATACGTAATTGAAAGATATTTATTACGTAAAAATGGTAATACATTATGAGGGAAAAAAATGAAAAATTGGAAAAAAGTTACTTTAGGAACGATTGCACTGGGATCTGCTGCATTGCTTGCTGCTTGCGGACAAAGTAGTACAACTTCAAAAGCTCCATCACTTGCTGTTCCGACTGATATCACAACGCTTGATTCAACATTGAATACCGATACGTACTCTAATTTGTTTATCGGAAATGTAGAAGAAGGTGCAACGCGTGTCGCAGCGAATGGAAAAGCTGTAAATGCTTTAGCTAAATCAATCTCTGAATCTTCTGATGGACTCACATGGACGATTACACTTCGTTCAGGGCTTAAATGGTCAAATGGAGATGCGTTAACTGCAAAAGATTTTGTTTATGCTTGGCAACGGGCAGTAAATCCTGCGACAGGATCACAATATGCTTATCTTCTTGGAAATATTCAAAATGCAAATAAAATTATGGGACTTAAAACAGCGACACAAGCTGATTTGGATACGCTCGGTGTAAAAGCAGTGAGCGATACGAAGTTGACCGTTACACTTTCTCAACCCACGCCATATTTCAAGTTCTTACTTGCTGAGTCCGTTTATTATCCTTTGAATCAAAAATTTGTTGAAAAATATGGAAAGAGTTATGGAACATCCTCTACTAAGACACTTTATGATGGTCCATTTATCTTCAAGGGCAACGGATGGACAGGGACAAATGAAAGTTTCAAACTTGTTAAAAATCCAGATTATTACGATAAAAAAGATGTCAAATCCAATGAAATTGATCTTCAAGTGGTCAAAAATCCAAATACTGCTGTTCAACTTTATAAAGAAGGAAAGTTAGATCAAGTTTCGCTTGGTAGTCCTGATTTGTACAATGCTAATAAAGGCTACACTAAAAATACAAATTTAGTCAAACTTAAAGAATCAACGACGGACTATATCGAATATAACCAAACTGGTAAAGGAACCTCAAATCCAACCGCTGCTAAAGCGCTCCAAAATCAAAAAATTAGAGAAGCGATAAATCTTGCCACCGACCGCTCTGCTATTGTTGCACAATCCACAGCTGTTTCAACTGTTGCGACTGGATTCACACCAACTGGCATGGCGCAAACACAATCTGGAAAAGACTTTGCTAAGTACGCTGCTCAACCTTATACATATAACGTTGAAAAAGCGAAAACATTGTGGGAAGAAGGACTTAAAGAAATCGGTGCCACTTCTGTTAATTTATCGTATGAGACGGATGCAGATAGCCCAACGGCGAAAACTCAAGCTGATTTTCTTCAATCTTCACTTGCAAAAGCATTGCCTGGTTTGAAAATCACTGAAAAGGTTGTTCCTTTCCAACAACGTTTGAAAGATTCTGCTGCGCACAACTTTGATTTGGTCAACTCTTTATGGGGTGGAGATTATGCTGAACCTTCAACATTCCTCCAACTTTTTGCAGCTGGATCAGGACAAAATGATGGTGGCGTTAATAATACAGCTTATCAAGCAGCTTGGACTAAAGCATCAACACTTCCTGATGTGACTAATGATGCTGCTCGGAATGCGGATTATAAAGCTGCTGAAAAAGCGCTCTATGATCAATCCAGCATCAATCCTATCTTCTTCCGTACAACGCCTGCTTTGCGCAATACTGCACTCAAAGGATTGACATTCCACGGCACTGGATTGGAGTATGATTTCAAGACCGTTTACATTAAATAATGTCCCCTATACAAAAACAGATGGAATGATTTCATTCCATCTGTTTTTTATGCTTCATCACTAAGTGTGGTGCCTTGCGGGCTTTGTTTGATTTTTCCTTGTTTCATCAATCCGCCAAGTGCTTTTTTGAATTGTCCTTTTGAGATGCCAAACGTTGCTTTGATTTCCTCTGGATTTGATTTGTCATTGAAGGACATTTTTCCTCCCATTGACTGCAAATAAGCAAGCAGCATTTGACTATCTGCGTCTAACATTTCATACGCGCGCGGTTTTGCGGATAAATTGAGTGAGCGATCTTCTTTTCTAAATCCAATCACGCGCACTTGCAATTCTTGTCCCACCCGTGGTACTGAAAAACGCTCGTTGGGATGGATAAATCCTAGCATGTTATGATCTGGTAAATAGACAAACGTTCCGGATTCTTTATTCCGATATACAATTGCTCGAAGGTTTTGATTGTTCATGTTATCATACCCTGCTTGCGCTAATTGCCAGAAATCTTCATGCCATGCTAAATGTCCCCAAATGCGCGCTTTACGATCTAAGACAAGCTTCACGTAGAGCTGATCTCCTTTTTTGGGCCATTGTTCTTTTTCAAGTGGTAAATCGTCAAGTGAGACGACGACATCTTTTCCTGGGAGTCCTGTATCGACAAACACTCCTAAATCCTTTCGAACGTCTGTCACGACGCCCCAACCAAATGTTTCTTGTGTTGCTGCGAGCGCTACTGTCGTAATCCGACTGTGATTTTCTTTATCTGTATAAACAAATCCCGTCACAACGTCTCCGATAGCATGTTCCCCCTCATCTTTTGCCAAGCGAAAGATGGTATCTCCTTTTTGGAGAAAATAAAACTGGTCTCCTTCTTCAACGATGAGCGCAGCGCATGTTGTTGCGATATAATTTTCCATATTGTTCCTTTTAAGCTGTTTAGGCAGCTTTCTTTTTAAAAAACGGCTCAATGAGCCGTTTTAGTTCCTTTATTGACGGCACTTTTAGAATTACAGATCCAAAAGTTCTTTTTCTTTTACAGAGGCCAAACGATCTGCTTCTTTTACTGCATCGTCTGTTGCGTTTTGGATGTCTTTTTCTAGTGACTTCCGATCATCTTCTGTGATTTCTTTTGCTTTTTCTTGCTTTTTAACGGCGTCCATCGCATCACGGCGGATGTTGCGGATGGCTACTTTTGCAGATTCAATGTATTTGCCCATGTCTTTGACCAACTCGCGGCGACGTTCTTCGGTCAGCATTGGAATCACCAAGCGGATTACAGCGCCGTCATTTGCTGGTGTAATCCCGAGATCTGACTCATAGATTGATTTTTCGATGTCTTTTAAGATGGTTTTATCAAACGGGGTAATCATCAAAACGCGCGCTTCTGGAACTGTGACAGAAGCTAATTGGTTCAATGGTGTGGACGCTCCGTAATATTCTACTTGGATTCGATCAAGTAAACTTGCGTTAGCGCGTCCAGCGCGAATGTGTGCAAGTTCACGTTGCAAGCTTCCAAGGGATTGTTTCATTTTGTCTTTTGCGTGATCAATAATTTCGTTTGTCATTTTTTATTTTCTGTCACTTTCACTTCTTCATTTTCATTTTTGATCTCTTTTTATCTTCACTTGAGGTAAAAATGAACGTGTCAGCTCTGACAGACTCCTTTTTTCTTCTTTTTGAATTCTGTCAGTACTGACAGAAATTTTTTCCTGTGTTTTTTGTTAGATTGATTTATTCAACGGTTGTTCCGATGTTTTCACCCAACACCACACGTTTGATATTGCCAAGTTCATTCATGTTGAAGACAACTAATGGGATGTGATTATCCATTGACATCGTTGACGCGGTACTATCCATGACGTGCAATCCTTTTGTAATCACGTCCATGTGGGTCAAGTTTTCAAATTTTACTGCGTTTTGATCAAGTTTTGGATCTGCATTATAGACACCGTCCACGCCATTTTTTGCCATCAAAATCACATCTGCATTGATTTCAGCAGCACGTAGCGCTGAGGTTGTGTCCGTTGAAAAATATGGTGATCCTGTTCCTCCTGCAAAAATCACGACACGTCCTTTTTCAAGATGACGCTCAGCACGACGACGAATGTATGGCTCAGCAACTGCAGGCATTGAAATGGCTGTCATCACTCGGGTATCCACCCCGAGATTTTCAAGCGCAGATTGGACAAAAAGACCATTTTGGATGGTTGCAAGCATCCCCATATAATCTGCTTGCGCACGCTCCATCCCGCCTTTTTCACCTGTGATGCCACGCCAGATATTCCCACCACCACAGACGATTGCAATTTCAGCACCTAAATCATGAACTTCTTTGATTTCTTTTGCGACAACCTTTGCTGTTTCAGGGTCAAATCCAAAGCCTTTTTCACCAGCAAGTGCTTCGCCAGATAATTTTAAAAGTACACGTTTATATTTAATTTCAGCCATGAGTCCTCCGAGAGGATAAAATCAAGCATTTCTACTTTTTTCTATCCTTGTTTTACTTGTCATATTTTTCAAAAAAATTGTTTTCTTAAAATAAATATGGATTCGACTTGTCAGTAGTCACACAACACGCCATTTTATTTATTTCTTCTATTTTATCATAAAATATTCATTAAAAAAAGGCTCAATGCCTTTTTGTTTTTAATGATGGATGAGTGCAATGAGTGCAAACCCTACAATCACCACTCCTAAAATAATGAAAACGACTCCGAGCACTTTACTAATAAACCCATAAAATGGCACGGGCATCTTTGAATCCAAAAAGTTTTTTTCCAATGTTTGCTTTTGAAAAAGGAAAAATACGCCGCCCACACAAAAAGCAAGCCCGAATAAAATGAAGATTATTTTTTCAAGCATCCCCTGCCTCCTTTAAAATGCGATACTGTTTGTTAAAATCTTTTTCAGGAACAATTCTAAAATTTCCATTTGCCATGACCAGATAGGCACCGGCACTTCCTATGCCGGATCCAAGATAAAAACCAGGTGCTTTTAAGAACACTTCAGAAAATTCCGAAATTTCGTCCCAAAAAACCCACTTTTTATCCAGCGCTTCTTTTACCCACCCAATTGGTTCTTCGTTGGGGCAAATTTTCCAAGCATCACAGATATCAAATCCATTTTTCACTTTTAGGAGTTTGGCATCGCCCGTTTTCGTCATGCTCATGACTTTTGCTTGCGCAGCTGTAAGCAGCTTCAACTTTTGAAGTGCTGTTTTTTCATCCAAAACTTCGATTTTTCCGTCTTTGTGTTTGACAATAACGTCGTTTTTTTGCATTTGTATACCGGTTTCAAGTGCTGTTTTTACCCATTCGCTAGGTTTAGGATCTGCTTTTGTAAAATGCCAGATCTCAACACGTTCGCCATCAAGACTTGCATGCATAGAATCACCTCGATTTCTTTATTGATTCTATTATACATCTGATTTTTCTTTTTTCTTAATTTTTTTCAAGCTTGAAACAGAATTAAAGAAAAGCTGTCTTTTTTTTGAATTTTTCAACGTCTCGTGCGATGATGACTTCTTCGTCTGTTGGGATCACAAGCACTTTCACACGAGATGTTGGCGTTGAAATTTCGCCAACCACGCCGCGAACATTACGTTCTGGTAAAATTTCCATTCCAAACCAAGAAAGTCCATTGACCACATCCTCACGAACTTTTCGATCATTTTCACCAATTCCTGCTGTGAAAATCAGTCCGTCAGCACCATTGAGGACGCCAAAATATTGAGCAATGTATTTTTTGAGACGATCAACAAACATCTCATACGCTAAAATCGCATTTTTATCACCTTGATCTCTTGCGATTTCCAAATCCCGCATGTCACTTGAAACCTCGGAAACACCTTTGATGCCTGACTGATGATTAAATAAATCAATCACATCTTGTGCGGTTTTGAGTTCTGGATCATTTTCAATTAAAAATGGGATGACAGACGGATCCATCTCACCTGATCTTGTCCCCATCATCACTCCACCCAACGGTGTGAATCCCATGGAGGTGTCAATGGATTTTCCACCGTCGATGGCGGATATTGATGCCCCATTGCCGATGTGAGCCGTGATCAATTTGAGTGATTCTAGTGGCTTATCAAAATACTGTGCCGCTTCTCTTGAAACATACATGTGTGATGTCCCATGTGCGCCGTATTTTCTCACTGAAAATTCATTGTAATATTTATTTGGGATCGGATAGCGATAAGCAGCTTGTGGCATGGTCGTGTGAAAAGCAGTGTCAAATACCGCAACAGAAACGGCATCAGGTAAGAGTTTCAAAAAAGCTTCAATACCTGCTGCGTTGGCTGGATTATGAAGGGGCGCGAGATTGGAGATTGCTTTGATTTCTTCAAGGACTGTTTGGGTCACTAAGACGGATTCTTTAAAGCGTTCACCACCTGCAACGACACGATGACCGACACCTGTGATTTCACGAAATTCTTTAATCAAATGGAAATGAATCAATTCGTCCATCAAAAGTAGTACTGCTTGGCGATGATCAATAATATCAATTTCTCGTGTGTGTGCTTCCCCATCAAATTTGACTGTTGACATGGAGCGCTCAAGTCCAATCCGTTCAAAAATTCCTTTTGCAATGACTTTTTCTTCTGGCATTTCATAAAGTTGCCACTTCAAAGAGGATGATCCTGAGTTGATTGCGAGTGTTTTTTCCATGTTATTCTCCTTTATGTATGCGTTTTATTTCTAAAGTATAACATATTTTAAGAAAAATTTTCTGTTTGGCTGATTTTGTATCGTTTAAAATTTCTGTCAGTACTGACAGAAAAAAACACTCACGGTTTTCGTTCAACTCGCAAGTGTTTTTATTTTTCATTTATTTCAGATCACCTACTGTCAGTACTGACAACAGAGTGTTTAAACGCATTTATTTTTTTAACGCTTCCACGTCACGTGCGATAACGAGTTCTTCGTCTGTTGGGATGACAAAGACTTTTACACGTGAGTTTTGTGTTGAAATTTCGATTGCACCAGGTGTGTTATTTTTTTCTTGATCTAATTCAATGCCAAACCAAGATAATCCCTCAAGTACACCTGCACGCATGTACTCTGCATTTTCACCAATTCCTGCTGTAAATACAATGGCGTCTGCACCGTTCATCACAGCTAAGTATTGACCAATGTATTTTTTGATTCGATCACAATACATTTCAAAAGCAAGAATGGCTTTTTTATTGCCGTTAGCTCTGCCATCACGAATGTCGCGCATGTCTGATGAAATTTCAGAAATTCCTGTTAATCCAGATTTTTGATTCATCATATCCACTACATCTTGCGCAGTTTTGAGCGTTGGATCATTGGCCATCAAGTAAGGAAAAACAGAAGGATCAAGTTCGCCTGAACGTGTCCCCATCATAATTCCACCAAGTGGTGTGAATCCCATCGATGTATCAATAGATTTTCCACCTGCAACGGCTGTGATTGACGCTCCGTTTCCGATATGACACGTGATGATTTTAGTGGCTTCAAGGGGTTTTCCAAGTAATTTTGCCGCTTCTTGTGAGACATACATGTGTGAGGTCCCGTGTGCGCCATATTTGCGGACTTGGAACTCATCATAGTATTTATTAGGCAAAGGATAACGGAATGCTTTTTCTGGCATGGTCGTGTGAAATGCAGTGTCAAAAACTGCAACAGCAGTCGCATCTGGTAATAATTTCATAAACGCTTCGATGCCTTGTGCATTCGCTGGGTTATGAAGAGGAGCAAGATTTGATAACGCTTTAATTTCTTCCAATACTTCTGGTGTGATCAAAGTGGATGTTTTGAACAATTCTCCACCTGCTACCACCCGATGACCAACACCTGTGATTTCTGTCAGATCTGACAAGATATGTAAGCGTTTGAAATCTTCAAGCAAGCGCTCGACTGCTTCAACATGATTAGGGACATCAAAGATTTGTTCTTCTTTTTTTCCATCAAACTTCACTGTGACAATGGAATCTTTCAATCCGATCCGTTCAAACATTCCTTTTGCGATCACTTTTTCTTCTGGCATTTCATAAAGTTGCCATTTTAATGAGGATGAACCCGCATTAACTGAGAGTGTTTTAGACATTTCTACTTCCTTCTATTTTACAATTTATACCTTTTCATTATATCACACTCTGGAAATGTTAGCGGTTTTAAAATGAAAAACACCCCTATTTTCGCACTTTTTGCACTTACGCGTCAAAATGTGATTGAAAAGCGGTCATGAGTGCGTGAATGTCTTTTTGATCATTGAGATTTTCAAGCGGGTACACAAATGTTGCGCGTGTACTTTTTGATTTTTTAAACACATAAATGCTTTTTGCTGCCTGTTTAAATAGCTGCTCAGGAAGTGTAATCACAGCGGCAAGATGCGCCTGTTCAACCATCCAATTTTTGAGCGTTTCAGCTTGTACACTTGTCAAAAGATCCGCAGGAGCCAAAAACACTGCAAAACCACTCTCTTTTAGATATTTCATCGCTTGTTCAATCATCAAATGATGGGCGAACGTGTGTCCTTGTTTTTGACCAACAAAAAAAGTCTGTGCAAGCGCATCATCTGGATAAAATCCAATCGGTAAATCAGAAATCACCACATCCACTGGAGCTAACAATTGACTTTGAACCCCATCAACTTGCATAAATGTCGCTTGTAATCCGATGATTTCTGACATTGAAGCTGCTAGATCTAGTAATAAATCATCGACTTCAAAGCCCACATATTCTATATTTTTTGTCGTATTTACAAGTAAAAATTCAGCAAGATTCCCTAAACCAGAGCCCATTTCCAACACACGAATGTCTTTTTTAGGATGCAACGTTTCAATGATAAAGTGAAACAACGCGCCAATTGAATCTGGTGTGAACGCATGATTGGGCTGCATTGGAGCGACTTGAGCTCCTTTTAGCAAAACAAATTGAAACAGTTTTTGCCACTCTTTTTTGGTCAAATGAAGCTGTGAGAGCTTCTGATTTGATGCTGTCAGTACTGACAGCGCCACATCTGTCGGTTTATCAAGCTTTGCTTGCAAAAATGCCGCATTTTGCTCGACGAACGCATCATAAAAATCTGTGTTTTGCTCGCGCGCGATGGATTTGATATTTTCTATCATCAGCAAAAAACCTTGCTCAATTTTTTCCATGTCCATTCGTGTCTCCTTTTTTATCTTTAACTTTTTGATGAAAAACTCAAAAAGCTGTCAGTACTGACAGCCTCACAACAGCTTGTTGGGGCTAATCTCCTGACAGCAATTTCTTATCTTCTTTTGTTTCTATTGCTTCGACGTCCTCTTTGATTCATCTGCCCGATTTCTCGCCAGGCCTTGATCATCAAGAAAAATCCACAAATAACAATCAAAATCTCAAGAACCAATCCCCGATTCATCACAGCTTGTGAAATCGCGACCGCCAAAACGAGCACAACAAGTGCAGCTAATGCAAAAATATCCAAGCTCCGTCTAATCTCTTTTGGCATCACAAATAAATACACCAATGCCATTATGACCAAAAGAATAAAATATAACACGTTGCCCTCCGATTTTGCTTGCACGTTGTCGCATAAAACACGCGATCCCCGTTCATTTTTTCATTCTGTCAGTACTGACAGAATATTTTTTGGTGTCCTTGATTTTCTGACTTAAATCGCTTGCTTAACCTTCAAGTTCCATTTCTGCTTGTTTGCGTTTTTTAGCTGCTTTTTCACGCATTCCCTTGTTTAATTCTTGCTTACGCACGCGAATGGATTCAGGAGTGACTTCCATGTACTCATCATCATTCAAGAATTCAAGAGATTCTTCAAGTGTCATAATTTTAGCCGCTTTGATGACCACTGTTGAATCTTTATTTGATGAACGCACATTGGTTTGTTGTTTCATTCGCGTGATATTGACTGTAATGTCATTTTCGCGTGAATTTTGTCCCACGATCATTCCTTCATAAACTTCAGTCCCTGGCTCAATAAAGATCACACCACGTTCTTCTACATACATGATGGCATAGTGCGTAGCTGTTCCTGTATCTGCTGAAACCAGTGCGCCACGATTACGTCCTCCAATATTTACTCCCTTAATATAAGGTTTGTAGCAATCAAACGTATGATTCATGATTCCATATCCACGTGTCATTGACATGAATTCTGTTGTAAACCCAAGCAATCCACGAGCAGGGACAAGAAAGACCAAACGGACTTGTCCCGCACCTTCATTAATCATATCAAGCATTTCACCTTTACGTTCAGACAACGCTTGAATGATTGAGCCTTGATATTCTTCAGGTGTATCAATTTGAACACGTTCAAATGGTTCACACATCACACCATCGACTTCTTTAATGATGACTTCTGGACGAGAAACCTGGAGTTCGTATCCTTCACGACGCATTGTTTCAATTAAAATAGACAAATGCAATTCACCACGACCAGAAACGATCCACTTATCAGGAGAATCCGTATTTTCAACGCGAAGCGAAACATCCGTTTGTAATTCTTGATTCAAACGTTCTTCAATCTTACGAGAAGTGACCCATTTTCCTTCACGTCCAGCAAAAGGTGAATTATTCACAAGAAAAGTCATCTTAAGTGTTGGTTCATCAATGTGCAAAAGAGGCAATGGTTCAACAGCATCAGATGGGGTCACTGTTTCACCAACAAAGATATCTTCCATCCCTGACATCGCAATCAAATCCCCAGCTTTAGCTTCTTGGATTTCTTGACGCTCTAACCCAAAGAAACCAAACATTTTAGTCACACGGAAATTTTTAGTTGTGCCATCAAGTTTAGACAATGTGACACTGTCCCCAACCTTAATTGTTCCACGAAAAACACGACCAATCCCAATACGACCGACAAATTCATTATAATCCAAAAGTGAAACTTGGAACTGCAAAGGCTCATCAGAATTATCAACTGGCGCAGGAATGTGTTCCAAAATAGTATCAAAAACATTACTCATTGTGTGTTCTTGATCCGCTGGATCGTCTGACATTGAAGATGTTCCATTCAAAGCTGATGCATAAACAACGGGGAATTCCAATTGATCCTCATCTGCACCAAGTTCAATAAACAAATCCAAAACTTCATCAACCACTTCTTGAGGACGAGCAGAAGGTTTATCAATTTTATTGACAACGACGATAGGCGTCAAATGTTGTGCCAAAGCCTTTTTCAAAACAAAACGCGTTTGAGGCATGGTTCCTTCATAAGCATCAACCACCAAAACAACCCCGTCAACCATCTTCATGATCCGTTCCACTTCACCACCAAAATCCGCGTGACCTGGTGTGTCCAAGATGTTAATGCGATGACCATCATATTCAACAGCAGTATTTTTAGCAAGGATAGTAATCCCACGTTCTTGTTCAAGCGCATTTGAATCCATTGCACGTTCTTGCAATTGTGTCCGTGCGTTCAATGTGTGAGATTGTTTCAAGAGTTCGTCAACCAACGTCGTTTTACCATGGTCGACGTGGGCAATAATAGCGACGTTTCTTATATCTTCGCGTAATTTAGTCAATTTTATCATACCTATTCTTTCAATATATCAGACTTATTATAACACACTTTTACCAAACGTGTAAATGTATGTGTTTACACGACTAAATAAAGTTTTTTTCTCTGCTTTTCTTCATTTTTCAATGAAAAAATGCGACTTTTTTTTATAAATCCTCCTCAAAACCTTCCCTCACTTGATTACCGCTTTCAAATAAGGTAAAATATAGTAATGAAAACTCTTTACGATGTGCAAGAATGGTTCAAAAAGTTTGGTTATATTAACCTCTCCCCCAACCGTTTAGATGCGATTTATTTTATGCAACAAGAGCTTAAAAATCTCGTTGCTTCTGGAATCATTGAAAAAAATAATCACGACTACCTTAAAGCGCGCTTGATTTTGCAGCGTGAGGAGCGTTTTGAAAATGAAAAATGAGGAGATCTCTCAAATGGCAAACAAAATCATCGGAATTGACCTTGGCGGCACTTCAATCAAATTTGGCATTTTAACTTTAGATGGAAAAGTCCAAGACAAATGGTCCATTCCTACCAATATCCTTGAAGACGGAAAACACATCGTCCCTGACATCATCGCATCCATCCACCATCGCTTGGATTTATACCAACTTGACAAATCTGAATTTGTTGGGATAGGTATGGGAACTCCTGGTACGGTTGATATTGAAAAAGGAACCGTCAGAGCTGCATTTAATCTCAATTGGGAAAACACACAAGAAGTTGGTCCTGTGATTTCCAAAGCAATCGGATTACCTTTTGTTCTTGATAATGACGCAAATGTTGCTGCATTAGGAGAAGCTTGGGTCGGTGCAGGAGAAAATAATCCAGATGTTGTTTTCATTACTCTAGGTACTGGTGTTGGCGGTGGTATTATTTCTGCTGGTGCTCTTGTTCATGGTGTTGCTGGCGCGGCTGGTGAGATTGGACACATTTGTGTGGAACCCGACGATGGTTTTGCTTGTACCTGTGGAAATTTTGGCTGTTTAGAGACATTAACTTCAGCAACAGGAATTGTCCGCTTAGCAAACAAGTTCGCAGAAGAATATGAGGGAGACTCCAAAATTAAAGCTGCAATTGATAATGGTGAACTTGTGACATCAAAAGATATTTTTGTTGCGGCACAAGAAGACAGTGATGCTTTTGCACTCCGTGTCGTTGATCGTTTTGCATACTATCTTGGATTTGCTTGTGCCAATCTTGGGTCAACATTAAATCCAGATTCTATTGTTATTGGTGGCGGTGTTTCTGCTGCTGGAGAATTTTTACGCGAAAAAGTGGACGCTTACTTCAAAAAATACGCCTTCTCAACGGTTCGTAACACCACAAAAATTAAACTTGCTGTCCTTGGAAATGATGCAGGAATCATTGGTGCTGCAAGCCTTGCTTTAAAAATAAAAGGAGAATAAAATAAATGCTTTGGTTAATTATTGATGTTGTTTTAGTTATTGCCATCATTATGATGCTTTTTTACCCCAGATGGAATCTTCGGCGCAATGCAAAAGTTGTAGAAAACGAAGAATTCAACCGTTTAATGATGACTTCTCAGATTTTAGATATTCGTGAAGCAAATCAATATCGTGTCAAACATATTTTAGGTGCGCGTAATATCGCAGCCGCTCAAATTGATTCAAGTTTAAATGCAATCAGCACACATAAACCTGTCTTGATCTATGAAAATGCAAAACCCATTGCAGCAGCAAAAGTTGCAAAAAAGCTTAAAAAAGCGGGTGTTCCTGAGATTTATATTTTGAAAAACGGATTAAATGGATGGGACGGAAAAGTCAAAGAAGGCGCATAATCGATTTTTTCAAATTTCCACTAAAAAATTAAAAACGAGGGTCATTTGATATGATCCTCGTTTTTTTGCCTCTTACAGCACAATTTTCTCTGATTTCAGATAAAAATAATTTTTACCAGCCCAATTCTGCTTTAATCATCCAAGTGGTTTTCTCAATATCTCCAAGTGCACCTGTATAAATATCTGCAGTCACATCATCGTGGTTTTCATTGGCCACATCAATCCCCTGTCTAAAGAGATCGGCTAAATATTTGTACGCTGTAACCAACGCTTCAAATCTCTCGTGAATGGATTTATCCCAGCTTGCAGTTTCTAAGCTGATTTTTGAAGTGTCATCAAATTCTTTTAAAGTAGAAAGTGGTGATCCTCCAATAGTGATTAAGCGTTCTGCAAATTCATCTTGAAGTTCATTCAAATCAGAAATGAAACTATCCATTTTTGGATGAAGATTCATAAATCCTGGTCCACGCATATACCAGTGGATTTGGTGAACAAGTGCTGATGCTTTCGCAAGATCGGCAACCGTTTGATTGAGAATTGTGTTTACGTCTGACATAATTTTCTCCTTTTTCTATCATTTATTTTTAACTCTTCTTTAATTATACCCGTTTTTTGAACAAAAGCCAAATCATTCCCATAAAAAGTGACAACTCTTTTCTTTTTACGTATAAAAAGATATGCTTAGTTTACTTATTTTCTTTTTTGGAAGTACGATTGGTTCTTTCTTACTCGTTTTTGTCGAACGTTTTTTCACTGAAGAATCTTTCATTTATGGACGATCACATTGTGATCATTGTCAGCATCGTTTGGGCATTTTTGATCTTGTGCCACTCCTATCTCAATTATTTTTGAGAGGGCGATGTCGGTATTGCAAAACAAAAATTTCATTTCTTAATTTTTTTACGGAATTGATTTGTGGTTTAATTTTTCTCAGTGCTTTTCTTCACTTCACATCCGTCACCCAAGCATTGAGTTTTCTTTTTTGTCTCGTTCTTTCTTTGTTTGATGCAAAAAATCATGGATTCCCCCTTCTCGTTTGGGGAGGATTTGCCGTTATATTTTTCCTGATTTTTCCTTTTCATGTAACCATGCTATGCTGGTTTTTCCTGGCTTTGCTCGCTGATTGTTTTCCGCTTAAAATCGGGGCAGGAGATTTTTTGTGGCTCTTTATTTTGTCTTATTTTTTATCATTCATTCAGTTAGTCGAAGTCATCCAAATCGCTAGTGTATTGGGGCTTTTGTGGTATGTCTTCAAAAAAGAAAAAGAACTGGCTTTCATTCCGTTTTTATCTATTGGATATCTAATCCTATTTCTAACGCTCCAAATTCACTAACAGTAACGCCCAATAATCGCACTCCTCTTGATTCATCAAAATCAATCGTTTCAAAAAGTTCTGTTGCTGCAGTTTTGAGTTTTTCATTTAGTGAGATATTTTCCTGAAATTTTTTTCGTTTAGTGAATGTTGTAAAATCTGAATATCTCATTTTGATCGTCACGACATGCCCCACTAAATCGTATTTTTTTAGACTCTCTGCGACCTTTTCTGATAGAATATTCAACTCTTCTTTGATATCACTTGAAAAATAAAGGAGTTTTCCATAGGTTTTTTCTTTACCCACAGATTTTCTTTGACGTGAATTTTTTACTTTTGCCTGGTGGATCCCGTTTGCTTTGAGATACAATTCCCAGCCATAAACACCAAATCGCTCAGCTAAGTCTAGTGGATCAGCTTCTTGTATTTCTTTTCCTGTTTGAATATTCATTTCATGAAGTTTCGGGACTGTTGCTTTTCCTACACCGTGAAATTTTTCTATTGGTAATTGCGCTAAAAAAGCTTTAGCTTCTGCGGGTAAAATCACTGTCAAGCCATGTGGCTTTTGATAATCTGAAGCAATTTTTGCTAAAAATTTGTTGTAAGATATCCCTGCAGAGCAAGTCAAATGGAGTTCAACAAAAATATCGTGTTGAATTAATTTTGCAATCTTGATGGCAGATGTTGATTGAATCTTGTTTTCTGTAACATCTAAGTAAGCTTCATCAATGGATGCACGCTCCACTTGGTCGGTATATCTAAAAAAGATTTTTTGAATTTGCTGTGAAACAGCGGTATATTTTTCATAATGCCCAGAAATAAAGATTGCTTGAGGACAGCGTTCATAAGCTTCTTGAGCGCTCATTGCTGAGTGAATACCAAAAGCCCTGGCTTCGTAAGAGCACGTAGAAACAACACCTCTTCCACCTGTCTCTAAGGGATTTCTCGCAATCACGATTGGTTTCCCTTTGAGAGATGGATTGTCCCTGATTTCTACAGCGGCAAAAAAAGCGTCCATGTCAATGTGTATAATTTTTCTTGATGTATCATTGATGAGTGGAAAAGAGAGCATGATTTTTTCTCACTTTAGGCAGAATGCTGATTGGTTTTGATGGGTTTTGTTTTTGTTTCCGTTTTTCTTATCTGATTTATTAAATGCAGTGATTTTTGCGTTGTGTTTTGATTTAATTTGCGCTCTAAAAGCAGGACTAATTCGTAACTTACGGAAAAAATCACACCGACACTCAAAATCGGAATAAATTGCATGTAATTCTCTAACATCATCATCTCCATCAACCAAAGCTTCTGCGTTAATCTTCGATTTGTTCTTCTTCAAGTTCCATAAAATGATCAACCACTGGTCCAATAATTCTGAAATTATCTTCTTCTCCTAAATAAAAATCTTTGTATTTAGGATTTAATGAATGAATCCTGAACTGTTGATCTTCTTTAAAAACTTGTTTAATATAAAGTTGTTCATCTCCCAAATCTCCCTGAGAAATGGCATAAATCTGACCATCACGATCGAATCCTGTTTTTAAAAAGGTAGCAATCGAAAAATTAGGAAATTCTGGCTCCATTGACTCCCCTTTGATTCGCGCTGCTCCGTCATATCTCGCCAATCTTTCTGGAGTATAGGCTTTGTATGTTTCACCTGTATTTGAAACTGCCTGTCCATATCCTGCTGACAGTTGCTCGTCTTCAACGATAGCATAGTGAAGGCGATCGCGTTTGTAGCGTGTGATTTCGATAATTTTTGACATCGAGCGCTCTTTTTGTGGGATTTGGACTTGTTTTTGCATCAAAAAATGCGCAAACTCAGACAATTGAACTTTTTGGGAATTGCTTAACCGTCTGAAATCGTCAATCAACAGTCCTTCTTCAGTGTTTATATCATCTTTTTCTATAATTTTGCGGATAGGCATCTGATAGATATCAGATAGTTTTTCGAGCAACTCCAATGTGGGATTACTCTTTTTTTGTTCCCATGAAACATAACTACTCTGTTTAATCCCGAGCCTTTTTGCTAATTCCGACTGGGTGAGATTCGCAGAAGTGCGAAGTCGCTTGATATTTTCTCCGAAATTCATCGCTTCCCTCTTATCGTGTTTTTCTATATTATAATATATTTATATCGCATTTGTCAATCTTTCTATTATTTTTTTAAAGTAATATTTTGATTAAGCTTGATTTAAGCCTTTTCATTTATAATGTTGATACTCCCTAAATAATTTCTTCATAACCCCTTAGCTGAATGTCTCCCCGGATATTCAGCTTTTTTATTTTAAAAAAACTCCAAAATGGAGTTTTTATTGAACGTTATCTGTTAGTTGGCTTAAAAGTTTTTCAAACGCTTGTTCATACTGTTGAATATTTCCTGCCCCCATGAAAACGTAAACGGCACGTTCATGATCTAAGAGTGGGGATACGTTATCAACATTGATCACGCGCGCTGGTTTGCGTACTTTATTTGCAAGATCTTGTGCTGTAATTTCGTGATGATCAACTTCACGTGCAGAGCTATAGATTTGTGCAAGATAAACGGTATCTGCATGATCCAGGACGCGTGCAAAATCATCAGCAAAAGCGATGGTTCGCGTAAATGTATGGGGTTGAAAGACAGCAACAATTTCACGATCTGGGTATTTTTGACGTGCAGCATCAATGGTTGCTTCAATTTCTGTTGGATGGTGAGCAAAATCATCAATCACAACCGTCCCATTGACTGTTTTTTCTGTAAAACGACGCTTTACGCCTTTAAAAGTCAACATATGGTCTGCCACTTCTTGCATGTTCAACCCTAATTGATGACATACGCCAACTACTGCTAAAGCGTTGAGAACATTGTGCTTTCCAAAAGTTGGAACAACAAAATGTCCAATCATCTCGCCTTTATGATACGCATCAAATGAAGAGCCCCGTGTCGTGCGCACAAGGTTGAGCGCTTGATAGTCGTCGTTAGGTGTAAATCCATAATAATAAATTGGAACGGGTGCAGTTAATTTTCTGAGGTACTCGTCATCTCCGTAGGCAAAAATACCTTTTTTGATATTCTGTGCATAGTCTTCAAAAGTTGCAGCAACGTCTTCAATACTATGAAAGAAATCAGGATGATCAAAATCAATGTTCGTCATAATCGTGTATTCTGGATGATAGGGCATAAAGTGCCGTTGATATTCATCAGACTCAAAAACAAAGTATTTGCTGGCTTCATTTCCCCGTCCAGTCCCATCACCGATCAAAAATGAAGTATCTACAATATTTCCCATGACGTGGGCAAGCATTCCAGTTGTTGAGGTTTTTCCATGTGCTCCTGCTACACCAATACTTGTGAATTCTTCCATAAATTCACCCAAAAATTCGTGGTAGCGTTGGTAAGGAAACCCATTTTTATCGGCATAAGCGATCTCGACATTGTTGTCATCCGTGAAGGAATTCCCTGCAATGAGGACATCACCTGGTTTAATGTTTTTTTCATCAAAGGCTAAAATTGGGATTCCCGCTTGCTCAAGGCCGCGTTGAGTAAAAAAGTAATCCGTTGAATCTGATCCTTGAACTTTTTTTCCCATTTGATGTAACATCAGTGCAAGTGCACTCATTCCTGAGCCTTTAATTCCGATAAAGTGATATGTTTTTTCCATGATAAATCGCTGTCAGTACTGACAAAAATGGTACTGAACGCATTTCCTCTCTTTTTTACAACATGACATTCAAAAATTGACTCTGTCAGTACTGACAGAGTTCTATTTTTTTAATTTTTAAGCATTTTTTTTGGAATTAGACAATTCCACGATCAAAAATGTTTTTTCGTTTATTTTCAAAATAAGTTTTGGGTTGCGTTTGAGCCAAATTTTTATTTCTTGGCACCGCTTGTTTCATTCCCGACTTTGACATCGCGTCAGAAAGATTTAGCCCTTGTTTTTTCATGTCCGAAATCGGATTGTCATTGGTCAAGCGCTGCTTTTTCAAAATGGCAGATGACGAGCGGCGCGAGGCCACTTCTTCTTTATCGCGCTCTAAGGGTGACACGTATTTTTTAGGCGGCTTTGGTAAGGTTGCTGCAGCACGAATGGCACGTTCTTTGGATTCATCAATGCTCGTTTTTTTGGGCATTTTATCAAATGAGCTCACTCCATTGTGTTCGCTGTTTAATGGACGATGTTGCGTGCTATAACTTACTTTAGGACGATATGAAGTAAATTGGTCTGAACGTTTTTTCTCTGCTTTTTTTGGAGCATCATCAAAAGTCCCCTCGTCTTTTAGACTTGGATTTTTGATGATTAATTGTTGGTTTGTATAAATGACGCGCGTATCTTTTTGGAGCGGCTCATCATCACCCATAATTGGAAATGTAACTCTTCTTTCTGCCATATCAGTCCTCTTACCAATTGCGGTGTTCGCAATATTCATTTAATCCATCGGGGATGGAGGTGAAAATTTTCATTCCTACTTTTGTCAAAAGTAGTCTCTTTATAATTATAACGTATTTTTATTAATTTTTAAAGTCCGAGTCCTAAAATTTCACGAATTTCTTCCGCACTGAGTGCTTTATCCACTACATCTCCTTCAAGAACATTCGCGATCAAATCTTTTTTGCGCTCTTGAATTTCCATAATTTTCTCTTCAATCGTTCCTTGTGTGATTAATCGAATGACTTCTACTGTATTTTTTTGCCCCATTCGATGAGCACGCGCCACAGCTTGTTCTTCCACTGCTGGATTCCACCATAAATCAACCAAAATCACCACATCCGCAGAAGTCAAATTGAGCCCCACACCTCCTGCTTTTAAAGACACCATAAAAGCATCGCGACTTCCAGCATTGAAGGCTTGAACCATTGAAAGCCGCTCTTTTACTGGGGTAGATCCAGTCAATTTATATGCGCTCAATCCTAATTCACGCATCATTTTTTCGATAAACGGAAAAACTTTTGTGAACTGTGAAAAAATAAGAGGACGATGACCTGAATCTTTGATTTGTTCAAGTAATTCGCGCAAACGTTCTAGTTTACCAGATTTTCCTTTGTAATCGTCCATAAAAAGAGCAGGGGTGTTACAAATTTGACGCAGTCGAGTGATGCCCGCAAGAATTTCAATGCGTGATTTTGAAAGTTCACGACTATCCATTGCACTTACTTTTTGCTGCATCAATTCAAGCTGTGCCATATAGATGATTTTTTGATCATCGGCTAATTGATTAAACAACGTGCTTTCCATTTTATCTGGTAATTCTTCAAGTACGTCTTCTTTTTTACGACGCATGATAAATGGATGAAGCATCCGCGCAATTGCGGGAGCTTGCATTTTATTAAATTTGTCTCGTGGGGGGAGAAAGCCTGGCATTACAACTTGGAAAATGGCCCAAATTTCTTCGAGCCGATTTTCAAGTGGCGTTCCTGAAATCGCAAAAGTGTGTTCAACATTGAGTGCTGAGAGCACTTTATTCGTTTTGCTACTGTAGTTTTTCACATATTGTGCTTCGTCAAGTAAAAGATACGTGAGTTTTTTTTCTTGATACGCGTCAAAATCTTTCAAAAAGCTTCCGTAACTGGTGATATAAACCTGATGCTTTTCCCCAATAATGACATCGCGCTCTGCTTTAATCCCATCTACGACAACAAAATCCACTGTATCTGTAAATTTTTCAAATTCACTCGCCCAGTTATAGGTCAAACTTGCTGGCGCTGTGATTAAAGCCGTTTCATTTTCTGTCAGTGATGACAAAAGGTATGTGATCGCTTGAACCGTTTTTCCAAGTCCCATGTCGTCAGCCAAAATGCCACCCAACGAATAATGCGTCAGCATCTTCATCCAACGCACTCCGACTTCTTGATAGGTCCGCAAATGCGCTTTGATGTGCGCTGGTTTTTCATATTGGAAATTTTCTGGATGTGTTAAATCATTGAAAAATGATGTAAATTTTTCAGAAAAAGACGTGCCAGCAACGTGCTCAAAAATTTTGGAAACCTGAAATGAACGGTTGGCGTTGACTGTAATAGAATTGCCAGTGATGACAAAATGATCATCTAATTCTTTGAGTGCTGATTTTAGTCCATCAAATTTCTTATCAAATTGATAAAATCGCCCTTCTTTACTGACAAAATAATCTGCATTCGCTTGCAATTTAGCAATCACATCTGCTAATTCATTTTCGCCAACATGGGGTAAATCAAAAGCAATATCAAGCAGTCCACCTCTTTGATCAATGGTGATTTCAGGAATTTCACTGATATGCATTTCTGTCAGCGCTGACGAAAGTTCTACTTTTCCTATTTTTTGAAACGCAGGTAAAATCCGTAAAAAGAAGCGTTCTGTCACGCCTGACAAAATTGTAATTTCACTCTCAAATGCTTTAGCAAAACCAAAGCGCTCCATCACACCAAAAATACGTTGCTCTTTTCTTAAATCTCGAGAAAAATCAAGACTTTCTAAATCATGAAACGATTGAACTGAAAAATCGCCATAATCAAAAACAACCGACAACACTAATCCTTGTTGAGCCGACTGTTCAAATTTAAAAATCGGATTAAATTTTCGAACTTGAAAATATTTCGGTGCTGTAATTTTTCCCAAGATGGAAAGTTCTTGAAGCGCTTGGGCGAGTGTATCTTTATTTGAAAAATCAAATCGAACGGTCTGATCATGTTTGAATTGCTTGTCTAAAACCGCAAGGATACGTCGCTGTTCTTGAGTAATCTTATAAAAGCCATGATCAAAATACAGTAACGCACCATCATAAAAACGATGATACGCTTGTGTTACAAATTTCAATTCGATAAAATTTTCACCACTTTTGACTAAAAATTCAAAAAGTTCACTGTCTGAATCTAAATCTAAAAATGTGAAAAATTTAATCTCTCGCTCATCAATTTTCAAAGAAAAATTTTCTAGCGCACTCGCTAAATCAAGTCCTTCTTCTAGGAACAAAAACGGTAAATTTAGATAACGTCCATTTTTAATAAATAAGGAACGTGTGAGATTCTCATCCGAACGCGCATCAATTTTTAATAAAAAGTTTAAAAAATCCTGACTTGCTTCATCAAAATTATCAAAAAAGAGATCTACCCAATTGCCTCCCATCGGATATTGACTGAAATTTCGCAACGTTCTCAAAAAATAGGGTAAATCCTTGATCACATAAGATTTTCCTAATTTTTCACTTCTTAATCGTAAATCAAAATATAAGAAATGATACAAAGAAAAGACATCACGTAGCTTTTCATCATCACTCACAACAATTTCCAAACTGTACTGATCTGCGCCAAAATTTGATTGTGTTTCAGCGTTAATCGCATCCAAAAAGACGAGATTTTCACTATAAATGGCTTCTTCTTCCTCTATTTCTTCCTTTTCTTTTGCTTTAGCCTCGGTTCGTTCAATATTTTTTAAATATTCTTCGATCGCTGCAATATGTTTGCAATAGCGATGATTTTGCTGAAAAACAGCACAAGAACAAAAATCTTGCGCGCCATCCAGATCATAAATGACCTGCTCACCCTCAAGTTCTGCGGACAATTTAAATGCTGTCTCAACAGGTTCCGACAAAAGCCCTGAGGCGTACAACTCAATTCCTTGTGCACGCACTCGCGCTGGCATCATTCTACTCATGTATCCTCCGATGCATCACTTCAAAGCTTAATTCGGCTTTAATTTGCTTAAAGCAAATTTTTCGATTTTCACGAATTTTTAGTGAATTGTTTCAATTTTTTTGCGTATATTATACCATATTTTCGTTTATTTTGCACAGTCTAATAAAATTTAATTTAATTTCCACTCAGAAAACAAAATAAAAGTCCTCTTTCATGACTTTTATCTTTTATTTTACTTTTCAAATCCTTTCACAAAAAGAGCAATCAAATCATCCCGATCTTTAATCCATTGCGCACGATCATCTTTAAAATAAACGCGATTAGATAAAAAAATCACAGCTTTCTTCTCCACAAGATTCAGGAGAATAAAAGTTCCAGTATATCCTGTGTGTAACAGCCAATGGTCATCCTTTTCTAAAATATCCCACGCTAAACTTCTTTTTTTGTGCCCGCGCG
Source organism: Lactococcus hircilactis (assembly GCF_009601015.1). GTDB lineage: Bacteria > Bacillota > Bacilli > Lactobacillales > Streptococcaceae > Lactococcus > Lactococcus hircilactis. The sequence continues at coordinate 63,456 of NZ_WITJ01000013.1, forward strand.
CATAATTTTTGACCAGTTGAAGATATTTATCATCCGAAAAATACCCCTCAACAAACCGCTCAAGCGTCTCTAAATCCGAAAACAAACCTGCTGATCCACATTCCACACCCAGTACCTGCGCTTTAGGATCATGCACGTGTCCACAAGCAATCTGCTGTGACGTCACAACAGCATTATCGACAGGTCCAAAAGCAATGTGCGTCATGTGCCAACGCTCAAATACAGTTTTTTTAAAAATTTCATCTAAGGATGCCTGAAAATAATGCTCCAACAAAAAGCCCAGCAGAATAAAGTTGACATCTGTGTATCTAAATGTTTTGTCAGTACTGACAGAAATATTTAAAATCGCTTGTTTAAATTCAGAAAACGTCAGTTGATCGCGGTGTTCGATATACGGATCAATCCCAGAAGTATGCGTCAAACACTCACGAACAGTCAACGTTTCATTAGAAAATTCAGGCAAATAAGTTTTGATTGGCTGATCAAGTTTGATTTTTCCACCTAAAATCAGATCAATCAAAACCGTTCCCGTTCCCACCACTTTTGTGACAGAGGCCAAATCCCACATTTTTTTTGACACCAACTTTTCAAGCGCAGGAAAATGCTGCGCATATCCAAAAAGAAAATGTGATTTTTTTCCCTGATCTAAGACAGAAAATTCAGCACCAGAAAATACCTTTAACTTGAGATCTGCCTCCACTTGTTTTATGACTTCTTGCCCATTCCACATCTTATGTATGCACCTTTATGCTTTCACAAACCATACTTCCATGTGATTCGGCGCCTCTATTGAAAGCGTCCGTTTGCTTTGATCCAAATACGGATTTGACTTTTCATCTGCTTTTTTTGAAAATTCAACTAAATCAAGCGCATCATCCACACTAAAGTACAACAACTCCAAATCCAGCGTCTCATCTGCTCGCGCAGCTAAATCTACGCCTTGTGTTTCATGTTCAATCATTTTCACAAACGGTAAACGCAACTGATTTCGTGTGACATCTGCTCCAAGTAATGCGCCAACAAAATCTAGTACTGCTCCATTTGAGCTATTCAGCTCAAGTGTCATCACACGCACTTCTGACAGCCCCGGATGATCAGATTTTTTGACACTTTTTTTACGTACCCCTTCTTTTTCAACTTCTGTCAGTACTGACAGCCCCTCAGATAAAAGCTGAAAAACATCATTTTCTGGAGAAATTGCCTCAAATCCAAAACACTGACCATCAAAAAAGACTTTTGAAACCGCATCTAAATGACCAACCAAAAGCTGTGCGACTTCATCTGCCTGGCCCACCAAAACCGTAGCCGCGTGTTTTTTATCTCCCTTAACAGTACGATGACCAGGTGATTCTTCAAGGACCAGCCGTCTTTTTTTCGACTCATGTCCTCCAAGAAAAACCATTGCTCCCTCTTCTAAAAGCACCTTCAAACCAAGTACATCACGGAAAAAGTCAAGATTTTCCTCCCGATTGAGCACCCGATAAACTGGCAAAAAGCCATTAATATGATTCAAAATTTCGCTCATGTTGTCCTCCAAAAATGCAACATCTAAATGTTCTCCTCCTATTTTCGCAAATTTTTTCTAAATTAGCAATGATTTCGTTGAGTTTTTGCTTTCATCACAGCTCATGTGATACAATAATCCCATGACTCCCAAACCTTTAGCCTTATTAAAAAAATTGCGGTGGCTACTCGTTCTTCTTTTAGCCCCTTGCTTTGCTGCTTTCGTTGCTCATCACACCCTTGCAATGTTTTTAATTGCAACAGTGATTTTCTCAATACTTGGATTACTTTTTCTTTATCATAAATCCCATGTACTGATTTTTTTCATCTTATCCCTTCTCCCAAGTCTTACAACAGAGCTTTTACTCTACAAACACGCATCTTTCACCTGGATTGATCAGTTCATTTTTCTTAGCTTATTTTTCTTCTGTTTGATTTTTTCATGGTGCTTTGCACTAAAATTAAAAATCATCTCCACTCCAAAACGAGCATCTTTTCCCCTCTTAACAATCATTTTTGGGCTCCTCCTTCTGTTCATTTTATCTTACCTCTCCACAAAAATCGGGGCCCATTTTCATACACACACGACTGAAAATCAAGCAGCACTTGACCAATTACGCAGCAGTATTCCACTTTATATTTTTGCCATCCAAACCATCTTTGCAGGTTTTTTTGAAGAATTGACCTACCGCACAGCAATATTTGAAATCGTCTTTAAACAAAATAAAATCCTGGCTTTCATCTGTGCAGCACTTTTATTTACACTCATGCACGCGCCAACGAATGTGTATAGTTGGTTCGTTTATGGCAGCATGAGCCTTGTTTTAACCAGCTTTTATGCTAAATACCGAAATTTTTATCTCAACATGTCCATTCACATGCTCTGGAACACCTTAGGGATCTTAAGTCTTTTACTTTAATCCCTTTTTAAAATAATCCCCCAAAACACAAAACCACCTGCTGTTGCAGGTGGTTTTTCTTTTATCATTTGAGATAGATTAATTTAAATAATGCTACCGCAGCAAGCGCTGCAAGAATAGGAGATACAACAGGAACCCAAGCATACCACCATTTTGAATCTGCTTTTCCAGCACCAAGAATTGATTTTGGAAGCACCGTATGAACCAGACGAGGTCCAAGATCTCGTGCAGGATTTAGTCCAGGTCCAGTTGGCCCTCCAAGAGAAGCCACCAAAACTAAAACTAAAAAGCCAAGGACAACCATCCCGATTGCACGAGAAGCAGCTGTTCCAGAAACTGCGGAGTTAATTTGATTAAGCACATCCGTACTTGTAACATCTGCCCCTTGTTTTGCAGCATATTTTGTGTACCACATGATTAATTCTTTACCATAAAAGAGATTTGTGATGCCCATTGCTCCAAAGAATAGAACAAATGATCCTACAAATTCATTAAGAAAACCATTCACTGTTGCAGAAAAATGTGTTTTCGCATCATTATTATCCACCGCATCAATCGTTGAAAAAGTTCCTAAAATCGCATTAGGATTTTCTGTTTGCAGATAATATGGACGATAAACCATTACAACTATGAGTTGTCCCACAATCGCACCGAGCAACTGAGCCAAAATATATTGTGCCACATGTGCCCAAGGAAAAAAGCCACTCGCAGCAAGTCCTAGCGTGAAAGCTGGATTAATTTGTGCTGAAACATTGCCAAGTGCAATCGCCGGAAGCATTACCCCAAGACCATATCCCCAAGCAATAATGAGCCAACTTTGATGATGCGCTTTTGTCCCTTTTAATTCGACGTTAGCGACAGCACCATTTCCCAAAATAATAAGTAACGCAGTTCCGATAAATTCGGTGATGTATTTTACCATCCATGGATAATCCATATTTTAAAATACTCCTTCAATCTAATTTTTTCATTGTTAACATTTCATGTTAACATTTGTTTGAGCATTTATATTGTATCAGAAATCACAATTTCATACAAGTAAAATCTTGAAAAAGAGGATGGAATCTTTCATTTTTGTCAGAGCAATTTTACTGAAAATTTGGTATAATTATAAAAATTAGAGCGTATGATGAACAAAACAAACAAGATCACATCTCTCTTTTCAAGAACCTAAAGGAGCATTTTGATGAAATTCAATCATTTTTCAATTGTAGAAAAAACATTTGACGAAAAATTAGCTGAGCTTGACCATCTTGGTTTTAAATGGTCTGTTTTTTGGGATGAAAAGAAAATATTACGAGACTTCCTCATCCAATCCCCGATTGATCTGACTACCATCCAAGCCACACCCACAGAGGACCTTTTAACCTTCTTGGATCACTCTAATTCTTCTTTTGATTGGGAAATTTATTGGACGATTGCTCTACAACTCCTTGATTTCATTCCAAATTTTGAGTTTGAAATTAATAAAGCAAGTGCTTTTGCCACAGCCATCCATCTGCCTTCTTTTTCAGGTGAGATGAACAGTGAAAATCTGATTTGTGCGCTTTATCTTCTTCTTTTGACGCGTCGAAAAAACGGAATGACCTTAGTCGAGCATTGGGTTTCTGAAGGACTGCTCCTTGTTGATAATCAGTACCACTTTTTCAATGATAAGTCTCTTGCAACCTTCGATACGACACAACTTAAGCGTGAAGTTGTTTGGGTAGAAAGTCCAACAGATACTTATCAGCGTGGCAAAAATGACCTCATCAAAATTCAAATCATTCGCCCCCAATTTAAGGGACAAATTCCAACAATTATGACCGCAAGCCCTTATCATCTCGGCACAAACGATAAAGCCAACGATAAAAAACTGCACGAAATGAAGGGGGATTTAATGCACAAAAATCCCCATCACATTACGGTTGAAACGCACGACTTTAAACCGATGACTTATCCAGAGCCAGAGCATCCTGTCGTTGATACCGCCACAACAACCTTTACACATGGATGGACCTATTCACTCAACGATTACTTTCTTGCCCGTGGTTTTGCATCCATTTACGTTGCAGGTGTTGGAACACGAGGTTCTGATGGCTTTCAAACGTCAGGAGATGCTCAGCAAGTTTATTCAATGGTTGCTGTTATTGACTGGCTTAATGGGCGCACACGTGCTTTTACGACACCAAAGAAAACTCATGAAATTGTTGCCACTTGGGCCAATGGTAAAGTGGCCATGACAGGAAAATCTTATCTTGGAACAATGGCTTACGCAGCTGCAACAACAGGCGTTGATGGACTTGAAGTCATTCTTGCAGAAGCGGGGATTTCTTCTTGGTACAATTATTATCGTGAAAATGGCTTGGTCCGTTCTCCCGGAGGATTTCCAGGGGAAGATTTAGATGTCCTAGCAGCGCTCACTTACTCAAAAAATTTGGACGGCGCTGATTTTCTCAAAAATAATGCACATTATCAATTACGACTTGATGAAATGACGCAGGCACTCGATCGTGAATCTGGAGATTATAATCAATTTTGGAATGATCGAAATTACCTCTTAAATACCCGACGCATCAAAGCTGATATTCTGATTGATCACGGCCTGCAAGATTGGAATGTCACGCCAGAGCAAGCCTATCGCTTCTTTAACGCTATTGCTGAAAATCATCCGAAGCATCTCTTTCTCCATCGCGGTTCTCACATCTACAATCACAACTGGCAATCTCTTGATTTCACTGAAGTAATTAATACTTATTTTTCTTCAAAACTACTCGAAAAACGTCTGAATTTACAACTTCCTCCTGTCATTTTACAAGAAAATTCAAAATACCAATCCTTTATTGGACTTCAACAATGGGGAGCCAAGGATCAGTTTTCGCTTCCTCTTGCAAAAACTGCTGTTTCCATAACACAATTTGAAAACCACTACGATGAACCTACATTTGAGAAATACAGTAAAGATTTTCATCTTTTCAAAAAGGACTTATTTGAAGGAAATGCACACACTGCAGTGATTGATTTAGAACTCAATCGTGAGCTGTTCATTAATGGACCAATTACGCTTGAGATTCGATTGAAAATAAAAGATTCCAAAGGACTTTTGTCTGCTCAATTATTAGATTTTGGTGAGAAAAAACGGTTAAGAGACACAACTCAGGTTTTAGAGGCAAAAGCGATTGACCGTGGACGAAATTTTGAACTTGAACACCTTCAAGAATTGCCCTTGGTGGATAGCCCGTATCAAGTCATGACAAAAGGATTCTTAAATCTTCAAAATAGAGATTCGCTCACAACAATTTCAGAAATCCCTGAAAACGAATGGTTTACAGTGCGTTTTACCCTGCAACCTACCATTTACAAATTAGAAAAAGGGGATCACATGCGCCTTCTCCTTTACAGTACTGATTTTGAGCATACCATCCGCGATAATCGTATGCTTACTTATGCGATTGATCTATCCCAGTCTAAGATTATTTTCCCAGAAGAAACAAAGGAGCACTAATATGGCAGTCATCGGAATTTTAGGAACACCTTACAACATCGTCGAACGTTCTCCTTTTTGGTGGAATAAAGTCAGTTATACGCGCCAATCTTTCATTGACGTTTTCCAAAAATTAGGACATACCGTGGTTATTCTACCCGTTGATGATCCTGAGAACGCCAAAAATTATTTAGCACTCGTTGATAAAATTGTCCTGACAGGTGGTGCAGATGTAAGCCCATATCTTTATGGCGAAGAACCTGATTGCAAGCTTGAAACAACAGACCCCACTCGAGATGCGTTTGAATTAGCAGCAATCAAAGCCGCATTAGAATCAAATAAACCAATTTTGGGAGTATGTCGAGGGTTACAGCTTTTAAATGTTTATTTTGGAGGAAGTCTTTATCAAGATTTAAGTCAAACGACAAGTCAAATTAAACATCGGCAAAGCCCAACACCACAAGATATCCCAACGCATCACATCACAGTTAAAAAAGGCAGTAGTTTAGATTTTCTCCCTGAAAAATACCTTGTCAATTCTTTTCATCATCAAGTCATCAAAGTTTTGGGGCAAAATTTAACAGCGATTGCTCATGGCAGTGATGGATTTATTGAAGCAATTGAGAACAAAGAAAAGCACATTCTTGCTGTCCAGTGGCACCCGGAGTGTACCTGGCACAAAATTGCGTTTGATCAACAGATTTTTGAGAAATTTGCTGAAGGAACCTTATGAAAAATGATAAACCGTCATAAGAAAATCATATGACGGTTTATTTTAGTTTGTGTTAATATTATGCTTATATCATTGAGCACATTTTTCACTGGTTCAATCCGTTTGTGCTCTGGCTTTATTTTGTTAAACTAGGATGAAGAGGAAAATACGATGAAAAAAATTAAATTGCTTACTTTAGCAAGCCTTGGCATTGCTTCAATCACACTTCTTGCAGCATGTGGCACTCAAAAAAGTTCAAGTACAAATCAAAACAAAGTGACGACAGTCACAGTAGCAACTTCTGGAGCATCTGTTCCTTATGAGTATAGTCAAGATGGAAAAATGACTGGTTTTGAGTATGATCTTTTAAATGCTGCGGATAAAGAAATGAAAAATTATAAATTTAACTTTAAAGTTTATGATGATAGTGCGATTTTATCCGCTTTAGATGGTGGACGTGCACAAATTGCGGCAAATAATTTCGGAAAAACAAAAGCACGTGAAGAAAAATATCTCTTTAGTTCTCCTGTTCGCCAAGGGATTGATGCGATTTTCTCCTCTTCCAAAGAAAATATTACTAAGATTTCACAATTAGCTGGAAAAACCACAGAAATCCCGGCGGGAACGAATTATGGTGATATGTTTGAGCTTTGGAATACAAAGCATCCTGATAAAAAAATCACTGTTAAATACAGCCAACGTCCTTTAGCTGACCGTTTAGCCGGTGTTTCTAGTGGACAGATTGATTTCTTGTTTGCCTCAAAAGCTGCGGCTGAAAATCTTGTAAAACAGCACGCCATCACAGGTGTGGTTGACAGCATTCCGACAGACTTGAATCAACAGCCTACTTTTAAGACTTATGATTATTTTGTGCTTGACAACAGTCAAACAAAACTTCAAAAAGATTTGAATGCAGCGCTTAAAAAATTGTACGAAAACGGGACACTAAAGAAACTATCAGAAAAATATTTCCACGATAGTCACATCCCAGAAGCAGATCAATTTAAATGATAAAACCCCGTCAATGACGGGGTCTTATTCTTTTTAAAATCATGACAATGATTGGATAAAAAATCAAGGTTGAGAATGCGTGTGCCGCATCAAAAGGCAATCCTGCTATCCAATAGGCAAGATACCCACCACTTCCAAAACCATAAAGAAGTCCAGAAACAGCACTGATTAAAGCTCCGAAGATGAATGCCATCCCTCCAGCAATCACTGAGAGAAAAATGATATTTTGATTAAATTTTGAAATACTTTTAAAAATAATAATAATCACAGCATATCCGAAAATCTGTCCCAGTATGATAGGCGAAAATCCAAGAATCAATCCCGTAACAATCATTGTGATTGTCATTATTGCAAGGCTGTCCCAAAAGCCAAGCCATAAAGCTAATGCTAAAAATAATGCTGTGATTGGTTTAACATTTGGAAATTCGACAAGCGAAAATCGCAAAACACAGCTTAATGCAGATAAAATTGCAATCAAAGCAATACGATAAACTAATTTATTTCTCATCATTTTATCATATCAAAAAAAGCTGAAAAATCCTGTTTTTTAGCTCAACTATGATTTTTTAGCCTTCTTTTCAGTTCAAAAAATTTCTGTCAGTACTGACAGAAATTTTTTTGAGCTTATTTTTCAAGTGCTGCGCTCATGTGTGCGAGGACTTTTGTTTTTCCAAGTAAGGCCATCGCATTGTGCAGCTCTGGGCCGTGCATTGATCCTGTTGAGGCAATACGAATCGGCATCCACAAGTTTTTTCCTTTGATTCCTGTTTCTTTTTGAGTGGCTTTAAATAAAGGGAAGATGTTTTCTGCTGTGAAATCTGCCACATCCAGCGCTTCAAGTTTTGATTTGAATGCCGCAACAACAACAGGAGAAGATTCTAGGCTCATCATCTCGCGCTCAGCCGCATCCCACTCAGGGACTTCGTTGAAATATAAATCTGTCAATTCTACAATTGATTCTGCAGATTTCATTTGTGGTTGATACATTTCTACAAATTTTGTTGCACGCGCATCAAGACGTCCTGCTGCTTTTAGGAACGGCGTTGACATTTCGACAATCTTATCCAGACTACTGTGTTTGATGTATTCATTATCCATCCAGTCCATTTTCTTTTGATCAAATGCGGCTGGAGCTTTGGATAAGCGATTTTCATCAAACAATTGAATCAATTCCTCACGTGAGAAAATTTCTTCATTCCCACCAGGGTTCCATCCCAAAAAGGCGATAAAATTGAAGACAGCTTCTGGGAGGTAACCTTTTTTACGGTAATCTTCAATGAATTGAAGTGTATTTGTATCTCGCTTAGATAATTTTTTTCCTGTTTGTGAATTAATGATCAATGTCATGTGCCCAAATTGAGGTGCTTTCCAACCCAGTGCTTCGTAAACCACCAATTGTTTTGGTGTATTTGCGATATGATCATCTCCACGAATCACGTGTGAAATCTGCATGTCGTGATCATCAACCACAACAGCAAAATTGTATGTCGGATAGCCGTCACGTTTTTGAATGACATAATCTCCACCAATTTTCGATCCCTCAAATGAAATTTCACCCTTAACAATGTCTTGCCACGAATATGTCGAAGTCTCAGAAACTTTTATCCGTACGACAGGAGTAATACCAGCAGCTTTACGCGCATTGACGTAAGCTTCAATTTCACTTTCAGTCATGCCCTGATATTCATTGATATAATGTGGTGCAATCCCTGCTGCTTCTTGTTTGACATGGTCCGCTTCAAGTTCTTCTGGTGTTTTATAAGAATAATAAGCCTTTTTTTCAGCCAATAATTGATCGATGTATTTTTGATACAAGGGTAAACGCTCTGATTGGCGGTAATTTTCATGTGTTTCAGGACTTTCATCCCAATCCATCCCTAACCAACGCAAGTTTTCAAGTTGTGAGCGCTCGCCATCTTCAACATGACGTTCACGGTCTGTATCTTCAATCCGAATCACAAATGTTCCATTGTAGTGACGGGCAAAAAGATAATTAAAAAGAGCTGTACGAGCATTTCCAATATGCAAAAGTCCTGTTGGTGATGGTGCATAACGCACGCGAATTTTATCTGACATTCAATCGTCTCCTATGTTTTACTTATCCATAAGCGAGTATCTCTCGCCTATTAAATGCGAATCCATTGCATTTAACAATCACTACTATTTTACCACAATTTTCATGACTTGGCATTTTATGATTTATTTTTTGATAAAATCGGACTCATTTTCGGACTCACATGAGCTGATGCTTTCAAAAAAATTTTTTATCAGTACTGACAAAAAATTATCAGTATTGAATTTTCAGCATCCGCCATTAGCTTACTCACTAAAACGCGAGCGACAATCTTACCTGAGTGTGTCATTCACTCTCTTTCCAATCCAGCCCTTCATTTCACACGTCTTCCCAAAAAATTTGATCGCCATCTCACGGTTTTTGCAAAAAATCAAATGCTTCTCAATGCTTTTTTGTTACAAATTCAAAAATAAAACGAATATAAAAGAGAAAAGAAAAAAATGTCAGTATTACACTCACATTTTTTCATTTTTTGATCTCTCTCATCAAAATCCATCACAACATCGGAAATAATCCAATCGTAATCCCCACCATTAACATGGCAATCAAACCATTCGTTAAGTGCAGAAACATGACTTTTGGATGATGTTTATGGTGCAATCCCATCACTAAAATCGACGTCCCGTAAATCCCTAACCAAAGTAAAAATGAGAGAAATATCGAAGCAAACATCCAAGACCAATCCATCTGTGCGACAGTGGTATGAATGATGTGTGTCATTGCAGTGGACAAGAGAAACCCAGCAAAAAGCCCACCAATAAAGAGAATCACAAGATTCGCTCGCCTTGAAAAACCAGACCATTGATTCCATTTTCTCCCCCACGCATGGATAGGGGCATACAAAATGACACCAGCGAAGCTAAACACAAGCATCCCTACAAGTACTGCTGGCCAGTTAAAATCCATTTTTACTACCTCTTTTCTATTTTATTTGATTCCTTATCTTCATTTTATTAAAATTAAATGGCAAAATCAAATGTTTTACCAATATTTTTTTAATTTTTTTATTATTTTTGAGCAAAAAATAAAAGTACGCTTGATAAAAGCGCACGTTTACAGATCATGATATAGTCCCAAGGGCTAAAAAGCATTGAAATATATGAAATAAACGTTATTTTTTTAACAAAAACGCTTATTTTTGTACTATCTATGTTTTAGAAAAAATTATGTTTAAATTTTTTTGGCACATTATTTGGCACAAACAAAAAAACGCCCCTTTCGGAGCGCTATTTTTTTAAATCCAGACTTGACCTGAATTAATTTTTTCTTGCAATGCGATAACTATTTGAGAACTTGGAGAACTGATAACGCCATCTTGTGGTGTTCCCATCA
>NZ_WITJ01000014.1 GCF_009601015.1 Lactococcus hircilactis
TGGATAGCTCAGGCAACTCGACCGTGTTGACTGGTACAGATGGGTCTTACACCTTTAGTAACCTCCCAGAAGGGACCTATGTCGCTGAGTTTGAAGTGGCTGGCATGATTCAAAAGAAACAGTTTGTCATCACAAATCCAAATGTCGGCACCGCGCTTCCAATCAACTCGAAATCCGCACAAAACAGTCCGTATAATACAGCCACAAGCACTTATGGGACAGACTCAGATTTGGATACGCTCCAATCTCTGAGCGGATTATCAGATAGCACGCAGCTCAACTACCTCACAAACGATACTTATCACATGCAATACGCCAACCTTGATGTGGCGCAAGGAGAGATTTATCTTTTGAAGTTTAAGTTAGGCACGACAGCAGATACTAATAATGACGGAAGTCCAGATATAGATAGTAACTATCATCTGACCCAAGGAACTCCACTTCCGGGTGCTAGCTTTAACCTGCTTGATAGTAGTGGTGCTCTTGTCCAAAGCCTCACGACAGATGCTTATGGACAGATCCACTTTACCAATGTCGCACCAGGCAACTATAGCCTAGTTGAAACCAAGGCACCAGCTGGATATGAGCTTTTGAAAGCTCCGATCTCAGTGACGGTGGACATGAGTAAAAACAATGGCACGATGGTCGTCTATGCGGCAGATGCGCCGATGACGGTCTTACCATTTACAGGCGCAAATGGACCGATGGGAATTCTCTTAATCATCGCCTCAACCCTTCTTGTCGCAGCAATGGGACTCGTCATCTCTTATTATTATCGTCCAAAAAGACAAGGGTAAGTTAAAAAAGTTCTGTCAGCACTGACAGAACTTTTAGTTATCTTTTTAACGCCATGATTCGGGTAGGAGAAGTGCTTTTTAAAATATTCTTTAAAATAAAACTTGTAAATGAGTACAAGAGATGATATAGAAGTTATGGAGTAGATAGAAGTGAAAAATAAGGATGAAATGAGTGAATTTAAATTATTTTTTAGAATTATTTCAAATAGAAATAAACTCTTGCATATCTGTTGAGTTTAAGTTTAGCTTATGATATATTGTAATCAAATGATAAGTATTACTGAAAAGAACATTAAAAAAAGGAGTTGAAATAAATCAAATGAGATGAAGGAGAAGGCAATTGAAAAAATTAAAATTCATAGTGCTGAGTGGTTTTATCACGCTATTGTTCATCGCTGGGTCCAATTTTGTTCATGCGGATAGTGCGAATTTTACTGTTCATCCTAATATTGGTGAAAATCAGGTTGGTGAAAGTTTTGGATATTTTAATGTGTTATTAAAACCTAAACAATCACAGCTACTTACCTTTACACTCTACAACAATAAAACTGAACCCATCAAAGTATCAACGACTTTTGGGACAGCTTTTACAAGTCAGTCTGGAAATCCGGGATATACGCCTGATTTAGTCAAACCAGATCCTTCTTTAAAGATTAATCTCAAAGATTATGTCACGCTTCCTCGTGACGTGACAATTCCTGCCAAGTCAAGCGTGATTGTTTCTTCACGATTAACGATGCCAGATCAATTATTTAGCGGTGTGATTGCTGGGGGATTTAATTTTGAAGCGGTATCGAGTGCTTCAGATCACGCACAAAAAAATGGCGTATCCATCACGAATAAATATCGTTATGTTTATGGTTTAGTTGCTCAAAATTCACTGAATAAAGTTGATCCAGTACTCACTTTAGGTCATGTTGGTGCCAATCAGGTCAATCAAAGAAATGTCATCACGGCACATTTGACGAATACTGAAGCGGCATATTTGATGCAAATGAATACGGATGCTACAGTGACGAAATATGGGGATAAAAAACTGAATTATTCTTATCATAATGCCATGATGGAAATGGCTCCTCAATCAAGCTTTGATCTCGCCATTCCAGTGTCGATCCAAGGGGTACTTAATGGAAAAACATCTGAACCTCTTAAACCTGGAAAATATCATCTCAAAATGGTTGTTTTTGGGGGTAAGGATGACAAAGGAAATTATCAAACGTTGCTAAATGGAAAGGTCACGAACTATGATTATCAATGGACCTTTGAAAAGGACTTTAGAATTACAGGTGCGCTAGCAAGTACGCTCAATAAAAAAGACGCAACGGTTCAAAAGTTCACGATAGATTGGTTACTCCTCATTGGCTTTGCCATTATATTCATTCTGCTGTTTATCATTATCATTCTTCTTTTCAAACGTCGTAAAAATGAGGACGACACAGTAAAAAAAGAATAAAAAGGCAAATGATAAGTTAGGATTTAGGAACGTGTTGTTTCGTTTCTGTCTTACGATCACCTGTTGGTGGTAAGGCAGAAGCGGAACAATAGGTTTCTAGGAAAGGAGAAATTTGAGTGAAAAAGATCATTGTTGCTGTCTTACTCCTATTTTTTGTAGGACATCCGCCACGTGCTGATGCCCAAACTACGGATACGGTGACGAGTACAACAACGGTGACGTTTATCGCAAATCCTAACTTGCCTAAACCTCCCGCTCCAGGACTTTTGTCTGACAGTAATCCGGTAAAAGTCACCGATTCAAAAGGAATTCTCCCTCAAACTGGAGAAAATCAAGTCTCTTTTGTTCCTCTTGGATCATCTCTTATTCTTTTAGCAGTTTTGCTCTATTTCTATAAAGAAAAGGGCGTAACGCACACACTTTTACATCAAGAAAGGAAGAACACCTAATGAAAAAAGGTTTCACACTCTCTGCGGCAGCTTTGACTGCACTTACTGTTTTTGCTACTGCAAGCGCTGCTTTTGCTGATACTGGTGCTGTAACAACACCAGGTGAAACTTCAGCAACGACACAGTGGACATCAAATACTGGTGTAACATTTAATGGACCAGATGACACTACAACGCTTCCAGATGTGACAGTCCCTACTGTACCACCAACTACAATTACACCTCAATCAGGTGCTCTTGCAATTGATTATGCAACAGATTTTGATTTTGGTGTCAATCAAATTGATGGAAGCACAACCGACTTTAAAGCATTAACACAAGCAGATACTACAAAGTCGAATTCACAAGCGTCTCCATTGGTTGCTTTTCATGACTTGGACGGAACAAATACGAGCTTTACCATCTCTGCAACAGCTTCTGGACTTTCAGGATTGACTAGCTCAGTCATCACTCTTGGGGCAACAAGTTTTTCAAACATTAGTGGAAATGATGCTACAGATACGACAAGTCTTACAGATAGTGCCTCAAATCATGTCCTTTCAAACCAACCTCAAGTGCTTGTTACAAGTACAGGAGCAGTTTCTGGATATTATGCTGATCAGTTTGCAGATGCAACGTTATCAGTACCTGTCGCCAATCAAACGGCAGGAAATCACACAGGAACTATTACTTGGAATTTGACAGTCGCTCCTTAATAAACAGCAGAAACAATGAGTTAGGGGGTTCTTAAAAAGAATCTCCTAATTTTTTTAGAGAGGAAACAGCAATGGTGAAATTAAACAACTTACTTAAAAAGTCAACACATATCGGCGCAAGCGCCTTACTTTTAGTAAGTACTTTGTTGCCAACTCTTGGAATCGTTCCAATATCACAGGCACTTGCAGCGACAAACGCTCCAACAACAGGAGCGCAAACTCTACAACCAAGTACCTATGACACCTACGATACTGGAAATCATAGTTATAGTAATGGTGAATTTGATAATAATGCCAATTACGATACAGGATCAACAGACGGGCATACTGTCCCAGATGGAAATTGGTTTGACTTGGTAAAAAATACGGGAAACACTGTTGGTTATGCTGTCTTTAAAGGTTCTTTGGGGACATCCTATGCGGCGTCAAGTGCAGGATTCACGATTACAGCAAATCACAAAATCGAAGTAAATCTCCTCAATCTTATCACAAGTACTAACATATATGCTTCAGGAGATGCGTTAGGATTTATCTTAACGCCAGCTTCCACAGCGCAACTTGCAGCAAATGCGAGGAGTGCAACAGGTCCAAATCTTGGGATTTCAGGTCTGCCCAATAGCTACTTTTTAGGACGGGATTTGTATTCAAATTTGTTGGATAGTAATGGAAATTCACCTGGACCTGATGGAAGTAATTTATCCAATTTATGGACAGATGGTGCAGGAGATGTGATCGCAATTCGAAATACCTCGTCTGCTGGTGTTCTTACTCCTGTACAATATCCAAATCTTTCAACTAGCGAATCAGGTTATCAAAGTACGACAAACGGTTCTGCATTTTCTGAATGTAGTGCCAATACCTCTGGTTTAACATCGAGTTATACTCAGGAAAATATCAGTATCAAATGGGTGCCAGATGCAACAAACACCGCTACAACTGCTGGATTTAACTCAGGAACGCTGAGTTATACGATTACGACACCCGATACTGCTTTAATTGGAAATAATAGTACAACAATTACTTTAAGTACAAAAACAAGTCTTCCAGACTCCATGTCAGTTGGTTTTATTGGTGGTACGGGTGGACATTATGGAAACTTATCTGTCAGCCTAAATGGCGCAACAGGAAGCGCACCGCGAGGAACATCGAGCGTTCAGGTCAATTATATCAACTCCCTCACTCAGCAACCCATCGCTTTAATGCCCCAATCGACGATTAAAGCCAATGCTTTTGATGCAGTTGGTGTCCTTGCCCCAGGATCAACGCCAACAACCACGACAAATGGGATTAATAAAACCTATAATTTTGTAGCACCAGCAGCACCTGCAGGATATTCAGGAACGACGTCAAACACTGTCACTGTACAAAATTTTTCATCAGGCACTACAAATCCAAACGTCATCAATGTCCAATACACACCAAATACAGAACATGGACAAGTAAGTTATTACTATACACCAGGAACACCTGGCACAGCGGCTCAATCCGATGGTTACGGTCACACCTTTGCCACGCCGTCAACAAACGTGACAGCATCAGGATATACTCCGGGGAAGGCAGACACCTTACCAATGAGCCAAAGTTTGTCTGGCGGGACAGATACACCCATTTCGTTTAGTTCACAGACAATCCCAGCTGGTTACCACATTGACCATATCATCGGTCCAGATAACCAGAGTTACGCGAGCTTTTCAGCCGCACTTGCTGCCAATCCAAACTATACGCCTGATACAAGCAATGGTGGCACAAATCTAATGGCAAATAGTTTTGTAGCGGTTCTCGCACCAGATAGCCACTCGGCAACGTATCGTTACACATACGCTTCAAATACTCCGGGAACAAATGGCAATGCTGGAAATACAGCACCTAGCCTTCCTGATGGTTCGACTTTAGATCAAGCAGGAGTAACGGGGACCACAAATACGGATCCAACATCAGCAATGTCTGCACTTCCTGCGGGCTATGCGATTACAAGTATCATTGACCCATCAACCGCAAGCAACTCAACTGGAAGTATCACCAGTATTTTAGGAAATTTTCCTTATATTTCAACAAATTATAATAATTTTACTGGAACTGGGGCGATGTTTACTGGTGTAGATAGTAGTTTTGAGTTTGTTGTGTCTGCTCAGGTGCAATCAGGGACTGTAAGTTATACTTATCTTGATGGGACGCCAGGATTTAATGGAACGGCTGGAACTGCAGCAAGTTTGCCGCGTTCCAGTGATTTATCTGGATTGACGAATGCTGTAGAAACACTTCCAAATCTTGAAATTCCATCAGGATATGCGGTAGATCATGTGGTCGCTCCAGATGGGAATACTTATGATTCGATTGCAGCAGCACAGACAAGTTCGATCACAAATGCGTATTTTAATGCAAATGATAATGACTGGACCATTGTTTTGAAAGCACTTGTCCAAAGTCCTCAGTTGATTACGAATTTTGAGGGAAGTGGAAATTTGCCTGATCAAATCACAATCCCTTTTCAGGATGCTTCTGCTCAAACATGGACAGCAGCGACTGGATCGGAGATTCCAGAGGCGATTATTACGGCGACGCAAAATGCGATGAATGCAGCTTTGGCGGGATATAATAACTGGTATGCGGCTTATTATACGGGACCAGACGGGAATACGCAGAGTAGTTCATTTTCGAGTGCAGTAGAGCAAGCAGGAGGTTATGTGCTTGGGATTGCAGGAGATACGTATGTTGAGGTGCTTAATTATGAAGGTACAATTTCATTTACTGCTCCAGCATTGATTGACTTTGGAACACATCTGATCAGTGGGGCAACTCAAAATTTGGCGGGGCAAATGAAAGCGAGTGATGGAAGTTCACAAGCTGTTGTGGTCACAGATGATCGAGCCGAGCCGAGTACAGGAGCGCTTTCTTGGACGCTTAGTGTTGAGCAGACAAAAGTTATTTCTAATGCGCTTGGAACGCTGACGTTCTTGGATCAAATGATGTGTTTTAATGGTTCACCATTGCTTTTAAATGTTCCTTTGGTGGTAGGAAGCGATGCGGCTTCTAGTACTGGAAAAATCACAAATGTGCTTGCGGCAAATAGCCAAGCGTTTACGCTTCAAGTGCCTGATGCGCTCCAAGTACCCGACGCGAATTATCAAGGGGAGGTCACATGGATTTTAACGACTGCTCCGTAAATGATTTTTATCGCGTGTATTGGCAAAATCGTGTGGGAAATTCTCACACGATTTTTTGATTAAAAAATGGAATTTTGAGGAGGATATCAAAATCTGAGCATCATTTCTGATCGTATTTAGTTTTGTGATGCGTTTTATCTGAATTTTTTATGATTCAGAGATTTTTTATTTTATCTCGTAGATGAGTGGAGGAGATTTTTCCGCGCGGAAAATAAAAGATTTCTAGCTCTGGGAATGCGTCTTTCAAAGCGTCAAATTTGCCGAGCCAGTTGTCGCCCATGACGAAAGTCGAGACGTTAAACGCTTTGATATACTTGGCTTTGTCCTCCCAGCTTGCCTCGGGGACGACTTTATCCACGCAGCGCAGTGCCTCTAGTATCAGCTTGCGCTCAGCATAAGGTTGCAGCGCTTCTTTGTGTTTTTTGGCGTTAAAATCGTCGGTCGAGCACATGACAATCAGGCGGTCGCCAAGGATTTTTGCGCGCTCTAGGAGCTGGATGTGACTGGCATGGAGGATGTCGAAAGTGCCTGCGGTGAGGATAGTTTTCATGGTAAGATCTCCTTGATGAGCGTGTTTGGCGTTTTTAGGTTGTCATTGCTCAAGAGCTCGGATGTGATTTTGTCAAAGTTGACAGGGCAGATGGGGCTGAGGATTTCGGCAGCGAGGGCGGATGTGGTATATGTGCGGCTTGTGAGACCAACGTCTGCCGCATCGAAATAAAAGCCGATTTTCTGTGCGTAATCCGCTTGGTCCTCGGTGAGGCAGATGATTTTTCTGTGCAGATGCGCAAAGTCAAACATGGCGGAGCTGTAATCGCTGATGAGAATGTCAGATAAAAGCATGAGCTCTTGAATGTCTGTGCTTTCGTTGAAAAAGCAATGGATGCGCGGGTCAAGTTTTGCATAGTATTTGCGGAGCGCGGTTTCTAGCGGATGGAGCTTGACGATGAGCGCGTAGTCATCGGGCAGAAGCGCCATGAGCGCTTTCAGGTCAAGCTGGGTAAGTGTGCGACGGTTGTCACGGCGCCAGGTCGGGCAAAAGAGGATGAATTTCGTCGCAGGATTGTAGGGGCGATTGAGCATTTTTTCGTAAATCCGCTTTCGCTCAGCATCGTCGTTTTTATGGGCGAGGAGGTAAGCGTTTCTGGGGGCGCCTGTTTCGAGGATTTTCAGGTGGGTGTTTTCGGACAGATGAAATGCGGAACGCAGGAGCTGTGTATTGTAGTGGCTACTCGTGATGAGACGGTCCCATTTTTTCATGCGAGGCGAAAAAGCGTGTGCTTCTTGCGTGCGCTGACGGGGATTTTCGAGGTCGTTGACCATTTTCTTTAGTGGAAAGCCATGCCAGGTCTGGACAATGGTTTGACCGTGGATTTTTTCGGCTTTGTCGAGCGTGTTGCCATTGACGATGATGGTTTTGCACTGATGAAAAACGTGCAGATAGCGCGTTGAGCCAATCCGGAGCGTTTCAAAGCCCGCATTCCAGATTTCGACATCGACGAGGGCGTTGACAGAGCTGACGAAAATCCGTGCGTTCGGGCGTGCCGCCTTGATTGCCAGTGCCAGATATTTCGGGTCGCCTGAAAAATTACTGCCGTGAAAACTCTCGATGAAGATCCAGTTGTCGTGAAGCTTGCCTTCGGGGACGACTTGCGTGAAGAAATCGGCGAGCTGGACGCCCAACTGACGGACGCGCGGCTTCACGATGACTTTGCCGACGAGTGGAAAACGGCGAAGCTGGGTGTAAATGTTGCGGAAGGTCAGAAAAACGTTGCTGGTCTCGCTGTTTGTCAGCGCTGACCGGAGTTGCTCACGTCTGACAGCGCTCAAACGATGCGTCAGCTGTCTGTCAAATTTGACAGGTGTCTGAATTTCGCGCGCTAAGCCCTGATAGAACTGGCCGACATTTTCTAGGAGCTTGTGGCGATTGCGCGCGGTCGCGGCAGGATGTGGCAGGGTTTTCGTTGCGCGTATCAAAATCTGCGCGTCCGCGGTCAACTTCCCACTCAGCCAGAAAAGATGGTCCATTTCGCCAAAGTTCTCCTTGATGACGCCGTCATCGCCTGCGGTTGTCACGACGAGCTGCCCTTTGGCGAGAGCTTCTGCGAGCGAATAGCCGAACGTCTCAAAGCGACTGGTCGAGAGGTAAATGCTGTGTGCGGGCGGATTTTCGGCATTGATGAACACGTGCTGCTCAAGTCCGTAATAGCGCACAAGCGTGTGGTAGAGCGTGTCTGCGGCACCAGAGCCTCTGATATAGAGCTTGAACTCCCGCTTTTCGATGTGGACGAGGTAATCCCAGAGCCTGAGCGCGTAGGAAATGTTTTTTTGCTGCTCATCAAAACGGACGGACATGGTGAAATTTTTTGTCAGCGCTGCTGGAATTTCTGTCAGCGCTGACAGGTGCTGGGTCGAGACGTGCAAATCAAAGACACGGTCAAAATGGAATTTCCTGATAAAATCCGCTTTGATTGTGGGCGTTGCGACACGCAAGCGGTCAAAATACGGGAAAAACGCAGCGCTATCCTCATCAACATTGGCAAGCCAGGTGTGAATCTCACCCAAAATAAACGCGTGCGGGTAAGTGCGGCGCAAGAGCTCCGCCAACGCAAACAAACTCTCGCGGCTGATGAGGAAAATGTCTCGGCAGCGTTCGTTACGCGAAGCCTCTATCAGCGCTGATAGGGGTTGAAAAGTCACCTCAGAAAGCGCTGGATTGTCCCGTTTGAGACTGCTGAGCTGTGTGCGGCTAAACGCGAGCTGATTGCTGTAAACGAGGGTAATGTCAGGCCTTGCGGATAATTCCGTCAGCAGATTGATGTTGGCGCGGCTCGTGCCGCCTAGGCCAAAAATATTGTAACCAATGAGATGAATGTGGGTCATAGGTAGTCCCCCATTCGCTCGCGCAGCCCGTAGTGGACGTGGGTCGCAAGCACAAGCAGCAAAAGCGTGACCAGCCAAAATGACAGGCCAGCGCTAGCTTTTTCCCAAAACCACGTCGTCCCAAACACGCAATCTCGAAAACCCGCGATGAGGTAATAGAAAGGATTGTAAAGCTGCAGCTGGCGCAGCCAAGCGGGGATGATGTGGAATTGGTCGAGTGAGAAAATCGCCCCCGAGCCGTACATGAGAAAGCGAAAGCCGTAGTTCAAAAAGAAGCGCATATCGGGGAAAACCACGAGAATGCTGGAGTTTATCAGGCTGACGGCCAGCGTAAAAAGGACGAGTGCGGGGAAATAATAGAAAAATTGCAGCAGATGAGCAGTCGGATTGTAAGCACTTGCGAGTGCCAGCCCAAGGCTAACGACGAGCGCGATGACAAGGTTTGTCAGAAAACCAATCAGCGCGGACAGCGGCAAAATTGACAAGGGAAATTTCATTTTTGAGACCATGTGAAATTGCTGACGAATGCTGAGCGCGCCCGTCACCATCGTGTTTTGCATGAAGCTATAGACACCAAGCCCGATGAACATCCAGGGCAGCGCCGGAAAATCTGGCACCACGCGCTTGAAGAGAAGACCGAAAATCACATAGTAAATCGCCAGCTGAAAAAGCGGGTCGAGCAGCTCCCAGAGTCTGCCCAACTTATGTTGGAAATTTGCAGATTTTGTGCGGTAAGTTGAAAGATTGAGGGCGATGCGGAAATACTTGAATTGGTCAAAGAAAAAGTGTGCAAGCGGAAAAATCCAACCTGACGGTGTCCCATGAAATTTTTGGAGCTGACGACGGATTTCACGGGTCATCAGGTCGTTGTCAGTACTGACAGAACGATTTTTAGTTAAGTTGATTTTTCTGTCAGCGCTGACAGAAATTTTTGATTCTTTGACAAAACTTTCATAGCGTTCACATACTTTATTTGCGGGTCCAAAGCTTTTTATTCTCCCCTCATCAAGCCAAATTACCTTATCGCACCACTTTTTGATCGTTGCCATTGAGTGACTGACGAGTACGATCGTTTTTCCAGTTACACGAAATTCTTGAATTTTACGGAGTGATTTTTCCATAAAACTAGCATCTCCCACAGATAAGGCTTCATCAATGATGAGAATATCAGGGGTTTGATGGACCATAATCGAAAAGCCAAGTCTTGCTTTCATCCCAGTGCTGTAGGTTTTGACAGGAGCATCAATAACGTCCAAGAGTTCCGAAAAATCAATGATTTCAGGCATTTTCTCTATAATTTCACGCCGCGTCATTCCAAGCATGAGTCCTTTGAGTTGAATATTCTCACGCCCCGTCAAATTTTGCTGAAGTCCTGCATTAATCGCAAGGATTGAAACGTCACCAGAAATTCGAAGTTTACCAGCAGAAGCAGTCAGTTGATCGGATAATATTTTCGTTAATGTTGATTTTCCAGCACCATTTTTCCCAATGATCCCTAAGCACTCTCCATCCGAAAGCATAAAAGAAATATCAGACAACGCAAAAAAGTCTTGCGCGTCCTGTCGTAGCGACAATTTACGTTTTCCCACTGAGAATTTTTTATAAAGGTGTTCTGCTTGAATTTTTAGCATCGCTAACTTTTTCCTTTCCAAATGATTTTTGTCGTTGAAAATGAAAGACTTCTCATTTTTATTGAATACTCTCTTTATTTTATCACATAATTTCAAGAAATAGTAATTTTTAATGTACGATTAACGACACATTTTTAGAATTTTTTCGCTGATTATTTCCTTTCTTTGCATCAGAATGTTTTTTTTAAGAAAAGGGACTTTAGATTTAGAAAAAAATATGATAAAATAGACCTGTAATTGAGAATAAAGACAAAAAGGATGATTATGGATTATAAAAAGTTATTTTTCAGATTAAATGAAAAACTAGCCCAAAATAATTTAACGCTTCATTTGTCCTGTGTTGGTGGCTTTGTGCTTGAATATTATGGACTGAAAGCCACAGATGATATTGATGCTTTTTATGATTCTTCAGATAAAATAGAAGAATTAATCAAAGAAGTCGGGATTGAATTTGGTGTGGGGACTGAAAAAGAAGTTTGGTTGAACCACGCGATTGGAAATATATTGTCATTAGGCGCGAGTCCTCAGCGCGAAACGATTTATCAAGCAAGTCATTTGACTGTCACAATCTCATCTTTAGAGGAGATTTTAGTCGATAAAATCGAAGCAGGACGAGCAAAGGATATTCCTGATATTGCAAAAATTATGAAATACATTGGAATGAAAACACCAGATTCGCTTTTAAAGCAAATGAAAGATTATGCGTCAGGTGAAACGAATCCTGCGATTATTCTTGAAGCATATAGTATGGCTTATGGAGAAGAAGCATTGAAAAATTATTTAAGAAAGAATCCAGAATTATTGAGGTTGTTGAGATGAGTTGGACAGATTATTTTATTCATGCAGCAAAGAAGTCACAATGGGATATTGAGTTGTGGATGCGATACCTCAACAAAGCGATTCAACGGGATCAAAACAGTTTAAGTTCGAGGGATCTTGAAATTCTTTTAAAAAGCGATGTGTTGACTTCGTTTCAAAAAGTTTTCCTTGAGCTTGCTTGCGAAAAAGGAACGACACCGTGGCAGATGACAGTAGAAATGTCTGAGCCATCTCATTTTAATCATTTGAATGCCATCATTAATGAATTAGCATAAAAAAAATAGCCCTATGGGCTTTTTTTATGCAATGATTTCTTCAAGTGCTAAAAGACGATTTTTGACATCCTCAGCAGTGAGATGATGTTTTAGGATGTAGCGATTATTGGGATGCATGCGACAGTCGTGTGAGCAAGAACCGAGATATTTATACTCATTTTCTTTAGAGCAAAGCATTTGACGATTGCACTCAGGATTACCACAGTTGATGTAGCGTTCACACGGTGTCCCGTCAAACCAGTCTTTTCCTACAACAATCTGTTCTTTATGATTGATTGGTACTGAAATTCGGCTATCAAAAACATACATCTGACCTTCCCAAAGATCTCCTTGAACTTCAGGATCTTTTCCGTATGTCGCAATGCCACCATGAAGCTGGCCGACATCATGAAACCCTTCACGAACAAGCCAACCTGAGAATTTTTCGCAGCGAATTCCACCTGTACAATACGTTAAAACACGTTTATCAGCAAATTCTTCTTTGTGATCAAGAATCCATTGTGGAAGCTCACGGAAGTTACGAATGTCTGGTCGAACGGCATTTTTAAAGTGCCCCAAATCGTATTCGTAGTCATTTCTGGCATCAATGACGACAGCATTCTCATCTAGCATGGCTTTTCTGAATTCAACTGGAGAAAGATAAGTTCCAGTGGTTTCAAGTGGATTAATGTCTTCTTTTAAGCTGAGATGAACGAGTTCATTTTTATAACGCACGTGCATTTTTTTAAACGCATTTTCATCTGTAGAATCAATCTTAAATACCATTTTTTCAAAACGAGGATCGGCGTGCATCAAATCAATATACGCATTCGTTTGTTCAATCGTTCCAGAAACAGTTCCATTGAGCCCTTCATCGGCAACAAGAATTCTTCCTTTCAAACCGATAGCTTTACAATCGGCCAAATGTTTTATGGCAAATTGTTCGGCGTTTTCAAGTGGGACATATTGATAATATAAGAGTACTCTATAATCTTGAGTCATTTAGTTTATTGCTCCTTGGTCTAATAAAAATGAATTAAACAAAATTAACCTCATTCTAATTTAGCTGTTTTTTATAAGAAATGCAAAAGTATAGCTTGTTATTTAAGTCACAAAAAAGATTTAAACTAATTAATAAATGTATTATAAAGCGCTAAAAACTTATTTGAAAACGTTTGTCACGAGAAATTAACGGAATTGTTTGTTAAATTCTTGCATTTTACAAAGATTTGGAATAGAATGTATTGTATAACTAAAAAGAGGGTAACACTATTGAAATTTACACATAACAATAAATCAGAAGAAGTTGAACTCAATAAGTATTCTAAAGTTCTGACTCAAGATCCAACTCAGCCTGCAACACAAGCGATGTTTTATGGCATTGGATTTAAAGATGAAGATTTTGATAAAGCTCAAGTTGGGATTGTCAGTATGGACTGGGAAGGAAATCCTTGTAACATGCACTTGGGTCATTTGGGGACCAAGATTAAGAACTCAGTAAATCAGACTGAGGGACTTATCGGGTTGCAATTTCATACGATTGGCGTTTCTGATGGGATTGCTAATGGAACTGAAGGAATGCGCTATAGTTTAGTGAGCCGGGAGGTCATCGCTGACAGTATTGAAACAAATGCTGGTGCAGAATATTATGATGGCATTGTTGCTGTTCCTGGATGCGATAAAAATATGCCTGGATCCATTATTGGGATGGCGCGCTTGAATCGTCCGTCTATCATGGTTTATGGTGGGACGATTGCTCATGGTGAGTACAAGGGTGAGAAGTTGAATATTGTCTCTGCTTTTGAAGCACTAGGGCAAAAAATCACGGGTCATATTTCTGATGAGGATTATCATGGGGTGATTTGTCACTCTATTCCTGGTGAGGGTGCTTGTGGTGGAATGTACACAGCAAATACTTTGGCGACAGCCATTGAAACTTTAGGGATGAGTTTGCCCTATTCTTCTACAAATCCTGCAGCGGGTCCAGAAAAACAAGCAGAGTGTTTATCGGTTGGTGCTGCGATTAAAAACTTATTAGAAAAAGACATCAAACCAAGTGATATCATGACCAAGGAAGCTTTTGAAAACGCAATTGTCATTATTATGACCCTTGGTGGATCTACAAATGCTGTATTGCACCTATTAGCTATGGCAAAAACAGTGGGAGTTGATTTGACGCAAGATGATTTCCAAAGAATTGCAGACATCAGTCCTGTGTTAGGTGATTTCAAACCTTCAGGAAAATACATGCAAGAAGATTTCCATCAGATTGGTGGCTTGCCTGCTTTGTTGAAATACTTGCTTAAAGAAGGAAAATTGCACGGAGACTGTTTGACCGTAACAGGAAAAACGTTAGCTGAAAATGTTGCAGATGCAAAAGATTTGGATTTTGAAGCTCAAGATGTCATTCATCCGCTTGAAAAGCCAATCAAAGCAACGGGTCATTTGCAAATTTTGTATGGTAATCTGGCAGAAGGTGGATCTGTAGCGAAGATTTCTGGAAAAGAAGGGGAACGCTTTACTGGCACTGCTCGTGTATTTGATGGAGAGCAAAAATTTATCGAAGGAATTGAAACGGGACGATTGCACGCTGGAGATGTCGCTGTCATTCGAAATATCGGACCTGTAGGTGCTCCTGGAATGCCAGAAATGTTAAAACCTACCAGTGCTTTAATTGGTGCAGGGTTAGGTAAATCTGTTGCACTGATTACGGATGGTCGATTCTCAGGAGGGACGCATGGCTTTGTTGTTGGACATATCGTTCCAGAAGCAGTCAAGGGTGGTTTGATTGGATTGGTTGAAGATGATGATATTATCGAGATTGATGCCGTCACAAACAAAATAAACTTAAAAGTCTCTGACGAAGAAATTCAAAAACGTCGCGCCGCCTATGTTGCTCCCGAACCTAAAGCAAAACACGGGGTGTTGTATAAATATGCGCAAACAGTGAAACAAGCAAATGAAGGATGCGTCACAGATTTTTAAGTTTTAACATAATTAAAATAATGTAGAAAGGACAATGCTTGAATAAAATAAAATTAGAACAACCAAAATCAGGCTCACAATTGGTGCTTGAAACGTTACGCGAACTAGGTGTGAAGTATATTTTTGGTTATCCTGGTGGTGCCATGTTGCCACTTTATGATGCGATATATGATTTTGATGGGATTCAACATATTTTAGCGCGTCATGAACAAGGTGCAACCCACGAAGCAGAAGGATATGCAAAAGCTTCTGGAGAAGTTGGCGTTGTCGTTGTTACAAGTGGTCCTGGGGCTACAAATACCATCACAGGAATTGCGGATGCTTATTTGGACTCGGTGCCTTTACTTGTTTTTACTGGTCAGGTCGGGAGAGCTGCGATTGGAAAAGATGCGTTTCAAGAGGCGGATACTGTTGGAATTACAGCACCAATTACTAAATACAACTACCAAATACGAGATACAGCTGATATTCCACGTGTGGTCACAGAGGCATATTATTTAGCGAGAACAGGGCGTCCTGGACCTGTTGAAATTGACTTGCCTAAGGATATTTCAACTTTAGAGGTCCAAGAAATAAATGATCCGCAATTAAATCTACCCTATTATCATGAGACTGAAAATGCGGATTGGGATGATTTAAAACCAATTTTAGATCAATTGAAGATTTGTAAAAAGCCATTGATTTTAGCAGGTGGTGGCTTGAATTATGCAGATGCAGTTCCAGAATTTAGAGCGTTTGTCGAACGCTACAATATTCCTGTAGTGTCCACGCTATTAGGCTTAGGCACATTGCCTATTGAACATGAATTATCCCTTGGAATGGGAGGTATGCACGGCTCATATGCTGCAAATATGGCTTTGGTTCAGTGTGATTTTTTGATCAATTTGGGGTCACGTTTTGATGATCGCATGGTTGGGAAACCTGATAAATTTGCAGAGCATGCTGTGATTGCACACATTGATATTGATCCTGCAGAGCTTGGAAAAATTGTCAAGACGGACATACAAATTGTGTCAGACTTAAAAGTTGCTCTAAAAAAACTTGTCAGTGCTGACAAAGTCACTTCGGATTATCAAAATTGGTTGTCACTACTGACAGAAGATAAAAAACGTGCTCCATTTTCTTATGATCCTGCAGATCAGTATATTCGCCCTCAAGAAGTGATTGAAATCATTGGACGTTATACAAAGGGAGATGCGATTATCGTGACAGATGTTGGCCAACACCAAATGTGGACGGCTCAGTACTATCCTTACAAAAACAAGCGGCAACTGATTACTTCAGGTGGAATGGGGACGATGGGCTTTGGAATTCCAGCAGCTATCGGAGCCAAATTAGCTTGTCCTGAAAAAGAAGTGATTCTTTTTGTTGGGGATGGTGGATTTCAAATGACAAATCAAGAGCTCGCTTTGCTGAATGGCTATGGTTTAGCGATTAAAGTGGTCTTGATTAATAATCATTCACTGGGAATGGTACGGCAATGGCAAGAAGCATTTTATGATGAGCGCAGAAGTGAATCTGTTTTTGATGCTGAGCCTAATTTCCAACTTTTAGCTGAGGCTTATGGCATCAAGCATGTTCATTTTACTGATCCTAAAACGATTGAAGCGGATCTGTCAGTACTGACAGAAAATGTTCCAATGCTAATTGAGATCGGAATTTCTAAAACCGAGAAGGTCTTGCCTATGGTTCCTGCTGGTTTTAATAATGACGAAATTATTGGTGTTCGTTTTTTGGATGACATCGGAGGTGAACAAGCATGAGAAGGATGATTGTCGCTAAATTAAACAATGTGACTGGTGTGCTCAATCGTTTCACAGCTGTGCTTAACCGCAGGCAAATCAATATCGTTTCTGTTTCTGCTGGAATTACTGAAAATTATAGCGTGTCTAACATCACAGTTGTTGTTGATGTGGACGATTTATTTGGAATGGAACAGATTATAAAGCAACTCAACCGTTTGATTGATGTGATTGAAGTCGAAGATTTGACGGATTTAGCACACGTAGAGCGTGAAGTGATTTTGCTAAAAGTTGAGGCTCCAGCAAGTAAACGTGCTGAAATTTTCACAATGATTGATCCATTTAGAGCTAGTGTCATCGATGTTTCAAACGAAAACATCACCATTCAAGCAACAGGTCAAATTGATAAAATCGAAGCCCTGATTGCAATTGTTAAACCTTACGGTATTTTGAATCTCTCAAGAACAGGTGCTACTGGGCTTGAAAGAGGTTGATTTTATAAAAACGTCATAATATAAATTATGTTAAATTAAAGGAGAATTAAATATGTCAGTTACAATGTATTACGAAGAAGATGTTGCTACACCAGCACTTGCTGGTAAAAAATGCTGTGTCGTTGGATACGGTTCTCAAGGTCATGCGCATGCCCAAAATTTGCGTGATAGCGGACTCGATGTGATTATTGGGGTACGTCATGGTAAATCTTTTGATAAAGCAAAAGAAGATGGTTTTGAAGTTTATGAAGTTGCTGAAGCTGTTGCTAAAGCTGATGTTATCATGGTGCTTGCGCCAGATGAAATTCAAGCAGATCTTTATGCTTCTGAGATTGCACCAAACTTGAAATCTGGCTCTGCAATCGGTTTTGCACATGGATTTAATGTTCACTTTGGCTATATTAAAGTGCCTGAAGATGTTGATGTATTCATGGTTGCGCCAAAAGGCCCTGGTCATTTGGTTCGTCGGACTTACACCGAAGGTTTTGGTGTTCCAGCATTATTTGTTTCTCACCAAAATGCGACAGGTCATGCACGTGAAATTGCGATGTCATGGGCAAAAGGTGTCGGATGCGCTCGCGTTGGAATTATCGAAACGACGTTTAAAGAAGAAACAGAAGAAGATCTTTTTGGTGAACAAAATGTCCTTATGGGAGGGGTCACTCACTTGATTCAAGCTGGTTTTGAAGTTTTAACTGAGGAAGGTTATGCACCTGAATTGGCTTATTTTGAAGTTTGTCATGAAATGAAACTGATTGTGGACTTGATTTACGAGGGTGGTTTCACTAAAATGCGTCAATCTTGTTCAAATACAGCAGAATTTGGGGATTTTGTCACAGGTCCACGTATCATCACTGATGAAGTGAAAGAAAACATGCGTGCGGCACTTAAAGATATTCAATCTGGTAAGTTTGCTCAAGACTTCGTTGATGACTACAAAGCAGGCTTCCCACGTTTGAAAGCTTATCGAAAAGAAGCTGCGCAATTACCAATTGAAATTATTGGTGCTGAACTTCGAAAAGCAATGCCATTCACTCAAGCTGGCGATGATGACGCATTTAAAATTTATCAATAATCAGATAAATCAATGTGAAACGTATTTACCATTCTGTCAGTACTGACAGAATGGTTTTCATGTAAAAAAGGAGAAAAAATGCTGTCAGTCAATGATGTCAAGAAAGCTTACGAAGTTTTAAAACCTGTTGTATTTAAAACTGCACTGACTTACGATAAATATTTATCAGAGAAATACCATGCAAACATTTATTTGAAACATGAAAATGAACAACGTGTGCGTTCATTTAAATTGCGTGGGGCTTATTATGCCATTAGTCAATTAACAAAAGAAGAACGAAAAAACGGTGTCGTTTGTGCGAGTGCGGGCAATCACGCGCAGGGCGTTGCTTATGCTGCTAATGAATTACAAATTCAAGCGACCATTTTTATGCCCGTGACAACACCCAATCAAAAAATTTCTCAAGTTAGATTTTTCGGAGGTTCTCACGTCCAAATTGAATTAATTGGAGATACGTTTGACGAGGCAGCAAAGGCAGCAAAAAACTTCTCAATTACGCATCAAAAAACATTTGTTGATCCATTTGATGATGAAAATGTCATGGCTGGACAAGGGACAGTGGCGCTTGAAATCTTTGATCAAGCTGAAAAAGAAGGCATCAAATTTGATAAAATGCTCGTGCAGATTGGTGGCGGTGGATTAATTTCTGGAATGGCAACCTATAGCCTAGCTACACACCCCGAAGTAGAAGTGATTGGGATTGAAGCAGCTGGAGCGATGTCAATGCGGGCAGCCTATAATTCTGGACGTCCAGTAACCTTAAATCACATTGATAAATTTGCTGATGGTATTGCTGTGGCGACTGCTGGTCAAAAAACATTTGCAACAATCAAAGATAAGGTTGAGCGATTATTATCTGTAGATGAAGGGTTAATTTCAGAAACCATTTTAGAGCTGTATTCTAAAGTCGGACTTGTTGCAGAGCCTGCTGGAGCAGCTGCTGTCGCAGCACTTGAGGTCATTAAAGATGAGATCGTTGGTCAAACGATTGTTTGTTTGATTAGTGGTGGAAACAACGACATTAGTCGAATGCAAGAAATCGAAGAACGCACACAGATATATCAAGGTGTTAAACATTATTTTGTGGTGAATTTTCCACAACGGCCTGGTGCACTTCGGCAGTTTGTCAATGAGATATTGGGACCAAATGATGATATCACTCGATTTGAGTACATTAAACGTGCTAGCAAAGGAAAAGGACCATGTCTGATTGGAATTTTACTTTCTGACAAACAAGATTATGATGCATTGTTGGAGCGAATCACTCAATTTGATCCCAATTATGTGAATCTCCATGGTAATGAAAGTCTATACAACTTACTTGTCTAAATTTTGATTCTGTCAGTACTGACGACATCCTTTTCAAACTAAATTTTGGTATAATGGAAAAGAAGATTAAAGGAGATTAATTTATCATGACAGAAATCACAAAACTTTATCAATATAATACGTTAAGCGCGTTAATGTCTGGATTATATGAAGGAACAATGACAATTGGAGAACTCCTAAAACACGGAGATCTTGGCGTGGGAACACTTGATTCCATTGATGGAGAATTGATTGTTTTAGATGGAAAAGCTTATCAAGCTAAAGGAGATAAAACCATCACAGAACTCTCAAATGATGTTAAAGTCCCTTATGCAGCAGTCGTTTTCCATCGTGCAGAAGTCGTTTTTAAACAGCGTTATAAAACGACCTATGAAGAAATTAAACAGCGCATTGAAAGTTACTTTGATGGTGAAAATCTTTTCCGTTCCATTAAAATCAAAGGTCGGTTCTCTAAAATGCACGTCAGAATGATTCCACGGGCAGAAGAAGGAGTGAAATTTGTCGAAGTTTCACATCATCAACCAGAATATTCTGAGGATGATGTGACTGGAACAATTGTTGGCATTTGGACACCAGAGATGTTTCATGGTGTTGGCGTTGCGGGATATCATTTACATTTCATTTCTGATGATTTCAGTTTTGGAGGACACATTTTAGACTTTGAAATGGATGAGGGAGAAGTTGAAATAGGAGCGATTGATCAACTTGAACAAGCTTTTCCTGTTCAAGATCGGAAATATCTTTTTGCTAAATTAAACCTTGAAGAACTAAAAAAAGACATTGATGTAGCAGAAGCAACACAAGACAAGTAAATTAAAAAATCTATCCAGTTTTGATAGATTTTTTTTGTGATTTTTTCGCTCCAATTTCGTATAGAAAAGTAAGGAGAATTTAAATGATTATATCAAATTTCACAATATATCGATGGAAAAATGCAGGAATGACAAATCTTAATGTTTATCGCCTACTTAAATACCTCAAAAAAAACCCAGAACAAATAAGTTTAAGAACGATGGCAAAAATAGGACAAGTAAAATCAATTCCTGATTTTATCGAACGTTTTAAATCACAAGATGTTCAAACACTAAGAGAGCAGTTCAAACAATTTCCATCATTTTCTATTCTTGATGCTTGTTATCCAGTCCGACTCAAGAATATTTATAATCCCCCTGTTCTTTTATTTTATCAGGGAAATTTAGAGCTGTTAAGTAAGCAGAAAATCGCATTTGTCGGCAGTCGCAACCCATCCATTGATGGCATCAAGTCTGTCCAAAAAATCATAAAAGAAATGAATAATCACTTTGTTGTTGTAAGTGGCTTAGCCAAGGGAATTGATGCTGCAAGTCACATTGCAAACCTAAAAAATGGTGGATTAACGATTGCTGTCATTGGAACAGGATTGGACACTTTTTACCCCTCTGAAAATAGACTACTTCAAGAATACCTCTCAAAAAAGCAACTCCTCCTCACAGAGTACGGCCCAGGGGAAAAGGCCCTCAAATTTCATTTCCCAGAACGCAACCGTATCATTGCAGGATTAGCTAAAGGCGTTGTTGTTGCACAAGCCAAGATAAGAAGTGGGAGTCTCATCACTTGCGAGCGTGCGATGGAAGAAGGACGAGACGTTTTTGCCATTCCAGGTTCAATCCAAGAGAGTTATTCAGCAGGATGTCATCATCTCATCCAGCAAGGGGCAAAATTAATCACACAAGGAAATGATATTTTAGAAGAATACGAATTCTAACCGATAGATTTAAATGTAGATTTAATAAAATAAAGTCCATTACTTCATCGCGCTATATTATGATACAATAAATAAAAACAAATAACTTTTAATTTATAAACGATGGAGGAATGATGTACTTTAAGCGCTTTGCACAACTTTTTTTAATTTTCTTTTTAGCCATACTAATTTTTTTAGCTGTTTTTGAAACGAATTTTACTGGAAATGTTGGTATAACCTTTATTTTTGCAACGATTATCGCCTATATTTTCTTAACACTCCCATTGGTTTTTCTTACATTGGCTAAAAGTAAGAAAAAAGAAAGCATCGTGGGAACACAAAATGAACACGGTGATTTTTCGCGTTATTTACAAGAAGTTCCAGGATATGTTGCATTATCAACACAAAATTCCAAAGGGATAACCTCAACTACACTCATGAGTTTTACCCAATCTAAAAGACACGAAAATATCCTTTACATGGTCACAGATCGAAATGCTCGCAAGGTTCAAGAAATGAAAACACATCCACAAGTTAGTTTTACCAGCTGGTTAAATAACCTCGAGAATGGAGCACGTCTCTCCTCGAATCAAGTGCATGTCGAACTATTTGAAGAAATCAATGAAAATAAAAAATTAATTGAAGCAGAACCGCATATCCTTGCACTCCACGAAAATGCTGCGCATATGACCATTATCCAATTAACCTGTGATTCTATTCTTTATGAAAACTTCAAAGAAGGATCTAAAATTTTAGATTTTAGAACGTCACAGTAACGTCCTTAATCATTTTTAGCATCAAAATTGACGGAGTGTATGGTATATTTTTTAATACGTTCGAGATTTACTGAAACACCCAATCCAATACCATTTGGAAGTTTCATTTTCCCGTTCACAAATTTAATTTCTGGAGAAATGAGATCTTCTTTAAAATAATGAGAAGCATCTGATAAATCTCCTGGCATTACGTTATCAGCTAATCCAGAAAGTTGAACATGTAAAATTTTAGAGATGCCTGTTTCTACCATACTTCCCACCCAAAATCTAATGTGGTGTGCCCTGCAGATGTTGATTGCCTCACGAATCTGATAAAGTCCTCCGAGACGTCCGATTTTGAGATTTACCCATTTTTTTCCAGGTACATTACATAATTTATTTAATGTAAAAAGTGAAGTTATATTTTCATCAAAGCAAACAGGTGTATTTAAATCTTTCAAAATGTTTTGATAATCTGAAATATTTTGTGTATCAAATGGTTCTTCAATACATAATAACGCTAATTTATCTAATTTTTTATATTCATTCAATTGACTCCATTTATATGAACGGTTGGCATCAACCGCAAAATCAAGAGTAGGAAAAAGCGTCATCACCTGTTTCATTTTTTTATATGCATTTTCTGGATGAACTTTAATTTTAATTCTTCGAACACCATCTTTTTTCAATTTTTCAATCTCGTTTATCGTTTGTTCAATCCCAAGATCGCTGATGACCGCACCGCGCTCTATTGAGTCATTAAAATGCTCTCCTTTAAAAATCTCACGCATCAGTATTTGATTTTTCTCTTTATAATAAAGATCCAACAAGGCATTTTCTAATCCTGCAATGGCCATCGGAAAAATTTCCTCATTTTTTAATAACTCGTGAATTTCAAAAGGATGATTTAAAGGATGGTGAAGCAGTTTTGGAATATAATGATGATAAAGTGCATCGAAAGACATTTCTTGCGTTTCAGCACTATAAAATGGCGTCAAAAAACTGACTACTTCACCAAACCCCATTATTCCGTTCTCATTTTCGATCATAATAATGAGACTATCACGAACATTTAATTCTGTTTTTGCAGTTTTAAAACTGAATTTCAATGGGATTTTAATTTGATGAATCGAGATGTGCTTGATTTTCATATTTTTCCTTCTCTAAATGTGCCTTGATCAATCGATTATATTCAACAGGAGCTTCAAGATGAATATTATGGCCAACACCTGAAACAATCACTGAAACATCCTTAAAGTGAGTCCGAGCAAGTTTTGTATATTTTAAATCCAATGCTCCAGCCAAATATAGCATCTTTTCTTGCATTTTTAAACGTTCATTTTTTATCGCTGGGATTTGACCCTGTCCAGTTGAACGTAAAGTGAGTGCAAGGGCATGAGGGGAATTTTCAATCCGTTGTTTATGAAGCGCATTTTTAAGCGATTGATCTAAGTTTTTTTGCGATGCAAAGATAGGAAGCCCTCCCCAAAATTCAGAAAACCACGTTGTGCCTTTATTTTCAATTTCAGATGCGAGCTTTTCATCTGATGTCCGTCTTTTTAACCGTCTTTTCTCATCCGAAATACCAAGAGAAGAAGATTCAATAATCAAATCATCAACGGAATTAGAACCATAAGTTTCTACATAATTTAAGGCTATTCGTCCCCCCATAGAATATCCAAGAAGAATAAAAGAACGGTCTTTAAACAATTGGTGAATAATTTGATGAATTTGATCCAATATTGCATTCAATTGATAAGGTTCTTGATCAATTGGTTTGTCAGATTTTCCGTGTCCAATTAAATCCAGTGCAAAAACCTCATAACCGTCAATAGATAGTCTATCCCAGCTCTCAGCATTCTGTGCAAAACCATGGAGTGCCAAAATCGGTTTTCCTTTTCCATGTCTTCTGATGCGAAATTGAAGATGATTTATTTCAATCATTTGATCTTTAAAATTCATTTTTTGTGTATTTTTCATGTAATAAAAGACTTAAATTTTTATTTGTTCTTACCTCTAACAGGTGTACTCCAGTTTTTTTGCTCATTTTCATGAGTTGATCTCGAAACATTGCATCACTTGTGATTAACGTATAGTCTAGATGAAACAATTGCTTAAGTCCTGAAAAATCTACCCCATGTGGTGTTGAAAATAGATAATCAAAATAAGGCAGATTTTTTTGTGCCAAATGATGGAAAATGCCACCACCATCGTTATTAAATAGGACAATAGTAAGATTGAGTTCATGAGTTTTACCAATCAAAAGTCCATTCATATCATGAATCATGGATAAATCTCCAGTAATCAAAAGGGTCGGTTTTCCTGTTGTAGAAAGTCCAAGTGCAGTAGATTCTTGTCCATCAATCCCATTTGTACCACGATTTCCAAAAAATGTTATCGATGAATTTTTAGCTTCCCAAAAATAATCTACATCTCTAATTTCCATTGAATTGGACACTAAAATCTGAGTTTCATCATTTAAAACTTCTTGGATCAGTTGAATATACTTCCCTTCAAAGGATTCATTTTCATTTTTAACACGATTCAATTTTTTTCTCATCTTTTCTTGAGCTTCTTGCCAAAGCAAAAGAAAAGCATCATTTCTATTGAATGATTGAATCGCTTCACAAAAACTTTTAATATCGGATTGAATCATTAAAGTCGTCGTAAGAAGTGGATTTCGATATTCGAGCGTTTCATCTACTTGAATGTACTGCGCCTGTTTATTATTATTGATCATTTGTTGCACTCGTTTTGAAACAGGAATTTGCCCAAATTGAATAAATAGGTCAGGTTGCAATTTTTCTTGAAGTGTATGATCTACCAAAAAAGCATCATAAGCATCAATAATCACTGGACTTTCAAAGCTTCGAAGATTAGAGAGTGGATCACAAAGTAAAGGGGCTTTTATCCGCTCAGCAAGTTCAATCATCTCTTTTTGTGCAGTTAAATTACTATCTGGTCCGGCTAAAATGACTATTTTCCCAGAAAGATCTGGAAGATATGAAGGGTGTAACATGGCCTTTTGTATTTGAAAAGGAAAAAATTCTTTTTTAAAATAATTAGGATTTAAATCTGGAATCAAAGGTTCATCAACGGGAACATTAAGATGTACCGGCCCTTTAGGGAGATTTTGGGCAGATAAAATCAGTCGTTGAGCTACTTTTCTAGGATAGGACCAAAAATTTTCTTTGTTTGGAGTAGAAAGTTGCTCATCATGTTTTACAAAACTTCCAAAGTAAGCAGTTTGATTGACCGTTTGTGGGGCTCCAACAAATTGAAGGTGATTGGGGCGATCAGCAGTCAAGACAATCAATGGGATTCGACTGTGTTTTGCTTCTGTTAAAGCAGGGAGATAATGGGCACCAGCAGAACCTGATGTACAAACGAGGACGACAGGACGCTTGTGTGATTTTGCAATACCTAAAGCAAAAAAAGCAGCAGATCGTTCATCAATATTAACAAATGTTTTATATTTTTTGTAATGTGTAAAATAAAGTGCAAGTGTGGTTGATCGAGAACCTGGACTAAACACAACCTCTCTTACCCCTAAATGAAAGAATTCATCAACTAGTGGTGCTAGGAATTCGTTTTTTAAATCCATCAAATTAGAGTGCCTCCAATATTGTTTGTAATTTTAATTTTATCTCCTCATATTCAGAATGACAATCTGATTCAGAAACTATGCCACATCCAGCAAAAGCATACAAATACTCCGATGTAAATAAGGCAGAACGAATCCCAACAATGATTGTTCCATCCCCATTTTGCTTAACTAATCCGCACGGAGCAGCATAGAGACCACGCTCATGTTTTTCATGGATTTTTATAAAATGAAGTGCATCTTTTTGAGGGAATCCGCCTAGAGCAGGAGTAGGATGCAACATTTTTGCCCATGCTATCAATGAAGCTTTTTTGTCTATTAAACTCAGTTGCGTTCTCAAGTGGTAGACATTTTTTAGAGCGACTGTTTCTATTTTTGATACATTAACCTCATCGCTTACCTTGAGCATTTTTTCTTTAATACTTTTGACGACAATTTGATGTTCCAATCTATTTTTAGAATCATTTAATAAAAGCTGTGATGCATTTTTTATTCCCTTTGACATCGTCCCAGCAAGCGCATAACTCATAATTTTTTGTCCCTGTTTTTTTACTAAAATCTCTGGAGAAGCACCGCAAAAAACGAAATCCCCTTTTTGATATGCAAAAACAAACGCTTGCGGATTATTTTTCATGAGGCGTTTTAAAATGCCTTCAAATTGAAAATGTCCTGATAAATTTTTTAGAGTGATCCTTTGTGAAGCGACGATTTTTTCTATCTTTTGAGTTGAAAGTGCATCTTGAATGTCTTGAAAAAGATGCTCCCACTCAGACTTATCTTTTTCTAATAATTTAAGATGCGGATGAAATTCAGGAATTTCTTGATCTACAATTGTAGGCAAAGTTTCTAAAGCAATCGAGTATAATTTATTTTTTTCTTTATTGTTTAAATCAACAGTATAATAATGTTTAAAAGTAACAAGTTCTTTGGTTATTGATCCCCATGTTTTTCCCTTGATTTGATCAAAAAAAGGCTGTGTATAAAAAGCGAATGGAGCGTTAGAAATGTCCTTTTCATCAATCGTTTCCATTTTTTCACACCCCATTACAATGTTTTGTTCTATGGGATCAAACCAAAAAAAACGCTGATCTGCTACAGGAAAAGCAGACCAAAAAGATAACGGTTCTTTTAAAGTAACATTCCTATAAGTATAGTTTTTCATGTAAGTATTATAACATAAATGAATTTCACGAGTGTCAGTTTGGATTAAGCACTTCTCTTTTGCAACAATAAAATATAAAACAACAGTGCTTTTCACGTGAGATTTTTTAAGGATGTAGCTATAATTTTACTATCTGCTTAAAGTTGCTTTTTCCTATAAGAAAACATAAATACTTGACTTATTAAAAAAAACCTTTTATGATGAGAGAGGATCAAATCGTTCTTACTTGACAAGGGAAAAAAGAACAAGTAAAATTGGTCTGATTTAACGTTTGAAAACTGTGACATGCATTAAAATCATTAAATAAAAATATTTTAAGTAGAAAGAACCCATGCCAATAACTGAAAAAACAAAAACAAAACCTAAGGCAAAGAAAAAAGCGGTAACAAAAAAAATAAAAGCAGGAAAAAATCTTGTTATTGTAGAATCACCTGCTAAAGCTAAGACCATCGAAAAATATTTGGGTCGTAACTTTAAAGTTGTTGCTTCTGTCGGACATATTCGAGATTTGAAAAAATCAAGTATGTCGGTTGATATTGAAAATGAATATACTCCACAATATATTAATATCCGTGGAAAAGCACCTTTGATTAATTCGCTTAAAAAAGAGGCAAAAGCTGCAAAAGCCGTCTATCTTGCAAGTGACCCGGACCGAGAAGGAGAAG
Source organism: Lactococcus hircilactis (assembly GCF_009601015.1). GTDB lineage: Bacteria > Bacillota > Bacilli > Lactobacillales > Streptococcaceae > Lactococcus > Lactococcus hircilactis. Next base: position 27,680 of record NZ_WITJ01000014.1, read on the forward strand.
CAATTGCTTGGCATTTAGCTCATATCTTAAATTTGCCACTAGAAGAAAAAAATCGGGTTGTCTTTAATGAAATAACGAAAGACGCTGTTAAAAATGCATTTAAAGAGCCACGAGTCATTGATGTTGATCTCGTTGATGCGCAGCAAGCACGACGTATCTTAGATCGACTGGTTGGTTATTCTATTAGTCCAATCCTATGGAAAAAAGTAAAAAAAGGCTTATCTGCTGGGCGAGTTCAATCTATTGCTCTGAAATTGATTGTTGATCGCGAAAATGAAATTAATGCCTTTGTTCCCAAAGAATACTGGAGCATCAATGGTGAATTTAAAAAAGGAACTAAAAAATTTACAGCAGCTTTTTGGGGAGTCGATGGAAAAAAACGCGCACTTGATCACAATGATGATGTGATTGAGGTAATGGAGCGACTTGATGGCCCTGATTTTAAGGTTGAAAAGGTAGAGAAGAAAAAAAGAACACGCAACGCTCCTTTACCTTACACCACAAGCTCTCTTCAACAAGATGCTGCCAATAAAATTAATTTCCGAACCAGAAAAACAATGATGGTTGCGCAACAATTGTACGAGGGAATTACTTTAGGAACGCAAGGACATCAGGGGTTGATCACGTATATGCGTACGGATTCCACACGGATTTCTCCAGTAGCACAAGTTGCTGCAGCGCAGTATATTGTTGATCAATTTGGAGAAGCTTATAGTAAGCACGGATCGAAAATCAAAAATGCTGCTGGGGCACAGGATGCTCACGAAGCGATTCGCCCTTCTAATGTATTTAACACACCTGATTTGATTGCGAAATATCTTGATAAAGATCAATTAAGACTTTATACGCTCATTTGGAATCGTTTTGTTGCGAGTCAAATGACTGCTGCACTTTATGATACTGTAAAGGTGAATCTCACACAAAATGGAGTAATTTTTACAGCGAACGGCTCTCAAGTTAAATTTGACGGGTATTTGAAGATTTATAATGATGCTGATAAAAACAATATGTTGCCAGAAATGCAAGAAGGAGAACTGGTTAAAAAAACTGCTCTAAAACCAGAGCAACACTTTACTCAACCTCCTGCACGCTATTCTGAAGCGACATTGGTTAAGACGCTTGAAGAAATCGGAGTAGGTCGTCCATCGACTTATGCACCAACTTTAGAAACGATTCAGAAACGCTATTATGTGCGTTTGGTGACCAAGCGTTTTGAACCGACAGAACTTGGTGAAATTGTCAATACGTTGATCGTTGAATTCTTCCCAAATATAGTCAATACTGAATTTACTGCTGAAATGGAAAGAGATTTGGATGAAGTAGAAGAGGGAAAACAAAGATGGGTTTCTGTCGTTGACCAATTTTATAAACCGTTTGCAAAAGAACTTAATAAAGCAGAAGTAGAGATGGAAAAAATCCAAATTAAAGATGAGCCAGCTGGATTTGATTGTGATTTGTGCGGTCATCCAATGGTCATTAAACTTGGTCGTTTTGGTAAATTTTATGCTTGCAGTAATTTCCCTGATTGTCATAATACCAAAGCCATTGTCAAGGAAATTGGTGTCACGTGTCCTTTATGTCACAAGGGGCAAGTGATTGAACGGAAAACTAAGAAAAATCGCCTTTTTTATGGTTGTGATCGCTATCCTGAATGTGAATTTACAAGTTGGGATAAACCCGTGGGACGCGATTGTCCAAAATCAGGGCATTATTTAGTGGAGAAGAAAGTCCGTGGCGGTGGGAAACAAGTGGTTTGTTCGTCTGATACCTGTGATTATGAAGAAGAAAAGCAAAAATAACTCCTTTATGAGTTTAAGTTAGAAAGATAGTGATGAAAAAAACACATATTAACGTAATTGGTGCAGGGTTAGCTGGATCAGAAGCGGCATATCAAATTGCAAAGCGTGGGATTCCAGTTAAATTATATGAAATGCGTGGCGTTAAACCTACTCCTCAGCATAAAACAACAAAATTTGCGGAATTGGTTTGTTCCAACTCTTTTCGAGGTGCTGCTTTAACAAATGCTGTTGGACTTTTGAAAGAAGAGATGCGGCGCTTAGACTCTGTGGTTATTCGTTCAGCAAATGCAACACAGGTCCCAGCAGGTGGTGCCTTAGCTGTCGATCGTGAAGGTTTTTCAGATTTCATCACAAATGAACTGACTCACCATCCATTGATTGAAATTATTCGTGGTGAAATCACAGAGATTCCAGAAGATGAGATAACGATTATTGCTACAGGCCCTTTAACTTCAGATTCATTAGCACAAAAAATCCATGAATTCAATGGAGGAAGTGGGTTTTATTTTTATGATGCCGCAGCTCCTATCGTAGATATTTCATCTGTTGATTTGAGTAAGGTGTATAAAAAGTCTCGATATGATAAAGGCGAAGCAGCTTATTATAATTGTCCAATGACAAAAGAACAATTTAATGCTTTTCAAGCGGCACTAATTGGTGCTGAGACTGCTGACCTTCATACATTTGAAAAAATGAAAGTTTTTGAAGGATGTATGCCGATTGAAGAGATGGCAAGTCGTGGTTATAAAACAATGCTCTATGGGCCAATGAAGCCTGTTGGGTTAGAGTATCCAGAGAGTTACGAAGGACCACGAGATGGAGATTTTAAAACACCTTATGCTGTGGTTCAATTGCGGCAAGATGATGCGGCTGCTTCACTTTACAATATCGTAGGCTTTCAAACCCATTTGAAATGGGGGGAACAAAAACGCGTCTTTCAAATGATACCTGGTCTTGAACAAGCGGAGTTTGTTAGATATGGTGTGATGCATCGCAATTCATACATGGATTCTCCAAATCTATTGACTCAAACATTCCAGTCTAAAAAACAAGAAAATCTATTTTTTGCTGGTCAAATGACAGGAGTTGAAGGGTATGTAGAATCTGCTGCAGCCGGACTTGTGGCTGGAATTAATGCGGCTAAATTGTATAATGGAGAAAGTAAAGTTATTTTCCCTAGAACAACGGCTATTGGAAGCCTGCCTTACTATATCACACACACTGACAGTAAGCATTTTCAGCCAATGAATGTTACTTTCGGAATTATGGAAGAACTGGGTGGCGAACGTATTCGGGATAAGAAAGAACGTTATACAAAAGTTGCTGAGCGTGCGTTGTCAGTACTGACAGAAATTATTGAAGTAAATCAATTGGAAGATTAAAAATATTAACGCTCACAGTAAATGAAATTAAATGAAAAGCCATCAATTCTGATGGCTTTTAACTTTTATTATAGAAAATGACTGGGCTAACTAATGGATTTCCGAGTGATCAAAGGAGGATTTTAGGTTAGCAGTGAAAATCTGAAGGTCTTTTATAAATTGGTCTGAACATTCATTGAGAGTCATTTCTATCGCCTTTTCTTCGGCAACATGAATAGGTTCTAGGATTTGATTTGCGAAATCAAGTCCCGCAGGAGTGAGTGAAATTTGTAGTTCTCTTTTTGCTCCAGTGATTGGTTTTAGAGAGATGTAGCCGTTGGCTTGACATTCCTTAATGATTGTATTTAGCGTCGTTCGTGGGAAAAGCCAATCTTTTTGAAGACTTTTTTGAGTATGAATTTTTTCATCTGCGATTGCGTACAGTAGATAAAGTGTGTTTGCTTTTACTCCCCTCCACTTCGCGCCTAAATCATATAATCCTTCGATTGTGTTTACCAAAGTAATGATTTCTCTTATGTTTTCTCTGTGAGTTTTCATGATATTATCCTAAATTTTTTTATTTATTATAATCCGAATTTGGAATAATGTCAATTAAAAAAGGTTAAATCAAAAGCTTGATTATAATCCGAATTAGGATTATAATAGAACTAACAAAGGAATAAATCTGCAAAAGTGGCTCTCATGTCACATTTACCGATTGTTCCTTTTTGAATGGAGGAAATGATGCAGAACAAAAAAAGGATGATTTACATTGCTATATTTAATTTATTTTTGGTTTTTGTGGGTGTAGGATTAGTTGTTCCTATCATGCCAGATTTAAGAAATCAGATGGGATATTCAGGAACAACAATGGGGATGATGATTTCTATTTTTGCAATTGCTCAATTAATTGCCTCTCCGATAACGGGTTTTTTATCTGATAAAATGGGAAGAAAAAAGATTATCGCAGTCGGAATGCTCATTTTTGCGGTCTCTGAGCTCATTTTTGGTCTGGCACAAAGTTTACCATTGTTTTATTTCTCACGTGCGCTTGGAGGAGTATCAGCAGCAATGATTATGCCATCTGTCACTGCTTATGTTGCAGATTTAACAAATCTTTTGGAAAGACCAAAAGCAATGGGGTATGTTTCAGCAGCGATCAGTGGGGGATTTATCATTGGTCCTGGTTTAGGTGGACTTGTTGCTTCTGGAAATATCCGAAATCCTTTTTTTGCCGCAGCGATACTAGGTCTTTTTGCCTTTTTCATCACTTTATTTGGCCTTAAAGAATCCCACCCATTAAAATCAGTCCAAGAAGAAGTAGAACAAAAAACTTCTGTTTATAACGTCTTAAAAGAGCCCTTCTTTATTTCACTTTTTGTGATTATTTTGATTTCATCTTTCGGACTGCAGTCTTTTGAGTCTATCTATAGTGTTATGGCAAATGCGAATTTTGGATTTAATACTCAAGCCATTGCACTGATTATCACAGTGAGTGGGATTTTTGCATTAATCGTTCAAATTTTTTATTTTGATCGAATTGTTCAAAAAATTGGTGAGATTCGATTAATACAATATTCATTTTTCTTAAGTGCGATATTCATCGCATTAATCGCAATAACGCGAAGCAATATTGTCGTTCTGATTTCAACATTTATTGTATTTTTAGCTTTTGATCTCTTTAGACCTGCAGTTACCACCTATTTATCAAAAAATGCAGGAGATCAGCAAGGAACAATTAATGGATTGAATTCTACTTTTACGAGTTTTGGAAATATCCTAGGACCACTCGCAGCTGGAGCATTATTTGATGTGAATCATTTTTTCCCATATTTCGTATCTGCGCTTATCTTATTAGTGACAGGATTTCTCTCTTTACGAATGAAAAAATTAAAAAGTAATCATTAAGTATCAACAATTTCAGTTTTTATCAAAAAATGAAGAAATTCAATGAATTGATATTGAATAGTTTAGGATGTTTTGTTATATTTAAAGGTATGACAACAATTAAAGAGGTTTCAAAATTAGCTGGTTTAAGTCCTACAACCGTTTCTAACGTTATTCATGGACGCACAACCAAAGTTTCTAAGGAAAATATTAAAAAAGTCACAAAAATTCTTAAAGATACGAAATATGTTCCAAATATGGGAGGGAGACTACTTGCACGTCATGGCTCACGTTTGATTGGCGTCGTCATGTTTTACGAGCATCGTAAAGAACTCAATGTTACCAAGGATCCATTCCACGGTGAGTTAATTGGAGCATTAGAAACACAGATCCGACAGATGGGCTATTTTATGATTTTATATACGACTAAAAATTATGAAGAGTGTATTAAAGTATCAGAATCATGGAATATCGAAGGGTTAATTATTTTAGGAAGTTCTCCTTCAGATACAAGAAACATTTTAAAGAATACTAGAGTACCAACTGTTTTTATTGATACTTATCTCGAAGAAGAGTGTGAAAAGTTTTATAATGTAGGGTTAGATGATTTTGACGGTGGAAGGCAAGTAGGGGACTATCTCTTTTCAACTGGACATAAAAAGATTGCTTTTCTTGCTGATTCCAAAAATCCTGTAGGAGTGGATTTGGAACGTTTAAAAGGATTAAAAAAATCTTATGAAGATAACGGTTTTGTTTTTAAAAGTGAATATTATTTTTTTCTAAGTTATTTGGAAAAAGAAAGGCATCAACAGCTTTCTGAAATAATTGATAATAAAATATTAAAAAACTTTGATGCTTTGTTTTTTGCTTCAGATTTTTATGCAGTTGATAGTATGAATTTTTTACAAGATAGAGAATTTAAAATTCCCCTTGACCTTTCGGTTGTTGGTTTTGACAATAATCTTTTATCAAAAGAATCAAGGCCAAGACTAACGACAGTACAACAAGATGTTTCAAAAAAAGGAGAACTATCTGTTAAATTGCTTAAGTGTTTAATCTCTAATCGTCTTGTTAAAGAAAAGATTATTACTTTACCCGCGAAATTGATAGAAAGAAAGTCAGTAATAAAAAGGAAATGAGCAATTGCTCATTTTTTGTTACTTTAATGTAACGCTAATGTAACATGTTTTAATTGACAACGCTTGCAGAATGTTGTAAAATGGTTTTGTCAGATAGGTGTTACGTAACACCAAATAAAAAGGAGACATTATTATGAGAACAATTTCAAAAGTAATTCTAGGCAGTGCATCAGTGGTTGCTGCAATAAGCTTAGCAGCATGTTCATCAAATCAATCAGCTTCTGGGAAACAAACAATTGAAGTTTTTTCGACAAAAACAGAAAATGCCAGTACTTTAAAAAAATTAGCTTCAGATTTTCATAAAGAAAATCCCAATATCACAGTTAATATTACTGCACCAGCCGATGGAGGAACTGTTTTAAAAACACGCTTGACGAAAAATAATATTCCTGATGTAATTTCTGGTGGTGGAGATGCGACGTTTTTAGAACTTGCAAAAGCTGGTGTTCTTGAAGACCTCTCTGATCAAGGTTTTGTAAAGAATCTTCAAGAACCATATCTCAAAGCGGTAACTTCTATGTATGGTGGATCAAAAATTTATGGTGTTCCTTATGCCACCAATGCCTCAGGAATTGTTTATAATAAAGATATTTTTGCAAAATATAATATTGAGGCACCAAAAACTTGGGATGAATTTACTAAAGCTATTGGTACTTTGAAGTCAAATGGAGTCACACCACTTGAACTTGGATTCCAAGGAACAGATGATTGGACAACGATGTGTATTTGGAACTCTGTTGCGCCGAGCATACAACCTTCTAACTTTTCAACAGAAGTAAAACAAAATAAAACCACTTTTACAAAGGATATGAAACCAGTTGCGCAAAAATTTCTTGATGTGATTGATTTTGGCCAAAATAATTTTATGGGAAAAAATTATAATAATACTTTATCAGATTTTGCATCAGGAAAATCTGCAATGATCATCAATGGAAGTTGGACTGTTCCAGTTATTCGACAGACGAATGCAAAAATAAATTTTGGACTCATACCTTTCCCAACAACTAATGATGTAAGTAAAAATAAACTTTCTTCAGGTGTTGACGTGCTTTTTGCAGTAGGTAAAAATTCAAGTCATAAATCAGCGGATAAAAAATTTGTAAGTTTCATGATGAAAAAAGAAAATGCTACGAAATATATCAATGAACAAGTGGCTTTCTCCGCAGTAAAAGGAGTTGAACAAACTGATCCTGCGATGATTTCAGTTAAAGATTATATCGCTAAAGGAGATGTAACAGATTATCCAGATCACCTTTACCCGGCAGGTTTCCAGATGGCAGGACTTTTGTCACAACTTTCATTGAACAAAACAAAAGGAATGAGCGATTCGTCAAATATTAGCCAATTTCTAAAAACAGCAGATCAACAATATAAAACAGCAAACACTTCTAAGTAAGGATAGCTCATGAAAAAAAATAAAACAAAAAAGATTCCACTGACAGCATATCTCATGGTGTTGCCGATGGCTGCTCTATTTTTCCTATTTCATACCACTCCATTTTTGCAAGGAATCTTTTATAGTTTCACAAATTGGCAAGGGTTTGGGGAATGGAGTTTTGTTGGTTTAAATAATTATGCCCACTTGTTTACTGATCCAAGTATTATTGATGCTTATGTTTTTACTTTCAAATTTGCTATTGCTGCGACAATTTTAGTAAATATTTTAAGTCTTCTTTTAGCACTTGGGTTAAATGCGAAAATTAAATTTAAAAGTTTTTTAAAAGCGACATATTTTTTACCTTATATGCTTTCTACATTAATTATTGGGTTATATTTAACTTTATTTTTAGTAATATTATCCCATCAATAGGAAGTCATATTGGAATTAAGGCACTATCTATTAGTATTTTAGGTACAGAGCATGCTTGGATTGGAATTTTAATTGTTACAGTTTGGCAATCACTTGCATTTAATACTTTAATTTATCTTTCTGGACTTCAAACAATTGATAATGGAATCTATGAAGCTGCCGATATTGATGGAGCTTCTGGGTGGATGCGTTTTTGGAAACTAACTTTTCCTTTGTTAGCCCCATTTTTCACAATTAATATGGTACTGTCTGTTAAAAACTTTTTGATGGTATTTGATCAAATTATGGCAATGACAGGTGGTGGTCCTGGAAATGCTACAACATCAATTTCCGTTTTGATTTATTCAAAAGGTTTTAATGGAGGACAATTTGCAATCCAATCTGCTAACTCAGTGGTTTTGTTCTTAATTGTTGTTATCATTAGTCTTTTCCAACTCAGAGTGTTAGAAAGAAGGGAGAGTAATTTATGAAAAAAATAAAAACTAATTGGGGAACAACTCTCACACTATTGGTGATTGCAGTAGTTTGTATTTTAGGTCCACTCTATATTGCTTTTGTTATTTCTGTTAAATCTCCTGATCAAATGGTAAATGTTCTTGCTTTCCCAAAAACTTTTCATTTTGATAACTTTACTAAAGCAATTCAAATGACAAATTATTGGAAAAATTTTGCGAATACTCTCTTTATTACTATCGTTAACCTGATTTTTACAGTATTGACGAATTCAATGGCAGCCTATGCGATTTCACGGAATCGGCATCGGAGTAAATTATTTAATGGTTTATACTATTACTTTATTAGTGCGCTATTTATTCCTTTTAATGTATTGATGCTTCCGCTGGTAAAACAAGCTAGTACGTTTCATTTAGACAACATTTTGGGAATTACCTTTTTATACATAATTTTTGGATTACCAATGAATACTTTTCTTTATACTGGATTTGTTAAAAAAATTCCAGTGGCTTTAGATGAGGCAGCTACAATTGACGGGGCAACACCATGGCAAGTTTTCCGATATGTTATTTTCCCAATGATGAAACCAATGCATGCGACAGTAGCAATACTAAGCTTTATGTGGACATGGAATGATTTCTTGATGCCTTTAATCTTGCTTTCAGATCCTAATCAGCAAACGCTTCAGCTTTCTCAATATGTCTTTCAAGGCCAATTCTCAACGCAATATAACTTGGCATTTGCCTCGTACATGATGGTCATCCTTCCAGTTCTAATCCTCTATGTGATTTTCCAACGATTTATCATTTCGGGTGTGACTGAAGGTGCAATCAAATAAAATGACTTACTGTCAATCATGTAAATTGACAGTAATTTTTAGAAATGGAATAATAAAATGGAAAAAAGTTGGTGGAAAAAAACTGTTGTTTATCAAATCTACCCTAGATCTTTTATGGATGCTAACGATGATGGTGTCGGAGACTTACAAGGCATCATTTCTAAACTTGATTATTTAAAAACATTAGGAATTGGAGCAATATGGCTTAGTCCTGTGTACCAATCTCCAATGGATGATAATGGGTATGATATTAGTGATTATCGTGCTATTTCAAGCGAATTTGGCACGATGGAAGATATGGATGAGCTAATCAATCAGGCCAAAAAAAGAGAGATCAAAATCGTAATGGATTTGGTTGTTAATCATACTTCTGACGAACATCAGTGGTTTATTGAGGCCAAAAAATCAAAAGATAATAAGTATAGAGATTACTATGTATGGCGGGACGAGCCAAATCATCTTCAATCAACTTTTTCAGGGTCGGCTTGGGAGTTGGATGAAAAAAGTAAACAATACTATTTGCATTTATTTAGTAAACGACAACCAGATTTGAATTGGGATAATCCAAAAGTACATGAAGAGATTTATGATATGATGAACTTTTGGATTGATAAAGGTATTGGTGGTTTTAGAATGGATGTCATAGATTTGATTGGTAAAGAAGTTGATAAAGAAATCACAGGAAATGGGCCTAAATTACATGATTATCTAAAGGAGATGAATCGCGCTACATTTGGAGGAAGAAATCTGTTAACCGTCGGTGAAACTTGGGGAGCAACACCAGAAATTGCAGAACTTTATTCAGATCCTAGTCATGATGAATTGTCAATGGTTTTTCAATTTGAACATATTACATCTAATTGGCCTAATGAGAAATGGGATGCTGAATCTATATCCATTCCAAAAATTAAACAGATCCTAGCTAAATGGCAGGGACTAAAACACGGATGGAATTCACTTTTTTTAAACAATCACGATCTTCCACGTTTAGTTTCAAATTTTGGGAATGATTCTAAATACCGAATTGAATCTGCCAAGGCCTTTGCAATTGTTCTTCATTTAATGAAAGGGACGCCATACATCTATCAGGGAGAAGAAATAGGGATGACAAATTTTCCTTTTAAAGATATAAATCAAGTTAAAGATATCGAATCATTAAATATGAGAAAAGAACGTCTTAAAAACGGAATTTCAGAGGAGGAAATTTTAAATAGTATTAAGAAAGTTGGAAGAGATAATGCACGGACTCCCATGCAGTGGACAAATCAAAATAACGCTGGTTTCACTTCAGCTGAACCGTGGATTGCTGTTAATCCCAATTATACTGAAATCAATGTCGCTTCTGAAATAAATCATGAGAATTCAATTTTTAAAACTTATCAAAAACTTATATCATTAAGAAAGAATAATGATTGGATTGTATATGGGGACTTTGAACTGCTTAGTAGTGCTTCAAATGTGTTTTCCTACATAAGAACTTATGAAAACGAGAGGTATTTGGTCGTTGCGAATTTATCAAACGAAAAAGAGCAATTTTCTCTACCCTATGAGATAAAATCCAGTGTTATTGGTCAAATTCCATCAACTTTAAAAAACATTGTACTTGCGCCATGGCAGGCCTTTTCAGTGCAAATATAATAACTTATTAAGGAATAAACCAAAAAAATGACGAGTGGGTTAAGAATCCGATTTTGAATTCTTAACCCACTCGTCATTTTTGAATCATAAATTTTTTAAAGCATTTTTTTGTTCTTCACTGACAATATGTGTATAGAGATCTGTCACTTGTGTTGAAGCATGTCCGAGCTGATGGCTGACAAGAACTTGAGAATTTGTTTCAGCGTAAAGTCGAGTCGCTAGAGTGTGACGAAGTTTGTGAGGGGTCACTCTAATTTTAAATCCTTGAGAATATTTAGCTACCAATTTTTCAATAGAAGAAGCGTCAATGCGAGAAGAAGTTCCTTTGTACAGGGTTAAGAATAAAGCCAACTCTTTTTTTTCTGGGGCATAACGCGTCTTACGAATTTCAAGGTACTCACTCAAATAACATTTTGCAAAGTCAGCGATATTAACAGCATCTCTTTTTCCTCCTTTGCGTGTCACCTCGACAATCATCGTATTCAAATGTAAGTCACGTACATCAATATTAACCGCTTCAGATAAACGAATTCCAGAAGCTAAAATCAACGCAATGATGGCTAAATCACGTGTCTTATTTTTTTTAAAACTTGATAATGCTCGATTGGATAAGGATTTTTCATATTTTTCATCAATGTAATCAAGAAATCCTTGGGTTTCATCCCCCAAAAAAAGCTTTCCTTTAATATTTTCAGCACGAGCAGCGAGTGTTTCGTGCTTTTTTTTAGTTTGAACTTTTTTCATGACATTACGATAAAAATAAGGTTCGCCCTCAGCGTCCTCAACCTCCTCGGTCAGATATTTGTAAAGACTTGAAAGAGCAGCTATCGTTCGATTGATCGTCGTTTGACTCACACCATATTGTGTGGAGTAAGTATTTAAACGAGGACGTTCACGTAAAAAGAGAATGAAGGATTCTAAATCTTTTTTACTGAGATTTTCAAGACAAGAAAGTGAAATCTCGGAAATGTGTTGTGCGTCAGATACATTAGAATCGATGAGCCAACTAAAAAAGCGTTCAAATTCTTTTAAGTATTCGTAGAGTGTGGTTAAGCTATATGGAACTGCCAACTTAGATTGATAGTATTCTAAGACGAAATTTGGCATCATAGTTTTTAGTTTTTCAATATTTTGGATTAATTGTGCACGTTTCATGCTTATGATTATATCAGAAGTGCTCAACATTTGTCAAGAAAATTACAGTTTTTCGGAAAGATGTTGGTCTTTTTTCTAAAGCATAATGCATGCAATCCCTGAATACATACTATTTAAACAAAGAATAATCATTAAAATATGTTTCCAAATACGTCAGCAAAAAAAGATTCGAACATCGAACCTTTCTCACTTGACTTTTCCTGCATAATTATTTATAATTATACCAATGAGTCGAATGAGAAAGGTCAGATTTTCTTATTCGCGGGTGCGCAAAATTACGTTTTTGCGCACTTTTTTATTTGTCCCAATTATACCAAAAATGTTTCCGAAAATCAAGTATCGATTTCGCTTTTTTACTTTTTTAAGGATTTAAAGGTGCTTTGTCACAAAACTTGACAACTTCCTGCGTAACTTGAAATTTTCCACGAGCGTTTTCTTTTTTCCAATAAATAAAACCTTCTTTTGAGTTGGTTACTCCAACGATTCGTACTTTGGCTTGTCCCTGAGAGGTATTTACGATCGCTTCGTCGCCCCTTTTAAGCCGAATAGCTTTGAGATGTTCTGGGACAATCCAGTAACGTCTTTTTTTGTCTATGCCATCGACATGGACCGCTTTGATGATTTTCAATGGCCATTCTCCTTTTGTTGATTTTTACTAAACAAATCTATTATAACAAAATAAAAAACCTTTTTACTTATTGAAAATGAAAAATCAAGGAAATTATAGCTTGTTCAATGCATCTTTTAACTCTGTATTTGTGATATGCGTGTATAAATCGGTGGCTTGTGTTGAGGAGTGTCCAAGTTGATGACTAACCACAAGCTGTGAACTGGTTACTTGATAGAGCCTAGTAGCTAATGTGTGTCTCAGCATGTGTGGCGTAACTCGAATTTTGAAAGCTGCAGAATATTTGTTGACAATTTTGCTGATTGTCGCATTTGAAATGCGTGCGGATTTTTTAGCATACCAAGCAAGAAATAAAGGCTCCACATCTTCAGGTGTCGGGTAGCGCGATTTTCTAATAGATAAATAATTTTCTAAATAAGGTTTTGCAAATGGAGCAATCGAAACACTATCAAATAATCCCTCTTTTCGCCAAACTCGCATCGTTAAATTTTCGATATTAAAATTATCCATATCAACGCTGTCCAGTTCTGAAATTCTTAATCCACTAGCCAAGAACAAAGATAAAATTGCTAAATCTCGTTCCTTATTTTTATTGAAACTTACTTCTTGTCTTTTGGAAAGGGACTTGTGATAATCTTCTTTAACAAATTTGAGAAAATCATTGGTTTCCGTTCCTAGAAAAAGTCTATCCTCTAAATGTGCAGCTCGGTAAGCGAGTGTTTTCTCTTTTTTCTTCAAGTTAACTCGACTCATCACATTGCGTTCAATATAAGAATTACCATTCTCATCTTCGGATTCATCTGCCAGATAACGATAGAGTCCTTTTAGTGAAGCCAGCGCTCTTTGAAGCGTACTCTGGTGGTCATTGTTAGGATTTTTAGTGAATAGCTCCTCCCTAAACCGCATGAGAAAGGCTTCAATATCCTTTTTAGGAAGCTTTTCCAAATCAGATAATGTGATTTCTTCAATCTTTCGTGCTTTGATGAGACGGTTGTCTATTAGCCATTGGAAAAAGCGACGATATTCAAGTAAATAACGATAGAGTGTTGATAGACTATAAGCACTTGCTCGCTTTGAACGGTAATAGTCTTTCACATAAAAGGGCATTTCTTTTATAAGTTCATTAAGTTTTGAGTTGTAATTTTCCATGTTAAGCCTTTCTTAAAATTCTAATCTTATTTTAAGAAATAATCTGTATTTTGTCAAAAAGGATATTCATGTATAAATTATTTTACTGATAGCAACATATATAGCAATATAAATACAACTATATGTACTACTACATCTACTACTATAAAATAATAATAGACCTACTGCTAGATATAGTAGTAATTTGAGATATAAGAAAATATCAAAAAAAAGCCTGTGATTTCCGATAAATATTAGAATTGCAAGTTTTTTATGATAGAATAAAAGAGTAGTAAGTGAAAAGACGGTAGCCTAGAATCTAGTGAGGTAATGCTTATGGGAATGGTTCTGTGAGTATGCCCTCACGTGAAAGAAAGGCGAAAAATTTGTCAGTTTATCAAGCACTTTCACTCATGATTGCTTTTGCAATGTTGGTGTTAGTACTGAATGATAAAAACAATAAAAAATGGCCGTCAACTTTTAGCGAAACCGACGACTATTCTTTAAGTATAAAGTTTGGCTACCGTTCTTGTTTATCTTCATCTCGTTCAAGCAATTCTTTGAATTTTTCTCCCTTTTCAAAATAAAAGGCAAATTGCAAGTTGAAGTTAGCCACCCCTAACCATCTGAGTCGGAGACTTGTAATTAAATAATTTTCGTGGATAGTTGTTCATCCACTTTTCAATACGAGCGACCGCTCTAACGGTCGTTTTTATTGTGCCCTTAGGTAAAAATCTGCGAATCACAACATTAGTTTTTTTCAATTTATTTAGCTCATTCAAACTAACATCTTCTACTTTTTTAGCAGATGAGAGATATCCTTTAAAGACCATCCACTCAAAAAAATTTTGAAAATCGCAAAGATAAGCGTCTATAGTACAAATACTGTACGGATAAGATAATCTTGAAATGCAATATTCTCTGACGTAATAAGGCATTTTCTTCATTTTTCTGTTGATTCTGTTTCTAATTGTAATTCTATTCATACCCTTAATTATAACAAGTGCATGATAAATATGATAGAAATAGTCGCCAAAATTTTTAAATTATGAGTTATGACTTCTTCTGCTTTTCTACAAATTTTCTATCAACTTCTTGATTAACAGTTGTCAATACCTCTTGTGTGACTTGTAGTTGACCACCAGCCCATCTTACAATTCCATCTTTAGAATTTATAACTTTGGTAATTCGAATGCGAGAGAATTGTTCATTTGCCATTACGACAGCTTCATCGCCAGTTTTTATTTTTGGAATTTACCGATTATCCAAGTCAATGTTCGGTAAAAATTTTCCGATTCGAAATTTCAGAGCGAAAGGAGCGAGTGAAATCGCAGATATAGGATACAATGCAACTAAGAAAGTCTGGTTTTACGGTCTAAAATTTCATGCGATCGTAAGTCATTTATTGTGCGTAGCCGTGTTCAAAGTGGTCGGCTTTTAATGTTTCAATTGATTTTTTAAGACTTACTTTCTTATCTTTTGATAGATCACCATGCTTAACTCCCCTGTTAAATCAGAAATATCTTTTGGATTAATTTTCTCATAATCAAAGAGAATGTTTTCACGAATCATGGCCGTTCCTTTGTCGTCTGTTGAATAATCGATTTTTGTGGATATGCCACGAATCCCGTGTATTTTTTGGTTCTGTTGCAAAGTTTTTCGATAAATCTATTTTAGTGTAAAATTAAGTAAAAAGATAGCGAGGCAGTTATAAAGGTTCCTAAGCTAGATGCCTTCTAGCTCCTGATGAATGACCTCCAGAGAGTCCTTGGCTTCTTTAAGACGTGCGCTCACATAATGGTCAATTTCAGGCGTGAGTTTACTAGGACGGACACTGTTTACCCTCAAAGCTTCGTAATTTTCTTGAGCCCTTTGGGCAGAGTATTTTACCTTCAGCTTGAGCTGGATTATCCCTCGCTTGATTTCGTTATCAATCGTTCCATGAACCTTATTTAATAAACGGTCAATTGCTTGGTGACTTGTTGTGCCAACGCTCAATATTCAGCCTGTCTTGATAAGTCAGCTGTTCGCCTTTGGTAGGGGTTGTGTTAGAATAGTCTTGCATCTGAATTTCCTTTTTATACTATTTGATCGAACTTCTAGTATAAGAGATTCAGGTGTTTTTTGCTGGGATCAGGGTGGCTAACTTCATTTTAAAATTTGCAATATAAAAAATGTCAATTTAATATTGAAAAATGAAAGCGCTTATGATATGATTAGCTTAAGCCAAACTTAAGTATAAGGAGAAAAAATGAACAAAACGAAGAAGTTAATCACCGGTGGGTTAGTGCTTTTAGTGCTTTTAGCGTTAGGGGGAGGGTTAAGGCAATCGTCCTATTCGGGAGGCAAAATCAGTACACCGGATTCGACAGTGACGGACTTAGATTCGTCCTCAGAATCTAGGGGAAAGAAGATAACTCAAAAGAGTTTAGACACAGGGAAGCCAAAAGTTGTGACAGAAGTGAAACCAGCTGCACAAAAAGAAATTTCTGCTAGTGTTTCCAAGTCCTTAGGGAAATTTAATGAGAAAGCGATAAAAAATGACTTTTATATCCAAGGGAAGAAAGGGTATGAAAAAGTAAGTATTGAAAAGCTAGAAACCATCGAAACAAAACAAGCAATATCAGGAATAAGTTTAGTTCGAGATGTCTCGGATGGTAAAATGAAATATTTAATTACATTTAAGGAATAAGATAGGGGAACAAATGATTCATAAAAAATTGATAGTCAAGGTTGGCATGACCATGGGAATACTTTTATTATTATTTTCCACCATTGCACCGAGCGTAGCTGCCTATACAACGAGTAAAGATATTGTTACTAAAGATGATGTTTCTGTTGAAATTAAACAAATTAAAGAACTGAATAATGCTTTTTTAAATGTTTATGTTGATGATTCTACTGATGTATTACCTCAAACACTTACAACTCTCCTTTCCAAGGACTCTGTTGGAGGTTACGGAAACTATACAGTAATGGATAGTCCAAGGGATGTGAAACGATATGTCTATCCTGGTGCAACCGATGCACAACTTCGTGGTGCTACGATAACACCAGAACAAGCTGTAGCTTGGCTACACCACGTTGGATATACTGCCACACTCATTAATCGCCCACTAACTACCAATGAAATTAAAGAAAAATTAGATGCCTCTATACCGATTATCCCTATCCTTTCAAGTTCGAACACCACTGACTGGTTAGGTGGGGCATACGCAGGATTGCTCTATGCGCACGATGATGTAGCAGTTGCGAAAAATCCAAAGCTGAATAAATCTTTCATCGAAGCTATCAATCTTGGTGATGGGATGATCCAAGATGGACAGGAAAACCAACCTTTTAGCTTTAATAACTCGAAAAGCGATGAACAAAACACCCAAAATTCAGGCAAATATCAATGGAAACAAACCATTACGGATATTAAGAAAGATCCATCGATGATAAATGCCCAAACCATTGATAGTAATAGGGTGGGTGGAATTTTTCAATCAAAGAAGACAATATCAGGGCAATATTCTTCAGTTGAATTTACAGATTCCTCCATTATTAAGGCTACACAATCTCATGATGTGCCAACTATTTCTTATGGCACATACATGCAAAATAAAGCTTGGATGCCCGCTGTAACTTCTGGTTGGACAGGTGTCCCTGGTGGAACCCTGCGGATGGAAGCTTTCAAAGCAAATGTTACACACCTGCCTGAAGGAATCACAGGTGGGATTAGTTATAGTGCTCATGTTCAAAATATTGGATGGCAGGCAGCTGTATCTGATGGAGCAATGGCTGGTACAACAGGTCAAAGTTTACGAATAGAGGCAATTAAAATTAATTTAACTGGCAAACTTGCTCAACAATATGACATTTACTATTCTGGTTATATTGAAGGAACGGGCTACACGGATTACGTTAAAAATGGTGAAATACTAGGAAAAACTGGTACTTCTAAAATGTTAAACGGAGTAAACATTTTACTTAGAAAAAAAACACCTAGTCCTTCTCAAGAAGTCAAGGAATCCGCTGTTAAACTTATTAATCTTTATGAGGATGGGAATCACCAAAAAACAATTTCTGATTTAGAATCGTTCGCTAAGATTAGTTCAAGCGATGCTGTTAGTGCGCAACAAATTATGGATTGGTACCATTTTCTTGGTTTTGAATTTGATACCAATCAAGGCCGATTTTCTAAGGATAAAGCTATGGCTCTGAATGATACGGGGCGGATTTATTTGACACTTTTAAAAGCAAGTAAAGAGAGTACGGGATTAAAAAATTATGGGCTCATTGGTACGGGTTACATGAATAATTCAGCTGGTTATCAGCCAAACATGGTTACTTTTTCAGACCAAGATGTTGTACCTTATGCTAGATGGGTTCCGACTGCTAAAGAAAAAATAAATGTAGACCTCTTGTTCGAACGACAGAAGAATTATAGTTATGATACATTTTCAACAATTGATCTTTATGGGAATGCGGTTGATGATTTTCAAGAGGAAGTTACTCTCTACAACATCAGAGCAAAAAAAATAGATGATAAGGTTGTTTTTCCTTCTACAGGGACGGGGACAAATCCTTCTGTTACGGATGTGAAATCAAATGCAAATTTTAAAACAATCTCTAGTTTTTCAGTCAGAGAAGTACAAGGTCAAGAACCCTGGTGTGCTGAATACGATGCTGCTGCAATCATCAATAGTTTAAATAAGATCTCTAATGAATCAACCAATAATGTGGTCACCGCAAAAGATTTGATGGCTTCTTATTTACCAGGTAAAACCGAAGAACAATTAAAAAAGATGGGCGGTCAGGATATTAAGAGTAGTCTTACCGTTCTTAAGAACAAATATCAGGTTGCCGCTGATGTGATTGACAGAAAGCTAACATTTGGAGAAGTAAAACAACAAATTGATAATGGTCAACCTATTGAAATGGATGTGTTTGATAAGGATAATGATGCACCACGTGGGACGGAGAACAATTCGGGGCATGCAATATTAATTGTTGGCTATGTGATTCCTAAAGATGGCGATATTAGTACGCATGCACCTTACTATGAGATTTGGAATCCGTGGTGGGGGAAAACATTTTATGTTTCTTCTAGTGCTTCAATCATTAACTTATGCGGAACG
>NZ_WITJ01000015.1 GCF_009601015.1 Lactococcus hircilactis
AAGTTTACCATTCACTTTTTTAATGCCTTTTTGCTGTTGTGTAGTTGGCATCTTTTCCAGTTCAAATTCAAACTTCATTTCTTCTTCCTTTACTATCTAACCCCATTATTTGCGCAGATTTTAGCCTGTATTTAAGCTTTATAGGCATATCATCAAGTCTGCTTTCACTTTCTGGAATAGTAAGAATCATGAATGATGCATTATCTTTGCAAGTTAGCATCATGTTATATACCGATTCCTCTTGGCTTTCTGAAAAGTCAGCAAGTGAATCAATGATGACTAAGTCCGCAATTTCAATCTCATGCTTTAGTTTCAAAAACTTTTGCTTTTCCTCGTCACTCATGAAACGGTGTGTCATTTGTTCGCAGTATTTTCGAGTATTTACGATTTTAACCTTGATTTCTCTTCCAACATTTTGGATAATCCACGATTTCATGTTATCGGCTGCAACAACGCTCAACTCGTCGTTAAATGAGTACTTGACAATAACGTCTTTTTTAAGGTCAATCCCCTTTTTATGCTTGAATTCAGCAATTGAACTCACTCTTACTGATTCTTCTGGATTTCTTCCGAAACATTGCGGGCAAACTCTAGGAGTATACCAATGCCCGCCAATTCCTTTCCCGTTTGAATCATGTCCATCATAAGACCATACTGGCTCATTTCTTCCAAGCAAGTGGCATCCATGCTCTGAGCATACTTCTTCAAGCTCAATAGGAGTGATCACTTCTCCATTAACTTTAACTTCCATTAATTAAATCCACTTCTTCTTTTTAGCTACTTTTTTAACTTCTGGCATTTCTTGATAATCCATAAAAACCATGTTTCTTAAAAATTCAAAAGCATTTACGCTAAATTGATAAGTTACATCTCCTGGATTTTCTTTTGGATACCATTCAACGTAATTTTTAGCACCAATTATTGCTTGTTCTTGCTGAAAAGAAGGGAGTTCAAGAAATGTTTGCAACGACATTGCTCTTCTATTTTGGTTTTTCTTTGTAAAATTAGTAAAAGTAGAAAAAAATCGAGTAAATTTTTCATTGATATCTGGTTCTTTCTCTTTTTCTTTTTCTTTTTCTTTTTCTAACTCTGATTCTAACTCTATCTCTGGTGTACGAACGTCCGACAATTGTCCAGACATTTGTCCAGAACTTAGAATCTTTTCTTTTGAGATACGATCTCTATATATCTTTTTCCGTTCGGCTTCTGTAGATGTTTTACCGATGAAATTTTGAATGTCAAGCATATATATTGCTCCATTGTCCATTACTTCAACAAGCCCTAAATCAATAAATGCTTTAATTGCTTTTTCTACAACTCCAACTGGATGGCGAACTATTGTAGAAAGCATTTGAGGGTTGAACGGTATCCTTTCATTGAACATTAACCGTCCTTCATACTTCAAGCTTCTTAGATATAGTTTAAGCAAGATATTGCTGTAAATAATGCCATCTCCATTGTCCATATTTTCTAAGATAATCATTTCATCAGAATCAAAGAAGTTTTCTTTCAGTCTCATGTAATAGTATTTCTTATTATCTGCCAAAAAAATATTCCTTTCATAATAACGGGGTTGCGGTGTTCCTGCACTCTTCTGACTTACGGCTACCGCTGTATTAAGCTCATTACATCAGCGCCCCTGACTAAATACGGTCTCTACCTCGTCCAAAAAGTAGTGGAATGTGCTTCCTCTGACCTAGCTTAAGTTTAACGAGGATTAAGCTTGCTCATGGTTTTACTTGATTTCATATCTCTTTCCACTGGTTACGGTGTAATTTTCAAAGCCGTATGTTTCCATGACTTCTTTCCATCGTTCTTTTTCAGCGGTGTTTTTGAATTCAATGTCAATGCTTACTTTCCAAACAAAATCAACTTCTGGTACTTTTTCAGTTTCATCACTATGAGTATTTTGTGTCACTGCTTCATGAGCTTCTTCTCGCTCAATCTGTTTAGTACTTTCACCAATTCCAAAGTTTTCTTCAAGTTGCTGTGTAGCTAAATCTTGACGCTCTTGTTCAGCTTTTGCATCGTCTTCTGCTTTGCGCTTTTCGTCAGCTTCCTTACGTGCCTTTTCCTTTAGAATATCCTCGTTCATTATTTCTAGAATGTCAGATATTTCCCGCCCTTCATCGATCATTCTGATATATGGTGTATCGCTAATATTACTCATAAAAGCGAAATTAGTGATAGAGTTTTTATTCTTCTTGACTTCTTCTTGCTTCAATCGTTCCTGCTCAACGGCATAAGAAATACTGTCAAGCGTTGTATTTTTAAGCTTCATAGCACTGTTAAAGTTAGATGATTTAGCCCAATCAGTAACGAAGCTTTCAAAAATTCTATAGTCAATTTCTGATTTTTTACAAATTCCTTCGATTTCAGCTCGAACAATACCACGCCTAACTTCTAACTGTTTCGCTTCAACTTCTTTGATTCCTTCATCAATTTGTTGGATTGCTTTTTTTAGAACTCCAGTAGATTTCTTGAACCAATTTTCAAATTCTGTAAGCGGTGCATTATATTCATTTTTGATGCGTATTTTTTCATCATTAAGTGATTTGGAAAGCTTATTAAGTTTTGCTCTAGTCGCTTTATCATCTTTTACGCTTTCTGCAGTAACGATTCTATTTTTATTTGCTAATGCAATATCGTTGATATTTTTTTCAAAAGCTTCTCTGTCTATGATTTCGATTTTTGCTGGTGTAAATTTTGCAGTAATAGCATCTTCCATCTTAGAAATCCTCCATTGTTACGTCATTGATTATTTTTCCTTGTTTTGTATCATCTTGCGATTCATTTTCCTGATTGTGCTCATTAGCTTTAGCTTTTAACTGCTCAATCTTTTTATTTGCGTATTCTTCTTTATTGAAAGACTCAATTTGCTCACGAGTAGGCTCTGTTACCCCGTTTACTTCTCGAGGGCTTCTTTCTGGTTCTGGAAATTCTTCTTCTCCATATGTTCCAGAAAATTCAGCTGGAAAAGCCATTCTCAAAGCTTGACTTTCTGCTACTTTTCCAAGCATTGTACAAGGCTTGTCTGTCCACATCTTATTTGGGTGTCCGTCTTTCATTTGGACGTACTCATCATAAGAAACAGCGACATATATTGGAATTTCGGTATTTTTTAAATGAACTCTAGCCCATGCGCCAACTAATTCTTGGTCTTTCGTTTTGAAAGTTCCTTCGTTATGTTCTAGAATTCCTTCTTTGTTAAGGACAATTACACCTACTTCAACTCCATCAAAGTTTGGGTTTTGAAAAGCACGTTTTCTGTAAAAGTCACGGGATACCACGATTTGCGCTGCTTGATTTCCATATTTTATAAAGTAAACTTCTTTCATGAACGGATTCATATTATTCTGTTTACAAAGGTTTATCAGTAAAATCAGCTCTTCATCACTTGCTTGTCCTCCTCCTTTTAAGTATCCTTTAATAGTTGCCATATTCAATTTGTCTACGCTAAAAATTCCTAATTCATTTGCCATTTTACTTCTTCCTTTTTCATTCTGTTTATGCTATAATATAGGCACGCTTCATATATTAACCCCACTTCCATGGGGTTTTCCTTTTACCGTGAAATAATTTCCATTGCATTATTCATTTTCTTGCGTGAAACGTCATTTTTGCATCTGATTTCAAGCTCTTGCATCAACACTGCATTGAACTCTTCAAGCGCTGCGAACTTGTCCAACATGATTTCATAGCACTCTTTGAAGTCATCACGGCTTTCAGCCACTTTGTTTAACTCATCTTGCAACTCTTTATATTCACTAGCTAACTTGTCGTAATCGGCAAGTTTTTGTTCTTCTTCAAATAGTCGTGTAGTGATTAGTCTTCTCATTTTTATTTTTCCTTTTCTTTAAATTCGTTCAAGCATAGCTGGCTAAGTCATCTTGCTCAGAAATAGGCAAATGTCCATTTTCTTTCAGAAGTTCATAAATAAACTTCATTCCTTTAACCGTCCATTTCATACTAGGATGTAAATGGTCTATGTCAGTTGGGCTGAAAATTGTATCTGAGTACCCTTTGTCATCATATTTTTTATATAGTACCCAACATTTTCCTTGTTTAAACTGAACTCCTTGTTTATGCAACCAATTATTAAGCCAAATCGCTGTTTTACCATACTTTTTAGCAATTATTGTCGGAGTTACTAACCCCTTTGTTTGCAATGCCCATTCAAGAAACGGCAATTTTTTATTTGCTTCAGCAAGCTCTATGTTAAGGTGGTTATTTTCAATTTGAAGCGCAATAACTCGCTTGTTAGCAATTTCTAAGGCTCGCTTCATGACCATGTCTGGGCTATTCCACGCTTTTTCGACTTGGATGAAATACTTTCGGTACTCACGACCTTTTTCGGTTTGGCTTTGCATTGCTAAATGTTTTGCTGTATCAATCGTTAAAGCATAGTCATCAAGAAGTTGAATACGCCCATTCCCGTTTTTTATGGGGTAACTTTGAGGTGTACCCATAAAATCTTCATGCTCAATAAGAAGTTTTGAGTTTTGCTTCCACCAGTCACTAAATTGTTTCTTGAGACCTAATCCTTTGTGTAAGTCTCTTGCGCTTACTACCTGTTCGTTATTTTCATTTGACGAAATTTTAATTAATTCGTTCATTTTTATTTTTCCTTTCAATGTTCATTAGCCATTTTTTTCATGACTCTGTCGTAATGAATTTTGATAAGCATTTCGTCAACGCCGTTTGGCCATACCGTTCTTGATTTGAATTCAGCAAATTCTTCTTCATTCATGCAAACTGAGCCGTCTTGCGACCAATAACGAACGGTAGTGAATTGACTTTCTTTCTTTTCTTTTGCCATTTTGTTTTCCTTTCTGTTAACTAACTCCCATACCTTTAAACGGTATATTAGGGTAAAAATTAATGAGCATATAGTTTGTTCTGTACAGCTCACATAATTTATCAATATTTGGAGTAGTTGGATATGTAACTCCTCTTTCCCATTTTGATAAAGCTCCTTTAGAAACTCCTATTTTTTCAGCAGCTTCTTCTTGGGTTAAATCGTTTAGTAAACGATATTTTTTTAATGTCATAATTTCTTCGGCCATATTGGCTCCTTTCTGATTAATTAAATTTCTGCTTTCGCAGTAAGAGAAGATCAGGAATCGAACCTGTTCGCCCCACTGGGACTTTTTATTTGCTAAACTCACTACTTACGTCGCGGTTGATACGTCGTGTACCGTCATTTGAACATCGTTCCGTCCGCCGTACTGAATGCTCCATGATTGTTCGCTCGTTTAACTTTATGAATTAATTATATACCTTTTAACGGTATATGTCAACAAAAAAACATAAAAATACCTTTTAAAAGTTTTTTTCTTTTATTTTGTTGCTTTTTGTACCTATAAAAGGTATAATAATATCATGAATAAAAAAATAGATGGACGAATTGGAAACCTTGGGAACAAGGAAACCATGGCTCGAAATTTAAAAAGAATGCTTGATAGAAAAGGATTAAATCCTCATCAATTTTCTGAAATAATGAACTTCAAGTATACTACTGTAATGAATTGGATGAGCGCAAGCACATATCCTAGAATAGATAAGATAGAATTAATGTCAAGATATTTTGGAGTTGATAAATCTGAACTAGTTGAAGAATATTCTAGTTCTAGCTTATTATTATCTAACATAGTCAATATTTCTAAACAGCTTGAAGAACCACGCCAAGAAAAAGTTTTAACTTTTGCTACTGCACAATTGGATGAGCAAAAACTAGAAGAAAATAAAGTCATTAGTATAAATTCTAATAAAACTTCTAATTTGACAGCCGTTGAAACAATAGAACAAGTATCCGCTGGATTTGGCTTTCATTATGGAGAAAATGAGAAAACAATCTATTATACTTTGCGCACTGACTTACCACGCTTTGACTTTGCAACGGTCGTAACTGGTGACTCGATGGAGCCCATGCTTCACGATGGAGATGTTATTTTAATAAGGCAAAGCTATAATACTCCAAACGGTGGAATATTTGTAGTTGACTATGATGGGACAGCATGGGTTAAGGAAGTAAGAATTAATGATAATGAAATGATTCTTCATTCAATTAATGAAAAATACCGTGATAGGTTCCTGCCAGTTCCTCCAGAAGATGGGGAGTACTGGAATATTGTCGGAGAAGTTGTTGACTGGTTCACGCCAGAAATTATATAATAAAAAATAATGAGCAAACCTTGATTCTCATGAAAAGCTAGGTAGGAGGTTTATTATGAGTGCGTTTATTGGAATAATTGGGTTTTTAGCGTTTTTTATTGGTATAATTATGCTACTAATTAATTTATTTAGAAAAAAACCAAAGAAAAAATCTTTGATTTTGATAGTTGCTGGATTTATACTGTTTGTTGTTGGCGTATCTATCCCAAGTAATAATCAGAACAAAGAAGCAAAAGATAATACCAGCACGTCTGTTTCATCTTCATCATCTTCTAGTAAAAAAGAAGCATCTACTCCAAAGACCAGCAAACCTAAACAATCTAGCAATACAACGCAAGTTAAGCAAGTTACATTCGAGCAATTAGTTAATGCGTACAAAGCAAATGGAGCTTCAGCAGACGACTCTTATAAGGGAAAGATGTTAGAATTTCAAGGAAAAGTAACTAAAGTAACTAAAGCTGTTTTCACGGGAAGTGATGTTACACTCGATGCAGGTAATTTCACAGAAAACCAATTCATGAATACCACAGCTACAATAAATATGCCAAATGATGAAGCTAAAAAATTAACTTCTGGACAAACATATACTTTTCAAGCGAAATTAAACGATGCAACTATTATGGATAGCGGTTGGGTACAAAATTTGAGCTTTAGTAAGGGCACTATAAAATAAAAAAAGACCACCCAGGGGGTTATGAGTTAGGGGGTTGGCTTAAGATATAGTATTAGTAAAATCTCTAGCTATGAATAGAGTTTTTTACTACACTCATTTTATCAAGAAAAGGAGTAAAAAGCAAATGAATAAAAAAGTAGCAATATATGTCAGAGTTTCAACAACTAACCAAGCAGAGGAAGGATACTCAATTGATGAACAAATAGCAAAGCTAGAAGCTTATTCAAAAGCGATGAATTTCAAAGTTGCTGACATTTACACGGATGCTGGATTTTCTGGAGCTAAGCTTGACAGACCAGCCATTCAAAGGCTCATGAGTGATATTAAATTTAAGAAATTTGATACTGTTATCGTTTATAAACTAGACCGTCTATCACGCAACGTAAGAGATACTTTATATTTAGTTAAAGATGTTTTCACGAAAAATAAAATAGACTTCATATCTCTAAATGAAAGCATTGATACTTCTTCAGCAATGGGAAGCCTATTTTTAACAATTCTATCAGCGATTAATGAGTTCGAACGTGAAAATATAAAAGAACGCATGACGATGGGTAAATTAGGACGTGCTAAGTCTGGAAAATCAATGATGTGGTCAAAGTGTGCGTTCGGTTACGTAAATAATAAAGAAACTGGAATACTAGAAATTGAACCATTGCAGGCTTCAATTGTCGAGGATGTTTTCAATACATACCTTGATGGCATGTCTATCACAAAACTAAGAGATAAAATGAATGAAAACGGTCATGTAGGGAAAGATAAGCCTTGGTCTTACAGAACAATTAGGGTGCTTCTTGGTAATCCCGTGTATTGTGGATTAGTAAAATATAACGACTATTTATTTGACGGACTTCATAAGCCTATTATATCAAAAGAAATATTTGACAAAGTACAGATAGAGCTTGATAAAAGACAACAGCAAACCTATGAGAGAAATAACAACCCTAGACCTTTTCAAGCAAAATACATGCTTTCTGGGATAGTGAAATGTGGATATTGCGGTGCTCCTTTGACTGTTATTATGGGGCATAAGCGAAAAGACGGAAGCCGTACTATTAGGTATCAATGTACAAACAGATTTCCTAGAAATACAAAAGGTGTCACTACTTATAACGGTAACAAAAAATGTGATTCCAAATACTACGATATGATAGATTTGGAAAAGAAAGTACTTGATAGTATATCGGGATTCCAAAATAACAAAGGACTATTAGAGAGCGTGATTTATAAAAACAATAAGCCCGTTGTTAATTCATCAGATTTTAAAAAGCAAATTAATGCGATCGATAAGAAGATACAAAAGAACTCCGACTTATATTTGAACGACTTCATAACTATGGAGCAGTTGAAGGAAAGAACCACATCATTAAAAAATGAGAAAAAAATAATACAAGCAAAAATAGAATCATCTGAAAATAGTGATAGTGAAAAAATTTTGAAAGAAGTCAAGAATCAGATAGGGGAAATACCGATAAATGAGCTATCTTATGATGAAACTAAACGGATCGTGAACGGCTTAATAGATAGGGTTTCAGTTAAGGAAGATAGTGTTGATGTCAGCTTTAAATTTGAGCTTGAATAATTGCATGTTTTAATTTCATTAATCTCTATCAATGTAAACGCTTTTACAACTCTTTTTTTCATTTCCTTCTCACTTTCTTATCATCTTTCTATTTTTATATCATTTTACCCATATTTGAATAAATTGGAAGCAACATTGCAGCATATAAAAGTACAATCATCAACGCTACAAAAATAAATACAACGGGTTGAATCACTTGAATGGCTTGATCAATTTTTGAAAAAAATTGCGTCCAACACTCATCCGAGTAAATTTCAAGTTCCAATCCTAATTTGTCTTTGATCTCGCCATATTCAATCATTAATGCCAGTTCTCGTTTAAAAAATCTAATTTCTTTCACAGATTTTTCAAATGTAACACCAGAATTTAAATTTTTTATGAGATATTGTCCCATTTCATTAAAAATTAAACTTTTTTGAGCCATCATCAAATGAAACATCTCTTGCAAATCGATGCCTTGAGCAATCAAATTCCCCCACTCCCGTGCAAAATATGCCGTCAAATACAGTTTCCCATAGTGTTTTAACACGGGAATTTTCAACATGAGATTCGCCTTATCAAAAGCTGATTTTTTTTTCATTTTTATCCTAAAAAATAAAAAAATCACCACATTTAAAATCAAAGAAGTAATAAATAAGGCTGGAAGATGGTTAATCAATGCCGTTGCAAAATTAGAGTGCCCTTCAGAAATTTGCGGCAGCAAATAATTCTTCAAACTCAGCACAATTCCAATTAAAAAACTGATTAGAACAATCGGATAAAGGGATACACTCACCAACTTTTTTTGTACTGCTAAATTTTTTCGAATATTTAATTCCGTAAGTCGTAAGGTTCCTGCCAAATCCCCATGTTTTTGTGCCAGCTCAATTTGTGTAATCACATTCTTAGAAAAATTTAATTCTTGAAGAATTCCACCTAAATTTTTACCAGAAGCTAATCCATTTCTCATTTTTTCAACGAATGTCTGCTCCACTAAATCCGAATGAGATAAAAAATCAACCACTTCCCCCAAATGAAATCCATTTGAAAGCAAATTTCCCATCAATTGAAGAAGTTTAGCCTGCTTGGAAAGACTTAATTTTTTCCCTTTTCGATTTTTGAGCAGAGAGATGTCCTGCTTTAAAAAGTTGATCCATTTTTTTGTTCCAATTTTCATTATTCCAGTTTTTAAATCCACTTTCAGCAATTTCAACCACTCCTTTTCCTTCGATTAAGCGCTGATAAAATACAGTTTGCAAACAATTTTTTAATTCGTTTTCAAGTATCCCCAATTCCAAAAGCCGACTCCAAACCCCAGAAATCGAACTGGCATGTACCGTTGAGAATACTGTGTACCCAGTTAAACTTGCTTGCAAAACTGCACGTGCTGTCTTTTTATCTCGGATTTCTCCTACAATAAGTAAGTCTGGGCGATGTCTTAATGAAAGTTTAATTAATTCCTCATAATCATTTCCAATCACTTCATTGACTTGTAGTTGTACAAAAGCTTCATGAATCAATTCCAAAGGATCTTCAACTGTCAAAATTTCCTGTCCAAAAAATTCCCGTAGCGCTAAATCAAACATTAAAGACGTCTTTCCAGAACCTACCGGTCCAGCAAATAAATGCAATCCCCGTCCCAAAGGAAGAGCTTTCAATTTTTCTTCAACATTAAACCAGAATTTTAAGGGCTGATTTTTCTCATGTAACAATCGAATCACTAGCGATTCATTCCCTTCAAAATCGCCCACACAAGATAGACGGATTCGTCGTACCCCTAAACTACTATCATACCAACAACTGCCCAGCTGAACACGACGTTTTTCACCCACATTCATCCCAGCAACAAACTTAAAATGCGCAATCAATGCCTGTCCCACTGTTTTATCAACATATTCTTGAAGCGATCGACTGAAGGGCGTTTTAAAAAATATCCCATAGCGCTCTCCATGAATTTGAAAATAAATGTCAGAAACAGCATTTTGACTGGCTTCATCAATGATTTTTTTAGCTTTTTCTTGTATCATACCTCTCTATACGTTTTTTGATGGCGAACGTCACAAAAAAATCTGATCTTTTTTTAGGATCAGATTTTTTTAAATATTAGATGGTTTTATTTCGGCGATTTCATCTGCTCTTATTGGGATTTTTATTAACAAAAATGAGTGATAAAACGATTAATAATCCACCAAAAAGTAAACCAATTGAAAATTTTTCATGCAATCCTATAAGAGAAAAAAGTGTCGAAAATAAAGGAACAAGAAATAAAAAACTACTTGCAAGTGTTGCCCCGCGTTGATTTAAACTTGAAAACCAAAGTCCAAAAGAACCCACACTAGCTGGGACAATTAGCCAAACAAACCATAACCATCCTAACGCACTCAACCGTTCAAAATGATAATTTTCATGCAGAAAAAGAGAGATTACCAGCATTATTGCGCCTCCAATTAAAAGTTGCCATCCTGTAAAAATAAATGCCCCTTGGTCAAACGGAATTTTCTTTGTGACCACTGTGTTAATGGCCCAACAGAATGCACCAATCAAAGCAAAAGCTGCGCCAATGCCCAATGCTGAGCGATCCAGTCCAAGACAGGTGATAACACCACTAATCCCTAAAATAAGTGAAAAAATTTTAAAAATATTGAGTTTTTCATTCAATAAAAAATGTGCTAACAGTGCCAACCAAAGCGGGTTTGTAAATAAAATGATAGAAGACATTGAACTTGAAAGCCCTACTGACATTGCTAAATTCAAAAATCCCATGGTCCCTGTCGTTTGAAGTAAGCCAATAAGTGTAACCAAGAAAAATCCTTTTTTCAAACTTCCTTGGCTGGTTGGCAAAATTGATCTTTTTCCTCGTCTCATTACTGTCCATAAAATCATTATAAAACCAGCACACAAGAATCGCCACCCTCCAAGCAAAAAAGGAGGGATATGTTCAATTGAAATCAAATATTTCCCTGTTGGAAAGCTTGATCCCATAAAGACTGTCGTCAAAATTATACAAGTTAAAAAAATGGGTTGTGTTGTTTTTTCTTTTTTCATTATATTCTCCATGATCTTCTGTAAATAAATCTCTCAACGCAGATATTAAGGATAAAAAATATATCTAATGTAGATTATAGAATAAAATAGAAAATATGTCAAAAATTTATATATCGTTATACCAAAAAAGATTTTTTCGATCCGTTTTTTGATGACCAACGGCACAAAAAAATCTGCTCACAAGCAGATTTTAATTTTATATGGTTCATTTTTGAGCAATCAAAATAAATCATCAAATAAGCTGAGCTGGTTATCCTCTGGCATTCCTTTTAGCACCCCCATATTATCGAGTACTTCAATGATGGTTTGTGATACTCCGCCGCGTTTTCTAAGCTCCATCTTACTGAGAAATTCTCCCTCTTTTCTTGCTTCAACAATTTGTTTCGCTACATTTTCTCCAAGACCATCCATCGTAATAAATGGCGGAATGAGCGTCTCCCCATCAATAATGAAGTCCAGCGCATCAGAGCGATAAAGGTCAATTTTACTGAATTTATAGCCGCGTTCTAGCATTTCATTTGTGAGTTCTAGTGTGGTGTTTAATGCTGTTTCAACATTGGTTGCGTCAAATCCTTTTTCTTTGATTTCTTTCATTTTAGCTTTGACTGCCTCAAGGCCAGCTCCCATCACACTTAAATCAAAAGCAGTCGCACGGATGGAAAACCAGGCACAATAGTATTGAATTGGCTGGTGCACTTTAAACCAAGCGATGCGCAGTGCCATCATGATATAAGCTGCTGCGTGAGCTTTAGGAAACATGTATTTGATTTTTGAGCAAGATTCAATATACCACTCAGGAACATCATGTGCCCGCATTTCTTCAATGTATTTTTCACGTTCATCAGTTGGAATTTTGAACCACATTCCTTTTCTCACGCGCTCCATAATCGTAAATGCCATGCCATTTTCAAGCCCTTTGTGAATGAGATAAACCATGATGTCATCCCGACAGCCAATTACCGTTGATAAATCTGCTATCCCAGCACGAATGATTTCTTGGGCATTTCCAGACCAAACGTCTGTCCCATGTGACAATCCTGAAATTTGAAGAAGATCTGCAAAATTCTTAGGTTTTGCCTCAGCAATCATGTTCATCGAGGTGAAAGTCCCCATTTCTGGAATCCCAAGCGTTCCTAAAGTAACCCCGTTAAGTTGTTCTGGCGTCACCCCGAGACTCTCGGTACTGGTAAATATCTTATACACTTCTGGATCATCCATTGGAATGTCTTGTGGCACGATTCCAGATAAGCTTTGAAGTTTTCGAATCATCGTCGGATCATCATGGCCTAAAATATCGAGTTTCAAAATATTATCATGAATCGCATGGAAATCAAAGTGGGTTGTTTTCCATGTGGCATTCACATCGTCAGCAGGAAATTGAACAGGGGAGAAATCATAAACGTCCATATAGGATGGGATAACAATAATCCCACCTGCGTGTTGTCCTGTCGTTCGTTTTACTCCTGTCGCCCCCATCGCTAAACGATCAATCTCAGCATTACTGTAATATTGATCATAATCACGCGCGTACCCTTTAACAAAACCAAAAGCAGTCTTATCTGCAACAGTTCCGATTGTTCCTGCACGAAAGGCATAATCTTCTCCGAAAATATCACGAACATCTAAATGGGCAAAAGGTTGATCATCTCCTGAAAAATTCAAGTCGATATCAGGAACCTTATCTGCTTTAAATCCAAGGAAAGTTTCAAATGGGATGTTGTGTCCATCTTTTTTAAGTTGATGTCCGCATTGCGGGCACTTCTTATCTGGCATATCATAGCCTGAACCGACAGAACCATCATCGTGTTCCTCAAAATAACGGCACGACGGACACGTGTAGTGCGGAGGAAGTGGATTGACCTCTGTAATTCCGATCATCGTGGCAACCAGCGAACTTCCGACAGACCCCCGTGAGCCAACAATATAACCTCTTTTGTTTGAGCGAAAAACAAGCTCTTGAGCAATAATATAAATCACAGAAAACCCATTTCCGACAATTGAGCGGAGCTCGCGCTCAAGCCGTGCATCAATCAAATCAGGAAGTGGATTTCCATAAAGTTCATGGGCTTTTTCATACGCTAATCGAACAATTCTCTCCTCAGAACCTTCTCCTCCTTCAAACGTCATAATCGGCGTGTAAAGATCATCTCTCACAGGAATGAGCAGATCAAAGCTGTCTGCCATTTCATTGGGATTTTTGATGACAATGTCATGCGCTGTTTTTTCATCAAGAAAGTGAAACGCATCAAGCATCTCATCTGTTGTGCGAAAATGCGCTTCAGGTAAAGGAAGAGGTTTTGCATGTTCCCCGTGTCCTTGTGTCCAGTTGATTTCAGCACCTAAGCCAAGCGAGCGCACAATGATTTCACGATAAATTGCATCCTCAGGATTTAGATAATGTACATTTCCAGTAGCAAGGACAGGTTTTCCCAGTGTTTTTCCAACTTTAATCAAGTCCTTAATGGTTTGTTCGACTTCTTTTTCATTTTTGAAATTTCCACCTACGACAAGTGAGCGATACAGTGCTGGTGGCATGACTTCAATGAAATCATAAAATTTTGCAATTTCTACGGTTTCTTCAAAGGTTTTATTCATAATGGCATCAAAAACTTCCCCCACTTCGCAAGCCGAGCCAACGATGATTCCGCCTCGATTTTCTTGAAGCACCGTGCGTGGAATCCGTGGAACACCTGAAAAGTACTTGACGTTCGAGTAGCTCACCAATTTAAATAAATTTTTTAATCCCTCTTGTGTTTTGGCATATAAGGTCATGTGTTTTGGACGAATCCGCTTAAAGCTGTCTTTTGAGACGAGCTTGGCATTCAAATCAAGTAAATTGGTCCATTCCATTTGTCGAATGTGGCGAATTTCTTCTAAAAGACGATAAAAGAGCATCGCTGTCGCCATCGCATCTGAATCTGCTCGGTGATGGTTTTCTCCAAGATTAATTTGAAATTTTTTGGTGAGTTGTCCAAGACCAAATCTTTTCATTTCAGGAAATAAATTTTGAGCGAGGGGATACGTATCAACGACGGGCTGTGTAATTCGTGGTAAATGGTTACGCACGTAATTCATGTTCATAAATCCAACGTCAAAACCATTCACATTGTGTCCACATAAAATCGTTCCTTCGCAGAATTTTTGAAAATCAACTAACACATCATAAAGTGGACGAGCATTCTTAACATCCTCATCGGTGATCCGTGTGAGTTCCGTTGTAAATTCGCTTAAGTGATAACCAGGATTTAAAAATTCATTAAATTCTGCAATCGGATTTCCCTTGTGCATTTTCACCGCAGCGATTTGAATGAGGTCATTGTGAACAGCGGAAAGTCCTGTGGTTTCTACGTCAAAAACAACA
The DNA here is from genome assembly GCF_009601015.1 of Lactococcus hircilactis. Classification (GTDB taxonomy): domain Bacteria; phylum Bacillota; class Bacilli; order Lactobacillales; family Streptococcaceae; genus Lactococcus; species Lactococcus hircilactis. Next base: position 14,815 of record NZ_WITJ01000015.1, read on the forward strand.
TAAGTTGCATCAAACATGTTCACATCTTGTTCATTGAGTACGATTGGAATTTTGTCTTCAACGAGATTAGCTTCTACACCATAGAGGATTTTTACCCCTAGTTTTTTTCCCATTTGGTGAGCGTGAGGAAAAGATTGAAGCCCTCCGTGATCTGTAATGGCGACTGCTTTGTGTCCAAATTGATGCGCTAATTGTACAAGTGCTTCTGGTGTCTCAATTGCATCCATTTGACTCATGTGCGTGTGTGCATGAAATTCTACCCGTTTTTCAGGAGCTTTGTCTTCTCGCACATACTGAGTGGGAATTTCAATGAGATCATTGAGCTGCAAAATGAGATCATTTTTGAAATTATCACGTTGAATATTGCCACGCACACGACACCATAGTCCTGCTTTGATTTGTTTTGCGAGAGCAATTTCTTGATCTGTGCGAACCCATTTTTGGATGTAAAAACTTGAGGAGTAATCTGTCATTTCAAATTCGAGTAAATAATTGATGTTTCCTGTTTTTCGAGATTTGATGGTGCGAAGTTCACTTTTAAATACGTATCCTTCAAACACTACGGGACCGTTCGTTGAAAACTCACTGACTGAGCGCATTGGCGTAATGGGTTCATTATTTTTGATTTCACGTCCCATTTGGAGTTTGTCAGAGTTGACCGCTTTCACTTGGAGCGCAACGCGATCTGCCGTTGTTTTAGTTTTGATTTGGACAAGAGCGTTTGCCGTCATAACAAGTTCATCTTTGTATTTGTCATGCTCGATATTGCCTTGGACGCGCAGCCATAATCCGTCAGTACTGACAGGATTTTTTTCTTCATTCGCCTGATTGACTTGATTGACGATGTGGTCAAATTGCGCAATTTCTTCTTCTTTTCTGCCCCATTTTGAAATTTGAAACGTTGAGGTTTCATCTGCCATCTTGAGCTCTAAAATATGATTTGTTTTGCTCCCGTCCTTACTTTGGAACGTTCTGTGATGTGCTTGAAATACATATCCTTCAAAAATCACCCCTAAACCTTCTCCAGAAATGAAAGCCATTGAAGTGATAGGACTTTGACCACTGATTTTTCTGCCAAGTGACACGCCATCTGAAAGTGCTGTCTCTACAAATTCTGGTTTGTCAGTACTGACAGCGTCACTTTCGTGTTTTTTGGCACGCTGCTGCTTTTGATTTTCAGCTTGTTGTTGCTCCACTGCTGCTTTTGCAACGCTGTGTTGAATTTTTTCTTCATGCGCTGCTTGAATTTGCTCGGTAAGTTGTTCATCAATCATAGGACGTAGGGTTATTTTTCCAAAACCAAGATCAGCAAACTTTTCTTCTAAAGCAGGAAAATAATTTTTCACGAAACGATCCAGTTGTGGATTATCCTCAACCATAAGATTGACCCTAACACCGCTCAATTGAATCCGATATTTTTTAAAAATGCTTGAAAATGCAGGATCAGAAAATTCTGGCAGCGTCAAGATGTACTGATAGTATGCGTTAATGAGTGCTTCGTCATAGGTCGCATCTTTTGCGATAATCTTGATTTGAGTTTGTGCAATGGTTTGAAAAGCAGATTCTGTCAGTGCTGACAGAATTTGATAGGCGCTGACAGGTAAAATTTCCGAAAATTTTAACTGAAAAAGCCAAAAGCGACGTTCTGTATGCACTTGAACTTCATCAATCTCAGCCGTCTGAAAAAGCACGTGTTCGCGCCATTCTCGCGGAAGTTTGATCTGATCCATCAATTTTTCAAAAAGATTTTCCATCATTTAACTTATTCCTTCTGATGTCTTTGACGCCTGATGCGCTGAGACGTTTTTCAATGTGAAACACCTGTCAGTACTGACAGGTGATTTGTGTTTGATTTTCCATTGATTGAATCTTTCTGCTTACTGATTCAAGATTTCAATCGTATTCACCAGCTCATCTTTGTTAATTTCGATCACTTCACCTGTCGTACGAATCTTAACTTCGACAATGCCTTCTGTTGCTTTTTTTCCGATCGTGACACGAACAGGAAGTCCAATCAAATCGCTATCTGCAAACTTCACTCCAGCGCGTTCATTGCGATCATCTACCAAAACTTGATAGCCTTTTGCATGAAGTTTTTCTTCAAGTTCATTCGTCAAGCGCATCGTTTCTTCATCTTTGATGTTGACAGGCACAAGATGGATGTCATAAGGCGCGAGTGCTTTAGGGAAATTGATGCTCCAGCTAAATTTGAATTCACCCTTTGGTGTTTTTTCAACGTAAATTCGAGCGAATTGTTCCAAAACAGCGGACAAGAGCCGGCTGACACCAATCCCATAACAGCCCATAATCATTGGCATCGCTTTCCCATTTTGATCCAACACTATTGCATGCATCGCTTCTGTATAGCGTGTCCCGAGTTTGAAAATATGACCAATTTCAATCCCTTTTGCAAATTTTAATGTTCCACGACCATCTGGTGAGAGTTCTCCTTCACTGACCGTGCGTAAATCCACGTATTCTGAAACTTCAAAATCACGTCCAATATTAGCATTCAGATAGTGATACCCATCTTCATTTGCGCCAACGACTGCATTTTTCACCACTTCCACTTCACGGTCTGCGACAATTTTTACACCTTTTAAGCCGACTGGTCCAAGTGAGCCAAAATGCGCTCCCACAAGTTGTTCAACATCGTCTGGGTTAGCTGCTTCAAGAAAATCAGCATGCAAGAAATTCGTTAATTTTACTTCATTGAGCTGATCATTGCCCCGCAATAATACCACAACTAATTCATCATCTGCTCGGTACACCAACGTTTTGATCGTTGTATTGGGATTGATATTCAATAATTCTGCGACTTCATCAATGGTTTTTGCGCCCGGTGTTTCAACTTTTTGAAGGTCCAATTCTTCTGTATAGCTGGCTTTTTTTTCAAACCAGCTTGAGGCCATTTCAATATTTGCGGCATAATCACCGCCCTCAGCATAAACAATCGTATCCTCACCTGCTGTCAGCCACGCTGCAAGTTCTGCTTGAATATCTTCGAGTGTCGTTTCAGGAATTTCATCCATTGACTCAATATTTTTACTCAAAACAACCCATTGACTCAAATCTGTCCGATCGGCAGTGACAGCCATAAACTCTTGACTATCTTTTCCTCCCATCGCACCTCCGTCCCCAATGATCCCTCTAAATTCAAGCCCAGCACGCGCAAAAATGCGTTCGTAAGCATGTTTATAGGCTTCATAAGTCTCATCAAGACTATCATAATCCGCATGAAAACTATATCCGTCTTTCATGATGAACTCACGACCACGCAAAAGTCCATAACGTGGGCGTTTTTCGTCACGATATTTGGTTGCAATTTGATAGACATTTAAGGGCAATTTTTTGTATGACGTGATTTCATCACGCACAAGAGCCGTCATCGTTTCTTCATGAGTAGGGCCAAGAATAAAATCTGAATCATCTCGATTTTTTAGCTTGTATAAGTCTGCGCCGTAAGTGTCATACCGTCCTGATTCGCGCCACAAATCTGCTGTGAGTAAGGTTGGCGCAAGCAATTCTACCGCACCAATTTCATCAAATTCTTCACGCATGATCGTTTTTAATTTTTCCAAAACACGGTTGGCCAGTGGCAAATAAGCATATATCCCTGCTGAGATTTGGCGAACATATCCCGCTCGAACAAGAAGTGCATGACTAATGACCTGCGCATCGGAAGGCATTTCACGAAGTGTAGGAATAAGCATTTTTGATTGTTTCATTTTATTTTTCCCTTTTTAAATAATAATCTTAATTTTATCTGATAAATAAGCGCATGATGTCATTCCATGTGACGGCAAGAAATAACGCAAACATGAAAACCACACCAATCATCGTGATGAACGATTCTTTTTCTTGCGAAAGTGGTTTGCGCCGGATTGCTTCAATGAGGTTGAGGACGATTTTTCCTCCATCAAGCACAGGAATGGGGATGAGATTGACTAAGCCGAGATTGATGGAAAGCATGCCAATAAAGCTAATGATTGTGATTAATCCACCCTTTGCAGCTTGACCGCTCATTTGATAAATCGCAACAGGTCCACCTAAATCATTGAGATTTGGTCGTACAAAGAGCTGTTGCAAGGCTCTAGTAATCGCAGTAAACATGTATGCCGTTTGTTGGAATCCGCCTGTCACTTTATCCCAAAATCCTGTTTTTAGGGGAGTTGTAATACCAACACGATAAGCACCGTCTATTTTTTTAGGTTGAATCGCGAGTTGTTTTTTACTGCCTGAGCGCACAATATCGAGCTCAATTTTTTTTCCTTGCGACTTTTGAATTTGGGCAACAACGGCATCCCAAGTGTTCGTTTTCACACCATTGACGGAGGTGATTTCATCATTCGTTTTTACGCCTGCAACATAAGCAGGTAATCCTTTTTCGACTGTCCCAACCTGGTTGATTGGATTTGGAACTCCGCCTTGCATAAATGTTACGACGATAAAAGCAACCAAGCCTAAAATAAAGTTGTTCAAAGGACCAGCAAAGTTCGTTAAAATTTTTCCTATCACACTTGCGGATTGATATTGAACATCCAATGGTGCAATCCGAACTTCTGTCCCATCTTCTTCAATGATGGTCGCGTCATGATCCACATCATACGTTTGATGTTCTCCAAAAACCTCCCCTTCAATCGTGAGCGATTTTTCAAAATCGTATGCCGTCACAAGTATCGGAACAGCACCATCAAGTTCGACACGATCTGAAAGATTGATGCGTTTAACTTTAGGACGCTCCTGTTGCATTTCTAAAACAAGCGCGGCAGGTTGTCCTTTTTTGATTTCTGTTTTATCTTCTCCCCAGCCTGCCATGCGGACATAACCTCCAACAGGTAAAATCCGAATGGTATAGACGGTTCCGTCTTTGGCTTGATGAGCAAAAATTTTTGGTCCCATACCAATTGAGAATTCTCTAACGAGGATTCCCGCACGTTTGGCCCACCACAGATGACCATATTCGTGAACCACGACAATGACACCAAAAACGATGATGAATGTTATGAGCGTTTTAATCAATAAAAATCTCCTCTGTCAATTTTTAGAATAACCCAAGTATGTGCATGATTGGAAAAACGAAAATCAAGCTATCAAAGCGATCTAAAATTCCACCATGTCCTGGCAAAAGTTTTCCTGAATCTTTAACGCCAAAGTGACGCTTGATGCTAGATTCTACCAGATCTCCAATTTGGCCTACGATAGAAAAAATGATTGTAAAGAGAATCAGCTTGAGATAGCCGAGATCTGGCAATTCTTTGTTATATAGGAAGTACATTATAAGAGCGACAAGCACTGCGCAAAGAATTCCTCCTAAAGATCCTTCAATGGTCTTATTTGGAGAAACAGCAGGTAAAAGTTTATTTTTCCCAAAATTTTTACCAATAAAATAAGCGCCGATGTCTGTTGTCCAAACGATGAACAGTGCTAAGAATACGATTGCAATGCCTGCGTTTTTAGCGGACAAAAGATTTTGAAAACCAATTCCGACATAAAAAGCAGATAAAAATGGAAAGCCAACATCTTCAAAACTGTAACTTCCTTTTGAGAGCACCATTCCTGTCAACATGATAAATAAAAAGAGTGTAAATAAGCCAAACCCACGATCGATATTAATGCCCAGCCAGCTTTGTCCAAAAGGGAGGGCCAGGCTCAAAGCCGCTAACGTCGATAAAATGCCTTCAAATGAGAGCAAATGTAATTTTGCCATTTTGAACATCTCTTGCATGGCAATAATCACAAGGACTGCCACTAAAAGTTCAAAATAAATGGGATTATTAAGTAGGAGCAATCCCAGAAAAACTGCGCCAGCAATTACTCCTGTGATGATTCGTTGTTTCATTATTCCTCCGTTTTGAGTTCAAATCTTTATTTATTTTTTACTCCGCCAAAACGACGATCTCGCTTTTGATACTCTAAAAGCGCAAGATCGAGTGCGGTTTCGTCAAAATCAGGCCATAAAACTGCTGTGAAATAAAGCTCGCTATATGCAGATTGCCAAGCTAAAAAGTTTGATAAGCGCTGCTCACCTGATGTCCGAATGACCAAATCAGGTTCTTGATAAGCGCTTGGAAGGACGTTGGTTTGGAGTTGTGCAGCCAAATCTTGTTCTGTCAGTACTGACAGATCTTGTCCTGCCTTTGCCATGGCTTGGATCGCCAAAATAATTTCTCGACGTCCGCCATAATTCATGGCGAAATTAAGAATCATTCCCGTGTTATTTTCAGTGTCTTTTGCAGCACGATCAATTGAAGCAAGCGTTGCTTTTGGAAGGCCTTCCAGCTCGCCCATCCAGCGAATCTGAATGTTTTCTTTGTTCAAAATCGGCACATATTTGCTGTAAAAATCAATCGGCAAACTCATAATAAATTTGACTTCATCAAGCGGTCTTGTCCAGTTTTCAGTCGAGAAAGCATAAACAGTCATCACTTTGAGGCCGCGTTTTTGTCCGTGAATCGCAATCTTTTTGAGTGCATCCATTCCAGCTTTGTGTCCAAAAATACGCGGTTTTCCTTGAGATTTGGCCCAACGACCGTTCCCATCCATAATGATTCCCACGTGTTTTGGCAGCGGAATTTCTTCTTGCAAGTTGTTTGAATAGTTGTTCATAATACCTCACAGTTAGTATTCCTATTTTACCACACTTTGCTGTCTTTTTGTAGCCTGCAATGATTAATTGTCGTATGTTTAAGAATAAAAAAAGCTGTCAGCACTGAGCCGCCTTTCATTTTTAAGAAAAACGCGCTGTCAGTACTGACAGAATTTCAAAATTTAGTTTTCTTCAATTGGACTTTCAACGACGGATTCAACTTTTCCGACTGTTTCAGGTGCAGCTGGATTTTTTACTGTTTTTACAGCGGCACGATCAAACGTTAAAATCACACCTTCACAATCTAATTCGATGGTTCCTTTGGCCTCATCAATACTCGAAAGAATCCCGTGCAAGCCACCAATAGTTGTGATTTCTGAACCTGTTTGCATTGCATTAAGTTGGTTTTGACGTTGTTGTTGTTGTTTTTTTTGTTGACGGTTCATAAAGAACATCATTCCACCAAAAACAATGACAATTAAAATTAGTGAGATTGGACTACCCATGTTTATATCCTCTTTATTTCATTTCTTAGCTCATTTTTTTGAACATTATGTCCATTGTATCACAGGATGAGAGCCCTGTCAAATGCGATTGTTTATACGCGTCAGTACTCACAAATCTTGTCTGATCAGATTAAAATAACCTGCTAAGCCAAACGCGATAATTTCGACCACTGATAAGGTTAAACCAATCCAACTTTGTTGTCCCATAATCCCGCTCGCCATTCCACCACTCGCAGCAGAAATAGACAAAGAAAAGGTACTTGTGATAATTCCAACAGCAAAACTAATCCCCAGATAAACAAACACTCCCCAGAATTTCCCACGCGTAATGATTACAACGAAGTACAATAACACGATGGACGCAATACCAGATAACACGGCATTAAATAAGAATAACCACGCATCTGAACTGGTAAATGATGTGATGATGGATTGAATAAAATTGATGAATTCTGAGCTGAAAAATCCAAGCAATAAAATCACAGGAATCACTCCGATGACTAAATAAGCAATGATATTCGATAAAATCGTCGCTAAAATTTTGATGAAATAAAAGTTACTCCGTTTCACTCCACTTGCGATCACCAAACTCAGGACTTTATTATTGTAATCCGTGCTCAACAAGTGCCACGGATAAATGATAGAAAAGGCCAGAAAGCCAAAAAACAAGGCCAACACAAAGGGAATCTCAAAGAAAACAAGGGAAGAAGGGGTTGAAACATCTCTTTGAGTGTTAAGCAGATAAACGCCAATTCCTGACGCGATTGCAAATAAAGCCGTCAAGCTTCCAATCACAATCAGATAAGCTTTATCCCTGAAATTTCGATACAATTCCATTTTAAAAATATTTGATTTCGTCATACGTTCTCCTTTTTTCGTCCACTTGTTGTTATTTTACAAACTCTGCGAATTTTGATTCTTTTTTGATTTCTTCAAACATCAAATCTCGACTGACACAGGCTTGGAAAATCGTTTGGAATTGCTCTGGCGTTGCTTCAAAAATAATCGATTCTTCGCGCTGCTCATAAGCGTGTCCTTCATTTTTTAATACCTCTGTCAGTACTGACGGATCGCTAACAACGACTTTATAGCGCAACATTTGACGTGTATCTGTCAAATCAAATGCTTCTGTGAATGTGCCATCCGCAAGCACGAAAACCTCATCACAAAGTGCTTCAATATCTTCTTGAACATGACTTGAAATCAAAATCGTTTTTCCTGTTTGTTTAAGATTAAGCAGATATTGTCTGAACCACAACACAGATTTTGCATCAATGCCGCGCAAAGGTTCATCAAAAATCAGCACCTCAGCCTCATTCATGAGCGAAATCAAAAGCAACAACTTTTTACCCATTCCTAATGAATAAGCACTCACTTTCAAATCCAAAGACGCTAATAGATCTAATTCATCGGCTAATTTTCTTGCCAAATCTTCATCAAAATTGCCGCGCAATCCGCCAAAATAACGCAGATTAAACCATCCCGTATAAGATTTGTAAAGTTCGATGTCGTCCAATAAGATCCCTGTTTTTGTCAGTACTGACGAATTTTTTAGGACGTTTTCGTCATTATAACTCACCGTACCAGAATAATTCGTGATGATATTGGTCAAGGCTTTAAAAAATGTTGTTTTCCCAGCACCATTTTTTCCAACGATGCCATAGATTTTTCCTTCGTCAAAGCTCGCAGTAACCCCATTGAGCACTTTTCTCATTCCATAAGCAAATTTTAAATCTTCAACTTTAATTTTCATCGCAAACCTCCTTTTCTCCCATTATACCACGACTTTAAAGAAAAATTTCAAAAAATCTCAAACAAAAGCATTTCTCTTGAATTTTTCTGTCAGTACTGACAGGATTTTTTTCTTACACCATTCGTTTATTTGTGATAAGCTGAATGACGATTGATCATTTGTGCCCGATAAATCTGCTCCATCATGACCAACCGCATCAGCTGATGTGGAAGAGTCATCCGTCCAAAGGAAATCTGAACATTTGCGCGCTGAATTACTTCATCGCAAAGCCCGAGCGATCCTCCAATAATAAAAACAAGATTTTTCGTTCCATAAATTTCTGCATTTTTCACCAGATCTGAAAGGTCCTCAGACCTTATCAATTTCCCTTGAATCGCCAAAATGATCACCTGATCCTCTGGCGTCAAACGTCCCAAAATTCGTTTTCCTTCTTGATTTTTGATCTGTTCCATCACTTTTTTTGACGCACGATCTGGAATTTTTTCATCACTTAATTCAATGATTTCCACAGGTATCATTGTGGATAACCTTTTTTGATATTCTGAAATCCCTTCTTTTAAATACTTTTCCTTCAATTTCCCGACCACAATCAACTTAATTTTCATGATTACTCGCTTTATTTATTTTTCTCTACTTAATTTACCAAAAAATGATGAATTTTAAAACAATTTATCCTCATTTTTTCAACATTTTCCGCTTTTCCCCTTATGAAAAAAGAATGAAAGCTTGAATTTATCAACAATTATCCCTGTTTTTCCACTTTTCTGTGGAAAACTTATCGTTTTATTCCACTTGTTCACAAAAAAATGCAACTTATCCACAAAATTGTGCATAATCCTGATATTATTTCCTTTTTACCAACAATTAAGGTACTATTAAGTGTGTGAGGATAAAATGAGTCTCATAAGCTAAGCAATTAAAAAAATACAAACACGAAGAAGGGAATTTCCATTATGGCAAAAGGTGAACTTACAAAATTTATCTTGACTGGTGTCGTCGGCGGTGCTGTCGCACTTGGTGGAAGTATGATTTATCAACAAACACAAGGCAACCCAATCACAAATAGCACCAACACCGCACACGTCCAAACTGTAAAAACCAGCGTTTCGACGAGTACCACTCAAGCAGTCAAAAAAGTATCCAATGCAGTCGTTTCTGTCCTCAATTATCAACAATCTAGCAATTCAGGGGATATTTATGACTCCATTTTTGGCAACAGCAACAATAGCCAATCGCAAGCCTCTTCTGGTCCTGCCAGTGAAGGCTCAGGCGTCATTTACAAAAAAGATGGCAATACAGCCTATATCGTCACGAACAATCACGTCATTGAAGGCAATACTTCTCTTGAAGTCCTTATGGCTGGTGGACAGCGCGTCAAAGCAACCGTTGTTGGAGCAGATTCCTATACCGATCTTGCTGTCCTCAAAATAGACGCAAAATACGTCAAAACAGTAGCCACTTTCGCTGATTCAAGCAAATTGACGATTGGAGAACCTACAATTGCTGTGGGTTCCCCTCTTGGAAGTCAGTTTGCAAATACAGCGACCGAAGGGATCGTTTCAGCAATCAACCGGCAAGTGTCAATGACCAATTCTGAAAATCAAAATGTCAATATCAATGCCATCCAAACTGATGCTTCCATTAATCCAGGGAATTCTGGAGGGGCTTTGATTAATATCGAAGGACAAGTCATCGGCATCACTCAAAGTAAATTAACCACCACAGAAGATGGCAGCACCACAGTCGAAGGGATGGGGTTTGCTATCCCATCCAATGATGTTGTTAATATCATTGCAAAATTGGAAAAAGACGGAAAAGTAATTCGTCCAGCACTTGGCATTACCATGTATGATCTTGCAAACTTTAACACTGATGATCTTGCAAAACTCAAACTACCAGAAAGTGTCACTGGTGGAGTTGTTGTTAATAGTGTCCAATCAGGTATGCCTGCAGCTGAGGGAGGTCTAAAACAAGGAGATGTCATCACCAAAATCGGAGATACGACGATTACCTCATCAACAGATCTCCAAAGCGCGCTTTATAAATATAGCGTTGGAGATACGCTTTCTATCACCTATTATCGTGACGGCAAAGCACACACCGCTTCACTCAAATTGAATAAATCAAGTAGTGATTTAAAGAACCCCACTAAATCCTCTAGCAATCCATAAAAAAATGCTCTCATCAGAGCGTTTTTTTAATCTCAAAGTGCAGTCAAAAATAAAGAACAAACAAAAATAAAAAAATGTGGAATGTTTAGGATCAAATACGATTTGAAATTAATGAAAAGAGAAACGGAATTAAAAATCCAGCGCATATCAGTAAGTGCGTGTACGTCCGTGCATAAAATGTACGATAAGTGTCAATGAAAATCCTTATCGCAATCCCAGCGCCAAAAAACAGACTATGGAGTAAAGATGATGCTCGTTTTCAGAACTGTTTAAAATTACTTTAGGAGACATGCTTGCGTTAACTTTCTTATAATCATTCACTTCTTCTCACCCTTCACCCCGCCCACTTTAAAATAAAACACATGAAACACATGAAACACAAGATACAATAAAATCAAGACCAATGAATGAAATGAAACATATAAACTCCCAAAGCGCAACAGGTCATTTTTCGTTTTAGTATAACGCACGCAACTTTTTTTCAGTTTGGAACTTTCTTATCTCCGCTTTACTTTATCGCACGACTTTCTTAAAAAATTTTTTATTTTCATACTTAAGTCTTAAAATCTCTTATCAATTCTTAGTGATTTTGTGGTAGAATAGAAAGTAAGCATGAAAATTTTATTATATTTAGAAGCCGAAGATTTTTTGAGTCATTCAGGAATCGGTCGAGCAATGAAGCATCAACAACGTGCACTTGATTTAATGCACATCGATTGGACAAAAAATCCAGAAGATGACTATGATATTTTACACTTGAATACGTATGGTTTTAAAAGTTGGAAAATCCTTAAAGACGCAAAAAAAGCAGGAAAAAAAGTAATTTTTCACGGTCATTCAACCAAAGAAGATTTTCAAGATTCTTTTCTTTTTTCAAATTTGGTCGCACCACTTTTTAAACGCTATTTGATGCATTTTTATAATGCAGCAGATTTGATCATCACACCAACGGAATACTCCAAGCATTTGATTCAATCTTATGGCGTGACGTGTCCGATTATACCAATCTCAAACGGCATTAATTTACAAAAATATGAGCGCTCCGCTCAAAAAGAAGCGGCATTTATTTCCCATTTCAATATTCAACCTGGTGAAAAAGTGGTGATTACTGCAGCGCTTTATTTCAAGCGTAAAGGAATTGATGATTTCGTAAAAGTAGCCCAAAAAATGCCAAATGTCCGTTTCATTTGGTTTGGTTATCAAAATCTTTGGACCATTCCAGGCTGGGTCAGACGCATTGTGAAAAAAAATCATCCAAAAAATGTCGAATTCCCAGGATATATCTCAGGCGATGTTTTTGAAGGAGCCATGACAGCAGCCGATTGTTTCTTTTTCCCTTCTCGTGAAGAGACCGAAGGAATTGTTGTGCTTGAAGCACTGGCGAGTCATCAAAACGTCGTCGTACGTGATATTCCAGTCTATAAAGGATGGTTGGATGAAGCATCAAGCAGCATGGCAACGGATGTGGATGGGTTTACCAAAGCCATCACAGAAGTCCTAAACGGCACTGTTGATAAGACTGAGCATGGCTATCAAGTCGCTCAAGCAAGAAGTATTGAACGCTCTGCCCAACAGCTGCTCAAAGCGTATCAACACGTTTATAATCAATAATGAATATTAAATGAGGAGCGGTGACTTTTATGAGAGTCGGTTTATTTACAGACAGCTATCTTCCGCAAGTGAGCGGTGTAGCGACAAGTATTCAAACACTAACACTAGAACTAGAAAAACTTGGACATGAAGTTTATATTTTTACAACCACAGACGAAAATGCGGATGTAGATCATGAGCACAATATCATCCGGCTGCAGTCCATTCCTTTTGTTTCTCTTGCGGAGCGTAAAATAGTCGTTAAAGGTGTTTTTGCAGCTTATTTGATTGCACAAGAATATCATTTAGACATCATCCATACACAAACAGAGTTTGGGATGGGCTTACTTGGAAAAATGGTCGCTCAACAGCTTCGAATCCCTGTCATTCACACCTTGCACACGAAATACGAAGATTATGTTCATTACATTGCAAAAGGACGGTTGATTCGGCCAAGCATGGTCAAATACATCATCCGAAACTTCTTGCGGGGCACAGAAGGAATTATTTGTCCAAGTGAGATGGTTCTTGATACAGTCAATAGTTATGGTGTAACAATTCCAAAACGTGTGATTCCAACAGGAATTGAAATCAATCGATTTAAACGTCCTGACATCACAGATCTTGACGTTGCAACACGACGTGAAGCATTGGGAATTAAACCTGACGAAATGATTTTACTCTCACTTTCACGCATCGCTGCTGAAAAAAATATTCAAGCAGTCATTCGTGCTTTACCTGAGGTGCTTGAATCTTTTCCTGTGAAGTTGGTGATTGTTGGACATGGTCCTTATGAGAGCGCACTAAAGACGTTAGTGGATGATTTAAACTTAAATCAGTCTGTAATTTTTACTGGACAAGTTCCTAATGAACAAACAGCTTATTATTATAAAATGGCAGACTTCTTTATTTCTGCTTCAACTTCTGAAACGCAAGGGTTGACTTATCTTGAAGCCATTGCTGCTGGAACACGCGTTTTAGCTTGTGACAATCCTTATTTGGAAGGATTAATTGATGACCCTGAGTTTGGGCGTTTATTTGCAAATGAAACAGAAATCGGAAAAACGATATGCACAGCTTTGAGCGAATGGACACCGATTCAGTTGGATCGCTTTAATGACAAGCTTTATGAGATCTCTGCAGAAAATTTTGCAAAACAGGTCTATCTTTTCTATCTTGATGTCATCATTGAATACAAAACACGAAAACACTTGGAAGAAAATCGACTTCCTGCTAAAATGGAAGATGTAGTTCGCCAAATGCCACTCCATGTGACACGAAGCATTAAACGCGAACAAATTCGTGCAAAATATTTTGCTAGAAAAGCGAGTAAACTTGCAAAAAATTGGCAGACTTATGTTAAAATAGATAAGGACAAAGAGTGAGGTCAACTCGCTGATTTGAAAGGAAATGAAAAAATGAAATCACATTTATTAGCGATTATGAATCGCTTAAATCGTCTGGTTGAAAGTGGTGATCCAAAGGAAACATATAACTTTGAGCGCGAAGGCGAAATTATGGCTACCGTTAGTTTTGCGACTGACGAAGAAGGAAACGGTGTTTTCTCTATTCGTTATCCCAAGCAAAAAGATGCCGCTTTATTTGATGACATCGACCTTGTAGCAATCGAAATTTACGATATGATTTATTAATAAACGGCCATCGCCGTTTTTTTATTTTTGTCAGTACTGACAAAAAAACGTAGCAACTGTGCTACGCTTTTAGTGTGTGCCATAATAAATTTCGTTGATGGCGTCTGTGTATGTCCCATCATCATGATGAACAATGAGAGGAGGTAAAAAAATTTCTCCCCCAGGTTTTCCATCTTTGATGGCATCAATTAATAAGATATTTGCGGGTGTATCTGCTTTGGGGTAAACAAATTGAATCCATTTTGGCTGTAAGTTGTGAGCACGCATTTTATCGACGATTTCAAAAAAACGCTCTGGACGATGAACCATTGCCAGATGTCCGTTTGATTTGAGAAGTTGTTTTGAAATTTCAAAAATTTCGTCCAAATTTGTTGCAAGTTCATGTCGAGCAAGTGTATAGTGCTTACTGTCATTGAGATGACTTGCGTGATCCACTTTAAAATAAGGAGGATTACAAAAAATAAGATCTGTACTTGAATGGCTCAAATAAGTGAGCGCTTGATTAAGATTGTCATTAATGACAGACATTTGTGTGGCCAATTGATTCAGCTTGATTGAGCGCGCTGCCATGTCTGCTAAACGTGCTTGAAGCTCTAATTCAATAATCTGCGCTTTTGTTTTATGACTTGCAAAAAGTCCGACCGCTCCATTACCAGCACACAAATCAACAATTTGCCCCTGTTTGGGTAAGCGCGGAAATCTTGCCAATAAAATTGCGTCAATACTGAAACTAAAGACTTCTTTACTCTGTATAATTTTCACACCAGAAGCGGCAATTTCATCAATGCGCTCATCTGAATTTAATTCAATTTTTTCCATGATTTTATTATACCAAGATGTTTGCACAAATGCGGGAAACAGTATCAACAAAGAATAAAAAAACTGTAAACAGCTTTTTTATTCTTTGTTTTATTTGATTTTGAAGACCATTGCGGTTCGTGGAGCAAGGACGAGGTGAAGCTCCCCTTTTGACCATCCAAAACTGCTGCGAGGGCCAAAGCCGCCGTATTTATTGTCATCCGTATCAAAAATCAGCTCAGGTTTTTCTTTTGTCAGTAATGACAAGGTTTGCTCATAGCTTGGATGAAAATTAAAGACAAAAAGTAAGTCTCCTTTTTGGTAAGCCAGAAGCTTATCTTCGTTTTTGATCCATTTTTGTGATAATTGATCCGTTTGATTGAGAAATTTAAAGCGATGCTCTAAATCAATCATATCCTGATCAAAGGCCAATAAATACTTGAAGCGTAACTGTGGATCTTCTGATAATGACCATTGTCTTCGTGCGTGCTGATAATCGTCTCCATTGCCTGGACGTGGAAAATCGAGCCATTCTGGGTGGCCAAATTCATTTCCCATGAAATTTAAGTAGCCCTCACCAGCTAAACTAAACGTCACGAGTCGAATTAATTTATGCAGTGCAATGGCGCGATCAATGATTAAAGAAGGGCTGTTGATGTCCATTTTCCAGTAAATTTCATCATTGGCAAGCCACATCATGATTGTTTTATCTCCGACGAGCGCTTGGTCATGACTTTCAGCATACCCGATATTTTTCTCCCCTGGGCGCCGCGTTGTTAATTCCCACCACAGCCCCATCAAATCGAGCGTATCATCTGTTTTTTCTTTGAGTTGTTTGATCCAAAAATCTGGAATCCCCATTGACAAACGATAATCAAAACCAATTCCGCCCGATGAAATTGGTAACGCCATTCCTGGCATTGCAGACATATCCTCAGCAATCGTCAGCGCTTGTGGATTAATCTGATGAATCAACTCTTGTGCGAGCATCAGATAAGTCACCGCTTCAACATCTGTATTTAGTGAAAAATATTTGCTATAATCCGTGAAAGCTGTTCCTAAACCATGATCATGATAGAGCATTGAAGTCACTCCATCGAATCTAAAACCATCGAAATGATACGTTTCCATCCAAAACTTCAGATTAGACAGTAAGAAATGAATCACTTCATCTTTTCCATAATTAAATAATTTCGTATTCCAAGCCGAATGTTCCCCGCGCGCTCCTTCATGAAAGTACTGAGCTGTTGTGCCATCAAAAAGATTAAGTCCGTCTCCCACATTTTTTACGGCATGCGAATGTACAACGTCAAGCAACACGCGCATTCCCAAACCATGCGCCACATCAATCAACTCCATCAGATCTTCTGGTTGACCAAAACGACTTGAAATCGCAAAGAAATTAGACACTTGATAACCAAAACTTGCATAAAGTGGATGCTCCATAATTGCCATGAGCTGAATCGTATTGTATCCCGCTTTTTTGATTCTTGGTAGAACGTCGCGCGTAAATGCTTTGTAAGTATTGATACGATATTCCTCTGTTGAGATGCCGATATGAGCTTCATAAATCAGGGGGGCCTCTTTTATTTGAGGAGTTTTATTTTTAAAATGGTACTGTGGATTCACAATCACACCATCCAGCTGTGCAGTCTCGTTTGGTATGGCATACATCGCATAAGAAGGCACCCGATAAACCGTCTGACCATTTTCCAAAATCAGTTTCACTTTGACTTTTGATCCTACAGGTAACGTCCCAGGACTTGAAATCTCCCAAACTCCACCATAAGCTGCTTTGAGTTCAAAATCATTTTCCCAATTATTGAAATCCCCGACCAAAAAAGCACGTTTGGCAGCAGGCGCCCATTCTCTAAAGGTCCAGCGATTTTCTTCTTGCTGAAATCCGAAATATTTGTAGCCGTTCGCGAAATCAGATAAACTACCATTCACCCCAAGTAACCTCTTTTTTGTCCGCGCATACTCAAATAAGCGCAAGGAAAGATCTTCTTTAAAGGGTTCAAGATAAGGATCATAATCTAAAATATTTAGTGGCATAAGCTTCTCCTTTTATTTCTTACTTCTTACTTCTTAGTTCTTAGCACCATTTTATCACTTTTGGAAAGGTTTTCATAATTTTTATGTCCTTTTTTTCAATTAATCTGAAAAACCAAACCAAGGATCTTCTTCGTCAGTACTGACAGCCTGCTGTTTCAAATGCGAATCATAAGTGTCTGGCATAATTTTAGAACTCTTGAGCTGTGGAATTTCACTGTACGCATTTGGCTGTGACGGATGTTTTTCTAATGCCTCAAAAGAATGATCAATTAAATTCTCCTTATTTTCAAATGTTTCTTTTTCTAGCAGCTGAATATAATTATAAAACTCTGATAATAGAGAAAAATAATAAGTTATTTCCTCTAAATGTTCACTCGTTTTAAATATCGCTTGTGCTTCTCCCCACTGCTGTGCAATGCGTTTACTTTTCAAAAATACATCGTAATTCATTTTCCACTCCGTTCAAATTAATTTCTTAGTTTTATTATACCTTAAAATTTTTGTCAGTACTGACAAAAAGAAAAAAACACGTCTGTAAACGTGTTTTCAAATTGCGTGAAAGCAAATGTGATGCCGACTATAGGAATCGAACCTACGACCCCTTCGTTACGAGTGAAGTGCTCTACCGACTGAGCTAAGTCGGCACAAATTTGTTGATCAACAACTTTTTTATTATAGCAAATTTTTATTTTATTTGCAAGGTTCAATGCGCAAGAGGATGAATGAGCGTTTTTGGTTGAGTCCTCTTTTCTTTTTTCTCACTCTGAGTGCGCCAATAAGAGGATAAAACAGAGCCTGAAATATTATGCCAGATTGAAAAAAGCGTGGACGGAATCGCTGCAGCAGGGACAAAATACTTCATTGCAAGTGTCGCACCTAAACTTGAATCTTGCATCCCAACTTCAAATGTAATGGCTTTTTGCTGTGATTTATTGAGATGAATGACTTTACTAAACAAGTAGCCAAGGCCATAGCCTGATAAATTATGCAGCATGACAACAGGAATGATAATCGCTGTTTCTGTGGTAAAAAGATGAGCATGATTGGCTGAAAAAACGACACCAATAATCGCTAAAATCGCGACCTGTGAGATGAGTGGCATCACTGGAGTAACTTTTTCAACGGGTTTTCTAAGAAAAGTATGCACCAAAACTCCTAAAATAATCGGTGCAACAACGATTTCTAATGTACTAATAAATAAATCCGTTGTAGGGATATGAACATATTTTCCAGCATAAACAGTAAGTAAAAATGGAATCATCACGGGTGCTAAAAGTGTTGAGAGGGTTTCAATCGAGACATCTAGTGCGACATCTCCTTTCGCAAGAAACGCCATGACGCCAGATGAAGTCCCCGAAGGACAAGATCCTACTAAGATGACACCAACTGCTGCTGATCCTGTCAAATGAAAAATTTGAACTAAAATAAAAGCAATAAGCGGCATAATCACATAATGCGCGACGGTTCCTAGAATAACTGCGATGGGTTGTTTTGCAATCCGTGCAAAATCTTCTTTTGTGAGTGTCAGTCCCATTCTAAAGAGAATCACACTCAATAAATAAGAGACATTAGGAGCAAACCAAAGACTGGTTTTTGGAAAAAAGTAATTGAATGCTGCCCATAAAATAACTAAAAGTGTAAACCATTTACTGATTAATCGACTGGTTTTAACAATACCGCTCATTATAAACTCCTTTGATATAAATATTTGAACAATTCCGAATTCAGTATATTTATTTTGAATTCAATAAAATATATTATATCATTATAAAATATAAAGTCAAAAATAAGCGTAGTTTTATCAAAAAAACTTCAGAAAAAGACAAACGGAAGGATTGACTTTAATCTGAAGCATCTTTTGCTGCTTTTTTAATTTTTAAAAATCTTTTGCATTTGGTAAATTATAGCCATAGCGCTCACAGAACGCTTCACGGAATTCCAATAAATTATCATTAATAATGGCTTGACGCACCTCCATCATCAAATGAACTAAGAAATACAGATTGTGATAAGAACACAAGCGAAGTCCAAACGTTTCATCTGCTTTGATTAAGTGTCGTAAGTAAGCTCTCGTGTAGTTTTTGCAGGTATAACAATCGCACATGGGATCAAGCGTGGTAAAATCATATTCATACTTGGCATTCTTGATATTCACGCGCCCAAAGTGGGTCATCAACGTGCCATTGCGTGCGATTCTGGTCGGCAAAACACAATCAAACATGTCCACCCCGCGAATGACGCCATCAATTAAACTATCTGGCGCACCGACACCCATCAAATAACGTGGTTTATCTTCTGGCAGCAACACTGTCGTATAATCAAGCACCGCATTCATTTCTTTATGCGACTCCCCAACCGCAAGTCCACCAATCGAATACCCTGAAAAATCCATACTCGTCAAATCCCGTGCAGACTGCTCACGCAAATCCTTGAATCCAGCGCCTTGAACAATACCAAAGAGACCTTGATCATGCCAGCGTTGATGAGCGCGTAAGCCGCGTTCTGCCCAGCGTGATGTGCGCTCAATCGAATTTTTCACATAATCATAAGGTTGATAAAACTGCGGACACTCATCAAAACTCATCATGATATCAGAACCAAGATTATTTTGAATGCCAATTGACGTTTCAGGAGACATAAATAACGCACGTCCATCCAAATGACTCTTAAATTTCACCCCTTCTTCTGTAATGTTTTTTTTATTTTCAACTAAAGAATAGACTTGAAATCCACCAGAGTCCGTCAAAATCGGCTGATCCCAGTTCATAAATTTGTGCAGTCCTCCTGCTTGAGCAATCAATTCATCTCCAGGACGATTCCATAAATGATAGGTATTGGAGAGAATAATTCCAGAACCAATTTCTTTTAATTCCTCAGGGGACTGAGTTTTGACTGTCGCTTGCGTACCGACAGGCATAAACATAGGTGTTGGAAATGTGCCGTGCGGAGTGATAATTTCACCAAGCCGTGCGCCAGTGTGTTTTTCTTTTTTTATTAAACGATATTTTATCGCATGATTTGTCATCGAATTTTCCTTAAAATATAATAATAGCTCTTACAAGTATATCAAAAATCTTGCGGTAATGCTATTTTACGCCACAAAAAAAATTCTGTCAGTACTGACAGAATAAAATGCTCAGATCACATTTTATTTTTTTCCAAGACCTGAATAAGCATACTCGATTTTAATGCAACGATTCATGACGATTTTATTTCTTCTGGCAGCTCGAAGTATCTGCTCAGCTTCTTGAGATTCAAGACCCAATTGCGCCCAAAAAACTCCTGCATCTGTCTCAATAAAATCTCTTGCAACATCTGCTAAAAATTCACTGCGTCTAAACACATCGACAATGTCAATATGAAATGGAATGTCCTGAAGTTTTTCATATACTTTTTCACCAAGCACTGTTTTTCCTGCCAAAATTGGATTTACCAATGCTAAACGATACCCATTTTTTTGCAGACCTTGTGCGATGAGATAAGAAGTGCGATCTATTTTGTCAGAAATTCCAACCACAGCAATGGTTTTCGCCTCCTTCAAATACTGAAAAATTTGTTCTTGTGATGGATTTTCAAATGCGTCACTCATCTTTTTCTCCTTTTATTGTATTTTATAAGTAATATTATATCGCATTTGCTATAATATGGATATGAATAAACTTAGAAAAAACCAAAAAAGTGTGCTTTACCCGCTCATTATTTTGCTCCTTGCGACTTTGGGTTATTTTGCAACGCAAATACTCACGACGCCACACTCGGCTTCACCTGCTGCTACAGAAGCTCTTTCAAGTGCGATTGAAGAAAAACCACTGCCTTTTAAAAATCAACGTCAGATGGTACTTGGAAGACTTGATTCTCTTTCTCGTGCGACAAATGCGCATATTCAACTTAAAAATGCGCAAGAACCACACCTCAAACGTGAGCCGTTGACTTACAATCCTGTCGGTTGGCATAATTATCATTTCTATTACAAAACGAGTGATGGACAGACCCAAAAAGCATGGTTGATGAGTCGAGGACATCTCGTGGGTTATCAATTTTCTGGTTTGAATAATGAGCCAAAAAATCTTGTGCCAGAAACCATGTGCTTTAATGGTGGAAACTACTCTGGCATGAATGATTCAAACAGCACAAGCATGCTATATTATGAAAATCGTTTAGACAGTTGGCTTGCCAATCATCCACATTATTACCTTGATTATCAAGTCACACCGCTTTATCATGGCAATGAACTTGTGCCTCGTCAAATCCGCCTGTCTTATGTCGGCATGGATCAAAAAGGGCAGCTTCTTTCCATCACACTTGGTGGTCCGCTTGAAAAGAAGGGTAAAAATGGCACGACAGAAGTGATTTTACAAAATCAATCTCCGAATGCAAAAATAAATTACGATACTGGAACTGCGATAAATACCGTCAAGAAAGCTTACTGAATAAAAAATCATACAAAAGACTGAAAAAAACAGTCTTTTTTCTTGTTATAATTGAGTCAGCACAAATAAAAAGTAATCAAAAAGTCTGAATTTTTGAACCGGCTTGCACAAAAGCAAAAAAATCCTTCTTTTTTGACATTTTTTACCACATTTATGCTGACATCTTGTTATAAAAAAATTATCAAGCCAATACGGCCATTACTGGAGAAAAACGATGTTGATTCTTTTCATCTTATTTTTACTTGTTTTTGCAGTGCTGAGAGGTTTTTTCAAGTTCATCCTTCCACTTGTTATCGCCATTATTGCACTCAAACTCATCTTTTCAAGCATTCTTTTGCTTTTTAACTTGCATTTTTGGATGTTGCTATTGAGTGTTGGATTTTTCACTTGGTTGATTGTCACAGTTTCCTCTCAAAAGAGAAACTATTAAGGAGGTAAGTCATGTTTTTTGGTTCATTCATTCTGTTTGCCTTGATTCTATCACTTTTTTTCGTTCATTTTGGGATCCTTGCGTTTCATATTTTTTGGCGGTTTATCCTTCCAATTCTTCTCGTATTATTTGTCATTCGCCTTGTGATTAGCGGGATTCTCCTGCTCTTTAATCCCTATTTTTGGCTTTTGATTCTCGTGATTGCCGGCGTCATTTGGTGGATGAATCCTTTAAAACGCTAAACAATCGCTCCATGAAAAAACGTTGTCAGCACTGACAGCGTTTTTTTGATTCCTATTTAGCCTTGTCAGTACTGACAAAATCTCCTATTTTGCTTCATACCACGTAGCGCCGATGTTTTCATCGACTTTAAGCGGAACAGTCAATTCAACGGCTTGTTCCATTGTTTCACGGACCAAAGCTTTTACCTGATCCAATTCATCATTGGGGACATCAAGAATGATTTCATCATGCACTTGCAATAAAAGTTTTGCGTTTAGATGTTGCGTTTCTAAAGCACGATCCAAATTAATCATGGCGATTTTTAAAATATCACCTGCAGACCCTTGAATTGGTGCATTAATGGCTTGACGTTCTGCGGCATTTCGGATATTGAAATTCCTTGAATTAATATCCAAAAGTTTCCGTCTGCGATTGAACATCGTACTGACATACCCTTTATCTTTGGCTTCACGCTTCGTATTTTCAATATAATGCGCGACTTCTGGATAGCGTTCAAAATAAGTTGAGATAATCTCAGCTGCTTCTTTATTTGGAATTCCGAGTCGTTTTGCAAGCCCATACTCTGTCTCTCCATAAGAAATCCCAAAATTGACCGCTTTTGCTTGACGCCGATCATTTGCACTCACCTCATTTGCTGATGCAATATTGAAAACACGCATGGCCGTACTTGTGTGGATGTCCGCGTCCGCTTTGAACGCAGCAATCAAATTCGGATCTTTCGCAACGTGTGCAAGCACTCTGAGCTCAACTTGTGAATAATCCGAGCTCAATAATGTCGCATGTTCACTTGGAATAAATGCTTTACGGATTTTTCTTCCCTCATTGAGACGCACAGGAATATTTTGAAGATTTGGCTCTACTGATGATAACCGGCCCGTTTGTGTCAAATCTTGCACGTAACGCGTATGAATTTTTCCATCCGATGCGATTTGTGGAATCAAGCCCTTCACATAAGTCGATTGCACTTTTGAAACTTGACGATATTCCAAAATTTTTGCCACAACATCAGAAGTCACTGCGAGATTTTCCAACACATCCACGGCTGTCGAATAACCCGTTTTCGTCTTTTTTCCATGGGGCAAATTTAACTTTTCAAACAAAATGACTCCCAACTGTTTAGGCGAATTGATGTTAAATTCCTCACCTGCAAGCGCATAAATTTCTTCTGTCAGTGCTGACAGACGGGTTTCATTTTCACGCCCAATCGTTTCAAGCGTTGCTTTATTGACCGCAATTCCCGTTATTTCCATTTTTGCAAGTACCTCAGAAAGAGGCAATTCCATTGCTGTCAGTAATGACAACTGCTCGTTTTCTTCTAGTGCCGCAATCATTTTTTCTTTTGAAACCGCTAAAGTATGAATTTTTTGAGCAAGTGTACCAAACAATTCCGCGTCATCTGGTACTGCCAATTTTGCCCCTTTCCCATAAATTTCCTCGTCAGACTTCAAGCTTGCATCTGCATAAAGTTTTGAAATTGTTGAAATTCTATTATCCTCAGTTGTCGAAATCAAGTACTTTGCAAGCATTGCATCAAATTTTGCAAGCGGAAGTTTAATCCCCAAACGATTCAATAATACCCGATTTTTCTTGAAATCATACGTGTTTTCAGGAAAATCAAATGCTGTCAGTAATGACAGATTTTTTGAAACAAAATGCTCGTTTTCATTTCCCCAAGCAAAACCAATCACCTCTTCTTTATGATAATTTCCCCCAAGAATTTCAAGATAAAAGAAATCATCTGGCTTCACTTTTATTTCGTCAGCACTGACAACGACCTGATACGCTACCTTTTTCACCGCAACAGGATGATCATCACCACTTTTTTCTAATTGTCCTCCTAATTTTTGCTTAAATTGCGCAAATCCCATTTCATCATAAAACGCCAAGAGTTCTTCCACTTTTGGTCCACGATAAATCGTATCCTCAAGCCCAATTTCAATTGGCGATGACACATTGATCGTGGCCAATTTTTGAGATAAAAATGCCATTTTTCGATCTGCAATCAAATGTTCCTTCATCTTCGACTTTTTCAGTTCATCAACATGGTCATACAATTGCTCCAAAGAGCCCCATTCATGTAATAAATTCAGAGCTGTTTTTTCCCCAACCTTCGTCACGCCAGGATAATTATCCGACGCATCTCCCATTAAAGCTTTTAAATCAATGAATTGAGTGGGTGTCAGCCCCATTTTATCCTTCAAATACTCTGGCGTCCACGCTTCAAATTCCGCTACACCCTTTTTTGAAATCTCAACAGTCGTATTTCCATCTACCAACTGGATCATATCCTTATCTCCAGTGACGATGGTCACATCAAACGAAACATCTGGTGCTTCAGCCATTTTATCCAAAGTTCCAATAATATCATCTGCCTCATAATCAACCAATTGATAATGAGCCAATCCAAGCTTATCAATCATTTCCTTAATAAACGGAATCTGTTCCCTAAATTCATCTGGAGTTTTAGATCTTCCCCCCTTATAATCTTCAAACATCGCCGTCCGAAACGTCGTTTTCCCCGCATCAAAAGCAATCAACACATGCGTCGGTTGAATTCGCTCCATCAAATTGGTCAACATCAAATGAAAACCATAAATCGCATTCGTATGCAATCCAGAAGGAGCGATAAACCGATCAATCTGTTGATATAATGCAAAAAACGCTCTAAAAGCCACCGACGACCCATCAATCAATAATAATTTATTTTTATTTTCCATCTCTATTCTCCCTTTTTTCTACGCTTGTTCTGTTTTCCTATTCATTCAAATCAATTTCTCTCTCAAATCATAAAAAATTGAACTTTACTAAATTATAACATTTTAAACACTCCTTTTGGAATTGCTCAACTTTCACCAATTTTATGAAAAACACTTCCATCAGCAAAAATAAAAACAATATTCCTTGACATGGAACGCGTTTCATAAATTAGAATAGAAGTATCAAAGAAAAGGAGCTTCACAAAATGAAAATTAAACACATTTTTACAGATATGGATGGCACATTGCTAGACTCACACGGAGTTTTATCCGATACAAATCATTGGGCCATCCATTATAGTACGCTTCCAATTACCTTAGTTTCAGCGCGCAGCCCGATAGAAATGAATGACGTATTAGACACACTACAACTTTCCACCCCTCAAATTGCATTCAATGGAAATTTAACATTCACACAAAATCAATTCGGCATCCAAATCTTAGATAAATTCCCCCTAAACTCAGAAGCAGTCTTCCAAATTTTAGCTTACGTTTCAAAAGAATTCCCAAAACTAAGCCTAAACTGGTATAGTCTTGCTCACTGGTACACCAACAAACAAGATAAAGGAACGTTCATTCAAAAAGCACTGACAGGCATCGCGCCAAGAATCAAACCATTCGATGGACAATCAGAAATCTACAAAATAATGATCATTGGCTTTGACCAAAACGATCTTTTTCAACTTCAAAACCAACTTAATCAGCTGGAAATCCCAAATCTCTCCATTCAACAAAGCGCTCAGCACTATTTAGAAATTACTTCTAATAAGAGAACAAAGGCCACTGCAGTCCAGTCCATCCTTGACGATGAAGATTTAGATTTTACACAAATTGCTGCAATTGGTGATGACCAAAACGATATTCCGCTCCTTAAAGTCGCAGGTTTAGCTATCGCAGTAGATAACGCTGACTCAGAAGTAAAAAAACATGTTAAAATGGTAGTAGCAAAGAATACAGAACATGGTGTGGCAAAAGCCATATCAGCCATCAATACATTTAATGAACAGGTAATTTAATGACCTCACTAACCGATTTAGCAAAACTCAGTGGCTTTTCCAAAGCTACCGTTTCACGTGCCCTCTCTGGAAATGGTTATGTTTCTTTTGAAGCTCGAAAAATTATACAAGATTTGGCAAATGAATTGGATTATACGCCTAATGCGATTGCTCAAGAACTTGCTTTCGGAACGACCAAAAACATCGGAGTTGTTCTCCCCTATGTTAAACACCCATTTTTCAGCCAGATTTTAGAAGGAATTCTTGATAAAAGCTTTGAAACTGGCTATAAAATTGTCATTCTTCCTTCAAATTACGATCAAAATTTAGAACTTCAATACTTAGAGCAACTCCGTAAAAAAGCATTTGAAGCCCTGATCTTTACTTCCAGAAAGATATCTGAAGAAACAGTCCTTAACTATCAAAAATATGGACCAATTATCTTATGCCACAATCCCAAATCCAAAACAATTTCAGCCAGCTATGCAGAAAGAGAAATCGGTTATCGTGATGCTTTTCAATGGCTTAAAAAACAAAATTGTACAAATGTAGGTTTTCTTTTTTCGCGCTATAAAAGTCCAACTACTTCCGTCACACTCCAAACTTATACTGAAACCTATCAACAAATGGTTAGACCTGAACAAATAAAAACCGGAGCGGTTTTTTCAACAGACGGTTACAAGTTAGGACCTGAACTCACTCAATTTGACAGTATTTTTGCCAATTCAGATGATATTGCTGCAAATGTATGGTGCTGGTTTGAAGAAAATAAACTACCTAAACCAATTATTATTGGTCAAGAAGCTTTGATTGCAGGAAAACTATTAAAACTCCCCAGCGTTGATAATCACTTTTTACAAATTGGACGCTTAGCATTTGAACTCGCCATTTCAAAAGAGATAAAACAACTTGCTATAAAATCAGAATTCATTCTTCACCGATAAAAAAGTCCCTTTGGGGCTTTTTATCTTCACACAAAAACAGCACAAAAAAAAGAAGCCATAGCTCCTTTAATTCAACTTAGCACCGACCCTATCTTGCAGGGGGCGACCCCCAACTACTTCCGGCGCAGAAGGACTTAACTACTGTGTTCGGCATGGGAACAGGTGTATCTCCAACGCTATGGGCACTAAATCATTCTCGAA
>NZ_WITJ01000016.1 GCF_009601015.1 Lactococcus hircilactis
ATTAGAGATGATACTTTTAGCGTATTCTTTACTGTTAAAATCAGCTAAATCACTGGAACCAGAGACTTTAAGATATTCTATCGGGTATCAAGTCATGGCTAAATAATCAACTAGCAATTCGGGTTTAAATTATTTATTTATTTATTTTCTTGTCGGTGTCTCATTTCTGCACTTCCGCTTGTAGCAAGGGTTTCATCTGTTATTTTTTTGAAAACAACTTTTTAATTGCTCCCAATTTACGATAAGAAAACAAACAGGGATAAAAATGAACATGATTGCTAGTAAAAGCATGCCTACCATCCCAAATAATCCCTCCATCTTTGGTTCTATTATATCAAAAAAACATAAAAACAACCCCTATTACCTGTCCAATAGATAACGGGGGCTGTTTTAATAGCGTTGTATAGGGGCTATTATCTAATTATAGACCCTGTAAAAATATAGAATCTTTTGTTTTATATATTTATGAGCGCCAATAAATATATAGGCTATTTGCTATCGATGAAATCGTCCGTCAGATCAATTGGGTTTAAAATCTTATAAGCAAGAGTTACCATACTTTTATATTCATCTTCGGAATCCAAATAAATTTGAATTATTTTACCTATCGCTAGATAGTTTTTATCATTGATCCATACGATCCCGTCTCCTTCTCTCAATGATGCACCCCAATTAATATCAACTACTTTATCAAAGTCAATATCAGCGGGTTTATTTATTCTGTCAAAATTTTCAAAGTTATGAATTCTCATCATCTTATTGACTTTTTTATAGGAGTAAATTGTATCACTTCCTGCACTTGTCCAATGAGTTATAAATTCCATTGGTGAAATACCTAATTTAAAGTCTCCGCCGTTAAGTAGGTACTGAAAAGAGATTTCGCCTTCTGATTGTGGTTTGAAATTCATTAAATTGGCTGAATCATTAAAAAATTTTATTTTTTCAACACTATTATAGTACCTTTCAATTCTGTCTTGAGCATCAGGTTTTGTTTCCACCTTGATGTTTAGAAATAGTTCGTCACGTATAGTTGATATTAATTCAAATAGTCCTTTTTTATTCTCCTGCGAAAACGGTGTATCGAATTTTAATTGACTGATATACTTTCCTTCAAAAAAATCGGGCAGATCAGTAAATGATTCGATATCAATTATGGCAATTATAAATGGACTTTTAGCTTGTTTTTTTATTAATTCTATTTCGTTATATACGCCGGTTGCTGAATCGCTTATTTTTTTTAAATAAGTTTGCGTACAAATACAAATAACAAAGTGAGAACTATCAATACCGTTCTTCATGAATTCATCAAGTTTAGTTCCAGGGTGGTTTTCCAATACATCAAGATGGACTCGAAACCCCCAAGATTGCAAATAAATTGCTAACCATTGTGAAAAATTTTTAACTTTCTTATCTAGTGGCTCATCTTGTTCCCAAGCATATGAAATGAAAATAGACTTATTCAATATTCCTACACCCCCTTCTGTAATTAATAATCACTTTGCAAACATTGTTTGCAGGAATCCTTTTTTCTGTTCTTTCAATAAATCTAACTTACGCTGATGAAGAGCGATAGTGTCATCCAATTGTTTGAAGAACGAACCTATTCTTTGTTGTTCTTCAAAATTTGGAACATTTAATATCAGATTCTTGACGATTGAACCAGATAAATTTCCTTGTCCACCTTGTAAATATTTATCAATTATCTTTTGTTTTTGTAACCTTAGCCACTGCATTATAAAATGAGAACTATATCCACCAATTGGTCTAATTGCTAATATGGCTTGGTTAATTGCACCATTAATTTGTGATATTCCTACCTCACCACTTATTGCTCCGTATAAAGCGTATAGAATATCTCCTACTGATACCATCTTTGCAGATGAATTTTTTAAACCATCTTCCGTCAAGAATAACTCTGTCTTATCACTATTTATTTCACCAGAACGAATAAATGGAATATCGCCTTTATAGTAACTAGAATTTCCAGCTGAAGGAGTCCCCCCAGAAAATGAAGTTGTAAATTCAGCTAACTTACGCTCTTCCCAATCGTCAGCAAACCCCGCAAATCGCAATTCAGGAACTTTGGCACCATTTTTAGGGAACATTTTTTGTAAGTAGCCTTTTTTCTGTTCCTTAAGCAAGTCCAACTTACGTTGATGAAGAGCGATAGTGTCGTCGAGTTGTTTGAAAAATGAACCAATTTTTTGTTGTTCTTCAAACGTTGGTAGATTGATTTGTACACCTTCAAGATTTTTTCTACTAATTCGCTTGCGAGTAGATCCACTTGCAAGCGAATCTACTTTAGCTAGAATTGTACTAGAATTTAATTCAGCGACAAGGAATTCGGCATGGAAATTATCATTTGGTCGAATAATTGCCACATCAACAGCGGTAACTGCACGCACTCCTAAATCCGGCAAAATAGAGGTTCTACCAGCTGGATCAGATAGTCTTGAAATCAAAATATCTCCTGGAAATATTTCGTTAGCCTTTAATTCATCAAAGTCAGCTTGATAAAAATACTTCGCGTTTTGCAGTTTATCCAAAAAAGAACCAATTCCAATATTTCCGGTTTGAACAATACGATAATCACCTGTATCAAATATGTGGTTTGCTTCAATCCAATCACCATCTGAAATATTTCCAGCAATATCAATTAACTTACGCTCTTCCCAATCATCCGTAAAACCTTCAAACCTTAATTGTGGACTCTTTTTACTCATCATGCCCACCTCTCAAAAGAAGACGCATCGAATCAATCAAGGCTTGATTCTCTTCACTTTCTGAAAAATTGTCAATCAACGATAAGAGCACTTGCTCTTGTTGAACTAATTCTTCATTGACCTTAAGGAGATTGGTATTTACTGCAACCAAATCAACCGGTTCTTCTTCCTCAAAGGTATCGACATAACGAGGGATATTTAAGTTAAAGTCATTTTCTTGGATCTCATCAAAACTTGCAACATGAGCATATCTTTCAATATCTTCTCGCTTTTTGTAGATAGAAACAATTTTATCAATATGTTCATCCAACAGGACATTTTGATTTTTTCGTTTTTCAAAGTCTTGAGAAGCATCAATAAATAAGACATCGCGACGAGAGCGGTTTTTCTTCAAAATAATAACCGTTGTCGGAATACTGGTCCCAAAAAAGATATTGGCCGGCAAGCCAATGACCGCATCAATGGCTCCCATTTCTAAAAGGGCCTGACGAATGGTTCCTTCCGCGGCTCCTCTAAAGAGCACGCCATGAGGCAGGACAATCCCCATTGTTCCTGATTCTTTCAAATGGTAAAAACCGTGAAGGAGAAAGGCAAAGTCCGCTTTAGATTTAGGCGCTAATTTTCCAAAACGCTCAAAACGAGGATCAGAGATAAACTTATCTGCCGCTGACCATTTCGCAGAATAAGGAGGATTCATGACCACAGAATCAAACTGATAAGGCTCTTCTGAGGGCCAATCGGCATCTAAAGTATCTCCATTATTCAGGTTCATGCGTTCTTTATCTACTCCATGAAGAATTAAGTTCATACGTGCTAAGTTAAAGGTCGTCGTATTTAACTCTTGGCCATGATAGTGCACTTGATTTGGATTGATGAGATAGCGACGGATATTAAGCATCAAAGAACCCGACCCCATCGCAGGATCGTAAATATGAAAAGGTGCTCGAGATTCTTGTCCGATCGACGTAATTTCTGACATGATGCGTGAAACAGCTTGAGGGGTATAAAACTCTCCTGCTTTTTTACCTGCACCTGCCGCAAACATCCCGATTAAATACTCATAAGCGTCCCCAATCACATCGCCATTGTGTTCAAATAAATCAATCTCATCTAAGGCACGTAAGACCTCAGTAATCGTCACATTACGTTGTTGTGCATTTGAGCCTAATTTTGTGGAGTTTAAATCAATATCCGCAAACAATCCACTGAATTCTTCTCCTTGACGTTCCAACTCATTAAAACCTGCTTGTAAGTCGGTCAAGTTAAATTCATAGTTATCAGCTTTAATGCGGTAGTGATAAAACAATTGATCGGGTTGGATAAAGTAACCTTGTTTGGGTTGGATATTTTCGATTAAATCGTCTTTGTCTTCTTCGTACCACTCCATGAATCCTGCATACTGAGTGGAACGTTCTGGGAAGGTATCTGTTTTTCCATTTTCTTGTTCATAAACTTCTCTAAGCTGCGCATCAGACAAGTACTTATAGAAAATTAATCCCAGTAAGTAGTTTTTGTACTCACTTGCATCCATCTTCCCACGTAAGATATCCGCAGAAGCCCATAGTTGTTGTTTTAAACCTGTCGCCATTATAATTCTTCTTTCCATTTTTGAATTTGTTCAAAGTTTTGTCGTAGTCGTTCTTCTAAAACTTTTGTTCTTCTTCTGTATTTTTCACCCGTTTTGGCTTCGAACTCTTCTTTACTAAGAGTCATCGAATCCAGTAAATGGGTTAAATAAGGGATCGTTTTCTTATCGCCTTGATATTCATTCATTGCAGACTGTAAAAAGTCGAAGGATAATCCAAATTCTTCAGCTTCATTTTGAAGTTGTCTTTGAATTTCATTTTGAATTGAAGTCTCTTTTAATTGAGCCACATCGATCTCTTCAGTAGTATTGACGAGTTGATCTTTCAAGGTGTGATACATCTTTTGGATTTGAGGATCCTTTTGTTGGATTTCTTTTTCAAATTTTTCAACGGCCCCTGCTTCGTTTAATTGGATCGCTTTCAAAAGTTGATTAATATAAAAACTATCCACGACGTCTTTATGTGTCGCATTGAGCTGCGAAGAAAAAGCAATCTCTTGTAAAAGCTTCTCGAAGTCTTCCTCAGGATGCCCCTCATCCTCGATCATTTCTTTAATCTTTGTTTTAATATTTTCCGTTTTTCCTTGATATTGTGGCAACTGCTCTACTACTTCTGAAAATGCTTCAAAGTCCTCTTCGTATTGATCATAGCTTCGGAGCGCTTTATAACTCTTTTCTAGCTTTTGATAAGCACTTACTTGCGCAATCATCGTTTTAAGATCATTGGGATTATCCGATAGGTCAGCTTCGCTTTGTTTATAAAGTGTTGAACATTCGATAAATTCTTTTTTGACTTCTTCATATTCTTTTGGAATCAGTTGATCAAAGTTTTGCTTTTCATTTGAGAATAGACGAAACGTGTTTTTTACATTTTCTTTCATGGTGAAGGGCTTTCTAAAAGAGACAATCAACCCAGAATCTTTTCCTGTATAAATACGGTTGGTTCTTGAGAACGCTTGAAGGAGCTTTTGATAGTTCATTTCTCGATCAATATATAAGGTTTGAATCGTTGGAGAATCAAAGCCTGTCAATAAACGATCGACAACAATAACAAAATCTAGCCACTGACCATCCGATTGATATTGCTTTTCCTTACGGGCCAACCGTTTATTAATATTTTGATTGTAGAGTTTCTCATCATGATAAGGAGAGGCATCAAACTGTTTCGCATACGCTTTCATAATCTCTACTAATTCATCGTCTTGTTCATTTTTTTCTAATTGATCCGGATTGGTTGAGAAGGTAATAGCTACTCTTGGGAAATCTTTATCAATCAGTTGATGACGTTCATCAAATTGTCGCCCATTCAAGAGTGTCCCATTATCTTTCATTTCCTTTAAAATCCGGTAAATATGTTTGGCTTGAGCAATCGAGTGAGTGGTAAGAATGGCTGACATCGTAGGAAAACCATTCTTTACCTTGAACTTTTTGACCACACTCCTCCGATTAAAGATTTTTTGTAACATGGTACGAATATGTTCATCTGCTTCATAAAGTTCCGTAGGCAATAATTTTTCTTGTTGGAGGGCATCGTCTGGCAACTTTCCTTTATTGAGTTGGGTGACAATCACCTCTTGATCCTCTTCTGAAATCAGTGAATGATACTCGACTTGAAAGCCTAACACAGCCCCATCATCCATGGCATTCTTGGTTGTGTAGGAGTGAAGGAGTGGCCCGTATTGCTGGCTCGTCGTTCTGGCAAAGGTTCCATTTTCTTGCTTTTTATTTGCTTCAAAAATAGGCGTCCCCGTTAATCCAAACCAGGTTGAATTGGGTAATATTTTCTTAATTCGCTTCATTTCCTCATCACTAACCGCACGATGAGCCTCATCAACAATAAAAACAATATGTTCTTGCCGTAGCTTCTCAAATTGATTCGAGCCTTTTTCTTCACTCTCTTGTTGGGCACTCCGCATAGCCGCAGAGAGTTTTTGAATCGTGGTCACTAAAATCGTATTATTATTTTTTGATGAAAGGAGGTTTCGAGCCAACTGTTTTTGATTTTTGATCCCAACAATCAAAGTATTGGCTACCGAATTTCCGGTCGTTTGTCCGGTATGGTATTCCGAGGCAAACTTCGTAAACTCATCCTGCGTTTGAGCATCTAAGTCTGTTCTATCAACAACCATGACCGTACGATCGACACCGATCGCATTTTGAGCTAATAATTTCGTTGCGACAAAACTGGTAATGGTCTTTCCTGAACCTGTCGCATGCCAAATGAATCCTCCTTCATGCTGTGCCGCTTTTTGACGAATCTTACGAATCGCATGAATTTGGTAAGGCCTTAAAACCATGAGGAATTTTTGATTTTTTTGATCATCGACGAGAATGGTATATTGGCTAATCAATTCATGGGCATCGGGTATCCGCAAAACTGTACGAGTAAAATCAAACAAATCAGAAACCGTTTGATTGTCTTCAGTCCGCCAATTAAATAAAAACTTCTTCATCCGAGCATAGGCTTCAGCGGTATCTTCACTAGGTCTTGCAAAGTATCGGGTATCGACTTTATTTGAAATCACCATGATTTGAGTGGTTGCGTAAATCCCTTTAAAAAATCCATCTTCTGCATAACGCTGAATTTGATAATAAGCTTGCATAAAACCGTCTTTAGCGGACTCTTTTTTGAGCTCAATATGAATGATTGGGAGCCCATTAATCAGCAAACTCACATCTCCACGATCTACTCTAGAGGCATCTGGGACCACTTGGTGAACCACCTCATAAGAAGAAGTTCCTCCTGAGATATCCTTATTTCTAAAGGCTTCTAAAGTCACTTTTTTCCCATCTTCTCGCTCTAATAAAACTTGAGCCACCCCGTTTTCTCCTTTAAGCCATTGAGAAGCTAAAAAAGGTGTTCCGGTCAAACGTGAAAACTCGACTTTGACTTGCTTAAATTCTTTATCCGTTAATAGTTGTTCTTCCAATACTGCTAAATTTATTCGGTTCAAATGGCCTCTAAAGTTTTGCCAAAGTGCTTCTTCCGACTTCAAGTCCGGACGATAAGTCCACTGATTTTCTTTCTCACTTAAGATTTGTATGAACTGGTTTTCAATCATTTGTTCCGAATGACTCATTTGATCCCCCTCATTTCCATCGTTGCCACCATTTTTTAGATTCTGTTTTTACAGGCTCTTTTTCTTTTGCCTTGTTTCGTTCTTCTTCTGATAACTTCAATTGAGCTTTCAGTCGTTCAATTTCTTCCTGCGCCTCACCCCTTATCGACGAGCCATCTTTCATATCCTCCTGAGGGATTTTAAGAGCTTTTAAGTCGTTGATTTCTGATTTATACTCTTCTAGTAATTTTTTATCCTGTAAGGCTAGACGTTGTTGCTGGTCTAAAAGATTTTGCATATTACTTAATTGTTTGAATTGTTCATCCTTAGTGTTTTGTAAATCTTTTATCTGCTCTTTTTGATACTCAATTATATCTAGTATATATTTAATATCTGCATTATTTTCGTTATTATTCCGGAAGTTTTCGGTTTGCGAATTTGGTTTTTGTTCTAGGTTTTCGGTTTGCGATTCTTGGTTTTCAGTCACCCCCTCAAACATTCTCTTTATTGATTTTTGACCATCTTCATTAATCACAAACTTGTTTCCTATTTTCGCAAACCAAAGTTTTCGTTCTATATCTGTGACCTTTTTGTTTATAGCTGTCTTACTAACTCCTAACTCATCAGCCAACTCTTTAATCGTTTTTAAGTTCTCACTCATGGTCTAAACCCTCGCCACGTAATTTTTTCTCAATTTCTGCTTCCAACCGTCTTAATGCTTCTTTCTCCGTTTCACTGGTTTCGTCCTGATAGTCTGGTAGAAAATCTTTCGCTACTACTTCTAGACTTCTTGTTTTGGGCTTTTTGTAATTGGCTCGTTCAGGTTGTTCTACGTCTTGCAAGGCAATGGTCGCTAAATAGCCTTCAATGGCTGTTTTAAGGTACTTGACTACATTCCGCTTGGAATATCCTTCTTGTTTGCTTGCAATATATGAGAGGTGCGTTTTTAGCCCATTTAATCCCCGTGCTTCTTTCAGTTCATCATAAAGCGGATAAACATTTTCTAATAACCCTACCATTGTCCCTATATCTTGTGTATCTGAAAAATTAATCAGCCATTTTTCACCTAGTAATTTAGTATAAGGGTTTTGCATAGCTTCAGCAAACAAGTCTTTCTGATGAGCTTCTCTGTCTGATTTGGTTTGTAAGTAGATTGGATCTTGTTCTTCCTGTTTATAAAACTCATTCTTAGCAACTGGTTTCTTTGAGATATGAAAATCTATGCTGTCAATTGAACGTCCTTTTTTGATTTTGTCATAAGTCACATTAAAATGCGTGTGAACGTTAATTTCTTCTAACGGTGTTTTTAGTACCCACTTTTCAAAATGGGGGAAGTGTTGATATTCCTTGATTGTATCTGTTATTGCTCGCAACTCTTTAACCGATATTGACGGATTGCGATATTCTTCTATTTGTTCTGCTCTCCGACCGCCTTTATCGTTGTAATGCTCATATTGATTATAATTCATAGACAACCACTTATACAAAATGATACTGTATTTACTGTTTAAGTTCACAAGGTCTGATAAAGCGTATTGCGTAAAATTCTTCTTCAACTCAATTAAATAAGGCATGATTTCAGGACTAAAACGGATAAGCACTTCATCATGATAATCCGTCCATTCCACATAAGGGATAGGGACAATGCTTTTAAACTTAAAGCCTTTTCCTTGTTCTTCCTTAATTTCAAAAAAAGCTTCTTTTTGCATAACTTTTATGGCTTCTTTGAATCGACTGTGTTTGTTGCTATCGTCCACCTTAAAGAAAGTAAATAGTTCTCTTTTAGAGAGCAAAACCGTATTATCTTTGGGTAAGTTTTCCGTATCAATACAGGAGACCGCCAACTCAAAAATTTTCAAAGGTGTTTTATCCATTTTAGCCACGGATGTTATCAAGTCGTTATGCTCAACAATTTTTCGTTTCTCAATTTCTTTCAAAAACACGTTGTCCTTTCATTGCTGTTTCGGCCATTTTTTGTTATAATTTCCAAGAGAAGTTGCTCCTTATGAGTAATTTTGGTTAAGCATGAATAAAGTCAGGCCAAAGATTTTTTCTTCATGCTTTTATTATATAAAAATACAGTCAGTTAATCAATATTTTTCTGACTGTATACATAGTTTTTTCTGACTGTATACATAGTTTTTTCTGACTGTATACATAGTTTTTTCTGACTGTATAATGTCTATGAGTGGCGTAACTACTGAGTTTGACTTAACGCAAAAGAACAAAAGATTAAAATATATAAGATAAATATATATAGGCTTCGCCTATTTTTATTTTTTTCAAAAATTTAAAACCAAAGGTCAAAAGAAAAGGTCAAAATCAAAAGCGTTCAGCAAAACAGCAAACACCTATCTTTTCAAATACCCTAACTGAAAGGCTTGTCAACGGTTTGTGTTGGCAAGTCTTTTGGTTAGGCTTCGTTGGTCTGCTTGACGACAGAAGCAGTTCGCTTTTAAAGTGCTAAAGGATTCTACAATAGCCCTAGAAGCTCATATTTTGCATTTTAAGCAACTTTAGAACGTTGCTAGTACAAATACAACTTAATAGTTTAACGCTGCTTATAAGGCTTTATATTGGCTTATTTATAAACGTGGGGAATGTTGACTTTTATTTTTGGTGTGTTCTTGCTGGTAATCTTCGTAACGGTCAACGGACTTGTCATAGTAAAGCATTTCTTTTTCGACTTGTTTTAAGGTCTTGTGTAAGTCTGTTCGTTCCTTTTGTAGGTTTTCAATTGTTTTTAATATTCTTGTGTTTGGTCGTGCATAGGCTTTATTTTCTTCGACATACTCAAGAATTTTCTATCTAGGTTTTCTAAAATGCTTTCTGTTTGGTAATAGGTTTGTTCTAATTCTTTTCCGATAGCTTCAAAAGAAGTATCAAAATCTAATCCTTTAGAAATAAGAAAATCAAACTCGTTAAACAGTTGTTTTAACTTAATTTTGGAATTGTTAGAATAAAGCGGTACGCTACCGCTTTGATTTTGTAGGTTTTTCGCAACGGTTTTTCCAAGCATGATTTTGTTGTTCTCTGGATTTTTACTATCAACAAAATAAAAGCGGTCTTGTTTTTTGAGAAAGATTTGGTAATCGCCATTTTCTAGTTTGTCCACACAACGTGCTGGTATTTTGATTGCGGATTCTCGTTGCTCTCTTTCTAAACCAATATCAATGGTTACGTATAAATGTTAATCACAGTCATGGTATTATCCCTCCGTTATTTTTTTCAACATGTTTCTTAACTTTTGGTCTAAACTTTGAATTTCTTTTTGATACTCATTGAGTAATTCTCTGGTTTGATTCTGTTCAGATTCATTTAAATATTTGGCAATTTGATTGAGATTATTTCCAATCCTATTGACTTCTAAATTTGCCTGCGCAATAGTGGACATAATTTCTTTAAGAGAAGAAAAATCCACCGTGTAAATTTTTTTATCTAAACAGGACTTACGAGCAAATTCTCCAAAATTTGTTAGGTTGGATTCCTGCATTCTTTTTTCAATAATTTGATTTTCTAGCTCATTGACACAAAAATATTTTCCGATATTTCTTTGTCTATTTGCTTTTTTACCCATGTAAAAACCTCCGAAAAGATAAGAATAGTAATTCTATTATAATATATTATAGCGAGCTTACTATGTGTATATACACATAGGTTAAAAAGTAATCATCTTCCACTCGGTAACAACTAAAATTTACATTTTAATTTGTTCCTCGCTTCAGACGATTCTTTTTATTTTTGGGGCGTTGCCCCAATCCCCATTTTTTAGAAATAGCTAGGATAATTTTCAACATCTCCGTACAAACTTTCAACCGTAAAACACAATTCTTCGACTTCATTTTCTGGAATTTTTTCAACGACTTCTTTTGCTTTTTTGTAGTCGTTTAATTCGTCTTCGTCAATTAGTTCGGATAGTTCTTTAATTAATTTATCAAACATAATTAATAACTTTTCTTTAACAACTGGAAATTCATTTGCGTAGGAAATAGCTTCAAAAATTTGTCGTCCATAGTCTTCTACTTCTGTCATTATGGAGCTATATTCTAATTAAATACTTATAATGCAATCCATTTTGTGATAATATTTATATTGTGTTTAAAAAAAGAAAAGAGAAATATATCATGCTATTTTCAATAATCGTAAAAGTAATCGTAACCTTGTATGCTTTACTAATGGTTTTTGCTTCTATAAAAGAATTCAATTCAAAAGATAGATTAGGTAACACTGTCAACATAATTAGTGGCATTGCTATTTTCCTTTCAAGCTTCCTTGAAAATGAATACTTTAAAATAATTTCAATTATCGGGCTACTGGTCTTTATCGTAACCGCAATTATTAATGGATTACAAAACCATGCGTTTCACATCAAACACCATATTGCTAGATTTATCATCACAATAATTTTTATTATTTTAATTATCTATATTTGAGAGTTAGTTGTGTTGGTTCTGTTGCAAAGTTTTAAATTAAAAAAGGTAGACTGATGACTTATTATTAACTTTAAGCAGCTATACCCATTAATACCTTGATTTCAGTAGACACCGTAAGGGATTTTATTCTTTATTTAAAACTTTGCAACAGAACCAAAAATATCATCTTTCAAAAAAATATAATTTTTCCGAAACTAGTATTAATAATAGGTTTTATGCTAATAAGCAAACTAATTATTTTGATGAAATTAATCAATATAAAATATTATTCTAGATTACTTTTAAAAATTTATTATCTTAGATGTTATAATTAGTATTAATAAATAAAGAAATAGAAGGCACTCAAAAATGGAAGATATTTTTCAAATTACAATTATACTTTTCTTCTCTATGTTAGCTACCCTGCTTTCAAAAAGATTAAAAATTCCGGAAGTTGTTGGTCAGATGTTGATAGGAATAATTCTTGCACCATCAGTATTGGGATTAATTAATGGTGGACACACTATAGAAATAATGTCAGAAATTGGGGTTATCCTCTTAATGTTTCTAGCAGGTATTGAAAGTGATTTAGAAGTTCTTAGAAAAAATCTAAAACCCTCAATTCTGGTTGCATTATCAGGTGTTATTATTCCAATCATTGTTTTCGGTTCAGTTGCTTTATATTCGGGAAGAACTCTCTCTACAAGTTTTTTTTATGGTATCGTATTTGCAGCAACATCTGTATCTATCACAGTAAAAGTACTACAGGAATATGGGTATCTTTCAACAAAAGCCGGGAATATCATACTAGGAGCTGCAGTTGTTGATGATATTTTAGCTATATTGATCCTTTCTGTGTTTAAAAGCTTTAAGAATGGTGGAGGAAATTTAATAGTTCAGTTTTCAATGGAAATATTATTTTTTATATTTTTGATTTTCGTACATAAATCTATTCCTAAAGTTTGGAAATTTATAAATAAACTTCTAATTTATGCAAAAAATACATCAGCAGCACTAATTATATGTTTGGCTCTAAGTTTACTTGCTGATAAAGTTGGTATGTCAGCTGTAATTGGAAGCTTTTTTGCAGGGATTGCAATCAGTCAAACAGAGGTTTCCGAATTAATTGAAAAATATGTTTCTGCGATAGGTTATGTAGTTTTCATTCCAATTTTCTTCGTTTCAATAGCAATTTCTATAAATTTTGATGTTTTAGTTGAACATCCATTTATCGTTATTTTATTTACACTACTAGCTATTTTGACAAAATTCGTTCCCGCATATTATTCTGGGAAGGCATGTAATTTAGAAAAAAATGAGTCACTTCTTATTGGAACAGGAATGGTATCAAGAGGGGAAATGTCACTCATAGTTGCACAAATTGGATTAAGCGGTGCAATCATTAATGAAGACATCTACTCAGAATTAGTTATTGTTATTATTTTGACGACGCTAATAGCTCCATTTCTAATTAAAATGGTAATTAAAAAAGATAATACAAAAAAATATATATAATTAGAAACTGAGGAACATGGTGTTTTTTAAGACATTAACTTACTCTCAAAAAATCGTTTTGGAATTTATTTTATTGGGGATGCTAGGAACCTTTTGGTTCTGTTGCAAAGTTTCAATACTGAGTACAAAAGTCCCATTCTGATACTTTGACTATGCTGGTATACCCATCAAAACTTTAATTTCAGTAGATACCGAAAAGCCGAAGAGCGTTCCATTTCTTCGGTTCTTTTTGTATATGCCTCTCAATGCTTCTATGCCCTTAATCGTAGTTGATGCAGTACGAAGACTTTGATAAAGTTTATTTCGACGTTTAACAGGTCTATGATCTTGCTCAATTAAGTTATTGAGATACTTGACTGTCCGGTGCTCAGTTTCGCTGTATAGCCCCTGCTTTTGTAACTTCCTAAAAACACTAGCAATTGATGGTGCTTTATCTGTCACGATAACTTTTGGTTCCCCAAACTGCTTGTATAGTCGTTTAAAGAAAGCATAAGCAGACTGAGTATTTCTCTTTCGTCTTAGCCAAATATCCAGTGTCATGCCTTCTGAGTCGATTGCACGATAGAGATAATGCCACTTCCCTTTAATTTTAATATAAGTTTCGTCCATTTTCCACGAATAAAAGGACTGTCTATTTTTCTTTTTCCAGATTTGATAGATCAGCTTACCATATTCTTGAACCCAACGGTAAATTGTTGTGTGAGAAACGTTAATGCCACGATCATATAACATCTCTTGAACATCACGATAACTCAAATTATAGCGAAGATAATACCCAACAGAGATAATAACCACGTCTTTTTGGAATTGTTTGCCCTTAAAATGATTCATCTGTTGTCCTCGCATTCTTTTTTATTACATTTTACAATAAATCAGGTGTTATGGGGAACTTTGCAACAGAACCCATTTTCCCGTAATCAGGTTATTTCTTAAAAAATACGTAACTATAAAAAAGACTTGATGAAATATAATCATCAAGTCTTTTTCAAAAATGAAAAGCTTATTACATATCGAAATATGTCGCATTAATAATAATTTGCAACAGTTTTTGATAATTCAGAGAGTTTTAACAGCTACCATGTTTTATAGTAATTTACTCTCGGTAAGTAGCTCTTCGATAAACGTTCCCTTTATCTTCTTTTTTAGAGCTACTTTAGCTAATTTAG
This sequence comes from Lactococcus hircilactis, assembly GCF_009601015.1. Lineage (GTDB taxonomy): Bacteria > Bacillota > Bacilli > Lactobacillales > Streptococcaceae > Lactococcus > Lactococcus hircilactis. The sequence continues at coordinate 14,461 of NZ_WITJ01000016.1, forward strand.
GGATTCCTAAATTAGCCTCATCAATGGTTTTTTTATCTCCCATATAGTAGATGGCTTTAAGTAGTTCTCGAATATCATAAATAGAGCCATAAACTTCAGGAACAGCGCGTTCAACTTCAAGTAAAGTATATACAGATTCCATGGCTGTCCTAATGGAATATTCGGTAGTAAACACGGTGTCATTACTAGGTGACTCTGCGAAATTACCAATAAAGGCTAAATTAACAGACCCTTTAGGAACAATATCTGGCCTATCACCCGCAATTCGGGGCATAAAGTATGACGTAATAAATGGCATAAATACTGGAACGGTATTTATATTGTTTTGGTTAGACAATTGTTTGATTTTGGACTCAGGGACCCCAAGGTGATAAAGGAGTTCTTGCGTAATTTCTTCCCCAGAACTTTCTACAATGGTCTTATCAACAAAATTTCCTTTGGTATCTGAATATAGTCCATATATCCATACAATTGTTTCATTTTCCTTTTGTTCTTTGAAATGTGGCTGCCTGTGAACAGCAAAACTCATCAACCAGTTCGAATCGGTTATGGTAATGATTCCACCACTATTAATTTTGTGATCATGCAAATCACGATTGGTTAGACGTTCAATGTAGGGTTCAATTTCTGGTGATTTTATAGTGGCTGTCGCTGACACGAACCAACTTTTTTCAGGTAGGTTATCATAGAATACTTCTGGATGACCGAAATCATTAGATTGTTCTGCCAGATTCTTCCACAGTGACCAACTACCACCCAACTCTTTTGATATAGGAGCGGGTTTATCATGGCTCCCATATGTTGAACTTTCTGTAATAGAACCATTTGTAACGAATACAAGATCATCACGTGATAGGCTAACATCATCACCATCCTGGATCACGAGTTTTTTGGCAATTTTTTCGCTATTTTCAAAATCTACCACAACATTATTAACTTGTGTATCATAGATGAATTCGACATTATATGACTCTAAATACTTTATAATTGGTAGAACCATAGACTCATACTGATTGTACCTATTGAACTTTAGGGCGCTAAAATCAGGTAGTCCATCAATATGATGAATAAATCGCATCGTGTATCGACGCATCTCAACTGCAGAATGCCACTTTTCAAAAGCAAACATAGTTGCCCAGTACATCCAAAAATTACTTTCAAAGAACTCATTTGAGAAAAATTCCTCAATAGTCGTCTTACCCAGTTTTGACTCAGGGGTTAAAACTAAATCTATTAATTCTTTAGATTTTTCATCCAAAGTATACAGGCCATCCGTTGGGACGCGTTGTCCCCGGTTATAAATTAGGCGAGTATTAGATGAATTTGGATCATCTTTATCTAGCCAATAAAATTCATCTAAGTAAGAGGCATCTTCAATTTCTAAAGAAGGAATTGATCGATACATGTCCCACATAGTTTCAAAATGATTTTCCATTTCTCGACCACCACGTGTCACAAAGCCGATATTGGCACGCTTTTCTCCATCTAACGATCCACCCGGAGTAGGCAATTCCTCATATATATGAATTTTTTCCCCGGACATTTGTCCATCGCGCACCAAGAAAACAGCGGTCGCCAATCCGGCCAGCCCTCCTCCAATAATATACGCTGATTTTTGATCCACATTTTTGGGCTTTCTTGGACGTGCAAAAGCTTCATAATTTCCGTTACTGTAATACATAAATGGGCCTCCTTTGTATAGACACTAAATAAACGTCCTTCTTAACTTGATTATAGACTTTTCATTACTTTTTGTAAATAAAACCCTTTCAAAACTATTAGACAAATCAACACATTTGTCTATTTTACTAAAGGCAAATAATTAGACACAAAATGAGTTATATTTTTGGAAAGGTTATAATAAACTAGACACAAAGTTAAGAGAAATCATGAAAAGGTTTATTATGAGCGGTAACCACTCCTCACTATACAACTGTTACAAGTGCTTAAGCTGAATATATTGATGACTTAATTCGACGTGCAACCAAGATTGAAAGTGGCTCTGTTAAACCCTATGAAGATAACATACTTAAAATTGTAGGAGAAAATCGTAAATTAACGCTTGATATGAGAGCCCTCGGTGATTCAATCTACTCTGACATAGACTCTAATAAATTGACTTAACGTCAAGATTTTATTTTTATCTTTATTGACATAACGAAAAGTCAACGAAAAATTAATTTATTTTCTCATGTTTTTTTGTAATTCTGCAAACCTGGCTTTCTCTTCTTCTGTGGTGGTTTCTTTATATTTTTTATTTGCCCATTCAGGGGCTTTTTTCACTAACCTTATATTATTTTTCTTTGCTTCTAATCGCTGTTCCTTTTTCTCTTTCACAATTTCGCCAACACCATTCTCAAGATATTGTTTTGCTGAGATCTGCAAATATTTAACAATATTCTTTTTACTTGCGGTATAATCTACCATATTGTCACTCACATAGCCTAAATGCTCCGTTAACGCCTCTTCTCCGTTTGACTTGACTAATTCATCATAAAGAGGGTAAACGTGCTTAGAAAGCCCGATAATCGTTTCTTGATTAGCCATATCAAGTCCTGTAATCAAATTAGAGGTTAAAAGTTTAATGGTATATGGATTTGCGATACCTTTGGCAAATAGAATATCATTTTGTTGCTGCTTTTGTTCAATTGAATATTTAGCGACTTCATCATTAAGTTTATATTTTTCATCTTTCCAATGAGCCTTCTTCTCTATATGAAACTGTATTTCTGCAATGGAACGTCCCTTTTTTATTTTGTCATAGGTGACATTGAAATGAGTATGCTCGGAAATTTGCTCAACTGGTTTTTTGAGTACCCACTTTTCAAAATTTCTAAAATCAATATAATCTTTCTCAGTATCCGTCATTTCTCGTAAGTTTTTTAAAGATATTTGAGGATTTTTATAGCCATACAATTGCTTTTGAGTTCGGCTGTGTTTAAATTGATATGTTTCAAATTGATTAAAATTCATGCATAGCCATTTATAGAGAATAATACTATATTTGCTTTCTAGATCCATAATGTCAGTAATAGCATATTGTGTAAAATTCTTTTTTAAGTCAATCAAGTATGGCATTATAGCAACGTCAAACCTAATTATAACTTTATCATTATAGTCATTCCACTCTACAAAGGGGATTGGGACAATGCTTTTAAATTTAAATCCCTTATTTTTTTCTTCCTTAATTTGAAAAAAAGCTTGCTTTTGCATTTTTTCTATCGCTTCTTTAAAACGACTATGCTTATTAGTATCAGATACAGCGAAAAAAGAAAATAATTCTGTTTTTGATAGATAAATAATATTATCTTGAGGTGGATTATCAGTATCAATGTAAGAAACAGCAAGTTCAAATATTTTAAGTGGTATCTTATCCATTTTTGCCACACTAGTAATCAAATCATTGTGTTGGGCAACTTTGCGGTCCTTAATATCCTTCATGTAGCTAACTTTTTCTTGTTTTGCTATAGTAGACATATAAGTACTCCTTTGCGGGTATTTTATGATAAGCATAGGAATTGCTTTTTGTGGATACTATTCCTATGCTCATATTTTAACATAACACGTGTAGATTGCATATGTTTATCTACACATATGCATAGTTTTTTCTACACATATAATCTTGTGAACCCTTTTAAAAACTGACTTTTATCCCTCTGAAAAGAACAAAAGAAAAAATATATAATATAAAATATATAAGAACCTATCTTTAATTTCCTTAAATGGAATTTTCCAAGCTAAAACGACTGTTTTATGAAATAGAGTTCGTTAAAGATTAAAATATATAATAGAATTAGCTCTTTTTGACTCCGTTTCAAAATTTAAAAAATAAATTCAAAACAATAAAAAAGCAGCTAATTTGTGCTACTCTTTTCAAAGGTTAAAATCAAAAAAATTCAGAACAGACTAGCTAGAGTTCATCTGTAAAGTTTTATTGGCATTAAGTCCCCTTTATTGTTTCTTACTTTGGAGAATTACAGCCCAAACCCTCTTATAATTTATCTGTTTTGATAGAACTGTCCATTATGTTATAATAAGATATACAAATAAATATACGTGTATATTTAGAAAAGGTGGTTGCTGATATGATGCAATTAGAAAAGAATACTCAAGCAAATTTCAGGACAAACGATAGTCTATTATCTTCTGCAAAAAAAATTTTTGAGAGAAAAAATTTAGACATGACAAATGCAATCAACCTGTTTTTAGAAAAAACGGTTGAGGAAAATGCTATTCCATTTTTTACTCGTGAAGATGAAGAGCGGGAAGGGATGATTATGGAGTTGCGAGCAGAATTGAAAAAAGGGCATGATGATGTCGTCGCAGGTCGAGTACATTCTGAGCAGGAAGTGAGAAAATATTTTGGGCTATAAGATTGATTATACCGACTCAGCATTGCAAGATTTAATGGGGATAAAAAATTATATCGAAGAAAATTTTCTCTCAGAGCAAGCTGCACTCAACACAGTTGATACGATTATGACAAGCTTGGAAAAATTAAAAATGTTTCCAGAAGGTGGCCTAAAGCTTAGCAGTCGAGTTGATGAAGATGTGGAACTGACTGAAGATTATTATTTTACTTTTGTTGGAAATCACGTTACATTTTATGAAATCAATGGCAATGTTGTGTCGATTGTCAGAATACTTGGCATGAAACAGAATTGGGTTAATTTGTTGCGCAAAAAAAGAAAGCCATAAGACCATAAAGGTCTTTCAGACTGCAGACAAACCCAGCGAATATTTCGCTGGGTTTTCTTGATGCTATCCTTAAATCTTAGAGTCACTATTGTATAATTTAGACAAAGGATAAAAACATGCAAAAACGCTACTCACAAGAATTTAAAGACACCCCTCTCGACTTCTATCATTCTGGGCAATCCGTCACACAGCTGGCTAAAGTTAAGGAAGAACGAGACATCTTAAAAAAAGTATTGACCATATTTGCCGAGAAAAAGATGTGAGTGCTGCGGATATGACTCAAACGATTAAAACTTTAGCACTCAATGTCAGACTCAGTTGCCAACTGCTTGGTGTTCCTGAAGCAAGTTATTATGAGAGAATCAATCGACGGCCATCCAAAACTCAATTAAGAAGACAACACTTGGCACTGAAGATTGACCAACTTTTCAAGGCGAATCGGGGAATCTATGGGGCATCTAAGATTCATCACCTCTTACTCAATCAAGGGGAAAAAGTAGGGATAAAGCTCGTACAAAAAATTATGAAACAACTTCAGCTCAAGTCCGTCGTCCTTAAAAAATTTAAATCCGGACACTCCGTAAGTGATGGTATTAACAGAAAGAACCTTATACAAAATGAGCCTAAAAAGATAAATAAGGTTTGGGCAACTGATATTACTTATATTACTACTCAACAAGGCTGGGTTTATCTCTCAACCATTATGGATTGTTATACTAAAAAAGTCAGTGCTTGGGATTTAGGAAAGCGAATGACTGTAGAATTAGTGCAAAGGACTTTGAATAAGGCAATGGAATCACAAAATTATCCAGAAGCTGTGATGCTTCATTCTGACCAAGGAAGTCAGTATACGAGTTATGAGTATGAAGAGACAATAAAAAACTCTGGAATGACTCACTCCTTCAGTCGTAAGGGCTATCCTTATCATAATGCCAGTCTTGAATCTTGGCATGGACATTTAAAAAGAGAGTGGGTCTATCAATTTAAATATAAGAACTTTGAAGAAGCCTATCAGAGTATTTTCTGGTATATTGAAGCCTTTTATAATTCAAAACGAATCCATCAAAGTTTAGGGTATCTTACGCCTAATCAATTTGAAAAAGAAATCGCTTAAAATAAATACATTAAAATTATACGTTTTTGACTCTAATAAATTGACTTAACGTCAATCTGGCATTAGGTCTGGATCTTGTGTAGGATCAGAATCTATTGCGTCCTTTTTCCATTGGCTCTTTAGACCATTTTAAGCGTAATCATCTTCAAGGCTATCAATATCTAGTATTTTGATTATCTTTCCTCGGCGCTCAATGAATCCTTTTTCTTCGAGTATTTTGAACTTACGAGAAATAGTTTCGGGAGTTGTTCCGATGAACGTTGCAAGATCTTTCATTTTCATTGGAATCATAACAGAATTTGAATCTACTACTTTGACGAGTTGCAAAAGATAATTAGCGATTCGACTTTCAACATCTTCCATCATGAGAAATTGTGCTTGATATCGCATTTCCGCAGCTCTTCTCACGGTGGTTTCAAGTAATTTCAAACTTAGCTCGGGATATTTTAACAATAAATTTTTGAAATCTTGTTGTCGCAAAAAGCAAATTTTTGTTTCTTGCAATGTTTCGCCATAAAGATTCTCATTCACTACTCCAAACAAGGCGTCTTCACCTGCGTATCCACCAGGTTCAATTACACGTAGTAACTGCTCTTTACCAGCGCTAGAAAGCTGATATATCTTCAAAGTACCGTGCGCCACAATTGCGAGTTGAGGCACCGTAAAAGGGCTGATGACCGATTCGCCCTTTTCAAAAGTCTTATGATGAACAACCTGCTCAACTTGCGCCAGTTCACTTTCTGAAAGTAAAGCAAATAGTGGGACAAGCTGTACACAGTGGTGTTCATCATGACTAAAATGATGTTCATACTTGCTCATTTTGGTAATTCTCCTTATCTTATTATCGCGCTAAAATTATAAAACTGCAAGCTTTGTTCAATTAAAGCCTACAGTTTCGTAAAAATTAATTGTCATTATCTTCATCTTCGTCATGAAAATCAGCAACAGCTTTACCCAAATCACCTGCCAAGTGACGAATAACTTGAAGATTGTAGCCGTAAAGTTCGACTATAATAGCCGCCAAAGCAAATTTTTCTTCTTTATTTGCTAGCTTAATTGCTCGCGTAATGAACATATTTTGTGCTTGAAAATCTGCAATGAAGCTTTCAAGTAGAGCTTCATCAGTCCAATATTTGGCTTTTGGATCCTCAGTAATGAACTTGTGATACTTTAAAAATTCTTCAGTTGTACTTGGTACAATCTCATTTTCGTCAAGAAGTAAATCCGAAATTTTAAAGAAATATTCATCTTCTTTTTTTGCAATTTCACGTAAATACTCACACTTAACTGGGCTTTTCGCGTATATTCCTGCTTGAGTCAGTCGTACATTTTCAATGAACAAATTGGATAAGACATGTCCTAGCATCGCACCAGCCGTAGGCTTGTGGTGGTCAACCTCTGCTTTATCAAGTTCTTTAGCATATTTTTCATCAATCGTTAATTTAGTCATCAATTTTTTCCTTTATTCAATTTATAGTGCTGTCTTTACTGGTAGAAATCACACAACAGTTACTTTGCTACTTAAAACAGGGTACCCAAGTTTCTCAACCTTGCTGATAAGTTCATCAGCACTGACAACATTTTCGTCAAATTCTGCTTTAACTTTTGATGCATTGAAAAGCACTTTTGCATTTGCTACACCCTTAGTTGTAGTCATTGCTCCTTCGATTTTTGCCATGCAAGATGGGCAGCTCAATTCATTGAGTTTCATAATTACTTTTGACATAAGATTCACCTCTTTCTCTTTCTTTATAAATTAATTATAACTCGTTAGTACTAGCAAAAAATTGATATCTATCAAGAATATCAATTTTATTTTTTTATCTACAAAATAATAAAGTTTCTCGAGTCTCTTTTTTAACGCTGAATAACCTTCTATGAGGAGCGCAATCAGCACCAGTTAGAGTCTGCCGAGATAGTCAGCAGTACGCTGTTTAAATCAATCCCTAATTTTGCCTGTATGAGATTTAAAAGAGCAAAACCATTAGTGATTTTTTTAAAACATCCATCGTACATAAGATGTTTGAAGTGTTCTGAAAACGCTATGTCCCCTCCTACCTGACAATCTTCCTGTCTAGCAAATGTGTGTGTTTCCTTTTTAAATAATTGTCATTTGGAACTTCCTATCTATTTTTATAAAAAAGTTATATTGAGATAGGTATCAAAGCTTTTAAACAAGTTCAAATCCCTAACGTGCTACATTGCTTGCGATAGTTTCTCTCATAACCTCAAATTCAGAGTCTTATTGAACCTCCCTATTAGTAAGGAAAACTTTAATTGTAAAGATTCTAGAAGCCATCGAAAATGTCTCGATGATTTTATCAAATCATTTTTGATAAAATCATTATAAACTTTATTGATATCAAAAAAATGATTCCTTTCAAAAAAAGAAAACAAACCGCGTAAATTTTGGTTTGTTTCCATTCTTCTATTTCTCTCGATACCTAATCAGTCGCATGCCATTGACAATGACGATGAGGATACTGGCTTCGTGGACGAACATACCTGTGCCCATGTTGACAAAACTAGGTACTAATCCTGTACCTCCAAGAATTAGACCAGCCAGTAAAAAGAGCACAACTACAATCGCAATCACAATATTTTGTGTCATATTGGCAACCGTGCGTTTACTCAAACCATATGCATGGACAAGTTCGTCAAAACTGGATTTCATTAGCACGATATCGGACGTTTCAATCGCAGTATCAGTACCAGAACCCATTGCAATACCTATATTAGCAAGTGCCAAACTAGGAGAATCGTTGACACCATCACCGATAAAAGCAATTTTTTTACCAGAGTTTTTGAGTGATTTGACAACTTCAGCTTTTTCTTCAGGCATGAGATTGGCACGTACTTCATCGATGCCGAGTTGGGCGGCGACTGCTTTAGCTGTTGTCTCGTTGTCTCCAGTCAGCATAATCATACGAGAAATACCTTCGTGGCGTAGTTCTTCGAGGGATTCTTTGACACCAGAACGTATTTCGTCCGCAATACCATAAATTAGTTGCAATCTGTTATCAGCTGCGACCAAAACAACTGATGCACCTGAATCAGTGATTTCTGTGATGTCCTGTTTCTGCTCGGGAGAAATCGTAATATGATTAACCACCATCATTTTTTCATTACCAATCAATAGGTCGTCTGCGATGATTCCCTGTCCTTTAACAACGTCCGTTTTTTCAAATTTGATAGGATTGAATTTTCCGATCATGCGTACAACTGCCGTTGCTAATGGGTGATCAGATTCATTTTCTGCTGAAGCAACTGAATCAATCAATTCTTTTGAAGCACCATAATTTTTGACAACAACAACTTCTGTATTGCCTTTCGTCAGAGTACCCGTCTTATCAAACAGAAGCGTATCAATGTGACTGAAGGTATTCATAACATCACCTCCCTTGATAAGGACGCCTCTTTTTGCACCATTACCGATTCCTGCAACATTTGAAACAGGTGCACCAATCACGAGGGCACCAGGGCAACCAAGTACGAGAATCGTGATGGCTAGTTCTAGATTATGACTAAAAGCCCAAGTAATAGCTGCAATAACAAGTACCGCTGGCGTGTAATACTTAGCAAAGCGGTCGATGAATTTCTCGGCAGGAGATTTGGTATCTTGGGCTTCTTCGACAAGTTCAATAATTTTACCAAAGGTTGTATCTTCGCCGACTTTTTCTGCTTCTACGTAAATTGTACCGTTTTCTAAGATAGAACCTGCAAAAACTTTGGTACCAGCTTCCTTTCTGATTTCACGTGATTCACCTGTGATACTGGCTTCGTTGACATAGCCAGATCCTTGGTAAATACGACCATCAACAGGAATTTGACGTCCGGTTTTTACTAAGAGTTTGTCGCCAATTTCAACTTCATCGATGCCCATTTCTTCGCCATCAGCAGATAGGGCTGTGCTGGGTGCCATATTCGTGAGTTCTTTGATACTTGATCGCGTTTTTTCAAGCGTTTTTTTCTCCAAAAATCCACCGAAAGCGAAGAGAAAAGTGACAATTGCTGATTCTTCATATTCACCGATGAACAAAGCACCGATAACTGCAATAGAAACTAGCAGGTCAATCGAAATTTGTTTCACTTTGATTGCTTGATAGGCATGAATTGCAACAGGTATAAAACCGATAATACTTGCAATAATCATTGTCGAATTCCAAATCCATATTTGATTTACACCATATTTACCAAGGTATCCGAGTACAATGAGAATGGCTGAGAGGATAACCAAGTGATTACTGTGTTGTTGAAGTCGTTTTTGAAAGTTCAGTGTTATTTTTGCCATATTTTCTACTTCCTTTAATTTTCTTTATGATACTAGTATAGCGCTACCCTTACAGATAAAAATTGATAACTATCAAGAAAATAAAACGATTGAAAAAAGTCATATAATAAGGGAAAATGACTTGCTGCAAACAAGTCCAATATAGCCGAGTAAAAGTCGGTGGTCGTATTTAGTTCGAGAACCGTTAACTGATGTGCACCCCAAAAGTTAGACTTTTTTGGAAAGTCAACGAAAAACTAGACACGGAGTTAAGAGAATTTAAGAATTATATTTTTCAAAGTCTTTTGGAGACTTGTAATCAAGACCTGAATGCATCCTTTTTGTATTGTAATAGGTCTCAATGTATTTAAATATTTCTTGAGTAGCCTCAGCTCTTGTCTCAAAATGAGCATCATCAATAAGCTCCCTCTTTAGCGTCTTATAAAAAGACTCCATCATTGCATTGTCATAGGGATTTCCTTTACGACTCATGCTAGATTGAGCACCGACTTGACGAAGAGTAGATTGATAACGAGAGCTTGTATATTGACTCCCTTGATCAGTATGGACAATCAAGCCAGGCTGAGGCTGTTCTTTCCCACAAGCTTGTAAGAAGCAATCCCTCACCAGTTTATCTTGCATCCGTGAAGACATTGACCAGCCTACAATCTTACGTGAAAAAACGTCGATATTCACGGCTAAGTATAAGGTGCCTTCTTTGGTAGGGATATAGGTCATGTCTCCCAGCCATACTTTATTAGGAGCTGTTGCTTTAAAGATCTGATTAATTAAATTGGGTCTTGAAAGCGAAGCTCCTTTTCTGTTGTAATGTTTATATTTATAACGGCTTCCCTTGGCATAAAGTCCCATCAAGTGCATCAGTTTCCCAACACGTTTCGTGTTGGTCATAATACCAGTATTATGAAGTACCTTGGTAATTCTAACCGCACCATAGCGTCCCTTATGCTCATGAAAGACAGCTTTTATCTTCTCTGAGAGAATTTCTCTCTCCACTTGTTGTTTTGAAGGACGACGATGCATGTATTCATAGAAACCTGAGCGAGAAACCTTAAGAACTTTTACTGCATGCTTAATTTTTATCTTCCCATGATGTTTCAAGAGAAATTCAAAACGTTTTACTTGCTTCGCTTCAAGAAGACCCGGAACTTTTTTAGAAGTTCAAGTTCCTCCTGAAGATAACGATTTCCTTTCTCTAACAATTTAATCTTATGTTGGGCATCAGCTAGGGCTGTCCCATTGCCTGGAAAAGCACTTTCTCCATATTCTTCAACTTCTTGAACCCAGCGATAAAGACTATTGGTATGAACCTCAAGCTCTTGGCTGACTTCTTTAACAGAGTAACCCTCTTCAAGAATGAGTTTTACTGCAGAATTTTTAAATTGTTTATCGAATTTTCTTCTTGCCATAATAAACCTTTCCACGATTTCTCTTAACTTTGTGTCTAGTTTATTATAACCTTTCCAAAATACTTGGATTTTTTTAATTGTTTTGGTAATTCAAGCGAAATTGAATTGGACTCATCCAGTTCAATTTTTGTTTGATTCGTTTTGTATTATAGTACCTAATCCAGCTTACAATAACCTGCTCAAGTTCTTCGAAAGACGATAAGATATGTCCATAATAAATTTCTTGTTTAAGTAGCCCAAAGAAATTCTCCATGACTGAATTATCATGACCGTTTCCTTTACGGCTCATAGACTGAAAAATTCGATGGGATCTTAATTTAGAAACATAGTCTCTCATTTGGTATCCCCATCCTTGATCTGAGTGGAAAGTACGTCGATAAGGACAATCAGATGTCACAGCTACGGCTTTATTTAGAGCAGTCTCAATTGATTGATAAGTCTAGTGGTAATAAGTCAAATATAAAGTCACAGAATTCTTAGTAAAAATCTTAAAAAAAGACAGCACGAAAGATTCCAGTAAAAATTTACAATTTTTTACTAGGCCAAATCAAGGAATTGTGCAGATAAAACTAATTATCTTCCATAAACCTCCTTGGTGGCGTATAGGGTTGGTGATTGCGTAGTAGCACATCCACCAGACGCACAAGTTTTCTTGCGGTTAAAACGACGGCTCTCTTGTGTTTATGCTTAGGAACTTCGTCTTTCTTCTTGTAAAATTCTGCGTATTCCACGTTATACCTTCGTACCGAATCGGCGGCTTCGACTAGGTAATATCGAAGGTAACGGTTACCTCTTTTTACAAGAGAAGTATTTTGAGAAGAAGTATTTCCAGATTGGTTTTCTTTCCAATTTAATCCAGTATATTTAGCGACTTGAGGGTGGTCTTTAAAACGATCAATCTGACCAATTTCAGCGATAATCCCTGCGGCGAAAACCTTCCCTATACCAGGAACGCTTGTTAAGCATTGATATTCAGGGAGAACTTCTACCATGTCTTCAATCGCACGATCAATTTCTTTTATCATCTTTTCTAAGCTTCGTATTTCCCGAGCGAGAAGGCTGAGAACTGTATTGACAGAGTCTTGTTGTACATGAGATAAGCGGTAAGAACCAGTTATTGCAGCTTGAATCACTTTTGCTAATTTATCCGGGGCTTTAAATTTACCTCTTCCTAATTTCTGGATTAATTCTACGAATTTTTCTAGAGGGAGTGAAGCTAATTCATCGAGTGTGTAGTCTTCAACCATTAAAGTCATGATCGTTGCGCTCCAGATATTTGTACTCAATTGATGATTCTTTAATTCTATGGAAAGCGTATTACACTTGTAATAGATATTTTCTATAAAGTGCTGTTTGGTACGAACTAATTGTTCAATGAGTTGAAGTCTGGTTCTTGTGAGGTGCTGAAGCGCATTGTATTTTTCTTCTTTTAGGTAAGATTTTGTGAAGCGTTCAATACGAAAATAGTCCGCAATGTAGAAGGCGTCAAGCGTATCATTTTTATTTTCTTCAAAGGCTTCACGGTATTTCTTGATTTTAGCGGGTTGCTCAATTATGACCTCCACTCTAAGCTGTTTTAATTCAGAATCTTCGTAAAAAAACATTGCTGGATGAAAACTGTATAAAGATGTTGCCTCCATTCCAATAACAATGCGTTCAAAGTGGTAGATGTCATTGAAACGAAGGACTTGTTCTTTAATTTCAGAAGCCCCAATGATATCATTACCGAAAGTAGCAGAGAAAAGTACCTTCATCTCAATATCATTGGTCATGATACAGACCTCTAATTTGGTAGAGCTAATGTCTAAACCTACAAAACATTTCATTTGGAAGGACCTCCTTTCTTTTGATTAGGAAAATATACTTGACTACTGAGAGATTCCCCAGAATACTGTATCCCATCATCCTCGCTTATTAGAATACTCATCACAAAGGTTACTTACCGCCTGCTCACTACTAAGAGCAGAGTAATATCTGTGGAAACAGCTAGTGGGTTTGAAGTTGTGATACAGCTCGGGTCGCAGACTTACCTAGAAGACAAAGCAACAAGGAGGAGAACCATATTCCTTTTGAGTCCATTCCTAAGAATAATTATTCTGGGAAATATCACAATAGTCAAGTAAAGCAAAAATAAATTGATAGAAAATCGGGATAAAAAATCTCAATAATTTATATTATACGAGGAGGAAAAAGATGTCAGTTGACCGTTCATATAGCCCCTATGAAGTCATCCGTGCTTATCACGATAGAGGGATGATGAAATGGGGAGCATTTGCGACAGGAGAACTCACGAAGGCTCAAAATAGCGTTGAAAAAGAAAAAAAGATGATAAGGTAATTCAAACATTACCACATCATCTAGTGCTTCATCTTCTTAATCAGTCTTTTTCAAATCAAGTCCAAATCAAAGTTAAATATCAATCAAAAAATAAATTAAATGAAGTCTATGGTTTTGTATCAGAATTTATCAAGAATCAAGTGAGAATATAATCAACAGATAAAATCTATCTCATATCCATTGAACAAATTATAAATATTTCCTAAATAAAAAGGGGCTAATTTTTGCCCCTTTTTATTTCATCAACAACTCAATCAATTTTTTCTTGATTTCTTGTTCTTCTTCCGTTCCCTCAAACTCTAATTTTTCTAATTGAGTTTCAATTTTCTTTAACTGCGTGATTGGCTTTTTAGCGGTTTTCTTTTGGGGGCTAATTTTTGCCCCCTCTTCTTCTCCACCTTGTTCTTTAGCTTTTCTAATCAGTTTTTGAGCGGTATAATGACTGATACCAAATCTTTCGGCAATTAAGTCCCTAGTCTTTCCTTTAACAGGTTTTCCGTTGATTTGTACCCCTTGTTTTTTGGCTTTATCTAAAATATCCATATAGTCATCAATGATGGCTATTTTTTCTTCTTCTGGCATTTTTAAGAGCGAGCGAGTTTGTAGGTTAGTTTCATGCAACTTTAGTCTTGTTACAAGCTCGTCCTCGTCTTCATCAACTTTCTTAGCGAGAACTTCGTAATCTTCAGGGAGTCTATTTTCACTAATTAGTTTTTTAATAGCATTAAATCGTCTATGCCCTGCAATCAATTCATAGCTATATTTATCACGTTGTTTAACAAGAACGGGTTGTAATAAGCCTAACTCGTCTATGCTATCAGCTAACTTATCAATGTCAACTAAATCATAGTTGTTATTCTCATTTTCCTTTATCTCCTCAATAGGAATATTTTTTGTATTTGTTTTTTTTCGCTTGTGTTCGTCCTTGTTCATAAGGTCTGTAAATCCGAAACTATTACTCATTTTTTTAACCCCTTTTTACTATTTCATCAATAAGATTTAAATAATCATCTTTTACTTTAGAACTTTTAGAACTATCAATTAATACCTCATTCTTTAAAGCACTTTCTGTAACTGGCTTAGCTTGATGTCGTATTGTAGTTTCAAATCTATTCCCAGATATTTCTTGAATAAATTGTTTATCAATATTATTTCTGTTGACCATTGTGTAAAGTACGGTCACCTCTGTATCTAACTCATAATCATCAATAATTTGATTGATGTTCTTTAAAGTCGTTCTATAACCTTCAAGTGCAAATTTATCAATTTTTATTGGGATGATAATTTCATCACTCGCAATAATAATATTGAGAGTAATTAGATTAATTGTTGGAGCACAATCAATAATACAATAATCATATTTAGAATCTAGTTTCTTTAAAACTTTTTTTACAATGTTTGATGAATTACGATTGAATGAATTTCTTACTTTCAATTCACTTTCAGCAACTGCTAAACTTGAACCAATCATGTCCAAATTCTCACTTACGTTATAAACATACTGGTCAACATCATCTAGTTTTTCATCAACTATCAGTTCTGCAAAACCTTTATAATCCTCTTTCGAGCGTTCATCTTCAAGAAAAATACTTGTTGCATTAGCTTGCATATCTGTATCAATCAACAGAGTTTTGAACCCTCTATTTGCTAAACCTTTTGCTATATTTCCACTTGTTGTTGTTTTAGCAACTCCACCTTTTAAGTTTAATAGACTTATTGTTTTCATATTTTCTCTCTATTCTTTATTTATATTTTCATGAGTCTTTGCGAAATGATAAAGTCCCTCTAACGTTTCAAATTTAGTGTTACCCAATGTCGTTTTTCTATTTCTTAGGTTTGAAATCGTCATCCTAGAAACTTTTATTCCAATTTTTTCGAGTTCTTTCTCAATATACCAACCAGAAAAATTTTCGTCATCATCGAGTAGTCTCTGTACCACGTTTTTAATTTCATCTGTTACTTTTTCCATATCAACCTTTCTTCACAAATATACGATACTTGCGAAAACTATATTTTTATAATTCATTATTTCATTCTCAGCCCTCTCACATTTTGTGGTAAACATTCTTACTTTTTCTCTGTCCAAAGGTTTGAAGCAAGAAGTTGTTTTATTTTTACTATACATCTATTGTATCGTAAATTTATGTTTACGTCAAGGGTTTTTACGGTTTTTCTTAAATTTTTTATATAAAAATAAAGGGGGCTAAATTTAGCCCCCTTTATCAATTAAGAATCAAGTTTAATTCCCTCATTTTTTTGGAGGGAAATTTTGTCGAATATTGATAAGAACAATTAATTTTGATATACTTACTTATATCAAACCTCTCTGGTTTGTGGTAGCTTTTTGCTCTTTCTCTGTCCAAAAGGTTGAGAGTAAAAAGTTTTTTTTTAGAGGAAAAGTTCATTCATATATTCGTTCCAAAAAAGGGGCTAAATTAGCCCCTTTTTTTTCATACTTAATATTGAAGGTAAATATTTAGTTTATTTACTATCCCAAGGACCATTCATTGGTACATAGAAATCAGACGAACTATCAAAAACTAATTTATGTATATTTTGAGCCTTATACGTTGTTAGAAATGCTCTGTATTCTGAAAATTTATTTCCAAAAACAACACTCGGTCTAAAATTATTAATCATTTGATTGCTGTCTAGCTTCCAATCGATTGCTTTCATCTCAGCCACTTGTAACAATTCATCTATCGCTACACCACTTTCAAGCAATTTATGAATCGGTTGAAGAAGTTGTATATCATCTAGTTCAAATTGAATATCATAATAATTTGGTAAATGTTTAATTATTCCGTTTTCATCTAAATTAAAATTTACTTTTGATAAGTAATTAAAGTATTCTAATACCATTCTTGCTTCGTTTATAAATGGACTAGCTGTACCAGGAGAAGAAGTACGAGAATTCATAGATATATGATTGCTGCCTGATAAATCAGCATTAAATGGCGTATATGTAAATTCAATAGACTGTATTCTTCGTCCAGAAGTGTGATAAATATAATCTAAATTTTTAACAATTTGAGTTCCTTCAGGAGTAGTTAATTCTGATATTTCTTTAACCGCAGTTTCTAAATATTTTTTACGATTTTTTCTGAGGTCAAATACCTCTTTGGTGTTAAAGGAGTCTTCTTGAGTCTTCAATATTTTAAGTATTTTTTTATCAAAATCATCAATTCTCATTTTTGTACCTTTTGGAAAACTCCTAAACTCGCTTATAAAGCGGTAAACACGTTTGGAGTACTTAGATGGCAGACTATTGTTTATTCCTCTGTTATATTGTAAGTGTTCAACCGTTCTCCAATCTTTTGAATTGATTAAGTCATAAACATATAGCGGTTTATCAATCACATGCCCTTTTGCATCAACTTGTTCTGAACTAATTTGAGCATTAGAAATTGTGAGTTTTACTTCTTTTTTAGTACCATCAAAATCAATTACACTGAAAATATTTATTGTTTTCCATGATTTGGGAGTGCCATCATCATTTGTTTCTCTTACTTGATAGTACGAGAAATTTTTCAATGCCTCGTTTAAATCATACATTATTTTTTGTAGCCGTTTACCATTGTAGAGCGATTTCACACCATTTTTACGTGTTACCCACAATCCACCTAATTCCGCTAATTCCTGATAAGAAAATGTTACTGGTTCACTCCCGTTATAACGGTCTCTCAGCTCTCCAAGTATAGCATAAGTAATATTTTCACTTGCAGCATTTATATCTTCAGTAGAGAACATCTCAGGCAATTGACGGCTGTATTTAATATCTTTTCTAAATTTATCTTCACTATCAAGTTCATCAAGTAAATCGTAACTTTGCATTTTAACCCCTCTTTCAGTATCAAGATAAAATAATATCTGATTTAATCGTAAAAATTGTGTATTTTTCGTTCACTTTATAGAAGAAAGATAGAAAAACTTATATAAAATACAACATTTTTACGTCATAACCTTTGTTTTTATTAATATACACTATTTTTTTATTCTTGTCTAGTAATAATACAACATTTTTACGATTTACAGCAACATTTTTACGCCACAAGCAACATTTTTACGATTATATACAACATTTTTACGTCATAGGTACACAATTTTTACTCCCTAATACGCAATTTTTACGACATATGTACAACATTTTTACTCCCTAGTACACAATTTTTACTCCTCAGTACAACATTTTTACTCCTCAGTACAACATTTTTACGATATTAATAGCTATAAACCGTATGGTTAAGCCTTAAAATTGCCCCTTAATTGTAACTGTAACTATAACTATATATATATAAACCCGAATTGCTAGTTGATTATTTAGCCATGACTTGATACCCGATAGAATATCTTAAAGTCTCTGGTTCCAGTGATTTAGCTGATTTTAACAGTAAAGAATACGCTAAAAGTATCATCTCTAAT
>NZ_WITJ01000017.1 GCF_009601015.1 Lactococcus hircilactis
ATTAGAGATGATACTTTTAGCGTATTCTTTACTGTTAAAATCAGCTAAATCACTGGAACCAGAGACTTTAAGATATTCTATCGGGTATCAAGTCATGGCTAAATAATCAACTAGCAATTCGGGTAATGATATAAATATTTTTATATGTTATACTGATATTATAAACTATACCTTTACGGTAAGGTCAAGGAGAAAGAATGGAAAATAAAAATTATTTGACTATAGGAAAACTTAGCAGCTATTCTGGTATACATATCAAGGCTTTAAGATATTATGAGTCTATCGGCATTTTACATCCAGCATTAATTGATGCTAATAATGGTTACCGCTATTACTCTCATGCACATATTCCATATGTGAAAATTATAAAATTATGTGCTGATTATGGAATTCCTCTAGGGACTTTTAACGACTTTATTAAGTCCGAAACTGAGATCAATTTGATCGAAATCATTAGAAAAGCTAGTAACATATTAGAATTAAAAGAAAAGCAATTAAAAGAGGATAAGCAATTTTTAGAATATATACAAAATGAAATAAGCTTATCTCAAAAACTAGACTCATCAATTAATGTTGATTTAGAGCAAACTCATGAGGATTTTATCTTGATACCTTTCGATGATGTATTTTTTTCAAATAAGTACTATGATACAATTAATAAAACTATCTCTATGTTGAAGGATTTAGAAATAGAATTTTTTAACCGAATTGGGTGTTATTATTCACTCCAGTATGGTAACTACGATAAATTTCTTGCCTTAAAAGTTCGGGGCCACTCATCAAAGTTAAAAAACATAAAAATTTTGCATATTGATCATGTCTGTGTTCAAGCACAACATATTGAACCTGATAAGATAACGGATGAATTAATTAGACTTAAAAAACTTAAGCAAAATTCTATATTAATTCTGGAAACTTACGAAAATCCGTACAACTTTTCAACGCCACATCTGGAATTAAGGATATTATTAAATTAATTGGCAGTTATCTAAAAATACAATACTAGATATGTATCTAGTATTGTATTTTTTAATTTGGGAGTAGGAATACTACATTTTCTGGGCGGTTCTGTTGCAAAGTTTTAAATAAAGAATAAAATCCCTTACGGCATCTATGATTTAATCTGGGATTCCCAATAATACCTTGATTTCAGTACAGACCGAAAACCCGAAGAGAGTGCCTTCTTTTCGGGTTTTCTTATATAATCCTCGGATGGCTTCCATGCCTTTAATCGTGGTAGAGGCAGTGCGTAAACTTCGATAGAATTTATTGCGTCTCTTTACTGGACGATGGTCTTGTTCAATCAAATTATTCAGGTATTTAATGGTACGATGTTCTGTCCCTTGATAAAAGCCGTATTCTTTTAGTCTCTTAAAGGCACTTGTAATAGAGGGGGCTTTATCTGTGACTACAACCTTCGGTTCATCAAACTGCTTCACTAACCGCTTAAGAAAAGCATAGGCTGCTTGTGTGTCCCGTTTTTTACGTAACCAAATATCCAAGGTTAAACCATCTGCATCGATGGCTCGATACAAATAATGCCATTTTCCTTTAATTTTGATGTATGTTTCATCCATTTTCCATGAATAAAAGGATTTTTTATTTTTCTTTTTCCAAATTTGATAGAGTAGTTTGCCATATTCTTGCACCCAACGATAAATCGTCGTATGAGAAACGTTAATGCCACGATCATATAAGATTTCTTGAACTTCACGATAGCTAAGGTTATAACGAAGATAGTAGCCCACGGCTACAATAATCACATCCTGCTGAAATTGCTTTCCTTTAAAATGATTCATCGTCATTCCTCCTGCTATCTTTTTCTATTATTCTACCTTATTTGATAGTAGATTTAAAACTTTGCAACAGAACCTTTTAAATTATGATGCAAAATTAGGAATTAAAAAACCAATATCCATTCATAAAGAAGATTCTAAAAACTATACAATAACAATCCCAGAATTTGAAGTTATAGGGGTCGCCTTGTCAAGAAAAAATCCTTATAAGCTATATGATAAAGAAGGGGAATTACTCAGTATAGGTACTGAAGATATTGATACAGGGGCGTTAACAGTTAATAAATTATCTAATGAATCTCAAAAAAAATATTTAAATCAGTACAAAGATCTTATTAGAGAATCAGCAAAAAACTTTTATGATACGATGTTTAAAAGTATAGATCCCGATATAAACATTAAATATGAATTTAAATAAATTCGATCAGAGATAAGGACTATAATTATATAATAACCCCTATAAAAGACTACTAAAACAGCCCTCATTATCTGACTAGTAGATACCGGGGGTTGTTTTTTTTATAAAATGATATAATACTCCCTAGATAGGAGACAACGTATGTCTAGACAAAAACGATCGATCAACGAAAATAATGATAAATTAAAAGTTCAATTAGAACTCCTCCGTAGTTATACGGAACACTTTGACTCAGGTATGATTCATATGGCTTTGCCAATGGCTACACAGGTTGGTGTATTAATACATCAAACATTATTGACTTCTGAGCACTTTGTTATCCGGCTGTTGTCGGCGCCGATCATTGTGCGATCGGGGGTGGGCATATGAATTCATTGATTAGTTTAGAAAAAGTTAATTATCAAATCGCTGATCAACATATTTTACATGATGTTGATTGGCAGATTCCAGCTGGGGCTCATATTACATTGACGGGACCATCCGGTGGTGGGAAAAGTACGTTATTACGGATCATTGCGGCCATGATTTCTAAAACAAGTGGGACCTTGATTTTTGATGGGCAGCCGATTGAAAGTTATGACCCAATCATGTATCGGCGGCAAGTCTCATATTGTTTCCAACAACCGACGTTATTTGGTGAGACGGTTGCAGATAACTTAGCTTTCCCGTACCAAATTCGTAAGCAGGTCATGGATACGAAACGAGTGGTAACGGCGTTAAATAATGTTGGGCTGTCCGAACGAACCCTGCATCAGCCGATTATCGAGCTTTCCGGTGGTGAACGGCAGCGGGTCGCGCTGATTCGCAACATCTTATTCTTACCAAAAGTGTTGTTATTAGATGAGGTGACAGCTGGTTTGGATGAAAATAATAAGCAAATCGTGCACGCCTGGTTACGACAGTTAAATGAGCAAGATCACGTGACAACGATCATGATTACTCATGATGCCACAGAGATTGCTGCGGCAGATCAGTTAGGCCCAGCGTACACATAACCCCCTAAAATCCATATAAGAGATTATATTATTGATTTATCGGTCTTTTTCTATCACTGAATCTTAGTAAAAAGCCTATCATTTTAAAAATGATAGGCTTTTTACTTACCTTGATTTAATTCGCGAAGTTCTTCGGGTAAAGTAGTTAAATCAATTTTATATTCTCCTAACAAATTAATGTGTCTCCAAATTATAGGAGACGTATACTCTAAATACTTCGTTATTTCTGGTTCGCTATTTTTACAATAGTTATACGCTTGTTGCAAATATACAGTATTCCAAAGGCTTATCGCATTAATCAGGATATTCAAAGCACTTGCACTTTGAAGTTGCTTTTCAAAATCCTTCTCCATAAACTTTCCTCTCTGACCATTAAATAACTCCCTGGCTAAATCATTAATAAGTTCTCCACGATTTAGCATTTGTGTGATTACTTTTCGTAAATCTTCATTAATCGCATACTCCAACAAAAAAATAGTTTTCTCAATTTTTCCCAGTTCGCTCAATGCCTGGGCGACTTTATTTTTTCGAGCATAAGAACCAAGCTTATTTAAAATTATTTTAGCGCTAGTTTTTCTTGTTTGAATGGAATAAGCGATTTGTTTAATTTCATCGTAATGCTTTTCTATTAAGTTTAAATTGACAGCGCGCTTAATTAGAGGTTGCATTTTTTTATACTGATCAGGAGATTTTATTGTATATAAGTTCATTGAACCAATATCTCTAATTCGTGGTTCAAATTTGAATCCTAACAAGTGGAATAACGCGAATGCGGTGTCAGTATAAGCATTTGTATCAGAAAAATGTTCTTCAATATTTAATTCCGTATCATGTCCAATGGCACCATCAATAGCACTAGCAGCTTCTCGTTGATTTGTTGCGATCACTTCGACATAATGCGAAATATATTTATCTGCAGTATGACGATAGATAGTTGTCCCTTTTTTATTTCCATAATGAGGATTGAAATCCGAATGAATAGACGAAACTCCTAGCTGCATGCGAAGACCATCTGAGGAAGCCTTTGATCCATCACCCCAAAATTCACTAAAAGGACAAGTAATCTGCTTATTAATTAATACTGACTGTGCTCGTTTGAAAGACTCAGGAGACATACGCCATTGTTTAGCATTTGCCATTTGAGCGGAAGTAATATGCGTAGATTTTTCCATATCTTGAAAGCGAATGTTTAAGCCCATAGCCATTAATGTAGAAAATAATACTTCTAATTCCTCTTTATTTGCTGAGTCTTTGGTGGCCTCATGAATAAATTCGTCCATAAACCCCGTCCAGTTATTGACTTCAATAAGTAATTCGACAAGATTTACATCTGGTAACAGTTTGTACAATGATTTTTTGTAATATTCAGCTTCTTCAGGAGTATTTTTTTCTTTTTTAGTAATAGTAAGTCTATCAAACGATTTTCCAAGTTTCTGATAAGCTTCTAGTCGTTCTTCTAAAACTTCAATTCTCGACGATAAATATTCTTTAAAAGTATCTGGAATTGTATGCGATCCCATCATGGCGTCTGAACTCACAAGATAATTATCTAATTCCTGGTGTAAGACGCTTTGAGGCTCGATAACTTCTCCTGATCGAAGTCGATCATTTAATTCAGTAGCAGCAACTAATTCAAAATAAGAACGATCAATTGTCCCATCTGGGTTTTTGACGAGAGATTGCCATGGCTTTTTAACAAAATTTAATTCAATATCTACAGGTATTTTCCGTTTGTTTTCTTTCTTCAATACAGTAATTAATCTGAGCGCATTAATTAAACCATCATCATCCATTCTAGGTGATTTAAAATCAAGTGTTTCTACTAGTCTTGGTAAGTATCCTCGAATATATTGAGCTTTATACTGTACTAAACCCATATAAGTTCTCTTTCTGGGACTAGCAATTAGAGCTGCTTGTTGTCCTTCTTCAATCAGCTCGTTCCAATCGAATGATTGTTTTAATTGGCGGGCTAAGTTTTGAAAATCATTATTACAAATTGCGTGATCCAGCATACTAACAACCTGAGAAAAGTGCTTTAACATGCGGTTAGATTGCTCGCCCGTTTTTTTATTTTCTTCGTTTTTCTTGTGTAACCCACTTCGTTTAATTGATTGTACAATTTTATTATGTACTTCAATTGCCAAATCAATTAGAGCTTTTCTATAACGAATTAAATAAACTACAAGCAAAGCATATCTTTTTGTTTCTTCAAATCTGCGTAGGTCAAAAGCATGATATCGTTCTGTTAATCTTGCTATCTGACTTAATCTCTTCTCATTGGTAAACGAAAATGTTAACTGCTCCAGTTTCAACTCTTTAATAACCGATATCCGGTCGCAAATTGATAGAATGGTATCTTTACTTGGTTTTCCACTAATATCTTGCAACCAGGCTAGTTTAGATTTTTTGGTATCCAAATTTACTACTAGTAAGCTATCTAATTGTTCCTTTTGATTCTCAGACAAAAGTTCAATTATTTTTTTGTAGAGATATTTTTCGTGATTCTGTCGAATAGTTGAAATCAAACGTTCGATCTCTGAAAGTTCTGGAAGTAAGATATGTTGTTCTCTTAATCGATAAATAGCTAAATTAATTAGAAAAAGTTCATCATTATTTTCTTGTATCGCTTCATTTAGAATATTTTTCAAATAATCCGATGCTTTTGAAGAATATAGGGAATAATTATAGTGTCTGCAAATTTTCTTTAAATGCACTAAGGGGGTATTTTTCTTACTTAAATAGTTATCTAAGTCTATAGTTGATATCTTTAGTTGGTCAGCAACGTACTCAACTAAAGATTTTGATACTTTATCAACCGAATTTAAAGAAATTCCTGGATATCGAGCAAGACACAACTGCAGACCGATTCCTAATCTGTTTTCAACACCTCTGTGAGAGAGAATAAACTTCACATCCGACCGTGAAAAGCTAAAATATCCCTGAAACTCATCCTTTGATAGTTTATCTAAAGATAATAATGCTTCTTGCTGTGCCGATGAAGTCAGTTTATATGCGCCCAAATATTAAGCCTCCTTATTGGTAAGGTGATAAAATGTTGTTTCCTTTACTTTTTATTTTGACCATACCTTTGTTTATATCTCACGATTGTTGACTTATCCAATTCAAACAATCGAGCTGTTTCTGTATACGTATGAACTCTTAAGTAGTCCAGTATTTCTTTAATCTGTTGCGTTGTTTTCTTTGGTTTTCGACCATCTCGATAATTTGGGTTATGTTGTCTTTGATATTCTCTACCTTCTTGGGTTCTTTGAACAATCATATCTCGTTCAAATTGCGCAAAGGCTAAAAACATATTCAACATAAGGCTACCGTTGGGGGTCCTATCAATTCTTCCCATATTAAGAATATTTACAACAACATCCTTTTCTTGTAGCTCTGAAATTAATTCTGTTCCTTGCTGGACAGAACGCGAAAGTCTATCTAGTTTTGCGACAATTAATTCATCACCTTCTGAAAGAATAGAAAGCAATTCATCGAGTTTGGGGCGGTCACGTTTTGTTCCTGTGTATTTTTCACTATAAATTTTTTCTGCCCCAGCATTCTTTAACTGTTCTAATTGATTCGCTAAATCTTGCTCATTTGTTGAAACCCTTGCATAACCATATTTCATTGTACTTCACCTAGTTTTAAGATATCTTCTAATTTATTGTAATCTACAGTCTTACAAGATAAATCTATAAAATAATCCAGTTGCCATTGTTGTGTTTTTTCAGCTGTTTTATTTAAACTTTGTTCCCATAAAGGATAAACTCGTATTGCCATTTTTCCTTTAACTTGAGATGTTCTTAATATTTTTTGCTTTAATAACTCTGACTTCGGAAATACAAATAGTCCTTTGTGTTCATTATCAAACACATTAACAATTAAAAAATCAGGACTGTTTTTATAATCAAATGCTTTATTTTTATTGTTATTATCTTTCTCCCAGAAAACAACGAAATATCCCTTTTTAGTCGGTGTTTTCTTAGCAAGTCTATTACGAAAACTATATTGATTAATGCTAAAAGAAAAACTCTCATACTCACTATTTTGATGTTCTTCCTGATAATTATCAAAAGTACCCTTTAAAAACGGAATAAGCGTATTCTGTAATAGCTCCCCTGACTTTTTCATCATTAAAATTTCTCCAATCTTGAATTACCTTCATTATCAAACCAAAGGCTTTTAAAACGTTTGATCGTATTCCACTGATAACCCGTAGACTTAGCTATTCGTTTAAGACTCAATCCGTCAAGCATATATTCATATGCTAAAGTTTCTCTACTGTTTAAATCTTTTCGACTAAGATACTCTTTTTTTACCATATTTCGCTCCTTTGATTCGCATATAATATTTGCACATCCACATGAGTTGATTTTATCACAATTTAATATCATATGCAAAACTGTTAAGTTATGCATACATATGAGTTTGTTTAATAAGATATTCTATAAACTCAAATGTGCGAAGAAACTAAAAAAGCCCTAAACGAGCGTTTATGAGGCTTACAAAGAATAGAAATATTGTTTGTTTATGGATTATATAACAAAAAATAAAGTTCAAATCTCTTATATGGATTTTAGGGGGTTATGTGTACGCTGGGCCTTATAGAACTACTTGATCAAAGTTTTTTTCTTCCGCTTGTACTTCTTTAGCTTCTGTTTCGGCTTCGGCTTCCACTTGTGCTTCTTTAGCTTCTGTTTCAGCTATTTTATCAGTTTCGGTAGTAGAATTATCTACTCCGCTATTTTCGTTATTCATTGCTTCTAAATCTGAATCTATATTATCTTGAAGATCTTTTTCTTCTTCTTCTGTAACTGTTATATTTTTTAGACTTTTTAATTTTTCTTCCCATTTAACAGATAGATCATTGTATTTTTCAAGTTGGCTTTTACTAGTTATGCCGACATATTTATTTTGTTCTAATTTGACTTTACTATCTGCGTCAGGAAAAAGTTTAAATTGAAATGCTTTTGTTGCTTTAATAGGTTTTTGATTGGTAAATATTAATAAACTTTGTGTATCAGGCATTCTTATAATTTCATCAGGTGTCATTAACTGTCTGCTTGTATAACTGTAACTATCACTTTTACTAGTGCTTGTTTCTTTGCTGTGACTAGTGCTTTCACTTCCAGTTTCAACTTTAACCGTTGATTTTCCGAGTAACTCACTAAAATATTTTGCTGTTGCTTCGTTTGACGCATTTAAACATATTTTAACCGCATGGTTTCCTAAAATACTTTCAGCTTTTTCTTTTCCATAAAGTGATTGTAATTGAGTAAGTGTTTGACAGATCGTTGTAACTCCAATTCCATATCCACGACAAGTTGCTAAAAATTCTTCGTACTTTGGAAATTTACCTAAATTGACAAATTCATCAAGAATAAAATCAACTTCTTGTGGTAGTTTTGCTCCGTTGCTTGAAGCCAGCTTGTATAGTTCATCAAACATTTGTGAGAAAAATAAATTGATAAAACTTTCATAGGTATTATCCATAACTGGTATGATTACATAAAGAACAATTTTTTTTCTACCTATATCTTGTAAATGAAAATCTGAAATGCTTGTAAAATTAGATACTTCTTCATCAGTAAACTTACTAATTGTTGCTAATAAACTTGAAATGATACTTGCTTTCATTTCCCCTTTAGCTTTTTTAAAGCCTAGTTCATAAGCTATCCTTGCTGGGTGGGTTATTTTTAGAGCTAAAAATAAATTATCGAGGTCACTATTTTCATCTTTATTGATAGGTTCACTATCAAAAGTTTGTAAAACATTAATAACTCCAGCAAGGTTTCTCTGTTCAGGACTTCGTTCTTTCATTACAAACAATATGAGAGCTTTTAAAAGCTGTCTTTGGGTACTAAACCAAACATCTTTTTTACCCTCTGCATTCTCTGATTGAACAATTTTTGTAGCTACGCTTTCCGCTTGAATATCTCTTTCAATATAATCAAAAGGGTTGTATCGGTCACTATGAGCCATATTTGCAAAATTGACTACATGGACTTCATAACCTTGTGCAAGTTTAATTCCAGCGGTTTTTTCGTAAAGCTCCCCTTTTGGATCTGTAACCACAATTGAATTTTTTGTTTCATTGAATAAATTAGTAATAACTACTGATTGTGTTTTGTATGATCCTGAACCACCAATAACCATGACATTTCGATTGGGTTTAATTGTATTATCTTGATAAATAATTTTATTATCTAAAACACCTAAAATTGTACCGTTCATTCTTCCACCCTCTCTTTATTCAATTTATCAATAATTTCTTGATCTATACTGTTATCAAAATCTTCCTTTAATTTCTTTTGACCTACTCCAAAATATTTTGAAAATAGTTCTTTAGAATTTCCCCAGTCTGCACTACCGTGTGTTTCTGTATCTGCGGTTTCCCATGAACCTTTCGCTTTTTTTCTTCTTAAAGCAAAATAGATGAGGTACAAAATAAGTGCAATGCTTAAAATAATAGCAAGGGGGTTTTTTTCGTGAATATAGGCTAAATAATGTGACAAGGGGTGCAAAGCTAATTCTTTTAAAACATCTGAAAATTTTTCAGTAAAAGCAATTTTATATTGAGCTAACCCCATAAATGAACCTGTAAAAATTACTATTAAGTAAAGTCCAGCTAATAAAGATAAGAGATATGGAACAACACTTTTAATGATTTTTATTATGTTATCTTTCATTTGTTATTCTCCATAATATGATCTATATCTGAAATTTTTGTACCTGAATAAATTTCATTTTTATTTACAAAACTAGGTACTGATTTTAAATCATATTCTTTAATGTATTTTCTGTTCATTTTTTGATTCATATTTACAAATTCTATATTTTTATTGAATACATTTTTCCAATAAACATGATGAAATACTTTTTGACAGTCTTTGCAATCGTCACGATAAAAGAATAAAGTTTTATTCTTTTTTTTATCTATTGTGACTACATTTTGTTTTTTTTCTACAAAATTAATGTAGTTATGAACTACATAGGATATTAAGCCAGTAGCCACTACTACTGAAATAATACCTTTGATCCATTTATTCAACATCACTTGCCTTAAAACTACTACCTAAATTTTGAACATCTGTAATCTGATTATTAGTGGTATCAAATTTTATTTGATATAAATCAGTTTCTTTTTTCCATTCGTTATCACCACTCTTACTTTCAAAAGTAACTACTGCTAGTCCTTTAAGTTCATTTCCTTGTTTTGCTTGCGTATAAATTGTAGCTTTATCAAGTTTAGATGAAACGTTGTTTGCGTCCCCATAATTAGTATTTTTAGGGAAATATTTATTATATAAATTATCTGAAATTAACCCTTTAAGATTATCTTTCCGATTATTATAAGTATCAGGCTCAAAGGTAAACATTGTAGTTAAAAACTTATTAGTGATATTGTCAAAATTTAATTCAGACTGACTTTTATCTTTGTTGTTTTCAAACTTTTTAAAACCGTCTACCTCACTTTTTAAAAATTTATTTTCTCGTGATTTTGTAGATAATTTTTGATTAATATCTTTATTTTGATTTTCTTGTTGTTCTAATTGAGTTTTCACATGATTGTTTGTAGAATTTTGAATTACGTTTACTGATAATGAACCAACTAATAATATACCTAGTACAGATAATGAAATTATGTGTGATCGCTTCATCTGTTTTCCTCCTTATTTAGCGACTGGTCTTGCTAAAACTACATCTCCACCGTCTAGCAAAATTGAAAATGATGTTCCAAACTGTCCCTCGTTAACGTGACCTGTTTGATCTCCGCCCTCTTGAATGATTTTTGTTTCTTTTCCATGCCAATTTTCAAGTAATATAGCGGTATGTCCGTTGTTTCCAGCTCCTATACCTTGATTCACAATTACAATATCGCCAGCTTTAGCTTGGCTTGGTGTAATTTCTTTTAAATATTGATGTGAACCTCTAGCGTCACTTGCCATTGATCCAGTAAACCACCCCATGTTCGCTGGTACTTTATAACCTGATTTATTCATAGCAAGCCATACAAAACCTGAACAGTCAGTCCCCCCTGATTTGTTAGGGTTTTTAAAATCAGTTCCTAAGTCTGAACTTGGGTGGGCTTGAACATAGTAGAAGTAACCTTTCATTGTTTTTGCTGATTTTACTAAGTCACTTGAACTTCCTGTATCGTTTAAACTACCACAATTGAGTGCTACATTTTCAATAGCTCCATTTGAAGCATTATCTTGTGCATTTGCTGAAATTGGATCGCTTGTACCAAACTGTGCAAACCATTTATTTGCATAATTAAGTCGATTTGATAAAACTGGTTTGCCAGCTCTTTCAAACAATTTTTGCCAGTCTATTGTTGCTTGCTCTACACTAAGTGCTTTAAGTGCTGGTATTGCTTGTTTTTCTGAACCTTTTAATTCACTATCTAAAAATTCAAGTTGTAAACCTAAATTGTCCCACTCTTTATTCTTGCTTTTTGCAAAGTCCATTAAATTTGTAGTTCTTCCAGCAGTCCATTGTGCAAGCCCATGTCCTGATAATGTATCTGCTGGTCTTTCAATAGACTTCGGATCAAGTTGACTTTCTTGTTGTAAGTTTCCTAAAACTCCACTTGCTCCTTGTGGAGTTGCTCCATAATTTTTTACTAAAAAATCATAGATAACTTTAGCATTTTCTTTTTGTGACGCACTATTGGCTGTGATAGAAACTGTATTATTGTCACAATCATTTTCTGAAAGACCGCCAGTAAGTGACGCAATAACCATAATCAGAAATAAAATAAAGCCAGCAAATAAATAGATAATGAGTTTATATTTTTTTGCTTTGTATTTTAATGAAAACATCTGCATATTAAGCACCTATTTTATTCTTTAAACTATCCACCTTATCTTTAGCCAATTTTTCATCTTTTTTCGCACTATCTAAATTAGATTTAGCAACTTTAACTTTGTCGCCTTTGCTTTTATCTTTATTATCAATCTTATTAGCTTCATCAAGTTTTTTCTGACTGTCTTTAACTTTATCTGTTGCTGTTTGTAGATCAATCATAGATTTAAGATAATCGCCTTTTGTTTCATCTAAACCAAAAAGTTTTGTTTGAACACTTTGTGCGTCTTGCATATCATTATTTTCTAAAAATGCTTGTCCCATTCTTAACAGAACATCTTTGTTTTCTTCAAAGGATAATTGACTTGCTAGTGTTTCACTATCATAACTAACAATAGCTTTCTCTATTTTTAGTTCATCATTAATTTTTTCTTCTGTTCCAGTAGGCAATTCTAGGTCTAAAACAACCTTTTCATCATTGTTTTTATAAATTTCATTAACTACTGTATTTAATTCTTTTGGATCTGCATTAATGGCTTCTTGATACTCTTTTAAAGATAAAAAGGTTTTAGTTTGCTTTTCTTTGCTATATCCAGCTTTTTTCATAGCTTCACTAGCTTCTTTCCAGTTTTTATTGTCTAGTGAACTTTGAACCATGCTAGAATATTTTAATTTTGTGAGTTCTATTTTTTGCTTATCTTCCAATGCTATCAATTTTTTTTGGTCATTTTTATGTACCATTCCAACCAATAATAAACCGACAATTGCAATTGAGCTTGCTGTGATAATAAATTTTCTTTTAGTCTTTTTTTCTTTTGTATCTACTTTTTGCCATTCTTGATAAGAAATAGAATCGTCAATACTATTAATCGCAAGTTTTAGATCTTCGATATTTTCAGAATTTAGAACTTGTAAAACCATTGGATCTTGATTATTTATAAGAGCTTCTTTCGGCTCGTTCAATAATCTTTCGTAAGCTATTCCAGTAAGACAGTAAAGAACTAAGGCTTTGTACTTCATTAATGGACTAAAATTATCATCAAAGGGCATAGCTTCATTGGCTTTATAAACATACCAAACATGGTTCATAGGATAGTACCATATATTCGCTGGGTTTAAAGAAATACGATAAGTATCATCTTTCAATATATCTTGGTTCATAATACGTTTAGCAATTGATGTCCTAATTGCTTTTTTTTCTTTGATTAATTCTTTCAAAGATTTAGCATTTTTTGAAAGTTTATAAGTCAATATGACTTGATTTTCTTGCTCAACAATACTATCTAAGTCAATAAAGTTTTCTTGATGTTTTTTTAATTCATTTAATTCAGATAAACTATCATATCTAAATTGTGATTTATCAATTTTGATTGAAAGTTTATCATTAGACCGCTTAAAAGTACCAATTTCAATATTTAACAGGTCATATTTTTTCTTAACCATTATCTACTCCCCCTTTTTCTTCGGTAGTAGTCAACATTTCTATTTCAGTTGGTGTTAGAACAACTCTTTTTTGATAACTAGGTTGTTCTGCTGTTTCTCTATCATATTTTTCTTTATATGCTTCTGGATCAATCAGTCTTAATTCTTCCTCTGTAAGCTCTACGTTCATAAATGCACGTTGGCTTCCATAGATTATTAAAGCGTCCCCTTGTCGTCTACGTTCTAACAATTTCTTTTCTTTTTCAGAAAAGTTCATTCTTAATTTTGAGGTAATATCATCTACCCCTTTACCGTCAAGTCCAAAGAAAACTTTTGTAAAGCTGTTACCAATAATGGCTTCTCCAATATTTTGTCCGCTATCTGTTTGCCCCTCAATAACATCTTGAATTTGTTGTGTTCCAGCAATCGCCCCAGCGTTATATTTTCTAAAACGTTTATAGGCTTGGTGGAAGAAAGTAGACGCTGATTTGTGCAAAGTTAGAAAGTGAAATTCATCAACAAACAATTTTTTTCTTTTTTTGCGGTCTTTTGTGATTTCGTCCCATAAATATTGAAACGTATTTAAGTATGCACCAGCTTGTACCTCTTGTTCGCTTTGCAATGGTTTTAAGTCAAAAGATACAATTTTTGTATCTAAATTAATGTTGGTTGCTCCGTCAAACAAAGTGTTTGATCCATGCGTATAACTACCTAAAATAAAGTAAAAATCTTTAATTGTTTTAAATTTTTCAGGATCTTTTTCTGATAATTTTGTTAGTTCGTCATAAACGTTGCTAAGAGTGGGCCATTGCTCATTCTTAATTTCGTTTAGACGGTTATATTTTAAAATTCCACTATTGATATATGCGTTTTTAACTATATTATCCATAATCGCTTTTTCAACTTGTGTCATATCATCTTTTAAAACTTCAAAAAAACCTTTTAATCGTTGAATTTTATCCTTTACTAATTCATCAAGGTTAGTGACTGCTTCATCTGCACTCAATATTTCTTCTGAAAATATTTGTAAAGGGTTTATTTTGTATTTTGCATTTGATGTTAAATGTAGAACTGAACCGCCTAATGCTTCAACTATTCTTGTATATTCATTTTCAGGGTCAATGATATAAATTTGATAATCTTGAATTGCGTAACGTAATATTTTTTGGATCATATAGGTTGTTTTACCAACTCCAGATGTTCCAATAACTACCATGTTTTGATTAAGGGTAGTGTTTCTATCCAGCATATCAATAGCAATTAGTGAGTTTGTATCTTTGTTTATTCCCTCAATATCACTTCTAGGCTTTAAATCAAGAATTTCTGCGTCGTCAAAGGGAAACATACTACTAGCAACTTCTGTATTGCTTTCTTTGTAGGTATAATCTCCTAATAAGTTCTCATTAATTGGCATTGTAGACCAAAACCCTTGAAAAGTCGCTTTTACTGGTATCAAAGGCTTCATCTGTAATTTGATAAGTGTATTTCTAACATTTTCTGTTAAATCATCTAATTCAGCTAGAGAATCTGCTCTTAAATATACAAGCATGTGTTGATAAACAAAGGTAGTAGAATTATCTAAATACTTGTCTAATTGCATATTGGCACTATCAATGTAATTTTTTAATACCTTTTGTTTATATGGATCAAAGGTATTTAACAATTGAGCTTCTTTATTTTGAATTGTTTTTTTGTAGTAAGTAATCATTGAATTGTTACTTGCACTATCAATGTACTGAACAATATCAATTGAGCCTTTTTTTCTTTTTAATTCTGATAACCAATTTCCATAAACACGCTTCGGATAATCAGCAATTGCAATTGTTCTCATGAAATTTTCGCCTGATTGAACATAAGTTGGGTATTGTTCCCAGCTAAAAGGAAAAAGTGAGTGTAGACTGTCACGGTCGATTGATTCCATGAAATTATCTTGCTTACTTTTCTTTTGCTGTTGTTCTTCATCTACAATAATTTCATTTTTCTTTTTTGAGTTAGGCATAATTAAGTCCATAACTTTATCACTTAAATTCATATCCTTACCTCTTATCCTTTAAAATTAATAAGGTTTTTCAGCACTTCCAGCACTTCTTGACTTGGTAAAATCTTAGCTGTTAAGTCAAAATCAGCTAGTGCATTTTCTAAATCACGCTTCACTTGATTAATTTTTTCATCAAGATTATTTACTGCTAAATCTAAACTCTCAACTGACTTATCTTTTATTTTCACTTTGACAATCAATAAATGCTGTTTTGTTGTCATATTTTTTGAATTTTGAACTGTTGTGAAATGATCTAAATAACTTGCCAGCAAGTTTATTTTAAATTCTTGTTCAGGGTGGTTTAATTTTAAATCTAAATACTTACGTTTTAGTCCATTAATATATGCTGTCATATTAACTGGTATGGTAGGTTCTATGAATTGTAAAGTATCGTCTACTCCCTCTCCTAATGTACTCATAAGGAAAGCTCCGTAATCATTAAAGACATCTTGTTGTTCGTTATCATTTAATAAATCAAGATTAATACCACTTACTTCAAGTATTCCTACTAAATTTCCTGTTTTAGTTACTTGATAGTTATCGTACATTCCGACAATTAAACTCATATCATCAATAGTTTCTTTACCGCCATTAATTTTAGGTGGTACATATTCCCAGTCCAATGCTGATTTTTTAGATTTTTTATTTTTCAAATTCATCTTTAATACCCCTTTTTTGCGGTTTTAAATAATATAATTTCTGACTATGAGAATATTTTCGTTTTAACCTTAAATGATCTCTAACCTTTATATTTTTTCTTGAAGAAATAGGTTTTATTGTTAAAATAGCCATGACAACTGTCATGGCTATTACGACAATTATAATCTTGCCTAATACAAAAAATAAGGGATATGGTGGCAGTACAATGAATACTAAACCACATAATAAAGTTAAAATTCCATAGCCAAAATCTTTTAAGGTATAATCTTTCCAAATTCCATAATCTTTATCGACATTTTCAGGAAAAATAAATTCTTTACCTTTTTTCATTTGACTAACTCCTTTTTATATTAAGTTAAAAGACTGTAAACCCACGGCAATAGCCATACAATGGCGGCTGCGAGGGCTACAAGCCCCGCTACCCGTCCGACGCTTTTAAAAACTTCAGATTTCTCTCTCGGATCATCTGCGTCAGGCAACCGTTTTATAATAATAAACAAAGCTACACAGACACCTACTAAAACGACAATTCCTGTTAAAATACCTTTAATAGTGTTTGCAGCGGTCGTCAGCTTACCTTGTATAGCTGTACCGTCCGCAGCGAACGCTGTTTGTGCTGTCATTACCATAAGATAACCAGCAGTTAGGGTACTTGTTGCTAATTTAGCAACTTTCCCTTTTCCTAATTTATTCATGAACTTCTCCTTTCATTCATCAGTATCTTTTGTAAGTTCGATACTTTGAGTTTGAACTTGTTTCTTTTCTTTTGAAAAGAATTTTTGTAGTTCTTCCTCCGCAATACTTTTGCTTGGCAATTCAGATGTTGCTTTTTTAAATTCTCCTTTTTGACTTGTACCTAAAAAATATTTAGCTTCATCATCTATTCCCAGCTCCTTTGTTTCTATGATTTGAAGATTTGATTCATATCTTGAAACTGCATTATCTAGTTCAAAACCATAAAAACCTAAGAAACCCTCTAAAAAGCTTTCTCCAAAAAATGAAATATCACTTTTTATTTGTTTATATTGTAAAGTAGGTTTGTCAGAATTAATTTCTTTAGATTTTTCAGAATTATCATTGTCATACTTTTTATCAAACCATGCTTTCAAATGCAAAGGATTAGTTTTGAGATCTCTCTTAATACTATCCTTTATCATTTTTTCTCTTACTTCTTTAAGTGGTTTTCCGTCTGTTTTTAATTTTTCAGAAAAATAATCTAAGCTATCACTTTTTTCATTTTTATCAATAATAATTCCTTTAGTTTCATCATGAATTAAAGTTCCGCTTATCCCTTGCCACTTTTCACTTTTCATTTATCTACCTACTTTCAAAGTAACTCTTGAATAGATCAACAATAGACTTAAATTTTTAAAAAAGGTAAAATAGTTATTTAGGGCTTTATCTAATAGTGGAAGTATTAGATATTTATCCTCAAAAGCACGTTTATTGCTTACGAGGACGCCCTCTTTTTTTGTGTTCTTTTTTATCCATTCGATCCCTTGATCTGATATTAACTTGCTATTTCCTGACGCAATAATCATTCCCTCTGGCATGTCTTTTTCATGCCGACGTAACCACAAGCTAACATAAGATGTTCCGTGTCCTAGAATCTCACTTGCTTTTGATAGGCTGTGCCACTCTGAACTTTTCAAATACATCTCCTTTCTTTGATTTATAAATTAAGTATAACATAAATGAGCATATTATGCTCATTTTTTGGTTACTATTTTTTTTGCTATTTTTACCTGCTTAAACCACCTGTTTTGGTATGTTCACGGTGTTTTCTTTCCATGTCCCATTCAACTTCTTCTAACCCTTTTTTATGTTGGTTTTCATTATTATATAAAACACTAATCAAAACTCCACTAAATAAACGATTCATATATTCTGCTGGGCTTGTATCTGAATAGGCAACTGATTGGTAGTTTTCCATATTTTTATCTCTATAAAATTCATTTTTATAGGACTGTTTATCATTCCTGTTTGTTGCTTCTTTTAGCAATTCAGGATCAATATTTTTATCTGCTTTAGCTTCTCCAATAAAGAGTTTTTTTGTTCCCTCAAATTTCAAAACTCTTGTCAGATGTTTATTGTTTATATCCTCTAATCTTATTCTTCCAGCAAGATAAGAAAGTCCTTGATTATGTTCTTTTGTAGAAAATAGAATTGGCGGTTCTTTAACAATATTTTCTAATTCACTTTGAGTAAGTTTTTTGATCGTTGGGTTGAAATAGATTACTGCATTATATGTTTTTTCTTTTTCAACTAAACTTAGTTTATTTAATTCACTATCAGGGAAAATTGTTCCAAGAACAACAGAATATTGTTGTTCTACAATTTTTCTTACTTCTTCAATAGAATTAATTTGTTTAAGACTACGTTGAATAATATCGAGTTCTTTTGAAAATTCTTCTGATTCATAATTTCGTAAAATTTTACCATGTGACATTTCAATATTTTCATAGTTATATCCTTGATAAGCTAAAACATTATTGATGTTATCAATATGATATTTTTCTTGTTTTGAAAGCATAGTTAAACTTGTAAATGGTCGCTTAGTTAAAGCAACTATTTGCCTATTTAAACTATCTGCTCTAATCATTGATAATCTATCGTCTAGTTCTGCACCAGTAAATACTTTATTTTCGCTCTCTGTTTCTCTGATTAATTGACGCTTTTCAGGCATAGAAAAAGCATTGCTATCTACGGTCGGATACATAGCTTTTATACTTCTATCTACAACTCTATCAATCAAACGATTTGCATTATCAAGTGAAAATTCTTGTTGACTAACTTTGTTTAATTCTTCTGAAACATCTTTACCAACAATTTGCTTAATTAAAACACTATTTTTCCAGTTGAAAAGCATTTTATTTTTTTCTTCAAGGTGTTCTAAATCAATAAAAGTATGCAACTCTTTACTCAATTCAGCAATAACTTTCTTTTCATTGAAAGAATAGAAGTTTTTTAGTTGCTTAACTTTAAGTTCATTATTGATTTTTTCGTCAAGGTTTTCTAGTTCTGCTTTATGTTGTCTATTTTCTAAAACAAGTTTATTAAATTCAGCACGTTCATCACGATTTCCAGTCACTCCTACGTGTTGCGTTGCAATATCATTTATACCTTGTGCTTCTAGTGTTTTTTCACTAATTCTTTCATCAATATTTTTTTCTTGAAAAACAGAATTAACATGGTCTGCCCATGCTTTTCTCCATTCTTCAACTTTACCTACTTTATCCCAGTCAACAAGCCAAATTTTTCTACTTCTTGCATGACCATTAGCTGTATAAGTTTTGTTTCCATTTTCATCTAAAATATATTCTTTTTTAGCCTTTTGTCCCCAGCTTCCGTCAGCATTAAACGGTCTATTTGTAAGCATGACATGAGCATGAGGGTTTTCATCATGATCTCTATGAATTGCAACATCTGCAACCATACCTTTATCAACAAATGTTTTTTGAACATATTCGGTCAATAGTTCTTTTTGTTCATCTTCTGATAATTCAATAGGCAAAGCAACGTTAAATTCTTTTGCATATCTTGAATTTACTTTACGGTCAACTGCTTCAACTTCGTTCCATAATTTTTGTCTATCTTTAGCCCATTCAGGTGCATTTTCAGGTAAAAGGATAAAACTTTCAGGCATGATACTACGATCATAAAAATAAGTTTTATTTTCCATTTCGCTATAAAGTTTTTCGCCACTTCTATAACTTGCACTAGCTACTGCACTTCTTCCCTTACCAGCACTAATATTACTAAAATTCATGTGAAATATTGCCATACCTTAGTTTCTCCTTTCCCTTGTTTTTTTGTTTTTTTGTTGTTGCCAAAGGCAACTTCTTATACCATTTTTTTGAGCAATTACACCACCCAATTTTGGAGTGGTGTGTAAGTGCGCATTGTCCTCGCTTCGCTCGGTCTGCTGACGCTTCTAAATCTTAATTCCATTTTACTATTTTTTTTGGTTTTTAGCAACAAATCTGTTGACATATAATTTTGATTATGATATTATCTTGTTACGGTCAATAAAAATCAAGTGAGGTGTACTTATGACATTATCTAGTTTAGAAAAACAACAAGAAAAATTAAATAAGCTAAACGAAAAAATTAAAAACGAAAAGAAAAAAATTGATAATAAAGTAGGTCATGAAATCATCAAATTGTCTAATCTTGATTATTCAAAATTGACTACTGATAAAATCAAAGAATTAACTAAAGAATTTTCAGAATTTTTAAAAGGAAAAAATGGTTCTGATGAAACTGAAAAATCTAATGATTGTGTTTCTGATGAAAACATTAATTCAGTTCATGAAAAAACTGAAAACAATTTTTAAGGTTGATTGCTTATGAGTAATCAACTTGAAAATTTAATTTCTAAAAAAGAAGAAATTCAGAAAAAAATTGAACGTGAAAATTCAATTTTAAAAAAATCAAAATACCTTGAAAGTACAAAAAAAAGAAAAGAAAGAACTCGAAAATTAATACAAAAGGGTGCTTTACTAGATAAGTATTTTGATACTGAAAATCTTTCAATTGACGAAACAGAAGATTTTTTAAAAATTTTCTCAAATTATATAAAAGAAAATAAACCTGATAAATATAAAAAAAACTAACTATTTTATTTTTTGTAGTTAGTTTTTTTTATATTAAATAAATTCACTAAAAAGTCTTCTTTTAACATTTCTAGATTAAATATATAGTCAATCTGTTCGAATGCTTCTGATAATGGTTTTTTTGCTGTATTCCAACCTTTACCATCTGTAATCCATATGAAAAATATATTTTGTTCTGATTTATTAATAAAATTATTGAGATTAATAAATTCTCCTGATACAGATTTCAGTTTAGAACCACCTCCACCATAATAATTAGTTTCAATTATCCAAATATTGTTAGAACGATAATCATAAATAACTTCGTCAAATCGCCTTTCAGATTTATCTACTGGGACAGTAATACCCCACTTCTTTTTAATATAACTTGCAGTAGCTTGAGATTTGTGTTCTAAATCTAGTTGAGCGCATAATTTATCTACATTTTTACTTAAAATGCTTTCCATAATTGTCCCACTTCGATTTTTACGTCCGTTACTATCTAAACCAGCTTCTATTCCGTAAACATAGTCTACAAGCGAACGATTAGCATTGTTTTTCAAAAAAGATAATAGTCCGGAATCTTCACAAAAATCAACATATTTTTTTATGTTTTCTGTGTTTATATTTTTAAAATCTAACTGTTGAAATTCCATATTATAATTTTCATCTAGTGATAATATGTCAAGAACAATATCCCTACTAGCAATCAGTGAAGGAATTGTTTTAATTAATTCAGGTTGCTTAGTGAATAAATTAAAAGATTCGTTATAAATATCAGATTTACCAATTAGATAATTTAGGGTATTTAGCTCTAACTCAAATTTTTTAGTTCCTCGTATGACTTTTTCCCAATTTATATAATATTCTGGTGTACGATTTGTAATGGCTAAAGTACTCATAAATAAGTTTAATCGTTCATCTGGTGAGGCTTTAATATAATTATCATAAGAAAATTCCATTATATGTTCTCCAATCTTTCAATTGCTATATCTAGATATTTTTTTTCTATATCTATTCCAATATATTTTCTATTTAATTTTTTTGAAACTACACATGTTGTACCACTTCCCACAAAAGGGTCAAAAATAATGTCACCTTCCTTACTAGAAGACAGGATAATTTTTTCTAAAATATATTCAGGTTTTTGAGTTGGGTGCTTACCAAACGTTTTTTCTGATCTTTTGGTTAAGGAGCCAGTCCATACATCTTTCATCTGTTTCCCATTGTTAAGTTCTTTCATTAGTTCATAATTGAAGTAATGTTTTGCTGATTTTCCTTCTTTACGAGCCCATAATATTGTTTCCGTTGAATGTGTAAAATAACGACAGGATAAATTTGGGGGGGGATTTGTCTTTTGCCAAGTAATATTATTTAAAATCTTAAACCCCTCTTCTTCTAGAGCCATACCAACTGAATAAATGTTGTGAAAACTACCTGAAATCCATATAGTTCCATTAGGTTTTAATATTTTTTTAGCTAAATTAATCCAATTCCTATTAAAGGCATGCTTTTCAGATAAAGAACTAATTTTATCCCACTCTCCTTTATTTACTGAAACCATTTTACCACCACTATTTGAAAAACCATTATTACTTAAAAAGTAAGGAGGATCTGCAAAAATTATATCTACACTCTCCTTATCCATTTTCTTCATATACTCAAAAGAATTAGCTAAAATGAGTTCCGAATTTAATTGTGTGTCTTTATAATATAATTCCTCTTCTTCCATGATATTATTCCTTATAATTTCTAATAATTACTTCATTTATTTTCCCACGACCTGATGCCTTTGAATTTATCATACGATTAGCTTTAACGATAGTAATATTGGTGTTTTCTAGACCATTATATAACTCATGGACTAAACCTACGTCAGAGTTAGATAACATCACTTTTACATCACGTTTTGTCAGTTCAACAAAGACATCTCTTAACCTTTTCTGTTCATCTAAACCAAATCCTTCGTGAGTGTATGATGTAAAAGTGCTAGTTGCAGAAATCGGGGCATATGGTGGATCAAAATAAACAAGGTCTCCGCTCTTTGCTTTTTTCACGGAATCTTCAAAGTCTCCGTTTAATATCGAAATGTCTTCTTTGTTTAAATATTGACTAATATTAGATAATAGCTTTTCATCAATAATTTTAGGGTTTTTATAACGTCCATAAGGAACATTGAACTGATTTTTTGAATTGACTCTATAAAGACCATTAAAATTAACTCTTAGCATGTACAATAATCGAGCAGCTTTCTCTACATCAGATAACTCTATGAATTTTTCAGTTCTATCTATTCCTCTAATATCTAAATAGTATTCTTTTGAGTTTTTTTCTTTATGAATTTCAAGTAAATTTATTAGTTCTGACAGGTTGTCCCTAATTTGTTTATAAGCATGTATCAAGTCTTTATTAAAATCATTAATAGTCGCATGTTTTGGCATCAACTCAAAAAACAACGCTCCGCCACCTATAAATGGTTCGAAGTAATGATTATATTCCTTCGGTAATAATGGTAAAATTTCAGGTAGTAGTTGCCTTTTCCCTCCCGTCCATTTTGTAAAAGGTTTTAACCTTACTATTTCTTCATCTCTCATTTTTATACTCACTCCCATATTTTCTAACATTTTTTACTTTAAAGATTTTTAAGTTCTCACTCATGATCTAAACCCTCGCCACGTAACTTTTTGTCGATTTCTGCTTTTATTTGTCTTAATTCTTCTTTTTCAGTTTCAGTCGTTATGTTCTCATATTCTGGCAAAAAGTCTTTTGCCACTTCTTCTAACGTTCTTGGTTTTGGCTTTTTGTAATTGGCACGTTCTGGTTGCTCTAAATCTTGCAAGGCAACGGTCGGTAAATAGCCCTCAATGGCTGTTTTAAGGTACTTAACCACGTTTCGTTTAGAATAGCCCTCTTGCTTACTTGCA
Source organism: Lactococcus hircilactis (assembly GCF_009601015.1). Classification (GTDB taxonomy): domain Bacteria; phylum Bacillota; class Bacilli; order Lactobacillales; family Streptococcaceae; genus Lactococcus; species Lactococcus hircilactis. Next base: position 23,660 of record NZ_WITJ01000017.1, read on the forward strand.
ACGTATGATAGATGTGTTTCTACCCCTTTTAATCCCCTTGCTTCTTTGAGTTCATCGTATAGTGGGTAAACTTTTTCTGCAAGTCCTGTCATGGTACTTATATTTTGCATATCAGCAACATTAATCAGCCATTTTTCGCCTAATAACTTGGTGTAAGGACTTTGCATAGCTTCGGTAAATAATGCTTGTTGTTTAGCTTCTCGGTCTGCTTTGTTTTCAAGATAAACTGAGTCTTGTTCTTCTTGCTTATAATATTCATTTTTAGCAACTGGTTTTTTCTCAATATGAAAGACAATAGAGTCAATGCTCCGCCCTTTTTTCACTTTGTCATAAGCCACGTTAAACGAGGTATGATCATTGATTTCTTCTAATGGTTTTTCTAGTACCCATGTAGTAAAGTGTGACATTTTTTGATACTCTTGAACCGTATCTGTCATTTCTCGCAATTCTCGTATAGAAATCGTGGGGTTGCGGTATTCTTCCACTTGTTCGTCTCTGCGTCCGCCCTTATTGCTGTAATGCTCATACTGGTTGTAATTCATGGTTAACCAACGATACAAAATAATAGAATACTTGCTGTTTAATTTTTGTAGTTCTGAAATTTTATATTGTGTAAATTCAGATTTTAAATTAATTAAATAAGGCATAATATGTTCGCTAAATTGTATGGTTACCTCATCATTGTAATCATTCCACTTAACATAAGGGATAGGGACAATGCTTTCATACTCAATACCTAGTTTTTTATTAGACTTGATTTTAAAATAGGCTTGTTTTTGCATGATCTCAATCGCTTCTTTAAATTGAGTATGCTTGCTGTTAGAACCGACCTCAAAAAAAGAAAATAGTTCTTCTTTTGAGAGATAAACAGTATTGTTTTCTGGTACATTCTCCGTATCAATGCAAGATACGGCTAACTCAAACATTTTTAAAGCTGTTTTTTGCATTTTAGCAACGCTGGTAATTAAAGCGTTGTTCTCTACTACTTTTCGTTTTTCAAGTTCATTCAACTTTAGTACCTGCTTCTGATTTTGTTCATTTTTTGGTATAATAGTCATAGAAAGTAACTCCTTTGTGAGTGATTTTAGAATTAGCATAGAGAAAACATTTTTGCGAGTGAATTTCTCTATGCTTTTATTATATCATAATAAGGACAGTTCCACAACAACTCCTGTCCTTATACATCGATTTTTCTGTCCTTATACATCGATTTTTCTGTCCTTATACATCGATTTTTCTGTCCTTATTATTCTGTAAACCCTTGAAAAACCTCACTTTTTTTTGACGCAAAAGAACAAAAGATTAAAATATATAAGATAAATATATATAAGGCTTCGCCTTTTTTTATTTTTTTCAAAAATTTAAACCAAAGGTCAAAACCAAAAGATTAAAACCAAAAGATTAAAACCATAAAAGATCATATTTTACGTTCTAAGCGATTTTCAGCACTTACCCTCATAAACTTTACCTGAATCAGTTTAAAAGCCATAAGAAATGACTATATGGCTTTCTAAGGCACAATAAACTGTTTATAGCTTTGGATATAACTTGCTGGTCTTTATCGCTGGAAAGCAAAATGATTAGTTAAAGAGAAAAGCAAGAGATACTCTAAAAGCTCATGTTTTGCTTTCTAAGCCCTTTTAAGCGTTAGTCGTAATAAGTTTACCTGATTCGTTTTAAAACTTCTTAAAAGCTCTGTAAAGCGTCAAAAAAAGCCTTTGAAACTTTAAAAGGCTTTTAAACTTATTTATTTTGTAAAACTTCGTTCCAATCTTTAAATTCTTTTGGTAAATCATTTTGAAAAGGGATATTTTTAAATTCTAAGTGCTCTAACTTATTACAGGCTTGTTTTCCAGCAATATCATTATCAAAACAAACGTGCAAAGACTGACAAGTTTCTTTTAAATTTAAGTTTTCTATACCGTATCTAAAAAATGAATAGACTTTTTCAATCGCAACTCCATTGATAGATATTAACCAAAAATTACCAGTTTCGTTTAATTCTTCTTCAAAAATAGAATAATAACTTAATAAATCAATCTCACTTTCAAAGAAAAAGATATGTTTTGGTTCGCCACTAAGATAATTAAAACCCCACATTGTATCAGCTTCTGTTGTTGGTGCAACATATTTAAAGAAATCTCTTTTAGTATGATATTTCTCTTTTTCTTCGTCTGTGAGTGGGATCGTACCTTGTTTAGAAAAACCTACAACTTTGTCGCCTTTAAACCATTTAAAAATGACTTCATTATTTTCATTTTGAGAAATTAAATCATAAGAAAAAAATAGGCGAACAATTTTATTAGGTATTTTTCGTTTTGCAACTAAATAGCGTTGCGTTTCTAAGGGGACAATAGCTTCTTTAACTTTATAATTAAATTTTTTAGGATAGCTTTTTTTAGGGATCGCTGGAAGAACTTTACCGTCTAAATCTTCACTTAATTTTGAGAGTGTTTCTTGTAAAGATAAATTATGCATGATCTGCATATACTGAACAACTCCACCTCGTGAATTTTTTTCAGATGAACGACTATTCCAAACAAAATAGTTTTTCCTTTGATTAATTTTTAAACTATCATGATGTTTATGTTGATAGTAGTTATGACCAACACTTTCAAGGGGTTCTCCAATTGAAAGTAAGTAGTCTACGATCGGTATATTGTAAAAGTCCACTTTGTCTTTTTCCATAAAAATCACTTTCCTTTATTAATTATTATGCTTTAGTTCTACGCTCCAATGTTTTTTCTTTTGATTCTTCATTTCTAAAAGTTGAAATTCTTTTCACTTCAAAATATTCTTTTTTACCCTCTGAATTTTCTTTAAAGTAACTGTCATGATAACCAATAAGACTAACTAATGATCCTTTTGTCACATATTCTGCAATACGACTGGCAATAGGGTTGTTTTTTGTATCAATTGCGGTGTATTTAATAAAAACAGATTCTCTTTCACCAGCTTCATTTTTTTTAAAAGGGTGTTCTTGTGCTAGTGTGATTGAAACAATAGCGTTTCCTGTTTTTTCTGAAATATTAATTTGAGGACTGTCTACTAATCTTCCTCTTGCTGTAAATTGATTGTCAGTTGCTATAAACATAAAGTTCTCCTTTTTTATTGTTTTAGATTTCTTGGTTGAAACCAAAAACAGAATGGGGCTAACATACAGTAGTAAGTGATAAATAATAATAATGAGGTGTGATTTTCAAGTGGTTCATGAAAAAAAGTGAGTGGTGCTGTCGCAAACATTAAGCTAAAAATACTGAAAAACCAAATGAAAATATGAACGACACGAATTGATCCACGATTATAATTTGTTGTTTTTTCAAGTCTTCTTTGAATTAAATATTCAAAGGGAAATAGTAGTCTTCTTAATAAGAAATTGCTACTTTTATTGCTAGAACGCATGAGAGCAATTAATGGCAAAAAGTAGATACAACTTATATAAAAGTAAAGCCATAAGTCCATTATATTTTTCATAATAAATCTCCTTTCATAGTTATAACTATAACTACAATTATAATTATAATTGTAATTGTAATTGTAGTTACTCAAACAATTCAGGGTGTTCTTCAAAATAGTCTAATAGTGCATTTCTAACTATTGATTTAGCTCCACCTTTTGTTCTTCCTAGTTTTTTACCAGCAATTTGTATTGCTTCTTTCATTGCTGGTTCTACTGCAACTGTATATAGAACTTGATTATATTCATCTTGTTCTGTTTTTATAATCTCTGAATAATCACTCCATGTTTTATTATTTTTTTCATCATTATTCATAAAACTTTTTGGTTGAGTTAAACCAGAAATTTTTTCTGTATCAACTGCTTTTTTAAATTCTTTTTTCATTTTTAATACCCCAATTCTTGAACTAATTTTTCATAATATTTTTTTGCATTTTTATATCGACTATCTTCAATAAGTGCTAATGGTAATTCATAAATTGAAACAGCTTCTGAAAAAGCAATTAAATTAGGAATATAAGTATCTGTCATTTTAATATTATGAGCTTGTGCAACTTCTCTTAAATTTTCAAGCATAAATTTATGAGTTTTTGTATTTAATTGAGTTTTTGTTGGTACGATATATCGAACATTAACATTTTTATCATCTGTAATTTTTAAGGTTGTTTCAGCATTTTTAACTGCATAAGTTTCAGGAACTGCTACAACAATTAAATCATCAACAATTTCAACTATATTTTCAAGAACAATATCAACCGCTGGTGCCATATCAAAAATAATATAATCATAGTCGTTTTTGACTGATTCAATGAAATTTTTAAGGTGCTTGTTTCTAGTTTTTGGTTCTTCTGACGAAACAGCAATAATAAAATCAGATAATGACTGATTACTTGGTATTACATCAAGATAATCATTTACTTTTATAAAGTATTTAGACGCTTTTTTAGCACTCCAATTACTCGTTAGATAAGCTCCTAAAGTTGTTTGTAATTCATCTGAATCTACACCAAAAGTTAAACTTGTGTGACCTTGTGGATCTCCGTCAATTAACAAAACCTTTTTCTTTTTTAAAGAAAGTACACCAGCAACATTTGTTGCGGTAGTAGTTTTAGCAACTCCACCTTTATTATTATAAAAAGCAATAACCTTACTCATAAGCAAACCTCCTTGTTTATATACTTATATTATAACATTTATCAGTTGTAATTACAACTACAACTACAATTATAACTACAATTATAGTTATAACTTTGTTTTGTTGCTTATTTTATTAAATCTTCTTTTTTGAGTAGAAACACTAATGCCAGTTTTTCGTTCGATCATCTTGTGTGTCATTCCTTGTTGTTTTAATTCATAAGCTAATTGAATTTGTTCTTCTGTAAATTTATTGGGTCTACCCTCTTTAAAGTTTGGATTATTTTTTCTTGAATATTCTTTTCCCTCTTGTGTTCTGCTAACAATCATATCTCTTTCAAATTGAGCAAAGGCACTAAAAATAGTAAAGATTAATTTTCCAGTTGCGGTATTATCTATCACTCCCATATTTAAAATATTTATTTTTATATCCTTATCAAAAAGTTCTTGAATAGTTGCTAATGCTTCTCTAGTATTTCTTGCGAAGCGATCTAGCTTTGTAATGATTAAAGTATCTCCTGATTCCAATGTATTTAATAAATTTATAAAGGCTGGGCGACTATTTGTTGTTCCAGTAAATTTTTCTTGGAAAATTTCTTCTGCACCAGCATTCTTTAATTGTTCGATTTGAGATTCTAGTTTTTGGTCTATTGTACTTACTCTAGCATATCCATATTTCATGATTTTCTCCCTCCACTTATGAGCCTTTGTTATGAGCCTTTAAAACTCCTTTGTTTATAGTATATAAAAAAATAGCCCATAACTGTTAAGTTATGCATACATATGAGTTTGTTTAATAAGATATTCTATAAACTCAAATGTGCGAAGAAACTAAAAAAGCCCTAAACGAGCGTTTATGAGGCTTACAAAGAATAGAAATATTGTTTGTTTATGGATTATATAACAAAAAATAAAGTTCAAATCTCTTATATGGATTTTAGGGGGTTATGTGTACGCTGGGCCAGTTAGCGAAAGTGGTTGCTGGCAGATTGGAGGTACACGCATGAATTTAGCAGTTAATAATACGTCGCTATTTTTGGCGGCAATGTTAGTGCTCGTCGCGTTAGGAATTAGTTTGTGGCAGAAACTTGGCTTAGATAGGGACATCGTCATTGGTGTCGTGCGGGCTGTTGTACAACTATTTATCGTGGGTTACTTGCTAAAGTATATTTTCCGAGTCAACAATTTGTGGCTAACGCTGGCGATGATAGGCTTCATTATCTTCAATGCGGCTTGGAATGCGAAAAAACGGGGGCCGGGGATTGACCATGCATTAGCCATTTCGTTATTAGCCATTTTTGTTAGTACGGGGGTAACACTCGGCGTCCTCGTGCTATCTGGTGCGATTAAGTTTGTGCCATCGCAAATGATTCCCATTTCTGGTATGATTGCGTCGAATTCAATGGTCGCAATTGGGCTGGCTTATCGCAGCCTCAATAGTCAGTTTCATGACCAGCGGCAAGCTGTGCTTGAACGTTTGGCGTTAGGGGCTGGTCTACTTGATGCTTCGATTGCCATCGTGCGTGAGGCGATTCGTACGGGGATGTCACCAACCATTGATTCGGCAAAGACTGTGGGTCTAGTCAGTCTGCCAGGGATGATGTCCGGTTTGATCTTTGCAGGGGTCGATCCAGTACGGGCCATTAGGTATCAAATTATGGTCACGTTCATGCTCTTATCAGCGACTAGTTTGGGGTCAATAATTGCGTGCTATTTAGCTTACCGTAATTTCTATAATGAACAAAAACAGTTGAAGTAATGACTCCTGATTGCAGTCCCGCGGGGAGTCCTTTATGATGGAAGCTGATCTTTTTTGTCCGAACAGCGTTCGGATTAATTTTACAATCTACCAGTACGATAAAAATAATTGGTCATTCATTGACAAAAGTGAACCAATTATAGGCAAGGACTGTTCTATTATTGAGGTTAAATAGATATGCAACAAATCGTACTCCCAATCAAAGACTCTAACGTCTTAAAAATGGTGCAAGACACCTTACTAGATAGTTTTCGGGCAGGTCGCCGTAACTACACTATCTTTCAAGTTGGCAAAGCCACCCTGCTGCGGGTGAGTGATGTGATGACGTTAAAGAAATCCGATGTCTATAATCCAGATGGCTCTGTTAAACACACGGCCTTTATTCATGATAAAAAGACCGGTAAAGCAAATACACTATATTTAAAGCCCGTGCAACAAGACTTGTTGCAATATCATGATTGGCTAGTCCAACAGAATATTGATGTTATCCTTAAATCTTAGAGTCACTATTGTATAAAATTTGAATAGGAAGTTAATAAAAATGACAATAAATTTCAGTATAAGTAAAGATATCGATATTAAGCAATTAGAAGAATTATATAATGACGTTGGTTGGAGTGCGTATACTCAAGATTTGGAAGTATTAAAGCAAGCTATATTACAATCGTTAGATGTTATAACTGTTTGGAATGACGATAAATTAGTAGGGCTTATTAGGGCTATTGGAGACGGATTAACGATTGTGTATATACAAGATATACTTGTTTTGAATGCTTATCAGAATAAGGGTATTGCAAGTGAATTATTGCAAAGAATATTAAATAAATACAAAAATGTTCGTCAAAAAGTTCTTTTAACTGAAGAAGCTTCTGATGTTAGATATTTTTATGAAAAGAATGGTTTCGAATCCTGTGATAAGGGATTGTTAGTTGCGTTTGCTAAAATGAACTAAATTGTGATCTTGAGAGTGGCTTAGCCACTCTTTTTTTGACACGAAGTGTCAATTTTTGCGCTAGCAAAAACAAGCCTCGCAGAGCCTACACTTTACCATGTGAAGAAATGGAACGCTCTTCGGCTTTTCGGTGTCTACTGAAATCAAGGTATTAATGGGAATACCAGCCTAAGATATTTGGAGTTCAGAGAGAACGCGTTTGATTTTCAAACTTCGCAACAGAACCGGTTTTCTTTTACCTTTCATCGGTAGTGTGTCAATATCAAATATTCCTTTAGAAAATAAACGATAAAGTGTTCTCATACCGCATGAAACAGGCCTTTCTTTTCGCCCGATAATGACGTCAGGCGTCCAACCAAGAGTGACTTTCTCTTTAATGTAATCTACTTCATGAGCAGGTAATTGAATGACTTTTCTACCACATTTTTTCTTATTTTCTTTATACTGGTGCCAATAATCAAGAGCAGTCTTGCCTTGCTTGAACTTATTGACTACATTATAAATAGTTTGTATAGCACGTCCCATTCGGTTAGCGATTTCAACCGGTTTATTATGTTGAAGATAATATGATTCTATCATTGTCAGTTCGTCTATGGTAAGATGTTTGTAGGTCATTTATGGTTACACTCCTTTGTTTTCTTTCGTCGGAAATACAATTTGAGTGTACCATAAATGCCTTTTTATTTTTCTAACTTAATTTTACAATTCGCGTCTTTAAAAAAACGGTAGATAATAACTTTTTCTTTGCTTTGTAAACGGTTTTATGTTATTACTATAGTATAGATTAATTATTAGAATTAGTCTAATTAAGAACAAGGAGGACTTTCTAATGACATTCGATTATAAAGATCATGGCAAAGAAAAATTTATCGTTAACATTGAGGATTATACCAAAGAAAACGAGAATTACCGTACAACAATTTGGACTGGTGAAAAACTTCAGGTTACATTAATGGCTATTGAACCCGGTGACGATATTGGTTTAGAAGTACACATGGGTATCGATCAATTCCTCCGTATCGAAGAAGGTAAAGGTTTATGCCAAATGGGAGATGCCGAAGATAATCTTACATTTGAACAAGAAGTTTCAGATGATGATGTAATTTTAGTACCTGCTGATACTTGGCATAATGTAACCAATATTGGTGACAAACCTCTGAAAATTTACTCAATTTATGCAGGTCCTGATCATGTCCCTGGTACAGTACATAAAACGCATGAGGAAGCTAAAAATGATCCTAATGAAGACTAATTTTAGTTATATGATTTGTCAAATTAAGTTAGAATAAAATGGGTTCTGTTGCGAAGTTTGAAAATCAAACGAGCCCTCTCTGAACTCAGAATATCTTAGGCTGGTATTCCCATTAATACCTTGATTTCAGTAGACACCGAAAAGCCGAAGAGCGTTCCATTTCTTCGGTTCTTTTTATATATTCCTCGAATGGTCTCCATTGGACCACTATCAAATAATAAGACATAAAATGAGCTATATTTTTTCAATATTTGAGTGTTCAGAAAATGGTCATTTTCTGAACACTCTTCTTTTGTTATAAAAACTCTCAAAATCATTTACATTTCTTGTTCATTAACCCGTAATTTATTCTATGTTCATTTATATATATATTTTTAAGTTATGATACAA
>NZ_WITJ01000018.1 GCF_009601015.1 Lactococcus hircilactis
TGGGCATTGTCCTCCATCTCTAAACGCGGACAACGCCACAAAAAGAAACACCTACCTGCTTGGGAATGTCTTGTCTTGTCTTGTCTCATGTTTTACCCCCTTTAGTGACGTGAGGGGAATCCCCTCCCATAATAAGACAAACTACTTCTCTTTTATTTTAAATTTATTTTGAGTTAAGTCAAGCTTGAGTTAAGCGCTTATTTTTAGCGGTTTTAGCTTATTTCTGATTTGTTTTTAGGAGGATATTTGAGTTATTTTTATTAAATTAACTAAAATCGTTTATTTTGTTTTTTAGAGAAAATAAAAACGTTCAAGATTTCCTTGAACGTTTGAAAAATGATTTTTTATCCCAGCACTGCTTTGATGTCCTCAGTAACTTTTGCGATTTCTTGTCCGCCATCGATTGATTTAACGAGTCCGAGCATTTCGTAATGTCCTAGAATTGGAGCTGATTCTTTGATATTGACATCCAAACGATTTTTTACGGTCTCAGGAACATCATCGGCACGTTGGTAAAGGTCGTGGCTGCCACAGACATCACAAATCCCCTCAACTTTTGTAGGATTAAAGATTTTGTGATAAGTGGCTCCACAATTGCGACAAATGTATCGCCCGCTCAACCGCTCAACCAAGCGACTTGGGTCAACTTCAATATTTACCACTGCATCAAGTGTAATGCCCAGCTCTTCAAGCATCGCATCTAACGCGAGGGCTTGGTCAAATGTACGTGGGTAGCCATCAAGCAAAAAGCCAGAAGCTTTGATATCCTCTTGTGCTAAGCGTTCTTTAACAATCCCGTTTGTTACTTCGTCTGGAACAAGTTCACCTTTATCAATGAAAGATTTAGCAAGTTTTCCCATTTCGGTTTCGTTTTTTATCGCAGCGCGGAACATGTCACCGGTTGAGATGTGGTTCACTCCGTAATTTTTCACGATAAATTCGGCTTGAGTTCCTTTTCCTGCTCCTGGAAGTCCCATGATTAATAAATTCATTTCTATTTCTCCTTATTTTGTCTGAATCACGTGTCAGACTAAAAAGTTTATTTCCCTTCTTATTTTAGCCTATTTTCTACTAAAAATAAAGAAAAATCTTGCCCAAGCAAGATTTTTTAGTTATTCTTCAATTGGATGATCCAAAAATCCAGTATAATTCTTTTTATAGAGGTATCCTTCAAGTTGTTTTACTGCTTGAATCGCTACTTGAATCAAGATCAAAAGAGAGGTTCCTCCAAGAGCGACGATTTTAGGCAAGCCCCAAACATTTTGAGCTGCAATTGGGATGATTGAAATAAACCCAAGGAACAATGCTCCAACTGTGGATAATCGCATCAATAAGCGAGAAATATATTTTTCTGTTCCTTTTCCAGGACGAACAGATGGAATATACGATCCTTGCTTTTGCAAATTTTCTGCCATCTTTTCAGGGTTGACTTGAACAAACGAATAAAAGAACGTAAAGAGAATAATCAATAACGCATAAAATGTCATCCCGGTCCATGTTGTATAAGACAGTGCATTTTGAAGTGTCGCTAACCAGCCGACACTATTATTGTTTGCTCTTTGAAGAAATTGTAAAATCGTGGCAGGTGCGCTTGTGATTGACCCTGCAAAGATGACGGGAATAACACCTGCTGGATTGACCCGCAAGGGAAGATATGAACTTGTTGGTGCGCCTTGGGTCAACTTGGTATATTGAATCGGAACTTTACGCTCTGCTTGTTGGACATAAGTCGTGATATAAATAATAATCAGACTTGCAAGGACCAAACCAATCACAAATACCCATGACATTGGGATTTCTGAAGGACGAACATTTTCAAATTTTTCTGTATAAACAGATTGAATGGCACTTGGGATTCCTGATACGATTCCGGCGAAGATAATGACGGAAACGCCAGAGCCAAATCCTTTTTCGTTGATTTGCTCTCCCATCCATGTCACAATCATCGATCCTGTCGTAAGAATCACGCCGATCATCAGGTACGTTTGTAAGTTCGGGGTCTTAACAATGTTAGCCCCTGTCCCTGCCATCGCTTGAAAACCTGCGGTAATCCCGATAGATTGTGCCATTGCAAGTACTAATGTGATATAGCGTGTCGCTTGGTTGGATTTGCGTCGTCCAACTTCCCCTTGTTTAGACCACTCTACAAATACGGGAAGAATGTCCATTTGTAACAGTTGAACAATGATTGACGCTGTGATATAAGGTGATACTCCCATGGCAAAGAGTGAATAGTTTTGCATGGCATTTCCTGAAACGAGATTCATCATGTTTAGAAATGGTAAATCACTCAAATGATTTAAATTGGTGACATTAATCCCTGGAACGGTGATATGCGCACCTAAACGGAACACAAAAAGAATAAAAATGGTAAACAAAATTCGCGCTCTAACATCTTTAACTTTGAGTGCTTCTATAAGGGTTTTGAAAAACATTTCCCCTCCTTAAGCTTTTTTGGTTTAATTTCTGTCAAATGGAGTAAGAGTTGAACGTATTTTTAGCTTTCAACTCCTTTTCAATTTGACAGAATCTAATAAATATATTTTTAGATTAGTCAAAATGTCAATAAACGGCTGATGAATCAACCGTCAATTGAATTATTCAGCTTTTGCAGCTTCTACAACTTTACCACCTGCAGCTTCGATTGCAGCTTTTGCAGCAGCTGAGACTTTAGCCACGTCAACTGTCAAGTTTTTAGCTGTTAATTCACCATTTGCAAGTACTTTTACGCCATCTTTTACATCTTTGATGATTTTAGCAGCTTTGAGGCTTTCAGCATTCACTGTTGCACCGTCTTCAAGTTTGCTCAAAACATCAAGATTTACAATCGCATATTCTTTGCGGTTGACGTTCAAGAACCCGCGTTTTGGCATGCGACGGAACAATGGTGTTTGTCCACCTTCAAATCCTGGACGGATAGAGCCACCTGAACGTGCTTTTTGTCCTTTTTGTCCACGACCAGCTGTTTTACCATTTCCTGATGATGTTCCGCGTCCAACACGGTTTTTTGAGTGACGACTGCCTTCAGCAGCTTTAAGAGTATGAAGTTCCATTTTTTCTCCTTATTTCGTATCTTGCTAACGCTTATCTCTCAAGTAAGGAACTTAGGAGATGCACTCGCTGATACTCAATATCTATTTTTGCCCAATTTAGGACTTCTACTATTTTACTAAATTTTGCGCTAAAGTACAAGTCATTTCTTTATTTTAACTTTAAAAAGACAATTTTTTGTCATTTTTAAAATTTTTCCCATGGTGCTGCAGCTTTTGTAAAATTAACTTCTGGGCTTGTTTCGGTAGAAATGCCTGCGATGGGTTTAAATACGGTCGATAAAAATCCCCAGAGTGGCATCGGAATCGCTAAATCATCAACATCTGTTGGTGAAACTGTGTATCGAATGGATTTTTCATCCTCTGCGATAACTTTTTGGACCCATTTTGGTTCACGGATGAGCGCTCTTCCTAGTGCGACAAATTCAAATCCGTCTGTCATGACTTGCTGCGCTTCACTTGGTTTTTCAATGCCACCAACAACAATCATTGGAAGTCGCCCTGCTAATCTTTTTTGAATTTTTTTATTGATGGGTTCAGGATCTTCAGGGCTGTTGAGAGAATTTCTATATACATCGCCCATCGAAACGTGAAGATAACTTAGTGGACTTTGAGCTAATTGATCAATAAAAGTGAGTGTCTCTTCGATACGAATGCCTGGATTTTCAACTTCTTCTGGACTGATGCGATAGCCGATGATGAAATCTGATTTTGCATAAGTTTTGGCGATTTTAGAGACTTCTTCAATCACTGCAAGTGGAAACTTCATGCGATTTTTGAGATTTCCTCCCCACTCATCACTTCTTCGATTGGAATGAGGAGAGAAAAATTGCTGAATCAGATACGTATTGGCTCCGTGAATTTCAACTCCGTCAAATCCTGCTAAAATTGCACGACGTGTGGCTTGAGCGAATGCTTGAATTTCTGTAAGGATTTCTTCATTTGATAGTGCTCTTGGGGGTTCAAGTCCTGGACGATCCGCTTTGATGGCCGATGCGCTGACGGGTGTTTTTCCTTTTAATAGTTTTGATGTGGTCATGCGTCCAGCGTCAAAAATTTGTAAAATCGCTTTTGTGCCATTTGTTTTCATGACCTGAGCTAATTTGGACATGCCGATAATCATGTCATCTGATGCGGCACTCGGATTTCCCTCAAATCCTTTTCCTTGTGCGCTAACATTGAAACAGGCCGTAATTTCCATGCCGACACCGCCAGAGCGCGCTGCATAATAATCCAGCTGATCTTTGGTGATCGCCCCATTTTCAAACGCTGACATTTCTGTCATTGGTGCCATAACGATTCGATTTTTTATCAGGGCACCGTTCTTAAATTTAAAGGGGATTAAAAATTGATCTTTCATTATTTTTACCTTTCTGTCAGTACTGACAAATCTATTTTTACTTGATTATACCACTTTCCTTTTATTTTTGAGCAAAAGAAAAACCGCCACAACGGGCGGTTACATTTTTATGCTTCTTCCACTTTAACCAAGTGAGAAATTGAATTTACCATACCACGAACTGCGGCATTGTCAGGTTTAACTACAGATGATCCGAGTTTTCCAAGACCTAATGCAACAACAGTTTTGCGTTGCGCAGGGATACGGCCGATTGGTGAGTTCACAAGTGTAACTTTAATTTGAGCCATGATATCCTCCTTATGCTAATTCGCTAACAGATTTACCGCGAAGTGCAGCAACTTCTTCAGCGCGTTTCAATTGATTCAAACCGTCAACTGTTGCACGAACAACATTGATTGGTGTGTTTGATCCTAAAGATTTAGTGGTCACATCAGCGACACCAGCAAGTTCAAGGACCGCACGAGTCGCACCACCTGCAGCAACTCCAGAACCTTCAGCAGCTGGTTTAAGCAAGATCTTACCACCACCGAATACACCAAGTGCTTCGTGAGGAAGTGTTGTTCCAACGATAGGAACAGTGCTCAAGTTTTTCTTAGCAGCTTCGATTGCTTTACGGATTGCTTCTGGAACTTCTTGGGCTTTCCCTGTACCAAAACCTACACGACCGTTGCGATCTCCAACAACAACAAGTGCTGCAAAACGGAGGCGACGACCACCTTTAACAACTTTAGTAACGCGGTTAATCGCAACAACGCGTTCTTCGAATTCTTTTACTTCTTCGTTTCTAGCCATTTTTATGATTACCCCTTTCCTTAGAATTTCAATCCTGCTTCACGAGCAGCTTCAGCGAGCGCTTGAACGCGTCCGTGATAAAGATAACCACCGCGGTCAAAGACAACAGCTTCAATCCCTTTTGCTTTTGCAGCCTCAGCGATTGCTTTTCCAACTTCTGTGGCTTGTTCTGATTTAGAACCTGTCAATTTAAGTGATGAAGCTGAAGCAAGTGTAACACCTGCTGCATCATCAATGACTTGTGCGTAAATGTTAGTGTTTGAGCGGAAAACGTTCAAACGTGGTGTTTCAGCAGTTCCGCTGATTTTTCCGCGAACGCGTGTGTGGCGTTTTTGGCGGAGTTTGTTTTTATCTGGTTTAGAAATCACAATTCTACCTCTTTTTATATTTGATGATCACTAGTTTTTGCCAGTGATAGTCTTAATCATCTTTTTGTGAAATGACTAAGCGGGAAGTTTTTGTCTGTCTGAGCAGTGTCAGCATCGACAAAATACTGGCAACTTGAACGAAATCAAATCACCAATTACGGATAACCATAAATTGTAAATAGGATTTATCGACGAAAATCCGAACAAGCCACGAACGAAGCCTACTAAAGGAGGTAAGTTTTTGGCTGACAAAGGAGTTCACGAGAAATCTTTTTTGCTAGAGCATTGCTAGGCAACTTTTAAGACAACGTTCGTGCCGTAGCGTACTGATGTACGCAAAGCAAAAACTAACGACGCAAGCCCAACGCAAAAATTATTTACCAGTTTTACCTTCTTTACGACGAACGTACTCACCAACGTAGCGGATCCCTTTACCTTTATAAGGTTCTGGTGAACGACGGCTACGAATGTAAGCAGCCATTTGTCCAACAGCTTCTTTACTGATTCCTTCAACCACGATTGAAGTTGGGGTTGCAACGACGAATTTGATGCCTTCTGGTGCGTCAATATCGTCTGTGTGAGATTTACCAACAGACAATAGAAGTTTTGAACCTTGAAGTTGTGCACGATACCCAACCCCAATCATTTCAAGTGCTTTGCTGAACCCTTCTGAAACCCCAACAACCATGTTGTGGATGAGGGCGCGAGTTGTTCCGTGGAGCATTTTCATTTCTTTAGTGTCGTTAGGACGTTTTACAGTGATTTCGTTTTCAGCGATATCCAGTGTGATGTTTTCGTTGAATGAACGAACGAGTTCACCTTTAGGTCCTTTGACAGTGACAGTTGCACCGTTTACTTCTACAGTAACTCCTGCAGGGATAACGATGACTTTGTTACCAATACGTGACATTTTCTTTTTCCTTTTCCTGTTAAATTATCAAGCCAAAGCTTGTTTTCACGGGTTTTTTAATTAAATTTTTGATTTAATTTTTTTGTCAGTACTGACAAAAAATTGTCAGTACTGACGAACCATCATTGATGTTTTTCTTACCAAACGTAAGCTAAAACTTCTCCACCAACATTCTTTGCACGAGCAACAGAGTCAGTGACAACACCTTCTGATGTTGAAATGATTGCTGTTCCTAAACCGTTCAATACCTTAGGCATTTCTTCAGATTTTACATAAACACGAAGACCTGGTTTTGAAATACGTTTCAAGTTAGTGATTACTTTTTCGCCGTTTTGTCCGTATTTAAGGAAAATGCGGATCACGCCTTGTTTGTTATCTTCAACGTATTCAACGTCTTTCACATAACCTTCAGCTTTAAGAATTTCAGCAATTTGACGTTTGATTTTTGATGCAGGTGCTTCAACAACATCGAATTTACGCATGTTTGCGTTACGAATACGCGTCAAAAGGTCTGCAATTGGGTCAGTCATTACCATTAGTAATTTCTCCTTATTTGTAGTTTGGGCTTGTTCAAATCCCACTTTCAAATTAATGAGGTCTTTCTTCTTTTATCGAAAAAGACCGAACTTATTAAGTATATCAGTTTTCGCTTTGGTTGTCAATAGTTTAATAACAATATTTTCGGGTGTATCCTGTGTGAATCACACCATTCGTTCGTTTTTAATATTACGCCACCTCAGTCCGGCGATCTGGAATAATCCAAATCAAACTGTCTAATAGCGCAGAAATCAGGATCGCTGGTGGAAAGAAAATCGCTCCCACAAATCCTAAGACTTTAATCGCATAATCCAAAAACAGTTTGCGTTTATCCAAAATCACCGTTTTATGCTGCGCTTCAATCAAATTTCTTCGATTAATTTCCACTAAAAGGAGCGTTAAAATGAGTGAAAATGTCACAAAAACAACACCATAAAAAAGCTGTGCAGTCAAACTCCACACGTGATTGCCAACAAACTCCGTCGCATACGGCAAAAGAGAAACCGTAAACAGCATGAGGGCGTTGAGTCCTAATACCACGCGATCAATCTTTTTTACTAGATTAAAAAAATTATGATGCGTGATCCATAAAATTGTCACTTGTAAAAAACTAATCGCGTAAGCCGCAAAATGCGTTCGCAATGCCCAAATGCTTGCCCAATTTGCTGCTTTAGGTTGTGGGAGAGAAAGCACCATAATCGTCACAATAATCGCCAAAACAGCATCATTATAGGCTACAAACCGTTCTTTTTTCATCTTTTTCTTTCTTCTCGCTTTGTCAGTGCTGACAAAACACACTTTTTATGCTAAGGATTAGTATATCACATTTCTGTCAGTACTGACAGAAATAAAATACAAAAAAACTGCTGATAAAAGCAGTTTTTTAAAGCTAAACTGTAATTTCTTACCAAGAAGCTTTTTTAACGCCTGGTAATTGACCTTTCCTTTGTATCACTTGTCCTTCAACTTTTTCATTAAATCTATAATTTTATCCTTCGTCGGCCGTTGATTTTTCTTCAATCTGTTAAAATTATTTTTTCCGTTCTCATTTCCCTTATTCGCTGCCTTTTCATACCAAAATAGGGCAGATTTTTTATCGGGAAGCACGCTGATTCCCGTTTCATAAAAAGTACCCAGATAATTTTGAGCTTTGGCATATCCTTTATTTGCCGCACTTTTCAACCAAAATAAAGCTAAAATATGATCTTTTTTCACACCAATCCCATTCAAGTAATAATAGCCCAAATTATATTGCGCTGCTACCTGACCAGCCTGTGCCGCATTTTTTATCCAAAGTTGTGCGTGAAATAAATCTCCTTGTTCTTCAAAAAGTACTCCCAAATTGATTTGTGCCTCAAGATTATTTTGTCTTGCTGCTCTTTGGTACCATTCTTTAGCTTCTTCCACTTTCTTCATATGAAGATGTAGCAAAGCGCCCAAAGCAAATTGTGCTTTTGGCTCTTCTTTTTCAGCCGCAAAACGTAAATACTTTTCAGCTAATTCAAAGTCTTGGACTACTTCGTTTCCCTCTTTATAATAAATTCCAAGCATATAATGAGCCATAACGTGCCCTACTGACGCTGCTTTCTTAAACCATAAAATAGCCAGATGTCTATTTCGTTTTACCCCGTTTCCATTTGCATACTTTACAGCAACAAAGTACTGACTATCAACATTTCCCAAATATGCCTGTTTCTTATGCGCCCAAAATACTTCTTCCTCATATTTGAAAGGCTCAAAAATAAGGTTGGCTTCTGGATAATAATCCAAGATTTTTACCTCAAGCAAATCCTTTATCACCTGTCGTATCACAGGGCGGACGGTTTTCCGATAATGAATAACAACTTCTGACGCGCTATCTGATACAACAAGAAAACTATAATAATAATTTTCAAGCGTAAAATGATCTCTATTTTTATTAAAAAGAATGCGCAAATTAGTTTTAATTGATTGCATAAATTCCAAGCTTTTCTTTGTCACCATCGTTCATTTCTGCCTTTTTTAGTAAATTATAGCACAAAATTAATCAAAAAGTTACAATAGCAATCCCCTAATCCCTAAACTCCTATAATTTCGATAGAAATTTCGTCAAATTTAACACATTATAAATAGAGTGTTGAAATAAAAAAGATACTGACGAATCGTCAATATCCTCTTTATCCTCTTACCAAGAAGCTTTTTTAACGCCTGGCAATTGACCTTTATAAGCCAAATCACGAAGGCAGATACGGCAAAGTTTAAATTTGCGGTATACTGAATGTGGACGTCCGCAGCGTTCGCAACGAGTATAAGCTTGCGTTGAGAATTTTGCAGGGCGTTGGTTTTTAACAACCATAGATGTTTTAGCCATTGATATATTCTCCCTTTTCTTATTTAGCGAACGGCATGCCGAGTTGTTTGAGCAATTCGTGAGATTCTTCATCTGTATTAGCAGTAGTCACGATAACAATATCCATACCACGTACTTTATCCACATCATCATAAGTGATTTCAGGGAAGATGAGTTGTTCTTTAATCCCAAGTGTGTAGTTACCACGTCCATCGAAAGCTTTGTTTGATACACCATGGAAGTCACGTACACGTGGAAGAGAAACAGTTACAAGTTTGTCCAAAAATTCGTACATGCGTTCGCCACGAAGTGTAACTTTAGCACCGATTGATTGGCCTTCACGAAGACGGAAAGCGGCAACTGATTTTTTAGCTTTTGTGATCAAAGGTTTTTGACCAGAAATAAGTGCTAATTCAGCAACTGCTTTATCAAGGTTTTTAGAGTTGTTAAGCGCATCTCCAACACCCATGTTGATGACAATTTTGTCAACTTGAGGGACTGCCATGATTGAAGAATAATTAAATTTTTCACTCAAAGCTGGTACGATTTCGCTTGTGTATTTTTCTTTTAAACGATTAGTCATTTTCTGTTCTCCCTTCTATTAGTCTAGGACTTCGCCTGATTTTTTGTTGAAACGAACTTTTTTGCCGTCAACTTCTTTGTAACCAACACGTCCAGCAACACCATTCTTGTCAAGCACTTGCACGTTTGAAACGTGAATAGGTGCTTCAATTTCAAGAATTGCGCCATTAGGATTTTCAGCATTTGGTTTTTGGTGTTTTTTCATAATTGCAACACCTTCAACAACAACTTTATTGAATTTTGGCAAAGCTTTGATTACTTTACCTGTCGTTCCGCGGTCTTTACCTGCGATAACTTTAACTGTATCACCAGTTTTTACAAACATTTTACTGTTCCTTTCTTACGTCCATTTGGACACCCTACATCACGTAGGGGACTATTTTTGTCAGTACTGACAGAACTGTATTCTACCACTAAAAACAATTGATTACGATAATTTTGTTTGAAAAATTAAAGCACTTCAGGTGCAAGTGAAACAATCTTCATGTAGCCACCTTCGCGAAGTTCGCGAGCAACTGGGCCAAAGATACGGGTTCCACGTGGCGTTTTATCATCTTTGATAAGTACAGCCGCATTTTCGTCAAACTTGATGTATGAACCATCAGCACGTTTTGCGCCATGTTTTGTACGAACGATAACAGCTTTAACGACGTCACCTTTTTTAACAGCAGCTCCAGGAGCAGCTGATTTAACTGAAGCTACAATGATGTCCCCAATGCCAGCAAACTTACGTGATGATCCGCCAAGAACGCGGATTGTCAAAAGTTCTTTTGCACCAGAGTTATCTGCAACTTTCAAACGAGATTCTGTTTGAATCATGCTATTTTCCTCCTAGTTTTGCTTAGATAATGACAGCTTCTTCAACGATTTCGATCAAACGGAAATGTTTGTCCTTAGATAAAGGACGAGTTTCCATGATGCGAACAATATCACCTGTTTTAGCAGTATTGTTTTCGTCGTGAGCTTTATATTTCTTAGAGTAATTGATACGTTTACCATAGACAGGGTGGTTACGCTTAGTTTCTACGACAACTGTGATCGTTTTGTCCATTTTGTCTGAAACCACGCGGCCTTGATAAACTTTACGTTGATTGCGTTCCATTTATAGTTTCTCCTGACCTATTATTTGTTCAATTCAGCTTGCACCGTTTTTACACGGGCAATAGTTTTCTTCACTTCGTTAAGTTTACCAGTATTTTCAAGTTTACCAGCAGCGGCTTGGAAACGAAGTTCGAACAATTCTTTTCTCAATTCTGCTTCACGAGCTGTCAATTCTTCAGTTGACAATGCGCGCAATTCAGAAAGAAGTGATTTAGTTTCGCTCAATTTCATTACGCTTCACCTCGTTTCACAAATTTAGTCTTAACAGGGAGTTTGTGTGAAGCAAGACGCAACGCTTCGCGTGCCACTTCTTCACTTACACCACCAATTTCAAACATGATTTTACCACGTTTAACTGGGGCAACCCAACCTGCAGGAGCACCTTTACCAGAACCTTGACGTACACCAATACCTTTAGTAGTGTATGACTTGTGTGGGAAGATTTTAATCCAAACTTGACCGTTACGTTTCATGTAACGAGTCATTGCAATACGGGCAGCTTCAATTTGGCGGTTTGTGATCCAGTGAGAAGTTTGAGCTTGAAGCCCAAATTCACCGAATGCTACTTCTTTACCACCTTTAGCTTCGCCACGCATTTTACCGCGGAATTCACGACGGTGTTTTACACGTTTTGGTACTAACATGGATTATTTGTCTCCTTTCACAGATTTTTTAGTTGGGAGAACTTCACCACGATAAATCCAAACTTTAACGCCCAATTTACCATAAGTAGTGTCAGCTTCTTCCCAAGCATAGTCGATATCAGCACGCAAGGTGTGGAGTGGAACTGTTCCTTCAGAATATCCTTCTGCACGGGCAATATCAGCACCATTCAAACGTCCAGATACTTGAGTTTTAATTCCTTTTGCTCCAGCACGCATTGCACGTTGGATGGCTTGTTTTTGAGCACGACGGAAAGCGATACGTGCTTCGAGTTGTTTCGCAATTCCATCACCAACAAGATGAGCGTCCAAATCAGGTTTTTTGATTTCAACGATGTTGATGTGGACTTGTTTACCAGTAAGTTTGTTGAGTTCTGCACGGAGTGCATCAACATTAGCTCCTGATTTACCAATGACCATACCTGGTTTTGCAGTGTGCAAAGTTACAATAACTTTATTTACAGCACGTTCAACTTCGATTGTTGAAACAGAAGCATCTGCAAGTTTAGTATTGATCAGTTTACGAATTGCTAAATCTTCGTGAAGGTAATCCGCATATTCTTTTTCAGCATACCATTTGGCATCCCAATCGCGAATAACGCCAACACGCATACCAATTGGATGAATTTTTTGACCCACGTTTTTACCTCCTTATTCTTTCTCTGCTACTACAACTGTGATGTGTGTAGTGCGTTTGTTAATTGGTGAAGCTGAACCTTTGGCACGTGGACGGAAACGTTTCATCGTAGGTCCTTCGTTTGCAAAGGTTTCGCTAACTACCAAATTAGCTTTTTCGAGACCAAAGTTGTTTTCTGCATTAGCGATTGCACTGTTAAGTACTTTTTCAACTTCTGCAGCCCCTTTAGTCGGTGTAAATTTCAAAATTGCGATTGCGTCTGCAACGCGTTTTCCACGAACCAAGTCAAGAACAAGACGAGTTTTGCGAGGAGAAACGCGAACTGTTTTTGCAGTTGCTTTAGCTGAAGTGATTTCTGCCATTATTTTTCTCCTTATTTAGTCTTGCGATCGTCACCTGAGTGACCGCGGAATGTACGTGTTGGTGCAAATTCACCCAATTTGTGTCCAACCATATCTTCTTGAACATAAACAGGCACGTGTTTGCGACCATCGTAAACAGCAATAGTAAGTCCTACGAAATCAGGGTAGATTGTAGAACGGCGTGACCAAGTCTTGATCACTGATTTTCTTTCGGCTTTAGCTTGAGCTTCGACTTTTTTCATCAAATGCTCATCAGCGAAAGGTCCTTTTTTAAGACTACGACTCATTGTATGAGTTTCTCCTTTAAAGTTTTAGTCGAGTTGAAAGTTTCAACAGTAAGAAAATTAGAGAAAACACAAGACCAGTGCAAGCACTGCACCTTATTTTCTAAAATTCTGTGTAATGAAGTGTCACTTTCACACCCTGAATTACCACTACCGCTACTTTGGCGGAGCTGGCGGATTAATGTAGATGTCTGCTCGACATCTTGTTAAGCCTCGTAATGATTACCAGGTTTAACAAGACGCCGAGAGGCGTTTGTTGTTTGATTTTTAAGCTTAAAAAGCGAATTATTTGCCGTTGATGCGTTTGACGATAAGTTTGCTTGATTTTGCTTTTTTGTTGCGTGTCTTGAGACCAAGAGCTGGTTTGCCCCATGGTGTCATTGGAGACTTGCGACCAACTGGTTGTTTTCCTTCACCACCACCGTGTGGGTGATCATTAGGGTTCATGACAGAACCACGAACAGTCGGACGAATTCCAAGGTAACGTGTACGTCCAGCTTTACCAAGGTTGATCAAGTTTTGTTGTTCATTTCCAACAACCCCAACTGTCGCACGGCAAGTAGAAAGGATCATACGGATTTCGCCTGATTGAAGACGAACAAGCGTGTATTTTCCTTCTGTCCCAAGAATTTGAGCTGAACTTCCAGCTGCACGAACAAGTTGTCCGCCATGTCCAGGTTTCAACTCAATATTGTGAATCAATGTTCCGACAGGAATGTTTGCAAGTGGAAGCGCGTTACCAATTTTGATATCGGCTTGAGGTCCAGAAACAACTTTCATTCCAACTTCGAGGCCTTTAGGAGCCAAGATGTAAGCTTTGATCCCATTTTCATATACGATCAAAGCGATATTTGCAGTACGATTTGGATCATATTCGATTGTTGCTACTTTTGCAACAACATCATCTGTCGTACGTTTGAAGTCAATCAAACGATATTTTTTCTTGTGTCCACCGCCTTGGTGACGAACAGTGATACGACCAGTGTTATTACGACCAGCCTTGCTGTTCATACTTACAAGCAAGCTCTTTTCAGGAGTGCTGGTAGTAATTTCAGCAAAATCGCTTGATGTCATATTACGACGACCATTTGTGGTTGGTTTATAAACTTTAATTCCCACGATTTATTCTCCTTTCTTATTCAGCGTCTTCGCCAAAAATGTCGATGCTCTTAGAGTCAGCAGTAAGTGTTACGATTGCTTTTTTGTAACCAGATTTTTTCCCTGTGTAACGACCAACGCGTTTTGCTTTAGGCTTAACGTTTGTTGTATTAACAGAGGCTACTTTTACTCCTTCAAACGAAGCTTCAATTGCTTGCTTGATCAGGAATTTGTGAGCACCAGCAGCAACTTCAAAAGTATATTTCTTTTGATCCATTGCTTGCATAGAAGCTTCAGTAATAATTGGTTTACGGATTACATCATAAAGTGACATTATGCAAGAACCTCCTCAAATTGTGAAAGTGCTGATGCAACAACAAGAAGTTTGTCAGCTGATACGATATCAAGAACGCTTGTAGTCGCAGCCGTTGCAACTTTAACGTTAGCAAGGTTACGAGCAGAAATCGCTGCAAATTCATTTCCTTCATTAGGAAGAACAACAAGGACTTTGCGTTCAAGAGAAAGTGCTTCAAGAACTTTAGCAAAAGCACTCGTTTTTGGAGCATCAAAGTTAAGTGCGTCAACTGCAACTAATTTGTTTTCTGCAACTTTAGCAGAAAGTACTGATTTCAATGCTAAACGACGCACTTTTTGTGGAAGTTTATATGAATAATCAGAAGGTGTTGGACCGAATACGGTACCCCCACCGCGCCATTGTGGAGCACGTGTTGACCCTTGACGGGCACGACCCGTTCCTTTTTGACGGAAAGGTTTCTTACCACCGCCGCGAACTGCAGAGCGGTTTTTGTGCATGTGTGTGCCTTGACGAAGGCTTGCACGTTGTGAAAGCACAACATCGAAAACAACTGCTTCATTGGGTTCAATCCCAAATACTGCGTCGTTCAATTCTACTTCACCAGCTGCAGCGCCAGTTTGTGTGAATAATGATACTTTAGCCATTATAGATTATTTCTCTCCTTTCCCGCTTATTTAGATTTAATTGCTGATTTAACAACAATCAATGATTTTTTAGCTCCTGGAACATTTCCTTTAACAAGGATAACGTTTTGTTCAGAAAGCACTTGTGCGATTACTAAGTTTTGAACTGTAACACGTTGGTTACCAGCACGACCTGAAAGGCGTTTTCCTTTAGGTACGCGGTTAGCCGCAACAGGTCCCATTGAACCTGGACGACGATGGTAACGAGAACCGTGAGCCATAGGTCCACGTGATTGTCCCCAACGTTTGATAACGCCTGTGAAACCTTTACCTTTAGAAGTTCCAGTAACATCAACGACATCTCCAGCGGCGAATGTATCAACTGTGATTTCTGCTCCTACTTCAGCGCCTTCAAGTCCTTTAAATTCACGAACGAAGCGCTTAGGAGTCGTATTTGCTTTTGCAGCATGACCTTTGGCGGGTTTGTTAGTCAAAACTTCACGAAGTGTATCGAAACCAACTTGAGTTGCTTCATAGCCATCTGTTTCAACAGTTTTAACTTGAAGTACTGTGTTAGGAGTCGCTTCGATCACTGTTACGGGGATTAGCTCTCCGTTTTCAGTGAAGATTTGAGTCATTCCCACTTTTTTCCCTAAGATTCCTTTTGACATGAGAATTACCTTTCTTAATTAGAGTTTGATTTCGATATTAACACCACTTGGAAGATCAAGTTTCATCAATGAATCAACCGTTTTTTGAGTTGGTTCAATAATATCGATCAAACGTTTGTGTGTCCGAATTTCGAATTGTTCGCGGCTGTCTTTGTATTTGTGCGTTGCACGAATAACGGTATAAACAGAGCGGTCTGTTGGAAGTGGAATTGGTCCACTTACTTCTGCATTTGTACGTTTGGCTGTTTCAACGATCTTTTCAGCTGCTGCATCAAGGATACGGTGTTCATAAGCTTTCAAACGAATGCGAATTTTTTTAGTTGCCATTTTTTCTCCTTCGTCTATTGTTTAATAATAGGCTAGCTCCGCGAGAAAACCGACACGTTGGTATGGCAATACCTTCGGGTGTGTCGCAACCTCTCGCCTCATCGCTACATACTGTTTTTAACAGCACCTTTCAATTCTAACAGAATATCATAGCTCTGTCAAGGACTTGCGTTTCTTTTTCTCGATTTTTTATCGATTATTTCTTGTAAAAGAGCGTGAGAAATTAAAAAAACATTTTTTTACTATTTATTCTTGAAATTTTTCAAAAAAAAGAATATAATAAATTCATTACACATTAAATGAAAACGTTTTAATTTTTACAAATCATAAATTGGGGAAATTTAATGGATAATAACTTTGTGCTTCGGCCGCATGGTGATAAACCTTATCACACTGGCGTCGCCGTACCTATCTTCTCATTGAGAACTGAAACCGATTTTGGTATTGGTCAGTTTTCAGACTTAAAAATCCTTGCCAAATTCGCAAATCAATCTGGCATGGATATCATTCAACTGCTACCTGTCAATGATACGACTATCTTTTTAAACTGGAAAGATTCGTCACCCTACCGTGCGGTGTCTGTTTTTGCATTGCATCCGATTTATCTTGACCTAAGTCCTTTTATTGGCAAACTCACTGGCGCTGAGCAAAAAAGTTTTGCTGCTGAAAAAGAAAGTCTCAATGCTTTATCTCAAATTGATTATGAAAAAACATTGGCTCTCAAATGGAACTATGCTGCTGCGATTTATAAAAAAATCGGAAAAACAACATTAGATACAGCTGATTTCAAAACCTTTTTTGAGAAAAATCAAGGATGGCTTAAAGCTTATGCTGCTTTTTGCGTACTCCGTGATAAATTTGTCAGTGCTGACAGCTCACTTTGGGGCAAGAATTTTGCTCAATATTCAGAAAAAGTTTGGTCAGTACTGACAAAAGATGATAAAACCGCTGAAAAACTCAACTTACAGATCTTTGTTCAATATTTACTTCATCTTCAACTTAAAGATGCTGTCGAGTATTGTCACTCTCTTGGTGTTGCTGTTAAAGGTGATATTTCTGTCGGGGTTGATCGTAAATCGTCAGACGCTTGGGCCAATCCTGATATTTTCAATATGGACATGCAAGCTGGAGCTCCACCGGATTCATTTTCAGTCGTGGGACAAAACTGGGAATTTCCAACTTACAACTGGGATAAAATGGCAGAAACTGGATATGAGTGGTGGACACACCGGATGACCAGCATGGCGGAATATTTTGACGCATACCGCCTAGATCATATCTTAGGTTTTTTCCGCATCTGGGAAATTCCATCTACTGCTGTTCGCGGATTATTAGGTCATTTTTCTCCTGCACTGGCAATGCCCGATTGGGAAATTGAAAACTATGGCATTCCTTTTCGTTGGTGGGGAATTGATCGTTTTGTTGAGCCATTTATCAAAGACTGGGTCATTGATGAGATTTTTGGACGAGATAATCGAGATTACATCATCACTACATTTCTGGACTACACAGGAAATGGCAACTATCGTTTAAAAGAATTTATCAATACACAACGTAAAGTTGAAAATTTAGCCACTCAAAATGTACCGGATTGGCAAATTGATGGCCTCTATCGTTTGCACGAAAATGTTCTTTTTGTGAGAGATCATCAAAACCAATATATGTATCACCCACGCATCAAAATGACTGAAACATCTTCATTTCGTGAGCTTGGAGATGAGTTCAAACATCATCTTGAACGTCTTTATAACGATTACTTTTATGGAAGAAACTATGGCTTTTGGGAAGAGCAGGCTTACAAAAAACTCCCTGCTATCAAAAAAGCAACCACGATGTTAGCTTGTGGTGAAGATCTCGGCATGGTTCCTGAGAATGTGCCAAATGTCATGTGGAATCTCCAAATTCTGCGCTTGATTATTGAGCGGATGCCTGCTGACGGAGATTTTGTTAGTGACTTGGTTTACACACCTTACCTGTCAGTAGTGACAACTTCCTCACATGATACCACACCTCTAAGAATGTGGTGGGAAGAAGACCGGGCTTTCACGCAACGCTACTATAATCATGTCATGCACTGGATTGGAGACGCTCCTCAATTTGCCGAACCTGAAATCGTTCAAGAAATTGTCAGACGCAACCTCAATACAAAAGCCATGCTTGCCATCATTCCAATCCAAGACTGGTTGGATATGACACGGGAGATGCGAATTGAAAATCCAGCCGACGAACGCATCAATAATCCAGAACACACTTACCATTATTGGCGGTATCGTTTGCCACATCATTTGGAAGACCTCTCAGCCAATGAAGGTTTGACCAATTTTTATCGTGACTTCATTATGAATACGCGACGTTCTAGTCTCACAGAAGAATGAAATAAAAAAACGGAAAGTCATTTTCCGTTTTTTTGATGTCGAATGTTAAAATTTCAATACATTTTTTGATATAATTAAATTATCAATTATTTGGAGGAATCTATGATTAAAGAATTCAAAGAGTTTATCTTGCGTGGAAATGTACTTGATCTCGCCATTGGGGTCATTATTGGTACTGCTTTTACTGGCCTTGTCACCTCATTAGTCAACAACATTTTCAATCCTTTTATTGGAATGTTTACGCGTTCAGGAGCCTTAGCACATTTACAGTTTAGCATTGGAAAAACAAAGTTCACTTATGGTGCCTTTTTAAATGATATTATTAATTTCATCATTGTCGCTTTTGTTCTTTTCTTAATTATCAAAACGATCAATAAACTTTTCCCAGCAAAACCAAAAGAAATCGAAATCGAAAAAATGAACGAAGAATTAGAAACACTTCGTGAAATAAGAGACTTGCTCAAAGCAAACGAGAAATAAAAAATTCATCACTTCACCATAAACTTCTATTATAGAAGATGCGCTTTGGTGTTTTGATGAATTTTTTTAAATCTCAATTTTAAAAAGAGATAACGAAATAAATTATCCAACATTACTCCACACCAGACCCCCTCAAGACCTAGTCCTAAATAATGCCCAAAAAGAAATCCCATGCCAGCTCTTACAACAACCATACCAAAAGTCGTCGCATAAAATGGAAGTTTTGCATTTCCAATCCCTTGAAAAGCAGCTGTATAAATATTTGCTCCTGCAACAAACCAAACGGATAAAAATGAAAATAAAATGACAATCATACTACTTTTAACCGCAACCATATCTTGCGTAAAAGCTCTGCTCAAAGGGAAACTGAGCAATAAAATCCCTCCTCCAATAAGGCCCATCATTGCAATTGAAAGCAAGCATGTTTTTTTTATGTAGAGATGAATATGATCAAAATTACCTTGTCCAAATTCCTGCGCCACCAAAATTACTGTGACAGTTGCAATGCCAAACATTGGCATGTAGTTAAATTGAGTGATGCTCTCTCCAATTGCATTACCGGCGAAAACTTTTTCTCCAAAGCTAATGACAATCACCATAATTAATAAATCTCCCAATCGCATCGCTAAACGCTCTCCAACCGCTGGAAAAGTAAGTTTTATCAATTCTAAATTAATTTTTTGTTTGAAAAAATGGCGATTGGCTCGAGCTGATTTTGTCTTTTTATAAAGAAATAAAGTTCCTAATAAGCGGGCTAGAAAAGTCCCTAATGCAGCTCCAAGCACTCCTAAATGTAACCCAAAAATGAAAAATGCTGCTAAGAACAAATTAAAAATATTAATCCACAAACTTACAAACATCGGCGTTTTAGAATCTCCATCCGCGCGTAGAAAACTCCCAAACGTTGTCATTAATCCCAAAAGAACAATTGTCCCACCGACAAGAGCAAGATAGTCATAAGAAAGTGTCAACACACTTCCTCGTCCCCCAAAGAAAGCCAATATTACTCTTCCAAATAAAATCGAAAAAAGTCCTAATCCTCCCCCGCAAAGTACAGTCAACTTCACTGCAGAGTTAATCAATTCTTGACGTTGTGTACTATTTTTTTCACTTTTTTTTCTTGCATACAAACTCGCAACAATCGTTCCTATGGCAATAAATAGTGCTTGATATACTGCGATAATCGTATTAGCTAATGAAACAGAAGCTACTGCTGAAAGTCCTATTCGAGTGACTAAAAAAGTATCACTTAACCCAACACACATTTGCAAAAAATTTTCAACGATGGCTGGAAATGCAAATTTCATAATTTCTTTTGTAGATTTCACAGACTCCCTCTTTTTCTTTTTACAATAATTCAATTTTCATCACATGAAATCAAAAGCATTGCTCCTTTAGCAATACTTTTAATTTCACTATTCAGAAATTTCTTCGATTTGGTGCATGTCAAGTTCAACAGGTGTTTCACGTCCAAACATATCGACAATCAACGTCAACTTATCTCCGTTAATTGCTGTAATCGGTGCTTCAAATCCTGAAAAAGCGCCATCGACAATACGAACACGTTTTCCAACAAAAACTTCAAAGTCAACTTCACGAACCAATTGACCCATTCCCACTAAAATCTCATTAATTTCTTCTTCAAAAAGTGGTGTCGGTTTTGATCTGTTCCCGTGAGATCCAACGAATCCTGTAACGTTTGGTGTATTACGAACAATAAACCACGCTTCATCAGTCATGTTCATCTCAACTAAAACATATCCAGGGAAAAGATTTTCTTCAACATCTTTCATTTTGCCGTTGACTTCTGTGCGTATCGTTTCTGTCGGAATTTCGACGCGCAAAATTTTATCTGCCATATTATAAAGCTGAGCACGATCGAGTAAATCTTCTTTAACTTTTTTTTCGTATCCAGAGTAAGTTTGAATGACAAACCAGCCTTGATCCAAATTAACCGTTGAATTTTCTTCCATTTTTTTACCTCTCATTTTAATGATTGTTTTATTTTTTGTAAAAGAAAAAGGGATTCCCCTCACTTCTTCTTTATTATATCATATTTTTTATCAATTGAACGATTTGTTTTTATCTTTTTTATCAAAAAAGATAAAAAGATAAAAAGATAAAAATATTCTTTCACGACTTATTTTTTTATTTGAGTAGGGGAAGCAGATGATTGACTGCTGTTGTAATCCCGTTTTTGCTGATCCAATCAAAAACAACAATGAATACTAAGAAAAAAATCGTGTACTCAATAACTTGGAAGAAGTCACGAATCGACTGTTGGCGCGTTGGCCATGTTGTCAATTTCATTTCTTCAATAATCCCTTTGATAAATTTCATTTTTTTGTCCTGTCTTTATCGACTTTTAGTGTGTCTATTATCTTGTTTCTTTGTGTAGGGTGTGTTTACCACACGTTTTGCAAAATTTCTTCACTTCAATGCGTTTTTCTTTTGCATTTCCTGACACATTTAAGGTGTAGTTTCGCGAACCACATTCCGTACATGCTAATCCAGCTTTTTTTATCATATCTTCTTTCCATTCTATCAAAAAAAAAGTGAAATCGCAAGAAAACCAAGCACGATTTATACACTTTATTTGATTTTTAACTCACTAATACTAAGTTTTTTTGATTATTTTGCCATTGCTTTTGCAACCAATGTGGTGTAAGCAATCGCTCCTTCATTTTGCGGATGAATTCTATCACTATAAAACCATGAAGGATTATTTTTCGATGCATCATTCCAATCAATAATGGTTAAGTTGGAATATTTTTTTGCTGAAGCTTTTAAAAGGGTATTATTTACAGAAACCCAAGGCTTATTTGGTGCTTGAACATTAATCCAATAAACCGGCTTTCCTTGTGACATAGACATGATTTTATCCACATAATTCGTCCCTCCAAAATCCAATAAACCATTGGTTCCAAGTCCAATAAGGAGAACATCCGATTTTTTTATTGCTTCTTTTTGAGTTTCAAGTTTCTGTGCTCCGACATTGGCTTGCTCGCCGACAACTGCATTGATGGTCATTTGAGGGAACATTTCTTTGAGATTGGTCGAGGCAGCAACCATGACTGAGTCTCCTAGTGCCAATGCTTTTAACTTACTCATTTTCTCAGCGACGAGAGGTTCTACATGATATTTACTCGCAATGGTTTTGAGTGGGAGACTGACTTTATCGTTTGCTTTTTGCGTTTGCTCTTTCATCAATATTGCTTGTTGTGCCAAAATTTTCTTTTGTAAGATTTCTTGATCACGCGCTGATGCTGGGGAGAACACGATGACTGCTAAAATCGCAATCAGAACAATCAAACCACTTGTTTGAAGTATTTTTTTTCTTGTTTTCCAATTTCCACCTGTAATAAAAGTATGGAGGATGTTCATCGTATTGGAATAATCAAATTTTTGAGCTGGTTTTTCAATGAAACGATAGGAGAGTTCAGATAATCCGACAATCAATAAAAGTTGCCACAATACATTGTACCAAGCAGTCGGATTCACTAACTTTTCTTCTGCCATTGTAAAGACTGGAAGTTGCCAGAGATAAATCCCTAGCGAACGTGTTCCGATATAATCAAAAACAACATTACTAAAAATTCGATTAGCACGCAGTGCGGGATGTGCAACTAAAGCAATAAGTATCATGGAAACAAAGCTAATCAACCACATGCCCCCGTAATACGTGACGGCACTTTCTGCTGGCATAAAAAGATAAGATAAAACTAAGATAAACACAGTAATGAGCGTTGCAATTAGTCCAACCTGTTGCCCTTTTTTATTGACCTTTCTAAAATGTTTATCAAGTGGCCAAATAAACGCCAAACTTGATCCCATCATCAAACTAAAGAGTCGTGTATCTGTTCCATAATAAACCCGTGTTGGATCTGCGCCCGGAACGAATAAAATCGCCATCAAAACAACAGAAATCAATGTGATGATACTCGTAATGAGAAAAATTTTTCCTTTGCTTTTGACAAATCTTAAGAGGACAATCAATAAGAGCGGCCATAATATAAAGAATTGACCTTCGATGGATAAATAATAGATGTGCTTAAATGGAGACGCTCCAGTGATGTTTGTGAAATAAGAATTTCCTTGTTGAATCTGCCACCAGTTTTGAACAGAAAATATACTAGAGAAAAATTCAGATCTTAGTCCTGAAAGGAGGTTTCTTTGAAAGATTAAAAGGTATGGGGTAACGACAAAGAAAACCGTCAATAATGAGGGATAGATTCTTTTTAATCGATTTCCCCAAAACTTTAAAACATTGATTTTTCCATTTTTTTTGTAGGTTCGAAGCAGTGAATCCGTGACTAAATATCCTGATAAAACAAAGAATAATACAACGCCAAGAAATCCTCCACGAATTGTTGAGGGGTAGATATGATAAAGAATGACGACTAACACGCCTAATGTCCTTAAGCCATTAAATCCTGTAATATAACGCTTCATTCAATTTTCCTTCTTAATCAAAACACAGTTCATTTTCTACACTGTTTTTTTGATTCTACAGTGTTCGTTTTTATTGTACCACATTTTCTATCATTTTATTGATGTCAATTATTAAATATACTTTTTATTTTATCCCAAGCTGATTTTGCTCCTTTTTGAATATTTTTCACAGTTTTATCGATCGTATTTTCTGTTGATTTTTGAGCATTTGAGCTGCTGGTTTTTGGGGTATTTCCTGTGGTGTGAGCTGCAGCTTGTCCTTGTTCAACAATGTCATCTTGGATGTCTCTTTGATCAGTATCATAAGGTACTTTTGGTGAGATATCATTCTCAGCATAAGGATTTTTTACAGTGAACGCTGTTCCTACGGTATAAGGGAGAACATAACTTGCGGCTTGTCTAAAAATCACAGAGGTCTGTCCTTCTGAGGTTCCTGTTAATTTGTAGAGGGTAGCATTGGGATTTGGGAAACCTACCCAGAGTGCCATGACAAGATCCGGTGTGTAGCCAACCACCCATTGATCGACATTTTCATTTGTTCCAGTTTTTCCTGCCAGCGTGTAACTTTTAGGTGCGGCATTGAATGCAGAGCCATTGGTGAAAGTACCGAGCATCATTTGAGTCATCGTCTGTGCAACACTCTGGCTTACGACACGCTTTGTTGTCACGTTGGCTGTTTTGATCACCTGACCTGAGGCATTTTCGATTTTTGTGATCAGATGTGCGCTATGCATGATTCCGCCATTGGCAAAAACTTGATAGGCTTGTGCCATCTGCCATGGATTTGTTTCAATCCCTGAACCTAGTGCATTGGTGAGATTCGTATTATTGATGCTAATGCCAAATGCTTTTCCTTTTGCATTCCCAACTGAAGGACCAATTGTTTTGTAAGTTTCAATTGCAGGAATATTGTAAGAATTTGCTAGGGCTTGATATAGCGGAACTTTTCCTGCCCACGTTCCACTGGCCTCGGTTGGTGACCAATTCCCAAAATTGGTTGGAACGTCATTGACTATTTTATTGATTGACCACCCTGCTTCAATTGCGGGAGTATAAACGATTAAGGGTTTAATCGCAGATCCTGGCGAGCGTTTGCCCATTGTCGCATAATTAAATCCTGTGAAAGAATTTGAAGTGGAGGTATCTACATTTCCAACGAGTGCTTCAACTTGTCCTGTTTTGGGATCAATTGCAACTGAGGCGGATTGAACTGTGGTCCCATCTGAAGCTTGTGGAAACAAATCAAGGTTACTGTATGTTTTTTGCAATCCTGTTTGCATATTTTGGTTCATCCCAGTATAAATTTTATATCCATTATTCATGATTTCTTGAACCGTTAGACCGTAAGTTTTTTCTGCTTCATTGATAACAGCGTTGTAATAACTTGGATATTTATAACGTGTGAGTGGAGATTGGTAGTTATTTCTAACTTGTGAAAGAAGGTTGATTTTCATGTATTGATCCGCACTGGATTGTTTTAAATAACCCGTATTGACCATGTTTTGCAGGACTGTATCTCTGCGATAAGTGGCGTATTTTCCTTTGGCATAGAGTGGATTATAGATTTCTGGTCCTTTGAGCATCCCTGCTAACGTTGCCGCCTCATCCATCGTCACTTGACTTGCTGGAACGCCAAAATAGCGCTCTGATGCGTCTTGAATGCCCCACATGCCATTTCCGAAGTATGAGTTGTTCAGATACATGGCGAGAATCTCGTCTTTGGTATAATGCTTGTTGATTTCAAGGGCAAGGAAAAATTCTCGTGCTTTTCTGTCAATCGTTTGGGCTTGTGTAAGATAGGCATTTTTAGCCAGCTGTTGCGTGATTGTCGATCCGCCACCAAAATGACCTAACGTGAGTACTGCAAGGGCAAACCGCGACACATTAACGCCGTGATTTTTGTAGAACGTGCGATCCTCTGTAGCAACGACTGCATTTTTTATGTTCGGTGAAATTTGATCAAGCTTCACTGTTGTTCCTTTTTGACCGTACAATTCCCCCGCAACACTCCCATTTTTGTCGATGATTTCTGTTTGGGCAGCGATGGATTTTTGAAGGACTTTTACATTCGCTGTTTTTGCGAGGTAAAAAAGATAAGAACCGACACTTACAATGACAAGTAAAATCAAGATGATCATAATTTTTGTCAAATTGTATTTTTTCCAAAAGCGTTTGATGGGACGCATCAGTTTTGAGAAAGTAGATTTGTTTTCTGTGCTTTTTTCTTCAGGATTTTCTTGTGTTTTTTTTATGTGATGCGCTGGTTTTTTCTTTTTGGTCTGGTCTTTTTGACGCCGACTAAAATTTTGATTTTCAGACATTATATTTTCCTCAAGTTTTTTTGTTTATTAATTCTATTATACTACGGATGATCAAAGATTTAATTTCCTTTGAGTCAAGGCTTTCCGCCTATTTTATCAAATTTTAGTTTATGATACAATATGAACATGGAATTTAACTTTATTTTACCAGAAAATTTTGAACCACAAAGCGTTAAGCACTTATTAGAAAAAACGTGGCTTGTTCCGAGGAAACAGCGGTATTTTTTGCGACTAAAAAAGCATTTTTGGGTCAATGGTGTGCTGGTCAGTGACCAACACATTCTTGTCAGTACTGACAGAATTAAAATTTGCTTTGATTCGGAGGATTTTTCTGAGCTTTTTGTCCCATTTGGCGATAAAAATCTGGCAGATCTGATTTACGAGGATGATCACGTGGCTATTGCAAATAAACCTGAGGGAATGAAAACGCATGGCAATGAGAAAAACGAGCTTGGTTTACAAAATCACGTTGCAGCTGCGGTTGGACACGGTGTTTTTGTCGTGCACAGACTAGATCAATCTACTTCTGGAGCTGTTTTATTTGCGAAAAATCAATTTGTTTTGCCCATTTTAGGACGCATGTTTGAGGAAAATTTGATTCATCGTGAGTATCTCGCACTCGTTCATGGCCATTTTTCAAGTCCTGTGATCACGATTGATCAACCGATTGGAAAAAATCGGCATGACAAAAGAAAGCAAATCGTTACCCCTACTGGAAAACGGGCCGTCACACATCTGTCAGTACTGACAGAATATAAAAAAAGCAGCCTGATCAAACTTACGCTTGATACAGGCCGCACGCATCAAATTCGTGTGCATTTGTCAGCACTGACAGCTCCGATTTTTGGAGATCTACTTTATGGCAATGACACGCACGAGCCGCGATTGATGCTGCACGCTCAAAAAATCAGTTGGCCTGATCCATTTACTGGTGAAATGCGAGAAGTTTTAGCGCCGAGCAAGACTTTTGATGCCCGCTGTCAACAAGAACAAGACAATCAAGATTAATGTGATGGCTGCTGATGCTGGTGCATTCAAATAATACGACGCAATAATTCCTGCATTAAGTCCGATTAAACTGGTCACAATGGACCAGATCAAAACGGATTTAAATGATTTTCCAATGCGCATCCCAATTGATGCTGGAAGAACCATGATGGCTGAAACGAGTAGTGCTCCTGCTGCTGGAATCATCAATGCAATTGCGATTCCTGTGATGATATTAAAAAGAATTGAGATAATTTTTACAGGAAGTCCATCAACAAACGCAGTATCCTCGTCAAAGGTCATGACATAAAGCGGACGGAAAAATAGAAAAAATCCGATTAAAACAACTGCCGCCATGACAAAAAGCATGAATACCTGTGCCATTGAAATCGTGATAATTGAACCAAATAAATACTGATCCAGACTAATATTAGTCGCACCTTTTGAAAGATTTAAAACGAATAGGGCAATCGCAAGTCCAGCAGACATCAAAATGGCGGTTGCGATTTCCATATAAT
The DNA here is from genome assembly GCF_009601015.1 of Lactococcus hircilactis. GTDB lineage: Bacteria > Bacillota > Bacilli > Lactobacillales > Streptococcaceae > Lactococcus > Lactococcus hircilactis. The sequence continues at coordinate 27,143 of NZ_WITJ01000018.1, forward strand.
TTTTGTAAATGACACGCAAGTATTCCAAAAATACTGACGCAAGCACCACCACAATCAAAGTCGTCACTGTCGGACTAAGGCCAAGTAAAACCCCAAAAGCAACTCCTGCTAGTGAAACGTGCGAGAGGGTATCTGACATCAGGCTTTGCCGTCTCAGCACGAGAAAAACGCCTAAAAGAGGGGAGAAAATCGAAATGGCCGTCGCTGCTAAAAGTGCATTTCTCATAAAACCATAACTGAGTAATTCAAGCATGTGTCACCTCTTTTACTTTGACCTTCTCACGATCAGTGTGCAAATCAAAGCAAGCAAATTTTCCATTTTGATCTTTATAGAGGTGAATGTTGCGATCTGCAAAAGCTTTGACTTCATCCGGATCATGTGTCACCATGAGTACACTTTTGCCATGTGTGTGAGCCGCATGGTGCATCAATTGATAGAAATCTGCAGAAGATACATCATCCATTCCTGTGGTTGGTTCATCTAAGATAAATAAATCAGGATCGCTTGCAAACATTCTTGCAATCGCGATTCTTTGTTTTTGTCCACCAGAAAGTTCCCCAATGCGATGATTCCGATAATCCCACATGCCAACAGCTTTTAGCGCTGTTTTTACGTGTTCTTCATCGTGAGCATTGAGTTTTTTAAACCATCCACGGCGTGGATAACGGCCACTGGTCACAAATTCTCGAACTGAACTTGGAAATCCTGCGTTAAAACTAGCCACTTGCTGCGGAAGATAGGCCAATCGAAGTTTTTCGCCCCGATCATTCTTGGGTGAAAGGGTTACTTTCCCATGTTTAGGGTGAAGAATCCCCAGTGTTGACTTGATCAACGTTGATTTTGCAGCACCATTTTCACCAGTCAAGGTGACAAACTCGCCTGAATCCACGTGATAACTAATATTTTCTAGTACTGGCTCTTTATCATAGTAAAAAGTCAGATTTTCAACATCGATATATCGCATTTTGAGTCCTTTTTCTAATTTCTCCTAGAGAAAAGCCCCCGAATGAATCAAACGAGAGCTTTAAGGAGTTTTATGAAAAGATTTTTAGGAAGGATTTCATTATAGTGCTCCTACCTTAAATTTTCCTTAAATTATTTGATTGTTTTTTCCATTGATTTTAAATTTTCTTGCATGAGACTAATGTAATTTGCCCCATCCTTTTTTTGTTGATCCGATAAGCCTTCAACTGTATTGATAACAAGTAGCTTTGCACCTGTTGCTTTAGCAAGGGTTTCTGCAACTTTGCTATTGGAATCATCTTCAAAATAAACGGCAGTCAATCCTGTTTTTTCCATCTGTTTTTTCAATTCAGCAAGTGCTGAGGGTGACGGTTCTACATCTGGATCAATTCCAGTAACGGAAATTTCGGTTAGTCCATAATCTCGTGCTAAGTAAGAAAAAGCTTCGTGTTGCGTGATAAATGTTTTTTGCTTCGCATTTTTCAACGTATCAAATGCAACATCTAATTTTTTTAATTGGGCGATATATGCGGTCGCATTTTTTTGAAATTCAGATTGATATTTCGGAAATTTTTTGCTTAACGCCGTTTTGATGTATTCCACCTCTTTGATGGCTTGTTTTGGACTCGTCCATGTGTGTGGATTGTTATCAATCTGCTTGACTGGCTTTGCAGCTTCAATTTTAAGTGCTGAGGTTTTGACTGGCAGAACCCATTTTTCTAAATCATTCGAATTATAAACAATCGCAGAAGCATTTGTCATGATTGCCACTTGCTTTGCGCTGGGTTCAAATTCGTGAATTTCTTGATTGGATGGCACAATATTTTCAACTTTTAATTCATCACCAACTACAGCTTTTGTAAATTCATACATTGGCTCAAAAGTCGTCACTACTTCTGGTTTTGTGGTTGATTTTTGACATCCAGTCAATAGGATCAAAGCGGATAAGAGCGGGATAAGTAACCATTTTTTCATTGAAATACCTCTGTCAGTGCTGACAGAAATTCCTGAATGGTTTTCTGTTCTTGACTGTTAAAATTTTCTGTAATTTTTTTGTAAGTTGCAAGTGTTTTTGCGTGATGTGTTTCATGTTCTTGAGCGATAGGATTCCCTTTTTCTGTCAAACGCCAGAAAACAACACGTTCGTCTGATTCGATTCGACTAGGCATTACTAACGCTTGATTTTGCAATTTTTTGATTGCTTTTGTCACTGCTGCAGGAGAAATATTAAGTTGCTCAGAAATGCGCGCATTCGTGAGTGGTGCTTTTTTTAATAGCATTAAAATGTGTTCTTGCGTACTCGTTAATTGTTCGTCTGATTCACATTCACCTAGTAATATTTCATGCTTATTTTCTGCAAATTGAGTGACGCGACTTAAAAATTGATCAATTTGATGGTCTAAATTCATCTTTATTTTCACTCCTTATTTTATTTACTGGTTAAGTATATCGCAAAAAAACAATAATGTCAACTGGTTAACATTATCATTTTTAACTTTTTGTCTTTATCGAATGTTCAAGATGAATCACCGCACCATCTGTCAATTTTACTGTAAAGAGTTGATGCGCTTGATCTTTCACAACATCTACTTCACCATTTGAAAATGTAAAATGCGCTGGCTGATCCCCACATTTTGAATTAATCACTTCAACCATCATCTGTGCTAATGCTTCATTTTTTTGTTCAATCAATAACTTTTTCGAATCGATTTGACATTGTAATGAAAATTGAAGCACCATTCCAAAAATCACAGAAAGTACGAGAACATAAATTAAAATCCCACCTTTTACTTGTTTTTTTGTGCAAAATTGTATAAAAATGTCCTTACTCCTCCTGTTTTGAATTCAACTTTTACCTCAACTAACTGCTGTGTTTCTGAGATTTGTGCCCCTTTAATCTGATAAAGCATGGGCTGATACCCTCGTCCACTGTCGTCCGTTTTTCTAAAATCATCGCTCACAAAACAATAGCGAATTCCTTTGTCAGCACTGACAAAAAGTGCATTATTTTCTACTTTCACAAACTGTGTCCCGTCAAGCTCTGAGCGCATTTGCTCACAAAAAATTTGCCAATCTTTCGATGAATTTAGAGCTTGTGTCATGATTTGAGCATGCAAAACTTTCGTCAATCCAAAAATCACTAAAACAGACTCAGAAATGACAAAAAGTGCGAGTAAAGTTTCAATCAATGAGAAAGCTCTAATTTTTTTCTTCAAAGCTTAAGATTTCTTCTCCTTTATTTTTTATAATAATTTTATTTTCTGAGTGAATAATGAGAATATCTTCCCCATTTAAATTTAGATGGTCCTGACCACTTTGTATCGCCATTTGTGCAACATTATACGCTTCAATCTGATTTTTTAAGCACATCTCTTCATGATTACTTTTTGTCAGTGCTGACAACACGATTGTGACAATAATTGATAATAAAGCCAATGAAATCAATCCTTCAAGGAGTAAATAAGCGCTAACTGATTGTTTTTTTATATTTTCCACTTCCCATCTGCAACTGATATGTAATTTTTTTATTTTCAATTGGGATTCTCATTTGAATTTTAATTAAACTAGAATTTTCACCTTTTTCGTTAAAATTAACATTAAAATTTTCAATCAAAATCTCATTTGGTACACTAATGGCTACTCCGTCTGCGAGTAGCTGACCTTGAGTTACTGATAATTCAGTTGAATGACCGCGCAAAGCTGCAACTGCTTGAGTGTTTTTGTATAAATTCTCAAATCGTAACACAAAAAGCTCACTTCTTACGACATGCACTGTTTTTGTCAGTGCTGACGAAAATAAAAGGAGAATAAAACTCGTCACTGACAGCACAAGCAGCGCTTCAAGTAAAGTAAATCCTTTAATCTGCAACCGTTCGCGCTTCATCTTTGTTCTGTGCATAATACTGATCATAGCTCTCCGCTTGTTTTTTTGTAATCAAATCATCAGAAATCAGTGCCGATAATGTCGCGTCTCCAGTGTGATCCAATTCATAAAGTTGGGCTTGTCCTTCCACCACTTTCACAATTGCAGCATCTCCTGTTTTTTGAACTTGTGCTTTTTCTTTCATTAAATTTGGAACAAAAAGCAAAATTAAAATACTGATAATCGCTAACACAACGAGCATTTCAATTAAGGTAACTAAAAATAGCACCATCAACAGGCGCTATTTTTTCATAGTATACTGTCTTGCTTTTTCAGCTTAACAAGCAACTCCTTCAAGTTCATTGCTTCGTACTCTTTTCCTTCTAGCTTCTTCATGTCTTGCTTATATTCAGCGACCGCTTTGTTAAATTCCTTATCTGTCGCTCCATCCATCTCTTCACGGGTTGGCGTGTCACAGTCGATATAATCCGTGATAAATTCTCCGTCATAGATAGCAATAACCATGAATGTATCTCCTAAGTCAGCTATATCCTCAAGAGCTCTGTGGATAAGGTCTCCGCTCTCATAGCTCGTCTTTATTTTCATTTGTATGCCTTTCTTTGATTAATTCGTAAAGTTCTACGAACTCTTCTTTTGTGTATTTTTTATCCCTGATGAAATTCCTTGCTCTAGTGAAAGATGAGCGTCTATTATTTTCGGCTTTCTGTTCTTTAGTTAGCGAAGCTCT
>NZ_WITJ01000019.1 GCF_009601015.1 Lactococcus hircilactis
GTACTTTTTCTTGCTCACCGAAAATCATTGTGACAGATTGTTTAATGCCTAGTGCGAATTCGCCATGGCTCGCAATAACAATTCCGATACTCAATTGAGTAACCTCCTATATAATATTATAATAATAAAATCATTACTCTTTCATTATACTACACTAATTATTCTTAATCAACTCTAATAGTAAACGATTTCAGAATAAAATATTAATTTTTCTAAAATGTCGCACCACTGTGCCGTTTATTTAAATAAAAAAAAGCCCATACTTTCTATATTATCGGTAAAAACCGTGTATAAAATAAAAAGTTATGGTAAAATGTAATAAAAGCTATCTTTTAGTAAGATTTTGAAATCTTTAACAAAAATCTTTAACGCTTTTTTATTTAGTTTTGACAAGTTGAAGCGCCGCTGTTGGACATTTTTTAACCGCAGTGATGGTGTGGTCGTCCGTGGGAACCTCAGCTTCTAAAGCTGACGTCGTATAGAATTTTACAATACCATTATCATGGTAATCAAAGATACGAGGTGCATTGACATGGCACAACCCACAAGCGATACATTTGTCTGGAATAATTTTAATCTTCATAAAGAGTATCATAATAAAATTTTTTAAAAAAAGAAAGGAAAAAGTCGTGGCAACGAAAGAACCTTGGAATAATGAAATTTATAAAGCAATGAAAGAGGAGCCCGAGAATCTTAATCGACATGATCGAACAGAAAGTGAGCGTAAAAAGCCACTTACGACGGTTTTTTTAACCTTTTTAGTTGTTTTAATGTTTGTTTTAGTGGCAGTAGCCATCGCTTTTATCCTATGGAATAGTGCAAGACAAAATTCAAAAGCAATCAGTGCATTTAATAGTGGCTCTACAAGTTCTTCTATCCAAAAATCCAGTGCGTCACAAGCAAGCAATGCAAGCACCTCATCTAGCTTATCTAGCTCATCAAGCTCATCTTCGACTTCCGAAAGTTCAAGCTCAGCAGCACAAGGCTCAAGTTATACCATTGTGTCTGGAGATACACCTAGTAAGATCGAACAAAAAACAGGTGTTTCATGGTCAGTGATTGCAAGCTTAAATAATATCACGAGTTCAGGTTATAATGCAGATGGTTCAGCAATTTATGCTGGACAAGTGATTAAGTTAAAATAAAAGAGAAGAATGAGATAGGAAAGTTATGAAAAAAATCCAAATTGCAATAGATGGTCCTGCTTCGAGTGGAAAATCAACAGTTGCTAAAATTGTAGCACAAGATCTTGGTTTGATTTATCTGGATACTGGAGCAATGTATCGTGCTGCAACCTCAGTTGCTCTTTTAAAACAGACCAAAGCACCACAAGAAATCATCTCATATATCAAAGAAAATCCAATTTCTTTTAAAAATACAAAACAGGGACAATTGGTTTTTCTTGGATCAAAAGATGTGACATCGCTCATCCGCACGAACGAAGTAACAAATCACGTTTCTTTTGTAGCTGCGCTTGCAGAAATTCGAACTTTTTTAGTTGCAGAACAACAGAGAATAGCGGCCGAAGGTGGTATTATTATGGATGGTCGAGATATTGGTACTGTTGTTTTACCACAAGCAGATTTAAAAATATTTTTGGTTGCTTCAGTAGATGAGCGAGCGAAGCGACGCTACAAAGAAAATAAGCTAAAAGGGATTCCGACAGAACTTGAAAAACTTAAAGCAGAAATTGCTGAACGAGATCGAAAAGATAGTACACGAGCAAATTCACCACTCAAGCAAGCAACAGATGCACTATTGCTTGATAGTACAGGAAAGTCAATTCAAGAGATCGTTCAATTTATTGAGCAAAAAGCACAGGCACTTTAAGCTTTCTTCCTAAAAATTATTTTGAGTATAAAAACATTGTTACTTTTTAAACACAAAAAAATAAAATTTGGTATAATATCAAAAGAATGAATGAAAAAAAATATAAACGTTTAGAATACTTAAGTCGCAATATTGACTATCTAACGATCAGACAAAGACAAGAATACAATGAACTCTTGAATGAATACAATCGTACTCAATCCACTTCTCAAGATCAATTTTATGATGAAGGAGACGATTGGCAAAATCAAGACGTTCAAAATGAAAATCAGTATAGCTTGAGTAATCACGATAATCAATACTCAAGCTATACTAATTATCGTCAAAATGAGCGTTATGATCAAGAAGATCTAAATGGTGGTCCAAACCCTCAACCCTCAAAAAACAAAAAAAGTACAAAAAATAAAAAGAAAAAGAAAAGACATTGGTTTAGATCTTTACTTTTAATAATTATTTTGATCATTGCTGTAATGATTGGTTTTTTTGTTCATGGATATAATCGCGGAATAAAGCATGAAGGTGGCGAGATTGCTGCTGAAAAATTTACGGGATCTAGTAACTCCGATGGATCAACAAACATTCTGGTTTTGGGTGCAGATAAACGTCCTGGACAGTCAGAAGATGTGGCTCATACAGATTCAATCATGGTTTTACATCTTTCAAAAGACAAAAAAACAGTTCGTTTGGTAAGTTACATGCGTGATACTTTGGTCAAAGTCCCTGGTGTTACAAACTATGGAAAACCTAACGTTAAAATCAATGCAGCTTTTACGATTGGAGAGCAATACAGTAAACAAGGGGTCAACTTATTAAGCGATACTCTAAAAGAAAATTTTGGGGTTAATATTAAGTATTATGCTGTGGTTGATTTTTCAAGTTTTGCAACGATTATTGATTCACTCTTTCCTTCGGGAGTTCAGATTGATGCTCAATTTTCAACCATTAACGGTAAAAAAATGGATGAGGTGCCAGTTCCAGATGATTTAGCCTCAACAGATGGAGCATTGCCATCAGATAAAACATTAACCGCTAATCAAGCTGCCGAGTTGGGCTATCCTGATGGCGGAGGAACGTTTATGATGATTAAGCAAGGACCGCAAAAAATGAACGGAAGAACCTTGCTCAACTATGCAAGATTCCGTCATGATGATAAAGGAGATTTTGGACGAGTAGCGCGTCAGCAACAAGTGATGCAAACCATTATTTCTAAAGCAAAAAATCCGATGAGCTTATTTACGGGATCTAGTGCAATAGGGACCGCTAGAGCAGTCACAATGACCAATATTCCAAATTCGTTCTTTTTAACAACAGGTTTAGCCACATTATTTGGAATGAGTGGAGGTGTGCAATCTACAACGATTCCATCTACAAATGATTGGAAGAATGCGTATGACAAATACGGGGGATTGGGACTCTCAATTAATATGAGTAAGTATAAAGCGTTGTCCCAAGAATTATTAGGACAATAAATCGAATCTTTCAAAATAAAAAATCGATTCTAAGGATCGATTTTTTATTTTGTTTAACCTTTATCAGCACCAGCAGTAATACCGTTGACATAAAATCTTTGCATGATGATGAAAAGAATCGTGATTGGAACTGCGACAATGATACAACCTGCAACGAATTGAGGGAAGTAACCTCCAGCAGCACCTTTTGCATTGGTCATCATGTTTTGAAGCCCATAGGCAATTGTCCAGTGTTTTGGACTCCCTGTTCCTAACAAAATCATTGGCATTAGGAAGTCAAGCCAGGGACCGATGAATGACATTAAAGCAGTATATACAATGATTGGACGTGACAGAGGCAAAGTAATATGCCAGAAGAGCTGCCCTTTAGTAGCACCATCAATGATTGCTGCTTCATCGATTGCAACTGGGATAGTATCTAGGAATCCTTTAAAGATATAAAAACCAAGTCCAGCACCGCCAACGTAAATCAGAAGCAAACCAATCAAGTTAAGCATATTGAATGCTTTCAAAATGTAGTATAAACTTACCATTGACATCAATCCGGGGAACATTCCAAGAACGAGTGCAACTTGCATAAAGGTTTTTTTCATTTTGAAGTGTAAGCGAGAAAGTGAGAATGAAACGATTAATACGAAGATGGTACTAATAATCATTGACAAAACAGCAATGATAAAGGTATTAAGCAACCAATTTCCATAAGGAAACAATGGATTATTAAAGATATTGACGTAATTTGACAATGTCCAATGTTCTGGAATAAATGTTTGCACGAACCCTGTTGTAGAAGATGAAAAACTGGCTAGGATAATCCAAACTACCGGAAACAGCCAAATGACAGCGAGTATCACAAGTAAAAGATATCTCAAAATTAAAGAAATATGTTGTTGAGTTTTATAAGACTTCATATTAGTTTGCCCCCTCTTTAAATGCAGAAGTTCTACGATAAGTAATCAAAGAGAATGTTGCAACAACGATGAAGATAAAGATACCTAAGGCAGAGCCAATATTGTAGTTTGCAATTCCACCTTTCATTGTTAAGTTGAACAACCATGTAATTAATAAATCAGTAGAGCCGGCTTGGTAGAAATTAGAGTTCAAAGGACCACCGCCAGTCAACAAGAAGATAACATTGAAATTGTTGATGTTACCAACAAATTGTTGAATCAAAGCAGGTGTCATAACAAATAAAATCTGAGGGAATGTAATAGCGCGGAAAATTTGAAAAGTATTAGCACCATCGATACGTGCGGCTTCAACTTGATCTTGTGAAATATTTTGGATGATTGCTGTTGTTAAAAGCATGGATACAGGAATCCCAATCCACCCATTAACAATCAGGACAGTTATTTTTGCAAATGTAGGATCTGAAAGAAATGGGATAGGATTGTTTCCGCCAATAAAGTGCATGTTGACCAACCAAGTATTGATTGGTCCACCGTCAGCGAAAAATTGACTCATCATCAACAATGACATGAATTGTGGCATTGCAAAAACGATGACAAAGAGCGTTCTCCAAAATCCTTTTGCTTTGATACCTTTAGACTCGATCAAAAGTGCTAAAAGAACACCAAAGAAGAAGGTGGTAAAGGTAGCTAAGATGGCCCAAATGATGGTCCAAAGCAAGAGCGAGAAGAAAGTGTGAGAAATGTTTCCTTGAGTGAAAATCTTTCCAAAAGCTTGGAATCCAGCCCAAGAGAATCCAATTTGATGATTAAAGTCGTAATTGGTAAATGCAATCAAGATATTAATCATTAAGGGAAGGACTGTGAAGGCGAGAATCCCAATCAATGGGATTGTCATTAAAGTTTGATGGATGCGTTCATCAAAAAGGGATTTCAAATCTTCTTTTACTGTTGGAATGTGCTTTTGGTCTCTATTCAGTACATAAAGATGACGTACTGATTTTAAATTAGCGTAATAGATGTAGATTAAAAGTGCAATAACGATTAATGAAAGCACACCAAAGAGTAAAATGGGAAGTGAAGCATCAGGTTGAAGCGTGACAGGATAACCTTGTGCATCAACAGTACGACGTAGCGTCTTATTTTCACCAAGATTAGATAAACCGGCTATTGATGAAATACCACCAATGATAAGCCAAGCGATAAACAATATTTCAGAAAGCAAGAATAAAATTCCTTTTAACCACTGTTTATTTTTTAATTGGCTAATTCCCATGACGATGAAACTTAGTTTGGTAGCAATATCTCCTTTTGACCAAACTTCTTTGAATGTTGCTTCAGGTGGAAGTTTAATTTTCTTTTTAAACATAATATATCCTTCTTTAAAATAAAAGGGATGGGCAAAGCCCAGCCCTAATACATTCTAAAAACTTAGTTAATTGCTTTAGAAATATCTGCAACGAATTTAGTCAATTGAGTTTGGAATTGAGCAGCAGGAGTCTTACCAAGGTAAGCGTTGTCAATGATTGGAGCTGCTTCAGTCCAGAATGTTGCCATTTCAGGCATCTTAGGCATCAAAGTATCATTTGCTACTTGTTTGATGACTGCTTGTGCTACTGGATCTGAGGTTACTTTAGAATCGTTTTGAGCTTTCTTAGATACAGGAATTGCTGCTTGTTCTTTATAGAGTGCCATTTGAGAATCTTCGTTAGAGAGGTATTGAGCAAGTGCATTGGCTGCAGGAATATCAGCAGAAGGAGTTTTAGCATTGATAGCTAAAGTTCCAACGCCAGAGAAAGCTTGCATTTGTTGAGCGCCTGAACCGAAATCAATCGTTGGTAATGTTGTCACACCCATGTTTTTGCCAAGGAATTTTTGGATATTTGTTGCATCCCAAGGACCATCAAGTACTGCTGAAGTTTTTCCAGCTTGGAAGTCAGCAAGTAAAGCAGATCCAGAATTTTTAACACCAGCATTTGCTTTTTGAGCAGCGAACCAATTCAATACTTGAACGCCTTTTGCTGAGTCTGCATCAGTTCCTTTCAGAGTTTCACCATCTTTACCGAATAATACTGTTCCATTAGAAAGGAATGCAGGGTACCAGTTGTATGAATTAGAGAAATCTGTACCGATTGGTGTAGCTGCTGTGAAATCTGTCCATGCTGCAGGAGCAGTCGCCATTTTTGCTTTGTTGTAGTAGATGATGTTTGATTGTTGATCTTGTGGATAAGCGTAAACATCGCCTTTCCAAGTCACGGCTTTGCCAGCAATCGCAATGTCATTGGATTTAATCCAAGAAACTTGTTTTGCAGGAAGTGGGTTGATGTATCCAGCTTCAGCGAGTGCACCGAGTTGATCATTTGGTACTTTAAACACATCAGCATACTTCGATGGATCTTTTGCAATATCTTGTTTAGCATTTGCAGAACCATTTGGATTTGTAGCTACTTTAACTTTAACATTTGGATATTTCTTCATAAAGTTTGAAGCAAGTGTTTTGTAGCTTGGGACAGTTGCTGTGTCGACCATTAAAGTTACATTTCCTTTAATGTCTTTAGGGTTAGTAGAAGTTGATGATGATTTGTTAGAACTTGCGCTGTTTCCACAAGCTGCGAGTGTTGCAATTGCGAGAACTGATGCTCCGCCGAGTGCCACTTTTTTCCATGAATTCATTTTGTTTCCTCCTAATGAAAACGGTTTTAATTTTTACACTTCTTATTTTACGCAAACGTATGCGTTTTGTCAAGCGAAAAGATATTACATTTGTGTTACGCTTTCAAAATGACTTTAAAAAGCTTTCATCGCATTTTCAAAAATAATTTTGTAACATAAAAATATTTAATTTCCCAAAAGTATCGCAAGCGTTTGCGTTTTTAAAACCGTTATGTTAAAATTGCATTAGCCATACTTCTGTGCTAATAGATTTAACTCATAAGGAGAAAATAAAAAATGAATAAAGCAGCGATATATCATCGTCCAGAGTCAGAATTTGCATATCTTTATACGAAAGATATTGTTCATATTCGCCTTAAAGGTGCAATAAATGAGCTTGAAGATGTTGAACTTTTCTATGGGGATCCATACGATTGGATTAACGATAATACGACTTGGGCGAGCAAAAGCATTCAACTTAAAAAAACACTTTCTACTATTGAGTGTGATTATTTTGAAACAGAGGTTTCTGTACCAACAAAACGAATGGATTATTTGTTTGTCATTACTGGGGTGGATGGCGAAAAGGTTGTTTTAAATGATTTGGGTATTTTTCCATATAAAGAAACGCTCGTGAGTAATAAATATGGTGCTTATCGATTGCCTTATTTTCATGAAACAGATCGGTTTAAGGCACCTGATTGGGTGAAAAAAACTGTGTGGTATCAAATCTTTCCAGAACGTTTTGCCAATGGAGATCCTACACTTAATCGCAAAGGAGTAAAAGCTTGGGATCCAGCTGAAAATCCTGATCGTCAAGATTTTTATGGTGGAGATTTGCAGGGTGTTCTGGATCATCTGGATCATCTCACGGCATTAGGGGTCAATGGAATTTACTTTACTCCTGTATTTAAAGCGGCTTCTAATCATAAATATGATACAGAAGATTATTTAGAAATTGATCCTGAGTTTGGCGATAAAGCCTTGTTTAAAAAGGTGATTTCTGCAGCACACGATCGTGGAATCAAGGTCATGTTGGATGCTGTGTTTAATCATATTGGAGATCTTTCTGATCAATGGCAGGATGTGCTTAAAAATCAACAAGCGTCTAAATACGCGGACTGGTTTCATGTAAATAAATGGCCAGCATCTTATACGCCAGATCCTGATTTTGAATATGCAGGGGATGCAACGTATGATACGTTTGCTTTTACACCTCATATGCCTAAGCTTAACACAGCAAATAAAGAAGTACAAGCACATTTGTTACACATCGCAAAGTACTGGATTGATGAATTTGACATTGATGCGTGGCGTTTAGATGTTGCTGATGAGGTTGATCATGCGTTTTGGAAGAAATTCCGTGCGACGTGTGATGGAGCCAAAGATGATTTCTACATTCTGGGTGAAGTGTGGCATTCTGCACAGCCTTGGTTGGTGGGAGATGAATTCTCTTCAGTCATGAATTATGCTTATACGGATGCAATTAAAGATGGTTTTATTAATAAAAAAATCACGCTGGATCAAATGGTTTCTAATATTAATGCGCAGCTCATGCTGTATCGCAAACAATGCAATCAGGTGATGTTTAATGTATTAGATAGTCATGATACCCCTCGTATTTTGAGTATTGCTCATGGGAATAAAAACTTGATGAAATTGGTCGAAGCATTCACTTATTTACAGCCTGGTGTACCTTGTATTTATTATGGAGATGAATATGCTTTAGATGGTGAAGGAGATCCAGATTGTCGTAAATGTATGCCGTGGGATGAAGCACATCAGGACTTACAGATGTTTGAATTTTTCAAAAGTTTGGTTGCTTTTCGGCATGACTATGCAGAAACCTTATCAAATGCAGCAATGGACTGGAAAATCGTTGATGATAAAAATGGCATTGTGAAATTTGAACGAGGAGAATTAAAAGCCATCTTTAATGTTGGAAATCGGCCTGCTTATTTTGTGGCTGATCAAATTATTTTGTCAAATTTAGTTGAGGGTCAAAATGTATTGCATTATGGATTTGCGATTTATGAATAATAAGATAAAAAATTTTTTGGAGGACGTATGAAACATCATTGGTGGCAAAAAACAGTGGTTTATCAAATTTATCCACGCTCATTTATGGATGCAAATGGCGATGGCATTGGTGATTTACAAGGCATTATTTCTAAGCTTGATTATCTTTCGGAGCTAGGAATTGGAGTGATTTGGCTAAGTCCTGTCTATCAAAGTCCGATGGATGACAATGGTTATGATATTTCTGATTATCGTGCAATTGCTGATATTTTTGGGACGATGGATGATATGGATATGTTGATTTCTGAGGCGCGTCAGCGTGGGATTAAAATAGTCATGGACTTGGTGGTGAATCATACGTCTGACGAACACGCATGGTTTGTCGAAGCACGTCAATCTAAAGATAATCAGTATCGTGATTATTATATTTGGCGTGATGAGCCAAATGAGCTAGAATCTATTTTTAGTGGTTCTGCGTGGACACGTGATGAACAAACAGGACAGTACTATTTGCATTTATTTAGCCGACGTCAACCCGATTTGAACTGGGAAAATCCTAAAGTTCATCAGGAAGTTTTTGCAATGATGAATGATTGGATTGATAAAGGAATCGGTGGTTTTCGGATGGATGTGATCGATATGATTGGAAAAGAGATTGATCGCGGAATTACAGCAAACGGTCCAAAATTGCATGAGTATTTACACGAAATGAATCGGGCAACTTTTGGAGATAAAGATTTGCTTACGGTCGGTGAAACTTGGGGAGCCACTCCTGAAATTGCTGAACTTTATTCAGCACCTGAACGTGAAGAATTGTCAATGGTTTTTCAGTTTGAACACATCACTTCGACATATCCTGAACATGGTGAAAAATGGGAAGCTGGTGCGTTGTCGGTGCCTAAACTAAAGGAAATCTTTGAAAAATGGCAAGGATTAAAAAAAGGATGGAATTCTTTATTTTGGAATAATCATGATTTGCCTCGGGTTGTTTCAAACTGGGGAAATGATGGGGTTTATCGCGTTCGGTCTGCAAAAGCATTTGCGATTTTATTGCATTTGATGAAAGGAACGCCGTACATTTATCAGGGAGAAGAGATTGGAATGACGAATTTTCCTTTTCAAACGGTAGATCAACTAAACGACGTAGAATCGCTCAACATGCGAAATGCACGCTTAGCAAAAGGAGTGTCAGAAGAGAAAATTATGGCGTTTATTCGTAAAGTCGGACGTGATAATGCGCGCACACCAATGCAATGGTCGAACGAGAGTCAAGCTGGATTTACGACGGGAAATCCTTGGTTATCAGTCAATGAAAATTATCATGACGTCAACGTTAAAGCAGCATTAGCAGATGAAAGCTCCATTTTTTATACGTATAAAAAACTGATCGCGTTACGTAAAATGAACCCTTGGGTCGTAGATGGAGAGTTTAAATTGATTGCTACGGCGGACAATGTTTTTGCATACGTCAGAAAATATGAAAGTAAGAGTTACTTGGTGGTAGTGAATTTATCAGATGAAGAAAATGAGTTCGCATCAGGATTTGTACCGCGTCAGGTGGTCATTCAGAATGTGGAACGAAAATTGGACGATTTGAGAATCACTTTAAAACCATGGGAAGCTTTTGCAGTTGAGGTTGACTGAGATGGGCGTTCACGTATTTTTACTCATCATTCTTGGTGTGTATAATCTTGTGGTTTTTGGATTTTATGGAGTCGATAAATATAAAGCAATCCATCATTTGTGGCGGATTCCTGAACGCGTATTGTTGTTTCTTGCCGTGATTGGTGGTGGTTTGGGTGCTTTTTTAGGGGGACAAATTTGGCATCATAAAACGCGGGAGTGGTATTTTTGGATGGCATGGGGAATTGGCTTAGTGGTTGATGTCGGATTAATCTTGCTATTTTTGAAATTTTAATAAAATGTAAAGTTTTAAATTTATTGTTGGAAAAATCTTGTATTTTAAGTGACATAATGGAAAAAAATAAATAATCTAAAGAACGGATGGATCGTGATGAACAATAAAAAACGAATTGTTACAGCAACTTTGGGGCTTATTGCGTTAGGGATGTTGAGTGCTTGTCATTCGGGAATGAAAACAGAAGTGAATTCTCAAACGTCCAAAAATCAGGGAATTTCTGTCAATTCATCACTTTATCGAAATTTTTATGAAATTTTTACAGGATCATTTGCGGATAGTAATGGTGATGGTGAGGGAGATTTGAATGGTGTCACCGAACATTTGGATTATTTAAATACTGGAAATCCCAAATCAACGACAGATTTAAAAGTCAATGGATTATGGATGACGCCTATTTTTGCAAGTCCGTCATATCATGGTTATGATGTGAGTAATTATGAGGAAATTAATCCTAAAATGGGGACGATGGCTGATTTTGAGCGATTGATTAAATCTGCAAAACAGCGCGGAATTGCGGTGATTTTGGATTTGCCCTTTAATCATACTTCTACTGAAAATGCTTGGTTTAAGAAAGCGTTGGCGGGCGATCAGAAATATATGGCATATTATAATTGGTCAGACACAGCAAAACAGGGCTATAGTTTGGCTTCTAATGGCAAATATTATGAGTCTGAATTTGATAAAGGCATGCCTGATTTGAATTTATCTAATCCAGATGTGAAAGCTGAGTTGGCTCAGATCACGAAGTTTTGGTTGAAGAAGGGAGTTTCTGGATTTAGGTTAGATGCGGTGCTTTATTATTATCAAAATGATGATCAAAAGACAACTGCATTTACAAAATGGTTGGTCAAAACGATTAAATCACAAGATAAGAATGCCTATGTTGTTGGTGAGGTGTTCTCGGATGCTTTAGATATTGATTCGATTTATGGGTCAAAAATTGATTCACTCTTTAATTTTCCGTTGGCTGTGAATTCGAGTTCGAGTATGTTAAACAATGCGGTTAATTTTGCGCAGGGGAATTTGTTTGAAACGCAAGTGACGGATTGGGATCAGGAGATTCATAAGGATTACGCTGGGGCCATTGATGCACCGTTTTTAAGTAATCATGATACGAATCGCTCATCGAATATGTTTCAGAATTTGGCAAGTCAAAAAATGGCAGCGAGTACTTATTTATTGTTACCAGGAAATCCATTTATTTATTATGGCGAAGAATTGGGGATGAATGGGGATGGCATTGATCAAAATAAACGCTTGCCAATGCAATGGACTCAAAATCAAACGGATTCACCGAAAGCTCCTGCAGGAAGTACTGAATCTGTCAGTACTGACGGAGGTTCTGTCGCCAGTCAACAAGCTAATCCTCAGTCACTTTTAGCATGGTATAAAAAAGTTTTGCGCGTGAAGGCGCTGTATCCATCGCTTGCGCGTGAGCGAATCAAAGCAGTGGAAGTGAAAAATTCGTCACTTTCTGTCATTAATTACGGCAAAGATTTGACGGTGGTCAATAATTTTTCATCAACGCAAACTCAGACCATTAAACTGCCTAAAGCTGTGAATGGACATCATTTGGCTTCTAGTTTGGTGATTTCTTCTGGCGCGGTCAAATGGGCTGATGGGAAGTTGGTGTTGCCTGCTTACAGTACGGCAATCTTGAAGAAATAATAAAAAAAGTGCTGATGAGTAATGATTAAAATTTCTGTCAGTACTGACAAAAGGTTATAAAAATGAATAATGATAAAAATTGGTTTCATAACGCAGTAGGTTATCAGATTTATCCTAAATCTTTTTACGATAGTAATGGGGATGGGATGGGCGATTTAAAAGGCATCATCGAAAAATTGGACGATTTAAAAACATTGGGTGTTGATTTTTTGTGGATTAATCCGGTGTTCAAAAGTCCTCAAGTTGATGGTGGGTATGATATTTCGGACTATTATGCGATTGATGAGCGATTTGGTGAACTTTCTGATTTTAAGGCGTTACTTAAAAAAGCGCATCAATTGGGCATGAAAGTAATCACAGATTTGGTGGTTAATCATACATCTAATCAGCATCCTTGGTTTTTGGAGAGTCAGAAATCAAAAGATAATCCTTATCGTGATTATTATTTGTGGGAAGATGCACGTTCTAATAAAATGCCAAACGAATGGATTTCATTTTTTGGTGGCTCTGCGTGGACCTATGATGCGCAAACAAAACAAGCCTATTTTCATGTTTTTGGGAAAGAACAACCCGATTTGAATTGGAAAAATCCAAAAGTAAGAAAAGAAATTTACAAAATGGTGAGATTTTGGCTGGATTTGGGATTAGATGGGTTTCGTTTAGATGCGATTTCACACATTCAAAAAATGCCTTGGTCTTATAAAATAAAGTCTTGGCACGGCGATGGACCGTGGGTTCCCTTTATGAATGTTTCTGGAATTGAGCAGTACATGAAGGATTTAAAAGAAATTTTTGATGAGTATGGTGCGCTAACCGTGGGCGAGGCTTCTGGTGTGCGCTCAACACAAGCACCGGATTGGACGGATGATTCTGGCTACATCAATATGATTTTTGAGTTGGAACATAATGCAAGGAAAGCGAATGGGGATGGTCATGTTTATCAGATGAAAAAAACTTTGATTCGATGGCAAAAAGACTTGCTTGAGCGAGGATGGAATGCGTTGTATCTGGAAAATCATGATCAAGCACGAGTGCCAGATGTTTATGGAGATGGCTCTGAAGCGTGCGCAAAAGCTTTTGCGGTGGCGTATATGCTGCTTCGTGGGACACCTTTTATCTATCAAGGTCAAGAAATTGGCATGCGAAATTTCCCATTTCAATCGGTCACTCAGATGCGTTCAAAAGAGTTGATTGCTCAGTATGACAAATGGATTGAACGCGGATGGGATAAGAAAGCGGCGCTTTTGAAAATGACAAAAAATTCGCGAGAACATTCAAGAACACCGATGCAATGGACTCCTGAGAAAAATGCAGGATTTAGTACAGGAACGCCTTGGATGGAGGTGAATCCGAACTACACCACGATTAATGTTGCTGCTCATTCTGAACTGAGAATGCTTTATGCACAATTGATCGCCTTGCGTCATCAGTCATCAGCGATTTCTGATGGTGCGATTAAATTCCATTTTGAACGGCATTTACAAGCCTTTGTTTATGAACGGGAGAATTATTTAATTTTGGTGAATTTGGGGCAGAAAAAAGCACATTTGGACTTTGAGACGACTTCTGTCAGTACTGACAGAAATTATGAACACGTTTTAGGAAGTAAAGCACGCACGTTTCGTGCCAAAATGATCTTAGATGCGTGGGAATATCAGGTTTTTAAAAAATAAGTCAGAGATAGAAGTAGGATTTGATGCCGAAGTTCTAAAAAACGACATCAAAATGTCATAATGACATCAAAATGTTAGAGAAAGAAAGATTAAAACATGAAACAAATTACACGAATTATGGGAATTGATCCCTGGAAAATTACATCAAATCATATTGAAATTGAAAATCGGCGCCTCCAAGAATCGTTGACATCGATTGGAAATGGGTATATGGGAATGCGCGGTAATTTTTCTGAAACATTTAGTGCAGATCATCATCAAGGGGCATATATCGCGGGTGTGTGGTTTCCGGATAAGACACGTGTGGGCTGGTGGAAAAACGGTTATCCTGAATATTTTGGGAAAGCCATTAATGCGCTAGATTTTGCAAAAATTCGGTTATGGATTGATCAAAAAGAAGTCGATTTGGCGACGGCACCTGTCGAAAATTTCGAGATGGCACTGGATATGAAAAATGGAGTGCTGACTTATGCTTATACGGTTTATGGCGTGCGCGTGAATGCAGAGCGATTCTTTTCGATTGCGACACCTGAACTTGCGGTGTTCAAATTTGGATTTAACAACGCAGATGAAGAGTTGCACAGTATTCGAGTGGAGAGTTTCATTGACGCTAACGTGCGAAATGAAGATTCTAATTATGATGAGAATTTCTGGAAAATTTTAGATCATGGCAGTACTGAAAATGGCTCTTACGTGATGACAGAAACGATTCCAAATCCATTTGGTGTAGAACAATTTACTGTGCTTGCGCATCAAGAAATCAGTGGGGATTTGGATTTAACGAATCAAACGTTCATCGATCATGCGGTCGTGGACACGTTTGAAGAAATTTTGCCTTCTGGAGATGTGCTTACTTTTGAAAAAAGAGTGACCATACTTACGAGCCGTGATTATTCATCGCTGTCAGCACTGACAGATGCTTCTGTCGCGCTAGCAGACTCACTTTCAGAGATTTCTTATGAAGAATTACTTGACGCACAAACAGAAAGTTGGGCTGCGCGTTGGGAACTTGCGGACGTCCAAATTGAGGGATCTGACGAAGCACAACAAGGCATTCGTTTCAATCTTTTCCAACTTTTTTCAACTTATTATGGTGAAGATGAACGTTTAAATATTGGACCTAAAGGATTTACTGGAGAAAAATATGGCGGAGCAACGTATTGGGATACAGAAGCGTACGCAGTGCCGCTCTATCTTGCACTCGCAGATATTTCTGTCAGTAAGAATCTTTTGAAGTATCGTCGAAATCAACTCCCACAAGCACAGCACAACGCACGTCAACAAGGCCTTGCAGGAGCACTTTATCCGATGGTGACATTCACAGGAATTGAGTGTCATAATGAGTGGGAAATTACTTTTGAAGAAATCCATCGTAATGGTGCGATTGCGTACGCCATCTATAACTATACCAATTACACGGGAGATGAGCGTTATCTCGCGCATGAAGGACTTGAAGTTTTAGTTGAAATTGCTCGGTTTTGGGCGGATCGGGTGCATTATTCTGCACGAAATGATAAATACATGATTCATGGGGTCACAGGACCAAATGAATATGAAAATAATATCAATAATAACTGGTACACTAATACATTGGCCAGTTGGGTTTTGAAATATACGAGCGAAAGTCTTTCCAAATATCCACGTCCAGATCTTGAGGTGAGTCGTGCAGAGCTTGAAAAATGGGCGGAAATTATTGAAAAAATGTATTATCCCAAAGATGAAGCACTCGGTATTTTTGTGCAACATGATGGATATTTGGATAAAGATTTGACACCTGTTGCAAAATTGGATCCAAAAAATCTTCCGCTTAATCAAAATTGGTCTTGGGATCGCGTTTTGAGAAGTCCATACATCAAGCAAGCTGACGTTTTACAAGGGATTTATTTCTTTGGAGATCAGTACACTTTGGAAGAAAAACGGCGAAATTTCAATTTTTATGAACCATTAACAGTCCATGAAAGTTCACTTTCACCCTCCATTCATGCGATTCTTGCAGCAGAACTTGGAATGGGTGAAAAAGCTGTTGAGATGTATGAACGCACTGCACGACTTGATCTCGATAATTATAATAACGATACTAAAGATGGTCTTCATATCACTTCTATGACAGGATCATGGCTTGCGATTGTTCAAGGATTTGCACAAATGAAAACGTGGAATGGACAATTAAGTTTTGCACCGTTTTTACCAAAAGCATGGACAGGTTATGTCTTTCATATCAATTATCGTGGACGGTTGCTCAAAATTTCAGTGCGTAAACAGGTGGAAATTGAACTGCTCAAAGGAAAACCACTTGAGATTGAAGTTTATGGAAAGCAATTCGTTTTAGAAGGACAAAAAACGATTGACATCAGCTAAACATCAGATGTTCGATTTGAACATGATAAAAAAATAATTGAAAAACATTAGTTTTAATAAAAAATACAATTGACATTTTAAAAAAAATTTTGCAAAATAGAGGGAGCATCATTTAAATCGTAAAAGAAAGGAGTTGCTGGACGGGTGACCTAGCGTCACCTGCGACACGAGCGCGTAAAGGAAATTTAAAATGGCAGTAACAATAAAGGATGTAGCAAAAAAAGCAGGAGTGAACGCATCGACCGTCAGTCGTGTGATCAAAGACAGTTCTCAAATCAGTGATCGAACGAAAACAATTGTGCGTAAAGCGATGGCTGAGTTGGGTTATACCCGAAATGCTGCAGCACAAATCCTTGCTTCTGGAAAAACCAATACGATTGGTGTTGTTTTCCCCCCAGTAGATAACAAGTCTAGTCAACCCTTCTTTATGAAAATATTGACGGCAATCAATGAGACTGCACGAGAATCTAATGTTTCCATTGCGATTGCAACAGGACACACGCAAAAGGAATTGAAAAAGCAAGTGCAATTGATGTATTCAGAACGTCGTGTGGATGGATTTATTGTGTTGTATGCAGGAAAAACAGACAGTGTGCGTGAATATTTATTTGGAAATAATATTCCGTATGTCCTCGTCGGAACACCATCAGAGCATCAAAATGAAATCACTCATGTGGATAATGACAATAAACTTTTAGGTCATGAAGCGGTTCGTCATTTAGCACAATTGGGGCATAAAAATATCGCCTTTGTGACAGATACAAAAGAAGGTGAAGTTTTTGCGGAGCGTTTTCAAGGGTTCAATGAAGAAATGATGAGTCGAGGATTGACGAGCAGTCTTTTAAAATTTGGTCAAAATTTTTCGATTGGGAAGGCCACTGCATTGATTGTCATTGATGATGTGCTTTCTTTGAGAGTGCTTGAGCGTCTCAAAGCTCAAAATTTAAGTGTTCCTGATGATATTTCCTTAATTACATTTAATAATTCGATTTTTGGAACAATCATGCATCCTTTTTTGACGACGTTCGATATTAATGTCACAAGATTAGGTGCTGCAAGTGTAGGGAAATTTCTTGACTTGCTCAATAGTACATCTCATTATCATGAAAAAACGGTTATTCCTTTTGAATTAATCTTAAGAGAATCCACAAAAGCCAAATGATTTGGCTTTTTTTCTTTTTAAAAAATCTGTCATCTAAAAAAATTAATCACTTTAGTTTAATTTCAGCTTATGTTAAGGCTTGGACAAGAAAAAAGAGCGATAATAGTGTAAAATATAAGGAAAGGGACAGAATTCAGAAGTGGTGAGGATTCTGCACAGAAGTGAAGAAGGATGGATCCTATGATTAAAATTTTATTAGTGGAAGATGATCTTTCATTATCCAAATCAGTTTATGATTTTTTGAAGTCGTTTGCTGAGGTAAAGCAGTGCTATGATGGTGAAGAAGGATTATATGAAGCTGAACTTGGAATTTACGATTTAATTTTGCTTGATTTAATGTTGCCTGAAAAAAATGGATTCGAGGTTTTAAAAGAATTACGTGAACAAAATATTGAAACACCCGTTTTGATCATGACTGCAAAAGAATCCATTGATGATAAAATGCACGGGTTTGAAATTGGCGCAGATGATTATTTGACCAAACCGTTTTATCTTGATGAGTTAAAAGCACGGATTCAGGCATTGTTAAAACGTAGCGGAAAACTCGAAGATGCTGCAGGACTTTCTTATGGCGGTGTGCGCTTGGTTTTAGCGAATAAATCTGCATTTGTTGGCGAAAATCAGGTGGAATTGATTGGGAAAGAATTTGATTTGGTTGTTTATTTAATGCAAAATCGAAACGTTATTTTGCCAAAAGAACAGATTTTTGACCGAATTTGGGGTTACGATAGTGATACAACAGTCACTGTTGTCGAGGTTTACATGAGTAAGATTAGAAAAAAATTAAAAGATACGACATTCACTGAAAAACTTGCAACGTTGCGTAATGTCGGATACATTTTGCGCTAATCTATTTTGAATTGGCAAATCTGTCAGTGCTGACACCATCAAATCGCGTGAAAAATGAGTTCTGTCAGTACTGACACCATCAAAATATACGAAAATAATTTTTTGTCAGTGCTGACAGAAATTGTGGAGGAGAAAAAATGCATCACTTGATGAATAGCGTTAAAAATTCTGCGATTGTTAAGAATGATGGGAAAAATTTCCTTCATTTTTTTCTAGCTTTTACTGTTATTTTTGCAGCGTTGACCTTGATTATTGTTCAAGTCATGAGAAGTGGGGTGTATAAAACCACTGATCAAAATTTGCTCAATCTGGGACAAAACCCTGATTTTCTAAAATCCATCGTTTTGCATCAGCAAAGTAATAGTAACGCAGATAGTCATCCAAGCAGTACAGGACAATATGGTCCAGCAAACACGGTGTTGCTTTATGATGAAAAAGGAAAATTAATCATCCCCACAACGACGACTGTTGCAGGGCAAAATGGTAATCAGATTTTAACTCAACTTGAGAAATCTGTCCGCTTTAATCGTTCAAATATCGGCACAATCCAGTCAGTATCGGTCCATAATGATTATGGCGCGAATTGGAATTATCGTTATCTAACGATGGCTACAGTGGATACCAATGATAATATTATTGGATATGTTCAAGTATTTGCCAATGTGGATCAGCTTAAAGAATCACTTTCAAGAAACATTTTAATAGTGCTTACAACGATGGCAATTTTTTGGGTCATCTCGATTTTGATTAGTCTTTATCTTGCAAATTGGACCTTACTTCCAGTCATGTTAGCGTATGAAAAACAAAAAGAATTCGTTGAAAATGCGTCACATGAACTGAGAACGCCGCTTGCAATTTTACAAAATCGACTTGAATTACTTTTTCAAAATCCGACGGCAACGATTATTGATGAATCAGAAAATATTTCAGCAAGTCTTTCAGAAGTTAGAAATATGCGTCTTTTAACTACAAATTTATTAAATTTGGCAAGACGAGATTCAGGATTAAAAATTGAACCTGAAGAGACGAATGCCACGTTTTTTGAAAATATTTTTGAAAGTTACCAGATGTTGGCGCAGGATGCTGATAAAACGTTCACAGGAACAGTCAAACTTGATGGAAATGTGAATTTGGATCAATCATTAGTTAAACAATTGATGACGATATTATTTGATAATGCGATGAAATATTCTAATGAAGATGGAAAAATAGACATTCTGATTACGAAATCTGGAAGTTATTTAAATCTTTTTGTGTCAGATAATGGCGAAGGCATCTCAAATGAGGACAAAAAGCGCGTATTTGATCGTTTTTATCGCGTGGATAAAGCGAGAACACGTCAAAAAGGTGGACTGGGCTTAGGACTTTCATTGGCCAAACAAATCGTAGTGGCTTACGGTGGTAGAATCGCAATCGAGGACAATCCACCAAAAGGAACAAAATTTGTCATTCGCTTGAAAATCGAGATGCCAACGGTTCATCCCGCACGCATTTTCCAAAAAAATAAAGAAATAAGTGATAAAAAATGAGAAAGAAAAAGATTGCGTAGTTTTTCAGTTTAAAAAATACAAAAAAGTGGTAAAATCAACTTATAAAATATTTATCTATAAAAAGGAGACACGATGTCTGTATTAGATCAAGTAAATTCGCCTGCCGATGTGAAAAAGCTGTCGAATGAAGCATTAGAAGAATTAGCAAGTGATGTGCGCCGCGCGGTGCTCAATAAAGTCAGCCAAGTTGGAGGACACGTCGGCCCAAATTTAGGAGTGACAGAACTTACGATTGCGCTGCATCGCGTGTTTCATTCTCCGATTGACAAATTCATTTGGGATGTCAGCCATCAGACGTATCCGCACAAAATTTTGACGGGGAGAAAAGAAGGATTTGTGACAGGGCATTTTCACGAAATTACTCCATATACAAGTCAAGAAGAAAGTGAACACGACTTTTTCACAGTAGGGCATACGTCAACTTCTGTAGCAAACGCATTGGGATTTGCAAAAGCGCGTGATTTAACACATCAATCTGGAAATGTTATTGCTATTCTTGGAGATGGTTCATTTTCTGGTGGATTGGCACTTGAAGCACTCAATAATGCAGGACAATTTGATGGAAATTTGATCATTATCATGAATGATAACGACATGTCCATTGCTGAAAATCATGGGGGATTATATCCTCATTTGGCAAGTTTACGTCAGAGTAATGGGACAGCAAAAAATAATATTTTCAAGGCTTTTGGGCTGGATTATCGTTATCTTGAGTCAGGAAATGACATTCAAGCGTTGATTGCACTTTTTGAAGAAGTAAAAGATTGTGATCATCCAATCGTACTGCATATCCACACGGTCAAAGGTCTTGGTTATGAACCTGCGTTAAAAAATAAAGAAAATTGGCATTGGCACGTTCCTTTTGATCTTGAAACGGGAGTATCTCTATCTCCATCATCAAATAAAGAAAGTTATAGTAGTATTTTGATGGATTATATGGATCAAAAAATGCAAGAGGGACAACCAATTTTGGCGATTAATGCTGCAATTCCTGCGGCCTACAATTTAAAAGATTTTGCACATAAATATCCAGATCATTATTGGGATGCTGGGATTGCTGAGCAATTTACGATTACCTTTGGTGGCGCAGCTGCGCTTAATGGGGCGAAATCATTTATTTTCCACAATTCAACCTTCGTCCAACGTGCTTTTGATCAATTCGTCCATGATTTAGCAATCAATCATGAACCTGCGATTGTTTTTATTAAGGGCGACGTCATCTCTAGCAGTGATCAAACACACCAAGGAGATTTTGCGCGCGGTTGGCTTTCAAACATTCCCAATCTGATTTATCTTGCACCAACAAGTAAAGAAGAACTTTTAAATATATTGGATTGGGCCATGACACAAGATGAAAATCCTGTGGTCATCAATATCCCAGAACACGGTGTAGAACATCGTTTGTCAGCACTGACAGACTTTAAAAAACCAGCGTATCAACTTGAAAAACAAGGACAAAACGTTGCGGTTTTAGGACTTGGAGGAATGTTTAGCCAAGCTGAAAAAGTTGTTTTAGAATTACAAAAATCGGGCATTGAAGCGACGCTTGTTAATCCAATTTTTGTCAGTAGCCTGGATTGTGACTTCTTGTCAGCACTGACAACGCACCATCAGGTCCTTGCAACGTTTGAAGATGGTGTACTTGATGGAGGATTTGGACAAAAAGTAGCCAGTTTTCTTGGACAAAGTCCGATAAAAGTGTTAAACTTTGGAGCAGATAAGGAATTCAATGAAGAAGTCCCTGTTTCTGAACTCTATCAACGCTATCATCTCACACCTGAACTCGCTGCAAAGGATATTTTATCTGCACTGCAGAATTAAAAAAATATGAAAAAAATCTTTATTTCACTCGTTCGATTTTATCAACGGTTTATCTCAACTTTGACATCACCAAGCTGTCGCTATTATCCGACCTGCTCTACTTACATGATTCAAGCACTTGAAAAACATGGCTCAAAGGGAGCGTTGATGGGAATTGCGCGCATTTTACGATGTCATCCATTTTGCACACCAGGCTACGACATTGTACCAGAAAAATTTAGTTTGCGTCGCAACTGGGCTGAACCTCTCACGGATGAAGAAAACAACTCACATTTTCATTGAGTTGTTTTTTTATTATCCATATTATTTCTTGCGTGTTTTGGAATGTGATAAACTTAGAATAGTAAGAAAAAAATTAGAAAAATAAAAGGAGATTCTCATGATTGAAATGAAAAATATTCAAAAATATTTTGATGAAAAAATGGTCTTATCTTCTGTTGATCTTCTTGTTCAGGAGGGGGAGATTTTTGGACTTTTAGGTCCTTCTGGATCTGGAAAAACGACCATCATCAACATTTTAACCAATCAAATCGAGCATGAAGCAGGAAAAAAGAGAGTGGAAGCTTCTGCTTTTGAAATCGGATTAATGCTGGATTCGGATGAACTTTATGAGCGGCTCAATTGCTTAGAAAACTTAGAACTTTTTGCCAGAATCTATGGCGTTTCTCATAAAAAAGTAATGGAAACATTAGAGAATGTCGAACTCACGCATGTTGCAAAAAAAGAAGTTTCAACGCTCTCAAAAGGCATGCGTCAGCGGCTTGCTTTAGCGCGTGCAATGATTCATACACCAAAAATCTTATTTCTTGATGAGCCTACAAGCGAACTAGATCCAGTTTCTTCCAGACACATTCACGAAATGATTAAAACGTTACGTCATCAAGGGGCGACAGTGTTTTTGACCACACATAATATGGATGAAGCCGTCAAACTTTGTGATCGTGTGGGGCTATTATACGAGGGAAAAATCGTTGAAACAGGAAATCCTTATGACATTTGTAAACGTCACGGTGCCATAAAAACAGTTCCAGATTTAGAAAAAGTATTTTTCAAAATGACAGGTGCCAATCTGATCTAATCCGCATTGCTCGTTTTTTTTAAGAAATTGATAATAAATCACATCAAAAAAATGAGAAAAATAATGCAATTTTAAGTTTTTGATTGGGGAAACGTTTTCAAATTCTGAAAAAAATGATAAAATATAAAGAGAATAATATTGGAGGATTTTTTATGCCATTTAGAAAAGATTTTTTATGGGGCGGAGCAACTGCTGCCAATCAATGCGAAGGGGGATATAATCTCTCAAACAGAGGATTAGCCAATGTAGATGTGGTGCCACACGGAGAAGATCGCTTTGCGATTATCACAGGTCAAAAGAAACATTTAGCGTTTGATGATGCGCACTTTTATCCCGCAAAAGAAGCGATTGATATGTATCATCATTGGAAAGAAGATCTCGCACTTTTTGCTGAGATGGGATTTAAAACTTATCGAATGTCACTTGCTTGGACGAGGATTTTTCCAAATGGAGATGAAGAAACGCCTAACGAAGAAGGATTAGCTTTTTATGAAGCGATTTTCTTGGAGTGTCAACGTCTTGGAATCGAACCACTTGTGACGATTACTCACTTTGATTGTCCAATTCACTTGATCAAGACTTATGGTGGATGGCGCAATCGAAAGATGATTGATTTTTATGGACGATTGGCTAGGACCATCTTTACGCGCTATAAAGGTCTTGTGAAATACTGGCTCACATTCAATGAAATCAACATGCTGTTGCACGCACCATTTATGGGTGCTGGAATTGTTTTTGAGGCGGGTGAAAATAGGGATGAAGTGCTCTATCACGCAGCGCATCACGAATTATTAGCCTCAGCATTAGCGACCAAAATCGCACATGAGATTGATCCTGAAAATAAAGTGGGATGTATGTTAGCTGCAGGAGATTATTATCCTTATGATTGTGATCCAGAAAATGTCTTTGAAGCGCAAAAATTAAATCGTGAAAATCTCTTTTTCATTGATGTGCAATCAAGAGGATACTATCCATCATACAAACTTAAAGAACTGGAGAGAAAAAACATCACTTTACCGATTGAAGCTGGAGATTTAGCCTTGCTTCGTGAACATACGGTTGATTTTATTTCCTTTAGTTATTATTCAAGTCGTGTTGCTCGAGTGAAATCTGATGCAGATAAGACAGCAGGAAATATTTTTGAATCTGTCGCAAATCCTTATCTCAAATCGAGTGAATGGGGATGGCAAATTGATCCTAAAGGACTGAGAATCACAATGAATACCGCCTATGATCGTTATCAAAAACCGTTGTTTGTCGTTGAAAATGGTCTTGGCGCAATGGATCATCTCAAACAAGATGGAACAATAGAAGATGATTATCGCATTGCGTACATGGCAGCACATATTGCTGAGATGAAAAAAGCAGTTGAAATCGATGGTGTTGATTTATTGGGTTATACTTCTTGGGGATGTATTGACTTAGTTTCTGCTGGGACGGGGGAGATGAGTAAGCGGTATGGATTTATTTATGTCGATCGCGACGATGAAGGGCATGGAACACTCAAACGAATCCCGAAAAAATCATTTTATTGGTATCAAAAAGTCATAAAAACGAATGGCGAAGATTTAGCGAATGATTAAATTTTTCTTTCTGCATTTGAGACAAAATAAGAAAGGGACTTGAGCCTTGACGCATCTTTATTGAGGTGCGTTTTTTTATTAAAAGAAAACGAAAGCGTGCAAAATTTATTGAATTCATATTTTAATTTATCTTAAAATTTTAGAAATCATAATAAAAAAACGAAGAAATTAAACGCTAAATTTGCTATAATTAATCTTATGGTTGAAGTAAAAGAAGAAAAAGTACACGAAATATTTAATCATATTTCAAAAGATTATGATCGAATGAACGCAATTATCAGTTTTAAACAACATGATCTCTGGCGCGCTCAAACGATGAAAAAAATGGCGCTCACCAAAGGATTGACGGTGTTGGATTTATGTTGTGGCACAGGAGATTGGACGTTTGATTTGGCGGATGCTGTCGGAAAAGACGGGACTGTATTTGGACTTGATTTTTCTGAAAATATGCTTGAAATCGCTAAAGAAAAATCACTGCAACGACATGATCAAAACATCAGCTGGATTCAAGGAAATGCTTTGGCGTTGCCTTTTGAGGATGAAACGTTTGATGTGGTGACAATTGGGTATGGACTTAGAAATACACCCGATTATTTGATCGTGTTAAAAGAGATGTTTCGGGTGTTAAAAAAGGGAGGGAAAGCGGTTTGCATTGACACATCACATCCGAGACTTCCCTTGTATAAGCAAGCGTTTGAGTTGTATTTTGAAAAAATTATGCCCCTTTTTGGACGTCTTTTTGCACATTCTTTTGAAGAATATCAGTGGCTTCAAAAATCAGCGAAGGATTTTCCAGATGCAAAAACATTGTGCCAGCTTTTTGAAAAAGCGGGATTTGTGAATGTGAACGATAAAATGCATGGTGGAGGTGCTGTTGCGACGCATTTTGCACATAAGCCCCTTCACCCTCACGTAAAGGTCAAATGAGGTAAATCATGAAATTTCGAGATATTGAAACCTCATCAAATAAAAACCTGTACCTCATTGCATTGAGTGTTGTTGTTGGGATTACCGCAGGATTTTTAGCGAGTTTATACCGTTTTGCATTGGAAAAAGCGGAGTGGATTGGTCGTTTTTCTTATGGAAAAGTAGCGCAGCATCCACTCTTGCTTTTCGGGGTGATTCCAGTTGTTTTAGGACTTGTTTTAATCATCACTTTTTTAATGAAAAAATTTCCAATGTCCAGTGGTTCGGGAATTCCTCAGGTCAAAGGACAGCTGCAAGGTGCCTTTCAATCAAACTGGTTGACCACCGCTTTTGCAAAATTTATTGCTGGAACATTGGCGATGCTTGGTGGGCTATCTTTGGGACGTGAGGGACCGTCTGTACAATTGGGTGCTTCGATGGGGCAGATGATTGGTGAAAAAATGGCACAAACTGAACGGCATCGCAGAATTTTAATGGCTTCTGGAGCATCTGCAGGGCTTTCTGCGGCGTTTAACGCTCCGTTGTCTGGAGTGATGTTTACACTTGAAGAAGTATTTAAGTATTTTTCTCCGTTGATTTTGTTGACATGTATGACCTCAGCAATTGTAGCAGATGCTATTTCTCAATTAATTTTTGGGACGAGTGCTGTTTTTCATTTTGTCGTTAAAGGAACGATTGCACTACAAGATTACTGGCTTTTGATTGTGCTTGGAATTCTTTTAGGGATTTTTGGTGCACTCTACAATCGGACATTGTTGGCAGGACAAAAGTGGATGAAGCAAATTCCTAATGTTTCTGTTCGCGTCTTGATTTCCTTTGCGAGCGCGGGAATGATGGCGATTCTTTTTCCTTTGGTCATTGGTTCAGGACATACATTGATGGACCGATTGACGTTTGGGTGGAGTTTGGGATTTTTATGCTTGATTTTCTTAGCGAAGTTCTTTATTTCGATGATTTCTTATGTTTCAGGTGTTCCTGGCGGGATCTTTTTTCCTTTACTTGTCCTAGGGGCAAGTTTAGGTGCGATTTTTGCAACGTTAGCCATTTCCACATTTCATTTGCCTGAAATATGGTTTGCAAATTTCGTGATTTTGGCGATGGCGGGGACGTTTACAGCAATTGTTCGAGCGCCAATGACAGGAATCTTGTTATTGGTTGAAATGACGGGATCATTTTCACACTTGTTACCTTTAGCATTGGTTTCTTTAGTGGCTTATGTGGTAGCTGATTTATTGAAATCAGAACCGATTTATGATTCACTTTTACAAAAAATGCTTTCAGAACAAGACGATGAAAAATCAGAAGAAACAGGGCAATTGATGATGGAAGCGATTGTTCAATTTGATTCGAAAGCTGAAAATAAAACACTATCAAAATTACCATTACCGAAGGATTGTCTGGTTGTTTCCATTCATCGTGCGGGAAAAGAGCTAATTCCAAACGGAGAAACTGAACTTTTGGCGGGCGATTATGTGACAGTGATGATGTCTCGAAAAACGGAGCAAAAAACACGCGTCCAGATTCAAAAATTACTGATGGAAAAAGAAAATTAAGTGGCGCTGAGTTTTTGTCAGTGCTGACAGAAAAAATTTTTCACGATAAAGGGAAAAAAATGCGCTGTCAGTGCTGACAAAATGCTTTTAGACGCTAGTTTTTAAATCAAGCAAGTATTTTGGACAAAATTTTGCTATAATAAAGAGGATTTCATCGTGAAACGAGATGAAAATCTGATCAACGGAGACAAAAATAAAACCGCCCAGCACGACAAACGAGCGCACATGTGCAGTCGTGATAAAAGACATTTTTGATTTTATTGAATCAGTCTCAAAGCAGTGCGGCGCGGAAAATGAAGTATGAAATCACTGGATTTCATCAATAAATCATTCAAAATCAAAACAACACGTTCAAAAAGAACAGCATTGAAAAATAGAAAAAGAGGAGAGTAATGTTAAAGTTAGGAATTATCGGGACTGGATGGATTAGTGCGTCATTTGTTGAGGCAGCTCAGATGACAAAAAAATATCATTTAGAGGCGGTTTATTCACGACATTTAGAAAGTGCTCTTTCATTTTCAGAGGATTTTTCTCATGTGAGTTTATACGAAAATCTGGATGAATTTTTGATGCATGACATGGATATGATTTATATTGCCAGTCCAAATGCAGTTCATTTTGAGCAAGCAAAAAAAGCCATTGAAGCTGGGCATCACATCATTGTTGAAAAACCAGCATTTTCAAATCCGTCAGAACTTAATGAAATTATTTCACTTGCAAACGAAAAAAAGGTGTTGTTTTTCGAAGCAGCAAGAAATATTCACGAACACGCTTTTGAGGTCATTCATGAATTTTTAGCAGACAAAAAAGTGATCGGTGCTGATTTTACTTACTCAAAATATTCATCAAAAATGCCTGCGTTATTGAGAGGAGAAGTTCCCAATAAGTTTAATGCTAAATATTCTGGTGGACTTTTAGCGGATTTAGGGGTTTATTTACTTTATGCTGCAGTGTATTGGTTTGGTAACCCTAAATCTGCGACGTATGATGCTGTCATCTTGGAAAGCGGCGTGGATCTTTCTGGAATCGGAAGTCTTGATTATGGAACGTTCAAAGTCGCTTTGAAATGTGCGGGAAATTTTAATTCCTATTTACCTTGTGAAATTTATACGACCACAGGAACTTTAGTGCTGGATAGTGTCAATGCAATCAAATCTGCTAAATTCATCAAAAATGATGGTGGCGTTGAAACAATCAAAATTATTCCAGCAAAGCATCCTTTGATTGATGAAGCCAATCACTTTGCAGAAATATATGAAACAAGAGAAACTCCTTCATCATGTTATCTTTACAAAGACTTACAAGATACCGCAAAAGACGTTGCACAGATCAGTTATCAAATGCGACGCGCTGCAGGAATTGTATTTGATGCAGATCAAAATTAAACTTTTGACTGTCCAAGCCAATAAAAAAATTCTGTCAGTACTGACAGAACCTAAAATCATCTCATCAGCACTGACAAATGCTTGTTAGCGCTGAAATTTGTTCCCTTAGTTAAGTCGGATATAACGAGAACCTCCTAAGTTCTTGTCCCCAGTTCGAATCTGGGAGGGGACATTGTACGACAACTCTAAATAAAAAGAAGGCAAAAAAATGTCTGAAATAAAATGCGGTGAAATTGCTTTTTCTCATGTCACAGTTGATGCAACCAACACTGCTCAAGCTCTAAATAGTGGTTCACTTCCAGTATTTGCTACACCCATGATGATTGCGCTCATGGAAAATGCCGCAATGCGTGCTATTTCTCATCACTTAGAAGATACAGAAAGCTCTGTTGGCATCCAAATCAATGTCAGTCACGATCTGGCGAGTCCAATCGGAGCAGAAATCATCGCAAAAGCTACCGTCATCGCTGTTGACCGCCGTAAAATCACATTTGAAGTGGAAGCAAAACAAGGCGATAAAACAATTGGAAAAGGAACGCACACCAGATTTATTGTCACAAATGCATCATTTTTAAATAAAATTTCACTCTAAAAAGGATTTGTTTTTGATTTAAGACAAGTCTTTTTTGTTTTAGAGCAAAATGAATACTGGTGACACAAAAAAGGACAGGAGCTGTCCTTTTATTGATTCGCTTCGTTTTCTTGTAAAATACTTGCTACCTTTGTTGTGATAATATCAATCCCCACGATATTTGACACCCCTTCAGGGATAATGACATCAGCGTAGCGTTTTGTTGGCTCAATAAATTGATGGTACATTGGCTTGACTGCATTCAAATATTGTGTAATCACAGAGTCCAATGTTCGTCCACGTTCTTCAATATCTCGTCGAATACGACGAATGATGCGGACATCATCATCAGTATCAACAAAAATTTTGATGTCCATCAAATCACGCAATCGCTCATCTTCAAGCACTAAAATCCCTTCTACAATCAGCACATCAACGGGTTCTTGACGATATGTTTTTTTTGAGCGCGTATGATTAGAATAATCATAAATCGGAACATCAACCGCACGACCTGCACGCAGTTCTTTGAGTTGTGCAATCAAATAGTCGGTATCAAATGCTAAAGGATGATCGTAATTTGTTTTGGTTCGTTCTTCAAAAGTCAAATTGGATTGATCCTTATAGTAGCTATCGTGCTCAATCATTCCAATGTTTTCATCCGTAAAACTCTCAAGAATCGCATGAGAAACGCTTGTTTTTCCGCTTGCAGAGCCACCAGTGACACCAATGATGATAGGTTTATTCAAAATATTCTCCACTTCTTTGTCCTAAGACATAAAAAAATTCATCTTCTATTTTAACATAAAATAACAAGATGAATAAATAAAAAAATTCTAAAGAGAAATCAAAGATAAACTCTATCGAAAATATTTTATCTGATAAGCGTGCATACGATTTCTCATTTCATTTGCTAATTTATAAGCACCACAAAATTCAAAAATTGATTGCACCTTTTCAATAATATCTTTTGCCTCAGCATCACCTTTTACATATTCTAAAAGAGCGGAATTAAAAATTAAAATAAGTTTTTCAAATACCCAATAGTCATGTATTTCCATATTTTTTAGATATAAAATAAGTTCTTCTGCCAGTGAAAATTGATGGTTATCAATGAAAATTTGAATGCAATTTAAAATAGCTTGAATACGCACTTGTTTGATATGAAATAAATCAAAGTTAATTTGCGTTGGCAAAAGCATAGTATGAACAAGAAGAGATAACGTTAGAATATCAAAAATGGGCACACAATCACTAAAAAGTAAAATTTCATAATATCCCCAATCGTTACAAGTTTTTAAATAATCATATAAATAATCGATTTCATTTTTAGAAATTGGAATCGATTGATCTAAGAAAGAAAGAACTGATTTAATTCTTATCTTTTCGAGTTTATTTTTTTTATTTTTTTGCTGTTTTTCTAATTCAGTCAATAAATGTTGTAATTCCACTACATTGTGAGTTAAAAATGCTTGCGAAATTTTTTGTGAATAAAGCATAAGATCTTTTTTTTGAGTATGCTGATTATAAAAATTTTGAAATTCAAACATACTAACATTGATATTTTCGAGGGCAGAAAAAAAGAGATGGGTGGAAAGATCAGTAATGCCATTCTCAAAATTTGATAAGTGCTTAGAAGACAAAGCATCGCCCGCGGCTTCTTTTATCGTAAAACCCTTTGAAGTTCGTAATTTTTTATAAAAAGTTCCGAGTTTTTCTTGATCCGATTTTTTTGTTGTCATAGTTATAACCTCAAATTGTATTGTAACACAAAATAAAAATCTTTGAAATGTAGGAATAAAATAGAGAATCGGAACAATCTAAGTCTATACTTTCTTTTTTATGTCCCCTTCATTCTTAAAATACTTCTATTTACTCCATCTTTCTTAAAATGAAAAAAACTTATATTGGTTATGAAACAGCTCATTTCAGAACAAATAAAACCACTTATAATGAGATAGAATGAAAGATGAAAGTAAGTGCTTTCAATATATTATTTATTTTATAGGAGGTTATTCACATTGAGTATCGGAATTGTTATTGCGAGCCATGGCGAATTCGCACTAGGCATTAAACAATCTGTCACAATGATTTTCGGTGAGCAAGAAAAAGTAC
>NZ_WITJ01000002.1 GCF_009601015.1 Lactococcus hircilactis
TCGATTGTCAAGGATTTTATATGATCGAACTGACTTTTTTTCGCCCTCGTTCGGTTTCCCGAACAAGCAACTATATTAGTATACCAAACCTTTTCTTTCTTGTCAATTCTTAGCTACATCTTTTTTGTGTTTTTTTGCAATCTTTTATTTTTTGGTAGGTTGTGGTGTTAGTTTTGGGGATAAAAAAAGAATAACATTGTTATTCTTCAGGTTTAGTTTCTGTGGGTTCATCAAACTCTACACGCAGTTTGACAATTCGTTTGCCATTCGTTTCAAGACTGATTAGGGTAAAATGATCATCAAAATTGTCAATTCTAAGACTTTGCTTTTCGCCACGATTAGGGATACTTCCAGTAGTAGAGACGAAATATCCTGCAATTGTATCTACATCTGCGTTTTCAAGGTGAGTGCTAAATTCTTCGTTAAAGTCGTTGATTGTCATTTTTCCTTGAACAATATACATCCGTTCATTGAGTTGATAGACTTCTTTTTCTGCAATATCTGATTCATCTTCGATCTCTCCAACGATTTCCTCCAACATATCTTCGAGCGTCACGATACCAACAACTCCTCCATATTCATCAAGAAGAATCGCCATTTGATTATGTGTCCTTCGCAGTTCGAGGATCAAATCATCTACTTTTATTGTTTCAGGAACAAAAAGTGCTTCTTGGAGCATTTCTTTGATATTGATGTCATCAAAGCCATTTGAAAAACCATATTTTAATAATTTTTTTGTATGAAGTACACCTAAAACATGATCTTTATCATCTTCATATACGGGCACTCTGGAATACGCTTCGTTTAATATTTTTTCTATGTTTTCTTTAGAATCATCGTTAATATCAATCATGAACGCATCTGTCCGCGGCACCATAATCTCGCGCGCTAACAAGCCATCAAGGCTGAAAATCCCAGCTAACATGCCACGTTCTTCAGCATCGAGCGCTGTTTCGTCAGTACTGACAAGATACTCAAAATCATCTCGCGTCATGTTTTCGTCACTGGCATCAAATTTTACGGGCAAGATTTTAACCAAGCCATTAATCGAAATGGTTAATAGCCAGATGAACGGGCGAAGGATGATTCCAACGGCTTGTAGCGGGCGGACAAATTTGAGCGCTACTTGTTCTTTAAGGGTTTGTGCAATGCGTTTTGGGAGAAGTTCACCAAAAACGATCGTAAAGAATGTCAAAATTAGTAAAATGGCAAATTTAGCGATGCTGTATGCTGCGGGTGTTGTCCCGATCATGGGCTGAAGTGCCGCGGTCAAACTGTCGGCTAAGCTTGCTCCTGCAAAGATATTTAAGAAAGTAATTCCAACTTGAATGGTTGAGAGAAACCGCGTCGGGTCATCAATCACTTTCAGTAAGTTCAGATACTGCGCATCTCCTTCACTTGCGCGCTGTTCAACACGGGAGTGATTCAATGAGACGAGTGCCATTTCACTTGCTGAAAAAAAGGCATTGAGGGCGGTAAGAAAAATTAATAATACAATCTGCAAGAGGATTTCAAAACTCTCGGGATCCGGGTTTGGCATTTTTGCTCCTAGTTTTTTACTTTTTTGAAGGTCGATATTTTTTTGGAAAGACGTTCAATAGTGTCTATTATAACATATTTCCGTCAATTATTTTACTTTTTTTCTGTTTTTGGTGGTTGCGATAGAGTCCGTTGATGAATTTGACGATTTCTTTCACTAATGAATACGTGGGTACTGCAATAATCATTCCTAAAATTCCATAAAGACTTCCTGAAATAAGCATAAGTACCATTACAGTGACTGGATGGACTTTGATGGCACTCCCAATAATTTTTGGATAGACCACATTTCCATCAATTTGTTGCAAAATCAAAACGTAAGCTGTTGCAATGACCGCAGTCCAAGGGCGATCAAACACAACGGTAAAAATCATCGGCAAAACGCCAATATAAGGTCCTGCATAAGGAATGAGATTTGTGAATCCTGCAAATAAAGCAAACAAGAAGGCATAAGGAATTCCTAAAATCGTATATCCAATGAAGACGACAACAAAAACAAGAAGTGCATCCAATGCAACACCACTGATGTACCGTGAAATGGTGTTGTTCATCGTTTCAAGTAGATCAAAAATATTTAATTTATCTTCAATCAAAACATGAGATTTTAAAAATGGAATAATTTTTTGTCCGTCTTTAATCATATAATAAAGTAAAATAGGAACTAATATCATGACCGTAGCAATGCTTGAAATCACACCTACAATACCACCAATGCTAATGGTGATATTATTAAGTAAACTGTGAAGCACATCGACATAAGAAATATTGATCTTGTTGAGTAAGCCATTGATGTCGATTTGTTTTGCCAGCTGACTAAATCGTGGGCTTTTTGCGAGAGATTCCACCCAATCTCTGACGTGTGGATAAAGATTTCCAGTTGCATTAATCAAATCTGTCAATTGATTAATGATATTTGGAATGATGGTTGCAAAAATCAAATACATGCCACCAAGTAAAACAAGAATGACAAGAAGTGCACTAATACTCCGTTTGACTTTAAATTTCTTTTCTAAATATTCAACCACAGGATTGAAAATGTAATAAAGAAACCCTGCGATGATAAATGGAATAAAAAGGAGGGCAAGAATCACGCGGATCGGCTGAAAAATAAAGCCAATTTTGGTAAGTAAAAAGATGAGGAGCGCAACGGCTAAAATTTCGATGGTCCAAAAAAATAATTTACTGGTTTTAAACATAATTTCCTTTTTCTTTTTGTTCTGGAATGTTTTGTCAGTACTGACAAAAATTAATTTTTGTGTTAATCTTTATTATAATAAATAAAAGCTCATTTCGCAAACGGGTGGGCTGCGTTTTAAATGAATCATCTCAAAAGAGGAAATTATGGGAATAAAAATCACACGTGATACGCTATCAGAGGCTTATTTTGATGCGCTAAAAATTCGAAATGCTGTTTTTGTAAAAGAACAAGGAGTGCCTTATGCGTTGGAAGTTGGAAATGCGATTCAAGAGGCTTTGGCAATTCATTTTATTTTTTATAAGCATCACGAAGCACTAGGTACTGTGCGGCTTTTGCCTGATGATGCGCACAACAGTGCAACGATTCAAAGAATGGCTGTCATTAAATCTGCACGAAATCAGCATATTGCAACGGCACTCATGGAGGAACTCCTTAATTTTGCGGCGCAACAGCACTTTGAAACACTTGTATTGCATGCGCAACTCACTGCACATGAATTTTATGAGCGTTTTGATTTTCGTGATGAAGGTGAAAGCTTTGAAGAGGCTGGAATAGCACACATTACGATGACGCGCACGCTATAAATTTCTGTCAGTACTGACAGAAATCGAAATAACGGATTTCATCGGCTGTCAGTACTGACAAAAAGCAAGCTAAGCTTGCTTTTTTAATCTTTCACTTACTTTTTCTTTCAAAACTGGTAGCACTTCTGGTTCAAACCAAGGATTTTTGGCCAACCAAATATTATTTCTAGGAGAAGGATGAACAAGGGGAAAATAGAGCGGAAGATAGTGCTGAAAATTTTTGACGACAGCTGTTGATTTTTGTGAAGTATCTAAGTGAAGATAATATTTCTGTGCATACTGTCCAATGAGCACAATCAGGTCTAACTGAGGCATTTTCTCAAATAACATTGGATGCCATTTTTGCGCAAATCCCTTTCTTGGAGGTAAGTCGCCTGATTTTCCCTTTCCTGGAAAGTAGAAATCCATGGGGACAATCGCAATTCTGTCAGAGTGATAAAACGTTTCACGATCAATTCCCATCCATGCTCTAAGGCGATCGCCAGAAGAATCATCCCAGTATTGATGCTTTTCTTGCGCGATTCTTCCTGGTGCTTGTCCGATCAAGCAAATTCTTGCGTTTTCATGCACAAAGTACAGCGGATCAATCCCTTGTGCGGTGAAGGTTTTATTTTGTTCATCTGCTTTGATGGCTTGAAAAATCTGCTCAAATGTTGTCATTTAATTTCGCTTTCAAATACTGTCCTGTGTAACTTTCAGGGATTTTTGAGACTGCTTCTGGTGTTCCTTGAGCAAGAATTGTCCCACCGCCAACCCCACCTTCTGGTCCCAAATCAATGAGATAATCAGCGGACTTAATCACGTCGAGATTATGTTCAATCACAACGATTGTATTGCCCTGATCAACCAAACGATCAAGAACCTTTAGTAGCGTCGCAATATCTTCTGAGTGCAATCCCGTCGTAGGTTCATCAAGAATATAAAAAGATTTTCCTGTGCTTCTTTTTTGTAGCTCAGAGGCCAATTTCATTCGCTGAGCTTCGCCGCCAGATAATGTCGTTGCGGGCTGCCCAAGTGTCACATAACCCAATCCAACATCAACAATGGTTTGCAATTTCCGCTCAATTTTTGGAATATGGCGGAAAAACTCAAGCGCATCTGAAACACGCATATCCAAAATTTCTGAAATGGATTTTCCTTTATAATGCACTTCAAGTGTTTCAGAGTTGTAACGTCTTCCATGACAAATTTCGCACGGGACATAGACGTCTGGCAAAAAGTGCATTTCAATTTTGATGATTCCATCGCCAGAACACGCTTCACACCGTCCGCCTTTGACATTAAAACTAAAACGTCCTTTTTTATATCCTCTTATCTTGGCTTCGTTAGTTTCAGCAAAAAGTCCACGAATATCATCAAAAACAGAGGTGTAGGTTGCAGGATTTGAACGCGGTGTCCGTCCAATCGGACTTTGATCAATATCAATCAATCGTTCAATTTCTTTGTAACCACTGATGGATTTGTGTTTTCCTGGCTTGTCTGAATTCCGATTCAACTTTTGTGCTAAGGACTTCTTCAAAATCGCGTTCACCAATGTTGATTTTCCTGATCCAGAAACCCCTGTCACAGCAGTCATAATTCCAAGCGGAAACTCGACATCCAAATTTTTCAAATTATTTTCAGAAGCACCAGTGATTTTGACCATTCGTTTTTGATCAATGGGACGTCGGTTTTTTGGTACAGGAATTTTGCGCTTACCAGACAGGTATTGTCCCGTTAAAGACTTTTTGTTTTTCATGACTTGAGTTGGTGTGCCAGATGCAATAATTTCTCCACCCAAATCTCCCGCACCTGGGCCAACATCAATTAACCAATCTGCCGCTTTCATCGTATCTTCATCATGCTCAACGACAATCAATGTATTTCCCAAATCACGCATTTTTTGTAAACTTTCAATCAACCGATCATTGTCTCTTTGATGCAGACCAATCGATGGCTCATCCAAAATGTACAGTACGCCAGATAAATTTGAGCCAATTTGAGTCGCCAATCGAATCCGTTGAGATTCCCCACCAGACAAGGTTCCTGAAGCTCTTGACAAGGTTAAATAATCCAAACCGACATTTTTTAAAAACGTCAATCGATCCTTGATTTCTTTGACAATCGGTTTTGCAATCATTTCACTTTGCTCAGAAAGTGTCAGTGCTGACAAAAATGAAAGCCCATCTCCGATCGCAAGATTAGAAATTTCACCAATATGTTTTCCATTAACTTTAACCGAAAGTGCTTGATCATTCAGCCGGTAACCATGACAAGTGGTACACGTCAGCTCTGTCATATAAGCTCGAAGTGCCTCGCGTGTATAATCACTGCTGGTTTCATGAAAACGTCGCTCAATATTATTTATCACACCTTGAAACGCCATGTTTTTATCCGAAACATTTCCAAAATCACCAACATAGTAAAAATGAAATTGACGATCGCCTGAACCATAAAGAATGATTTGTTTTTCGTCATCAGAAAGTTCCTCCCAAGGAGTATCCATATCAATCCCAAAGTCGTCACACATGCACTTAAGCATCGTAGGATAATAATTACTAGAAATCGGATTCCAAGCGGAAATCGCCCCTTGTGACAATGTTTTCGTTTCGTCAGGAACGACCAAATCCACATCAACTTCTTGCTTCAGTCCTAAACCATCACAATCTGGACAGGATCCAAATGGTGCATTAAACGAAAATAATCGTGGTTCTAACTCTGGAACTGTAAATCCACATACTGGACACGCATAAAATTCACTAAATAAAAGCGGTTTTCCATCCATTTTGTCAATCACAACATAGCCTTCTGACTGATGCAGCGCAGCTTCTACAGAATCAAATAAACGTGATCGTATTCCCTCTTTGACAACAATACGGTCAATGACAATCTCAATCGTGTGTTTTTTATTCTTATCCAGCACAGGCGCTTCTGTCACATCAAAAACTTCGCCATCCACCCGAACACGAACATATCCTTCTTTTTGGATTCGCTCAAAAACCTTCTGATGCTGCCCTTTTTTAGCACGAACAATCGGAGCCAACACTTGTAATTTCGTCCGTTCTGGTAATTCCAAAACTTGATTCACGATTTCTTCTGGAGATTGAGCTGAAATTTTACCGTGACCGTTGATACAAAAAGGTTCGCCAACACGTGCAAAAAGTAACCTCAAATAATCATTAATTTCTGTCACTGTCCCGACCGTTGAACGCGGATTTTTACTGGTCGTTTTTTGATCAATCGAAATTGCAGGAGAAAGTCCATCAATACTATCAACATCCGGTTTGTCCATATTCCCCAAAAATTGACGCGCATAAGCAGAAAGGGACTCGACATAGCGGCGTTGCCCCTCAGCATATAACGTCTCAAACGCAAGCGACGACTTTCCAGAACCAGAAACCCCTGTAACAACAACTAATTTGTCACGTGGAATCGTCACGTCAATATTCTTTAAATTGTGCTCCCGCGCACCGTGAATGATTATCTTATCTTGTGGCATTTTTGTCTTTCCTTTTTGTCAGTACTGACAATATCGTTTTTTTCTTTATTTTCAAACTTATATATGCTCTATTATATACTTTTTATCGATTTTTTCAATTTTTTATTGTTATTATTTAATATATTTCTAAAAAAAGAAAGTTGCTCATTTTTTTCTCCTAAAATGAGATTCGATTTCATCTTCGAGCGCAAGTAAATCTTCTTTGACCTGATCGCCCATCTCATGATTTGAGCGCTCAATCTCTTGGACCGTTTTTCTCGCAAGCGTCCGTGCATCCGTCATAATCGCCCGAAAATCAGCTGTCTCATCTTTCATGCGCTCATCATAAGTGGTATGAATTTCCTTTGAAAAATCATTAATATCCTGAATTAACGTCTCATGATTCTCTCGAATCCTTGCTTTTGCACGTTTAAAATATGACTTTCGTTCATCAATAATGAGATTGAGAATCATCATTTGATACGTCAAATCTGCTGTATAGCGATCACGTGAAAGTGTGTTTTCATTGATGCGGACAACTCTTCGTTGACTGCCCGAATCCGTCGCATCTTCAAAATGAATCTGCTCAAGTCGATCCATATTCAGCTGAATCGTGACACGCATGAGAATCTGCGACATGTGCAAATAATCATAAAACCATTTGATAAAATCCTCTTCTTGTTTATCAAGTCGAGCAATGGCGAGAGTATTTTCGTGACGGGCCTTACCTGCCAAATATTCCGCAAACGCGATGATAGCAGTGACAATAATAGCAATGGATGAAAGAATCGTAAGTGAAGTAATCATGCTTTCTATTATATCAAGGAAGTGCAAAAGTGTCCAAAATCGAGTCTTCTCAAAATTCCAACAGGATTTTTAACCCCTAAAACGGTATAATAAGAACAGAGAAAGTAGAAAGGGACGTTATGTCAAAAGATTATTATACTTACGTGCTACGCTGCGCGGATGGAACACTTTATTGTGGCTTTACTGATAACGTCGAAAAAAGACTGGCGACACATAACGCTGCCAAGGGTGCAAAGTACACCAAAACCAGGCTCCCTGTCACGCTCGTTTCCACTGTTAAATTTTCTGATAAATCCTCTGCGACCAAATGCGAATGGTGGTTCAAGCATAAATTAACGCGTCAAAAAAAACTACAATTGATCCAAGACGACATGATCCGAGAAACCTTTGAAAAATTCCAAGCGCGCAAAACAAAATAAATTCTTGCTTTTATCTGACAAATTCGATATAATGTAAGAGTTGTGGCGGCGTAGTGAAGTGGTAACACATGGCTCTGCAAAAGCTTAATCGTCGGTTCAAATCCGACCGTCGCCTTATTTAATATTTATATAACAATAAACATCGCTCAACAGAGCGGTTTTTATTTTTTTTTAAGATTAAAAAAATGATCCAATTTATCTGTTTTCATTCAAGTTTAAATCAGATAAAAAAACACCCAAATAACATACAAATTTGTTTTTAAGACTCCTTGAGACCTACATTTCACAATCGAGCGCTGCTCCAATCTTTTGTCACATTTTTCAAACAAAAAAGTGAGGAATCCCTCACTTTTTTATAGTTCTTCTCCATTGGATTGGATGACTTTTTGATACCACTCGAAACTCTCTTTCTTCCGGCGTTCTAGCGTCCCCTTCCCCTCATTATCCTTATCCACATAAATCATGCCATAGCGCTTTTTCATTTCTCCAGTTCCCGCAGACACGAGATCAATAAATCCCCACGGCGTATAGCCCATGAGATTGACACCGTCATATTCAACTGCGTCCTCCATTGCTTGGATATGAGCACGTAAGTACTCAATCCGATACGGATCATGAATACTGCCGTCTGCTTTTACCTCATCAATTGCACCAAAGCCATTTTCCACAATGAAAAGTGGGAGATAATCATAGCGTTCACTGAACCAATTCAACGCCCAGCGTAATCCCAAAGGATCAATTTGCCAGCCCCATTCACTTGCCTTTACAAAATCATTTTTGACGAGATCACGATCCTCCACATAGTCAAAAGTCGGAGCACCCAGCTCATCAGCCGCGTACTCTGGCAAAATTGTTCCATGACCCGGCATAATAGAAACCGTCCCGTCAGAGCTGACAGAAGCTTTTTGATCCTGAATCGCAAAGCTCATATAATAAGAAAAGCCAACATAATCCACTTTTCCTTCTGTCAGAGCTGACAGATCCTCTTGCGTGATATCCAAATTGAATTTTTTCCTATCAAAATACGTCGTCAAATACGCGGGATAATGTCCTCTCACGTGCACATCAGAGAACCAGTAGCGCCGCTGCATCGCAACCGTGCTTGCCATCATATCCTCAGGCTTACACGTCGCAGGATAAATCGAACACATCGCAATCATCGCACCAATCTGAAAATCAGGATTGATAGCATGACCGATTTTGACCGTCAAAGCACTCGCAACAAGCTCATAATGCGCCGCTTGATACATCAATTTCTCGCGCTCAAAAGCTGTCGCACCCTCAGGAAATTTCAGCCCAGAGTTTGTAA
Source organism: Lactococcus hircilactis (assembly GCF_009601015.1). GTDB lineage: Bacteria > Bacillota > Bacilli > Lactobacillales > Streptococcaceae > Lactococcus > Lactococcus hircilactis. The sequence continues at coordinate 9,314 of NZ_WITJ01000002.1, forward strand.
AAGGAGCAAAATCACGCAGATAATTCGCCTGATTATTGATTTCGTTAAAAGTCATCCAGTATTTGACCTTATCCTTATAGCGCGTCATGACCGTCTCAGCAAATCTGACAAAAAAATCAATCAGCTTACGATTGCCAAAGCCGCCGTATTCTGTCACCAAATGATAAGGCAGCTCAAAATGAGACAAGGTAATCACTGGCTCAATGCCGTATTTCAAGCATTCGTCAAATAAATCATCATAAAATTGAAGTCCCTCTTCATTCGGTTCTAACTCATCCCCCTTCGGAAAAATCCGCGTCCAAGCAATGGAAGTTCGAAAGCACTTTAATCCAAGCTCCGCAAATAATTTCACATCTGACTTATAGCGATGATAAAAATCAATCGCCTCATGGTTAGGATAATTTAAACCTGCAATGACCCCATCCGTAATTTGACGTTCCACGCCATTGGCACCTGCCGTCATCACATCAGCAACAGATGGCCCCTTTTTACCCGCGTTCCATCCACCTTCTAATTGATGCGCAGCGACTGCGCCACCCCACAAAAAATCTTTTCTTAATGTCATCTTAATTATCCTCTTCTAATGGATTAAAATCGTGATTAATCACGTTTTCTAACGTAAATTGTCCGTCTGCATAATGAAATTGTAAAATACAGCAGTTTTTGAGTCCCCGAGAAAGCTGGTTTCCTGTCGCTCGTGTAAAGCAAGTCAGCGCTCCACCATGAGAAACAGCGAGCACCTTACTTCTTTCAGAGCAGACCGCCATCAGCTCTGACAGCGTCTCAAACAAACGCTCCTCAACCTCCGACTGACTTTCACCGCCCGCATACTTGAAAAAATCACCATAAGGAGGCTTAGGATTCAAAAACTCAGGTTGCGCTTCAAAACGGCCAAAATTCCATTCTTTAAGCCCCTTGAGCCGTTGATAAGAAAGCCCTGGCACGACACGTTCGAGCGTATCACTCGCACGCTCTTGCGTTGAGGAATAGGCCGCATCAAAGCGGATCCCCTGCTTTAGAAAATACTCCCCTGCAATCCGCGCTTGTGCTTGCCCACGCTTAGTCAATGGCGAGTCGCTCCACCCTTGAATCAGATGGAGTTGATTAAATAGTGTCTCGCCATGCCGCATGAGATAAAGTGTTTTACTCATTTCTTTCTCTTTTCCCAAGTTGTTGCTGATGAGCGATGCTCAGCCACCCAGTTTTTCCATGGATTGTTTTGTGCTGCTATCTCTGTCTCCCAAGACAAAACTTCCTCTATCTGACTCAGCTCATCAATAGAAAAGTCTAGCTTATCAAGCGCTGCAACATTCTCTACAATCTGCGCTGGTCTTGATGCCCCGATCAGAGCAATCGTAACAGGTGAAACCCGCCTTGATGGGTCATCACGCAACACCCAAGAAAGCACCAGTTGAGGCAGACTCTGCCCACGTTTTTGAGCAATATCATTCAGAGCAGCTATTTGCTTTAATTTCACCGCGGTCAAAACACTCGCATCCATAGATGCCCCAGGTTTTTTAATCCGTGAATCCTCTGGAATCCCCTTCAAATATTTTGTCGAAAGCAGACCTTGAGCAAGTGGTGCAAAGACAATCGAGCCAATCCCGTTATCTGTCAACACTTCTTGCAGACCGTTTTCAATCCAACGATCAAACATCGAATAATTCGGCTGATGAATGAGGAGCTTAAAGCCTAGCTCTTTTGCAATGCCGACAGCCTTTTGTGTTTGCGCAGGATTATAGCTAGAAATTCCCACATAGAGTGCACGGCCACTGTCAAGTGCCGTTTTCAGCGCCCCCATCGTCTCCTCCATTGGCGTCGCAGGATCTGGCCTATGCGAATAGAAAATATCCACATACTTTATACCAAGCCTAGAAAGTGACTGATCAAGACTTGACAACAAATATTTTCTGCTGCCCCATGAACCATAAGGACCATCCCACATTTTATAACCTGCTTTTGTTGAGATAATCAGCTCATCACGCAGATTATTAGAAAAATCTTCCGATAAAATCCGTCCAAAATTAGACTCCGCGCTACCCGGTTTTGGACCATAATTATTCGCCAAATCAAAATGCGTAATGCCTAAATCAATGGCCGTATGAATCATCGCACGCGCATTTTCAAAATCATCGACCGAGCCAAAATTGTGCCAAAGTCCTAGCGAAATCGCAGGCAGCAACAAGCCTGACTTTCCGACTCTGTGATAAATCATTTTATCATAACGTTGTGCATTAGGTGTATAAGTCATTTTTTCTCCCTATTCAGTTGATTACCTTCAACTGTTTTTCAAATTTCTTCTCAGAATAAACCTCCAAATCACCCAAAGGTGCTTTGACCAGATATTCCCCAAGCTGACCAAATCCTGGAATCCGCGCTTGGTTGACCACGAGATAAATATCATAAGCATAAGCATTCGCAAAACTTGTTGGTGTCGCATAAAATAAAATCCATGAAAACGCCTGTTCTGTAGCGCTTGCAGACTCACTTTGTAGTCCATTTTCTCTCAATTTTCGCTTTTCAAGCGCCGTCATGACGAGTTTTCCTGACCAGGCCAGTTGCTTTTTTTCAAATGCATCAATCACCCAAGCTTCCTCATCTGTCGGCTTATCTGTCCCGATTTTCCAAACATCAACAACACAATCTCCCAATTTTGCTTTCATTTCATTCTTCCTTTCTAATCTAAAAAAATGACGATAAAATCCCAATGCCACCAATCACAAAGAAGATACCGAAGATCTTCAATCCTTGACCAAACCAAAGTCCACGAAATCCATCCAAATAGACGGATGGAATGCGTTTTTTTCGTGTAATTTTCCCATCTCTTAGCATCAAAATTCCAATAGCAAGCATCACTAACCCTAAAAACATACCTAGCAATTGACTTAAAATTTCATTCATCCGTTTTAACAATCCTATATTCTTTTGCAAATTTTTTAGGTGAAACGACCTTCAAATCACTCGGTCCGTTTTGGACCAAATAATCTCCGACGCGTGCTTGCCCACCAAACATCAAACTAAAGCGAAGTTGCTCAGGATGTCTGGGATGCCACATCATTGTTCCATTATCAAAATAATGCTGTACCCACTCTTCATACGCTTCATCCTCTGTGTGCGTGACACACCACGCATCGACCGTCTGTTGCCCTATGATTGCTTTCATCATGCTCTCCTTCCCAAAAAGACAAGCCCTTGGACTTGTCTTTATTTTAAGCTTTTTCAGCTTTTTCAGCTTGAATTTCAGCCTCTTGTTCTGCTTCTTCTTTTAGCAAGATATTATCGTATGCTTTTGAAAATGGCCAGTAAACGACAATCGCAATGACAAAGATCACGGCTTGCCAAAGTGCAGCTTGCCAACCTCCCGCAAGGAAGCCAGAAATAATACCTGGTGTCGTCCATGGAACAATCGCCCCTGTAAATGGAGGAATGATATGCAACATGATCACTAAATAAGTCAAAACACCTGAAATTAAAGGCATAAAGATAAATGGAACAGCAAGAATTGGATTCAAAACAACAGGCAATCCAAACAGGACAGGCTCATTGATATTGAAAATCATAGGTCCCACTTCCATCTTTCCTAACGTTTGCATCTGTACAGATTTCGCACCGACGAGGAGGAAGATGACAAGACCAATCGTCAATCCAGAACCCGTAACAGTCAGATATTGATCCATGAAAGCTTGCGTAACAATGTGTGTTGTGTGTCCGTCAACCGTTTGTCCAAGACGAAATGCCATATGATGAACGGTATCATAATGATAGACATATTGATTGTCTGCTGCATTTGCTTGAAGCAATGGTCCCATGATTCCTCCAATAATAGCGGCACCATGAACTCCAAACCACCAGATAAATACTGGCAAGAAAGCAATAACAAATACGCCAACAGGACCATCCGTCACGTGTTGCAATGGTGTTTGAATCACTTTATAAACCCACTCTACAAATGTGGTCTGCAGTCCTTTGACAAAGAAAGCATTGACCAAACCTGCAAGCGTGATAATCACTGCTGCTGGAATCAAGGCAGTAAAGGACGCTGATACATTTGATGGGACTTGTTCAGGCATTTTAATCGTAATATTACGACGTAGAAATCCAGTGTAAAGAAACCCAACCAAAAGGCCAACAATAATCGAAAGAACCATTCCTTGACCGCCAAGCCACGTCCGATTGATAACACCAGTAACTTGATAAGCCGTTGAAGTCTTCGTTGGATCTGTGATTGAGACAACTGACTTAATCGTATCAGGTTGAAGCAAGATGTGACAGATAATCCCTGTCAGCCCTGCTGAAACACCTTCAAAACCTGCATCTCTAACATAAGAATATGAAATTCCAAATACTGCAAGAAGGGCCATAATGCCAAAAGACGCGTTGTTGATTTGTCCCATGAGCGGGCCCCATCCTGAATTATTAATCGCAGTAGCGAGTGCTGGGATAGGAAGGTTGGCCAAAATCAAGAAAACCGAGCCGATGATAATAAATGGAATAGGATAAATCATCCCATTCTTGATTGCACTAATGGCACGTGTATTCAAGAATTTCATCATCGGAGGCATAACTTTGTTTTGAATAAAATCATTCATTTTAATAAATGCTCCTTATATAATATTTAATACAATATTCGTCACAACACTCCATTTGATTTCTTATTCATCGTGATGTCTGCGCAAAGATAAGGAACTTTAGTGATCGGTTAAAGTGTGTTCTCAAGTGTGTGGCATAATCTATTACAAGACTATTTTATATTAAATAGCTCTCATTTTCAAGCGCTTACACATATTTTGGATTACAATTTTTGATTTTGGTACAGTTCCATTTTAGGTACGAAATGTACCAAAATATCAAAATATTCAAATAATTATTTTTAAAAAAAGATATTTTTCTATCGTTCATTCTTTCATTTTCCGATAAACCAGCTCTGAGAGTTGCTCAATTAAAAAAACAGCAGGCAGTTGACTCGAAAGGTCAAAATGAAGATCCACACGTCTTTCTTCTACAATATAAGGCAAAACAATATCGCTTAAATCAGCAATCGTAGATTTTGATCTTCCCGTTATTGAAGCAATCGTAATGTCTTTATTGGTTCGCAATTGAGTTAAAACCTCGATAATTTCATTTGTTTCACCAGAGATAGAAAGTGCAATGACAAACGTATCTACTGTATTTCTTAATTTTGAAGCAATCGGATAGGTCACATCACTAAACGAAAAACTATTAATTCCAATGCCTGCAAAGCGTCTTGAAGCATAATCACAAATTAAACCACTTGCTCCAATTCCTGTAAAAATCAAATGATCAGATTCTACAATTTGTCTAGCCATGTCTTCCAAAATATCTGAGAGATTATCTGGATAATCTTTTAAAGAAAATTGATAAAAATTCGTTTCATTATATGCGTTGATTTCATTTTTCTTGAGATAGGTTTTAAATTCATTAAAAGAATTATATCCCATTTTATGAATCAATCGCATCACAGATGATGATCCCGCATGAGCTTGTGTTGCAATTTCTCTCACATGCATGTACGGGATTTTATCTGTATTATTTTTTAAATAATTATAGATGACGCGTTCTGTGTACGTTAGATTTTGAAAATCAATATTGCCAAAAAATCCCATGATTCACTCCTTTCATTCTTTTTTTAATTATAGCAAAAAAAGTTTCCGATGAAAGAAAAGAGCTGCAAAGCAACTCACTCTTTTTAAAATTATTTATTTTCAAGTGCTTGCAGTCGTTTTTCTTGACCCACCACTTCTCCAGCGAGATCTTTAAACGTGATTGCATTCATGAGGTGATCTTGAGCATGGACCATATAGAGGTTCCAGCCTATTTTTTCACCTTGTGCCAAGCGTGTTAAAAGGTCTGTTTGAACATCATGAGCATTGCGCAACTCGTCGCTCGCTTGTGCTAAAGATTGTTCAGCAGCTTCAAAATCACCTGATTTTGCTTGTTGAATCGCTTGAAAAGCAAGTCCTTTAGCATTTCCACCACTCATGATAATTCCCATGACAACTTCCATGTACTCATCACTTGTCGGATTTTCGTATTTATCACTCATTTCTTTCTCCTTTGATTTGTTTCATTTTCTGAAACAAATTTTTTATTTTTTGACATAACAAAGGAGCTTCACGCTCCTTATTATGATTCATTCAATTATTCACCCATCAATGCTTGTGCAGCAACGAGGACTTTATCTCCACGCATCATGCCATAATCTTGCATTTTGATCACGTCCATGGGAACTCCAGCGGCAGCAGCTTTTTTAGAAACTTCACCTTTCATGAAAGCCACTTGTGGGCCTAACAACAGAACATCGGGTTTAGCTGAACCTACTCCAGCAAGCATATTGTCAATATCAGCTGTTGATTTTGCAAAGATTTCATAATCTTTTCCTTTTTCAGCAGCAGCTTTTTGCATTTTTGAAACTAATAATGATGTTGACATTCCAGCAGCACATGCAAGTGCGATAACTTTTTGAGCCATATAGCAAATCCTCTTTCATTTTATCGGAAAATAATTCATATCCTCTTTTTTATAACTCTATTATATCGCTTTCACTATGTAAATGCAAGCGTCATCATCGTTATTTTTACGGTCTCTTTTCTTCCCTATAAGCGTGTACGAGCCTTTTATTATAAGCTTTTTTCTCTTCTTTCATTTTTCAAAAGAAACTTGTTTCTAAGATAAAAAACAAAAATCATGTGGTTTTTCACACATGATTGTATTCATTTTTATTTTTTATTCAAATTATAAAAAGTTTCCAACTTCCATGGTTTTATTATGCCGCGTCAAAAAATCTCTCACGCGTGGATTTTTTGGTGTGTAAAAAACATCTTGTGGTGTTCCTTCTTCAATAATTTTTCCTTTTTCAAGAAAGAGAACTTTACTTGCAACATTATAGACAAAATCCATTTCATGACTGACGATGACCATCGTTTGACCTTGCTTTGCAAGATTTAAAATGGTTTCTTGAACTTCAAAAACAAGCTCAGGATCAAGTGCACTTGTAGGTTCATCAAGCAATAGAAGTTTTGGATTCATCGCAACTGCACGCGCGATGCCAACCCGTTGTTTTTGCCCTCCGGATAAGAATTTTGGATAATAATCCATTCGTTCGGCAAGTCCAACTCCTTTAAGTGTCTCCTCAGCAATTTTTTTTGCTTCTTCTTTATTCATTTTCTTGACTTGAGTTAAGCCTTCCATGACATTTTCAAGCGCTGTTTTTCGTTCAAAAAGATTAAATTGTTGAAAAACCATCGCTGTTTTTCTTCGAAGCTCTAGAATTTCTTTTTTCGTTATTTTTGAGAGATCAACTTTGAAATCATCAATTTCAATAATGCCAGAATCTGCTTCTTCAAGATAATCAATTGATCGTAAAAAAGTCGATTTACCTGCTCCAGATGCCCCAATGAGCGCAACGACATCTCCCTCATTGATTTCAAGATTCAAACCATCTAAAACTTTTACGCCAGAAAATTCCTTGGTTAGATTTGATATTTTGATCATTATAATCCTCCTCTATCCAATGGATTACTGTTTCTTGAGATTCTGATGGTCGTTCGTATTTTCCGATTGCCTTCTGACATATCAATTTCGAGACTCTTTTCAATCCAACGGATCAAAAGTTCAAGAATAATACACATTGGCCAATAAAGTAAAGCAAGTGCACAGTAGGTTTCAAACTGTCTAAAATTTGACCCTCCGATGATTTGAGCTTGAGCGGTCATTTCAACAACGCCTGCTACAAAGGCTAAAGACGTTGTTTTCAAAAGGCCAATCAAGGCATTTCCAAGTGGAGCTGTGGCTACTGTCAACGCTTCTTTAAAGGTCACGCGCATGAAAACTTGAACATTCGTCATTCCAAGTGCTTTTGCTGCTTCAATTTGCCCACGATCTACGGATTGGATCGAACTTCGAATGGTTTCAGATCCGTATGCTGCTTCATTAAGAGAAAATGTAATGATGACAAATAGCATTGCAGGAATACTATTCACATTATAATTTGTCCCATAATTCATATTAATGGCTTTTAAAATCAAAGGAATTCCTGTATAAGTCAAAAAGAGTTGAACGATAATCGGTGTTCCTCGAATAAAACTAACAAAAAGTGCACGCAATTGATCTAAAATAGGAATTTTGTTCAATTTAATTAAAGCTAAAACGAGTCCTAAAATCAAGCCAATCAGCATCGCAATAAAAGTGATAATAATAGAATTTGGAATTTGTTTTGCAATCGGGCCAAAAGCAGATAGAAAAGCTTTCCAACTAAAGATTTTTGTAAAGAAAATATTCCAAAACTCACTAAAACTGTATTGTCCCTGAATCACTAAAAAGGGAATACTTGGCAAAAGGAGGATTATAATGAGCAAAATCACACCCAAAAGAATTTTTTTATTTCGTGTCATTTCTTATTTTCCATCCCTTTCAATCGAATTCAAAAAATGTATGCGTTCGTTCATCTCACCCTCCACCTTAATCGTACTCAATCTTTCTTATCTTTTCAATTAAAAAGACTTGCATCTGGGACAAAATTCCCGCCAAGATATTTTTTAGAAAGTTGCTTTAATGTTCCGTCTGCTTGAAGTTTTTTGAGCTGTGCATCCACATCTTTTTTGAGCTGTTGTCCTGTTTTATCCTGTCCAAAGATAAAATATTCGTAACCATCATGGGCTGGATCTCCAGTCGTATCATTAATGCTTTGAACTTTTAGATCATCAAATCCTTGTTCTTTAATGGCTTGTGTCAGGGAAATTTTATCATAAAGCATAAAATCAATTTTTCCAGATTCAATTTGGTTTAATCGTGTATTGATAGACGTTTGATCTGAAGCAAAGTTAATCATGATTTTTTGATTAGGATGAGCTTGATTCCAACTTTCAATTTCTTTAGAATAATTTGATGCTGGATTTCCAATCGTTGATTTTCCAGCCAATGAGGCTAAATCTGTATAATGTCCTTTTTTCACAGCGACTGCATCGTTAGATTTTGAGATTGGACTTGAAAAATTAAAAGATTGTGCACGTTCTTTGGTCCATCCAAAATCATTTGCTCCCATTTGATAACGTCCACTTGTGATGCCTGGTGTGATGCCTGAGAAATCAACCGTTTGGAATTTTACATTGTATTGCGGAAGCTTTGCAAATACAGCTTTGGCGACCTCAATGTCATAACCCGTCAAATTACCTTGTCCATCTGCATATTCAAAGGGTTTGGTTGATCCGTCTGATGCAACAACAATGGTGGTTTTATTTTTTTGATGCGATGACGTGTGATTCGCATTTTTTGAACCGCATGCTGCAAGTGTTGTCAATGCGACAATACTGAGTGCAACAAGTGATATTTTTTTTATTTTCATTCCAATACTCCCTATTTTTTAAATTACTCATTATTTTATCATGTTCCTTTTGACTTCGTCATAACTTTTTTTTATCATGGTTCTGAAATGATTTTATGGCGAAAATTTACGTTAGAAAAGGGCCGGATTTTGATCTTCAAAAAAAACATTCCTTTTGAGAATGATCTTTTTTATGAATCTTGAACTACAAAATCAATGGCTTTATGAGATAAAATTTCTAAAATCGCAAGGACTGGAAGTTGGGTGGTCAAATTGCCAAGAGGATATTGTTTGGACCACTCCATCACGAGATTATAAGAAATTTGGAGATCGGCCAATTTGGCAACGGTGGTGTCCTCGTTATTTGTGATCGAAATGATTTTTGCCCCTTCTGCTTTAAATTCAAGTTCCTTATTGACGACTTGGTCCGTTTCTCCTGAGACGGATAAAATGACTGCGACCACCTCTCCAAGTCCTTTGACCTGAATGGCTTGAAAAGGATCAGAAATCACAAAACTCCGAATGCCTGTATTCACAAAATATTTTGTTGCGTAATCGCTCAGTGATCCTGACGTTCCAAGACCTAAAAAAACAGTATAATCTGCTTTAGCAATCATTTTTGCTGCTTGATTGAGTTTGTTTTGGTACTGCTGTGTGTTCATTCGGCGCAAAAACATGTCAAACTCTAACATATTGTCATAGTGTTGTTCTTCAGGCGTTTTTTCTCGAAATTGACCTTTAATGTAAAATTTCAAATCTGCCCATCCTTCAAACCCAAGTTTCGTACACAAACGAACAATTGTTGAGGTGGAGACGTGGACTTGACTGGCTAAATCTCGAATCGTCATTTCCTGTATTTTTTCAGGTGATTTAATGATGAAATCAAAAACAAGGGATTCAAGAGTGTTGAGTTTGCTTACTTCTTCTGGTTGAAACATCATTTTCCTTTCAATAAGTGTTGCCATAAACCGCTTTGTTTAGCGTCCAAATATGAGGGCGCGTCCCATGCCAATCGTTTCGCGAACATAAAAATAGCTCAGTGTGATAAGACTTCTTTGTGGCGTTTTTGCGGCGTATCCTGTCAGTTTTAATCCTTGTGCTTTAGCAAGAGTAAGACTTCGGGCTAAATGAAAATCACTCGTGATTAATAGTGTTTTTTTACTGCAAAAAATTTTTGAATTTCTAAGATTAGTGTAAGTGTTTATAGCGTGGTCTTCTTTGATTATTCTGTCAGTACTGACAGAATGTTTTTCTAAGTATTTTTCCATGCCGTAAGCTTCAGAAACGGGTTCATTTTTTCCTTTTCCACCAGAAAGAACAATTTTTGCATGAGGATTGAATTGAGCTACTTTGAGTGCTGCATCCAATCTGCTTTTGGTAACTGGTGTAGGAAGTGGATTTTTTGAACTGCCTGTAATCTCTGAGCCTAGAACTAATATCGTCTGATATCCGCTCAACCGTGTCGGACGATCATTGACTTTTGAACATACAAGACCCAAACAAAACAAAAAATAGAGAAAGATGCAGCCCGTTAAAAATACAAGCGCTTTTAAACCCCTGTGATTAAAACGTCTGTTTTTTACTTTCACGTTTTTTGCGGTTGTTTTTATTTCGTGCAGCACGACGTTTTTGTTTATTTTCTTCTTCAACGGCCCATTTGATTGCACGTTTATAGCCTGGTTTTACGTGTTTGCGTTTTTTAGCTTTGGCCAGTGCTCCTCTAGTTGTTGTTGATAATTCATCTTGTTTTTTGGTTCGATTTTCACGACGATCGCGATCGTAAGAAGCTACGATTTCACCATTTTTGATGGCTTTAGGCTCAAAGGTGACATTCATTTTCTCAATTTCTCGAATGGCAGCATCATCTGATGGTGCATACAGTGTAATTGCTGTCCCAATCAAACCATTTCGTCCAGAACGTCCAACACGATGAACAAAGAATGTCAAATCTTTAGGAATTTCGTCATTGATAATATGAGAAACTCCTTCAATATCAATTCCTCTGGCAGCAATATCAGTGGCCACAACATATTGATAATCCAGATTTTTGATGCTATTCATGATTCGTTTACGCTCACGTGGAGGAATGTCCCCATGAATTTTGGCAATTTTTAATCCATTACTTGATAAAAACTGGTGAATTTCATCAACCCGATCTTTTGTATTCGCAAAAATCATACACATGTATGGATTGATGATTTTTGTGATTTTTAAAAGCAACTCGTTTCTTGAAACACCTTTTGTTGAAAGTAACCAATTTTCAATCGTGTCAGCAATGACAGCATGATTTGCAATTTTTTCCATCAGTGGATGATGCAAATATTTTTTCAAAAATGGTTGTAATTTCTGTGGAATTGTCGCAGAGAAAACAAGCATTTGAACGTGTTTGCCAAAGCTTGATGCAATCCGATCGACATCTGTCAAAAATCCCATATCCAGTGTCATATCTGCTTCATCCACTACAAAAGTGTGTGCGGTATGCACCAATAGTGCGTTTGATCCGATTAAATCATGGATTCGACCTGGTGTTCCGATGACCAAATGTGGCTGATTTTGCTCTAATTTCTTGATTTGACGTGCTTTATCTGTCCCTCCAACATAATTTGAAATGCGCAAAGCAGGATTGAATTTTGTGAATTCTTGTGCGGCATGATAAATTTGTGTGGCAAGTTCGCGCGACGGGGCAGTAATAACCGCTTGAACCTCTGCTTTTTCCGGATCAATTGATTGCAAGATGGGTAGAAGAAAGGTGTGCGTTTTTCCTGATCCTGTTTTTGATTCTCCTATCAAATCACGTCCTGAAAGAACAATCGGAATTAATTTTTCCTGAACTTCTGTTGGCTGTGTAAAGCCAATCGCTTCTAACGTGTCGTTGATATAAGATTTAAATTTAAAGTCTGTGAATTTCATGATTTTCTTTCTGTTTTTTAACTTTTTTCATTTTCTTTGACGCAGCTTTTCCACAAAAGGCGGACTCATCCAGGATAAAAAAGAGGAGGACCACTGGGTAAACGAAATAAAAAAGAAGGAATTTTTTGGTTCTGTGCAAACAGGTTCAAAAATTTCAGCGTTCTTGACACTTTTTATTTGCGCGCACTCTATTATATCAAGATGTAAGTGCAAATCGCTTAAAAAGGGACAAGAAAGAAGGAATTTTTTGGTTCTGTGCAAACAGGTTCAAAAATTTCAGCTTTCTTGACACTTTTTATTTGCGCGCACTCTATTATATCAAAAAAAAGCGAGATTATGACATCTGCTTCTTTCTCAGCAATGGAATTTGTCCCATGATGAAAATAATGATTCCCAAAGCAATAAAAATCAAACTGTAAAAATCAGCCCTACTCAGCGATTCTCCCAGTAATGTCACAGAAATGGCAAGGGAGATGGTGGGATTAAGATATTGAATAAAGCCGATTAAACTGAGTGGTGCACGTTTGAGACTTTCTGCAAACAATAGTAATGGGATTGCTGTCACTGGGCCTGACATGACCAAATAAAAAATGGTTTTTAGATCATAATTCCAAAACGCATGTTTTGCAAAAAATAAGATAAAAATGAGAATAAATGGCAATAAAACCAAACTTTCAAATACCATTGCTGTATCGCTTGAAAGACGATAAAATTTCTTAAATAGTCCATAAATTGGAAAACAGACTGACATAACTAACGTTAAAAGTGGAAAATGTCCACTGTTTACAACCATCACAATCACTCCGATAAACGCAAGTCCCATCGAAATGATCATATAACGATCAAGAGATTCTTTTAAGAAAACAAGCGCCAAAAAAATTGAAACAAGAGGCATGATATATCCTGCGATACTTGCTTGAGTCGCTTGTCTCACACTGACCGCATAAATGAAAACAACCCAATTGACTCCTAAAAATAAACTCGCGATGAGCGCAAAAATAAACGATTTTTTTTGATGATAAAGTGTTTTTATTTCATGACCTAGTTTTTTGGTTTTTTTTGTCAACATAAAATAGACCATCATGCTCAAAATCGTGAAAATAATGCGATATGAAAATACTTCAATCGCATTCACATGGGATAAAAGATGCCAATAATACACTAGCGCCCCCCACAAAACATAACAGAATACCCCTAATAAAATTCCAAAATTTCGTTGATTTTTCACTTTCTTATCCTTTTGATTCCTAAAACTGTCTTATTTATTTCTGTCAGTACTGACAGAAATTTTTGACGATATAAATTTAGAAAAAGTACGATGAAAAACAGACAAAACGGGAGATCTCAGCTCCCGTTTTATCCGTCAAATCGCTAGATTTGTTTTTCAATTTTTTTATCGTCTGTCAGTACTGACAAAACCTTATTTTTGGAGCGCTTTTGCGTAGAGTTCATTGACTTTATCCCAATTGACAAGATTAAAGAAAGCTTCAATATAGTCAGGACGAACGTTGCGATATTTGAGGTAATAGGCGTGTTCCCAAACATCAAGCCCAAGCACTGGTGTTAATCCATCTGTGATTGGATTGTCTTGATTAGCTGTCGAAACCACTTTTAATTTTCCTTCTGAATCAACCACAAGAAATGCCCAACCTGATCCAAAACGTCCTGTTGCAGCTGCTTTAAATTCTGCTTTAAAGTGTTCAAAATCTCCAAATTCTTTTGCAATCGCATCTCCAATTTCAGCATCGGCATGATTACGAGAACCATCCGTATTTGGACGAAGCCAATTCCAAAATTGAGTGTGATTCAAATGTCCACCGCCATTGTTACGTACAGCGCCTCGAATATCTTCAGGCAATTCATCCAAATGAGCGACCAATTCTTCCACTGATTTTTCAAATAATTCAGGATGTTTTTCAATTGCAGCATTCAAGTTGTTGACATAAGTGGCGTGATGTTTATCATGGTGTAAACGCATCGTTTCTTCATCAAAAAATGGTTCCAAAGCATTGTATGCATAAGGCAATTCGGGTAATGTGTAAGTCATAATCGTCCTCCAATTTTTATAAAATGAACTCGTGTTCACTTATTTTTAATGATATTCTAATTATAAGCAATTATCCTGCTCAAGCCAAATAATCTGCTTGCTATTTTCGCCGTTGTTCCAAAAAATATTGCGCTTCCATTGATAATAAAACTGGCCTTTTTTTCAATGCAGCTTTGTTTTTTACCCCTTGCAATGCGTAATACCTTCTTAACTCTTTTTTCCAATTTTCAAGTTTCATTTGAAGCGGATCACTGCCATTTTCCATCAATTGATGGAGCACAAATCCTGCAGCACTGACCAAATCTGCCCCTAATAACTGAGCCTTGACAATGTCTGAAACTGCGGTTATTCCTCCTGTGGCAATTAGCGTTTTTTGAGTTTGAGCATGCTGTGCTTCCAAAAGACTCTCTACGGTCGTGAAACCATAGTCTTCTAATTCAAATTCTCCCCCACGTTGATGCTCAATCCAAGCAAAATTCGTTCCACCTTTCCCGCCAACATTAATTGCAGATACTGCAGTTTGTGAGAGTTGATGAAACATTTCCTTAGAAAAACCAAATCCAACTTCTTTGACAATGAGAGGAACATTAATTTTATTCGCTATTTCATTAATATTTTCTAACCAATAAAAATCACGATCCCCTTCTCCATTTTTCATTGTCAACTCTTGGGCAACATTGATATGCAATTCAAGCGCATTTGCTTCAAGCATGTCAACTGCACGTTTTGCAGCTTCTAAATTATGATGTGCTCCCAAATTCGCAAACATAAATCCATCGGGATTAATCTTTCTTAATTTCTGAAATCCCGCAGTAAGTTCTGGATATTTAATCGCAATAGACTGTGATCCCACAGCCATCGGCAAATTTTGAGCTGCTGCAATTTCTGCGAGTTGAGCATTTATTTTATCTCCAAAAGTCGATCCTCCCGTCATTGCTTCAATGTAAAAAGGCTGTTCAAACCTTGTATTTAAAGCACGAACGGATAAATCAATCTCATCAAGCGCAAGTTCAGGTAATCCTTGTGGAACCATCCTCACATCTGAAAAGCGCAGTCCTGAAAAGTGTTCATTCCGCTGATTTTTCCAATATTTTATTCCCAATGATAAATGTTCATCTTTTCTATGCTGATGAATTTCTTTTTCTCTCATCGTTCTTCATCCAAAATTCTAATTTTTTCTAAAATAATATCATTTTGTTCTAATTTTTCTTTGATTTCATTGATTTCTTTCTCATTTTTTGCAAAAACAATCATATTTTCACCAAAACCAGCGCCCGAAATTTTTCCTACTAAATTGGATTTTTCATTGATTAGTGTCAAAGCAAATGCTAATTTTTCAGTCACATATCCTTGTGGTAAATGTGTGATTAACAACTGTTGATTTTCCAAAATTAACTGTTTAAATACTGAAAAACGGCGATTAGGAGGGCAGTTTTTTAACTTCAACGCAGCAATTTTCTCAACAAGCTGATCACTTTTTTCAAAAAAAGATTCTGGAAGTGACAGTGTTAATTTTTCAGCAGTCTTCACACTTTTTCCAGTGCGTACGATATAAGTGGACCAGTTGTTTTTTTTCCATTCTTGCGTCTCAATTTTCCAGTTTTTAAAGTGTTCATCTGGCGCTTGATAAAAAATGACGCCATGTGTGGTAATGGATGCGACGTCGCCCATTGAGCCACTTTTTTGAACCTCGCGATGTGCTTTTGCTGCCGCTTCAAATTGAAGATCTTCTCGAATTTTGCCATCCAAAAACTGATTGACAGCCTGTGTGACACCGACCACAACGCTCGCAGAAGATCCGTATCCCTTTTTATTTTCCCCAAACCCAAGATCACTCTCAATTGAGATCAAAAGTTGTGGCAGTGGATGTTTTAACTCTGAAAACTGATCATTTTTTTCTGATTGGATCAACTCAATACAATTTTTTAGCGCTTGTGTCGCAAAATTCCATGAATGATTTGGCACTTCAAAGTGATTCACGTCAAACTCAAAATCTTCTAATCCCACATTCGTGTGAAATTTTGATAATCCACTTCTTTCTTTTACTGAGACAAAAAAGGGCGTTTCTATCGCTGCAACCAGCGCTTTTCCGTTTGGTCTTGTGACACCATACTCGCCAGCAATAAAAAGCTTTCCTGGGACTTGAATCGTGACTTCCTTAAACATATTTCAGCCCCTCGCCAGCATGAGCGACTTCAAAGCGGATTTGAGGAAAATTTTGGTGCAATTTTTCAAGCAATTGACGTTCTGTTGCCCGATCCGTGATGATTTTCACATTTGGACCCGCATCTATCGTCACAAAAGCAAGGAATCCCTCTTTATAGCACTGTTTCGTAAACTCGATAATTTCAAACGTTTGTCTTGTAAAATAATCAAACGGCTCACGCGCAAGTCGATTTTGTTCATGCATTCCTAGTGCATTATCTTGTGCAATACGTCCAATTTTTTCAATGTCTCTTTTAATAATCCCATTTTTCATTTCTTCAAGCTGGACAGCTGATTTATTAACCCAATCTGCATAGGTTGGTGCCGTTTGCGCCAATTGCATGCCTTTAGTGGAAGACATTTTTTTTCGTTCTGAAGAAAGTTCTGCGACAATCATCGTCAATTGAATGTCCTCATCATAAAAACACGCTGCAAATGAGCTTTGATCGTCCCAGCCTTTATTCCACACTGCAAAATTTCCAAAAATTGAGCGAGAAGCTGAACCCGACCCTTTTCTTGCCATGATTGACATTTCTTTTTCATCTGGCTTTAATTCTAAAAGTCCAAACATCGCTCCTGTCAGTGCTGAAAAACTTGACGCACTAGAGGCCAATCCTGCAGCTGTGGGCACATGATTTTCAGAGGTCACTAAAATTTTTGGAAAATCACCATATTTTTCACGAAAGAGATCTAAAAAACCACTCACACGAGTACTGTCAGTACTGACAGAATTTAAAATTAACTCATCTTGCGCTTGATCTGTAAATTGAACACGTGTCGTCGTATAAAATTTATCCAACGTTAGCGATAAACTACTTGTTGTCGGAATATTGAGCGCTACATTCGCTTTCCCCCAATATTTGATCAATGCAATATTTGTATGTGCTCTTGCAGTTACTTGTTTTGTCATAATCTTATTATATCAAATTTTTTGAAAGGAAAGAAAAATGGACTTCACTCCTCTCTACAAAATATTTACATCCTATTTACGGAGTATTTACGTCAGATCACTCAAAACTAAGGTATCCTAAAGGTAGAAAGTAAATTTACTTTCTGCATCAAAAAAAAGGAGACCTCATTTGAATTCTACCACAAAAAAGAAAACTTTTTACATTGCTCTTATCTCTTGTATTTTTCTTTTATTTATCGCAACATTTTGGGATTTACAAATTTCTGAAACCCTGATCAATTACAACAGTTGGTTTGGCACTATTTTTCAAACTTTCGGTGAAATTCCAGTTTACTTTATCTTTGTCCTTTCTGGTCAAATTGCTCTGGCATACGCTTTTCGTAAGCGAAATGATTGGCTCTTTGCTCTGCCTCTTTTCATCGGCGGATTTAGCCTATCCTTGTGGCAAACTAAAGCCTATACCAATGAAATTCTTAGTTATCTCTTAACCATTTCATCAAATCTTGAACACCATAAAGCGATTGGTTTAGCGAATAGTGATGCGAATGTAGGCAATCCCTCATTACTCCTTACAATAATGGTTTGGTTAGGCATTTATATCGTTGTGACAATTTTAGCGCAAACATGGCTCAGTCGTAAAGATGAAAAATCACTTCATCACCTGCTGTACGTTGCAGTTTTTGCTACTTTAGCCGTCTGGTTTTCCCTTCAAGCGAATCTTGCTTTAAAAGATTTTTGGGGACGCTTCAGACCTTATGAGCTTAGTGCTTCGCATAAAGAATTTACCTCATGGTTGCATCCTAATGGCATCAATGGTCATAAATCATTTCCGTCAGGACACACGATGGCAGGGACATTGATGATTGTATTTTCTTGGTTTGCTTCATCCCAATTAATTCGCAAAAAGCTTTGGATTTTTGGTGTTGCTTATGGTGTATTATTAGGCATCAGTCGAATCATTATTGGCGCTCATTTCACATCAGACGTTGTCTTTTCATTCTTTCTTACCGCATTCATCATTTATATCGTCAACGAACTCTATCTTGTACTAAAAGATAAGACCAGACCTATTGCCGATTTATCCAATCCTTAATCCTTTTATCCTCAATTAAAAGAACGTGCGATGGCACGTTCTTTTGGCTTTTTAATGTTGAACTCGCGTCAATTTCATAGTGTGATGATCGAGCATATAAGTTTCTCCATTAATTGTAATTATATCTTCATTATTTTTATTCATTTCTTATAAACCTCTCTTTTCTTTTTGACAAATAAATCAAATCTCTCATTTCAGGGGATTCAGAGATTTCATTATTTATTTTCTGATATTTTAGACTATTATAACACTTATCAATTTTATTGCAAGAATTTGATTTTTATATCAATCTGCTTGCGATTGAATTGATTTTTAAGCCATTAACGAAAAAGAAGAAGGAATTTTGATTTAAATCAAAGGCTAAGAAGCTCAGAAACTTGATTGACGAGATAATCTGGATGTTGTGCTTTTAGTGCTTCTTTCTCGTGCGCTCCCCAAGTGACAGCACAGGTCTTAACTCCTGCAGCTTTCCCCATCTGAATATCAAATATTGCATCACCAATCATGATGGAATCTGTCGTAGAAAGCTGATTTCGACTCAATAACTCTAAAATCCCATCGGGAGCAGGTTTGTAGTTTTTAACTTGATCAGAGCCAATAATCCGCTCAAAATAATCAAAAATCCCAAGCGTAATCAAATTTCTCCTCAACGGGAGCGCATGCTTACTTGAAACCACAAAAAGTCGCTTCTTTTCT
The DNA here is from genome assembly GCF_009601015.1 of Lactococcus hircilactis. Taxonomy (GTDB): domain Bacteria; phylum Bacillota; class Bacilli; order Lactobacillales; family Streptococcaceae; genus Lactococcus; species Lactococcus hircilactis. The sequence goes on from NZ_WITJ01000002.1 coordinate 28,515, forward strand.
TGATTCAATTGTTTTAATACTGCTTTTATACCATCAAATAAACGCAGATTTTCATCTTCAAACGTTTGATAGAATTGTCTAAAATGAGTGAGTAGAGTTTCGAATTCTTCTGTGCTAAAATGGTGTGGCGCAGCCATTTCTTTAAACGAAACCTCAATTGGTACACCCATATAGTATCTTATCATGTCTTTTTCTGGAATTTCTAAGCCTAAAGTATGAAATGCGGCTTGCGTTGATAAAATCGCAGTATCACGAGAGTCCGCAAGTGTCCCATCAAAATCAAAAAAATAATTTTCCATCTTTCCCCCTCAATCAGCACGATTTATTTTTTCCTTCTTGATGAATTTATACTTTCAAAAAGAGTAAAAATGAAACTCAATCCGCCAACACTGAGTATTATACTCTAAAAACATTGCGTTATAATTACAAATAAATTAATTTTGTGACAATTTTTGAGAATAAAAAAATTCTTGCGTTCACAAGAATCATGATTTCTTTAAAATGAATAGATCCAAGTATTCTTGGCTCCCTTTTTAAGCAATTTTTGACTGATTTTAATGGCATCCTTTTCATTTTTTGCAAGGGCCACCATGACACCGCCTAAACCAGATCCGGTTAATTTTGCACCAAGTGCGCCATTAGCTAAAGCAGTTTTAACCATTGCATTAAGTCTTGGGTGAGAAACACCTAAATGCGTCAAAATATCATGTGCTTCATTCATAACATTCCCCAATTCAGGAAGTTGATTGGACATAAGAAACTCTTTTGAAGACGCCGCAAGCAGACCTAATTTTGAGATCTGATGCATGGTTTTTTCCTTTTCTTCGCAAATCCGCTCACGAACGATAGAAATCGCTTGACTCGTAAAACCGTGAACTCCTGTATCTCCAATCACCAAAAATCCTGAAAAATTTAGCTCAATTTGTTCCATCGGCTCATTTTTTATAAACCACAGTGGGAGCTCTGAATTAACTGTCGCAACATCAATTCCTGATGCGCGTCCATGCGTGATGTTTTCAGAAAAATTTGCGAAATAAAGTAATTCTTTATCTGTCAGTTCACGCTCAAAAAAATCAAAAAACGCTCTTGTAATTGCTGTTGCGAGCGCCGCTGACGCACCTAATCCTCGTCCTTGCGGAATATTTGAATCAATCTCAAGAGAAAATGTTAAATCTGGAGTTTCAAATTTTTGGAGTAATCTAATGATGAGTTGTCTCACTCCCTCAAACTCGTCTCCCATCAGTTCTAATCTTCGGCGAGATTCACTATTTTCGATGTATTGTCCAGCACTTATGGCTGAAATAGTTACGGTTGTTTTCAAAATTGTGACAGGAAGTGCAATCGCTGGCTGTCCATAAACAACAGCGTGCTCTCCAATTAAAATTAATTTTGAATGGGCAATCCCCGTGCCCACCTTACTTGTAGTCATTCAGAAAAATCTCCTGTAAAGTACTCAAACGTACTGAACAATTTTATAAAATTTATGGGATAAAAGCAAGCATTATTCTTAAAAAAGAACGATTCAGTGATTTGAAAAAACGCTTTCCACTTGAATTCTACTGCTTTTTCTCGACTTTTTATAATTCGTGATACTCGGCGTATAATGTTTGCCTTGAGAGTTGTCGCTCTTTTGCAATTTGTTTGATGGCTGCATTTGGTTTTAAACCTGATTCGATGAGCTGTTTGACGGCGTCAAGTGGTGTTAATTCATAAATGGTCTCATTTTCGTCATTTTGACTTTTTCCTGAAACGACAATCAAGCACTCCCCTTTGATGGCTTGGACTTTAATGGAGTCCAAAACCTCTTTAATGCTGCCTCGGCGATATTCTTCATAAATTTTTGTTAATTCACGAACTAAAGCAATTTGACGATTGCCATAAATTTCTAATATATTTTTTAAGGTATCAGCGACACGAAACGGACTTTCGTAAAAAATTTGCGTTTCAGGATAGTCCCGTTTCTGATTTAGAAATTGCTTTTGCTCACTCGTTTTTCTTGGTAAAAAGCCATAAAAAATATGAGGTTGAGGTGCTAATCCTGAAGCAATCAGAGCTGTGATTCCAGCAGAGCTTCCAGGTAATGCGACAACATCAATCCCCACCTTTATTGCTTCAACAACCAAATCATGTCCCGGATCTGAAATTGAAGGCATTCCAGCATCTGACACTTGTGCAATGGATTGTCCTGAAGCTAAAAATGTTAATAGTTTTGGTATTTTTTCATAAGAATTATACTCATGAAAAGACGTTTGTGGCGTTGTTATTTCAAAATAATTCAGTAGTTTTTGGGTATTTCTTGTATCTTCAGAAGCAATTAAATCGACCGTTTTTAAAAGTTCTAAAGCACGCAACGTCATATCCTGCATATTTCCAATTGGTGTTGGAATGAGATATAATTTTCCAGATAATTTTTCGTCTTTAAATGAGCGTTGAATAATAGTCATCGGTAAAGTAACTCCAAACAGTCTAAGCAAGATTCGCCTTCATCCAGTCGTTCAGCATAGTGCAAGTGGCACACATGAAAACCTTCGTTAAAAATGTTAATCAAAGTTGGATTAGGTTCATCTGAACTTGTTTTTTCTTTTATTTCATGTTTTTCAAGTTCCGCCAAATGCTCGCGAACTTTTTCTAATTCCATTCTTAATGTTGCATTTTCTTTTTGAGCGTCCTCTAGGTTTTGGCGAATGGAAGTCACTTGATTGAGTGTGGCATTGAGTGCTTCTTCTAGTGTATTGAGCTGCTCCAACATTTCTTTTTTATCAGCCATGACTTCCTTTCCATTGCGTGATGTCGTAGTCTTTGATGGTTTCTTCAAACCTTACTTTGATTTGATTTTTCAGAATGTTCATTCCAATCACGCGTCCCTTGCCGTCTTGTGTGGTTATTGTTTCACCAAAATCTGGGAAGTTTTTCTGTGCCTCTTTATAAAAATCATCTTCGTAAGTTAAGCAACACATCAATCGCCCACACATGCCATTTAATTTACTTTGTTTGAGTGATAGTGCTTGATTTTTTGCCATTTTGATGGAGACGTTAGGAAAATCATAAATGAATTCAGAGCAACATAAAGGGCGTCCACAGGGACCAATTCCGCCATACACTTTTGCTGCATCGCGTGGACCAATCTGTCGAAGCTCGATTCTTGAGTGAAAATTCGTTGCGAGTGCTTTTAAGAGTTCTCTAAAATCGACACGTTTATCTGCTGTAAAGGCGATAAAAATTTGACTTTTTTCAAAATTAAAGGCCACATCAATGATTTTCATTTCCAATTGTGCTTGTTGGACCAGTTCGCGGACTCTGACTTTTGCCGATTGATTTTCTAATTCTAGTGCTGAAATTTTTTCTAAATCTTGCACCGTTGCTTTTCTGACCACTTCACTCTCGGTTAAAACCGCAGCATTATCTGGACTCACACGTAATGCTGTGCCATAGTTTAATCCTTTATCTGTCGTAAAAAGAATGGTCTCTTTAGGGACGATAGGTATGGTCGTGTGCGCAAAGAGAGTCGTCTCTCCATGAGAAAATTTTATTTCAACAATCATCTAATCTTTCTCGCTTTCTAAAACAATATAGTTTAAACAAGATTCAAAACGGACATTGTGCTGCCACATTGTTGTGGCTTCAAAAGTTTTTTCGATTTTTTTTGTCCATTTTTCTTGATAAAAAAGCTGAATCAACAAATCAAACAGCACTTGTTGGCGTGCTTTATCATCAAAAGTTTCTGTCAGTGCTGACAGATATAAAAAAGCATCGTCAGGGTCACTTTTCATTAATTTTACGAACTGAAAACACTTGTTGAGTCCTTCAGAAAACCAGCTCGTCTGTGCCATTTTTATTGCATCATCAATCGAATCTGTCAGCTGACACAAAAGTTCTGCTTGTGTTGGTAAAATTCCATTTTGCTCCAAAACTGACTTAAAATAAGGCGTTTGTTTGGGGAATTTGATGACTTGCGTTCGTGATAAAATCGTGGGTAAAATTAAATTTTCATTTTGAGTCAGTAAAAAAATATAACTGTCCCGCTCAGGTTCCTCAATGGATTTCAATAGTGCATTAGCAGCGTTAGGATGCATTTTATCCGCCTCCTGAATAATGATGACCTTGCGGTTACTTTCATATCCAGATTCGCTAAATACCTCTGTGAGTGCTTTGATTTGTGCTGTTTTGATCATCATTCCATCAGGAGATATCAGATGCAAATCAGCGTATTCTCCTTTTGCAATCAAGCGACAAGCCCGACATTTCAAGCACGGAAGCACACCTGGTGTTTCACAAAAAATCGCTTGACTAAGCCAAATGGCTAGCTCAAAGTTTCCAAACCCACCTGAAAATAGATAAGCATGGCTGAGTTTTTTGCTGGACAAAATCTTTGAAAATTCTTGGACTAATTGAGGTTGAATTTCAGCGATTTCCATGATACTCCTCTTTTTTTATTTCATTTGGACAAACCAAAAAATCTGTCAGTAATGACAGCCAAACTGTCAGTAATGACATTTTCTAAGGGTTTACTCGCATCGATTGTGACAAAGCGATCAGGTTCTTTTTTGACAATTTCAAGATATCCTTTACGTACTTTTTGGTGCATCTCAGCCTGCTCTAAATCCAGACGATTCATCTCGTTTGAACGATATTTCCGAATCCGCTCAAGTGCGACATCCGTGTCAATGTCAAAATAAAGCGTCAAATCAGGTTTTAGCCCATCTGTTGCGAACTGATTGAGCCAACTTACAGCCGCTACTCCTAAATCACGTCCAAATCCTTGATAAGCGACTGACGAATCAATAAAACGATCTACAATGACCATTTTCCCTGCTTCTAGTGCAGGAATGATTTTGGATTGCAAATGCAAGCGCCGTGCTGCTACAAAAAGAAGCAACTCTGTTTTTGCATCGATTTCTTTATGTTCAGGATTCAAAATAATCTGACGAATTTCTTCTGCAACTCGATTACCACCTGGTTCACGTGTTGATACAATCTCGCGATTCAATTTTTCTAATTTTGGGAGCATGGCTTCTAAAACACTCGTTTTACCAGCACCATCTGGTCCCTCCAGGGAGATAAATATTCCGTTCATAGTTATTATTATATCAAAAAACCTTATTTTTAACACGTTCCATCATTGAAAATGCGCTCATTTTCGTGCATCCTTCCCTTATCGAATGAAATAAAGAATCCATCATCTGTTCTTTTTATTTCTCATGTATCGTAAATTTTCTAAAATATTACATCAAGATTTGAAAAATACTTTTAAAAAGAGTATAATAGTTTTAGTTTAAGTTATTTTGAAAGGAATCCCTATGAAAAAGATTCTTGTTGTTGATGATGAAAAGCCCATCTCAGATATTGTAAAATTCAACCTCAGTAAAGAAGGTTTTGAAGTGGTCACTGCTTTTGACGGAGAAGCGGCCCTTGAATCTTTTAAAAATGAGCATCCTGATTTGATTTTACTGGATTTGATGCTTCCAAAAATCGATGGACTTGATGTTGCTCGGGAAATCAGAAAAACTTCTGAAGTTCCTATTATCATGGTTTCAGCCAAAGATAGCGAATTTGACAAGGTGATTGGTCTTGAGCTTGGAGCTGACGATTATGTCACAAAACCCTTCTCAAATCGTGAACTTTTAGCCCGAATTAAAGCAAATCTCAGACGCGTTACACCTTCTGCAAATGAGGTTCCTGAAGTGGGAAAAAAAGAATTAACAATTGGCAACTTGCGCATTAATCCGACCCACTATGCTGCTTACAAGTATGAAAAACAATTAGATTTGACACATCGTGAGTTTGAGTTATTATATTATTTGGCTCAACACATTGGTGAGGTCATCACACGTGAGAATCTCCTTGAAACGGTTTGGGGATATGACTATTTTGGGGATGTTCGTACAGTTGACGTTACCGTGCGTCGCTTACGTGAAAAAGTAGAAGATACCCCAAGTCGTCCGCAATACGTTTCAACACGTCGTGGTGTCGGATACTATATGAGCAGTCCGCATGAATAAGTTTGTTCATTCATTACTTTTTAGAGGAGTAGTTGCCCATCTACTTCTTTTTGTGTTCTTATTCATTAAAGATCTTGATTTTTTCTGTGCCAATATTTATGATTTTCTCATTTATTACTTCACTTCTTTAATTATCCTCATTCTTGTACTTGGGCAACCTTCAAGAACATTAAGTCGCATTTCAGATCAGCTGGATCATTTGATTGAAAGTGATGTTTCTGAAAATGGGGAGCTTTCAAATCTCTCTGACAAAGTCAAGATTCTAGGAAAGAGCATTTCCATTTCCAGAAATAATTTGGAAAGTCAACGCAATCAACTCGATAGTATTTTAACCTACATGGTTGACGGAGTCATTGCGACGGATCGTCAGGGAAATGTCATCCTCGCAAACACTGCAGCTCAAAATTACCTCAATCAGTCCGCTCAAGATCTTTTGGACCATCCCATCACAAAAGTTTTAAATATTTCTCATGAATATTCCTTTTATGATTTATTAGAAAAAGAACCTGAACTTGTCATTGATACTACAAATCATCTCGGTAAACCCATTTTTTTGCGCGTGAAGTTTGTTTTGTTTCGTCGAGAATCTGGTTTCATCGCAGGAATTGTTGCGGTTTTAAATGATAAAACTGAGCAAGAAAAACTGGAACAAGAACAAAAGCAATTCGTATCAAATGTTTCACATGAATTACGTACTCCACTCACTTCCGTAAAAGCTTATTTAGAAGCCCTTGAAGATGGAGCGATTCATGATCCTGAAGTTGCACATTCATTTATCCATGTGAGTTTAAATGAAACCAATCGGATGATTCGTATGATTTCAGATTTATTGACCCTCTCGCGCATTGATCAAAAAAAATTACCTCTCAATAAAGAGGTGGTCAATTTTGTTGATTTTTTGAGATTTCAAGTGGGCCGTTTGGCGCAACTTGCTGATGCAGATCCTTTGAATAATTTCACAGGAAAATTTCACTTTGTTGTTGATTTTCCTAAAGGTCCGATTTGGTTGGAGATTGATCCTGATAAAATCACTCAGGTCATTGATAATATTATCGGAAATGCACTGAAATATTCTCCAGATGGCGGTGAAATCCGTGTGACACTCGTCGTTAAGCCTTCTAAAGTCCTCTTAACGATTTCTGATCAGGGAATGGGAATTTCAAAAAGCGATCTTGCCAATGTGTTTAAACGCTTTTATCGTGTGGATCAAGCACGAAACTCCCAAACAGGAGGAACTGGACTTGGACTATCTATTGTAAAAAATATAATTACGCTTCATGGAGGCTCCATTGACGCGCAATCTCAAGGAATTGGAAAGGGAACAAGTTTTATTATCTGTTTGCCATATACTGACCAGCTGTCTGATTATAATAATAATCAGGAATGGGATGCAACATTTGATAGTGAATTTGATGAAGTAAATGAGTGAAAATAAGGGCTTTAAATATTCAATTTTAGCATCTGGATCAACAGGAAATTCCTTTTATCTGGAAACACCAGAAAAAAAGATCATTGTTGATGCAGGCTTATCTGGAAAAAAAATCGAGACGTTGATGGGTGAAATTGGACGCGACATACACGATGTGGACACGCTTTTAATCACACATGAACATAGTGATCACATCAAAGGAATGGGCGTTCTTGCACGGAAATACGGAATGGACGTTTACGCAAACGAGCAAACGTGGGAAGAAATTGAGCGCAAAAATATGGTCGGAAAAATTGATCCGCTTCAAAAACATATTTTTGAGATGGGAAAAATGCTCACTTTTGGTGATATTGATATCGAAAGTTTTGGTGTAAGTCATGATGCTGTTGCTCCACAGTTTTATCGATTTATGAAAGACAACAAATCATTTGTCTTATTAACAGATACTGGGTATGTGAGTGATCGGATGCGGGGCATTATTGAAAATGCTGATGGTTATTTGATGGAGAGTAATCACGAGGTCGAGATGCTACGTAATGGCCCTTACCCTTGGAGCACAAAGCAGCGCATTTTGAGTGATCAGGGACATTTATCCAATGAGGACGGTGCAGCAGCTGCGTTGAATGTTTTAGGCAATAAAACCAAACGAATCTTTCTTGGGCATTTGAGTCTGCATAATAACATCAAAGAATTGGCACATTTGACGATGGACGGCTATTTACAGCAACACGACGTCGATACTAAACGTGAGGTTCATGTCATTGACACAAGTCACGAACACGCAAGCAAACTCTATGATATTTAAAAAAACTTATCTTTTGGGATAAGTTTTTTCATTCGTTTTTTTGATGGCCCATTTGATGACAAAAGGAGCAAGAAAGGTCGCTAACATGATCACAATCACAAGCTCAGAATACGTTTTGTCAGTAATGACAGCACTAGTCAAGCCGATTTGTGCAACAATCAAAGCCATTTCTCCTCTTGAAATCATTCCCGCTCCGATGAGCAAACTCTCCTCATGCGTCAAATGAGAAATTTTTCCTGCACCATAAGCTGGAATTATTTTTGTCAGTACTGACAGAATTGTAAAAAAGAAAATCAAGAGCGCTTGATCAATAAAATGATTAAAATGGACCGAAAGCGCAATTGAAATAAAGAAAATCGGGATAAAAACAACGTAAGCAATTGCAGCTGTGTTTTGCTTGATGACACTTCTTACTTCTGTTTGACTGATGGCTACTCCCGCAAAAAAGCTCCCAATCACCGCCGACATTCCCACAGCATTGGCAAAAAGACTTAACCCCAAGCAAATCAAGAGCGCAACGGCCGTATTTTTAGCATAAACAGGAATTTTTTCCACCGTTTTCCAAATTTTTGGGATTAACTTGTGGACAAAAAAGAGGAAAACAAAGAATAATAATTCTAAAATGATCTGAAATAAAAAGTTATCCCCACCATTTTTTACACTCGAAAAAATTGAGAAGAGAAAAACGGCTAAAATATCATCCACAACCGCTGCACCAAGGATAATCGCGCCAGCTCTTGTGGATAAAACTCCGTACTCTTGAAGCACCTCAACGGTAATGGACACCGAAGTTGCTGAAAAAACAATCCCATAAAATAGACTTGTGGAAACTCCTTTTCCAAGAACGAAAGCAGAGCCAAAAAAGCAGAGCAGTGGAAAAATCACGCCCAACACCGCAACAAGCATTGATGCTTTAAAATTTTTCTTTAAAATCGCTAAATCACTCTCTAATCCTGCAAGAAACATCAAGAGAATCACACCAATTTCTGACATGACTGAAATGACTTCACCATTATGAATCCAGCCAGAAACAGCTGGTCCTAAAAGAATCCCAACTAACATTTGTCCAATCACAGCAGGAATTTTTATCCTGCGTGAAAAAATCGTAGCTACGACTGATGCCAAAAGCATCAATGTGATTTGAAAAATATCCGTCATCTTTTAATTATATCAAATCACTTAAAAAATAACCATTCCCATTCATCAGATCAAAAGAACAATCGCACTCATCAACGTAAGTGAAATAAACATCGAAAGACTGCTCGCAAACCCCGCTTGCCCTTCATCAACACCAAATTGAGTGGCTTGTATTGTCGTCAAAAATGAAATCGGAGTGTATAAAATGAGCATCAAAACCAATTTGATTTGGTGTTCAAATGGAAAGATAAAATAAACAAGTCCAACGAGAAAAGTAGCTAAAAGATAACGATAAGCTAAAACACGTCCTAAAACTGCAAGTCCATCCTTCTTAAATGTGATTTGCATGAAAAGTCCGATCATAAATAATGAGAGAAATGAATTCGCTTTTGAAACAAATGAGAATGGCATTAAATAAACTGTCGGAATTTTAATCTTTAAAAGTGCTAAAATAAACATGAACAAATAAACGATAAACGGTGGACTTTTGATCAAGATTCTTAATGGATCACGTAAATCAAAACCGTGTTTTTTCTGATGTGAAGCGGTTTCGACAATGGCTTGCGTTGTTCCTGCAACCATAAAAGAATTTCCAATATCAAACATCGCAATAAATGGAATGACCTGTGGAAAAAGTCCGGATACAAATGGAATCGCAAAATTTCCTAAATTGTATCCTCCAATATTGAACATATAAAAGCCACGCTCAATTGTAGATTTATTTTTTCCTAATAAATAACCCATAAAAATAAGAAATACATTAAAAATTAATCCTAAACTCATGAGTACCAAAACTGTGCTTGTAATTTTAAAGCCATTTATTCCAACAATGATCGTCGCAGGCAATGTTGCAGAAATGATGATTTTTGAAACCCGTTCTCCATCTGTTTGCCGCAATACTCCCATCTTTTTGAGAAAGAATGCCAATAAAATTGTCAATAAAAAACTGACGGCATTTAAAATAATTTCTGTCATTACTGACACTTTCTAATCTTTTGTGAATAAAAATCCATCAGTACTGACAGATTTTATTATATTTTTCTTTTATTCTTATGATTATTTAATTTCAATCACATATTCACAAGAAAATTCCTCATCTGGAGCCAGTTCATTAATCCCAAATTTGGTCGTAATATCACCGTCGGTATTGATATCATCTGCCGCACCGCACCATGGTTCGATACACACAAAAGGAGCTTGTGCAGGAGAAGGACTCCAAAGTCCAAAGAATGGCATCCCTGTCCATGACACACTCACGCCGTGGTCATCCAAACGATTGGTTAAACTGATTTTCATTTGCTCAGACGACGTGTAAACCAAAGCATCTTGATCGAACAAATCCCGTTTTAGAGGCAATTCAGCTAAATCAACCTCACTTTTTTTATCTAATTTTAACGTTCCTGAAGGTGGATCAAGCGGAATAAATGTCCGTTTTTCTTTTGGTGAAATCGTCAATTGATAATCTTCAAATGTGCCTGATTTAATAGGAACATTAAAAGCTGGGTGTGCACCCACACTGAAATTCATAAATTTCTCATCTTCGTTTTTCACCACATAACGAACTTTAATCTGATTCTCATGTATTTCATAAATCACTTTAAAAATGAATTCAAAAGGGTACTGCAATTTTGTTTCTTCTGACGACGTCAACTCAAATACTAAACGCTTATTGTCAGCGCTGACAAGCTTAAATTCATTATCCCGAGCAAAACCGTGCCCCCCCATCTTATAGGTTTGATCTGCATAACGATATGTTCCATTTTTCAATTTTCCCACAATCGGAAAAAGGACAGGAGCGTGGCGTGCCCAAAACTTTGGATCTGCCTGCCATAAGTATTCTGATCCCTCTTTTTTGATGGAATGCATCTCAGCTCCCAATGTGTCCACGGTTACTGACAAAAATTCATTTTCTAATGTTGCCTTCATTTGATTCTCCTTTATTTATCCGTTTACATTTATTATATCACTTTCATCGCTCAGCTTCATCTTTTAGTCAAAAAAAATCTTAGAGCATATCCTCTAAGATTTTTCTCATTTATTTCAAAGGCGTCCATTGCCACTCTGTAAATTCAGGAATATCAACACCTTCATTTCTTGTGACCTCAAAGTGCGTGCGAAGTGTACGATTCATTACCTCAATAAAAGCAACCGCCAATGATTCACTGACCACGTGGTTTCTACGCAAAACTTTGACCGCATCAATCGCTTGATGGAAACGATCAAGCTCAGAATAAACGCGCATGTCATACGTCGTCGTAATATCCCCATCTTCACGATACCCATGCACATGAAGTCCTTGATGATTGCGTTGATAAAAGATGGATTCCACCAAATCTTCGTACCCATGAAAACCAAAAATCACAGGTGTACCAGAAGCTCCAAAAAAGTCCACGAATGCGTCATCAGACAATTCACGTTCTTGATTGAGCGCACCATTTTTCTTTTGCAAACGCCCAAGTTCAACCACGTTCACATACCGGAATTTCACAGCCGGAAAAGCTTGATTAACCAAATGCAGCGCAGCTAAAGTTTCAATCGTAGGCTCAGCTCCTGCTGAAGCAAAGACGATATCCACTGCTTCTCCCTCTTTTGCAGTTGATGCCCAATCAATCGTTGCAATCCCGTCAGTCGCCAATTTTTTTGCTTCTTCTTTTGTAAACCATTGTTGACGTGGTTGCTTAGAAGCAACAATATGATTAATTTTTGAACGCTCTTTAAAAGCACGATCAAAGACCGCAAGCAACGTATTTCCATCAGCTGGCAAATACTGTCTGATGAAATCAGATTTTTTCTCAGCCAAATGCGTCAGCAATCCTGGATCTTGGTGTGTGTAGCCATTGTGATCTTGTTGGAAAACTGTTGACGTTGAAATCACATTTAACGACGGATAATCTTTTCGCCATTTTTCAGCAGATGCTTGACGAATCCATTTGAAATGTTGCGTCAACATTGAATCTACGACACGCAAGAAGGATTCATAGCTTGCAAATACACCTGTACGACCAGTTAATGTATAACCTTCAAGCCAACCTTCTGCTTGGTGTTCTGAAAGTTGGCTATCAATAATTCGACCTTCTGGCGCAACAAACTCATCATTTGGATTTTTAATGACTTGCATCCACTGACGATTCGTCACTTTAAACATTTCCCAGAACCGATTTGACATGGTTTCATCTGGACCAAACAAACGAAAACGCGTCGGATTAAGTTTTACGATTTCAGCAAAATATTTTGACAAAACATTCATGTCCATGTTGTCATTACTGACAGGCATTAAAGTCCCACGATTGTCAGCACTGACAGGATTAGAAAAGTCTTCCCACTCTGGTAAAATCAAGTTTGAACCATCCACACCACCATTAGTCACAGGATTTGCAGCCATGCGCATGTCACCTTTTGGTGCAAAATCACGCAATTCTTCTTTCAAACTTCCGTCAGCATTGAATAAATTTTCAGGATGATAAGAAGTCATCCATTCGACGAACTCAGGTAATGTTTCCATGTTTTTAGAAGACAATGGAAGTGGAACTTGGTGCGCACGAAAACTATGTTCAATCGGCATTCCTTTCCCATCAAATTTTGGTCCTGACCAGTCATTATAACGTGGACCTCCCCAACCTTTTGGCAGACGCGCAATGACAATTGGCCATGCTGGGATTTCACCATTTTGATAACGACCATGCTCACGCGCATCTTTTTGAATCTGATGAATGTCTTCAATGGCTTTATCAAAAACCTCTGCTGCCAATTTATGATAAGCCATGTAATCATGAATATCATCATTTTCAATGAAACGAGGAGAGTATCCAAGTCCTTCAAAGAATTTTCTGATATCCACATCAGAAGTCCGTGCAAACAATGTTGGATTTGAAATCTTAAATCCATTCAAATCAAGAATCGGTAAAATTGCTCCATCATTTTTAGGATTAATAAATTTGATTGAGTGCCATCCTGTCATTAATGGCCCAGTTTCTGCTTCTCCATCTCCAACAACCGCAAAAGCAATTTGTTCAGGTTGATCAAGAATCGCCCCAGTTGCATGAGATAACGTATAGCCTAATTCTCCACCTTCATGGAGTGAACCCGGCGTTTGAGCCGTCATGTGTGAGCCAATTCCCCCAGGAAATGAGAAACGTTTATACAGTCGCGCCATTCCCTCCAAGTCTTGAGTAATCTCTGGATAATCTTGCGTATAAGTCCCATCAAGATAAGCAGGAACCACCATTGCTTGCCCACCATGACCAGGACCACCAAGATAAAACATCTTTTGATTGTATTTATTAATCAAACGATTCGCATGCGCATACAAAAACGTCTGCCCAGAAACCGTTCCCCAATGTCCAATCGGATTAGCTTTCAAATCATCCTTTTGAATCGGCGTTCCCGTCACACTAAAAAGCGGATTGCTCTTTAAAAAAATCATCCCAGCGCCCATATAAGTCGCCGCACGCCACCATTTATCAAGCGTCTCTAAATACGCTTTTGAGTTGTAATCTGTCACAATAACCTCCTATTGCCGAATGTTTTTATTTCTAACTCTATTTTAAATTAATACTACCAATTATTATACCAATAAAAAAACAAAAAATAGAGGAAATATTGCTATTTTTTATATTAATGTGAATGATTCACCCGATGAACCAATTCTGCTTCGATTTGTTCGAGCGTTTTGCCTCTTGTTTCGATGACTTTCTTACTGGTAAACCAGATTGAAAGGAAACAACAAGCGGCATAAAGAAGGAAAATTTTTCCTGTCCCAAAGAATGATAATAATGGTAAGAAAGTCAATGATACCACCCAATTGGCTGCCCAGTTGACCGCAGCACCAAATGAATTTCCTAAACCACGGATTTTGAGTGGGAAAGATTCACCAATCATGACCCACATGACTGGTCCCCATGTTGCTGAGAAGAAAGCAATATATACCGTTAAAGCGATAACTGCTAAGTATTTACCAAAGCCAATATGAGCATTTTCTGCTAAAATCATCCCTACTGACATCAATACAAGAGAAATTCCCATTCCCCAAGCACCAAAATTGAGCATCCAACGACGATTGACTTTATCCATCACTTTCATGGCAATATAAGTCACAATCACATTAAAAATCCCAATTCCGATATGAGCTAAAAGCGCTGCACTCGCCCCAAAACCGACTGCAACAAAGATTGATGGGGCAAAGTATAATACTGTATTACAGCCCATAACTTGTTGGAAAACCGCAAGTCCGATTGCCATAATCAAAACCGGACGTGACATTTTACCAAAAAGTTCTTGCAATCCACCTTGTTTTTCTTCCTTGGCCATCAGTTGAATATCAGAAATCTCTGCTTCAATCGAATCAGAATCATCATTGATCATCGCTAATACTTCACGTGCCCCTTGTTCATTATCATGACGAACAAGAAATCTCGGAGATTCTGGCAAAAATAGCCCACCGATAAACAATAAAGCAGCTGGAACAGTGGCTAAACCAAGCATCCAATGCCAATTCCCAGAAACACCTTTTAAAAGATAATTTGAGATATAAGCAAGCAAAATCCCTGCCATAATCATCAATTGAAACATGGTTGATACGCCACCACGAATTTTTGCTGGTGAAAGTTCTGATAGATAAGTTGGAACCAAGGCCGAAGCTGACCCAACAGCCATCCCCAAAATAATACGTGAAATGATAAGAAATTCTGCACTATTAGAAAGTCCTGAACCCAAAGCACCAATGAAAAATATAACTGCTGACAAAAGTAAAAGTCGTTTCCGACCAAAATGGTCACTCATTGGCCCAATGACTACGGCACCGATTACCGCACCAATCAAAACGGCCGCTGTAATCCATCCCTCCATCCAAGCCCAAGAACTGACCTGCCAGCTCTCTTTTTCGATGAAAAGTAAAGCACCTGAGATGACCCCAGTATCATAGCCAAATAATAACCCACCTAAAGCACCAAAAAAATAGATGAAAGTGGGAGAAAGTTTTCTCATAATAGTAACTCCTTAATTTTTATTTGCAAGTCTTCTTGCATTTATTACTACCTAAAAATGATACCGCTTTCCATTTTGCTTTTCTTGCAATACGTTATATTTTCAAAAGGAAATGTTGCACTTGACAACATTATCAATTTTTTCTGACACTTCTTCCAACACCGTCTCTAATTTTTAATTAAAGAGTAGAACAAGACTAAAATGAAAAGGACCTTTGCTTTAGTCTACTATTTTGCTATTAAATATTGATCTAATTATAGAAACCATTATGATATAATCTATTGTGGCGCACCTTGCCAATGCAGAAATGCCTTAGGGAAGGGGTGAGATAATGCTTCTGTAGTTATTCGTAACAGTAGTCGCACCCATTGTGGTGGGTGTAATCCTTGAGCTGTTCAAGGACTGGCTGAAAGGTCGACATAGCAAGCGCCATTAATCCCACTTTCGTGCTGTCAGGCTTTCCCACCTGACAGTTCTTTTATACAAAAAAACGAGCCATATTCCCATAAGCTCGTTTTTTCTTTTATGAGAAACCACTCCCACAGTTATTCGTTAATTAGATTATAACATTTCCATAATCTTTGTCAATCTTTTTATTTATCTCCATAAATCTTCTTTTTTGAGTCGCAATGCTGATTCCTGTTTTCCGCTCAATCATTTTATAGGTCATCCCCTGTTGCTTTAATTCATAAGCAAATTGAATTTGTTCTTCCGAGAATTTTTGAGGCCGTCCTTCTTTAAAATTCTTATCATTGAGTTTGGCATAGCGTTTTCCCTCATTTGTCCGTGAGACAATCATGTCCCTTTCAAACTGCGCAAAAGCAGAAAACATCGTAAAAATCAGTTGGCCCGTTGGGGTATTATCAATGATTCCCATATTCAAGATATGGACGTTGATTCCGCACTCAAAAAGTTGTTGAATAATTTCAAGCGCTTCTCGAGTATTTCTTGCAAAACGATCTGATTTTGTGACGATCAGACAATCATCCCTTTGAAGTAAATGAATTAACTTCTTAAATTCGGGGCGATCTGTGGTTGTTCCCGTAAATTTTTCTTGATAAATTGCTTCTGCTCCTGCAGATTTAAGCAATTCGATTTGCGTTTCTAATTTTTGATCATTCGTACTCACGCGTGCATACCCAAGCTTCATTTTTACCTCCACTTATGAGCCCCAGTTGAGAGCTCACTTTATTCCTTTAATATCGGTATACAATAAACCAGCTCAAAACAGTTAAGTTATGAGCTGGTTTTAGCCTATTTGAATTTGTCTACCTTTAAATTTCCATCTTCATAAATAAACCACCATTTTTGAACAATTTTTTCGTTATTAAAACTATATTTTTTGATCGGGGGAACCAGTGAATCTATATACTGAGCACTAGTAGGCAAAAGTAAATTGTATCCTTCAGAGCTTCTATTATTGTAACGTATATAATTTAGTGTTATAGAAACAATCAGTGTAAATCCGTTATCCTTTTTTTTAAATTTTCTTAATCCATCGACTTTAATTACATCAATTTGCTCCTTTTTTTGATAAGATTTATTTTTAGCAATGTGCTTAGATTGATTAATCTTCAATGTATCACTATAAATATCATCATTGTCTATATTTTCATCATTCCAAGTGGTTAAAACTTTTATCACGATATCTTCAATATTATCATTATTTAAAGAATAAGGTGTGTTTTTTTCGTAACTATATCTTATTTTTGGTAAAAAGTTGAGAAGGATACATATAAATGGAACCAACGAAAAAGCGATAGCAATGAATACTTTTTCACTTAAGTCTTGCAACATTAACTGTCTCCTTAATTACAAAAATATGTAAGTTATTTTTTTGTATAATATAATAAATCAACATTAACCATATAATTATTCTTACTATTTTTATAAATTTGGCATTTATTTTTTTGCCAATAATTATTTTTGGGCGATTCATAATGAAATCATATAATACGATACGATACTAGCAACCACAATCAAAAATGAAAATATTGAATTGTACCAAACACCATTGAGTCCGATATTTGATAGATACATCCTATTTGATCAGTATTTTAGTAGTTATTTTTGAAAAGAATCTCTTTTTTAACAAAAACTCATTTGTGATATTTGGGGGGAGAAACGATTGATAGGAATTATGAATCCAAAGAATGTGCCTTCCCTTCCCTTTTCAAAACTCTTTTCACAGCTTCTCTTTTACGCATTTCCATATCAAATCTCTCTAGGTTCTCTAAATTTATGAAACTAAACTCCAGTCTGCGAACCCAATTAGTCATTACAAATAAGTAGGGATCAACTAAAGAAAACTGATTATTTACTAGAAAATGATTAGATCCGAGATAGTCATTAATATATTTTAATCGTGGAAAAACACGCTTGTACACTAGATTCTTAGATTCTTCTGTGTTGGGTAGCCAATTTCCAACTCTAAATGGAGAGATAAAATTTTTATGTAATTCTGTTGCAATATAGTTTAACCATACTTTTTGCTCCCAGAAAAGTTGGGTACCGTAAGTTTCTATGAAACTTTTGTCTGTTACAAGATGAGCAATATACTCTAGTATGACTGCACATTCTGTCATCACTCCATAGTTTGTTTTCAATGCAGGGACATAAGCTTTAGGATTAATGAGCCCATACTCTTGATCCTTATATTTTTTAGTATCTAAATTGACCTTTTCTAAACTATAATCTAATCCGCTTTCTTCCAAAAGAATATGAACCGCTAAAGAACTCGCTCCTGAAGCATAAAATAATTTCATGATTTAATCTCCTCACTATGACAATTATTATATCTATATTCTATCACTTTCTTAGATAGATAGGGTTTGAATAGGGTTTGAATAGGGTTTGAATAGGGTTTGAATAGGGTTTGAACAATTAAACCGTTTGAAAAATCAAATGATTAAAACCACTGGATACTACTATCATTAAATCTTGTTTATGAGGAAATTAATAATTCTTTTATTTTAAAATTTCCTCAATAATTGAAAAAACTAGAGTTATTATTGCAACTAACCCACACATCTCCTTGCTTTAGCAAGGTTACAAATAAACAGTTATATACCAAAATAGAATATAAAACTGTTAAATATCACAATAATTTTACTGAACAAGTTTAAAGTCAAACCATATTGTTTCAGGAATTTTTATCTATTCAAATTTTCCAAAATTTTCTTTTAAAAACTTCTCACCCTCTTCAGATATTAATAAGGCACGAGTTTCTATATCATGAACTAAATAACCGTGTCCAATTAAAAAGAATAAAAAATGTTTTCCTAAATTCCCCGCTAAATGAAATTTACGTTCTGTCCAGTCCATGCAGGGCCTGATAAATGTTCCTTTTTCCATTTGGATTTGAGCAATATCTAAACCTAGTTGTTGGAAAAATTGTACTCCCAACTGAGTTAAAATAAAATCTTGAGCCTCTTTTTTTAGAATTCCACTCTCTAAGAAAAAATCAAAGAAAAAAGTCCCAATATTTCCAGCAAGATGCTGATAACAAGTACGTGCTTTTTTCAAACGCTTATAGGTCTGATTTTGATGTAAAGAAGTTGTCGCTCGTTTTTCACTTACATTCATGAGTTGTTCCATTAATTGACCTATTTCTTCGTTAATGAGTCTATGATAGACATACCTTCCTTGTCGATAGGATTCGGTCCACTTGACTAATAAAAATTTGGATAAATGGTATGATGCAGTTTGATCAGAAATTTTTGCTGCTTTAGCTAATTCGTGCACCGTATGAAAACGATTGTCCATCAGTGACGTCAGTATTTCAATACGTGATCTGTCAGCAAGAAGTTGACTTGTTAAATAAATATCGGGGATTTCGCCCATTTTTTCTCCATTTCGATGATGATAGAACTTTCTTTATATTATAATATAAATGGAGGAAAAAAGATGTATAAAACTATTAATAAAGAATCGTTGTACTACGGTTCACAAGTTATTCTTATGGTAACAAAAAATCCTGAAACAAAGCAAACTAATATTACACCAATAAGTTCATCTTGGACGTTAAATAAATCAATTGTCCTTGGTTTAGGACTTAATCAACAAGGTTACATTAATCTTAAAGCAGGTAGTAATTTGACACTTAATCTAGCCGATGCTAGTATATGGAAAAATATCGAAAAAATTGCGAAAACAACAGGAAATAACCAGATGCCTTCTTGGAAGAAAAGAAAAAAATATCAATTTTGTTCAAATAAATTCGTACTTGGTAAATTCACCCCTATCCAAACTCAAGGAGAATCAATACCTAGAATAGCAGAGTGTCCCATTCAAATTGAAGCAAATGTAATCGATATTTTTGAACGCTCAGACTATGCAATTATAGAATGTGAATCGAAGCAAATTTTTGTCAAAGATAGTTTGTTGGGGGAAAATGAGAAAATAAAAGTAGATCAGTGGAGACCTCTTATTTACAAATTCAGGACCTACACTACTACTCAAAACAGTTTTGGTGAAAACTTTAGATTTGAAGAGGACTACTGATCTTATAACAATAAACAGCACAGCAAGTTTCTAAAAAATAATATGAAAAGAACAGAACCGTTTAATACAGATAAAAAATGATACTATTTCTTCAGAATGGTGCGGGAAGACTATTTCCCCAAAAATCAAATCTTCCTAGTAGTGTGCAAGGACACTTTTTTAAGATTATAAAAGTCATTTTCTTTGATTTCTCTGCTTTTATCATTCGATAAAAGTCCCTCATGCAACAAATTCTCTTCGAAAACTATATAAAAAGTGAACCAGAGTTCACTTTTTACTTTGTTTCGGTTCATTCCAAGGGTTAGCAACATATAATTTTCAAAACAATTTATAGATATTTAAATTCCATAAAATTTATCATAAAACTTAAAGTATCGATTTCTATTTTTTATGCTTTCCGTCTCTTAGAAATCAGGTCATAAGCTACCGCAACAATAACTACCAATCCTTTAATTATTGACACTATATCTGAACTAACTCCAAGTATAGACAGTCCCATGTTAAGGACGCCCATTATCAATGCTCCTACCAAAGCACCTGGAATTTTACCAACTCCTCCTGCGACAGCTGCTCCACCAATAAAGCAGGCTGCAATTGCGTCAAGTTCATATCCAGTACCAGCTTGAGCAGATGCAGAAGCGAAGCGAGATAAGTCAACAATCCCTGCGATACTTGCAAGAAGTCCCATATTGAGGAACATTTTCATATCTACTGCTTTAGAATTAATTCCAGAGAGAATAGCAGCTTTACGATTTCCGCCGACTGCATATATTTCACGTCCAAGAACCATTTTATTTAAAATAAACATATAGATTGAAACAACTACTCCAATAACAACGAGAATAATTGGAATTCCGCCAGAATGTTCATTTCCTGATGATGCAAAAAGATAAGTAGCAAATCCAATAATCAGAATTCCAATAATTAGCTTGATATTCATCCATGCAGAAGGCTCTACTTGCAAGCCTTCTTTAAGCATATGATTGCGTTTGCGAATTTGAATCAAAACGAACAAGATAATGGAAATTACACCTACTACAATGGAAAGACCATCAAATGGTCCCCAAAATCCAAAAATATTAGGTAAAAAATTTGAGGATATCGCTACAAAGGGACTATTAGGATCTACAGGAATGGATTGTCCAGCAACATGGGTTGCCAAACCTCTAAAAATTAGCATACCACCGAGAGTGGTTACGAATGCAGGAACTCCAACATAAGCGACCCAAAATCCTTGCCAAAGGCCTACAAGAAGACCTACAGCAAGCATCATAATGATCGTAATAAACCAATTTAAATGCATATGGGCCATTACATAAGCCCCTAATCCTCCAATAAAGGCAACAACAGAACCAACTGATAAATCAATATGCGTTCCTATAATGATAATTAACATCCCAACAGCTAAGATCATTACATACGCATTCTGCTGAAAAAGAGCTACAAAATTATTTGGCTTAAGTAATGTCCCTCCCGTAAGAAATTGAAAGAGGAGTATAATAGCTACTAGCGCAAGATATATACCATATTGTCGCGCATTTGCTACAAAGTAATCTTTGATTGAAATTGTACCAGTATCTGATTTTTGAGAATCCTGGTTTTTAGTTTGTGACATAATAATCCTTTCTTTTATTCACTTCAAATTTTTTTAGCTTATGCAAATATATCTTCTTGCTTCATTGGAATTGTTGAAGTCATATACCTCATCAATTCTTCTTGGTTCGTTTTTTTAGCATCCAAACACGCTGTGATTGTTCCTAAGTTCATCGTGTAGATGCGATCACAAATACCTAATAATTCAGGAAGTTCTGACGAAATTACGATAACTCCTGCTCCGACATCTGCCAATTTATCAATAATCTCATAAATGTCGTATTTTGCACCAACATCAATACCACGAGTAGGTTCATCTAAAATAAGTACACGAGGACTTGTTGAAACCCATTTCGATAATACTACTTTTTGCTGATTCCCACCTGATAAATTACCAACTGGCATTTCAATATTTGGAGCCTTTGTTCTAAAATCCTTTCTGAATTTTTCTGCTGTCTTTCTTTCTACATCTTGATCTATAACACCATATTTTGAAAGTGTCCCTAGATTTGCAAGAGATGTGTTTTCTCTAATACTAGAAATGAGATTTAAACCATACGTTTTTCTATCTTCGGTTGCATAAGCAACCCCTACATCTACTGCACTACGGACATTAGGAAATTTAACTTCTTTTCCATCCAGCCAAATTTTTCCAGAAGCATTCGTCCCATATTGCCGTCCAAAAATTGACATTGCAGTTTCAGTTCTTCCCGAACCAACTAATCCAGCAAAACCAATAATTTCACCAGCTTTTACATTAAAACTAACTTCTTTTGCAACAAGTCGTTTAGAATCCAATGGATGAAACATTTTCCATTTTTCAACTCTAAATAGTTCTTTCCCTAATTTAGGACTGTGATCTGGGTATCGGGAATCTAAAGGTCTTCCAACCATGTCACGAATCAAGAGTGCTTCGTCCAGTGGGTGCTCCGTATCAATTTCAATATGAGAAATAGTCGTTCCATCCCGAATAACTTGAACCGAATCAGCAGATGCAGCAATTTCATTTAACTTATGAGAAATGATGATTGCTGTAATTCCTTTTGTTTTACGTAAATTGTCAATGATTCCTAGCAAATGAAATGAGTCTTCATCATTTAAGGCAGCCGTTGGTTCATCCAAAATAAGTAATTTCAAATCCTTAGTCAAAGCTTTTGCTATTTCAACAAGTTGTTGCTTTCCAACGCCAATATTTGAAATTAAAGTATCTGGATTTTCGTTTAATCCTACTTGAGATAAAACATCTTTAGCTAATTTTCTTTGTGCTTCATCATCAACAGAAAATCCTTTCATAATTGGATTTCCCAAAAATATATTATCGGTAATGCTCATATAAGGGACAAGTGCTAATTCTTGATGTATAATTACAATTCCCTTTTCTTCAGAATCACGAATTGTTTTGAATTGGCAAACTTCACCATTATATAAAATATCTCCTTCATAAGTGCCATAAGGGTAAACACCAGAAAGAACATTCATCATCGTCGATTTACCAGCACCATTTTCACCACAAATCGAAAAAATTTCACCACGTTTGACATCCATTGTAACGTCTTTTAATGCAACTACTGGTCCAAATTTTTTGACAATGTGTCTCATCTCCAAAATAATATCTGGATCTTTTTTATCTATCATCAATCACACCTTACTTCTTTAATAATAAAATAGGAAATAAGATATCTACCATAACTTATTCCTATTCATTTGTTAATTCAATCCAGCTTTAGCCGCTGTAATATACCCAGAATCTACGAGTGTTGCTTTTACATTGTCCTTGGTTACAGCTTCTGGAGTCAATTGAATAGTAGGTACATCCGTTTTTCCATTATTTGATTTTGAATCAGTTTTAACGGTTTTATTTTTTGTAGAATTATAAACAATTGAAGTCACAGTATCAGAAAGTTTTACGTCTGATTTATATACAGACATATATTGTTCACCCTTTACAATTAATGGAACATTTTGAGTCTCACAATCTTGGCCTGTAATAACAACCTTAGTAGGATCTACCCCTGCTGCTTTAAGTGCAGAAATAACACCAAATGCTTGGGCATCATTAGGAGCAAGTACTGCATCTAGCTTCTTTCCACCATTGTAAAATGAATTTAACCGTGTTTGCATTTCAGTTTGAGCGGCTTGCTGAGTCCATTCGATTGCTACTTGTTGGAAATTATCCCCCACACCTTTTGATGATAAAGAAACCAGAGCCCCTGATTTAAAGTACGGATCTAATACACTCATTGCTCCTTTAAAGAATTGAGGTGCATTATTATCTGTAGGTGAGCCACCAAGTAATTCAATATTAAATGGTCCTTTTGCTCCTTTATCAAGTCCTAATTTTTTGATGATACTCTCTCCTTGGAGTTTCCCAACGCCTTGAAGATTATATGTTGCATAATAATCAACGTCAGGAGTATTCATGATTAAGCGATCATATGCAATTACCTTTGCTCCATTCTTTTTTGCTGCAGCAACCGCAGGTCCTAGGGTTGTTCCATCTTGTGCAGCAATTACGATATACTTCTCTCCTTTGTTAGCCATATTTTGAACTTGTTGTGATTGGGTAGAAGTGGATGAAGCAGCATATTGGACATCTACTTTATAGCCCTTAGATTTTAAGTCTTTACTTAAATCAGCTGCAGCTGATGTCCATCGCTGAAGTGCCTTATCTGGCATAGATATCCCAACGGTTATATCTTTAGGATTGTTCGAAGCGCTTGAAGAACCTGATCGACCATTTGAAGTACACCCAGCTAGTGCAATTGTACCAAGTGCGATTACTGCTCCAACAAGCAATTTTTTTGTATTTTTCAAAATAAACCCTCCTTAGGTTTTGTTTTATTATCAAAACTATTAACATATGACAGAATAAGTATAGCGCTTTCAGTAACCGCTTTCTAACCTTTATTATGAATTTTTAGAGTAAATGTTGCGATTTAATTATTCTTGCAGGATTTCCTGCAATCACACAATGAGAAGGGAAATTTTTTGTAACAACACTACCAGCACCAATAACGACATCATCACCAATCGTCACACCAGGAAGTAAAATAACAGAACCACCCAGCCAACAATCATCCCCTATAGTTATAGGTGAATCATATTGCCACCCCTCCCGACGGAGGTGTAAATCACTCGAATGATGATTTGGTGTGAAAAACTGACAATTAGGACCGATAAAACAATGTGAACCAATTTGAACTTTACCCGCACTAATAATTTGTAAATTTAAATTTACAAAGCTACCTTCTCCAATATAAAATCGTTCAGGATATTCTATGGCACTAATCGGAAAATAAATTTCAGTTGACTTAGATAGATGTGGCAAAAATTTTTGTAATTTCTCTTTTGCCTTTTGCGGATTTTTTTTTGATAAATCATTTATTTGTTGAATTTTCCTACTACTTTTTTTTACAATTTCTTGCAGTGCTTTTTCATTTCCATACTGATACCAATCTCCCTGTTCTATTTTTTCAGCAATGGTAATTTGTTTTAATCGTTCTATTTCTTTACTATTTAATTTTTTTGTCATTTTTTTCCTTTCAAAAAAACCACTCTCGTGGCTTTATGGCATTATTATTTAGTCAAATCTTGATTCGCTAGCTTTCCACGTGTAAGATCCGTCTGGCAAAAGTTTATCGCCCAATTCTTTGTAATCAAAATCATAGAAGTCAGCTTTTCTGTCATATCCAGAATAATCTACGACAGCAAGTCCAACAAACGCTCCAGTGAAGAATCCGCCATAAGTTTGGAGGACATAATCATCTGAAAGAACAGCCGCATCTAAAACAACAGGAATTTCTGTAAAATTCTTACCATCAAAACTAAATTCATAAGAATAGGATTCCTTACGCACTTTCGTGCGGAACCAGACATATTCAGTCCCGTCAGGAATTTTAATGGCTTTATCTTTCAAGTATGACGTGTAATTGCCACGATTATTTTCACCCACTTCAATGACAGCTCCATTAATTTCATTCCATGTGATAAAGACAAAGCTCCAATGACGGTCATTATAATAGTTGGTCAAACCAGCCATTTGTTGATAAGAAAATGGGTCAAATTTTACTTTAACTGCTGCATCGAAATAGAAGGCTTGCCAACGACGAGCAATCAAAGATAAATCATGTGTATTAGCAAGAGATCCTTGTCCAATCAAAGTCAATTTCCCATCACCAGTTGTCCCCATTTTTTCAGTAAATGGCACGCGCAAAGTATTCCAGTTCATATCTAAAGTCGAACTTGTAAAATCATCTTTTTGACTGTGGTCAGCAGGTGCATTAGTTTTAATCGCGTCTTTTGGTCCTTCAACAAAGGTTGTTCCTCCATGACCACCCACAATACGAGGCCAGCCAGCTTCGTCCCATTCTACTTTTTGGATAGAAGTTTCACGACCTAAAGAACTCCATCCACGTGGGTCAGTACTTGATTCATTTTCATGATTCCAAGGGCGTGCGCACAGTGAAGCATAGTACCATTCGCCTTTAGGCGTCGATACTAGCCCACCATGGCCTTGTTTTTGAATGTAATAATCAGGCGTGTCGAAGTTTGTGATAAATGGATCGCCAGGCTCAGTTTCAAAGGATAATGTATCCAATGTTTTAGAGCGAGCCACGACTTCTTGGTGGGTAAAGACGGTCCCACCTTGTGCGGCAAAAAGATAATAATAATCATTAATTTGATAAATATGTGGTCCTTCAACCAATTTGACATTTGTGCCCTTATAAATTGTTTTAGCTGTTTTAGGTTGTAACTTCATTGTTGTCACATCAAACTCAGTCAATGTGATACCATCAAATGGATGTTTGTATTCACGATGATCCCATGTTTGTTGAACTAAGTATTTTCGTCCGTCTTTATCATGGAAAAGCGACGCGTCAAAGCCAACACCATTGAGCTTAATTGGGTCTGTCCATGGTCCGTTAATGTCTGTGGCTGTTGTCAGATAGTTGGTCATATCTTTAAAAGCACCTTCTGTGACTTTAACATCTGTATAAACGAGCCAAAATTTACCGTCAGCATAAGATAAATCGGGTGCCCAGATTCCACCTGATGAAGGATTACCTTTCATGTCAAGTAAGGTTGTAGTGGACAATGGGCTTGGCAAGAGATTCCAGTGTTCTAAGTCTTTTGATTCATGCAAACGTACACCCGGGAACCACTCAAAAGTTGAGTTTGCGATGTAATAAGTATCTCCCACACGAATAATGCTTGGGTCCGCATTAAAGCCCGGAAGAATTGGATTTTGAATAAGTGACATTACTTTATCTCCTTTTTATATAAATTACTCTACTTCCTTAAGTTGAGCGCGTTTTTCATCTAGTTGTTGATTAATCTCAGTCACATCTTTATCAGAAATTGGATAGAGTTGCATGATAATCATTGAAACCACGGCAAGAACAGCTGGAATCCAGATAGCCGTAATATTGATGCCTGCTAGGGCATTCGCATGTTGATGTGCTGCTGTTTCGTTGAATCCGTAAGCTGCCAAGAACCAAAGTGGAATTGCTCCACCTAATGTGAAACCAATTTTGAAGAAAAGTCCCATGATGGCATTGATAATCGCTGCATTACGTTTGCCAGATTTGAGCTCTCCATAAGCAACAACTTCGGGTACCAAAGCCCACATAAAACCTGTTGCTGATGTTAAACCCCATTGTTTGACAAAGGTCGCGATATAAGCCAACCAAAGTGCATCATGCATTCCATTAAGTGACCAAACCCAAGTTAAAATTTCACCGACGACAAACATCCCAAGAAAGAGATGGAAGAAACCTTTTTTACCAAAGATTTTCTTCAAACGAGGCCAAAAGATTGGGAAAACAATCCCAGGAATTGACGCAATAAGTCCAATAGCGCCCATCCATTCTGAATGTCCGACGACAAATTGATTAAAGAAACCATTAACAGTATTCATGAAGAACATAAATGTGAAAGCTAACATGAAGAAAATTCCTAAAATCACAAGGGGACGGTTATTCTTTAATTCAAGAAAAAGATCAGTTGTTTTAACTTCTGCCGATTGTTCTGCTGTTGCAACCACACGTTCCTTGGTCAATTTATAACATAGGAATAAAGCTATTGCACCAATAATCATATAAACAGAATAAACACCAAACCAAGCATGACCAGCTGATGGGTCTGTATAATTTCCCATGTGAAGTTTGAGTCCAAATAATCCAGTATCTTTTAGACTTCTATCTTTTGGTGCTGCCATTTGTACAAACATTGGGAAAAGGGTGTAAACTAACAGATTTGCTCCATTTGCAAGCATCATCCGAGTACTTGTCAGTTTATCGACAGATTCTGGATCACGTGTTAATGAGGCATTTAAGGAACCATAAGGAATATTAACCACTGAATAAACTAAATCCATGACAAAATAAACAATAAAAGCAAAGGGCACAGATCCTCTAACTCCGGGAATAGGTGCAAAAAGTAAAGCAGCAAGAATGACCAATGGAATTCCTGCTCTCAAAAGCCATGGACGATATTTTCCAGATTTTGACGTTCTTTTATCAACAAAGGTTCCAACCATTGGATCCCAAAACACATTGATAATTCGAACAAAAAGAAAAATAAATCCGGCTGTTGCTGTACCAATTGCATTTACTGTTGTCATGTAAAGAGCTAAAAAACCACCAACGGTTCCAAAAACTAAATTTTGAGCGAAATCGCCCATTCCGTAGCCAATACGTTCACCAAGTGTAAGCTGATGATATTCATCATGCTTAATTTTTAAATTATTTTCGCTCAATTTATGAGCCTCCTTTATAATTTATCAAATAAAGAGAAATGATATTTTGATCTATATTTCTTCTTAATTCCTTTTTTTAGTTCAATACTTCCCCATTCTGAATGGTGCACAAGATCAGGAAGTTCTTGAAATTCAATCGCAATTCCACGATTAGGACTCATCATTTTGCCATTAACCAACGACTTTTCAGGATTCGTAGCAGTGTAGATTACAACAGCTTGTCTATCCGTCTCACATTTCAACTTACGTCCTGATTTTGGATCAAGGAGGGTTAGTGACTTTTTACTTTCGTCATTTGGAAAGACAAAACAATCATCAAAACCTTGGGGAATTTCAGAGATAATATCCTTTATAATAACGCTTTCTTTCAAATTGTAAATTGTATCGTCCACATTTATGAGACGACCCGTAGGGATATTTTCTTTGTTTGTTTCTACTAACTGGTCTGCTGTAGTATAAAGAACATGATTTAATGTGTCTGAATGATCGGCAGTCAAGTTAAAATAAGGATGAAATGCAGGATTAAAAACAGTATCTTGATTAGATTGTCCTGCCATTTCAACAATAAGTGTGCTTCCACTCAACTGATAAGTTACTTCCACTTCAATTTCCCCAGGAAATTCAGAAAAGGTATCTTTTAAGCGGAGTGTGATTGCAGGCCCTTTCTCATTTACAGAAGTATTATAATCCCAGATTTGATATTCCCAACCATTTGGTCCCGAATGAAGAGTATTTCTCCCTTCATTCGCAACCAAAGTGACTTCGCCAAATGAAGCGTTTGCAATTCGACCAGCGACTGGTCCACAAATAACACCATAATATCCGTTATCATTTTCATAGGAATCGGAATTGTCTTTTGATAATAGGATATTTTCAAATGTTCCGTTTTTGTCCGGTGCATAGAGTTGATGGAGTCTTGCACCAAAATTATGAACGACAATGGTGAGTTGTCCATTTGAAAGTGTTATTACTTTTATTGCTCGCCCACTTGCAAGAATAATTTCTTTTTCTTGTATTTCGTTAGCCATTTTATATTTGACTTTCGAACGCTACATTTTTTGCAGCATAGCAAAATAAATCTATTCTTTTTTGATTTACTTTACTATACTGCAAAATGCAGTATTTTTAGTCTTATTCCTCCTCATTTGAATTAATCAAGCGATGGCTGATATCTGCTGTCGCACCATAGATATCTTTCCAAATTCCATAAATTGTATTATATTTTTTTACATGATCAGGTTTTGGTAAAAAAGTTGCTTCTTTGTAATGAACAAAAACTTTTGTCACTTCTTCTAACGTAGTGTAAAGCCCACAACCATATGCTGCAATCATGCACGCTCCAAGTCCTGGTCCTTGCTCTACTGTCAAGCGGACCATTTCACAATTAAAAATATCCGCTTGCATCTGCATAATATCAGGATTTTGAGCACCACCACCCACAGAAATAAGTTTTTGAAATTTCTTTCCTTTTGTCTTTTCCATCATATCTTTAGAATCTCTAAGAGAAAATGTAATGCCCTCTAATACACTTCTTGAAAAATGTTTCAGTTGATGATGTGCAGAAATCCCTAAAAAACTTCCCCGAATATTGGAATCAAAATGTGGCGTACGTTCTCCAACAATATAAGGTGTAAATAACAAGCCGTTACTTCCAGGTTCTACCGTATAGACATCTGCTAATAACTCATTAAATGTCAATCCTTTCCCAAAAGTTTCTTTAAACCAATTTAATGAATTTCCAGCAGCTAGAGTGACACCCATAGAGTAGTATTTTCCTGGAATGGTATGATTGAAGAAGTGGAGTTTCCCCTTATAATCCGCAATTTTTGGCTCATAACTGGAAACAACACCAGAGGTTCCCATAGATATTAATCCCATATCTTCATTGATAAGACCGACACCCAGAGCTGCAGCAGCGTTGTCTGCTCCTCCTGCAAATATCTTGACATCAGTGTTGATCTTAAATCTTGCTTTTAATTCTTCTTTTAGAACACCAATTTGATCTGTAGATTCCACCAAATCTGGAAGGATACTTCTGTCAACACCAAAAGCATCTGCAATTTCCTTTGACCACCTATGATTTTCAATATCTAATAAAAGTGTCCCTGCAGCATCTGAGTATTCGGTGTGACTCTTTCCTGTTAACCAGAGTCCAAGATAATCTTTAGGGAGCATAATTTGTGCTACTTTTTTCCATATCTCTGGCTCATTTTCTTGTAGCCAAAGAATTTTAGGTAGCGTAAATCCTTCTAACGCGATGTTTTTTGTGATTTCTAACAGGCGATCTCCCAAACGTTCTGTGATTTCTTGACATTGTTTTGTTGTCCGAACATCATTCCATAAAATAGCTGGATAAATAGGGGTATTGTTTTTATCCAAAACAACGAGCGAATGCATTTGTCCCGAAAAACTAATTCCAATCAGCTCATCTCCAAAGTCTGCAACATCAACACTTAAGCCGGTCAAAACATTCTCTAAAGCAACCACCCAATATTCTGGTCTTTGCTCTGAAAATCCCTGCTTGGGTGTATCGATAGGGTACGTTGCAGATTTAGTTTTAATGACCTCTCCTTTTTCATTCATCAAAATCCCTTTAAGACTTGATGTTCCGAGATCTATTCCTAGTACATAGGGCATGTTTTACTCCTTTTTTCAGTTTGTTAACAAAATAAACTTCTGGATTTACTTTGTTAACAAACTGAATTTTTTCATTCAGTTTGTTAACACTCCGTTTTAAACGAGATAATCGTTCAATACTGATTTAACGTATTCAAGATGGTTAGATTTAAGTTCTACTTTTCCACCTTCTTCAAGTGCATGATCTGCAAGACTTGTAAGCGTGGCAGATCCATCAAGGATTGATTTTCCAAGATCAGTATTGTGGAAGCTTTCATAACGTTTTTCCACAATTCCTTCAAGATAATGATCTTCAATCATTGCTGCTGCTCCTTTGAGGGCCCGTGCATAAGTATCCATTCCTGCGATATGGGCAAGAATAAGATCTTCCATTTCAAATGACGTCCGACGAACTTTAGCATCAAAGTTAATTCCTCCAGGATTCAAACCTCCATTTTTGAGGATTTGATACATGGCAAGTGTAATATCCACAACAAGTGTTGGAAATTCATCTGTATCCCATCCAAGAAGATAATCTCCTTGGTTAGCATCAATTGATCCAAGTGCATTGTATGTCCGTGCGACATTCAATTCATGTTCGAAGGTATGTCCTGCAAGCCAAGCGTGGTTTGTTTCAAGATTAAGTTTAAAGTAGTCTGTCAAGTCATATTTTTGCAAGAAAGCCATTGCAGTTGCAGCGTCAAAATCATACTGATGTTTCATTGGTTCTTTTGGTTTTGGTTCGATCAAGAATACTGGAAGGTGGTTAATCGACTTAGCATAGTCAACCGCCAAATGGAAGAACCGCCCCATATTATCCAACTCAAATCCCATGTCTGTGTTTAAGAGTGATTCGTAACCCTCACGTCCTCCCCAGAAAACATAGTTTTTCCCGTTTAATTTTTTACTGATATCTAATCCCTTGCGGATTTGTGCAGCAGCACAAGCATAAACTTCTGCCGAATTCGTTGTTGATGCACCATTCATATAACGTGGATTTGAGAACATATTTGCAGTGTTCCAAAGAAGTTTAATCCCTGTTTCATCCATTTTTTCTTTGATGTGGTCTGTGATTTCATCAAGATTGGCATAAAATTCTTTTAGTGAATTTCCTTCAGGAGCAATATCCACATCATGGAAGCAGAAGTATTCCATTCCCAATTTTTGCATGATTTCAAAGAAAGCATCAACACGGTGATGTGCGATTTCCATTGGATCCGATGCATCAGTTGAAAAATCACGAATCATCGTTGGTGTTCCAAAAGGATCTGAACCATCCATTGTAATCGTGTGCCAGAAAGCAAGGGCAAAATGAAGTTGTTCTTTCATTGTTTTTCCTAATACTACTTCTTCTGGGTTGTAATGACGGAAAGCAAACATGTTTTTCGTAGTTGTTCCCTCAAATTTTACTGTAGGGATGTTGTCAAAATAAGCCATTGTTAAGCTCCTTCTTTTGTTATATTTTTAATTTATTTCCATTATTCCGATCATTATATTAATATTGTAACTTCTATATATATATATATATATATATTGATTTTATTTACAAACGTGATATAATGATTACGGAGGATAGACATGAACAACGAATTAGAAACTATTCAGCATTATAAAATGAATAATTTAAATTTTTTATTGGTAGATATTTTATACAGAAAACCTCATTTACATTTTGAAATTGAGCTAGCTTTTGTATTGGAAGGTACAGGAATTGTTAGAACTGAAGATAAAGCGTATGATATTCGAGCTGGTCAAGCTATTGTTTTTAATAGCTGCCAAGTTCATGAGTTTTCCTCTGATTCATCATTAAAGCTTCTCATCTTACAATTTAATACTTCTATTTTTGAGCTTATCTTTCCTCAACTAAATGAAATTTATTTTGAAAGTAACCCCTTCAATCTTATTGATAATCAAACAATGTTTTCTTTTATCATGCAAGCTGCATTGACTTATTTTGATGAAACAACACTTTCTCCACTTTTAATTCATGGTTATGTTTCATTATCATTAGATCAGTTGATACATCTCTGTGATTTTAAAACATTGAATACTGCTCAGCAAAACAAACAAATCGACTTACAAGAACGCATTGAAAGAATCACTAAATACATTCATGAAAATTATACAGAAAAAATCTATTTAGATGATTTAGCTAGTCGTGAAGGTTTCTCACGGACCTATTTCAGTCATTTTTTCAAAAATAATTTTGGTGTGACTTTCAAAGAATATCTTGATTATCTCAGATGTGAAAAAGCTCGCGTCCTCTTAATTTCAACCAATGAAAATTTATTGAATATTTCCTATGCTTGTGGTTTTTCTGATATTCGAACATTGAATAACTCATTTAAAAAAATTTATGGTTCTTCACCCCGTGAATATCGGAAAAACACGATGAGTTCGACAAATGATTTAAATATATCTTTCAATCCTGATCTTACAGATAATCAAACTTTTTATGATGCAAATCAAAGTTATCATTATCTCAAAAAATATCAGGATGAACACGCTAGCGATTAACTATCATTTATCTCACATCATTATGATAACGTTTTCTCATTTTTCTTTCATTCTGTTTATTTACATTTTTTAGTGTAATGATTGCGATAGAAAGTCATGAGGGATTCTCAATTCTTCAAAAATATACTTTACACATTCTTCTTTTCAAAGCGAAGCACATTCCATGATGCTTTTTCTAAAATTGACTCTAAACGTCCACCATCCTGCTTAAATTTTTTGCTCTTTTTTGGGAAAACACTCTGAGTTACCGAAGAGTTCGTTGCTTTTAAATCTGGACCTGTCACGATAATATGCTCTTTGATAAAATATCCTTCCATACCACGGAGATCTACTTCAAAGCACACATTATCTTCAAGATTTCTATTTACAGCAAAAATAGTAAGTTCCTCGTTCTCTTCATTCCAAACAGCTACCGACTCAACGTCTGTCACTGCATCGTGGTTTTCTGTTTTATGTTTTGTAGAAGTTAAAACTGGCTGTAATACTACTCCTCTACCAAAGCGAGAAGTATGCATAAAAGGATAAAAGGTAGTTTATTTCCACACCTTACCTCCATTTGCATCACTCATAATAGGAGCAATGACATTAACAAGTTGAGCCATACAAGCCATTTTAATACGATTCGCATTTTTCAGTATTGTGATCAACATCAATCCCACTAGCAAAGCGTCTTCAAGAGTATATACATCTTCCAACAGTTGTGGAGCAACTTGCCATGGATTATTTTTTTGGGTACTTTCATCCGCTTCTTTTGAATGAAACCAAAATACCAAGAAATATCTGATGATATTAGAAGTCAAATTGTTTCACACCACTATCAGATTGGAAAGATGATTCCGACAGAGTTACAATTACAAAAAACCTATCAAGTCAGTCGTCATACTGTGCGCGAAGCTATTTCCATTCTTGTTAATGAAGGTTATTTGAAGCGCGAAAAAGGCTCTGGAACTTATGTTTTAAAAAAAGAAGAACATCAAAATGATGCTTCCTCTTTTCGTGAACAAAAAACAATTGGAGTGATTACGACTTATATTTCAGATTATATTTTCCCTTCAATCATTCGTGGGATTGAAAAAGTCCTGAGCACAGAAGGTTATTCACTCTTATTGGCTAGTACTAATAATGATTATTTACAAGAAAAAGAATGTTTGGAGAAAATGATTGAATTTGGTGTTGATGGGTTAATTGTTGAACCAACTAAAAGTAACCAATACAATCCTAATTTGGCCACTTATGTTAATTTAAGGGAACATAATATTCCCGTATTAATGATCAATGCGACTTACGAAGAAATCAATACTCCTTTTATTTGTGTTGATGATGTAGAAACAGGTTTTGTAGCAACGCAAGAATTAATTGAGAACCACCATCAAAATTTACTATTAATTACAAAAATTGATGATTTACAGGGAAAATATCGGATGAAGGGATTTATAAAGGCGTGCGAAAATAACAAAATAAAAATCACTTCAGATTCTATCATTACTTTTACGACTGAAAACATGTCGAGCATTTATGAAGATGTTCTTGAAAAACTAAACGATCATCCTGAAATCACTGGGATCGTTTGTTACAATGATAAATTAGCAAGTTCCTTAATCAAAAAGTTATTGGAAAATGGGAAGCAGATTCCAGAACAGTATTCCATTGTGGGAAATGATGACTCTACTTTAAGTATTATTGGCGGTGTTAGTCTCACAACCACAGTACATCCAAAAGAAAACTTAGGAATTGATGCAGCGAAGTGGATTGTTTCAACTATTGAGACAGGAGTCAATCAAGATAATATTTTGTATCACCCTACACTTGTCAAACGTGAATCTGTAAAAAAATTGTAGAAAAATGGCATCAAGTGATTTAGGATTTGGGACAGTTTCACAAATTTTTAGCTGATTTCCTAGTATTAATGAGCGATTTAAAAGTATGGATTGAGATTTTGAAAAAACATGAATCTGGTAATACCAAGAATTTTCAAAATTATGATAAACCTTTCGACGCTGTTCACTTATGCTATGCCCCTAAAATATCCTATCCAGTGCAAAGAGCAATTTCACCTCGAATTTTTTGCAAACGATCAAAACAAAAAGGACTTGTCATAAATCAAAACAAGTCCTTTTTGTATTCACTCTGAATCTCCGAAGCGTAGAGATTTTCTTTAATTTATAGGTCTTTTTGGCCGTGTTTATAGTCTTGGTTTATAGAAATTTCGGTTTCCTAGGGGCCAGATTCTTGGGCTGAATTCGCCTGGTTCGAGTGTGTTGATTGCTGTTGACATCATCATCATGGTGGCATCCATCATGTCGATTTGGTGAATGATTTCTGCTTCCATAATTTGTGGGCGGATGGGGCTTCCGTATTCGAGCTCGCCATGATGGCTTAGAAGGCAGTGACGCAATAAAATAAGGTCTTCATTGTCATCGTCAAATCCTAGTTCAACGGCGATTTTACTGACTTCTTCGTCAATCAAGACGATATGTCCAAGTAAATTTCCTCTGAGGGTGTAGGTTGTGTTTTCTGTTCCTGAAAATTCAAGACATTTCGCCATGTCGTGGAGAAGACATCCCGAAAGCATCAAACTTAAATTGAGTTGAGGATAAACGTCGCAGATTTGTTCTGCTAATTTTAGCATGGTTGTCGTGTGGTAAGCTAGTCCGCCTTCAAATGCGTGATGGTTTGTTTTTGCTGCTGGAAAGGTGTAAAACTCATGGTCAAATTTTTTTAAGATGGCGCGTACGATTCGATTCCATGTGGGATTTTCAATTTTGAATACGATCGATTGTACGTATTCTCGAAGTTCTTTTTCATTCATCGGTGATTTTTCTTTAAAATCTTTGGGATGATGAGGTTCGTTATCGTTTGCTAGGCGCATTTGAATTTTATTGACTTGTGGCATTCCATTATAGAGTTCTTTTTGAGCTTTCATAAAAACGACACGACCAGCTCTGAATTGTTCAACTGCTTTGGGATTTGCATCCCAAACATTTCCATTGATGGTTCCTGAACGGTCTTGAAAACTAAGGGCTAAATATTCTTTGCCTGCTCGTGTTTGTCTTAATTCAACCGATTTGATGAGATAATATCCTTCAAACGTTTGATTGATTTGTAGATTTTGGATCAGTGTCATTTTGTACCTCCAGAGCATTGCTCAATTAGTCATTTTCGTCTTCTTCATTGAACCCTAGAAGGCTTTTACTTGCTTGATCATCGATACTGTCAATGTTTCGTAATTGGCGATTCATGACGTTCGTTCGTGTGGTAATCAAGGTATTGATTTCTTTTTCAGATTGTTGCAGACGTTCGTGAACTTTCTTGAGTGATTTTTCAAATTTGCCAAATTCTGTCTTGACAGCGCCTAAAAGCTCGTAAACTTCTGATGATTTTTGCTCGATTTGTAGTGTTTTAAATCCCATTTGTAAACTGTTTAGCACTGCGGTCATTGTGGTTGGACCTGTGACATTGACTTTATAATCTCTTGAAATTTGCTCGTAAAGTTCGGGATTATTGACCACTTCCATGAATAATCCTTCTGTCGGGAGAAACATGATCGCAAAATCAGTTGTTTTTGGAGGGGTAATGTATTTTTCCGAAATGGATTTGGCTTGCGCTTTGACGGCAGTGAACAGTGCTTTTCTTGTGGTTTCAATTGTTTTGGTGTCGCTGCCTTCGAGTGCGGTTTGAAGGCGTTGATAATCTTCCATTGGAAATTTCGAGTCGATCGGAAGAAGAACTTCTCCGTCTGCTGTTTTTCCTGGCATCACGACGGCATAATCGACTGCATTATTGCCTGCAATATTGACTTGCTCGCGATATTGGCTGCTGGTGAAAATTTGTTCTAAAATTCTTCCCAGTTGAATTTCGCCAACGATTCCACGTGTTTTGACACCTGTCATGACTTTTTGGAGACTATCCACATCGCTTGCGAGCGTGCGCATCTCACCGAGTCCTTCTTCTACATTTTTCAAATGTAGCGTCACCTGCTCAAAGCTCTGTGAAATTCTTCTGTTAAGTGTTTCTTGTAGCTTTTCATCCACTGTTTCTTGGATTTGCGTGAGTTTTTTATCATTATTTTCTTGTAATTCTCTAAATTTATGATCAAACTTATTCGTGATGGCTTCTGTCAGTACTGACAGATTTTCTGTGAGTTTCTCAGTAGTCTGGGTCAATCCTGATGAGATTTGGGTAAGTTTGTGTTCATTTGATTCTTGCAAATCCTTGAATTGATGATCAAATTTTGCATTGATATTTTCTGTCAGTACTGACAGCGTTTGATTCATGTCATTACTGACAGAACGAAGGTTGCTAGACGATTCTTGGCGATTCTGTCCGAGTTGTTGATTCATGTCTTGACGTAATTCAGAGAGCATTTGATTTAGATGATTGAGTTGGTTGGTCGTACTTTGCTGGCCTGTTTTTTTGAAAAAATTGGCTAACCCTAATCCGATAATGAGAATTAGGAGGATAATAATGATAATTTCCACATTTTACCTCTGTTGTGTATTAAAACTTTCTAATTTTTAATGAGTTTTGGTACTGTTTTTCTAATGACATCGCAAGGCGCTACTGGATTACTGTTCGATGAATGGTGGATTTTTTCCAATACCAAACGCTAAGGAATCAGATCATCTTGTGATCTCACGTTTTTTATTTTAATTTATTTTTTAATTTTTTGATATTTTCTTCGATATTCCCGTTAAAGACAAAACTTCCAGCTACAAAAATATTGGCCCCTGCTCTTTTGGCAGATGTGATGGTTTCATCTGTGATTCCACCGTCCACTTCAATTTCAAAATGAAGTGATTTTTCTGTGCGAAGAGCATCTAACATGCTGACTTTTTCAATGGTTTCTGGAAGAAACTTTTGACCACCAAATCCTGGATTAACGGTCATGACCAAAACCATATCAACAAGCGATAATACTGGTTTTATGAGTTCAACTGACGTTCCTGGATTGATGACGGCCGCAGCTTTCATTCCTGCATTCTTAATTTGTTGGAGTGTGCCATGGAGATGTGGTGTGGATTCGACGTGAATCGACATGCTGTTTGCCCCTGCTTTTTTTAGTGGTAAAATGTATTTTTCAGGATGCTCAACCATCATGTGACAATCAAAAAAAAGAGTCGTATGTGGTCGAAGTGCAGCAACAACACCAGCACCAAAAGTTAAGTTATCTACAAAGTGACCATCCATAATGTCAATGTGGAGGACATCCGCACCTGCAGCTTCTAATTTTTGGACATCACGTTCAAAATTTCCAAAATCTGCTGATAGGATTGACGGTGCAATTTTATTTTTCATAACTTCTCCATTCGTATCGTTTATGATATTGATTTTATTTTTTTACTCTAAAAAAGGCTTTATTTACTGATATGACTGAAAATATGGTCAGAATAATCAATGCTATAAATAAAATCACTTGTAAGAGTGGAGGAATTTGAGGTTTAAAGAAGATCAAAATCCCCCATAAGAGTACGGTCATTAAAAAGCTGAATTCTTTAAACACAAGACTTTCTTTACCCTTGTTTTTTTCTTTTTTTGGCATAAATTTCCCTCGTTTTATTGATTTCGCTGAGGAGTTGTAGGTAGTTGTCGTATCTACTTTGTAAGATCTGATGCGTCTCAACAGCTTTTTTTACAGCACATTCTGGTTCGTGTGTGTGTGTACATTCTCGAAATTTGCAGCCGTGGCTGATTTGCGCAAGCTCTAAAAATGCCTGATTGAGTGCTTGTGGGGTGTCAATTTCATAGTCTAAACTTGAAAATCCAGGAGTATCTGCAATGAGTCCGTGTGCGACAGGATAAAGCTCGACGTGACGTGTGGTGTGTCTGCCACGACCGAGTTTTTCTGATATTTCACCTGTTTCAAGTTTCATTTCTGGAGCAATTTTATTTAATAACGTGGTTTTTCCAACTCCCGTTTGGCCCATGAATACGGTTACTGTTTCATTGAATTGGCTTAACAGTTCGTTTTTTTCAAAACATACGACGTAACCTATTTTCTCATAATTTTCTTTTACTTCTCTAATTTCATCTAAATTTTCTAATAAATCAAGTTTTGAGATGTAAATAATGGGACTGATTTTTTTATGTTCTAAGAATGCAAGAAAACGATCAAGTAAATTCAAACTAAAATTGGGATTCACCGTGCTCATCACGATCACGGCTTGGTCAATATTTGAAATGGATGGGCGAATCAGCTGATTCTTACGTTCTTTAATTTCTAGGATGTAACCTTCTGAATTTTCTTGTGTCGAAAAGTCAACAAAATCGCCAACAACTGGTTTCATGCCTTTTTTTCTAAAATTCCCACGTGCTCTTGTCTGATAGATCACTCCATCAGAAGCGACATTATAAAAACCTGCTAGAGATTTCACGATGCGTCCATTTTTTATCATGATTCAATTATACCAAAAAAAGGCTTCACTGTAAGCCTTTTTCTGTTTTTCACGTGATTTTTTATTAATTAAGAACTTTTATTTGAAGCGTTTTTACACCCCAAGCAGAAGCTTGCGCTGTTGTAGGGAGGTGAACATCAATGTGATTTCCTTTGATGGCGCCACCTGTGTCTCCAGCAATCGCAATGCCATAGCCTGGAACTTCAAGGAGTGAGCCTAGTGGAATGACACTTGGATCAACTGCGATACACATCGGATTCGTTCTTAAATCGATTCCCATTGCAGTGGTTGTTCCGACTTCTTGCCATGAATAGGCGGTGGCAAGTACAGTCAATACACGCGATCCCGTAACGGGTGTTTGTGTTTGTGGTTGTGGCTGTGGTTGATTAGATGAAGTGGGTTGATTTTGTGAAGAAGGTGCAGCGTTTGAAGTGTTTGCTGCTTGATCAGCGTGATCCGTCGTTGCGGCTGCTGCTTGGGAGGCTTTTGCTGCTTGGGCTATTTTTTCTTCACGTTGCGCTTGCTCAGCGGCAGCTTGAGCTTGCATTTTTTCTAACAATTGTTTATTATTACTAATCTTACTTTGTAAACCAGAGATATCTCCTTGAAGACTTTGTACCTGTGTTTGATAATTTTTTTCCTTGCTGAGCAGCTCTTGATGCGTGGCAACCAACTTGATTCTCATGTTTTCTAGTGAACGTTTGGTGTCTTGAAGCGTGATGACTTGGTCGCTTTCTGCCGTCATCACGATATTAAGATTTGTCAGTTTTTGGATCATGCTGGTCAAACTTTTTGAGGAGGTAATAATGTCCACAATGGAGAGTGCTGTCCCACCACTTGATTGAATGGAACGCATTTGTTCAGAAATCGAGCGATTGAGATTTATCTCGTCTTTTTGGGCTTGTGTGATTTTTGCTTCCAAAGTCTTGATGTCTTCTTGACTTTTTTTCACAGCAGTTTGTGAGGCATTCGCTTTGCCATAGAGTGCATTGACTTGCGAAAGCTCTGTGTTTAATTGCGATTGAAAGGATGCGATTTGTGCGTTGACATCTCCTTGAGCTTGCGCTGATGTATCAGCACTGATGGGATTTCCAATAAAAATGAATCCTGCCACTCCTGAAATCAAAGCGAGCAGAATCATTTTTTTACGCATTAAATTTCTATTCTTCATATTACGTTATTTTAACATAAATCTGCTCTTTTTGCGTTACATTACAATTAAAATTATATCAATGAAATATTAAATATTTCATTTTCATGAATATTTACTGTACGATTTCGATTAAAAATTTCTGTCAGTACTGACAGAAATTTTTTGTTTCATTAACGGATTTCTGCATTTAATTTTTCAATCAAATGAGTGGTAATTTTTGCCATGGCATTTGTGATTTCGTCATCAGTCATGCTTTGTTCTGCGGTTTGGAATGTCAAAGTATAAGCCATTGATTTTTTGTGTGCAGGGAGATTGATGCCTTGATAGACGTCAAATAACTCAACTTTAGTCAATGTTTTGACACGGCTGTCAGTAATGACAGAAATAACATCCGCATTTGTAAGTTTTGCGTCGAGTAACATGGCAATATCACGCGTGACAGCTTGTACTTTTGGAATTTCCTTGAAAATTGTTTGTGCTGGTTTTAATTCAAGCATCGCTTGTAAATCAAGTGCTGCCACGTAAGTTTCAGAAATGTCATATTTTTTAGCGGTTGCTGGGTGGATTTGTCCAACAAATCCAATATGGTGGCCATTAGCAGCAATGACTGCAGTGCGTCCAGGATGCATGCTTGGCATCTCAGAAGTCGCTGTGAACGTGAGGTCTTCATATCCTGAAAGTATATTTTCAACAATTCCTTTCACATGAAAGAAATCGACTGGAGTTGCTTTGTGACTGTATGAAGCATCAACAACATTACCAGAAATTGCCAAAGCAAGGTTTGGCACTTCTATGGGACGTCCATCTTGCGCTGTACTTGGAAGAAAGATATTTCCGACTTCGTAAATCGCAACGTTTGAGATTTTACGGTTTTGATTGTAATTGATAATGTCAAGAAGTCCAGGAATCATGTTCACGCGCAAGGTTTGACGTTCTTCTGTCATTGGCATCAAAAGTGAGGTCGTAGGGAAATTTTTCTCAGCAATCATTTCCGTTGCTTTTTCTTTTGTCACTAATGAATATCCGATCACTTCTGAAAGACCATTCGCTTCAGCACTCGTACGCACCTTGCGGCGCAGTTTTTGGAGTGGTGTCAACTCACCAGCTTCATCTCCTAAAGGAAGCGTGCTTGGTAAATTATCATAGCCATAAATTCGAGCCACTTCTTCTACAAGATCTGCTTCAATGCTAATGTCCCAACGCCGTGATGGAATTTCAACAACGAATTTTTCACCCGCTTCAATCGTAACACCAAATCCAAGCTGAACAAAGATTTTTTCAACCGTATCAAGATTCAAGTTTGTCCCTAAAGCAGCATTCACACGACTTAATGTAATGCTTGTGACGACTTTTTTAGGCTGATAGTCACTACTTTCAACAACACCTTGCAACACCGCTCCACCTGCAAGTTCTGCAATCATCGCAGCAGCGAAATCAAGCGCTTCGGTAACTAATCCTTCATTAACGCCCTTTTCAAATCGGCTGGATGCTTCGCTACGTAAGGCAAATTTTTGAGATGTTTTACGGATGGAAGTTCCATTAAATAAAGCGGCTTCGAGTGCGACCGTTGTCGTTTCGTTTGTAATTTCACTATCAGCACCGCCCATCACACCTGCAAGCGCAACAGGGACACCATTTGAGGTAATGACAAGATCATCCGCCGTCAAATCGCGTTCAATATGATCAAGCGTCGTTAATTTTTCACCGTCCTGTGCTGTACGAACAAGGATTTCATCACTTCCAAAACGATCAAAATCAAAGCTGTGAAGTGGTTGTCCATAATACATCAAGATAAAATTCGTGACATCCACAACATTATTAATCGGACGTACTCCCGCATTCATCAAGCGCGTTTGCAACCACAATGGACTTGGTGCAATTTTTACGCCCTCAATCACACGAATCTTGTACGTTGGAACTTTGTCAGTACTGACAGAAACACTGATTTTCTCACTGGTTCTTTTTTGAATTTCTGTCAGTTCTTTTGTTGGAAAATGGACAGGAAGTCCATAAATTGCGCCGACTTCATACGCAACACCACGCATCGAAAGAGCATCCGCACGGTTTGGTGTGATTGATAATTCAATGATTTCGTCATCCATATCAAGATAAGAGAAAATCGAATCACCAACGGTTGCGTCCGCTGGCATTTCAAAAATCCCCTCCTCATGTTTCATTGGATTAATTTTTTCATCAACTCCAAGCTCATCAAGCGCACAAAGCATTCCGAGAGATTCAACACCACGAATTTTACCTTTTTTGATTTTATAATTGTCCGCAATGCGAGCACCCACAAGTGCCACAATTACTTTCATCCCCACACGAACATTTGGCGCCCCGCAAACAATTTGTAATGCTTCATCAGCCCCAACATTAACTTGTGTGATATGCAAATGTGTTTCAGGAATAGCTTCACTTGATAAAATTTCTCCCACAACAAGTTTTGACAACCCTTCCTGTGGACTTGTCACTCCTTCAACTTCAATGCCTGTTGTTGACATCTTGTATTCCAAATCAGCTGGTGTCGCTGTAAGCTCTGGAACAAGTTCTTTTAACCATTTATAACTTACTAACATATTATTTTTCCTTTTTAAGCTTTCACTTCTATCTTGTTTTTTAACCGATCACATTCATGTCATTTTCCAAATTGTTCCAAGAACCGTACATCGCCTTGATAGAATCCACGAATATCATTGATTCCATAACGGAGCATCGCAATACGTTCTTGACCAAGCCCGAAAGCAAAACCAGAATAAACAGAAGCATCTAAACCAGACATTTCAAGGACATTGGGATGGACCATACCTGCACCAAGAATTTCAATCCAGCCTGTATGTTTGCAGACGTTACATCCTTTTCCGCCACATTTGAAACACGAAATATCAACTTCAACAGAAGGTTCAGTAAATGGGAAATAGCTTGGACGCCAGCGGAGTTCACGGTCTTGACCAAACATTTTTTTCATGACCAAATCAAGCGTTCCTTTAAGATCTGCCATTGTGATATTTTTATCGACAACCAACCCTTCAATTTGATGGAATTGGTGGCTGTGTGTCGCATCATCTGTATCACGACGATAGACACGACCAGGAGCAATCATACGAAGACCACCTTTTGAGAAATCATGCGCATCCATGGTACGTGCTTGCATTGGACTTGTGTGGGTCCGAAGTAATGTCTCATTAGTGATATAAAAAGTATCTTGCATGTCACGCGCGGGATGATCTTTAGGGAGGTTCATGCGTTCAAAATTGTAATGATCTGTCTCAACTTCGTAACCATCCACAACTTCATAGCCCATGCCAAGAAATATTTCTTCAATCTCATCTTGCGTTTGAGTCAAGATATGACGGCTTCCTTTTTTCACAGCATTTCCTGGTAATGTCACATCGAGTGACTCTTTTTTGAGTGCGGCATTCATGGCAAGCGTTTCAAGTTCTTGTTTTTTAGCGTCAAAAGCCACTCCAAATTTATCACGAAATGCGTTAGCGAGCCCACCAATTGCAGGACGTTCTTCTTGACTTAACGACTTCATTCCTTTAAGGATTTCCGTGAGTTCTCCTTTTTTCCCAAGGACGACTGTACGCAACTCATTTAGTGCTTTTTCGTCCGTTGCTTCTTTTAAGGCCTTGAGCGCACGTTGACGTAAGGTTTCAATGTTTTCTTCTAAAGACATAATTTCTCCTCTTTTATTTGGATTAGAAATGAAAAAAGCACCGACTTTTTTCACTCCTTAAAGGAGCGGAAAAACCGCGGTACCA
Organism: Lactococcus hircilactis; assembly: GCF_009601015.1. Lineage (GTDB taxonomy): Bacteria > Bacillota > Bacilli > Lactobacillales > Streptococcaceae > Lactococcus > Lactococcus hircilactis. Next base: position 73,159 of record NZ_WITJ01000002.1, read on the forward strand.
TCCTATTTTATCACTTAATTTTTTCTATTTAATTTTACATAAGGTGAACTTCAGTCCTCTTTTGCCCGTGCAACTTTCAGTCGGTGATTGCACTCCCTTTTGACAAGCTAAAAACTTACTCTTCTTATGTTTCATCTTTCATTTTATCACTTTTTTGAGGTTTGTCAATGATGAGCGTTTTCTTTTGGAAATAAAGTCGAGGATTTTAAAACGCTTGCGATTGCTCGTGTGGTTCGAGTGACATTTTCTTTACCGGAACGCAGTGCTTCATTGAGCGATTGTGCCTTTTCTAGGATACCAAAAATCGCAGTGATGCCCTCATCATAAAGTACATCACTTCCCTCACCGATAAATCCTGCAAGCGCAAAACATGGTTTCTTGTACTGTTGAGCAATTTTTGAGACGCCATAAGGCACTTTGCCAAATTTTGTTTGAGCATCAATCCCGCCTTCTCCTGTAAAAACAAAATCTGTCGTTTTGATTTTTTCGTCTAATGCCAAAAGTCCTGTGACGAGATCAACGCCCCGCACCATTTTTGCTGGGGTAAATGCGAGAAGTCCTGCGCCTAAACCACCTGCTGCGCCTGCTCCCGCCTGATTTTTCACTGAAATTTTGCAATCTTTTTGAATCCTGTTTGCATAATGCGCAAGTGCTTCATCAAGCACTGTAACCATTTGAGGCGTCGCACCTTTTTGCGGGCCAAAGACAAAAGATGCGCCGTTTGGTCCACAAAGTGGATTAGACACATCGCTTGCAATCAAAAACTCGACTGTTTTGATCCGAGGATCAAGCGTCGCAAGCGCTATTTTTTCAAGTGATTTCAATGCGCCACCACCAAGCTTAAGGGGCAGATGATTCGCATCCAATAATTGAACCCCAAGCGCCTGTGCCATACCAGCACCTCCGTCATTTGTCGCACTTCCACCGAGTGCCATCACGATTTTTTTGACCCCTAAATCAAGCGCCGCTTTTATCAGCTGGCCCGTCCCGTAAGTCGTCGTCACTAAGGGATTTCTTTGATCAGGCGGAAGTTTTTCAAGTCCACTTGCTTGCGCCATCTCGATCACGGCTGTTTTTTGATCGCCTAAAAGTCCAAAACTCGCACTGACTTCTTGATCGGGTAAGGGACCTGTGACGTTGAGGGTGATTTTTCTGCCCTGTGTGGCCTCAATCAGCGTCTCCATCGTTCCTTCGCCACCGTCAGCCATGGGGACTTTGATGATTTGAGCTGTTGGAAAAACCGCTCGTATGCCTTTTTCCATCGCACCGCACACTTCTTTTGCGCTCATGCTTTCTTTGAAAGAATCTGGAGCGAGTACAAATTTTGGTGTCATTTTATGCTTCCTTCCTATTTTTTTAGTATTTTTATGGTCTCTCTTTATTTTAAAATAAATGAACCCTAAAAGCGAGAATATGAGTGTGATCATTAGCTATTTTTTGTCACTGAGAGTCAAAAAAATTTCTGTCAGTACTGACAGAAATTTTTTAGCGGGCCTCTTATCCCCAAACGGATTCTAAGACATTCGTTTGTTCACGTCCTGGGCCGACAGAGAACGTTGAAATTCGAACACCGACAAGTTCCCCAACACGACGGACATAATTTCGTGCTGCTTCTGGAAGTTCTTCAAGTGTCCGCATCCCTGTGATGTCCTGCGTCCATCCTGGTAATTCTTCATAGACAGGACGACACTCAGCTAATTCTTTAAGACTTGCTGGATAGTGACTAATGCGCTCTCCATTCGCTTTTTCATAAGCCACACAAATCTTAACGGTATCAAGCCCTGTCAGCACATCAATGGAGTTCAAACTGAGATTTGTCAGTCCTGACACACGTTTAGAGTGGCGCATTACAACGCTGTCAAACCATCCCACACGTCGAGGACGTCCTGTCGTTGTTCCATATTCGTGCCCAACTTCACGAATTTGATGCCCCACTTCATCAAAAAGCTCCGTTGGAAAAGGACCATCTCCAACACGTGAAGTATAAGCTTTACAAACACCAACAACCGTACTAATTTTTGATGGGCCAACACCAGAACCAATTGTCACTCCTCCTGCAACAGGATTAGAAGACGTCACAAAAGGATACGTGCCTTGATCAATATCCAACATGACCCCTTGTGCGCCTTCAAAAAGGACACGTTGTCCATTATCGAGTGCTTCATTTAAAATCACTGAAGTATCACAGACATATTTTTTAAGCGCTTGACCATATTCATAGTAAGGTTCAAAAATCTCATCAAATTCGATGGGCTCAGAATCATACATTTTTACGAATTCACGATTTTTACTCTCGAGATTCGCACGCAGGCGCTCCTCAAAGATTTCTTTATCCAGTAAATCTGCGATGCGGATGCCAACACGTGCTGCTTTGTCCATGTATGCAGGACCAATTCCTTTAATTGTTGTCCCGATTTTATTTTCCCCTTTTGCTTCTTCTTGGAGAAAATCTAATTTTTTATGATAAGGCAAAATCACATGCGCCCGATCTGAAATTCTTAGATTTTCGGTTGTGACTCCATTTTTGTGCAGATAGTCTAATTCTTCAATCAAGGATTTAGGATTAACGACCACTCCATTTCCGATAACAGATGTTTTTTCTGGAAAGAAAATTCCTGATGGAATCAAATGCAATTTATATTTTTTTCCTTCAATAACAACGGTGTGACCTGCATTATCTCCGCCTTGATAACGCGCGATGACTTCTGCATTATTACTGAGAAAATCGGTGATTTTCCCCTTTCCTTCATCTCCCCACTGTGTTCCGACAACGACTACTGATGGCATCATATTCTCCTTTTTGGACAGTTTGTCCATTCTAAAATATTTTGCACACTCTGTCAGTACTGACACATCTTTAGCGCTGACAGCTGGCATTTTTGTCAGTACTGACAAAAGCTCCTCTTGCACGTTATTTCTATTTTATCAAATTTTATTCCACTTGATAAGCTGATTTTCAATGGATGTCATAAAAATCTTTTTATCGTTCGGAAATAGCACTCATTTTGATCTATATTAGTGAAAAATCGTTAAAAAAAATCTTATTTTTACTAAAATAAGAATCTGGTGCGTGGTTTTTTTATCATAAAACTTTTTCTTTCATAAAAAGCTTCCTGCAATCATCAGTGCAGTTAATCCTGCAACGAGATAGATTCCTTGGCGTGACGTTTTTTCTTTTAATGTCACACTGGAAACTAAAATTCCATAAAGTGATGTCATGTTTAAAAAAATCCATCCTAAAGCAGCCATTTTATCTGCAGTCACTAATACAAAGGTGAAGTGCGTAACAATGGTTAAAAATGCCCGTAACAAGTAAAGCAAGGTATTCTTTTTTGTAAAGGTCCATTTCTTATTTTTCCACGAGCGTTGATAAACAAAAAACATAATCAATGAAATGATAAATCGTAAACTTAATGTTGCCAGTGTAAAAGCAATAATCGTCCGAAAATTTTGATGAAAATGACGTGTAAGTAGTGGATTTCCAAATGCTTGAGCCACTAATAAAGGAACGATAAGAAAAATTCCAAATAAATATTTTTTGAAATCCGTTCTTTTTCTCAACCAAACCATCACAATCAACGTAGAAATCACTGCTAGAATATACGTTCTGATTGAAAAAGTTCCTGTTGCTAAAAAAACAGCAATAGGAATGAAAAAGTCCGCAATTTTTGCTGATATGACGGATTCAAAAACAGTCATATTTCGATATAATGCTGAAAAGCCAATCGCTACAAACTGTGCTAAAGCTGCATAGATAAGGACTCTCCAATCAAAAATCATCTTCCAAAAGGGAAAATAAATCGCAAGCGCAATAATTAAAAACATACTAAATAAATTGTTAAAAAGATTGACTTGAAGCACTGAGTTTTTCTGAATCCCAATCTGATAACGATCAATGACGATTGTTACTCCTCGTGAAAGAGCAGAAAGTATCGCTAAAAAAACGACCCAAAATAAAGTTAATGCCATCCGAATTCCCCTTTTTAAATGAACTGTCTCTTTTTAAATAAAGCCAATATTTTTGAATGCGTCAACAAAATGATTTGAGACAGCCTTTACACTTGATATTTTCCATTTATATTTGTATTATATATATTATCAGAATTCTCGTCAACACACTTTTAAAAATAAAATCGCAGATTTGAGAAAAAGGAGAAATTTATGGATACTTCTTATGGAGAAACAGAAAAAAGACTTAGGATTTCTAGAAATGTTGAAGCTAAAGAGATGGCAAGTGACGTCATTTCTTATCAACAAATTATGAAATTTGAAAAAGGTCAAACGATGATTAGTGCGGATAAATTGATCTATCTTCTTGAATTTCTTAATGTTTCGATGGATGAATTTGAATACGCAAGGCACTTAATCTTAGGGGATTCCGACATCTTTTTTAATCAAAAAATTGAAACAGCCTTTCGCCATAAAGATCAAGCAAAACTAAGAACGCTCCTCAAAATAACCAAAGAGCAAATCAAGAAAACACCAAATAACCGCCATTTTCTTATTCATATGATTGAAATCAAATCTGCACTTTTAAAACTCAATGCTCATCTAAAAATTCCAAAAAATGAAATTCAGAAACTTTATCATTACCTTTCAAAAATAAAGGAATGGGCACAATCTGATGTTATACTTTTTTTAAACTGCATTAATCTTTTTGATGACATTCAACTCATCACACTTGTTCATCGGATGATTTATCCTGATACTCACGACATTCTTTCTACTCATACACAAACTCAAATCAATCTCGCCCTCTTAAAAGTCATTAGTATTTTTACGAAAAGAAATGATTTTTCTCATATCCGAGAATTATTTTTATATTTAGATGAGCACATTCACTCTGATATTAATACCTCTGAACGTGCGTTACTCGCTTATCACAAAGCACTTTTTAATTATTGTCAAGAACCAAATGCCAATCATTTGGAAAAATTAAAACAATTTATTTCTGCTTTCGAATTGATCGGATGTTTCGATATTGCAAATGATTTGGATCGAGAAATTACATATTATCATGCTTATTTTTCGATCTAAAAATAATTTTAAAAAAGTTGAGCACACCAGTACTTTTTGATAAAATAAGAGCATGGATAAAATCATTAAATCAATGTCTAAAAATGGACACTTTCGGGCCTTTGTATTGGATGCAACTCAAACGGTTCGTGAAGCACAAAAGCGGCATCATACCTGGCCAACTTCAACAGTAGCACTTGGACGGACACTCATTGCAGCACAAATTTTAGGTGCAAATGAAAAAGGCGATGAAAAAATTACCGTCAAGGTCCTCGGCGACGGTGCGCTTGGTGCGATTGTGGCGGTTTCCGACAGCAAAGGAAATGTCAAAGGTTATGTCAAAAATAAAGAACTGGATTATAAAAAAGGATCAACTGGTGAGGTTTTAGTGGCTCCATTTGTTGGAAATGGCTTTTTTGTCGTCATCAAGGATTTGGGATTAAAGCAGCCATACTCTGGAAAAGTAGATTTGATTACTGGTGAAATCGGAGAAGATTTGGCTTGGTATTTTCTAAGCTCTGAACAAACGCCTTCTTCTGTTGGACTCAATGTTTTGCTTGATGAATCAGAAGACACAGTCAAAGTTGCTGGAGGGTTCATGCTTCAAGCAATGCCAGATGCACTTGAGGATGAGATTACACAGATTGAAAAAAATATCAAAGCAATGCCATCCATTGCGACGTTGTTAACATCAACGGATGCACTGTCTCAAATGTTACACGCGATTTATGGTGATCTGCCGTTCACCCTTCTTTCACAAAGTCCACTTTCCTTTTCATGTGATTGTTCAAAAGAACGTTTTCGTGACGGGATTCGTACACTTGGTGCACAAGCCATTACTGAAATGATTGAAGAAGACCATGGCGCTGAGGTGATTTGCCAATTTTGCAATCGCAAATATGAGTTTTCACAAGAGGAACTCCATGCACTGATTTTGAAGTGATAAGCGTATTTTTGTGTTCTGTCAGTACTGACAGAATACTTTTTTTATTTTTAAAAGCTCAAAAATCAAAAAATGACGTGAAACATGCTAAAATAGAAACTATGACTATGGAAAATCGCTACAATGCACCTTTTAAAATTGGTGACATTAACATACAAAATAAAATCGTCCTTGCCCCGATGGCAGGCATTAACAATAAAGCGTTTTTGAAAACCGCAAAAGAATTCGGAGCTGGGCTGGTTGTGACTGAGATGATTTCCGATAAAGGAATCGAACATCGCAACGAAAAAACGCTCGGAATGATGGACTTTGAAGGTGTGCCACATCCACTTTCCATGCAGATTTTTGGCGGTGAAATTGACACTTTAGTTGAAGCAGCTAAATTTGTAGAAAAAAATACAGTCGCAGACATTATTGACATTAATATGGGATGTCCTGTCCCAAAAGTAACGAAAAATGAAGCAGGTTCTCGACTTTTACTCGATCCAGATAAAGTCTATGATGTTGTAAATGCGGTCAGTAACGCCATTTCAAAGCCATTGACAGTCAAGATTCGTCTGGGCTGGGACAATGATCATCTTTTTTGTGTTGAAAATGCTAAAGCAATTCAAGCAGCCGGTGGAGCTGCTGTTGCCATGCACACCCGCACAAAAGCACAGCAATATACAGGAAACGCACAGGACAATTGGCACTGGCTGTCCAGATTGACAGAGGCCGTACACATTCCTGTTATCGGCAATGGCGATGTCAAAACACCAGAGGATGCCAAAAAAATGATTGATGAAACAGGAGTCTCTGCTGTAATGATGGGGCGTGCAGCACTTGGAAATCCATGGATTTTACATCGTACTGAACATTTTTTACGCACGGGTGAGTTGCTAAGTGAGCCACCGGTCGCAGAAAAAATGGAAATCGCAAAACTCCATTTGGCACGATTGGTCGAACTCAAAGGGGATGAGATTGCTTCGCGTGAATTTCGTCAGCACGCAGCTTATTATCTCAAAGGTGCAAAACGTGCCAGTAAGATTAAACTTGCAATCAACTCCTCTCAATCACAAGCTGAAATCGTAGCGATCATTGACGAATTCGTCGCAACCTATCCTGTTTAACTCCTTTTATTTCTGTCAGTACTGACAGAAATGAAAAATTAAAAAACTGAGCACAATGCTCAGTTTTTTCTAATGAAATGAAGCTAATCACTCTTTTTTTAATGAAGATTTTTCAGTTTTACACCACTTTATTTTTTCTCTTATTTATCTTGTCAGTGCTGACAGATCTGTTTTGGCACGTGAAAGACGTTCGCTTTCAAGCTGTCCGACGGATTTGACTCCTTCGACCTGATTTCCATTTGCATTGACTGCTGTTCTGATATTTTCAAGCTGTCGGATGGTGCGATCGAGCTGAATTAAATTTTGCATATCATAATCAAAAGTATAGTTACTGATTTCTCGCTTCGCTTTTTTTAGATGAATGATTGCTTTTTCAATTTCTTCTGTAGCTTTTGTTGTACGCATGAGTTCTCCTTTTCTTTTGTCAATGGCTTTGTTTTCATTATAACGCAATTCTACACTTTATGCACGCTTTTTTCTCAAAAAAAAACAGTCTCAAAGACTATTTTTTTAGTTCTCTAAATCGACTTTTCGGATAAGAAAAATCACCAATCACTTCATGCACATTGATAATAGAGGCAAAGGCATTGGGATCCACATGTGCTAACCCTTGTCTTAATTCCTGAATTTCGCTTGGATTAAGCACCACATAAATGACTTCTTTTTGATTTCCTGAATAAGCACCTTCTCCATGAAGATACGTCGCACTTCTTCCAAACTCATGAATGATCATGTTTGAAACTTCTTTATGTTTATCCGTAATGATCAACATTCCTTTTACAGTATATCCACCCGATTGAACAATGCCAACCACTTGAGCAGCGACAAAGCTTGCAATCAACGTGTACATCATCTGTTCAAGATTAATATAAGACAGTGATAACGTCAAAACAATCGCATCAAAAACAAAGAATGTTTTCCCAACAGCAATTCCTCTTTTGACTTGAAAAAGTTTGGCAATAATATCAGCGCCACCTGTCGTCCCACCATATCTAAAGACAAGTCCAATCCCCGTTCCTGCAAATAATCCCGCAAGTAAAGCTGCAACTAATAAATCATGATGAATGTTCAGTGTGAACGGAATTCTTTGAAAAATAAACATCCAAATGGATAAAGAACTAATCCCCCAAATCGTATAAAAGAACGTTCTTCTTCCCAAAAAACGATAACCAATAAATAAAAGTGGAATATTCAAAATCATGTTTGAATAAGAGGGATCAATCTGGAGCAAAAAATGGAGCATTAATGATACCCCAGAAACACCGCCCTCAGCCAGATGATTTGCCATATTAAATTCCACAAAACCAAACGCATAGAGTGCTGTACCCAGTGCAATGACTAGAAAGTTTTTAACATGTAAACTCAGTTTTTTCATCGTATTCCTTTTCTAAATTTCAATGATGATTTTTGATCATCATCCCCTCATTAATCATCCACTTCCTCGAATTTTCCAAGCACGCGCACATTTTCTGAAATCGAAACAAACGCATGAGGATCGTATTTTGCAATGACGTGTTTAAAATCTTGATATTCATACATCGTGATGACCGAAAATAAAACCGTTCTTTTTTGATGCGTGAATCCACCTTCAGAATTATTTAAAATGGTCACCCCATGATTAAATTTCTCAAACAATTTTTGTACCAGCAAATCTGGATTTTGAGTGACAATCATTACTTGAAGCCGTTTTTGACGCGTAAAAATCGCATCTTGAACCCGCGAATTGACAAAAATCGCAATGATAGAATAGAGCATGTATTCCCAACCAAATAAAGCACCAGCGATGAATACGATGACCCCATTAACAATAAAACTCAATGTTCCAACCGTACGTCCATTTTTTTTTCGCATGTAAAGACTAACAATGTCCGTCCCACCAGAAGAAATCCCTGATTTCATCGCATTTCCAACACCAAATCCCATGATTGCCCCACCAAAAACAGCATTGATTACAGGTTCATTGGTCAGTGTTGTCACAGGAATAAAGTGAATGAAAACAGAGCTCATCACAATCGTGATTAGTGTATAAATCGTGAATTGCTTTCCAATTCCGCGCCAGGCCAGTGCGATCAATGGCACATTGACCAAAATCAACGTCACTGAAATCGGCAAAATATTATGTCCTGTTACACGTACAATTAATTCTGAAACAACCTGTGCCAACCCTGTCGCACCAGAAGCGTACACATGACCAGGTTGATAGAAAAAGTTCAATGCAAATGAGGAGAACACTGCATAAACTACTGCCGCTGAAAATTTGTTCGCCAGTTTTTCAGCACCGATAGACTTTAAAAGATGATAAATTCCTAATTGATTTAAGAATTTTCCAAGATATTTATTTATTTTCGTCTGCAAGTTTAATACTCAATTCTTCTAGCTGTTTTTCAGCGACGCTAGATGGCGCTTGTGTCATCGGATCCGTTGCTTTATTATTTTTTGGAAAAGCAATGACTTCACGAATATTATCCTTTTTCGCAAGTAACATCACAAAACGATCGAGTCCAATTGCTAATCCTCCGTGTGGGGGGAATCCATAATCCAATGCTTCAAGTAAAAATCCAAATTGTTCTTGAGCTGATTCAAGACTAAAACCAAGTGCTTCAAGCATTGTTTCTTGCAACTCGCGTGTGTTAATTCTCAAAGAACCTCCACCCAATTCATAACCATTAAGGACAATATCATATGCGTGTGCGCGAACTTTTTGTAAGTCAGAAGCTTCAAAACTTCCATCAGCACTTAAAAATTCTCGCGTTTCAATAGTCGGTAAAGTAAACGGATGATGAGCGGACATATAACGCCCTTCTTCATCAGACCACTCAAACATTGGCCAATCAATCACCCAAAGAAAATTAAATTTCCGATAATCAATCAATCCCAACTCACGTGCTAAAGTTTGACGCAACGCCCCTAAAGCAGCATTCGCAACCGTTAATCGATCGGCAACAAATAAAACTAAATCATTTTCTTCAAGCGCTAATTTTTCTGTCAGTGCTGACGAGATTTCTGTCAAGAATTTAGAAACGCCACCTGTCAGCACCCCATTTTCAAATTTCGTCCATGCAAGTCCCTTAGCTCCATTTTGCTTGGCTTGTTCTGTCAGTTTATCGATGCCTTTACGTGAATATTTTTTTGCAGCATTTTTGACCACTAAAGCTTTAACGACAGGTGCTTCTTCAAAGACTTTAAACCCTGATTTTTTTGTCAGTACTGACAGATCTTGTAAACACATCTCGTAGCGTGTGTCTGGCTTATCAGACCCATAAAAATTCATCGCATCATCATATTTCATTCGTGGAAAAGGTAACGTGACATCGATTCCTTTCACCTCTTTCATGACTTTTGCAATCAATCCTTCAGTTAATGTTTGAATTTCTTCTTCATCCAAAAACGACGTTTCTAAATCGACTTGTGTAAATTCTGGTTGACGATCCCCACGCAAATCCTCATCTCGAAAACACTTTACAATTTGATAATACCGATCAAGCCCAGCCGTCATCAAAAGTTGTTTCATCAATTGTGGCGATTGAGGAAGTGCATAAAATTCCCCTTTATTCACCCGTGAAGGGACCAAATAATCGCGTGCTCCTTCCGGTGTTGATTTGTTCAAAAATGGTGTTTCAACATCAATAAACCCTGCCCCATCCAAGTATTCACGAATTGCATGTGTCGTCGCATGACGCATTCGAATATTTTTAAGCATTTCAGGACGACGTAAATCAAGATACCGATACTTCATCCGTGTATCATCAGAAACTTCCACATCATCTTTGATTTCAAAAGGAGTTGTTTTTGATGTCGATAAAATCGTGATGTCCTGCGCATCAATTTCAATGCTTCCTGTTTTCATTTTCTCATTTTTACTGGCACGTTCAATGACTTTTCCAGTCACTTCAACCACAAATTCGTTCCTAATTTTGTCTGCTGCCTGTGCCACGCGCTCACTTGCCTCATCTGGATTAATCACAACTTGGACAATTCCTTCACGATCGCGTAAATCAATAAAAACTAATCCTCCAAGATTACGTCGCTTTGCGACCCATCCTTTGAGTGTAACGATTTGTCCAATATATTCTTGCGTGATATTTCCTGCATAATTTGTTCGTTTCATTTTTTATCTCTTTTTATTCTTTTCTTCATTTTTAAGCGGCTCGTTTTTTTCTCACTGCTTTTAAAATTCTTCCTCTACATAAAGGGCTTCAAAAACAGGAGCAAATCCATCGTAAATTGCACTCAACGTTGTCTTCACTTCTTTTCTGGTCTTATTGTGTTTTACTGTTACATTCCCAGTTGAGACCTCTTCTTCTCCAAGCACAATAATAAGATCCGCGTTCATCTTCTCAGCAGTTTTAAATTGTGCTGGTAATTTACGATTTGAAAAATCACGTTCCACTTTAAAAGCTTGTTCGCGTAAACGCTCAACCAATCGACTTGCTTCAAGATTAGCTTCTTCTCCCATTACGGCAACATAAACGTCTAATCCATCCTCTTGCATAAAGTCAATTTCTTGCGCTTGTGCAACCATCAGGAGTCGCTCAATTCCAAGTCCAAAACCAAAAGCGGGCGTTTCAGGACCATCAAAATACTCCACTAAGCGATCATACCGTCCCCCACCACAGACTGTCAATTCCTTTTGATCAATCGTTACGACAAATTCAAAAATCGTATCGTTATAATAATCAAGTCCACGGACCATATTTTTATCCACGACATAATCTATCTCAAGTTTTTCAAGTAACCGTTTGACTTGAGCAAAATAGTGCTCTGAAGCTTGCGTGAGATGATCCAAAATTGAGGGTGCATTTTTGACAATCTCAATATCCTCAGGTTCTTTAGAATCCAAGACCCGTAACGGATTTTCGTGCAATCGACGCTGACTGTCCTGTGAGAGTTTTGACTCAAACGGTGTTAAATAATCAATCAAAGCCTCACGATATGCTTTTCTACTTTCCAAATCCCCTAAAGTATTCAGATGTAAGGAAATCCCAGAAACCCCCAATTGGCGGAAATAACTGTCTGCCATCGCAATTACTTCAACATCCACTGCTGGATTTTTAACGCCTAAACACTCCACACCAAATTGATGAAATTCTCGTAAGCGCCCTGACTGAGGTTGTTCATAGCGAAACATCGCTGCATCATACCAGAGTTTTACAGGCTTTAACACTTCTGGAGCGTAAAGTTTATTTTCAATATAAGCACGTACCGCAGAAGCCGTTCCTTCTGGACGTAGTGCAATGTGACGTCCCCCTTTATCCATAAAATCGTACATTTCTTTTGTCACAATATCACTCGTCTCACCCGTTGCTCGACTAAATAATTCATAGGATTCAAACAGTGGTGTACGAATTTCTTTAAAATTGTAATCACTAAAAACAGCACGTGCCATTTCTTCAAGATATTGCCATTTTGCTGAATCAATAGGCAAAACATCAGCTGTCCCTTTGGGTTTTTGTAATTTCATTAGATTTCCTTTCTGATCAATAAAACGTAATACTTTCTATAATTAAGGATGGTTTAAAAAAGCACCCTAAAGCTAAAAGCCTTAGGGCGCCAATGAACGCTGTACCACCTAAATTCGCTCTGTCAACAGAGCCTTTGATTAGCGATAACGGAGCCACCGATTCATGTCACGTTTCATTTTGCGAATTTGCACCATCATCGCTCTCTATACTTTTATTTTAACGTAAATCTCTGATTAAATCAAGAAAAAATGGATCAAAAAAGTCGTTTTTTCGACTTTTTATTTTTTCTTTTTAAGATTTAAAATTCCCATTTCACTTTCGCATTTTTGAAATAATCATACCCAGAATAGATCGTGAAAATTAGACAAATATACAGTAAAATCGTTCCCAAATAAATCGGATCTCCGATTAAGAGAAAAATAATTGAAAGCATTTGTGTAAACGTCTTGATTTTTCCTGGCATGGCTGCTGCGAGCACCGTTCCTCCTTGCTCCACTAAGAGCAAACGCAAGCCTGTCACTGCAAGTTCACGACAAACAATAATGGCAACAACCCAAGCTGGTGCAAGGTTTAAGGTGACAAGCATCACAAAAGCTACCATCGTCAACATCTTATCTGCTAAAGGATCTGCAAATTTCCCAAAATTTGAAACTACTTTCCACTTTCTTGCCAAGTGACCATCCAACCAATCGGTAAAGGAAGCGACAGCAAAAATAAGCGCTGCAATTATCCAACTCAGGAATGTTGCACCAATTTTTTCGCCGTGAGGCAAATAAAGAACGATTAAAAAAAGTGGAATCATGAAAATCCGTGCCATCGTTAATTGATTTGGTAATTTTTTTTTCATTTTGAATTTCCTTTTGTTTATTTATTTTATTGATGCGTATCCGCTGGCGTACTTTGCCCTGTTGTCGCTTGAATGGTCAGATTAATCGTGTAGGGTCCCATTTGATTTGTAAACTTTGATAGATCCACTGATTTATCGTTGATGGTCATCGCTAGATTAGAGCGTCGGCCAAGCGTAATCATTGATGTGGTCGCATCGCTTGCAAGTGTCGCTGTCACTTGCTCATGATCAGGAGTAATCGTAACCCCCGAAGTATCCATATCGGAATTCCGAACTAAGGTCCAGACATTGGATTGATCGTTTCCTGTAAAAACCACTTTGACTGGTGTTTTAGCATTCGTCAATGTCACATTCATGGTATTATTTGAGCTGCTGGTAATGGCTAAATCCTCGCTCGGCGCACTACTACTTGGCGCTGTACTCTGACTGGGTACAGCTTGAGTGGAACGATTTGTTTTTTTATGCGTTGATGAGGTTGAATAAGCATAATTAGATTGTAAAAAGGAAGGCGTCTGTGGTTTATTAAGGAGTACTGCAAGAAAGACAGCGACCATGATTAAAATAGCGCCTCCTGTAAGGGCAATGATTGGAAGATAATAATGCCAGTCTTTGATGGTCTCTTCTTCTTCAGGCTCCACACGCTCACTTGGTTTTACAAAACGATAGGTTTCTTGAAAATCAGCCTTATCTTCTACAGTGATTCCTTTTCCTTCTTCGTATGCTTCAATGATTTTATCCGCATTTAAACCTAATTTTTCAGCATATTGTTTGAGATAAGCCTTCACATAAAATTCACCTGGAAGTGCTTTGTAATCATCTGTTTCTAAGGCTACGATGTATAATTTTTGTATTTTAGTAAATGTTTCTGCTTCTGTGAGTCCAAGTCCGAGTTCTGTTCGTCTTTCTTTTAGGACGCGTCCGATTGTTTTTATTGACACCATGTCCCCCTTTCACTTTTGTGCTGCACATGGATTTTTTATTATTACTGTTCAGATTTTTTTAACGTATCGTTTTTTATTTTTAATTCATTTCAGAGGATTGAGAAAGGATGGTATATTCTACGACTTTCATCTCTGCAATGAATGAATCAACATGTTTTGAGATGATTTCAAGCGTCAACTCAGAAAGAATTTCTGGAAGATCAAAGAAATTGATCTCATCATACCGTTCTGTCGAAAATTGATTTGCGATGTATTCTAATGAGTTGAGTGCGCTAAAATATTCTCCTAACATGTCACGTTTCAATAATTCGAGATGCGCAGCATTAAAATCACTATCTATTTTATAACTTTTTATCGCTTCTTGCAAAGTTTCACTCAATTTTTTTGGATTTTTTGTATCTCCAGTGATTGAAAAGAAATGAAAGCGTTTATCCAGATCAAAACTAAAACCAAACGTATCATCAATCTCGTGTGCATTATATAATGTCTCATAGCGCTTGCTTGTTCTTCCAATAATCAAATCTAAAAAGAGCGAAAGTGAGAGTTTATAACGCATCAAAGTCCGTGAATCTGTAGCAAGACGATCATCTCCTCTCAATCCTAAAGCGAGTTTTGGCATCGCGACATCAAGTGTTTTTGTTGCTCCTGATTTAACTTTCGTTTGCTCAAGCGCCATCCGCTCAATCGGTTCTTTTTTTGTATAATGCTTTTGAGCTTGATTGTTTCTCACAAAATCATCCATTTTTGAAACATCAAATGGTCCTGTCAAAAATAAGGTCATGTTTGAGGGATGATAAAAAATTTCATAGTTTTGATACAGATCTTCTGCTGTGATTGCATTGATGGATTCTGGGGTGCCCGCAATGTCTTGTGCAAGGGGGGTATCTGGGTACATGTGACTCAATAATCCTGCAAAAAGTTGCCAATCGCTATCATCTTGATACATTTGGATTTCTTGTTGGATGATGCCTTGTTCTTTTTCGACATTTTCTTTTGTAAAATAAGGGTCTTGAACAAAATCAAGTAATAATTCCGTACACTCAAAACTATTTTCACGCGTCGAAAATAAATAGGATGTTCGTGAAAAACTGGTGAAAGCATTCGTTTGAGCACCTAATGCACCAAATTTGTACATGACATCTCCCTCTTTTTTTTCAAAAAGTTTGTGTTCTAAAAAGTGGGCAATGCCTTCTTGAAAATGACTCATTTTTTTTGATCCTGGTGCAATAAAGCGTGTATCTAAAGAGCCAAAATTGGTAGTAAATAAGCCATAGGTCCGATTGTAGTCTGCTTTGGGGAGGTAATAAACGGTTAATCCGTTTTCAAGTGTGGAGTGAAATAATCGCTCTCCTGCTTGGGGATAGTTTTGTTCTTTCATTTTTTGCTTCTCTTTTTTTAGTCTTGGTTGAGCACTAAGGACTGCCCTTGCATGAAATATAACGTTTGATAGGTCAAACTTTGAGCAACTTCTTGAATACTTTTTTTGCTGACGTGCTGAAGTGCAGTGATAAAATCCTCAAGTTCCATCTGTCGGCTAGGGATGAGTGCTTTTACAAATTCAAGTTCGATCGTGTTTGATGGAGAATCTTGTCCGATATAGTAACTGTTGCGAAGCATGGTTTTGGTTTGCTCTAATTCTTGATCTGAAAAATCACCGTTTTTGATGGCGTTAAGTTGCTCAAAAATGAGTGCTTTTGTTCTTTCAAGATTTTGTGCATCAATGCCTGCAGAGATTTTAAAAAAGTTGGAAAATGAATCAAAGGTCGATGAAATGGAGTATGCTAAACTTTCTTTTTCTCGGACATTAGCAAAAAGTTTGGAGTGTGAAAAACCACCTAAAAGGCCATTCATCACTTGTAAGCTGAGGTAGTTTTTATCGCCATAAGTGACAGGAAGATGAAATCCGAGTTGCAAGAGCGATTGGGCAACTTCTTTTTTTTCAATCACTTCAATGGGCTTTTCTCTAATTTCTTGTTGATAAAAGACATCTGGATTGCTTTTTCGATCGGCTAAAGGATAAGTGTCAAACGCGGCTTTGATTTGCGCTTCATCGATATCTCCTAAAACAAAGCAATCAATGGCGTTGTTTGTGAGCATTTCTTGATAGTAGTGATAGACGGATGCTGCGGTTTCTTTTTTTAATAAATCCACTGTAGCAATGCTTGGAAGTGCTTGATTTTTGTCTGTGAAAAATAGTTTTGAAAGTTGTTTACTTGCAAAATAAGAACGATCATCATTCATCGCTTCGAGGTAGTGGATGAGATTGATTTGTTCTCTTTTAAAAACATCAGGATTAAACGCTTCTGAAGTAATATCTGGTTGAAATAGCGCTGTTTTGATGAATTGAAGTGCATCTAACACCGTATTTTCGTTGACGTAGTGTGGATTTACGACGCTCATACTGAGGGTTAAGAGGTGTTGATTGCCTTTTTTGGAAACTCCTGTTGTAAATGACGCACCATACATTTTAGAAAGTTGAAGTGAAAATGCACGTCCTGTAGGATAAACTTGATTCGTTGATTCGAGCATATTCGAGATTAAAACGCGCTTTGCGAGGTGATCTTGTTGAATTTTTTCTCGAAAACGAATCATGATTTTTACGGTTTTAAATTTTGTTGCTTTGATGATGTGAAGGGACACCCCTTTGGCGCATAAATAGCTGGTCACTTTTTTTCACTTTCATAATTTTTTTGAGTTCATTTTTGACAAAATCGTTTGAATATCCTTTAACGACTGCCATTTTTTTTACTCTTTTGATGGTAAGTACTATTATATCAAATTATCGGAAAAATACATGCACGATTCTATCAAAATTGTGTTAAAATTGGATTATGCAAAACTATATTTTATTTGAAGAATACATTACTTTGGGAAAATTGCTCAAAGAATTAGGACTGATTGCTACTGGCGGTCAAGCAAAAGCTTTTTTAGCAGCGCACGAGGGAGATGTTTTTTATAACCATACTCCTGAAACTCGGCGGGGTAAAAAATGCTGGGAGGGAGATCTCCTTGAAATTCCATCTCTTGATGTGGCAGTCACATTTTGCCTTGCCTCCAAGGAAGAGATGGCTGAGCACGTGGCACAAAAGGAAGAAAAAATGCGGGTGGCTGCTTTAGTAAAAAAAATGAACGAAGAAAATAAAGCTTCAAAACCAGCAAAAAAAGTGGCCCCACGATTTCCTGGTCGGCGTTGAGTTTTAGAATTTTGAGGAACGATTATGAAATTGAATCAGATTCAACTGACAAATTTTAGAAATTATGAGCAGTTGTCCCTTGATTTTCATCCGCAACTCAATCTTTTTTTGGGGGAAAATGCGCAAGGGAAGACGAATATTCTTGAGGCGATTTATTTTTTAGCGTTGACACGCTCTCATCGAACGAGTCACGATAAGGAATTAATTCGATGGTCTGAGTCGGAACTGCGTGTTTCTGGAGTGGTTGAAAAAAATGAGGGACGTGTGCCACTTGAAGTCACTTTAAATTCAAAAGGGCGGATCGCAAAAGCGAATCATTTGAAAGAAAATCGTTTGGCAGATTATATTGGTCAGTTAAATTTGATTATGTTTGCGCCTGAAAATTTGGATTTAGTTAAGGGTGCGCCAAGTGTGAGACGACGTTTTATGGACATGGAATTGGGGCAAATTCGTCCGGTTTATTTGTATGATAGTGTGCGTTATAATCGTGCTTTAAAGGAGCGTAATGCGTATTTAAAATTTGATGCAAGTAAGATTGATCCACAACTTTTGGCGGTATTAGATGAGCAGTTAGTGATACATGGGGAAAAATTGATTGCTGAGCGCGCGACCTTTATCGAAAAATTAGGGACTTACGCGCAAGCGGTTCATGCGCAATTGACTCATGGTAAAGAAAGATTAACGCTGATTTATGAGAAAAATGTGAAAAATGACTTTCTGTCAGCGCTGACAGAGCGGCATGAATTGGATCGTTTTCGACATCAGACCAGTGTCGGCCCGCACAGAGATGATTTAACGTTTGTCATTAATGACAGAAATGTGGCGGACTTTGGATCGCAAGGACAGCAACGGACGGTTGCATTGTCAGTGAAGTTAGCAGAGATTGATTTGATTTTTGAGGAGACGGGAGAATACCCGATCTTACTTTTAGATGATGTCATGAGTGAGCTTGATCATACGCGTCAGCTGGATTTGATTCAGACGAGTCTTGGAAAAACGCAGACTTTTATTACGACGACATCGCTTGAACATCTCAAAAATATGCCGCATGATCTTGCACGCTTTACCGTTGAGAGAGGAAAAATTTCTAAAAATGATTGAAAATGAAATGCACGCGCAACTTTTGAGCACACTTGGCAGTGATGCGACGGAATTTTTAGCGTTAACATCTCAAGGACGCGCAGGGATTATTCCTCAGATCTCGATACTTGTAGCGCATGAACGTAGCATTCGTGCGCAACTTCAGACACTTCAACATCAGCTTGATTTTCTACTTTCGAAAAAACAATCCTGCTATGACGAACTACAAAAGCACTCAAAAAATGATGAATTTTGAGTGCTTTTGTTTTGAAAAAATGGGGGAGTTACTCATTTTTGAGCCGCAAAAGTTGCAGGTGTGTTTTTTCATTGATCGCATCGATGGCTTCATAAAACGCATCCATCAAAGATTGAGCCTGCAATTGAAGTACAAAATCAGCAGAGGACTGTTTTGGATGTTCATCAGCGCTGACAAAAGTTAATCCAGAATTTGGACATATTTTTTCTAGCCGCTGACAAAGTGTTGTTGCTTGCTCAGCACTGACAAGCACCGTTTGAGCGAAAAAGGGGTGAAAAGCAGGGATGATCTGATCCCAATACTGATGCGGTGCCTGACGGATTTTTGTTGCAGAAATCGGGATAGCCGTGCGATCTGAGATTTTTACGTGATACTTGTTTTCATTTTTGGGAAATCGTTTTTCAAGTTCCACAACATATTCAGGCTCTCCAACGTAAAAAGTCGCAAGAAACGGGCCATTATCCAGCGCATCAATCAACTGAAACAACCGTGCACTCCATTCATTCCACCCATTTGGCATGGGCGGAAGATCATTTTCGTCTAATTTTCTCACATGAATATGAGGTTCATCTGAGAAAAAATCTGTCAGTACTGACAGACGCTGATCGAGTGGCAAATGAATTTTATCTCCGCGATCATTGTCATAGCCTGATACGACAAGGAGTACTTCGTCATTTTCAAACGCTGACTTATAAACTTGATGCAGGTGTCCAATGTGCATCGGAGCAAATGTTCCAAAATAAATTCCAATTTTTTTCATTTTTTCTTCTTTTCTTATTTTTATCTCACTACTATTTAACCATAAATATCAAAAAAAATCTGTCAGTACTGACAGAAATTAGTTTAAGCACGTGCGCGAACAGTTTTTGTTTCGCCCGTTTTTTGATCGTATAAATTTATTAATCCTGCACCAGATTTTCGGATCATATCACCTACGCTCACTGCAAATGGCACGTCAATATGAAGCAGCTCCATTGGATTTTTCGCACGATCAATGCGCTCATCGGTTTGTGCAAGTCGAAGATTGTGGATCACTGTGTCCACATGCCGAAATCCTGGACCGTAAAATTCAATCGTGTCCCCTTCCATGATGACATTGCGTTGGCGAATGGTTGCGACCATCGTTGCAGCATCGAAATCAACAACTTCTCCTACAAATTTATATTCTGGAATTTTGCGTCGTGCACCAAAAAGTTGCTTATGCTCGTCAGGAATGCCATAATAAAATCCTGTGTCCAGCTCACGTTGTGCGACTTTCCACAGCTCGTCAACTAAGGCAGGTTTAATGGCTTCAAACGTTTCTTTACTTTCCAGATAGGCATCAACCGCTTTTTTATACGTCATCGCAACCGTAGAAACATAATGAATGGATTTCATGCGACCTTCAATTTTTAGTGAATTGACCCCATTTTCAATCAAATCAGGAATATGATCAATCATGCTCATATCAACAGCCGACATCGAAAAAGCTTCAGGAATTTCTCCTGTGATGGAGTGACGTTCGCTTCCATAAGGCAAATCATAAAGATCGTATTTCCAACGACAAGATTGTGAACACCCGCCACGATTCGCATCTCGTAAACTCATATAGTTGGACAATACACAACGACCAGAATACGAAATGCACATTGCGCCATGGACAAAAGCTTCGATTTCTACAGCAGTGTGTTTGCGGATTTCAGAAAGCTCCTCCATTGACACTTCACGCGCCAAAACGACTCGCTCAAGCCCGAGGCGTCGCCAAAATTCAAGCGTTTCAAAATTCGTCGCACTCGCTTGGGTTGACAGATGAATCGCCAAGCCCGGTGCCTCACTGGCTGCAATCGCAATCAAGGCTGGATCAGAGACGATCACTGCTGAAATTCCGATGTCTCGCAGCTTTCTAAACCACGCACCAGCACCATTTTCATTTCCCTCGTGCGTTACCATATTTGCAGCCACATAGATTTTGGCGTGGTGGGCGTTGGCAAAAGCCACACCTTCAGCCATTTCTTCAAATGAGAAGTTTCCAGCACGCGAGCGCAAGCCATAAGCTTGTCCTCCAATATAAACCGCATCCGCACCATATTGAATCGCAACTTTTAGCTTCTCTAAAGTACCAGCAGGTGCAAGCACCTCTGGACGTGTCAATTTTTTTTGCATTTGATATTCCTTCTATTTTCAAGATAGTAAGTATTTTGAAAGGGTTAGAATGTTGTTGATGAAACATTCTCTAGTTAAATCCCCATGCACTGAATTTAACAACCAAAACTTGTTCTCTATTTATTTTACAGGATTTTTCCTTCTTTTCCCATTGTCCTCTTAGTCAAACACATTTGACATTTCAAGACCTTCTTTAATGTTTCTCTTTTTCAGACGCATAAAAAAAGTGAACTCTTCCAAAAGTTTGGAGCGTCCCATCGGCATGAAGCATCACACAAGCATCATTTTCAAGGCCAATAATGTCGTGCGTTTGTGCCATCACTTTCGTATTTTCGATCCGTTTTTCATCCGCCTCAAAATGAGGATCACAACTCAGATCACAAATCCCCAATGCAGGATAGAAAAATGAGTGTGGAATTTCCTCATCTGCAGAGTAAAAGGCGTGCTTAGCAAGTGCCATTGCCCCTGCTGACAATCCAATGAACACACCTGTAAAATCCTGCAACAGCGCATCATAGCCTTCATTTTTCAAAAATTCAAGCAAAAACAATGGATCTCCGCCCATTAAATAAATCACGTCCGCATGGCGTATTTTTTCCTGCGCTTTTTGAGGTGAAACGCGACTGTCCAACAAGAAAAAGTCCTCAATTCCCGTTGAGGCAAATTGATCTTTCACACTCAAGCTCTCTTTTGTCCCATAAAATGCCGCATCAGTTTTGACAGCATTACGACTTGCGCTGATTGCGACTAAATTTTTCTTTCCTTCGAGAATTTTTTGAAAATCCGTGATGAGTGCAGGAAACAAAAATCCCCGCGCACGACTTCCACCACTCAAAAGCATCACTGCTTGTGCGTGCATCTTATTTTTCATCTGTACTTTTTCCCTCTAAAAACTTTTCAAACGCTGCGATACGCTCTTTTCTTTGACGAAGCAGTTCTGTTTCATAACGGACTTGAAAAGGCTCTACCAAAAGTTCAAATCCCTCCCACATTACTTTTTCGTATGCTTTATTTTCCGAATTTCTGCTCTCATCTGCAACAATATCAATCACACCAGCACCCAGACAGAGCCGTCCAAAATAACGTGCAATCCATGTGCCATGATTATCTACAAATGGCTCAACCACCTCGTTTTTAAAGCATTCTTTTACCTTGAAAAAATCGCGCGTATGCACGGCAATATCCAAATCATGCGGCTCAATTTCCACCCCATAAACTGCATCTGAAACAGAACCTGTAACATACCACTCAATGTGATATTCAAGCGCTTTTTTTGCAAATTTTTTCAGATCTTCTCGCCAATTTTCAGGCGTTGAAAACATGGACGTACAAAGTCGTGAAAAATTTTCTGCCACCTGTTTTTTATCCTTTTCAAAAACAAACGCGTGCGTCATATCTGCATCATAACGTTTTAAAAAATGACCCTTTTTTTCTTCAACAAATAGCGCTGTAATCAGATTTTCCTGCTCATAAGCATTAGGATGCTCTACATGAAAAATAAAATGCTCATCGGATGTTTCACAATATCCTCTCATCAAAAACACCTCCACAAAAATCTGCTCACATCGTAAACAGTCCTTATTTTTTTACTCATCATACCATGTTTTAGCGATTTTTACTTCTGTCAGTACTGACAAAACTTTTTTACTTGATTTGAGTGGGGTCATAGTCATAAAATCCGTGTGACACCGTGCGTCCAAAAGGATGCATTTTTCTTACCGCTTCATCAAGTCGTGTTGCAGCTTGGAAGTCAAATTTTCCTTCTAAAATTAAATTTTTAGCCTCAACAAATAAGGCTACGATTTCGACAAATCGATGATCGCGCGTAAAAATACCGTCTAATTTCCACGTCTCAAACCCCATCGCAAAAAGACTGCCAAGCTCTGTCATCATGTTTACATCATCATTTGCAAAAATATGAGTCCCGTGTCTGTCCTCAAAAATACTATAATGCGTCTGTTCATCTTTTGGTTCAGAAATAAAATGACTCGCTTCGCGATTTTTTCCTTCTTTTTGACTGTCTGTTTTAATAAAATTGAAATAATTTTGTAATAATGGGCGTTTACTATGATGAATGACCGTCGCACCATAAACCAAAAGTTCAACAGGAATTTTCACCTCTTTAATCAATTCTTCCAGCTCAGCTTTAGGTAATTCACGAGCCAACACAGCACCAACAGCCCCCTGTTCCGCCCAAAAATTGACCTGACGAGCAGAAGTGACCAATGTGGAAGCGTCATAAACAAACGGTAACGTGTATCCATCACGCTGCAACACAAAAATCACACCAGCATCTCCCACTGAAATTTGATCCACGCCAATTTTTTGAAGAAAATCAAGAAAGGATTTTATTTTTTCCATCATTTCCACGTGCATGAGTGCGTTCACTGCCACCATCACTGTTTTCTGTCGTTGATGTGCTAAGACTGTGATCTTGGCAATTTCATCATAAGAAAGTGCCGCTGGTGTGCGTAGTCCAAACTCCGCTTCACCAATGTTCAATTGATCGACCCCTGCATCTAATAATTCTTCTGCTTGTCTTAAATTCTCCACTGTTGCAATAATTTTAATCATTCTGATTTATTTCTTTCTTTTTAATAAAATTGAGACTCACATGAGACAGAATATTCGATTTCTATTATATCATCTTTAGTAAAAGATCACATGCTTCAACTTCAACTAAAGTTCATCAAAAAGAAACTTTTTTGTAACACAAGAAACCATTTTGAAATTTATTGGTATTCTTTTTATACTATAATATAAGGAACAATAATTACGAAAGTTAAGAAAACGCGATGGAATTAAGAAATTTAAAAGACTTCTATGAAAAACAAACCTACTATGATTATTCAGAAACTCAATTTAAAGGAAAAACAAATTTAGAAAAGCGTGTGTCTGAGCTCACATTCTTTGTGAATGTCGCCCTTTTTTCGATTTTATTAGCAATCATCATTTATGCTCTTTTGTCAGTACTGACAGCCCCTATTGCTGTTCCTGTCGCATTTCTTGTTTCCCTAAGCTTATTTTTACTCTGCAAAAGAGGCCTCTCCAAAATGATTAAACATGTTTTAAGATAATTAAAAAACGACATTACTGTCGTTTTTATTTTCGTGCGATTAAAAGTACCACATGAATCGTTGCAAAACAAGGCGGTGCTTGATGCGCTTTTTCTTTTACTTCCTTTGATACTGCCCACTCCAGTGGACTCATTTCCAAAAAATCGTCGCGTAAAGCTTCATGAATCTCAAAAATGGTCTTTATTTCTTTTCGCTCACAGTTTGGAAATTCCTGTACAAATCGATCAATGACCGCCTGATTATCATAATCCAAAGGAATCCCATACACTTCACGCAATTCCCTCAAATAAAAACGATCCGGAACTACTTTTAAAATAACCCCATCATCAGCTAACACACGCTTAAATTCACGATAATTGGACGGTGTAAAAATATTAAGAATTGTCGAAAACACGCCATCCAAAAAAGGTAAGTTCGTCAGATCTGACAGACTTAAAAATCCGGAGATTCCAAGTTCTGTTGCCATTTCAATCCCATCTTTTGCTAAATCAAAACCATACTTATCTCCCTGATGACAAAGCAGATGCAAAAAAGTCCCTTCACCTGTTCCCACATCTAGCAAATTTCCACTGACCACCTCTTTTTCGATTTCTGTCAGTACTGACAAATACATTCCAGACTCAATCAAGCGTCGTCTAGGCTCAAACATCTTTCTTGTATAGTGTAAGGTATCTGGTTTTTGTTGTAAAAAGTTGACGTAACCCTTTTTATTGAGATTGAAAGTATGTCGATTTTCGCACCTTAACGCACTTCCATCAAGTACCACTTCCAAGTGGCAAATCGGACAACGCAGCACATGAGGACGCTTTGATAAAAAGCGCTCAGATTTTTCAATTTTCTTAAGCATAACCCTATGTTATAATAAAATAAGAAAAAAGAAAAGAAGGAAGTCATCATGATCATTCGCGAACTTTGTGTCGAAAATTTTACCTCCATTCCAAAAGCAATCAAAAAAGGCGTTGAACGCATTGAACTTTGTGATAATCTCGCTGTTGGAGGAACCACACCCTCTTATGGTGTCATTCAAGAAGCTCATCATTTTCTCGCCCAAAACAACGCAAAAACAACCCTTGCTGTGATGATTCGACCTCGTTCTGGCGATTTTGTTTATGATCCTTATGAGCTCAAAATCATGGAAACGGACATTTTAAAAGCCATTGAAGCAGGCGCAGATGCGCTCGTTTTTGGCTGTCTCACCAAGACAAATGAAATTGATAGTGAAGCAATGGAGACGCTTTTGATTGCCTCACAAGGACTTCCCGTCACTTTCCACATGGCTTTTGATGAAATCCCTAAAGCAAAGCAAATCAATGCGATCACTCAGCTTGCAACACTCGGTGTTGAAAAAATTCTGTTACACGGTGATTCTCTTGATCACGCGCTTAATATTAGTGCTATCAAATCACTCACGCGCGCATCACGTGGAAAAATTTCCCTCATGATTGGAGGAGGGGTAACTAAAGACAACTTTGAAAAACTCGCTAAAGCGTGCGATACCACCTACGTTCACGGCAGCAAAATCATTTGATCTCCTTATAAAACATCAAAAAAAGAGCGCAGTGCTCTTTTTTTATCCTCCGAGAATTCTGTAAAATCACAAGCAAAATCCATTTTCGTTAAAACTTATTTTTTAATCTACTACTCAAATAGAATTTCGCAAGGACGCCATTCACAAGTAAGATAATTATGAGATCCAAACGATTTGTAAGAAAAACAAGTCCAAAAATCACTTGAAGTCCTGTCATGCCGACAAGCACGCGAAACAAAATTCGTTTCACAGCGCTCGCTTGTGATCCTTTTTTTATGGGATAAAGTCGTGCCAAAAGCTGATAATCCAACGCATCACGAAGTGCAACCAACTGAAACATCAATAACGCATTGAAAACACAAACCAGAATCACCGCAAGAATGGCATTGTCCACAAAGATCAATGCCAAAATAGAAAGCACTGTCAAACGCACCGTCAAAGCAAGGTAATCACCACTTCTTAAAAAACTTCTTGAGAGCGCATATTCATACGTCCGACGCGTTTTAGGAAGTAAGAAATCCAAGTATTTCCGACGATGACTGTGTGATTTTAATCCCTTCACCGTAGTAAACAGAGCAAAAAAACGTAAAATCACAACTTTTCGATTTTCCTCATATGCAATCATCGCACGCCAATTTAAAAGTCCTCGATTTTGCCATTTTTTAAGTCGATACGCAAAAATACTACTTTTTAATCCCAATAATAAGAGAAACCAAAGCATCAAAACCCAAATTGGAAATAAAAGTAACGGACTCGAAACAAATACCAAAATCACACTCACTAGTGCAGGTAAAATCATCGAACGTAAGAAACTTTGTTTTAAATTTTGCTTAATTTCTTGCTCACGAACAAGCAAAAACACCTGATCTGCTGCTTCAAAAAAGGTCGCCAAACGCCCAGGAATCAACGCAATCAGACTCACAACGCACATCACAAGTCCCTTTTCAAAGCCATTTAGTGTGTGCGATTGTAAAAACTGCGCATACTGAATGGCTAAAGCGCCTAGTAAAATAACCAAAAATAACGTAAAATGATCATTAAAAACATAGCGCAAATATTTCAAATTCTGCGCATAAAATTGGGCTCTTCGCTTTTTAAAAATCTCATTCATGCTCAGCACCTGCTTTTGCTTGCTGGGTCAATGCCAAATAGATTTCATCCAACGAAGCAGATTCATTTCCAAAGTGTTGGCGTAACTCATCCATCGTACCAAAAGCAATCACTCGTCCTTCATGCAACACAACGAATTTATCACAAAATTTTTCTGCTGTTGACAAAATATGCGTACTCATTAAAATCGAACTTCCATTTTTTTTCATTTCTAACATCAGATCAATTAAATCCTGAATCGCAAGCGGATCAAGTCCCATAAAAGGTTCATCAATGATATAAAGTGAAGGCTCAATCAAAAAAGCACAGATAATCATCACTTTTTGCTTCATTCCTTTTGAAAAATTAATCGGAAACCACTCTAATTTATCACTCAATCGAAATGTCTCAAGTAATTTTTGAGCACGCGCCATTGCGACATCCTCAGGAATGCCATAAGCCAAAGCAGTCACTTCAAGATGTTCACGTAAAGTTAATTCTTCATACAGACTTGGCGTTTCTGGAATAAATCCAATTTTTTTACGATACGCATAAAGATCTTGCAAAAGTGTCATTCCATCAAGCTCAATCAGTCCAGAATAGGGTGTCAACAGTCCAATAATCTCCTGAATTGTCGTCGATTTTCCAGCACCATTAAGTCCAATTAATCCAACTAATTCACCATCGTTGATTTCAAAATTCACATCTTTTAAGACAGGATTTCCAAAATATCCACCGGTAAGATTTTTAACTTTTAACATTTTTTCCTCTTTTCACTTTTATTCTGATGTAATGATATAGACCATTTTCAAGATCCGTTGGGCATAACTTGGATGATTTTCATCCTGTGCAATCACCTCTTTTAACCCTGTCAAATCATCTGTGATAATCCCATCAACGCCATTAAACATCTGTTCTCTCATATCATCTTCTTCATTCACCGTCCATGCAAAGACTTTTTGATGATTCGCATGTGCTTGATCCACAAAATGACTATCAAGCGTCGTGGCTTCCATTGTGTAAGCCGACATTTTGGTTTGTGGAAAAAGAAGATTGAACGGTAAAATAAAACTCACCGGAATTTTAGGATTAATTTTTTGCTCCTCAACTAGCGCAGGATAACTGAGTGAATGAATCATGTCTTGATCTTTTAATAATCTGTTCCCGTATTTTCTACTGAAATTTTGAACCATATTTTTTGAATCTAAAGGAGAAGTTTTAATCTCAACCAATAATTTTTGATGTATTTTTTCAGCTGCAGATAAATAATCATCTAAACTCGGAATCAACGCTCTTTTTCCATTTTCAGATACTACAGTCTCTTTTAATTGCGCTAACGTTAGCTCTTGAGGGCGCTTGTTTATTCCAGCGAGATCCTTAAGTGTCGGATCATGAAAAACAACAAACTGATGATCTTTCGTTTCTTGAATATCAATTTCGACAGCATCAGGTTTCAACTTTGCTGTTGCTTCTAGCGCTGGAATGGTATTTTGTACGCCATTTTCATCATTAACCCCACGATGAGAAATCGTTTTTGGGATGGTATCCAAAAAACCTTCTACATACGTCCAACTCACTAAAGCAAAAAGGATCAGAGCTGAACTCAAAAAAATCACTTTGTATTTTCTTCGACTCCGTGGTGATTTCCCAGTCATGTCAAACGATTTTAGATCATCCACCTGCGCCTCACGAATTAAGAAACTAAAAAGAATGACCATACTTAAGGTAGAAACAATCGAACTTCCAATCCAAATCACATCCAATAAGAGTGTTGCACTGGCTAATGCAAAGGACGTCTGATCCATAAACCGCTGAATCAGATACCCAAAAAGAAAGAACATGCCCTGAAAAATAACGCTGAATAACCCAATCGTTCCAAAATATAGCGAAATTTTGATAAAATTTTTGACTCCTTTTGTGCGTGTCACACTTTCTTTGATGGCTTTTTTTAATGGAAGTCCTTTTAAAATCAAAAGTGGAAGCGTCAAAATCAAGCGCGAACTCATCCAAAATGTGATGGCGTAAAATAAGAGCAGCATCACGATATTTTGCCAGCTTTTTAAGAAAAATTCAAGAGTGAAAACAGGAAGTTTGATTTTGGAGAGCAAAGGTGTGCTAAAAACATAACGACCAAAAGGGAGAATCAAAAGAAAGTAAAAGAAGAAAAAGACTAACTGCTGTAAATTCAGACGCTGAATGGAAGCAAAAACCGCGCTGCATAATTTTTTAAATGTTAGCGTTCTTAATTGAATCAATCGAATGCCTTGGAACTGAATAATAAACTGAACCGCAACCAAAAAGATGAGCAGCATCAAAACCAAAAACAGTCCAATCACACCAAAAAAATGATGTTGAATCAAATCTCCTAAATTATTATACGACAGATAAGGAATACCGCTTAAGCGCATGATGATTCCTGATATCGCTTCTAAAAGTGGAATGATGACTAAAACAATCCCCATCGTCGTACCAACAAATAGAAAAAGATATTCAAACCAAAACTTTGAACATTCCTTAACAGATTTAAAAATGAACTCAAAGAGACGATAAAAATTTTTTCTTAACATGACCCACTCCCTTCTTTTGAGTTTTTCATTTTGTTTTTACTTATTATCTCAAGAGGCAAGCGCAAATCGCTCAAAAAGAGGCAAGAAAGAAGGAATTTTGGTTTCTTGCAAGCAGGTTCAAAAATTTCGCTTTCTTGACACTTTTTATTTGCGCGCACTCTATTATATCAAATTAAAGCACTAAACTGTCATTCAATTACTATTTTAGGGCAAAACAAGAAAATTTGAAAGCGTTTCTAACATTCTGACTATGAATTTTTAGTGATTTATACTATAATCAAAGTATCATACATTGCTTAAATTTTCTAAAGCAGAACTTTGAGCTTATTGGAGGGGATAAAATGGAAGATTGTATTTTTTGCAAAATTATTGCTGGAGAAATTCCGAGTACAAAGGTTTATGAAGATGAGGATGTGGTCGCTTTTCTTGATATCACGCAAACAACAAAAGGACATACACTTCTTGTCCCTAAAAAACATGTTAGAAATCTTTTGGCTTCAAGTCCTGAGGAGGCTGCATTGCTTTTTTCAAAAGTCCCAGCACTTGCAAATATCATTGTAGAAAAAATGCACGCAAAAGGGATGAATATCTTGCAAAATAATGAATCCATTGCAGGGCAAACTGTTTTTCACACACATATTCATCTGATTCCACGTTATGGAGAAGCGGATGGATTTGTGGGAGAGTTCACTGCACATGATTACGATTTAGCTGAGATTGCAAAACAAATCACAGAATCAAACTAAAGGAGAAACCATGACTGATTTTTTTAAAGAGATGAAAGTGCTTGTAACAGAGCTTTCAGAAAATATTGATGCCGTCAAAACGAATGTGAATCGTGTTCAAATAGAGGGTCGTGCAGCAGAAAAAACAGGCGTTGCTCTTCAAAAAAAAATTGAGGAATTTAAAATTTCAGCTCAACCTCGGATTGATAAAATAAACGAACTTCTCTCGGACATAAAAGAAAAAACGAATTGATTGCTTCATCAATCCGTTTTTTTATTGTGTTTGTAAAATTGTCTTCCCCAAAATATCCCAACACACTGTGCGATGATTATACTTAAGATGATCAAAATTAATTTTTCAACATCATTTGGATTGATGTAAGTAAAGGTGTGATGTGAGTGATATAAAATCAGGACTACAAAAAACATGATGACGTCCATCGCAAAAATACGCCAATAGTGATTGTTTTTACTCTCTCGAAAACTAACATATAAAATCAAAAGGGCGATGAGCTGTAATCCTAATAAATTTAAATGGAGGATCTGAAAGAGATAGACCACTCCAAAAACGACCGTTGTAAATAACCAGATAAAAATAACCATGTCTTATTTTAACACTTTAAGACATGGTAATCAATAGATACCTCATTTTATTTTTTTTCTGCGGTTTTCTTTTTACTGTGATTTGTTCCGTAAAGTGTATAAATGATGATGCCCAAAATGAACCAAAGTGAGGCATATAGTTTTGCTAAATCATCTAATTTTTCAAAGACAAAGACAGAACCAATTGCACCTAAAGCTGGTAAAATTGGATAAAAAGGCATCCGATAAGTTGCAACGGGAAGATCTTTTCCTTCACGTGGACGTAGTGCGAACATTCCTAAGGAGACGAAAATAAAGGCAATCAGTGTTCCTGCTGAAATCAACTGAGCAAGAAAAGCAAAAGGAAAGAATGCGCCAACGACAACGGCAACAAGTGTAACGACAAGTAATCCGTTCGTTGGGAGACCGCGATGATCTAATTTTCCAAGAGCAGAAGGAAGCATTCCGTCACGTCCGAAGGCGTAAAGCAAACGTGATCCTGCAAGAATCATCCCAAGAAGAGCAACAAACATTCCCGCATCTGCGACGACTGATACGACAACGGAAAGTTGACGAAATCCTGCTTGTGCTAATGCCCAAGAAACTGGTGCAGCATTCCCTGCGTACTCTGCGTAAGGGTGCATTCCGACTAAGACCAATGTGACTGCTGAAAACAAGACAACCGCAATCACAAGAGAACCAAGTATCCCTACTGGCATGGTCCGTTTGGGATTTTTTGCTTCGGCCGCATTGGCTGCAATCGAGTCAAATCCAATGTAGGCAAGAAAAATCATGGATACTCCTGAGAGAATTCCTGAAAATCCGCCAAATCCTGTTTTAGGATTATGTGCTGGGATGAATGGGACATAGTTTTGTCCTTTCACAACGGTCAATCCTACAATAATAAACGTTAAAATGGCAACTACTTTTAAGACAACAAGGACTTGTCCAACTTTTCCTGCGTCAGATGCTCCGCGCCAAACAACGAGCGATGAAACAACAATGACTAATAATGAAATCAAATCAACGACGCCACCTTTTGTTCCCATTGGATTTGCAAGTGCGGATGGAAGTGTGATGTGAAGTTGGGCCAAAAGTGATTGGAAAGTGGCAGAAAATCCGGAGCCGACAAATGCAACGGCAATAAAATACTCTGCAAGTAATGCCCAGCCTGCAATCCACCCAAAACCTTCTCCAAATAAAACTGAAATCCAAGAATAGGCCGATCCAGCAAATGGCATGACTGTTGACATTTCAGCATATGCAAAAGCGACTAATCCCGCGACAACAGCAGCGATGAGAAATGAAAAGACAACAGCAGGGCCAGCATAATCTGCAGCCACAACTCCAGGTAAGGTGAAGATGGATGTCGAGATGATTGTTCCAACACCAAGTGCCAAGAAGTCTCTCACTCCAAGGGTTTGTTTTAATTTTTTATCTTTTTGACTATATGTCTCAAAACTTGCTTTTTTTGTAAAGCTCATTTCATTTCCTCCGTTTTCTTTTCTTACCAGC
The DNA here is from genome assembly GCF_009601015.1 of Lactococcus hircilactis. Lineage (GTDB taxonomy): Bacteria > Bacillota > Bacilli > Lactobacillales > Streptococcaceae > Lactococcus > Lactococcus hircilactis. The sequence continues at coordinate 105,232 of NZ_WITJ01000002.1, forward strand.
CGATTTTTTGGTGATCTTTTGGTAACGTGATTTCATTGTTCTGATAGGCTTCAAAAGCTTGTTCTACTTTTGATAAACCTGTGTTGAGCTGCTCGTCAGTAATGACAAGCGGGGGTTGAAAGCGCAAAATATTTCCGCGCAAACTGATCATAATGACGCCCAATTTGAATAGCTCAGCGATAATTTTTGTTGTGGCTGCAACATCTGGTGTTTTGTCAGCACTGACAATATCAATGCCACCATCAAGGCCATACATTCTGACGTCACCCACAAAATCATACGTTTTTTGCATGCGCTCAAAAAAGCGTGCGGCGATTTTTCCGAGTCGTTCAGAGCGCTCAACGAGCTTTTCTTCTTCAATAACATCAAGTGTTGCATGTGCTGCTGCTGCACAAACGGGATTGCCTGCTGTCGTAAACACGTGTGCTGGCGCATCCAAACTCTCCATAATCTCTGTGCGTCCAATCAGTGCTGAAAAGGGCATTCCTGAGGCTACTGATTTTCCAATACTCATCAAATCTGGTGCGATGTCAAAATGGTCAATGGCCCACATTTTTCCAGAACGTCCAAAGCCTTGATTGATTTCATCTACAGCAAAAACGATGCCATGAGTACGGGTAAAAGCGTAGAGTTTTTCCATGTAAGCTTTGGGGCAGGCTATAATTCCACCATCCCCTTGGATGCCTTCAATAATAACGCCTGCGACTTCTTCTACTGGCAACCATGTTTCAAAAGGTTCCATGAACGCTTGCCACATGCGCGCAACAAAATCTTCTTGACTTTCATTAGGAAGCATTTTATGTGAATCTGGAAAGGGCATTTTGACGACATTGGGTAAGAGAGGACCGATTTTTCTTGACATGTTTAGGCTGACATTGGATAAAGTAATCGAGCCGTAAGTTGAGCCGTGATAAGCCCCTGTAAAACAAATGATATAAGAACGTCCCGTATAACCACGAGAAAATTTGATCATGGCATCATTGGCATCTGATCCTGAAATCCCGACAGCCACTTTTTTTGGAAAATCTCCTGGTGCTAGGGCGGCTAATCTTGTCAGCAATGAGGAATTGACGGGATTAGCGTAATATGCTGGTGTATAATGAATTAATTGCGTTGCTTGTTTTTGAATGGCTGCAACAACTTTTGGATGACAATGGCCCGTGTTCGCTGATGATGCACTCGCCAAAAAATCAATATATTCGCGCCCGTCAACATCATACAGCAATGCTCCTTTGCCGTGATCAATGACCATATCAAAATATTTAATCCGTGAACTTGACGGGAGACTTTCTGATTCTACTGCTAAAATTTCTTGACTTTTGTTCATGGCGGTACTCCTTTCATAAAATCTCATTTCTCTAGTTTAGTATTTTTTTTTGAAATTGTCAAAACATTACTGCATATTATAGAGAATTTTTGAGATTTCATTCAACGTATCGCTTTTAGTTCATTTTCTGTCAGTACTGACAGAAATAAATCGGTACATTTTTTCGATAAAAAAAGAGCCTAAGCTCTTTTCATTTTCAATTAGAAGCTTGCTGAATCCACTTTAACACCAGGACCCATTGTTGTCGTTACTGACAAGTTTGTGATGTAAGTTCCTTTTGTTGCTGATGGTTTAGCAGAAACAATCACTGCATTCAACGCTTTGAAGTTTTCAACCAATTTTTCTGTTTCAAATGAAACTTTTCCGATTGGAACGAGAACATTTCCTGCTTTGTCGGCACGATAGTTCACTTTACCAGCTTTTGATTCTTCAACAGCTTTCGTCACGTCCATCGTCACTGTACCTGTCTTAGGATTTGGCATCAAGTTACGTGGTCCAAGGACACGTCCAAGACGACCTACGATTGCCATCATATCTGGTGTTGCGATTACAACATCAAAGTCAAGCCATCCGCCGTTGATTTTTGCAACGAATTCGTCAGCACCAACATAATCAGCACCAGCAGCAGTTGCTTCTTCAGCTTTTGCACCACGTGCAAAAACGAGAACGCGCGCTGTTTTACCTGTTCCGTTTGGCAAGACCATTGCACCACGGATTTGTTGATCAGATTTTTTAACGTCGATGTTAAGGTTGTAAGCAACTTCAACTGTTGCATCAAATTTTGCGAATGAAGTTTCTTTAGCAAGTGCTACTGCTTCTTCAACGCTGTAAAGTTTCGTTGCGTCAACTTTTTCGTAAGCTGCACGCAAATTTTTGCTTTTTTTAGCCATTTCTATTTTTCTCCTTGTGGTAATATCGGTTTTCAGTCAGTAACTCACTCTTGTCAGTACTGACAGCCTTCCACGCATTAATGGATTGCATGTGTGATTTTTTCTGAGCTGACATTTTGTCACCCTCGAAATTTTGCGAATACTAATAAGAAAATCTTAGAAAAATGTTCCTCAATCTTCTCATTTTGCGCCAAAATTTTAATCAGTAACAGTGAATCCCATAGATCTTGCAGTTCCTTCAATCATAGCCATTGCTGTTTCAACTGATGATGCGTTTAAGTCTGGCATCTTAAGTTCAGCGATTTCTTTGACTTGTGCTTTTGTAACAGAAGCGACTTTCACAGTGTTCGGTGTTCCTGAACCCTTTTGAACGCCTGCTGCTTTTTTCAAAAGAATAGCTGCTGGAGGAGTTTTTGTGATGAATGTGAATGATTTGTCTTCATAAACTGAGATCACAACTGGAATAATCATGCCTGCTTGATCAGCAGTACGTGCGTTGAATTCCTTTGTGAATCCCATAATGTTGACACCTGCTTGACCCAAAGCTGGACCAACTGGAGGAGCTGGTGTAGCTTTCCCTGCAGGAATTTGCAATTTAACGAGTTTTTCTACTTTTTTAGCCACGTTAATGTTCTCCTTATATAGATTTTACGTGATGTGGTATGTTGACTTCTTTGAAGTCTCCCACGCCCAATACGCTTAAAAACGTACTTATCCATTTTACAGTATTCGCACGTTTTTGTCAATCTTTTTTTCTTTTATCCCATCAAAACGATGCACGCACACTTTTAGGATTATTTTTAGCTTGATTTTAACAATGAAAAGCGCGCATCGCTTAAGTGAACCCTTTTTTCATCCAGATGCAAAAGCTCAATCGTAAAATCTTTTCTGACAATAATTGCAGGATTTTGTGTGTGATTTCCATTTCCATCAGCAAAAAATAGTCGCGTGGACTCAACTTCTCCATCCACAGACCGCGGTGTCAAAACAGTCACACTAGCAATGTCATTTTCATGTGGATAACCCGTCCGACTATCTAAAATGTGGTGATACCGTTTCCCCTCTACGTCTAAAAATCGCTCAGAAATTCCAGATGTCACAAAAGATTGTGCTGGAGTGAGGACTTGAAGAATCGATTGTGTGGTTTTTTGAAGTGGATTACGAATCCCCACGCGCCACAATCCATCGGCATGAATCGGAGCATTTCCCATGAGTAAAAGATTTCCTCCTAAATTAATGATACCAGACTCCAGTCCTTTTGCTTGCCAAAAAAGTTGAATTTTATCTGCGATAAATCCTTTTGCAATCGCACCTAAATCCAATTCCATTCCTTTTTTCTTCAAAAAGACGCTTAAATTTCTGTCATTAATGACAACATCCTGTGGATCAATCAAGGCTCTTTTTTTTGCGATGTCAGTACTGACAGGACGTTTAGCATCCGAAAATCCAATGTGCCATAATTTTACCACAGGTCCAATCAGTGCATTAAATCCATCTGCTTTCATACTTTCTGCAAGCGCACGCTGACATAACCGATACACCACCAAAGGAACTTGAACGGGTTTGATTCCTGCCATCTGATTAATTTTCATCAGCTCTGAGTCTGCTCGATTGACTGTAAAAAGTGCTTCATAATCTAAAATTAACTGATAAGCTTCATCCAAAAAGCGCGTCTCTTTGACGCCAAACAAAGTCAAATCAATCCGCGTTCCCATCGCACGATACGTTTTTGAAACCTGATATCCAATCCCATTTTCAATTTCTTGCATCCCTACTCTTTTCTAAGCAAATAAACTCGTCCCATCGTCTAAATCCTCTGTACTTCCCGTTTGGGCATCGTCTTGAATCCCTGCATTGGTCGCTGTATTTTCAATCCACCACTTCGTTTTATCATCCAGCTGTAATGGTGACGTGTTGTCAGTACTGACAGCATCATGCAAATGCACAAACGCTAAAAATGCTTCAAAACATTGGGTCAACCATGCGATGGTGTGCTCATCCTTTAGTGCTCCAGAAGTTGTAAAACACTGGTCTGCACGCCCTAATAAAAACTGATGTCCCGATAAAACATGAGCTTCAAGTCCTGGCGCATTCAAAATTTGACGCAGATTTTCTTGCGCAAACACTGTCCCAAGATTCCCCAAAGACGCGCCAACAATCATGCACGGCTTTTGCAGCAGAGGGTGAGAAGGATCAAAAGAAAGCCACTCCAATAAAGATTTCAATGCTGCTGTGATGGCATGGTCATACTCTGGAGTACTGATGATGAGTGCATCCGCTGCAGTGATTTTTTCTGTCAGCGCTGAGATTTCCACAGGAATTTCCTCATCTTCACAAAAAAGAGAGAGATTCAAAAGTTCAACAATTTCGATTTGAGCAGAGGTTTGAAACATTTTTTTCATCGCCCACAGCAATTTTCGATTATAAGAAAAACCTGCATTTGTTCCGACAATGGCTACAATATTCATTTTTCACCTTCCTTTTTTTAACGTTCCATTTTATTTTAACAAAAAAAAGAGCGTTCGCTCTTCATTTGATTTCATTTTTCACGCCTTAAATCAATGGCCTCAAGCGGAATAATTTTTGTATTATGAGTCCATTTATAGCCAAAATAGAGCAAAATGAAAACTGGAAGCGCCGCATACGTTGCTAAAGCTTGTCCCCACTGTGCAGAAAAAAGTTGAGCAGGATCCAGATTAATCATGATGGCTGCTGTCATTAAAAGCGCAAGTAGTGGACCAAATGGGAACCATTTTGCTTTGTAAGGTAAGGCGTCAATTTTTCCTCCTTGCACAACATAAGCCCGTCGAAAACGAATATGACTGATGGAGATTCCCAACCAAGCCAAAAAACCTGTCAGTGATGACAAATCCACTAAAAAGAGATAAATCTGTGTTCCAAAAATCCCTGTCAAAAACGTAATAAAGCAAACCACAGAAGTCGCAAGTAAAGCAAGGACTGGAATGCCGTTTTTTGCAGTTCGTCCAAACATCTTTGGTGCACCATGATCTTGTCCTAACGCATACAAAATCCGTGTAGAAGCATACATGACCGAATTCGCAGAGGATACAACTGAAGTCAAAATCACTGCATTCATCACCGATGCCGCAAATGCAAAACCGATTTTTTTAAAAACAATCGTAAATGGACTCATCACCGCAGTAGAATTTGGATTCAAAAGTCTTGGATCTTTATAATTAATTACCGCTGCAATCACAATAATCGTGAAGATATAAAACAATAAAATGCGCCAAAAAATAGAATTCATCGCTTTAGGAATCGTTTGTTCAGGATTTTCAGATTCTCCAGCAGTCACCCCAAGGAGTTCTGTTCCTTGAAAAGAAAAACCTGCAATCAATAAAACACCAATAAAGCCAGTCAGTCCACCGACAAAGCCATGATTTCCTACCGTTAAATTTTTCACTACCAGATTTGCATCATATTTTCCTGTCAATGACGCCCAAATGATTGCAATCCCAACCACTAAAAATAAGAAAATCGTAATCACCTTAATGGTTGATAACCAGTATTCTGTCTCCCCAAACGCACGCACCGATAAAATATTAATCACAAAAATCAAAAGTGTCGCCACGCCAGAAAAAATCCACGCATGCACGTGCGGGAACCAAAATTGTGTGATCAATCCAGCTGTTGTCAAATCTACCGCAATCGTAATGGCGCCATTGAGCCAATAATTCCATCCCAGCGCAAAACCAAATGCAGGATCGACATACCGACTTCCATAATCTGAAAACGAACCTGATGTCGGAAAATAAGTCGCCATCTCTCCCAAACTTGTCATGACAAAATAAACCATGATGCCAATGAACACATAAGCAAGAACAGATCCAAAAGGCCCTGCTTGACTAATCGTTGCACCAGAAGTCAAAAATAACCCTGTCCCAATCGTCCCACCAAGTGCAATCATCGTGATGTGGCGTTGTTTCAACTTTCTTTTCACTTGATTTTTTTCGTCCAAAAATCCATCCTCAATCCACTAAAATATCAAAAATGAGCGAACTCATTGATTCGCTCACTATTTTATCATAAATGACGCTCAAACCCACATTTCAATCGTAAAAAAATAATTTTAGTACTTAAATGAACTCAATTGCGTCACTAATCCACTGATTTGAGCTCCGTTTTGATCCACTTGTGCAGTAATCCACTGCCCTGAGGGTTGTTTTAATCTCAACTGAACGGGTGTTTTCTTTTTAAAATACTCCACCAATGCCACCGCAACAGAACCTGAACCACACGCCGTTTCATAGTACAATGTATTAATCGCCTTGACTTTGATAACTGGTGCAATCTGATTTTCCTTGATAAAAATAATCCCCTGACACTCCTCATGTGCATGATCCAATTTTTCTAACCAAAGTTTTGCGCTTTCCATAATAGCGGCAGGATCATCCATCCACCCATCAATCACAAAAAGTTCAATCCCAAGTAAATCCACCTGATAAACCCCAGATGCGAGTTTTTTCACCGTTTTTTCAAGCGTATCTCGTAGTGGAATTTCAGCAAATGCTTCACCATGACTGACTCCAGCTCGAATCACGCGCGTCCCATCACACACCCGTAAATCGATCACTCCATCTTTCCCCTTCAGATAATGATAAGCTGCACTCCGACTTGCATTTCCGCAAAACTCTCCCCCTGCCATCATCAATTGAGGCAGTCCTGTTGTCGAAATAAATCCGACTTGCTCTACATTAGGATATGTTTTAAGAAGATCAGCATTGATTTTCTGACGCTTTTCAGTAGAAAAATCACTTCCTTCTACAAGCGCAGTATCATTTCCGGCTGGTCGATAAATATAAATGTTTTGATCGTTCACTTTCATTCCAAAACTCCATTTTTTTATTTTGTTGGATAGACGTCTTTATCAAACCATTGTTTTGAAATCTTAGCAAATTCACCATTTGCGACTAATTTTTTAATCCCAGCATTGACTTTTTCAATCAAAACTTTATCTGACTTGCGCGCACCAACAGCTGTTGGTGTATCCTCAAGTTTGGCTGGAATTGAATTGAAGTCATCGGTCTGATTGGCTTGTTTTAAATAATAGTTTGTATAGACAGAATCCACCAAAAGTGCATCAATCCGTCCATTTTGAACATCTAATAATCCTTGTTGGAAGGTTGAGTATTGCGTGATGGTCTGACCAAAAACAAAGTCTTTCAATTTCTTTGGATCATCATTAAATTCTTGATATTGAGAAGAGCCTGACTGAACACCGACTTTTTTATTCTTTAATTGGTCGATTGTTGTAATCCCACTTGATTTTTTGGTAAGAAGAACGTCGCCTCCTTCCATGTAAACATCTGAAAAGCGGACCAATTTTTCACGCGCAGCCGTTTTAGAATAGCCATTCCAAATCAGATCAATATTCCCCTCTTTGAGTTCTTGTTCTTTCAATGACCACGTGATTGGCTTCCATTTGACTTTGATGCCATATTCTTTAAACACTGCATTTGCAAGATCCACATCAAATCCTTTGGTTTTTCCATCCTTATCTTTAAATCCCATCGGAACAAAAGTATCATCAAAACCAATCGTGATGGTTTTTGTTTTTTGTGCTTGTGTCCATGTGTCTTTTGGCGCTGATGTCTTTGAACACGCTGCAAGTGTGACAAGCAAGACGAGTGCCATGAGGCTTAGGAGTGTTTGAGTTAATTTTTTCATGTTATCTTCTTTCTTTTTAAAGGGTTTTTGGATTAACTTTTAAAATTTGATCTGCAATTTTTTCTGCAAAAACAGGATCGTGCGTGACCACGATTTGCGTGGTTCCAAATTTTTTATTTTCCATAATGAGTGCTGCAACTTGATCTCTAAGTTCTGAATCTAACGCACTGGTCGGTTCGTCATACCCAATAATTTCAGGATCAATCATCATCGCTCGTGCCAAAGCCACACGTTGTTTTTGACCACCAGACAACGCATAGGGATACGTTTTTTCAAATCCCACCAAATCCAATTGTTGCAAAATTTTCGTAGCTTTTTGAATGGCTTTTTCTTTTGCAATGTTTTGACTGTAAATCGGACTTAAAATTAAGTTTTCAAGCACAGTTTTATGCGGAAAGAGTTGGAAATCTTGAAAGACGAACCCTAAAAGATCTTCTTTAAAAAAGTCATTTTCAATTTCAAACGTCTGATCGTTAAAGGAAATACTCGCATGATCTATTTTTTCTAATCCAGCAAGCATTCTCAAAAGTGTTGTTTTTCCCCCACCAGACGGACCCAAAATCGCCAAAACTTGATTGTTTTCAATGGTGAGATTGAATTGATCAAAAATCACTTTCTCTCCAAATTTTTTCGTTAAATTTTTTATTTCTAACATCATTATCTCCTTATTTATAAACACTAAAGTGTTTTTCAGTGAGTTTTGCAAGAATGGTTAAAATACCGTTGAATACGAGATAAAAAAGTCCTGCAATATAAAGTGGAACTAAAGTAACATCCCTTGTCATCGCGGTTTGTGCGGCGAGTGTCACATCCATGATTCCAACCACATAAACCAACGAACTGTCTTTAACCAGATTAATGACTTCATTCATCACACTTGGGAGTACAATTTTAACCACTTGAGGTAAAATAATCAATCGTGTCGTTTGCCATTTGCTGAATTTTAAAACTTGTGCTGCTTCATACTGCCCATTTGGAATCGCAGCTAATCCTCCGCGAAAAATTTCAGCAAAATAAGCCGCATAATTTAAAACGAATGCGATAAGAACAGAAAATAAACCACTTTTAATCGTTATCCCAATCATGGGCAATCCAAAATAAATTGTAATGATTTGCAGCAAAAGTGGTGTGCCGCGCATCACCCAAACATAAAATGCAAAAATCCATTTTAAAACAGATAAGCGCATCAAATACGCAATAATAATGCCCAGTGGAATTGAGATTAAGAGTGTGATGATAAAAACGTTTAATGTCACTAAGAAACCTTGCGCTAATTGTGGCAAAATACTCATAATGTAGGTCATATCTTCTTCCTTTTCTATAATACAGAATTTTCTGATATTTATTTTTATATAAAAAACCTTTGCCAGATGCCTTTTTTGACGCGCAAAGGGGAGTCGCACGAGTAAGAAAAAGACCGATTGTCTTTACAACCGGTCCTCTTGAGAATCACCGGCATAGATACTTGAGCGTACTCTAAAGCTGTATCTATACCTCACGTATGACACAACTTTTACCTATGCACATGATGATGGGCTGTAGTGAAATTTGTATTATACATTTATGACTCTCCTTTCTTTATTTTTATTCATTATATCTTAAAGTAAAATAAAATGCAAGAGTTAAACAAATATAAATTCATAAAATAGTGATTTTATGATAAAATCGTTATATGGAAACGAAAAAAACACATTCAATGCTACTTATTGTTTTAGGCGCCGTACTTGTCATTGCGGTTGGGGCTTTGGTTTATTTTGCAAATCAACCCACGTCATCCCCAAAAAATGCATCCGCTCCTCAAACAAACGCATCAATGCCCAGCAACTATAAGCTCAATCCTGCGGTCAAGAATTCAACTGAAGCGCTCAATAGCTTACCTCTTCCACAATTAAATTCCCATGTGGCCAGTGATGAAGCAGAGGTTCAGCTCAATACCACAGCTGGAGCGATCAAGATTAAACTTTTTCCAAAACTTGCTCCAAATGCAGTCCAAAATTTTCTTGTTTTAGCAAAACATGGCTATTATAAGAACAATGAATTTTTCCGCGTCATGAAAAATTTCATGATTCAAACAGGAGATCCTTCAAATACCGGAACAGGGAGTCAGTCGATTTTTAATAATCAACCGTTTGCTACCGAGATTTCAAATCAGCTTTATCATATTCGTGGGGCACTTTCTCTTGCAAATACAGGAGCAGAAAATTCGAGTAGTTCACAGTTTTTCATCGTCCAAAGCACGCAAGATTTGAGCAGTCAAATTTCAAAGTCTGTACCTGATCGGATTAAAGAAGCTTACAAAAAAGGAGGCTATCCAAGTCTTGATGGCTCTTATACTGTCTTTGGTCAAGTCATTTCAGGCCTGTCAGTTGTCGATAAAATAGCGCTGGCCGAGGTTACAACAAATAGCAGTGGTGAAAATTCAAAACCAGTCCACCCTGTAACAATCACAAGCGTTAAAATCATTAAAGATTGGAAATTCTAAAGAAAAAAATTCTGTCAGTACTGACAGAATTTTTTTATGAGAGTATTTTTTTCATATCAGAAGGCAGCGGTAATTCAATATCAATGCATTGATCCGTAAAAGGATGCAAAAATTGTAAGTGGTGACAGTGAAGTGCCTGCCGTGTCAATAATTCATGATTCCCACCGTATAAATCATCCCCAATCAGCGGAAATCCCAAATGCGAAAAATGCACACGAATCTGATGCGTGCGTCCTGTATGAAGTTGAATATCCAACAGTTGCAGTCCGTTTTTTTCTTTTACGATTTCATAACTCGTGTGTGCCTGCTTACTTCCCGCATCAAATCTGACTTGACGTTGAATGATTGAGCCATCTAATCGGCCAATCGGAAGTTGAATGCTTCCAGTTTGCGGAAGTTTTTGACCACAATCGCGTAACTGTTCACTGACAGCAGCCTTTTCCATTTCTGTCAGTACTGACAGCTTTGAATTTGCATCCACAATGGCGAAATAACGTTTTTGTAAGGACTTGCGATAGTTTGAATTCATATTCATCAGCGCATGGGCATAGCGATGTTTGGCAAAAAACATCACGCCACTCGTTGAGCGATCCAGTCGTGTAATAATGTGCACGGCTTGATTTTTATAGCCTTGACGTGCGATGTACCCTTTGACAGCATTTGACATCGCTCCTTTTGGATGATTTACTCCCGTAATCGACGGCACTCCCGCAGGTTTATTCACCACCAAATAATGCTCATCTTCAAACAAAACTTCAAGCGCAAGATCTTCTGGGACTAAACATTCATTGTCTGGTTCATCTGGGACTAAAATCGTCACGACATCTCCCACACGCAATCGAAAAATTGCATTTTCTTCATGTGCATTGACTAAAATTTTTCCGCCATCAAATTTGATATTGGACAAAAGACGCTTTGACACGCCATGACGTTTGAGCAAGTTTTTGACCATGCTCTGATTAATTTCATTGGTAAAAGAAAATTGCACCTCACTCAACCTCGCCAATAAATGAAGTTTTCACCCGTTCCCAAAACGGAGTATGCGCACAGTTTGCAAAAGCAATCGTTGCCCCATCCATACTATATTCAATGGTTTTGATATTTTTGTATTCAAAACTCAACTGATCAAAAGTGAGACTATAATCATCTTCTGCAGCGGGAATCACAGTAATCGTGTCTTTTTTTGCAACAATCATCGGTGAGCCAAGCGTGCGATACACGCGATTATTCAAACTCGCAATCTCTGCAATCTGCATCGCTTCAACACGCGGATGCATCACCGCACCACCAATGGATTTATTATAAGCTGTTGATCCAGTCGGTGTTGAAATGGATAACCCGTCTCCACGAAATCGCTCAAACAACTCTCCTGAAATCTGAACATCCCCAAGCATCGTTTTACTGGCCCGTCGAATCGTTGATTCATTGAGCACATGACGCACAATCTGATACCCATCATCAAAGCTCACTTTAACTTTTACCAAAGGATAATGAACAGCCTCACGAAAATTTTCATTTTTTAGCGCTTGAACGACCTCAAACAACTCATGATCTGTAAAATCCGTATAAAATCCTAAATGTCCTGTATGCACGCCCAAAAAACGCACGCGATCCAGCTGGGACTCATACATGTGCATCGCACGTAACAATGTCCCATCTCCTCCCACAGAAACAACAATCTCAGGATTAATATCATCAAAAATAAAATGCTCTACTTTGAGTAATTTTTTAAGTGCAGTCACTGTTTTTTGGGACTTTTCACTTGAATTTCCAATCACCCAAATTTTTTTACCAAAGTTCATTATCTTCTCCGTGTTCCTTTTTTAAATCTGCACGTGCTTGCAATCCATCAAACAAAAGCTGTGCTTCTTGAATCTCTCCACGGATCAAAGACATTTCAGCATCCAAAGAAGCTGCCTCACGCGCCGCGTTGGTCAGTCTTTCTTTAACTGCTGAGGGAATCACTCCCCCATATTTGTAATTCAAACTGTGTTCAATCGTCGCCCAAAAATTCATCGCTAACGTCCTGATTTGGATCTCCGCATTGATCACTCTAAACCCATCAATCGTATCAATTGGATATTGAATGACCACATGATAAGAACGATAACCTGAAACTTTTTGATTATTGATATAATCGCGTTCTTCGATGATTTTAAAATCACTTCGTTTGCGCAATAATTCAAGCACTTCCCAAATATCTTCCACAAATTGAACCATCACACGAACACCTGCAATGTCTTCCATTTCAGAAATCGTATCGCGCGTATATCCACGTTTTCGTGCTTTTTTCAAAATCGAATCTCGACGTTTGACCCGTCCTGTCACAAACTCAATCGGAGAATACGCTCCTTTTTTTAAATATTGTTTTCTGACACCACGAAATTTTATTTTTAACTCCCCCACCGTTTGGACATAAGGGTCTAAAAATTCTTCCCAATTAAAACTCATAAGCATTCCTAAAATAGCAAGTTGCCATTTCTTCCTTTTTTTTGATACAATAGACTTAATTTATAATGTATTTTGAATCATCCAAAATACCTTCTAGTATAATTTTACCATATCTGAAAGGAAAGATGTTTTCTTTTTACTAAAATTTAGAAAATAAAAGAAATCATTTCGTAACATTCATGAGTACTAATTTGGAGATTGAGTATAAATCGCTTTTAAGTTTAGCCGAATATGACCAACTAAAGCGCTTATTCTCACACATTACCCCCATCAGACAAACCAATCATTATTTAGACACCCCAGATTTTAAGTTGCGACGAAAAAAGTTGGCACTTCGGATTCGCACATTTGATCGAGATGCCGAAATGACCCTCAAAGTCCCTCAGGAAGTAGGAAATATTGAGCATAATATCGCATTGACGTTAAATGAAGCACAATATTTACTTGGCGAGCGCAAAATGACGTGTGGTCAAACGGATTTAGAAGAAATTTTTTGTTTGTTAGTTGAGCGCGAGATTGATCTTGAAGAAATCACTGTGATTGGAAGTTTGACGACCATTCGCTACGAGCAACAACTTCCAATTGGACTGTGTGCTTTGGATAAAAACGATTATTTAGGACATACTGACTTTGAATTGGAACTTGAAGTGGATGATAATGATCAAGGAAAAAAAGATTTTTTTGAATTTTTAGAAAAAAATCAGGTCGAATATCGTTTTTCAAAATCAAAAGTCGTTCGTTTTTTAGATTGCCTGCGTCATTTAAAAAAATAAAGCGTGCGCACGTTTTAAAGCACTGATCATGAGAATTTTTTAAGATTTTTTCATTCCAGTGTGTATATGGTTAGCGAAACGTCTTGCAATTTGATACGATAGTTCTTGTGATAATTATTAGAAAGTCGAGTGAATGATTTATGTTAGAGATTCACCTCTATTTTACCCCCTTGCTCACGCCATTAGAAGCGTTTGATCAAAACGATTGGTATCTTCATCCTGTTGTAAATATCAATGCGGCTAAAGCGTTGCGCGATCAGGAAAATTTCCCTAAAACCGTTCATCATTTGAATGCTTGTTTTGATCGTCTCGAAAAAATTGCACTGGATTTTCTCATCATCAATTTACACGGAAGAAAATACGGCCGCAAGTTTATCTTAAAACTTCAAGACAACCTCCAAGCAAAAGATATCCTCACCTACAATCATCAAATGAGAAATCAAATCCTTCACGACATTGGACTTTCTGCGACAGATTTTAAAGTGTTTAGAAATTTTGGAAAGCAAGAATTGTCAAAATCACTGCATGACTTTTATAACCAAAAATTTCTCACCACTCCTGCAAGCATTATTTTGACCGATCAAGAAGAATTCCATCTTGAAAGTTGTGATTTCCATCACTTCAAACAATTTTTAAACGAAAATAAAAAAACCGCCTAACGGTTTTTTTATTTTTGTGCGTCCATTTCTGCTTTGATTTCAAGATTTGTTTTTAAAAAAGCTTCTGAAAAGTTTTGATTCAGCTCTTTAAGATGTCCTCGCTCAACTTTTTTTACAAATTTCAATGCTTGAATTTGTTCGATTTTTTCATCCGCTTCAGATTCATTCACATAAATCAGGGTAAAATGTAACTTAGTACTGACATATCCTGTATCACCGTAGCGACTCAATTGTCGTGTTCCTTTGTATGAGGAACAATAAACATAAAGTGGCACACGTCCTGAAATTTCTAATGAACGAATCTCTTGTTTTTGAAGTGGAACACTGGATTCAATGATGTCTGGCGTGATGACCTCCTCCTTTCAGTGGTAAATTTTCATCAATAGAGATTGTCGTTGAAATACTTTGTGCAATTTTTTTTGTCAGTGCTGACAGAATTTCTTGCACATCATTTTCAGCGAGTTTCAACGCATAAACTTTGCTATTGGTCATGATTTCTTTTTGAAGCTGTTTGAGTTCTGGACGATAGGCAAGATATGCTTTATTGTCAGTACTGACAGCAATTTTTTTTTGCAGTGTATCATCTGACAAAAATGTTTTTTTTGCTTTTAAGTACGTCGCTACTTCGTCTTTTTTCATGAATTCATTCACAACTTCATCAATTAAATCATCTATTTCCAATAATTTTTCATCAATGATTAACATAAATTCATTATATCAAAAAGTAAATCGTTTAACAATTGAGTTTATCCTTGCATACTTATGAAAAAAATTATAAAATAGACCACATATTTCTAATTATACAGAAAATTTACTATTGTTATTTTTTATAAGGGTTAAGGAGACCAAAAATGGAAAAAGAAAACGTGGCGCACCCCCAAAAATTAGGGCTTAAAAACCGACACATTCAACTCATCGCAATCGCAGGAACCATTGGGACAGGTTTATTTTTAGGTGCAGGAAAAACGATTGAAATGACTGGTCCATCCATTGTGTTTTCCTACATCGTTATCGGCATCGCCATGTTTATCTTCTTACGTACTATTGGCGAGCTCCTTTATAACGACTCCTCTCAACACAGTTTTTTAAATTTCACAACAAAATACGTCGGACAACGTGCAGGATATTTTGTGCAATGGACGTATTGGCTTGTTCTTGTGTTTGTATGTATTTCAGAATTAACTGCAATTGGAACTTATGTGCAATTTTGGCTTCCTCATGTGCCGCTTTGGCTCATTGAAGTGGTCGCACTCGTCCTCCTTTTTGGACTTAATACACTCAATGCGCGCTTTTTTGGTGAAACGGAATTTTGGTTTGCCATTATTAAAGTGGCTGCGATTCTTGGAATGATTGGTACCGCAATTTTCTTATTATTTGGCCATTTTAGCTATGCTTCTGTGATTCAAGGACAATCTTTCAAAGGTGCGGTCAGTATTTCAAACATCACTCACAATTTTTCTTTCTTTCCTAAAGGCGTGATGAATTGGGTCAGCGCACTTCAAATGGTCATGTTTGCTTTTACGTCAATGGAATTTATCGGAATGACTGCAGCTGAAACAGAAGATCCTAAAACTACGATTCCAAAAGCCATCAATCAAATTCCAGTACGAATTTTAATTTTTTATGTTGGTGCGTTACTTGCCATCATGACCATCTTTACCTGGACACACATTCCAGCAGATAAATCGCCTTTCGTCATGGTTTTTGAGTTGATTGGAATCAAGTGGGCCGCTGCTTTAATCAATTTTGTCGTTCTGACTTCTGCAGCATCCGCATTGAATAGTTCTCTTTTTTCAGCCACTAGAAATATGTACTCTCTTGCCCGTCAGCATGATCGTGGAAAATTAACAGGACTCACAAAACTTTCAAGAAACGGCATTCCATTAAATGCACTTTATCTCGTTGCAGGACTTTCTATTTTTGCTCCGATTTTGACTTTAATTCCTCAAATCCAAAATGCGTTTGATTTTGCTGCTTCATGTACGACAAATCTCTTTTTGATTGTTTATTTCGTCCATCTTTACACTTTTTACAAATACCGAAAATCAAATGATTTTAATCCCGAAGGATTTTTAACGCCACGTGCAAAAATCACAGTTCCGTTTGTTCTTTTCATTTTCTGTGCGGTCTTTCTCAGCTTGTTTTTCCACACTGACACACTATTTCCTGCACTGGGAGCACTGGTTTGGACGATTGTTTTTGGGATTTACTCACGGACAAGAAAAATTTAATGATGCTCTTTCTCATTACTGCTAAAAAGAGCGAAAGGAACGTTCATGGAAAACAATGAAAATAAAGTCCAAAGAGGACTTAAAAATCGCCATATCCAACTGATTGCTATCTCAGGAACCATTGGAACAGGTCTATTCTTGGGTGCGGGTAAATCAATCAGCTTGACTGGACCTTCGATTATTTTGGTTTATTTGATTATTGGTGCTTTAATGTTTATTTTATTGCGCACCATTGGAGAAATGCTTTATACAGATCCTTCACAAACCTCATTTCTCAATTTTGTGGCCAAGTATATCAGCGAAAAAGCGGGGTATTTTATCACGTGGTCCTATTGGCTTGTGGTCGTCTTTTTTGCAATGGCAGAGCTGACAGCTGTGGGATCTTATGTGAGTTTTTGGCTTCCTCAATTCCCCGTTTGGTTATCTGAAATCATCTTTTTGGTCTTACTTGTCGGACTTAATTCACTCAATGCAAAATTTTTTGGAGAAACCGAGTTTTGGTTTGGCATGATCAAAATCGTTGCTTTAGTTGGTATGATCATGACCGCCATCATTTTAGGATTTTCAGGGTTTAAATCTGAGCATGTCAGTGTAGGACTTTCAAATATCACGCAAGGATTTCATTTCTTCCCACACGGGTTACCAAAATTCTTTGAAAGTTTTCAAATGGTAATGTTTGCTTTTGTTGCAATGGAATTCATTGGAATGACAGCAGCTGAGACGGAAAATCCTCGTCCCACATTGAAAAAAGCCATCAATCAAATTCCGATTCGGATCATTTTGTTTTATGTGGGCGCATTAATTGCAATCATGTCTATCTATCGGTGGCAAGATATCCCAGCAAATCACTCTCCATTTGTGATGATTTTTGAGTTGATTGGGATCAAATGGGCTGCTGCACTTGTGAATTTTGTCGTGTTGACTTCTGCAGCCAGTGCCTTAAACTCTGCTTTGTTTTCAACGACAAGGAATTTATATGCCCTCTCAAAACTTAATGGCGATCATATCTTAAAACCATTTACAAAACTTTCAAAAAATGGAATTCCACTAACTGCCTTGTTATTTACCTCCTTTCTCGTGCTTTTTACTCCTTTGATCTCTGTGCTTCCTGGTGTCTCAAATGCATTTGTATTCATCACCTCAGTGGCGACTAATTTATTCATCATCGTGTATATCCTGAGTTTAGTGGCTTATCTTAATTTTAGAAAAACGAGTGATTTTGATCCCAAAGGATTTGTAACTCCTTTTGCAAAAGGATTGGTTCCCTTAACGATCGTCGCTTTTGGTTTGATCTTCTTTTCCTTATTTTTCTTTAAAGAAACACTGATTCCTGCGATCGGTTCTGTTATTTGGATTATTGGATTTGGTTTAGTTTCAAAATTTAGAACGCAAAAACCTTGAAAAAGGTTTTTAATTTTATATAAAATTAGTATTTTTTCAAACTTTTTCACTTTCTTTCTTTTCTTTTTGTAAAAATGTTGTATAATGGTATTTAATATGAAAAATAATGAAACTACCACCCGACGTGGACTTAAAAATCGACACATTCAACTTATCGCTATTGCGGGAACTATCGGAACGGGACTCTTTTTAGGTGCAGGAAAATCGATCAGTTTAACTGGGCCATCCATTTTATTGGTCTATATCATCATTGGTGCATTGATGTTTATTCTGTTGCGCACGATTGGAGAAATGCTTTTTACAGATCCTGAGCAACATTCTTTTTTGAATTTTGTCACGCGATACATTGGAGAAAAAACAGGTTATTTTATTTCTTGGACTTATTGGCTCGTAGTGGTCTTTATGGCGATGGCAGAATTAACAGCGATTGGTGCTTATATTCATTT
Source organism: Lactococcus hircilactis (assembly GCF_009601015.1). Lineage (GTDB taxonomy): Bacteria > Bacillota > Bacilli > Lactobacillales > Streptococcaceae > Lactococcus > Lactococcus hircilactis. The sequence continues at coordinate 123,580 of NZ_WITJ01000002.1, forward strand.
TTGGCTTCCTCAATTTCCAATCTGGCTCTCTGAAATTATTGTTTTAGGATTATTAACAGGATTGAATACTTTAAATGCTCGTTTTTTTGGAGAGACCGAGTTTTGGTTTGGGATGATTAAAATTGTCGCGATCGTTGGAATGATTTTAACTGCAATTATTTTGATGCTCACACACTTCAAATCAGGATCCGATGCTGTTGGATTTCAAAACATCACGCAGAATTTCCATTTTTTCCCAAATGGCATTTCCAAATTCTTTGAAAGTTTTCAAATGGTGATGTTTGCATTTGTTGCAATGGAGTTCATTGGAATGACTGCGGCTGAGACAGAAAATCCTCGTCCCACTTTGAAAAAAGCCATCAATCAAATTCCGATTCGGATCATTTTGTTTTATGTGGGGGCTTTAGTTGCCATCATGTGCATTTATCGTTGGCAAGACATCCCAGCAAATCAATCTCCGTTTGTAATGATTTTTGAGTTGATTGGGGTCAAATGGGCTGCTGCTTTAATCAATTTTGTCGTGTTGACTTCTGCTGCTAGTGCCTTAAACTCCGCTTTGTTTTCAACCACAAGAAATTTATTTGCCCTCTCAAAACTTAATGGCGACCGCATCTTAAAACCGTTCACAAAACTCTCAAAAAATGGGATTCCTGCACGTGCTTTGATTTTTACTTCTTGTTTGGTCTTTGTTACACCATTCATTTCGATGATTCCAAGCGTGTCTAACGGCTTTGTTTTCATTACCAGCGTGGCAACCAATCTCTTTTTAATTGTTTATATTTTATCCCTTATTGCTTATCTTAAATTTAGAAAATCAAATGATTTTGATCCCAAAGGATTTGTTACTCCCTTTGCAAAATTCCTCGTACCAATCACAATTCTTGGTTTTGGTTTGATTTTTGTCTCTTTGTTCTTCTTCAATGAAACACTCGTTCCTGCAATTGGTTCGTTCATTTGGATTGTTGTATTTGGTCTCATTTCAAAACTAAGACCAAGTAAAAAAGCGAATCAGTAAATAAAAAAATTGAAAGAAATGCTTTCAATTTTTTTATTTTTATTCTAAGTCGAGTTCAATTTCTTCAGTGTCGCTATTTTCAATCGCTACTGTTTCATCTTGTTTCTTTGTTGTTTTACTGATTTTTTTACTTTGTTCAGCAGTGTTCTTTGGTGCATCTGAAGTTTCTTTTGTTTCACTCAAGAGGCCATGTGCGTGACGTATTTTTTTGTCGATTTCATCAAAAACTTCAGGATGTTCTGAAAGATACGCTTTTGCTTTTTCTGCACCTTGACCGATTTTTTCATCGTTGTAGGCAAACCATGATCCAGATTTTTTGACAATCCCTTCATCTACCGCAATCGTCAATAATTCTCCTGTTTTTGAGATCCCTTCGCCAAACATGATGTCAACAAGAGCAACTTTAAATGGTGGTGCTACTTTATTTTTAACCACTTTAATCTTGGTTACTTTTCCGAGTGCTGTTTTATTATCGCCAGTTCCTTCTTCAATCTTTGTTGAACCACGTACATCAAGTCGGACTGACGCATAAAATTTAAGTGCACGTCCTCCAGGGGTTGTCTCTGGCGAGCCAAACATCACACCCACTTTTTCACGCAATTGATTAATAAAAATAGCTGTTGTTTTGGTTTTATTGATGTGACCTGCAAGTTTACGCATGGCTTGAGACATCATTCTTGCTTGAAGTCCAACGGAGCTATCTCCAATTTCTCCATCAATCTCAGCTTTTGGTACGAGTGCAGCAACAGAGTCAATAACGACTAAATCGACAGCACCAGATTGGATTAATTTTTCTGCAATTTGAAGGCCTTGTTCGCCGTAATCGGGTTGGCTAAGAAGCAGCTCATCAATGTTGACGCCAAGGGCTTTTGCGTATTCTGGATCCAGTGCATTTTCGGCATCAATATAAGCGGCGATGCCACCTTCTTTTTGGACAGCTGCGACAGCATGAAGCGCAACGGTCGTCTTACCTGAGGATTCTGGTCCATAGATTTCTACGATACGTCCTTTAGGATATCCGCCTGCCCCAAGGGCAATGTCAAGTGCCAAAGAGCCTGAACTCATCACTTGAACTTTTTGATTGGCCGCTTCTCCAAGGCGCATGAGAGAGCCTTTCCCGAAGTCTTTTTCAATCAGTGCAAGCGCATCTGCGAGTGCTTTGTCACGCTCTGCACCATATTTTTTGGTGATGTCGTCAAAGTTTGTTTTTTTCTTTGTGGCCAAATTTTTTCTCCGTTAAATTTATTTATAATTAATTATAGCATTTTTCTATAATTTTTGTAAGTCTTTTTTACTTTTTCCTCCTGTTTTTTTATTCGTATTTAATGACGTTTTGTAACAGAAGAAGGATTTTTTTATTTCGTTTTTACGGATTGACAGTGAGGGCAAAAGTGCGCACCACGTCCTGATAGCTTGATTTTTTTAATCTTTGTACCGCAATTAGGACATGCGGTATTTTGTTTTGCATAAACCTTTAATTCGTTTTGCATTTCTCCTTCTTTTCCAAATGAATTTTTATAGGTTCGAATCGTGGATCCTCCCAAATTTATCGCTTTTTGCAAAATTTCAATGATGCTGTCATGTAAGAGGTGAACGTCTTTTTTACTCAGTAGATGGGCAGGCGTTTCTGGGTGAATTTTTGCTCTAAAGAGTACTTCGTCAGCATAAATATTGCCAAGACCAGCAACAAGCGTTTGTTCAAGGAGATAGGGTTTTATTTTTTTGGATGAGGTGCTTAATTTTTCGTAAAATAGAGATTCAGCAAAGGTTTTGTACGTTGGTTCTGGTCCAATTTTTTTTGCTTCAAAAAAGGCTTCTACTTTGTCAGCACTGACAAGTTCCCAAGTTCCAAATTTTCGGACATCAGAGTAAACCAAAAATTTATGATCTTTTGCTGTTGGATTTGTGAGTGTGGGAGAAATTAGAGTGAGAGAGATGTGGTCATGTTTAAGGTGCTGAGTGGTCAGATCAAGTCGGTATTTTCCCTCCATTCGTAAATGCGAAATCAAGCATAACGGTGTGTCAAATTGGAAAATGAGATATTTTCCTCGGCGCAAAACCCCTGTGATCACATGATTGGTCAGCTTTTTTTGGAGGGAGTCAAATCCTGTCAAAATCATTCTGGGATAGGTTGTTTCTATTTTTATAATTTTTTGTCCAACCACTTGTTGTGACAGTCCGCGTCTCATGGTTTCAACTTCTGGTAATTCAGGCATTTTATTCTCGTTTCTTTTTAGCTGCTGACAGACACGTTTTTTAAATCTGTTGCGTAAAAAAATTCTGTCAGTACTGACAGAATTCATTTTAACATATTTTTGGTTTGATTATTTGCCAGATTCACCGTAATTTGACAAGACGCGTGCGGATGGATCATTGATTTCTTCTCCGACCCAAGCTTTATTTGGCATCCAGAAATCTTTAATCCAGCCGTCATATCCAGGATAAAATGATTCAAAAATATCGCGATATAGGAGTGATTCTTTGGTAAATGGCGTGTGCGTTGGATACTTTTTAGCGGCATGAGCTAATGCTTCGTCGGTATAAAGTGATTCTGCGTACGCTTTTAAATAATCTACCATGGAATGTCCTACTGCGTCTGAAAATGCTGCTTTTTCGCGGAATAAAATCTCATCGGGTAAGAGTTCTGTCCCTTCAAAAGCATGACGAAGGAGGTATTTTCCTTTATGGTAAGTATTGAGTTTTCTTTGTGGATTGATTGCCATGACGTATTTTGCAAAATCCAAATCGGCAAATGGAACACGTGCTTCAAGTGAATGTGCTGCAAGACAACGATCGGCCCGAAGCACATCATACATGTAAAGTTCACGCACACGTTTTGCTGCTTCAGCTTGAAATTCTGCGGCATTTGGTGCAAAATCTGTGTACTTATAGCCGAACATTTCGTCGGAAACTTCTCCCGTCATTAGGACTTTCAGTGATGTATTTTCATGAATGTACTTGCAAATCATGTACATTCCGATTGATGCACGAATCGTCGTAATATCCCATGTTTCAAGGTGGTAGATCACCTCGCGCAGATTGTCAAGCACATCGCTTTTGGTCATGATGACTTCTGTGTGGTCTGTTTTGAGGAAATCTGCTACTTCTTTGGCATACTTGAGATCAATCGGATCAGTCTCCATACCAATGGCAAATGTTTTGATGGGTTGTTCTAATTCACGTGCCGCAATCGCACAGACCAAAGAACTGTCAAGTCCTCCGGAAAGGAGATATCCCATTGGTGCATCAGCGTGAAGTCGTTTTTTTACAGCACGTTCTAATTTTCTGCGGATGTGTCCTGAAATTTCTGCGAGTGGTTCTTCAATCATCAGATCTACTTTTGAAATGTCATGATAAACGTGGAATTCGCCATGTGCATAGTAATTTCCTGGTGGGAATGGTGTCACTTGATCACACGTTTTGATCAATGCTTTTGCTTCAGATGCAAAACAGATTTTTCCTGTCTTTTTGGCAAAGCCATAAAAAAGTGGACGAATGCCAAACGGGTCTCTAGCCGCATACACGTCACCAGTTGTTTCATCAACTAAAATCAATGCGAACTCTGCATCAAGCATTTTGACCATATTTTCTATGCCTTGAGTTTCAAAAAGTGGAAGCAAAACTTCACAATCTGAATTTCCAGTAAAATGATAGCCTTGCGTTTCAAGGAATTTTCGGAGTTGTGCAAAATTATAAACTTCGCCATTACACATCAAACGACGGCCAGAAAGCTCAAACGGCTGACGGCCTAAAACAGATAAATCCATGATTGATAAGCGTTGGAAACAAAAATCATTTCCGAGTGCATCACGAACAATCTGGCGATCGTCTGGTCCACGATGTTGAATCTGATCTAAGCTTTCAATAATTTCTTGGTCAGCACCATCGGCTGATCCCATAAATAAAAATCCACACATTAATCTTAACCTTCTTCAAAATTGTTTTAATTTTCATATTATAGCACAAAAGATTATGAATTACATCTATTTAACAAAAAAATTCTGTCAATTTTGGAAAAAGTTTTTTTGTCAGTACTGACAGCCGCCATTTCGTGATAAAATCAAAATAAAAATCAAGCGAATAACGTTGCTTTGGTTTTCACCTGTGCTCAGTCCTATCTTCAAATTAAAAAAATCGACACGCGTGTCGATTTTTTTTACATGTAATCTTCCTTTTTATATCCAAAATCAGCGAGATCCATCTTTCGGTTGCGCCAATCGGCTTTCACTTTGACCCATGTTTCAAGATACACTTTATCCCCAAGCATCAGCTCAATGTCACGTCGCGCTAATTTTCCGATCTTTCGAATCATGTCGCCACCTTTTCCAAGAATAATCCCTTTTTGGCTCTTACGCTCTACGATAATCGTCGCCATGATATGGATTTTTCCTGTTTCTTTCTCACGTTCCATTTTGTCAGTAATGACAGTAATTGAATGAGGCACTTCTTCTCGGGTCAAAAGTAAAATTTTCTCACGAATCATTTCAGACACTAAAAAGCGCTCTGGATGATCTGTAATTTGATCTTCTGGAAAGTACTGCGGCCCAGGAGATAGCTTTTCAGATAAGGTCTCAAGTAGCGTTGACGTGTTATTTCCAGCGAGTGCAGAAATCGGCACCACTTCTGAAAATTCCATTTGACTCGTATAATCTGTGATGATTTCAAAAAGTCGGTCAGGATGAATTTTATCAATTTTATTGACAACTAAAATCACTGGAACTTCTGCTGTTTTTAAGCGCTCAATGATCATGTTTTCACCCGTTGAGCGTGGTTCATCACACGCCACCATAAACAGCACTGCGTCTGCTTCGCGCAAAGTTGAATAAGCCGATTGTACCATAAAATCACCCAACGCATTATGGGGTTTGTGAATGCCTGGGGTGTCAATGAAAATAATCTGCTCGTTTTCAGTCGTGTAAATGCCTTGGATTTTATTTCGTGTTGTTTGAGGTTTATCAGACATGATGGCAATTTTTTGCCCCATAACATGATTCATAAACGTTGATTTCCCAACATTTGGACGACCCAAAATCGCCACAAAACCGGATTTAAAATTTGCTTTTGTCATAGGTTCATTATACCACAAAATCACAAATTTAAACGCTTCTTTTCTATTATATACGGCACTTCTTTTTCATTGCGATTAAAAAAATGTTGTCAGTACTGACAACATTTAAAACCGTCGTGATTTTTGGAGGACTGGAACAATCGCTGTAGTCAAAATCACAGCGATCACTACCTCAGCAATAGAATTCCCTGTGATGATGGCACTTAACAAGGCACCAAATGTCATTTTTGTGACACTCCTAAAGAAAATGAAAATGAGACTCAAAACAAGTACCGTGTTCGTCGCCGTCCCCACAAACGCGGCAAGTCCAGCTCCAAAACGATTACTTAGTGCTTTATAGACAAAATATGGGAAAATTCCAATCAAAATCCGTGGTAAAAACGCGACAATCAGCGCGGCCAACGATCCGTGATGTGTGACTGGATTTGGCTGAAGTGGGCTGAACATAAAACTGGATGGAAGCGTCACGATCGTAGCATTTATCATACTAATCGCACCCATTACAAAGCCTAAAAACGCCCCTTTTCGTGCCCCTAAAGTGATAGAACCGATGATGACCGGAATATGTAATAACGTCGGAACAATCGGCAACGGCCAAACACTATAAATGATTTGACTTAGGATTTGAACCACAATCATAACTGCGATAAAAATCCCTAAAATTGCAATATCGGAAGCTTTTGATTTTTTCATTTTTTAAATACTCATCTCTTTTGATTTTTGATGGATAATTTGGGCAATGTCTTGCGGATCACGCAACGCGCCCTCACCATAATCACCACACGCCAGCAGCGCTTTTTTGGGAGCAATAATCTCAAAACCAATATTTTCTAGCGTTTTAAGATTGAGTGTTGTGAGTGGATGTGCGTACATCTGTGTGTTCATTGCAGGGGCAACAAATTTTGCGACGTGAGGCGGTAGCGCAAGTGCAATCGCGCAAACAAGATCTCCTGCTTCACCGTGTGCCAAATGAGCAATTGTGTTTGCCGTAGCAGGAGCGACAACGAAAATCTCCGTCTTTTTCGCTAAATCAATATGATTGACGACCTCAGGACGCGCTTCATCCATAATATCCACGTGAACCTTGTGTTTTGACAACACTTGTAAGGTCAAAGGAGTGATAAACTGCGTGGCGGCTTTTGTCATCACAACAGTAACTTGATGGTTTTGTTTTGTCAGTACTGACAGCAAATCCGCTGCTTTATAAGCAGCAATACTTCCTGTCACTGCGAGTGTAATGTTACTCATGGCTTTTCTCGTGCGTCTTTCTTACAATTTCTTTTGCAATCGCGTCTTTTGTCTCCAATTGCGCGACGATGTTTTGTTTGTGATCAAGGATCAGTGCGCGATGCTTTTCTTTAGTGACCTGAGTCAAATCATTGGCCACAATAAAATCAGCACGACTCTCACGTCCTTTTTGCTGTGCAATGTCAATGAGATGCGCTTGACTCACACCTGACAACAATTTGAACCCAACTAAAATCACTTTGGGATGCCATTTTTTCACTTGTGAAATGATCTTTGGCGTTTTTTCAAGCAACATCACCTGATATGGAGCTTTTGAAGAGATTTTATTTTCTTTCTTTTCAGGACGATACTCAAGTAAAGTTTTTAAATCAAGCGACTGTGGAAAGTGATCAATTCCTGTCATATAAACGGGGCGATAATCAGAAACCGCCATACTGTGAATGACTGCATCAACTTTGGGAACCCACGTTTCCATCATTTGATAAAGCATTTGAGTGTCTGAGATCCGAAAAATCGTCAATCTCTTATGAGGTTTTGGAATCAGCGCGGTTTGACCCGCAAAAAAAATCACGTCATCGCCAGCCTCTAAAAAATGCTCAGCAGTTATTTTTCCAAGCTTTCCTGTCGCAAAATTGGTAATCCCACGCACCGTATCAATCGGCTCTGTCGTTCCCCCTGCAGTGATTAAAATCTTCATGTCCCTATTTTAACCTAAATCAGAAATTTTAGCAAGATTTCGCCCATGGAATACAAAAAAATTCTGTCAGTACTGACAGAATTTTCCCAATTCATTTTACACTGAATTATTTATCCCCACGATTACGCATCACAAAACCAGCAGATTTTTCAGTTCCTGTTGATTTACGTGGCTTTTTATTATCTGATTTTTGATCAAATTTACGCTCATCACGTTTTCCTTTGTAACCAGTGCGATTTTTATCACGATCGCGTTCCCATGGCTTACGATCGCCATTTTCTTTGCGCTCACGATTACCACGATAACCGCCACGATTATCCCCTTCGCGATCACGCCATTTCCGATCTTTCTTATCTCGATTGCGATGTCCAGCACGCGGTTTTTTACTGCGGCCATCCTCACCATTAAATGGCAATGGACGTTCTACTGAGATTTTGACTTCTTCTTGATTATCTGGATCTTTCACGCGACTTTGTAACAACAAATCCACTAAAGCTTTCGCATCAAATTGTTCAAGCAATTTCTCAGCTTGCTTATCAAATTTATGTAATTTTGCTTCTTTATCTGGATCTTTTGCAATATCCAAATCTCGAATGACTTCATCCATTGCCACACCAAGCGAAGCTTTATATGCTTCTTCTTTTGTTGGTGGTTTAATGCCTTTCATCGGTTTTTTCGTCAATTTTTCAATCGCACGCAAATAACCCATTTCATTATATGAAACAAATGTCGTTGAACGTCCTGATTTTCCAGCACGTCCTGTCCGGCCAATCCGGTGAACATAACTTTCTTGATCTTGTGTAATATCATAATTATATACGTGTGTGACACCTGACACATCAAGTCCACGCGCAGCAACGTCTGTCGCTACCAAGACATCAATATGACCTGCTTTAAAATCACGCAAAACAGCCAAACGTTTATTTTGATCCAAATCTCCGTGCATTCCTTCAGCACGATACCCACGCAATTTCAGACCACGAATGAGTTCATCCACACGACGTTTTGTCCGACCAAAAACAATCGCAAGTTCAGGACGTTCCACATCCAAAAGACGCGTCAAAAGATCAAATTTTTCAAATTCTTTTGCTTTGATGTAATATTGATCAATATTATCTGCGGTCATCTCTTTTGAAGCAATCTTGATGTGCGTTGGATCATGCATAAACTTGACCCCAATTTTTTTGATGGGTTCAGGCATTGTCGCAGAAAAAAGCAATGTTTGACGATCTGTTGGCGTATTAGATAAGATAAATTCAATATCTTCCAAAAATCCCATGTTTAACATTTCATCTGCTTCATCCAAAATCAATGTTTGGATATGATCAATTTTCAGTGCTTTTCTTTTGATCAAATCACATAATCTTCCAGGTGTTCCTACTACAATGTGGGCTCCTGATTTGAGTGCTTTGATTTGTTTTTCGATGCTTGCACCACCAAAAACTGTCCGAACTTTCAATGCTTTTGATTTTGCAAAACGAAAAAGTTCTTCTTGTCCTTGAACCGCAAGTTCACGTGTTGGCGCGATTACCAATGCTTGCACATTAGGATTTTGCGCATCAATTTTTTCAATCGTAGGCAGACCAAAAGCAGCTGTTTTACCAGTCCCTGTCTGCGCTTGTCCAATCACATCTTTTCCCGCCAAAGTCAATTTAATCGTTTGTTCTTGGATGGGAGTTGGTTCTTCATAACCAATATCAGTGAGTGTTTTGACGATGCCTTCTGAGAGGCCGAGGTCGCTAAATTTCAAATTTTTACCTATAAGTTTTCTATTTTGTCTTCCGACAATTCATTTATTACAGAAGTACGAAACTTCCTTACAGGCGAGATTTTTTAGCGCCTGACGTAACTTTTCTATTATACCACAATTTTTTAACTTATAGTGTTTATTTCCTTGAAAATTTTTCATTTTTTATTTTAAAGCACATTAAAAGTTCTGTCAGTACTGACAGAACTTGTTTTCATCTTTTAAACTGAAAATTCTTCTTTTAAAACGACCTCTGGATACTTATCTTTGAACCACCGTAAGGCAAAATCATTTTCAAACAAGAATAAGGGATGATCAAAACGATCGCGAGCTAAAATATTTCGTGAACTGGACATTTTTTCATCGAGCTGTTCTGGATTAATCCAACGGACGGATTTTTTTCCCATTGGCGTCATCACAATATCTGAATGATATTCTCGCTCCATGCGGTCTTTGAACACCTCAAATTGCAACTGCCCTACCGCACCAAGCATGATATCGCCTGTTGTATAGTTAGTATAGAGCTGGATGGCACCTTCTTGAACCAGCTGCTCAATGCCTTTGTGGAATGATTTTTGCTTCATGACATTTTTTGCCTGCACGCGCATGAACAACTCTGGCGTAAATGTAGGCAAGGGTTCAAACGCTTTTTTCAACTTTCCTGTGGTCATTGTATCTCCCACCTGGTAAGTTCCTGTATCATAAACACCGATAATATCTCCAGCCACTGCATTTTGAACATTTTCACGCGTATCTGCCATAAATTGTGTCACATTAGCAAGTTTGACCTGTTTTCCAGTCCGCACAAGTTGAACCCCCATGCCGCGCTCAAATTCACCCGACACAATGCGCACAAAAGCAATGCGATCGCGGTGTCGTGGATCCATATTTGCCTGAATTTTAAAAACAAATCCAGAAAAATCTGTTTCAAGCGGCTCAATTGCTTCGCCGTCCACCGTCTGATGCGAATGTGGTTCTGGAGCATAATCAAGAAATGATTCCAAAAATGTTTGGACGCCAAAACTTGTCAGCGCTGACCCAAAAAAGACGGGGGTCAATTTTCCTGCAATCACGCGCGCTTCATCAAATGGATTTCCCGCATCCGCCAATAACTCCGCATCTTCGACAGCCTGTTCATAAAATGGGTTACTTGCAAGTGGGTGCTCTCCTTTTGTCAGTACTGACAATGCTACAAATCGCTCGCCATCAGCGGGTTGATACACTTCAACACGATCATTTGTAAAATCATACAAACCTTGGAAATTTTTTCCCATCCCAATCGGCCAATTCATCGGAACACTCTCAATTCCCAACACTTCCTCAAGTTCTGAGAGTAAATCAAGTGGCTCACGGCCATCTCGATCCAATTTATTGATGAATGTAAAAACAGGAATCCCGCGATGCTTCACAACTTGAAAGAGTTTTTTCGTCTGTGCTTCAATCCCTTTTGCACTGTCAATAACCATCACCGCAGCATCAACCGCCATCAAAGTTCGATACGTATCCTCAGAAAAATCCTCATGTCCTGGTGTATCTAAAATATTGACCCGTTTTCCAGCATAATCAAACTGCATCACAGACGATGTCACAGAAATTCCACGTTCTTTTTCAATATCCATCCAATCTGATTTCGCAAAATTCCCCGTTTTACGCGCTTTAACCGTCCCCGCTTCGCGAATCGCTCCACCAAATTTTAATAATTGTTCTGTAATCGTCGTTTTACCAGCATCTGGGTGACTAATGATTGCAAAGGTCCGCCGTTTTTTTATTTCTTCTTCTCTATTCATTCTCATCTCTTCTCATTAAAATTAATCAATTTTCTAAAAACAAGCTCAGAATCCCGAGCCCAAATCACTTTTCATTCTACTTTTATCACATGGGTTTAACGCTCATCATCAGTTTTTTGACACTTTTTATTTGTGCGCATTCTATTATACCAAAAAATGGACCAAAATTCAGCCCATTTATGCTTAAATCCCTGTCCTATCGTATTTTAATCGTAAAGTGCAATAGAAACTAATTGTTCATAATCCGATTGATGCAATTCTTGTGCAAAGTCACGTAAAACGCGTCCACGTGCTTCTCCATCTTCAGCTTCATGCAACGCTTGAATCGCCTCTTTTAATAATATATTTTTAATCATCGAAGGTTTCCTTTCTTACAAACGGATTTTTAAATTATAAGTCAGAAAACTTAACTGAAACCTAAAATGTCGCATTTTATCTTTTTTCTCCCCAAAAAAAGCTGTCAGTACTGACAACTTTTTAACTTCTATTATTTCTTACTTTAAGTGCTGACGATAAACATTCGCTTCTGCTTCTGTTGAGAAAACAAAATGACCAGGAGTAATTTCACGCATCTCACGTTCTTGACCATCCGTTTCATCCGTTGGATCATACACGATAGGCGTACGTTCGCGCTCTGAAATCGGATCTGGAGAAGGAATTGAGCTTAGCAAAGATTTCGTATAAGGGTGAATCGGATGATTGTACACATCATCCGATGTTCCAATTTCCAAAATTTTTCCCCAATGCATCACACCAATGCGATCAGAAATATACTTAACCATAGACAAATCATGTGCAATAAACAAATAAGTCAACCCATTTTGCGCCTGAATATCCTTTAATAAATTGACCACTTGTGCTTGAATCGAAACATCGAGTGCTGAGATAGGTTCATCAGCAACAATAAATTTAGGTTTCACAGCTAAAGCACGAGCGATACCAATTCTTTGACGTTGTCCACCTGAGAATTCATGAGGATAGCGCGTCAAATGATCATGATTCAATCCAACCAATTGAAGGAGATTCTCGACTTGAGCAGTCCGATCTTGCGCATCTTTTGCCAAATGATTAACATCAATTCCTTCAGCAACAACATCTTTAACCCGCATCCGACCATTAAGTGAAGCTTGAGGATCTTGAAATATCATTTGTGCTTCTGAGCGGAAATGTTTCAGATTCTCACCTTTTAACTTCCGAACATCTGATCCATTGAATAAAATTTCCCCAGATTCAATATCTTTATCATATAATTTTAAAATGGCACGACCAATCGTCGTTTTACCAGAACCAGATTCTCCAACAAGTCCAAAAGTTTCCCCCTCATAAATATCAAAAGAAACATTATTGATGGCCTTATTGGCATTGCGCTTGCCTTTGTTGAAAACCAAATTCAGGTTTTTCAATTCAACCAGTTTTTTCCCATTTTCAACCATTATTTTGCATCTCCTTTCGCGTTTGTAACACCAGACATTTCAGCCCAGCGTGCCCAACGTGCTTTAATTTTTTCAGAAGGTTCGACTTTTGGCGCACGAGGATCTAACAACCACGTTTTTGCAAAATGTGTAGGAGAAACTTCAAAGAAAGGAGGTTCTTCTTCAAAATCAATATCAAGCGCATACTTATTCCGAGCTGCAAAAGCATCTCCTTTAGGCGGATTCAATAAATCAGGAGGTGTTCCTGGAATAGAAACCAAACGATCCACTGTAGAGTCAACCGTTGGCATTGAATCCAACAAGCCCCAAGTATATGGATGTTGTGGATTATAAAAGATCTCCTCAACCGTCCCATATTCTACAATTTCCCCAGCATACATGACCGCTACTTTATGGGCAAAACCAGCAACAACACCCAAATCATGCGTGATAAAAATAATTGATGATGAAATCCGTTCTTGAAGTTCCGCCATCATGTGCATGATTTGTGCTTGAATCGTAACATCAAGCGCTGTCGTCGGCTCATCTGCAATCAAAATCTCAGGATCTCCAGCAAGCGCAATCGCAATGACCGCTCTTTGGCGCATTCCACCTGACCATTGATGAGGATAATCATTGATATGTTCTTGTGCTGCAGGAATTCCGACTTGTTTCATCAAATCCAAAGCACGTGCCAGTGCCTCTTTTTTACTCATTCCTTTATGTTTAATCAAAGGTTCTGCAATTTGTTTCCCGATTTTCATGGTTGGATCAAGAGAGGTCATTGGATCTTGGAAAATCATTGAAATTTCATTGCCACGTAGTTTTTGCCACTCTACTTCAGACAATTTCAAAAGATCTTTTCCCTTATAGAGCAGCTCTCCTTCAGGAATTTCTGCATTCTGTGCATTTAATCCCATCAACGTTTTAGTTGTCACAGATTTACCAGAACCCGATTCTCCAACAATCGCTAACGTTTGACCCTTCTCAAGATCAAAATTGACATTACGAATGGCTTTTACTTTACCTGCGTAAGTTTTAAAATTGACGTGTAAATTTTTTACTTCTAATATTTTTTCAGACATGATTAATCCTCGCTAGATTTAGGGTCAAATGCGTCACGCAAGCCATAACCAAACAAGAAGAATGAAAGTGACAAGAGACACAATACTGCAGCAGGTACTGCTAATTGGAAGGGATAAAATTGTAAACTCCCAATCCCATCAGAAATCAAAGAACCAAGTGAAGACGTAGGAGGTTTCACCCCAAGATTAATCGCTGACAACGTTGCTTCAGCAAAAATAACAGAAGGAATATCAAACATGATCTGAACAATAATGACGCCCAGCATATTTGGAAGCAAATGACGAATCATGATCCGGAAAGTAGATTCTCCCAAAGTCCGAGAAGCCAAAATGAACTCGCGTTCTTTCCAACTCAAAGTCAAATTACGAACTTGACGCGCAATTCCCGTCCAAATGAACATTCCGATCGCCAAAATAATTGACGTCACGCCTTGACCAAATAGCATTCCAAGCATCGTTACAATAACAAGATAAGGAATTGATGAGATGATTTCGATAATCCGTTGCATGACATTATCGACTTTTCCACCAACCCATCCTGAAATCAATCCATAAGTAATTCCAATAAAAATATCAAATAGAATTGCAGCAAACGCAATCAAAAGAGAAATCCGAAGCCCAACAATAGTACGTTTCGCAAGTGAACGCCCAAGATTATCTGTTCCAAGCACATAAGATTTTCCAGCTGGAACTTTTTGATCCTCATAAACATTTGATGCCACGCTATTTCCTGGCGTTGTGAATTCTCCGTTCCATCCAGGAATGTTTAAATTCCCCAATTTTGGAGGTAAGTTTTTATAAACTTGTACTTTATTTGGATTAAAATTATTGGCAGCACTTTGTGGTACAGCTACAATTGAAATCAAAGAAAAAATCAAAGTGGCAAAAACTACAACCATTGCTACAACAGCAATTTTATTCTTTTTAAATCGACGCCAAGCATCTTGCCAGAAAGTAAGAGCTGGTTTTGAAATCAATTCCATCTCATGAGAATCTTTCGTTCCAACGAGAATGAATTTATTATTTACATTTTCCATAGTTTCGCTCCCTCTAGTCTAATCTTACACGTGGATCAACAAACGCAGTAATGATATCTGTAATCAAGATCATGATCATCAGCATTAAAGCATACACGATTGTAGTTCCCATGATGACAGGGAAATCTTTTGAAGGAATTGAATTTACAAATTGTTGTCCAATTCCAGGAATACTAAAGATTGTTTCAATCAAGACAGAACCTGTCAAAAGCCCTGCAGTCATTGGACCAATCAGAGTCAACATCGGAATAAGTGAATTACGAAGGGCGTGTCTCCAAAGCACCTCACGATCTGAAAGTCCTTTTGCACGGGCCAAAAGAATATAGTCTGAACTCAAAGATTCAATCATTTCAGAACGAACAAATGCTGTGACTTGTGCCATTGATGCTAGTGAAAGAGCGATTGATGGCATGACTGATGTGCCAGCAAACATCCCATTCCATCCTGTGACAGGCAACACTTGTAGTGTATAACCTAAAACCAATAGAAGTAGTGTTCCCACAACAAACGATGGCACTGAAAAAGCAAACGTTGAGATTACACTCAAAACACCATCAATCCAAGTGTTTCTATAACGGGCAGAAAGGACGCCGAAGATGGTTCCGAAAAATACTGCAATGATCATCGCTTGAATCCCCAACTGTGCTGAAACAGGGAGCCGTTGTGCAATCATCATACTTACGGGTTGATTGGTGTAAGTAAATGATGTACCAAAATTACCTGTGAACGCATGACCCAGATAAATCAGATATTGATACCACAAAGGTTTATCTAAACCATAAGCAGCCATCAAGGTTTGAAGTTGTTGGGGGGATAACTTTGGATTATGGAATGGCGTTCCAGGCATTACCTGCATCAAAAAGAATGTTGCAGTAATGACAAGGAATAAGGTAAGCACCATCAACAAGATGCGCTTAAAAATGTATTTAGCTAGCATAATTTATTCTTTCTTATATAAACACGAAAAAGTAGGTGCCAAACGGCCCTTACTTTTTCATTTACTCTAATTCAACGCATTACTTGATATAGACATCCTTAAGATCATATGAGAGACCTGTTCCATGGAATGCTAAACCGACCATATTTGGATTGCGAAGTGCTGGTGTAGTGCGGAAGAAGACAGGGTTGATGCTTGATTCATCGTAAAGTGCTTTTTCAGCTGCTTTGTAATCTGCATCGCGCGCTTCATCATTCGTTACGTCTGGAAGTGTCGTTGCTTTTTTCATTGCTGCTTCATAGGTTGCGTTTGAAACTCCACCATCATTGTTACCAGAGTCTGCAGTGAAGAGTTGCAAGAAGGTTGATGGTTCAGCGTAATCTCCACCCCAAAGTGAGTTCACAATATCAAATTGATGATTGTGTGAATCTTTGATTCGTTGTTGGAATGGAACGATTTTTTCTGTGATGGTCAAACCTGGAAGTGCTTTTTGAAGAGATGTTTGAAGGAAATCTGCCATTTGTTTTGCTGTTGTAGAATCCGCATCTGTTTCGTAAGAAAGATTAAGTTTTGTTTCACCAATCTCACTCAACCCTTTAGTCCAATATTCTTTTGCTTTTTTCACATCATAAGTGTAAGGTTGAGCGGCGTAAGTGGCAAAATCTTTACCGTCTGAAGTTTGTGCCATTCCTGCTGGAGTCAATCCTGTTGCTGGTTTAGAGCCTGCAGTTGTTTGAGCAACGATTGTTGCGCGGTCTATTGCAAGATTAAGCGCAGTCCGGATATTTTTATTCTTCAATGCTTTAGCAGCAGCTGGATTAGATGTTCCTGATCCTGTTTGGTTATATTGAATATAATCTGTCGTTGCTTCTTTGAGATTGACAAGTTTTGCATTCTTTGTGTAGCCCTTATTGGCATTGTACAAATCTGGTGTTCCAAGAGCGGCTTGGTCAAGTTTTCCTTGTTTAAATAATTGAACCGCAGTTTCAGGTTTCTTGATTACTTGATAATCAATTTCGCTTGATTTCACATTCTTTTTGTCGTAATAGTGATCATTTTTGACAAGTTTGAAGGATTCATTTGTTCCTGTCCACCCTTTATCTTTGAAAACAAATGGTCCAGAGTAGAGTGTTTTAGAAGATGATGTTCCATAATCTTTACCATATTTTTCAACAAAGCTTTGATTCAATGGGAAATACACGGATTGAGCAAGTAAGAATTTAAAGTAAGGCGTTGGTTGTGTTAATGTTACTTTAAATACGGTATCAGAAACCTTTTCAATACCTAATGTGCTCTTATCTGCTTTGCCATTCATGATATCATTGGCACCTTTGATATTTGCTAACAAATAAGCATATTGTGACGCTTGTTTAGGATCTACCGCACGCTGCCATGAATACACAAAATCTTTTGCTGTCAAAGGATCTCCGTTTGACCATTTAAGGCCTGAGCGAAGTGTAATTGTGTAAGTCAATCCGTCGCTTGATTCCTCTACACTTTTAGCCAAAGCAGGCTCTGCTTTACCATCTGATGCGACACGTGTAGCACCTTCTTCGGTATTCCCGATAAAGATGTTTGAATAGGTATCTGTCGCCATCGTTGAGTCAAGTGTTGAGATATCTGTTGGAATGGCCAACTGAGGAGCACGTCCAGCGTCGGATTTAGATGACGCTCCGCCACAAGCTGCAAGGATAGCAACAGAAGCCAAAGTCATCGTTCCTAGACCTACTTTTTTCCAAGTTTTCATGAAATTTCCCTCTTTCATATTTTTTCTGTAAAATTATGTCATTGTAATTGTCAGAAAATTAATTATATTGGTATTATACTTAAAATAACCTGAAATGTAAAGCGAAAGATTTTCTCTCTCTCTTTTACAGAAAAATTATTATTTTATTTCAATCAAGTGAGTATTTGTACTAATCTTCATATATTTTTTATATTTTCTGAAAATTTACTATGCTTGAAATTTTATCAGATTTGCATGGTTTTGTCAAGAATAATGAATTTATTATTTATATTAAAAAACAGCGCATTTTTGTAATATTCATGTGCTGTTTCTTTTTTATTTTAGATATGCTTCTTTTAAATCATAGGTTAATCCAGTAGAATGGAATTGAAATCCTTTCACATCTGGGTTAAGAAGTGCTGGACTTGCTTGGAAATCAATCGGATTGATATAGGAGTGTTCAAATAAAACAGTTTCTGCTTTTTTATAATCTTGATCTGTTTTAGATTGATCCAAAACATCAGGGACAGTGGAAGCTGCTTTATAGGCAGCATCATAATCTGCACTAGAAAACTTCCCCGAATTATAGGATTGTCCTGTTACAAAAAGTTGTAAAAATGTTGAAGGCTCCGCATAATCTCCGCCCCAGCCTGATAAAATCATGTCAAATGCTTGATTTTGCTGATCTTGTAAGCGTTGTTGGAATGGAACAAGCTTCAGGTTGATTTTAAGTCCTGGGAGATTTTTTTCATACGATGTTTGGAGATAATTTGCGGTCGCTGCTGATGGTGCGAGATCTGATGCGGCTTCAAAGCTTAAGGTGAGCTGAGTCAATCCTACTTCTTTAAGTCCTTCTTGCCAGAGTTTTTTAGCTGCTGTGACATCATATTTATAGCCTTGTTGAGCATATTTTGAAAAATCTTCGCCTGTTTTTGTTTTGCTTAATTTTACTGGTGTAAAGCTTGTGGCAACGGTTGAATACGGTAGTGCATTTTCAATGATTGCAGCGCGATTTGTTGCTAAATTAAGTGCTTCACGGATTTTTTCGTTGGCTAGTGCTTTTTGAGCTTCTGCACTTGTCGCCCCTTTATTGGATTGATTATATTCAACATAATCTGTCCGTGCTTGCTTAAATACTGTAAATCCTTTAGCCTCTTTGTTTGCGGTGATGAGATCTGTAGTGGGAAGTAAAGTAAAATCTAATTTCTTTTGTTTGTAAAGTTGTGCTCCTGTATTTGCATTAGCAATCACTTGAAAATCAATGGCTTTGGATTTCACTTTTGATTTATCCCAATAATTTTTATTCGCATAGATGGTAAAACTTTTGTTTGTTCCTGTCCATCCTTTTGATGCTTTGAACATATATGGACCGTTATAAACCATCTTATCAGAGGTTGTTCCAAAAGATTTTCCGTATTTCTCTACGACTTTTTCATCGAGTGGATAATAGACAGGCTCTGAGAGGAGGAACTTGAAGTATGGTGTGGGAGAGGAGAGTTTTACAGTCAATTGTGTATCGCTTTTCACTTCGACCCCAAGCTTTGATTGGTCTAATTTTCCTGCTGAAATATCGTTTGCATTTTCAATTGCTCCCATTAAATAAGCATATTCTGATCCAACTTTTGGATCTACTGCCCGTCGCCAAGCATATGCGAAGTCCTGTGCCGTCAATGGATCTCCATTTGACCATTTGAGATTAGGTTTTAATGTGATGGTATAAGTCAATCCATCACTTGAGGAGGTAATGGATTTGGCTAAGGCTAGTGCAGCATCACCATTTTTATCCACACGTGTAGCCCCTTCTTCAACATTTCCAATGACGTTATAGGAATATTGGTCTGTGACGATCGTTGGATCAAGCGTTGCAACATCTGTTGGGATGGAGAACGTGATATTTTTTTCTGATGCTTTGTTATTTCCACATGCAGCTAAAGTTGCGATTGCAAGAAGAGAGAGTGCTGAGAGACTTACTATTTTTAATTTTTCCAAATGATTGTGCTCCTTTTTATAAAAAAATAAAATTTACTGAATAATTTCAAAACATTTTATATGTTCTGTATTTTACATCTAATCATTATTATTGTCAAGTAAAGCGAAACAAAAAAGATTCAGTTTCAATGAAACTGAATCTTTTTTAGGAGACATGAGATGAAGGGGAATTTTTTTCGATGGTTTCAACCACTTTGAAGAGTTTCATGCCGTTTGAGCCTTTAAATAAAATCTGATCATTAGGTTGAAGGTCTGATTTTATGGCTTGTGTGAGGTCATCTCGCGTTTCAAAATAGACAACTGCGGGATTTCCATGAGCAGCGGTATAGAGGTTTTTCATCAAAGGGCCATAAAGATACACTTTTTCTAAACACTCAAAATCTAAGTGGTCAAGCAGGTGGGCGTGAAGTTCAGCAGAGGATTGTCCAAGTTCAAGCATATCTGCAAGAACAACACGTTTTTTCCCATTTTTATTGGGAGAAATGGTTTGAAAGGTCTCTAAAATGAGACGTGTTGCGGTAGGATTGGCATTATAGACATCTGATAAGATATCTGCGCCATTTGCTGCTTTTTTCCACTCTGTACGATTTTTCGTTAATTGAACGGTTGCTAATCCTTTTTTAATTTCTTTTTCACTTAATCCCATTTTGAGTCCGACGTAGGCTGCAAGCATCGCATTTGTTGCATTATACTTTCCTGGGATCGGGATTGTGATTGTTTCTTCTAAAAAATTTGTGTTAAAACTTAGCTTTTCTTTATGTTCGACCAGTTTTGTGAGTGAAAGTTTTTCGCCACTGCCAAATCGAGTGATGTTTTGATTGTCATAAATAAATGCGTTGATGATTGGATCTGCTGGAGCAATCAGTTCATTTTCAATGCCTAAGCCTGCTTGAATCCCCATTTTTCCTTTGGCAATGTTTTTTCGGCTCCCCATAAATTCCAGATGAGCTTCACCAATCAGTGTAATCACTGCTAAATCGGGGCTCGCAAGACGTGAGAGAAAATCAATGTCACCTGGATGATCCATTCCCATCTCTAAGACGAGCTTTTGTGTGGCATCTGGCATGTGGAGAATCGTATAGGGTAGACCAATCTCGTTATTGTGATTGCCCTGCGTTTTGTAGGTAGAAAACTTTTCACTCAAAACGCTAGCTATCATGTCTTTCGTTGTTGTTTTTCCATTTGATCCAGTAACTGCGATGACTGTGGGTGCTAGTTTTGCGAGATAATATTTTGCGAGCGTTTGAAATGCTAAAAGATTATCTTCTACCAATAAATGAGGGTAGGGAACTTTTTTTTCCGAAAACGTAATAATTGCGCCATTTTGAAAAGCTGTTTCAATAAAATCATGTCCGTCTCTTGCTCCTTTGAGTGGGAGAAAAAGATCTCCTGAGCTGATCAAGCGACTATCAAATTCAATGTGTTGGATGGTTTGATCTGTCAGTGCTGACAAATCATTTTTTGCATGGATGACGTGTGCAATTTCTTTTATTGTGAGTTTCATGATGATTTTATTATAACACTTTTTAGCGAATAAAAAATCTGTCAGTACTGACAGATTGGAAAATTTAGTTTTTGAGTGCTGATTTGATGGCATAAGCTGCACCGAGCATTCCAGCGTCGTTTTTAAGGGCACAGCGCTCAATCTTAGTAAGTAAGCCTTGATTTTTAATTCGATGGAGTGCAAAATGGCGGTCAATCAATTCAAACCACTTTTTTTCTAAGCGCTCCATAAAGTAATCATTGGCAGAAATACCGCCACCAATCAGAATTACTTCAGGATCAAAACTTGCGGTCAAATTCATAAGATTCACACAAAGGTCTGTCAAAAATTGATCAAAGACCAGCGCTGCAATAGGGTCATTGGACTGCACCAAGTCAACAACTTCACGCGCTTCTGTCAATTTTTCAAAATCACCATGATGAATAGAATTCATCGCTTGATTATAGCTGTTGAGTAACCCTAAAACAGCAGCTGATTTCATATTTTGTGATACTTCTTCGAGTTCTCCAACAGGTGTGATGCCGCTCGTTAAGTTCCATCCAAATTCGCCAGCAATGCCGTGTCCCCCTCGATAAAGGGCATCATTAATGACAATACCCCCACCAACACCTGTCCCAAGTGCCATGACAATATAGTTGGAATAGTTCTGACCAGCACCAAGCCACTTTTCAGCAATTGCTGCTGCGTTGACGTCGTTTTCAACTTTGACAGGAAGAGCTGTCAGCGCTGACAGTTTTTCTTGAAGCGCCAAACCATACATTTCTTTTAAACCGCCAAAATTAACCATAACACCAGACTGATCTGGTGTTCCTGGCGCTGAAATTCCGATCCCACAAACGTCATAGTGCGTTTTGAGGGCTTCAACTTTTTCTGTCAGTGCTGACAGAAACGGTGTTTGTGTCTGGGGCGTTCTCATTTTACCTTTTTCAAAGACTGTTCCAGTGTCATCCACCACACCAAATTTGATGAATGTGCCACCAATATCAAATGCTAAATACATTTTTCTCCTTTTATGATAAGCGTTCGACTTTTGAGAGAGCGAACTCAATGTTTGTAATCTTTTTTGACTTTCTAATCAGCGTGAAACTTAACATTCAAATGCTCACACGATTTCTCAAACAGACTGGTCAAATTGCAATAACGTCGACTTTTGTTGACGGGAAAAGCACATCATTCTTCCTAGAATTTACATTGACATTGAACAGTATCCCACTGTATCAATGCTCCATTCCTTCTTCTTTTGTCCACCCATTTTCTGCGATGAGATTTTTATACCACTCAAAAGAATCTTTCTTGCTGCGTGCAAGGCTACCATGGCCTTGATTATCTTTGTCCACATAAATCATGCCATATCGTTTTTCCATTTCTCCAGAACCAAAGCTGACCAAATCTATAATCCCCCAAGGTGTATATCCCATCAAATCAACCCCATCCTCATCAATTGCTTTTTGCATTTGCTCAATGTGCTGTTTGAGATAATCAATGCGATAGCGATCATGAACTGCACCATCTGCCATTTTTTGATCATAAGCACCAAATCCATTTTCAACAATAAATAAGGGTTTTTCATACCGCTCATAAATCAAATTCAACACCACACGAAGTCCAACAGGATCAATCGCCCATCCCCAATCACTGGATTTGATATATGGATTTTGACTCATTTTAGCATGTGGAAAATCAGTAATGTCGTGTCCATCAAGCTCATCAACGGTCGTTACCGCGCCAGACATATAATATGAAAAACCAATAAAGTCCACACAACCTTCACGCAAAGCTTGAAGTTCCTCAGCATTATACTCAATATGATACTGCTTTTTTTCCCAATATTTTAAGATATAATGCGGAATTCGCCCACGTGCATGCACATCACTATAAAAATAACGACGGTGCATCACTTTGATTGACGCCATTTGATCTGTCGGCTGGCAGGTGTAAGCATAAACTGGTACATAAGCCATCATACATCCGATTTGAAAATCAGGATTAATCTCATGACCCAATTTTACCACTTTACTTGAAGCAATTAATTCATTTAATCCCGCCTGAAAAATGACGGCTTCACGATTTTCACCTTCTTCAAATTGGATTGCTGAATTTGTCCACGCATGTAGATCTGACTGTCCATCTGCTTGATTATTGATTTCGTTAAATGTCATCCAGTATTTAACTTTATCTTTATAGCGATGCATCACAACTTGCGCATATCGGACAAAAAAATCAATCAACTTCTTATTTCTGAACCCACCATATACTTCATAAAGATGATAAGGTATCTCAAAATGGGATAGTGTAATCACAGGTTCAATCCCATTTTTTAATAATTCATCAAATAAATCATCGTAAAACTGAAGTCCACCTTCATTTGGCTCATGATCATCTCCATTTGGAAAAATACGACTCCAAGAAATGGATGTTCTAAAAGCTTTTAATCCGAGCTCTTTAAACAGTCTGATATCAGATTTGTAACGATGATAAAAATCAATCGCTTCATGATTAGGATAATACTTCCCCTCAACAATTCCATGTGTTATTTCACGTTCCACACCATTACTTCCTGCAGTCATCACATCTGCGCAAGATAATCCACGTCCTTGTTGGTCATATCCTCCCTCAATTTGGTGCGCAGCAACTGCCCCACCCCACAAAAAATGCTCTGGAAATTTTTTTTTCATTTTTGTATGTGCTCCTCTTCATTTTTCACTTCAATACTTGCCACCAAATGAGAAAGATCATTGATGTAAAAGTTAATTTTCCCATTTTCAAGTGTTTTTTCTCCTTGATTATTGTAATAAGAAAGGCTGTCAGTACTGACAGAAAATGAAAGTGTCTTTTTCTCCCCTTTTTTCAACACCACTTTCTTGAAATCAATCAATTCTCGCACAGGACGTACAAGTTTTGCTACTGGATCTTCCATAAATAGCAAAACAGATTCTTGCGTGTCATAATCACTATCATTCTCTATATCGCACTGGATATCCACCACTTTTTGATCAGTAATGACCGTATCAGAACACTGAACATTTGTCAATTGAACTGTACCATAGCGCAACCCGTACCCAAATGGATATAGTGCGCCAATTTTTACATCCTGATAACGACTACTATAAGTACTCTCATTTGCAGGACGACCTGAGCGTAATTCATTATAGGAAAGCGGGGTTTGACCTGTGACACGAGGAAAACTCATCGGCAAACGTCCCGTTGGACTTTCTAACCCAAGCATCAACGTCGCAATCGCATTTCCTGCTTCATTGCCCAAATACCAACTCCAAAGTAGTCCATCCAACGCATCAATCACAGATTCTAAAGCCATCGGACGTCCTGAAAACCCTATTCCGATTACTTTTTTCCCCAAAGCTTTGATATCATAAATCAAAGCTTGCTGTGCACTTGGAATCTCTAAATTTGCTGATGAATGTCCTTCTCCAGAGCGATCCCAGACTTCTCCAATCGTTACAATGACTTTTGTAACTTCTGCTAAAATCGCTTCTGGGACCTCATCCAAGTATTCATAAGCGAACACCCGATCTGCCAAGTGAGAAAATCCCTCTTCAACTGAAATTGTCTCATCCAGCCGTCCCTTGCAATTCCAATTCCCAAGGAGTGCTTTTGTTTTTGCAAATGGGCCCACAATCAAAATTGGCTCTATAGCAGACATTGGTAGAATTTCGTTATCATTTTTCAATAATACGCAAGAAGCTTTTGACGCATTTCTAGCACTTTCAATCATTCTGTCAGCTCTGACAACTGATTTTTCTTTCATTTCATCCGCAAAAGGATGCTCAAAAAGTCCTAATTCATTTTTCAGATACAAAATCTTTAAAGTTGCGTGATCAATCTTTTTTAACATCAGCTTTGATTGCTTTGTAAAATGTTCTCCATATTTCAAAAACGCATTTGAAACCATCTCGATTTCAATTCCAGCGTTTAAAGCAAGTCGTCCTGCCGCTTCATCATCCAATGCAACTCCATGATTTTTCAGCTCAGAAACAGCCCCCCAATCTGAAATAATCAAATCATTGAATCCAAAACGTTTTCTTAAAACATCGTCCAATAAATAAGTACTCGCTGTTGCAGGTTCGCCATTGAGTGAATTAAAAGAGGCCATAACCATTTTAGGAGCAGCCCCTAAAGCAAGTTCATAAGGCTTAGCATACGCTCCAAAAAATTCTTTTGTACTCATATCTACACTCGCATAATCTCGTCCTCCATCTGGCGCTCCGTAAGCAGCAAAGTGTTTTAAACACGCCACAACACCATTAGAATCAATCCATCCATCCTGACTTCCTTGATACCCCTCAATCATCGCACCTCCAAGCACCCCAGAAAGATAAGCATCTTCTCCAAAACTTTCCATCACACGTCCCCAACGTGCATCACGAACCAGATCCACCATTGGAGAAAAATCAACTTGAATCCCAGAACTTCTAAGTTCTTGAGCAGTTAATTTTCCCACTTCTTCCACGATTTCTTTGTCAAAAGTACTTGCTAACGCAAGTGGAATCGGGAAAATCGTCCGATACCCATGAATCGCATCGTGCATAAACATCAACGGAATTTTTAAGCGACTTTTCTCCAAATAATCCCTTTGAACCGCATTGATGGCTTGAGTGCTTGACACTCCAAGAACTGAACCCACCGTATATAATTGCTCAGCATCCAATCCTAATTCTTCTAAAGAAGGTCCTGTCACTACCAACTCATCAGGAAATTTTTCCCCGACAAAATACTCACCTGTTGTTTGAGACATCTGTCCCAATTTTTCTTCGAGTGTCATTGACTTAAATAAATTTATTAAGGCTACTTCATCCATTTAATTTGCCATACTCCTTCACTATTTCTAAAAAATAAGCGCTAGAAAAATTAAAAGGAGGAAACCATTTTATTCTAGCGCATTTTATTAAATTCTCTCTTTCGCCAATGCTTCAGGGAGTCCTTTTCCTTTCTTCAATTCCTCATAAAGCAAACAACCAACGACATGCTGCTTTCGATCTCCCAAAAGACCCGTTTCTTTCAAAGAAACCTCATAGCTATGACAGGCTTCATGGACATACGCACAGCGATCAGCAAATGGACAACCATCTCCCAATGTCGCCATATCTGGCGGAGTTCCCGGAATTCCACCAAGTTCGCGTCGTGGTCCATGCAATGGAGGAAATGAATTGATCAAACCTCTTGTATAAGGATGTCGTGCATGATTATATAAATCCATCGCTGGACCGTCTTCAATGATTTGTCCCGCATACATAATTGCAATCCGATCTGCAATTTCAATCAAGAGTGACATATCGTGTGTGATGAAAATAACAGCAAAACCTAATTTTTTACGTAAATCCGTGATTTGTTGCACAATTTGACGTTGCATGACAACATCAAGTGCTGTCGTAGGTTCATCCATAATCAAGACTTTCGGCTCCAAAGCCAACGCCATCGCAATCATGACCCTTTGACGCATTCCACCAGAGAGTTGATGAGGAAACGATTCTAAACGATCCGGTGAAATTCCAACCATGTCCATCAATTCGACTGCACGATTTTGAAGTTTTTGCTTATCCCAATCAGGACGATGGGCTTGGATTGCATCTTTAATTTGATGGCCCACACGATATACTGGATTTAGTGAATTCATCGCACCTTGAAAAACGACAGCTTCATCCACCCACCGTTGTTCACGCAGTGCTTTATCCGTTAATTTTAATAAATCACGACGTTCACCGTTTGTTCCTTTAATCCAAACTTCTCCTCCAGTAATCAAACCAGGAGGGGGTAAAAGTCGAGTCGCACCATAAACCAAAGTTGATTTTCCACAACCAGATTCACCCGCTAACCCAAGGACCTCTCCTTCGTGCAACGTCAGATTGACTCCACGTAAAACATGAGCAGCGCTTTCTGTAAAGCCATAATCCACACTTAAATTTTTAATTTCAAGAACTGGTTCTGCATTTGAAAAATCTGTCATGATTGTCCTTTCTTCTCGTTCATTTTTTTCCCACTACTATCCACTGTTATGTTTGCAATTGGAGTAAATCCTACTCTTGGACGAATGCCTCGTTTTTTAAGTAATTTAGCGTTCATCCCCGTATTACGCAAGCGCGGATTTACAAATTCATCAATTCCAAAATTAATCAAAGCTAAACTCATCCCTAAAAAGGCCACACATAATCCTGCTGGTGCATACCACCACCATTGTCCTGAAGTGAATGCTCCGTTATTTTGTGCATAATAAAGTACCGTACCCCACGACCAATCCGAAGGAGGAATAATCCCAATGTAAGATAATGTTACCAAAGACATGATTGCTGCTGTAACCGTTCCAATAAACGTTGAGGCCAAAATAGCCGTTAAATTGGGCAAAATTTCAAAAACGATAATTCTCCATCTTGATTCCCCACTTGCTCTTGCCGCTTCAACAAAATCTCGTGTTCGTAAAGACATGGTTTGAGAGCGGAGCACACGTGCGCCCCAAGCCCAACCTGTAAACGAAATGACCAGAATGATTGCAGCAAGCCCTGCGTTTGTTAATGTTCCCATAATGATGATAATCAGTGGAAGACCAGGAATCACTAAGAAAATATTGGTCATCATGGATAGCAACTCGTCTCCCCAGCCCGATAAAAACCCTGCAGAGACACCAACGATTGCTGCCAAGACAGTTGCAATAACACCAGTAGATAAGCTAACGACCATCACACCTCTAGTCCCAATGACAAGTTGTGAAAAAATATCCTGTCCTACATTCGTTGTCCCCAATAAATGGGTTAAAGAAGGTGTAGCATTTGCTAGAGGAGACGTTTTATTTGGATCAAACGGTGCAATAAGGGGTCCAAAAATCGCAACTAAGATAAAGAACGAAAAGATACTCAATCCAATAATAGATTTTGTATTTCTCAAAAAAACCATGTGCTGTTTCTTTTGAACTTTTGAATCATTTGTTTTTTCACTCATTTTTATCCCTCCTTTCTTGTCCGTGGATCAAGGAATGCATAAACAATATCAGCTACAATATTTGCAATTAAAACTGACATCGTAATGACAAGAAATATTCCTTGCATCAATGGATAATCATGGTTATTTGTCGCTTGTAATAAACGATAACCGATCCCTTGATAATTAAACACTTGTTCCATAACCAATGTCCCAGAAACAACAAATCCAAGCGAAAGTGCAAAACCTGAAATTTGAGGTAAAATAGCATTTCTTGAAGCATAACGAAACATGACGCTAGATTCTCTCAATCCTTTAGCATGAGCTACAGTAACATAATCCTCAGAAGATACCGTGACCATCATATTTCTCATTCCCAAAATCCATCCTGCCATTGAACTTAACACAATTGTTAATGCTGGTAAGAATCCATAATAACAAACGGATGAAATAAATGTCCAATTTAATCCAGGAGTAGCATCGATAGAATAAGATCCTCCTTGTGGAAACCATTGAAGAGAAGTTGCAAAAATCGAAATCGCCATCAGTCCAATCCAAAAATAAGGAACAGATGAAAAGAATGTCGTAATTGGAATTAAAGCATCCCATTTTGTGCCACGGCGCCATCCCAAAACAATCCCGATGACTGTCCCAATTAAAAAGGCGATAATTGTAGCAAGTCCAACTAATCCAAGCGTCCAAGGTAACGATTGAGAAATGATAGTAGAAACTGGTGTTGGAAATGATTGAAGCGATACTCCTAAATTTCCATGAAAGAGTTTAACCCAGTAATCAATATATTGTTGCCATAACGTTTCATGAACATCCATCCCAAACAAGCGACGTAATGAGGCTACTGCATTGACAGAAATTTGTCCTTGATACCTTGCAATCAGTGCTTGAACAGGATCTCCTGGCATCATTCTTGGGATAAAAAAGTTCAATGTTACTGCAGCCCATGCGGTAACAATATAGAATATTGCCCGACGAATAAAGAATTTCATGAGTGGACCTCCTTATTTTGAGCGATTTTTTCTTTCACATCTGTGGGTAATTCCATATCGTGAATGGTTTTCAAATCTCCCTTATTTCCGATATTTACCATTGCTCCTGGATGATCTGTATAAAGCCAGCATGCCACTTCTTGCCCTGTCGCTGCTTTCACTGTTGGTGGAACTTCTTGTGCACACAAATCTGTCGCAAATGGACATCTTGTTCTAAAGCGGCATCCTGATGGGGGATCAATCAAACTTGGTGCCTCACCATGCGCTTCACCACGTAAGGCATTAAGCGAATCTGGATCTGGCGCAGAATTAACTAATAAATCAGTATAAGGATGTGAAGGGTGTTGTGTCACCATTTCTGACTTGCCACGTTCAATGACTCTTCCTGCATACATCACAAGTGTTTCATCGGCAAAATAACGAGCAGACGCAACATCGTGCGTGATATACAAAATAGCAATTCCCTCATTATCTCTCAAATCTTTTAATAAATTTAGAATTCCCAAACGAATTGAGACATCAAGCATAGAGATTGGCTCATCTGCGAGAAGCACTTTTGGATCTGCTGCTAAAGCACGTGCAATCGAAACCCGTTGCCGCTGTCCTCCTGAGAGTTCATGCGGAAACTTATCAATGTAGCGCTCTGCAGGGGTTAATTTAACGCGTTGCAATAGTTCAATGACTGCTCCTTCAAGTTTTGCACCGTGTAATCCTCTCTTGTGGATCTGAAGGGCACGTCCAAGAATGTATCGAATGGTGTGAATAGAATTTAAAGATCCAAATGGATCTTGAAAAATCATTTGAACTTGATTCGTATATTCTTTAAACTTACGACCAGAAGCCGCATGTGCTTCAACGCCATTCAATTCAATTGTTCCACTTGTAATCGGAACAAGCTGACTTAATAATTTTGCAATAGTAGATTTCCCTGATCCAGATTCGCCAACGAGCGCAACAACCTTTCCAGCATACAAATCAAGACTCACATCCTCAGTTGCATGAACGACTTTCCCTCTCTTCAAACCACCTACAGGAAAATGCTTCACAATATTTTTAGCACTTAAAACGGGACTCTCATCAGATGATTGTTCGTTTATTTTTTCATTATTGGTCTCTGACAATGCTATACTCCTTATCTATAAAATCTAGTAAAGAAAGGTTCCAAAGGAACCTTTCTTTACTATTTGTTACCTTATGTCATTTTACTGCATGAAGTTTCGTTAAAACTTTTGTGAAACCTGCAGCAGTCATATTTGGATCCATATATTGATTTGATTCTGTTGGCCAACCTGTATAGTATTTGTCCGTATAATTGAACCAAAGTGGAACTTCAAGGACAGGAATAACAGGAGTTTGTTCAACATAAACTTTTTGGATGGTTGCTAAATCTTTTGTCCGCTGTGCATCGGAAGTCGCACTTGCATAATCTTTAAGCGCAGCTGTTGCTTCAGGAGATTGGAAACGACCAAAGTTGTAGTTAGCAGATTGACCAAGAGGTTTGTAGAACGATTGGTCCATACTATCAAGATAGATATTATATGGTGTAAATCCTGAATCCGTCCAGTGAAGTGCTCCATCAAAATTACCTTTAGCAATTTGATCATTCCACGTATCATAAGACGGATTTTGTACAGTTACTTTTGCTCCTAAAGATTGGAGTTCTGACCCAATCAATTGAAGTTCTGTATCATAATCAGACCACCCTGCTGGGTCAGTCAACATCACAGAAACTACTTTTCCTTTAGTATCTTTCAAACCATCTTTTGTTCCAACACCTGTATAACCTGCTTTCGTCAAGATTGATTTAGCATCTGAGAGACTTGTTTTGAATGTTTTTCCTTTATAATCATCTGCAATAAATGATTTTCCTGATTCAGGGAGCCCTGTCACTGAAGAAATAGGAGTTGAAGCACCAGCGGATCCTTGTTTTGCAAGTTGCTCACGATCAATCACAGTAGAAGCTGCTTGACGGAAGGCAAGGTCTGAGAAAGCTCCTTTTTCGTTATTGAGAAAGAGTGTTGTATTTCCTAAAGTGGAAGGATACCAAGCTTTATTGGCCTTATCTTTACCAAGCCAAGCTGTTTTATAATTTGCGATATAAACAAAACCATCATCTACTTTTCCTGAAGTCATCGCATTTGTCAGAGCAGTATTGTCATTATATTCGATATAGCGAATCGTTGGTACCTTGACTTTTCCTCCCCAATAGTTTGGATTTGCTGTCAGTGTTACCCCTTGAGTGGACCATGATTTTAAAACATAAGGTCCTGTACCAACTGGATTTTGATTTGTAAATTTTGAAGGATTTTGTTTTTTCCAAATGTGTTCTGGAACAATAAATTGTTGATAAATTGCTTGTGTATGTACAAATTGGTTAGATGTAAAGTTAATCGTTACTACATTTCCAGATGTTGAAATATCTCCAAAAGGGATAGAACCTGTATTTAAAGCGGCATTATCTTTGATGAGATTGAATGTATAAGCCACATCTTTTGCAGTGAGCTTCTGACCATCAGACCATTTTACTCCGTCGCGAATTGTGAATTTCACTTGCGTATAATCAGTGTTCCATTCCCACTTTGTTGCAAGCCAACCTTCTGGTTTTTGTGTAGGAACCATGTCATTAACTTGAACCAAAGGTTCATAAATGGCAAAGCGATATCCTTGCACAGCTGCTGCAGAAGTCCCTAAAAATGGATTCGAGTTATTGGTCTGGGGACCATCTGGTTTACCAAACGTCAACACGTGTCCATTTGCAGCTGTACCAGATTTACTGCCACTAGCACCTGAACCACATGCAGCCAAGCTTGTGATTGCGAGAACAGTTGCACTTCCGAGTGCAATCTTTTTCCATAATTTCATTTTTGCTTCCTCCTAATGAAAACAATAGATTTACTAATTTGTAACCGCTTTTATCATTGTGAAAAAATATAAAGGAAGTTCTTGCTTTTATTGTGAAAGCAGGGTGTTCCTTTAGTAACAGTCACGATGATTACAAAACTAATTATATTCTTTTTTATTCAGGAGTCAATCCTTTTCTACGCTTTTGGTAACGTTTTCACAACTCTGGTACCATGTCAAAATCATTTGTCATTTTCAGGAGATTAAAAAATAAAAATCGATTTTGAAATCGCTTAACAATCGCAATTTCAAAATCGATTCTCTCATTATTTTTTTAAATCTACAACATCTTGTTCCAATTTTTTATTTTTTGTTCCATTTAAGGTGTCATCATTTTTTCATAGATCATTTCTGACAAGGTTTCTATGATAAAAAGAGATGGAATTTGACTTGTTAAATCGCCATGAAGATTTACCCTGCGCTCTTCTATCTCATAATTGATAGAGATATGACTAATTTTACCAATATCACTGGTTTGGCTCGGAGTAATAGAAGCGATACAATCTTCAGCATTAGGTTTTAAGCGTTGGAGGATTTCAAAGATTTCGCTTGTCCCACCAGAAATCGATATGGCAATGATCAAATTTCTTTTGGTTTCTGATAATCTGGATTCTACTGGATAAGTTGGATCCGTAATCGAGAGTGCATTTAATCCAAGTGTGGCAAACCGACGTGCTGCATAATCACAAATACTTCCGCTTGATCCTAGCCCTAAAAAGACAATAATTTTAGAGCGTAAGATTTCAAAAACTAAATCTTGACATTTTTCAACCAGTTCTTTCGGATAGCCTTTTGTGGATAAAAGATCAAAATAATCCATATTAAGAAAGGTTTCTCGTTGTTTTTCTTGGATAAATGCTTGAAAAACTGGATAGGAAGTATAGCCTAATTTTTTTATCAACCGCATCACACTAGAAGTTCCAGCGTGAGATTCCTGTGCGATATCTCGAATATGCAAAATCGGAATTTTTTCGTAATTATCAGATAAATATCTATAAATGACACGTTCGGTTTCTGAAAGTGTCATAAAATCAACTTTTCCTAAAAATGCCATTTTTTCTCCTCATCAGACGTTAATAAAGCGGATGTATCATTCTTTATATTATCATATCGTCATTGAATTATCCAATAAAACAGCAAAAAGCAAAAATTCTTAACTTTTAAAACGGTAGCGAAATTTAGATATTTAGTCCAATGCTCATGATTCTCGGATTTGTCCATTGCCATAAATAATATATTTTGTTGTTGTCAGTGCTGACAGCCCCATTGGGCCTCTAGCGTGGAGTTTTTGAGTACTGATGCCGATTTCTGCTCCAAAACCGAATTCAAAACCGTCAGTGAATCGTGTGGAAGCATTGACATAAACTGCAGCAGAATTGATGCGTTGTAGGAATTTTTGGCTGTTGTTATAATCCTTTGTGACAATCGTTTCAGAGTGTTTGGTACTGTGTTCATTGATGTGCGAAATGGCTTCATCCAAGCTATCAACAATTTTGATGGATAAAATCATGTCGTTATATTCAGTGTAAAAATCCTTTTCTGTGGCTGGCAAGCAGGAAATCAATTTTCGAGTCCGCTCATCTCCGCGAAGTTCGAGATGTCCGCTCTTTTTTTCAAGCATTGGTAAAAAATCGGCTGCGACTTTGGCATGTACAACAAGACTCTCACAAGCATTGCAAACAGATGGACGTTGCGTTTTCGCATTGAGCAAGATATTTAATCCCATCTCCAAATCGGCAAATTCGTCAATATACGTGTGGCAATTTCCTGATCCTGTTTCAATAACAGGAACGGTTGAATTTTCAACGACAGATTTAATTAATCCTGACCCTCCTCGTGGAATCAAAACATCCAAATATTGGTTGAGTTTCATCATTTTCATCGCACTTTCACGAGAAGGATCTGCAATGATTTCGACTGCTTGGTCAGGCAACCCCACTTTTTGAAGGGCCAATTTCATTAATCGAACCAGTTCAAGATTTGAATGAAGTGCGTCTGAGCCGCCACGCAACAAACACGCATTCCCAGATTTGATGCAAAGCACTGCAGCATCAATTGTAACATTTGGACGTGCTTCATAAATGATTCCCACAAGTCCAAGTGGGACACGCTGTTGTCCAATTTTAAGTCCATTAGGACGTTGCCACATCCGATCAACCGTACCAAGAATGTCGGGCAAGGTCGTGATTTTTCGCGCTGCATCTGCGATGGCTAAAATGCGCGCTTCATCAAGCATTAATCGATCTAACATCGGACTATTTTGAGCACGATCAAGATCTTTTTTGTTTTCTTCTAAAATAGAATCCATATTATTTTCAAGCATTTCTGCAATAGCAAAAAGTGCGCTGTTGCGCTGTTCGATACTTGAATTTGCAAGAATGTCACTTGCGGTTTTCGCATTTTTTGCTTGCTCAGCAATCGAAATAAGTTCCAATGTGTTCTCCTTCTAAAAGGCCATAAATTTTTGTTGGATCATCGCCACTCATGATGACCGTTTTTGTGTGTGATTTTTGGGCAATACAAGCAGCCTCTAATTTGGTTTGCATCCCACCTGTTCCACGATTAGATGAACTTCCTCCTGCCATCTTTTTAATGCTGTCAGTAATGACAGAAATTTCTGATAACAATTTTGCTTGCGGATTATCGTTGGGATTCTCCTCATAAAGTCCATCAATATCTGTCAGCATAATCAGCAAATCTGCATGAACCATATTTGCGATATGAGCGGATAGTGTGTCATTGTCCCCGAAAAGAATCTCATCTGTCACGACTGTATCATTCTCATTGACAATCGGAATCGCACCATACTCAAGTAACGTTTGAAACGTATTCACCGCATTATTGTGCATTTTTCGATCCGTCAAAACCAAATGCGTCAGCAGAACTTGTCCAATCAAATGATTATATCGTCGAAAAAATTCATCATAAATCTCCATGAGTTGCGTTTGTCCAATCGCTGCCGCGGCTTGTTTTTCCATGACAGTTTTTGGACGATGGTTCAGTCCCAACTTTTGTGCGCCAACACCAATCGCACCAGAACTGACCAAAACAATCTGTTTTCCTGAATTTTTTAAATCAGAAATCACGCGCGTCAATGCTTCAATGCGTTTCAAATTTAAACTTCCATTTTCATAAGTTAATGTGCTAGTGCCGACTTTAATCACCAACCGATTAATTTTTTCTAAATTTCTCATCTTTTCACATTCTACTTGTCAGTACTCACCACTTTTTACATGATGGCTTTAGTTTAATCAATTATAACAAAAAAAGTTCTGTCAGTACTGACAGAACATCTCTTTTTATAATTTTAAACTTAATTCAATGATTTTTTCGCACAATGCCGTATAATTCATGCCAACAACTGCTGCTTCTTGGGGTAAAAGACTCGTTGGAGTCATCCCAGGAATTGAATTTGATTCAATGAACCAAATTTTTTCCTCTTGATCCACAATGAACTCCGCACGCGAATAAACCTCAAAACCGATTTGTTCATGACAATATTGCGCTGCCGCGCGTAATTTCAAATCTAACGCATTTGAAATATCAGAAGGGCAAATTTCTTGAACAAAACCCGTATTATATTTTGACTGATAGTCATAAAAACCTTTTGTCACAACAATTTCAATCGGTGGGAGCGCCACACCATCAATCACACCAACAGAAAATTCTCTCCCAAAAAGTTGTTGCTCAATCAAAGCATCTGTCAAATCCAACTGATTAAATTCGTCCATATTTTTTGGAAAATAAACCCCAATACTGGATCCTGACGCATTAGGCTTGACCACCAAAGGAAATGCAGCTTCTGAAACTTCTTGTGCGTGATATTCTTTTGCGAGTCCAACTTTATTCTCACGCATCAAACGTTTTGATAACGTTTTGTCCATCGCAACAGCAGTGCTCAAAAAACGATTCCCTGTAAATTTAATTTTATTTAATTCTAATAAAACTTGCAGCTGTCCATTCTCACCAATGCCACCATGCGTCGCCAAAAAGCAAATATCTGCCAATTTAGCAAGTTCAAGTGTTGCAGGAGTAATTTCTACATTCTTGTCAGTACTGACAGCTTTTAAGTCTTCTTTCATCTCATATAACGTCTCAAAATCAGCCACCTGTTTATAATTTCCATTTAAATTTAAAGCGACCGTTTGATGACCCGCTGCTTCAAGATGTTCAGAAATTTGTTTTGCTGAAGAAGCTGAAACTTCAGCTTCTGGACTCAAACCACCAAATAATACAATTATTTTCATTTATTTCTCCAATTTAAAACTGTCAGTCCCAACGTTTAAAAAACAAAACACAGGATCAAGCAAAAAATTTAATCGCACTGACAAAAATACACTTTTATTTTAACATTTTTCATTCATTTTATCAGCTTTTTTATAATTCCAATCGATTTTCAACCGCTTTTGACAATGTCACCTCATCAGCATATTCAATATCAGATCCGACAGCAAGTCCACGTGCTAATCGCGTGACCTTAATTCCTGCAGGTTTTATCATCCGTGCAAGATACATCGCCGTAGCCTCACCATCTGATGTCGCATTTGTCGCAATAATGATCTCCTCAACCGAACTATCCATCAGTCTTGTAATCAATGACTTCACATTGATTTCATCAGGAGAAATCCCATTCATTGGACTAATGGTCCCATGTAACACATGATAAAGCCCGCGATACTCCCGAATTTTTTCCATTGCAAGCACATCTTTAGGCTCTTCAACTACCAAAATAATGGACTGATCGCGCGTTTGATCAGAGCAAATTTCACAAGGATCTGTCTGCGTCAAATTGCCACAAATCGAACAAAAGTGCAAATCCCGTTTAGCAGAAAGCAGATTTTTAGCAAACTCATTGACATCTTGATCTTCCATTCCAATGGTATAAAAAGCCAAGCGTGTCGCCGTTTTTTGCCCAATTCCCGGCAATTTTGAAAACGACTCAATCAACTTCGCGATCGGTTCTGGATAATACACAATACATTCCTCACTCTTCATTTTTTCTTTTTGACGAACAAAAGAAAACTTATACTAAATTATAGCATAACTCGAAAACTCTGACCTCGTTTTTTAACGCATTTTCTCCTCATCCAAAGGATTGTGCTTTAAAATACTTCAGTTTCTTTCTTTTTGTCATAAAAGACTTTAATTTACAACTTTTGTAAAATTAATTTATTATTTTAATAATTTCTGACTATTGCTAAAATAAGAGCTTTATGGTTTAATATAAATGTCAAAAGTTTTTTACATTTATATCAAGAATATCATTCTTAAATCTTCTGACATTGAAAGGAGGGATTTTTGACTAAAAAAATAGGATGCGTCATTTTCTTTTTTATCCTCATCATCTCCTCAATTTTCATTGGCATCGCCCATCTCCCGCTTTTTGATTTAGAAACGTGGACACATCAAGATCACCTCATTTTTCTTGCCTCACGTCTCCCAAGAACTTTAAGCTTAATTATTGCAGGTGCAAGTATTAGTATCGCAGGATTGACCATCCAAAATCTCATGCAAAACAAATTTGTCTCACCAAATACGACAGGTACCATTGACAGTGCGAAGTTAGGCATTGTTTTTGTGATGATTTTTCTTCCAAATGCCTCGCTTTTCACTCGGACAG
The DNA here is from genome assembly GCF_009601015.1 of Lactococcus hircilactis. Lineage (GTDB taxonomy): Bacteria > Bacillota > Bacilli > Lactobacillales > Streptococcaceae > Lactococcus > Lactococcus hircilactis. Next base: position 161,284 of record NZ_WITJ01000002.1, read on the forward strand.
CTGTTGCTTTTGCCTTTGCTTTCATTGGCACAGGATTATTTTTACTTTTATCGCGCTATTTGCCACAAAAAAACATCATTTTAATTCCATTAGTTGGAATCATGTTTGGAAATATCATTGGAAGTGTGGCCACTTTTTTTGCCTATCGCTATCAATTATTACAAAACATGGGATCGTGGCTCCAAGGAAATTTTTCTACGGTCACACGAGGATCTTACGAGTTACTCTACTTGTCTATTCCGTTATTTTTCATCATTTACACCTTTGCCCATCACTTTACCATCATGGGAGCAGGTCAAGATATGGCATTAGGATTAGGAATTCCCTATCAAAGAATGTTGATTTTAGGCATTGGAATCCTCTCGCTTTCCTCTAGTATTGTCCTTGTAAGCGTAGGAAATATTCCGTTTTTAGGCATCATCATCCCTAATCTTGTGAGCTTAAAATTTGGAGATCAAATGAAAAAAAATCTTCCTCTGACGGCATATTTTGGGGCTTGTTTTCTCTTAACTTGCGACATGATTGGACGGGTTATTATCGCACCTTATGAAATTTCAGCAAGTTTGATTGCAGGAATTTTGGGAAGTATTTGCTTTATTGGCATGCTCATCAAAGAAAATCGGAGGTATGCTTCATGAGACAAAAAATAATCCTCTTCTTTTTATCCTTGCTCTTGATTTCATCTTGTTTATTTTTTTTAACCTATCAAACCTATGGTAATCTTGATTTTGCACTGATTTTACGAGGAAAAAAAATACTTGCTTTTATATTAGTAGGAATCGCCTGCGGTTTTTCAACCATCAGCTTTCAAACATTAACGCAAAATAAATTACTTACCCCAAGTATTCTTGGCATTGATGCACTTTACGTATTCATTCAAACCAGCACACTTTTTTTATTCGCAAGTCAGCAACTCACCCAAACCAACAGTCTTTTAAGCTTTTTTCTCAGCATGATTTCAATGGTTTTCCTCAGCACAAGTCTTGCCTTTCTTTTAATCAAAAAATTTAATCAAAATCTCTTTTTGTTTCTCATGATTGGAATGATTTTAGGTACATTTTTCAATAATACCAGCAGTTTTATGCAAGTCCTTCTTGACCCCAATGAATACGATCACTTGCAAAATAAACTTTTTGCAAATTTTAGCAATGTCAAAGCAGACCATCTACTCGTAGCATCCATTCTCATTTTAATTTTTTGCCTCCTCCTCTTTATTATAGCGCCAAAATTGGATGTCCTAAACTTAGGCAATGATAGAGCCGTGAATCTCGGAATAAAATTACGCTCCCTTCAGCTCCTCACATTATTTGCCATCAGTAGTTTAGTAGGACTATCGACTGCGCTTGTCGGCCCCACAAGTTTTTTAGGTTTTATCAGCGTAAACATTACCTATCAAATGATGAAAACCCACCGGCATCGGCTATTATTTCTTTGTGCCAGTCTCGTTTCAACGCTACTTTTGATTTTTGGCGAATTTCTAGTAGAACATCTTTTTAGTTTTAATGCCACACTCAACGTCATCATCGAATTTACTGGCGGCTGTTATTTTATTGGTCAAATTCTCTACGAAAGAAGGAACAACACCATTTGAAAATCGAAAATTTATCAAAATCATTCGGAAAAAAGAAAATCTTAAAAAATATTTCACTCACCATCCCAAAAGGAAAATTGACCGCATTTATTGGACCAAATGGTGCAGGAAAATCAACATTATTATCTTGCATGAGTAGATTAACTTCCTATGATCAAGGAAAAATCTCTCTTGATGGAAAAACGCTCGATCAATTTAAAACAGACATTCTTGCTCAAAAACTAGCCATTTTAAAACAGATGAATCAGCTAAACATGCAAATTTCCGTCCAAGAACTTGTTGCATTTGGACGGTTCCCTTATTCAAAAGGACATCTTACTCCAACTGATCTTGAACTTATTCAAAACGCGATGAATCATTTGGGCTTAGCTGAAATTGCTAACGAAAACATTCAAAACTTATCTGGTGGTCAAATTCAACGCGCCTACATTGCCATGATTCTGGCACAAGATACTGATTATATCTTGCTTGATGAGCCACTTAATAACCTTGATATGAATTTTGCTCTCCAGATGATGCAGCTCTTACAGGACTTGGTTCGTAAACATGGAAAAACAGTTGTTATTGTACTACACGATCTCAATTTTGCTTCCAGTTTTGCAGATGAAATCGTCGCTATGAAATCTGGTGAAATCTTTATGCAAAGCAAAACTGACGACCTCATCAGAACAGACGTCTTAGCGTCGCTCTATGGCATGACCATTCGTATCCAAGAAATTGATGGAAAAAAATTCTGTCTTTACTTTTAAATCATGAATAAAGGAAAAATATGATGAAAAAACTTAAAATAATCGCCACACTCACTGCAATGCTTTTCTTCTCTAGTTTACTTGTCGCCTGTGCACCAACAAAAAAAGCACAACCATCCACTCAAGAACCCAGCACTAAGACCATTAAAGTAACCGACGCCAGCAAAAATCAATTGACCGTACCGCTTCATCCAAAAAAAGTTGTTGTTTTTGATAATGGTTCATTAGATACCATCAAAGCACTAAAAGAAAGCAGCTCTGTTGTTGGAGTAGCACAAAAAAATCTGCCAAAATATCTTGACAGTTTCAAAGCTGTTGCAAGTGTTGGTGGACTTAAAGAACCTGATTTAGAAAAAATTAATGCTTTAAAACCTGACCTTATCATTATTTCAGCTCGACAAGAAAGTTTCAAAGCTGAATTAGAAAAAATCGCACCAGTTTTAGATTTATCTATTGATCCAAGTAAAATCTGGAGTTCCACTCAAACAAATATCATGACGTTAGCCCAGATTTATGGAAAAGAAACGCAAGCGAAAAAACAACTCAATACTTTAAATACTGAAATCGATGCTTTCAAATCGAAAGCCTCAAAATCCAATTTAAATACCTTAACGCTTTTATTTAATGAAGGTCAGATTTCTGCCTTTGCAAAAGGAACAAGATTTGCCATCATTAATGATACCTTTGGTTTTAAAGCGATTGATGATCAAATCAAACCATCCACTCACGGTCAAAGTGTATCTTATGAATATGTCCTAGAAAAAAATCCAGATGTTATTTTCGTCATTGATCGAACAAAAGCCATTGGTGGGGATGATACCGGGTCTAATCTTTCTAAAAATGAATTAATCAAACAAACCACTGCGAGTCAAAAAGGGAAAATCATTGCACTTGATCCTGGTGTATGGTATTTAAGTGGTGGTGGTCTTGAATCCACACAATTAATGCTTAATGATGTTGAAAAAGCCTTAAAATAAATTTCATTAAAAAAATCCCAAACTGGGGATTTTTTAATTTGTTGCGTTATTCTCATTTTGGAACGTTGGATTTCCAAAATAAAGTTTATAAATTTCATTTGCAATCAGTTGACCAACACCTGCAGTCGCACCATTTACTGTTGAAGTATGTGGAACCATTACTGCAACAGCAATATCAGGATTTGCTGAAGGAGCAAAAGATATCGTATTTGAAACGGTTGTTTTAATCGTTGTTTTCCCATCTCCAGCATAGAGTGTCCGTCCTTGTGCATCAACAGCGTAGGTTTCAGCAGTCCCTGTTTTACCGGAAATATCTTGAGTTACACCATTTTGGATTCTGCGTCCCGTTGTTAAATCATCTGTCCCGTGAGTAACAGCATACATCCCATCATGAATGACTTGCATATTAGAAGCAGAAATATCCACTTTGTCCATGGTTTTGGTCTCAATTTTTTTAATTAATTTTCCCATTTCTCCATCACCAGTACTATCATACACTCCTTGCACAATATGCGGAGTGATTCGTGTCCCACCATTTGCAATTGTTGAAGCATAAACTGCAAGTTGTAGCGGTGAAAATTGATCATATTGACCGAAAGCTTCAAATAAAGCGTTCGTTGCTGTTGTGTCTACTCCTAAAAATCCTGTTGTTGATCCAGGAATATCAAAGCCAACATTTGTTCCCAAACCATATTGTCCATAGATTTTACGATACGCTGCCCAAGTCGATGAAGCTTTACTTGAAGAAAGTGACATTCCTGGGGTATAGCTTTGTCCTAACATGGCCAATGCCACTTGAGTCATATAGGTATTTGAAGAGTATTGCAAGGCTTGTGCGGCAGTAAGCGCAAATGGATTCGTATCTCCCCAAACGTCTTTAATTGCATTTGAGCCTTTAATATTGATTGCTTGTGCTGTAAAGGTTTGATTCCCATTGATTGCGCCAATACTCCATCCACTTGATAACGTAGCCGGCTTCACAACAGAACCTGGTAAAAAGGTTTGTCCAAACGTATTGTATGTTGAAGGGGTGACAACCCCAGACTCTGGATCACGTTTAAATCCTGACATCGCAAGAACTGCACCCGTTTTTGGATTCATTACTACAGCATAAGCACCATCAGAGTATCTCGCAAATCCCTGAGCAACAGCTGTTTGAAGCTGAGTTTTTACGATATTATCCACTTGTGTTTGAAAATTCAAATCAACTGTTAATTTAATATCGTCTCCTTTTTTGCCCTCTTGAACGACTTTGGTCCCTGTAACATTACCACTTTTATCAATGACAACTTTACTAATTTGGTGCGTTCCTTGAAGATATTCTTCATAACCTTTTTCAAGATAAGACGTCCCAACACGATCGTTAGGTTGATATCCTTTTTTTAGATACGCTGCTGCATCTTCTGCAGGCAGTCCTGCTTGTTGACTACTTACGGTCCCAACAAGGGTGGTTAGAGAATTATTGGCATAGGAACGATCCCAACTTGTGCTGATTGATATCCCTGGTAAGCTGCCTTCTCGTTCAGCAATCGCCGCTTGTTGTTCTGCTGTAATATCTCCAATCGCAATAATCGTTGTGTGGAACGTTGATGTTCCATTCATTTTTTTAAACAATTGGGCAGCAAAGGTTTGTTCTGGCGTAAAGTTAAGTTCTTTTTCAGATACTTTTGAGAGCTGTACAGCATAAATTTTTGAACCAGAAAGATTATTTCCTTGTTTATCTTTTTTTTCTTTTGGTGTTAGTTTTTCATTTATTTTTTTAAGATGCGCTGCATCTGCTAAATAGTAATCTTTTTTATCTCTTGTCGTTAGTGAGGTTGTACTCGAACTCGCTGAGATCAAGGTGGAAAGTTGATCGGCCACAGTACGCATCTCAACAGCAGATGCGTTTTGTCCTCTTGTAAATTTAACAGCTTCAACTGCAGTAGTTGTTGCTAAGGGTTGTCCAGCAGCATCATAAATATTTCCACGCGGTGCACCTTGAATAATTTTCACATTTGCACCTACTCCGCTGAGTTTATCGGCATAAAATTTTTGATTTTGAACTTGCATATTGTAAAGTTTCACAATCAAAATCATAAATAAAATAAAAATGACAAAAAAGAGAATATTGACCCGTTTAGGAATCGAGCCCACACGATTACTTTTTCTTGATAATTTTTTCTTGAATTCTATATTTTCACTTGATTCCGTTATTTTGGTATTTTTCTTGCTTCTTTTTATCGTTGGCATTTTATCTCCAGTTAATGATCATCACTTTGAATTTTTATCTTCTATCATTTTACCATAAACGTTGGTTTTTTTCTTCCCTCTATTTCTAAAGCATCACAAAAGGAATCACTTTTATTTTAGCAAGCACCTGCTTGATTTTCAATTAAAATACAAAAAATCCATCCCTGCTTTCTAAAAATGAACTGCAGAGACAGATTTTTTTGGACTTAATTATTTTCCGAGGTAATATTCTTTCGTCACATTAAGATGATCATCAAATTCAAATACAAGTGGTGGGAAGTTAGGGATTTCTACATCCATAATTTCGTCATCTGACAAGTGTTTAATTTGTTTAACAAGGGCACGAATTGAATTTCCATGAGCACCAACGAAAACATTCTTTCCATCTTTCAAAGCTGGAGCAATTTGATCTTCCCAGAATGGAAGCGCACGTTCCAAAGTTACTTTAAGATTTTCAGCATCAGGAATGAGGCTATCTTCAAGGTGTGCGTAACGGCGATCACCATGTGCACTGTATTGATCATCGTGTGCCATTGCAGGTGGCAATACATCGTAGCTCCGGCGCCAGATGTGAACTTGTTCATCTCCATGTTTTGCTGCAGCGTCAGCTTTGTTCAAGCCTGTCAATCCACCATAGTGGCGTTCGTTCAAGCGCCAAGATTTTACAACTGGAACCCAGAGTTGATCAGAATATTCTAAAGCAAGATCCGTTGTTTTGATCGCACGTTTCAAGACTGAAGTATATGCAATATCAAATTCAATTCCAGCAGCTTTGATTAATTTACCAGCTTCGATTGCTTGTTGAGTACCTTCTTCAGAAAGGTCAACGTCAGCCCACCCCGTAAAGAGGTTTGCAAGATTCCACTCAGATTGTCCATGACGGGCGAATACTAATTTTGGCATGTGTTTTTTCTCCAATTGTTATATTTTTTACATGTTCTATTTTACACTAATTCTGATCATTTTTCTAGTCATGAAAAATTTTGAAAACGTGTTAAACTTATATTTTTTGACTTATGTTGTGAATTTCTCCATCAAATGAAAGATTCTATTATTTTTTCACAGTAAAATTCTTTTTTTAAGAACGTTTTGGATCAGAAATGATTATGTTCAAAGTAAACTTCCAAACTTCGTTTATATGAAGCTGCAGCGTTACTTAAAAGATGTCCTCGATGTTTGACAAGAATCAAACTATTGCCATTATCTCCTGCCATCGGAACAACTGTAATATGGTTCACACTCTCATCATCAATGAACCCCAATCCTGTTGCATAAGCGTCCGTTCGCTCTAAAATTCCATTTAATGTTGCGCGATCTGTTGCATTATAAATAAATGTATTTTCAAAAGTTTCAACTAAATCTTCTGAATAATAAAGAAATTGTTCATTTTCTTGAGTAAAACGGACTCGATCGAGTGGTTTTAGATCTTTTTCATGGATTGTTTCTTTATTTGCTAATGGATGTCCTTTTCTGATATAAATGTGCGTTTGAGATAAAAATAATTCTTCATATTCTAATTCTAATTTATCAAGCATTCGGATAATACCTGAGCGATTGTGCTTGTTGAGATAAACGATACCAAGTTCACTATGTCCTTGCGCTACTTCTTGTAAAATACTGTATGTCGTTGATTCAAAAATCCGAAAATTTTTGATTTCAGGATTTTTCTTTGCAAAATCTACTGCCACAGGAGCTAAAAAATCATAGTGCTGACTTGCGATAGAAAACGTACGATCAGATTCTTTTGGTTTGGAGTAACGGGATTCAAAACTTTCAAAATTTCTTAGGACAGATTGGGCGTGTTCATAAAAACGTTCGCCTTCAATCGTCAGACTTGTGCCTGTATTCGTCCGTTCAAAAATTTGAAAATCAAGTTCACGTTCCAAATCTTTGATGGCAATCGACATTGCAGGTTGACTCACAAAAAGTTGTTCGCTCGCCTCACGGAACGTTCCACTATTCGCAATCGCTACCACATAACGTAGTTGTTTAATATTCATGAATTCCTCCAATTTGTCGATTTTTCCTGATGAATCTTTTAAAATAAAAAGCGTATAGACGCATTATACACTTTTTTTCTTCATTTTTGAATTTTAATCTTGTTTTTTACTTTTCCACGACATTTTTACTTAGTTCTGCACGCTTTAAAAGCACACATTGGTATTTTTCGCACCAATACACTGCACTTTCTTTACGTTGTGCGACTGATTTTTGGTAATTAAATAAATCATCCACTCTTGTTTTTAAAATTTCTGCCAATTTAAAAGCCAAGGTTAATTCAGGATCATATTTATCATTTTCAATCGCATTAATGGTTTGACGACTCACGTGCGCGATGTGAGCAACATCTTCTTGTGAGAGATGGTTTAAGCGGCGCAGTTCACGAATTTGATTTTGCATAGTGTTCTCCTCACGTTTCATCCTTTAACTCGTGTAAAAATTATTTAACACTATCTCTATTAAAGCACGTTTCATATGATTTTGCAAGGTGATTGAAAGAAAAACAGATTGGATACTAAACGCTTCTCTTAATTTGTTTTATTTTAATTCCCTTTTACTCTGAACACCGAAATCTTTAATGTCTTTGCTTGATGACTATTTATGAGACACTTTTTTGGCGAGAAAATCTCCGATAAATTGGACAATTAGAACAAAAATCAAGATTAAAATGGTTGCACACCATGTGACATCATTGAAGAATCGATTATATCCATAAGCAATCGCTGTATTTCCAAGTCCGCCTCCACCAACAGCTCCTGCCATTGCTGTCAATCCGATGAGTGAGATGACCGTAACGGTAGATACGCGAATTAAATTAGATAATTCTTCACGAAGATAGACAGTAAAGATGATGTCAATAAAATCCGCTCCTACTGTTTGAGCTGCTTCTATTTTCCCGTGATCTACTGATTCTAGTGATGCTTGAACTTGGCGTGCATAAAACGGTGCAACCCCAAGTGATAATGGTACAAGTGCTGCGGTTGAGCCGATTTGAGTATGCACTAATAATTGAGTGAATGGTGCAATGGCTGCTAATAAAATAATAAACGGAAACGCACGGCCAATAGAGACAACCTTATCTAATATCCAAAACAATGGACGATTCGGCGTAATTCCATCCTTTGCTGTTACAACGACTCCAATCCCAAAAATTAGACCCAAAATTCCGCCAATTAATGCGGAGAAGAAAGTCATGTAAAGCGTTTGTGCAATCGCCGTTCCCCAACCAGTTTGTCCGCCCCAGCCTAAATAAACAACATTTGGAAATGTGTGACTAAACCATGCAATCATTTGAGTCCTCCTTCATTAATTGGTCCGAGTACATTAAATTTTAATTGTTTTTCTTCAAAATATCTTTTTGCTGCCAAGCGTTGCTCAGTAGAGCCTTTTAATGTGAACACAAGGGAGCCAAATGGTTGTTGTTGAAGTAATTCCACATTCCCATAGAAAATATTAGTGGTCACGTCAAATTTCTTTGTGATGTCAGAGATGACAGGATCCTCCAGTGCTGAGGTAGCGTAATCCAGATGAATAAGTTCTTCATCAGAAGCGAGATTTTGCAAAATTTTTGTTTTTGATAATCCAGCGATGAAGCGATTTACAGAAGAGGTGGTTTCAATAAATTGTTTTGTAAGTGGAGCTTTTGGATCTGCAAAAATATCAATCAATGAGTTTTTCTCGATAATTTCTCCGTTTTGCATTACAGCAACTTTATTAGCAATTTCTTTCACCACTTGCATCTCGTGAGTGATTAAGACGATGGTCAAGCCCAGACGATCGTGTAAATCTTTGAGCAAATCCAAAATTTGATTGGTGGTTTTAGGGTCCAGTGCAGATGTTCCTTCATCTGAAATCAAGATTTCTGGATCATTGGCTAGAGCGCGAGCAATCGCAACACGTTGTTTTTGTCCACCAGACAACTGAGCAGGATATTTTTGTGCGAGTTCAGTAAGTTCAACCAACTCTAACAAATGTTCCACTTTTTCTTTTTTTTCAGCACTGGTCAAATAACGGATTTTTCCCGTTTTTTCGTCTTTTTGCTGCGTGTGTTGAAGCGCAAAAACAACATTATTAAAAACTGTTTTTTCTGATAATAAATTAAAATGCTGAAAAATCATTCCAATTTTTTGGCGGAAATTTCGCAATTGAACGCCCGACAATTTCACAGGATTTTCACTGTCAAAAACAGGTGTGCCATTAATGACAATTTGCCCTGTTGTAGGTTTTTGTAAGAGATTAATCGTACGGACTAAAGTTGATTTTCCTGCACCAGAATAACCAATCACACCAAAAATATCCCCTTTTTCAACGTGTAGTGTCGCACTCGAGACCGCTGCAAGTCCTGTTGTTTTTTGATCATCGCTTGCATTGGTTGGTGTATGTTGCACATTTCCTTTTATTTTTTCAGCTTTTCGTGGAAATACCACGCTGATGTTATTTAATTCAATGATATTTGTCATCCCTACCCCTTTATTTCTCTTTTTATTTTCTGTCAGTACTGACAAAAAATTTTTTGTCAGTACTGACAGAAAATCTCGCTATTGCGAGCTTTTCTTCACATCATTTTAAAATTTTAAGTCCCAAGCTGCTTTTTCACCACCGTCAGGATATTCTTTTTCTATCGTTGCTTTTACATTTTCAGAGTTATAAGCACTCACAATATCTTTGTAAATTTGCTTATTTCGATCTTTTTTATTTGCAACAATAATATTTACCCATTGATGTGAATCTGCATTAAAGGGTTCAACGAAAATTGAGTCTGAAGCTGGAATTTTTGCAGATTGAGCAAAGTTATAATTAATGACAGCAGCTGCAACAGATGGTAAGGTCCGCGGTCCTTGTGAAGCATCAACTTCTTTGATGACCAAGTGCTTTGGATTGCTTTTGACATCTTTAACGGTTGCTTGCAGTCCTTGAGATGAATTCAATGTAATCAAACCTGCATTTTTTAAAACATGCAGCGCGCGACTTTCATTTGTCAAATCATTAGGAATCGCAATCGTTGCTCCATCTGGAAGAGCATCTACACTTTTATATTGTGTGGAATAGAGGTGAATCGGAGTAATGATCGTATCCCCAATAGCAACTAAATCCCCATGATTGGATTGATTCCATGACTTAAGATAAGCGTAATGTTGAAAGGCGTTTAAATCAATATCATGACTGGCAAGTGCTTTATTTGGCTGATCTCCATCTGTGAAATTCACGAACTGTAAATCGATACCATAACTTTTCTTTGCGTTCGCCTTAACAACTTTCCATATCGCGTCTTCTTGTTTGCCTCCTGGCATGATTCCAAGCGTCACTGTTTTTGCATTCGTTTTAGTCTTGTGCAGTGCCCCAAAAGCAAAACCTGCTCCTATAATGACAATCAGTGCAATGATGACTCCAATAATTAATCGACGTGTTCTCATCTTGACTCCTCCTTTTTACTCCTATGCATTTTTAAAGCAGCTTTTTAGTGAAATCGCATGCCACCATCAACTAATATCGACTGTCCCGTGATATAAGCAGCTGCACTAGAGGCAAACCAAGCGACAACCTCAGCAACATCAGAAGGACGACCTTCCCGCCCTAGATAAATCTCATTGAGACAATTTTCTTGTTGCTGCGCTACTGTAAGTCCTTTAATTTGAGCCGTTTTTTGATCAATCGCATCCCGCATTGCGGTTCTTACGATTCCTGGATTATAGGCATTGACGGTAATTTTATCCGCTGAAAGTTCTTTTGCTGCAGATTGAGTCAATCCTCGAATTGCAAATTTCGATGCTGAATACGCACTTTGTAATGCTGAACCCTCAACGCTTGCAAGAGAGGCTGCATTTACAATTCGTCCCCCATTTCCTTGCTTTTTAAACTGCTTTGCTGCTGCCTGAATGCCCCAATATGTCCCCTTGATATTGACATCAAAAAGTCGTTCTACATCAGAAGGATCTGAATCCACGATTGCATCAATAAATGCAACGCCAGCATTATTAACATAAAGGGCTAGCGCACCTAAATCAGCGACAGCTTGGTCAACAAGCTCAAAAACCGCCAAACGATCAGAAACATCTAACACATAAGCTTTTGCGGATGCTCCTTTTTTGACCAAATTTTCAACGACTTTTTTTGCCGTCTCAGGATGGATGTCAACGACAGCAATCGCAAATCCATCTTCTGCCAAACGATAAGCAATTCCTTCTCCAATTCCCTGTCCGGCACCAGTAATAATGGCTAATTTTCCCATGTTTTCACACTTTCATGCGTCACTCTTATCGTCCTATTATTTAAGTTTCAAATCCCAAGCAGGAATTTCTTCTTTATGTGGGTAAGCTTCTTTAATCGCAGCTTTTGTGGCTTCGGATTGATAAGCTTCAACAACTTCTTTAAAGACTTTGTTATTTTCATCTGATTTTTTTGCAGCAATCAAATTGATCCATTGCGCACTGTCTTTATTGACAGGTTCAGCAAAGATTGATTGATCACTTGTTAATTTAGCCGCCGTAGCATAGTTTGTATTAATGACCGCTGCTTCAACAGAATCTAGTGCACGCGCAGTTTGTGATGCATCAAGTTCTTTGATGACCAAGTGCTTTGGATTAGATGAAATATCTTTTACTGTAGCTAAAGTGTCCCCAGAAACTGAGAGATTAATTAATCCAGCAGATTTCAAAACATAAAGCGCACGACTTTCGTTTGATGCATCGTTTGGTACGGCAATGGTTGAGCCATTAGCAATATCAGAAACGGATTTCACTTTTGATGAATACAGATGAATCGGTGTGATAAAGGTATTTCCCAAAGCCACTAATTTATTGCCGTTGGCTTTATTCCAAGCATCTAAGAATGCGTGATGCTGAAAAGCATTCAAATCCGTATCTCCATTAGCAAGTGCTGCGTTAGGTTGCGTATAATCTGTAAATTGAGTAAATTTCAATGTAATATTGTATTTGTCTTTAGCAGTTTTAGAAACTGCCTTCCAGATGATATCGTCTTGTTTGATGCCTGACATGATTCCGATATTTACTGTTTTTGATGCTGCTTTTGCTGGTTTTGCTTTATTTCCAAAAGCAAAGAATGCACCTACAGCAACGATGACAACGATAATGACAGCAATGATAATATTGCGATTTCTTGGATTCATAAAAATTCTCCTCTAAATAGTAATTTTTTTGTTCAATAATTTCCTCAAAAAAGTTGTGCACGACTTTTTTGAAAAGGGTTCATTTTGAATAAAAAAATTCGTCTCTATCTCTATAGAAACGAACTTTTCGTGGTACCATTCTAATTCAAGCGATATCACTTTTTTTAGCACTAAGCACTAAAAACAGAGGTGACATTTGCAACTCTTCGTTCAATAACGAGAACGACTCCGTTACCAGCTTGAATACTCACTGATACACACTGTTTTGGCCATTTTCACTAACTTCCCGCCGTTTACTCTCACCTGATGTAAACTCTCTGTGCTTGTTTGTTTAGTTACTTACCAAAATGTTTTTTTATTTCATGAACTCTATGAATTAATTATAGCAAGATTAAATGAACCTGAAGATACTATTTTTTTATGTTGCCTTAAAAATTTTTTAACTACAACTCACGCTCACTTTTCGATAAAAAAACTCTGATGATAACATCAGAACTTTTTTAAATGGTCTTTAAATTTCCATTTTTGAGATTTTCATAGAATGCCACAAGTGTTGCGGCTGCAAATGGATAGACGTAAATGCCGGCAAATCCAAGTGTGATTGAAACTAAGATGCTCCATCCAATAAAGCTTAGGATCATATAAAAATATTTTCCTTTGTAACCATTCATCATCACACGGCTTTCAGTGATAATGTCACGAGAGTTGGTGTATGTCCCATCTTTTAACTTATCAAATAAGATCATGTTCGACTGAGAATAACTGAATGCTTTTACAATGCCGGGAATAACAAAGAGTAAGGTCCATAAAAAGAGAAACAAAAACTGCCAAAGTTGTAAACACAATACTTTAAAGAACACGTCACGTTTAAAAACTTGAAACATATCTGCTTGCGCGTTGATTTTGCGCTCTTTTTCTCTAAACATGGCAATCAATGTAAACGTAATGGAAATGCCAACAAATAAAACAAAAATAGAAAGAATAGGGAAAACAACAGTTGTCATCACTGACGACTGTACGACTGGTTTTACTGTCGTAAGCCCCATAACGTATCGATAATTCGCCATCATAGCCGAAAAGCTACGTCCAGTGTTATAGATAAAATTAAGAATGCTAATGACGATTGGAATGATGAAAAGCCCAATGGCTTTCCCTGCGCCTTCACGGTAAATCACCGCTTTAGCTTGTTTTTTAAGATCTGAATTTTTCATAATGCCTCCATATAGATATAAAATTTTTTAACACTTTTAAACATGATTTTTCTGCGCCACGTCAGATTTTTCAATCGCCTCACACGCATTATAGAACGTTAAAGCAGGCGCTTTAATTTTTGACTGCAAAAACGCTGTTTTTTAATTCTGTCAGTACTGACAGAATTATTTTTGAGTGAACCGTCATTTTTATTTGTAAAGAATCATAAAGCGAATGTTAGTTTGACCTAACGCTCCTATTGTTGTTGACATTTTGACATCAATCAACTCATAGTTTTGCAATTGCAATGCTTCTAAAACCTCATTAAGCATCGCATTGGCTTCTTTATTGTCTCCTGCTGTCGTGAGCTTCAAACCACCCGTTGAAAAAGCATACGCATGAATCAATCCATTTTTTGGTAAAAACTCCATTGTTTCTCCTCCTTTCACTAAGTCGTATTCTTTTTCTAATTTTATCACTTCTTTTTCCATTAGTCAATTGACTACGCCAAAAAATTTAGAGAATGATTGTTTTAACGATTGTTTTATTGAAATCCAAATCGAAATAAGTAAAAAAATTTACATTTTTATCAGAATTATGTTAGAATAAATAAGTAAATAAAATTTGCACAATGGGTCTCGCAAACTGCGAGTGAGAAAGACCATCTGACCTGATCGAGATCATGCTCGCGTAGGGATGTGTATGCTGAATGTTTCAGCACTCTCTAACCCTCTTTGTGTACACAAGGAGATTTTTTTATGTCAAATTCTAAAGTTTTGTCACTTGCTGAAACAGCTATTTTTGTGGCATTAGCCCTTATTTTGAGCCTATTTTCTATTAATTATGCTCAAACCTTTTATATGGAACTCACGGTTATCCCGCTGCTTTTACTGGCCATTCGAAGAGGATTAGCGTGGGGATTAGTGGCAGGTTTGCTTTATGGCTTATTGGCCATTGTTCTAGGTGAGGTGACTCCACTTAGTTTTGCTCAAGGATTTTTGGAGTATATTATTGCTCCCATTTCTTTAGGACTTGCTGGAATCTTTCACACCAAAAATGGATCCACCTTTAAAACTGTGATTTATGCAACACTACTTGGTGTTTTTGTGAAATATTTCTTTCATTTTATTGCTGGAATCATTTTTTGGGGACAATATGCTTGGAAAGGATGGTCCGCATGGCTTTATTCGCTTGTAACACAAGGACTTTCAGGAATTTTAACCGCATTAGCTGCATTGATCATTTTAGGTTTAATTTATAAGGCCAGTCCAAAATTATTTGTGGTGAATCGATAAGAAATCTGCGTTAATCGCAGATTTTTTCTTTCATTTGGTTTATAATACATTTATGGCAAAAAAACAAAAAATTAAAAAAACATTAGTAGAACAAATTCTGGATAAAGCGAATCTTCCCTATCTCAGTTTATCACTCAACGCACTGGAAGAAAAAACCTTACCAGCAGGAATTGAGCGAAGTGATATCTACAAAACACTCGCATTAATCGGAGATAAAACTGGCCCCATCGTAGGCATTTTACCTTTAACAGAGCATTTATCTGAAAAAAAATTAGCAAAAATTTCTGGAAATAAGAAAATTTCGATGATTCCTCAAAAAGAGCTACAAAAAACGACTGGTTATATTCATGGGGCGAACAATCCTGTCGGCATTTGGCAAAATAAAAAATTCCCGATTTACATTGATCATCTCGCTAAATCGCGCGCTTTTATCATCGTTTCTGCAGGGGAAGTCGGACGTAGCGTTTCAATCAACCCAATCGCACTTGCTGAATTTGTTCATGCACAATTTGTCGAATTACGGGAAGCGTAAAATTTAAGCTTCATTTGTAGTGCTTCTCACTTCTTCCCTCTCACTAAAAGGAGCTTTTATGCGACTTCAAAAAACATATTCATTGACCTTGATTGCGATTGGAGCAGCAATTATTGCTGTTTTATCTCCATTTACTCTCCCTATAGGCACAGTTCCTGTGACCTTACAGACCCTTGCTGTTGGACTTGTTGCCACTGTCTTAAAAGCGCGTGAAACTTTTTTTGCCGTCTTACTTTATTTGATTTTAGGAAGTATTGGACTTCCTGTTTTTGCTGGAGGAAGTGCTGGGGTAATGACGTTTTTCAGTCCTACTGGAGGATATTTATTGGCCTTTTTGTTTGGTGGAACCTTGATTTCATTTGGCCTTCAACGTGTTTCTTATCGTCCTCTTTTTGCTTTTGTCGTTAATATTGTAGGTCATTTATTAATGCTATTTCTAGGTGCGATGTGGTTAAAACTCATCACTCATACTTCTTTAAAAACAGCGCTAATCCTTGGATTCACTCCTTTTATTGTTGTTGAGATTGTAAAAGCGATTATTGTGACGATTTTAGGACTGGCTTTGATTCGCGCACTGTCACATACTCATCAATACTTTACAAAAATGTAAAAAACAGCTACAATAATAACATGTTACCAAAGATTATCGTCGCGCTGTACCCAATTTTGGTATTTATTGCGCTTGTATTTATTTTTAAATTCTTCAGAATCCGTCCTTTAACACATCGGCGGCTCAAAATTCCTGATGTTTACACTGTTTTTCTCGTGATTGGATTGCAGATGTTTGGGCATCACCTTTCTAGTATTAGTATTTTACCCTATTATTTTTTGATCATTTCAGGACTTGCACTGGTGATTTTAATGCTCGATTTGCTCTATTATCATACCTTTAGGACAAGGACATTTTTTAAACTCTGGTGGCGCATCACGTTTATTATCACGTTCGTCATTTATTGTGCTTTTGCTATTTTCCTTTTGATCAATTAAAAAACATAAATGCTTCATTTTGGAAGCATTTTTTAATCAAATTGTTCCTGATACAAACTCGCATAATCACTATTTTTCAATAAGTTTTCATGAGCATCAAAGCCGATTACCCTTCCATCTTTCAAATAAAGTACCTTGTCAGCAAGTTTAACAGAGGTCATTCGATGTGTAATCCAAATGACCGTTTTCCCTGATGCAAGCTCCATTAATTTTCGATAAAGTTGTTTTTCTGATTGAACATCCAATGCACTATTAGCCTCATCAAAAAGATAAAGTTCCGCATTTTCTTTATAAAATGCTCTAGCAATCGCCAATTTTTGCCATTGTCCACCCGATAAATCCGTACCAGCAAACTCCTTTCCTAACTGAGTCTCAGACGTAAATTCTGCTAAACCTGAAAAATCAAGTGCTTTTTCAACTTCTCCCATCTTTCCAAAAGAAATAGAATCTCCAATTGAAAACTTAAATTTAGAAAAATCCTGAAAAACAGGCGCAATTTTTCCCCAATATGACTCTTGCTTAATTTCTCGTAAATCTACATTATTAATCAAAATCTTGCCTTTTGTTGGAACAAATAAATCAGCTAAAAGTTTTAACAAGGTTGACTTTCCTGAACCATTTTGCCCTACAATCGCAATTTTTTCTCCCTTTTTAATTTCAAGAGAAATACCACACAAACTAGCTCTTTTTTCATTGGGATAGAAAAACATTATATTTTCTAACTTTATCTGATTAATTTCACTAATTTTTATATTACCAGACTTATCAAAAGAACGTTTCATCAGTTTTAAGTATTTTTCTAACCACATCAAAGTATCATAAAGTAAGTCGGATTCTTCGACCAGACCATTTGAGGCCGAAATCGCTGCAACCAAACTTGATGCGAAACCAACGATAATTCCGATAGACAAAGTCCCCGAACGAACTTGAAAAATTAAATATATAAATGAAAATGCAGATACAAGAGAACTCACAATAATGAAAGCCAACGCAATCCCAAATTGCCGTAAGCGAACACGATTTTCTTCCTTGTGTACACTGTAAAAAAGTGTCCAATAACGTTTTTTCAAAAAGTTAAAAACGTTGAAAAGGCGAGCCTCTTTAGCATAATCTCGATTTAAGGCAATCTCAAGAAGATAATTCATTTTTCGCGCTTCGGGACGTCTTGTGACCAAAGTTTCAAAGGCTTCTTGTTGAATACGATAATGAATCAAACTTTGTGGTACCAAAACGATAATAATTGCCAACGGCAACCACCAAGTATAGTTGAACAGTAAAATAAGCAAAGAAAGTAAGGAAATAATATAACGCACATTTGAAAGTGTAAAAACAATTAGATTCACTGGGCGCCATGAAAGTTCGCTCCGAACAGTTTCTACATCATTATAAAACTCGGCATCTTCAAAAACTTCTAAATTTTTGATTTCAGAGGATTTTTCAATCAATTTTTGATTAATATTAGCAATCAGTATATCTGTTAAATAACCTGAAATGGCCGTTGTTGCAGGTGGAATTATATTTGAAATTAAGAGCAATACAGCCCAAAAAATTCCCCAACTCATCGAAAAGGCCGAACCTTTGGTCAGTTCGGTCGTTACTTTTTGAATAGAAAAAATAATTCCTGTCGGCACAAGGGCCTCAATTGGGACCAAGATGACAAGGATAAAAGTTCCCCATTTACTAGCTTTCGCAAAAGTTCTTAATCCTTCAAAAAGTAACAAAAAATATGATTTGAATTTTTTCATACTATCTCCAGTTTCATCTAAAAACTTAATAAACATAATTTGCCTTATCCACTCTATCCACAAAATAAAATCCGACTAATAATATACATCAAATTTGAATTATTTAATTAATTTACTAAAGATTGACTGAAAAAGGCAGCTCTTTAGTTTATTCTCTTACAAACTTTTTTGTAGAGTAGCATACAGAAAATTATTGAAACAAACATAGCCACTGCTATTGAAAGTAAAGCATTAAAATTGGTAATATGAGCCGAGAAGTTTGGAATTACACCAACAATCACAACAAACATCCCTCCAATAAACTTATCAATACTTGAGCTAACCGTATATATTTGAGCTAGCTCATAAGAATTTAAATGATTTTGTCGATAGTTGGTTTCAGATATACCCATAACCGTTTGTCCAATAGCAAGACAAATATAACTAATAATTATCATAATTAAATTTCTAGAATTTCCAAAAAATAATAGATACAGGATATAAAGAAATAACCCCATTCCATAACTAAAATAAATATTTTTAAACTCTTTTTTAAAGCTAATTATAAAGCTTGTTAATAAAAAAATGACGGCTAAAAAAGAAAGTAAATAAGAGTAAACTTGACTACTAATTCCAAGAGTTTTAGTGATAAATATCACTTCATAGGCATCAAAAATTAGTCCTAAAGTTCCCGTAATCAGCGAAGTAATAAACATATTAAATATGAACCTGTCTTTCATAACTATCTTGAAATCCTTAAAAAAACTAAAAGAAGTCCTTTTTTTCTTTTTATTGTTTTCTTCTGTCTTAAACTTAGTAAGCTCTTTGGGAAGTAAAAATAATAAAGAAGCGCCAATACATAAAAGGAAAGCATAAATGAAAAAAAGAATATTCTCATTTACATTTAAAAATATCCCCACAAATAACGGGGCTATAAAGTAAGAAATAGAACCAATTGACGTATAAAGAGAATAAAATTTAATTAGTTTTTCCTTTGATACTACCTTTGGAGTTATTGAGTAAATTGTACTATTAAAAATGACATTAATCGTTTCAATGAGAAAAACAATTGGTAAAATCCCATAACTCCTTTTAAAAAATATAATCAACAAAATTAACATTGCTTTTAAAATTTCAAGCATTATCAAAAATATTTTTTTATTTAATATATTTATATAAGAATTAATTTTAACTGAAAACAAAGCCGCAATTGCTTTAATCAACCAAAAAAACATCACCA
Source organism: Lactococcus hircilactis (assembly GCF_009601015.1). Classification (GTDB taxonomy): domain Bacteria; phylum Bacillota; class Bacilli; order Lactobacillales; family Streptococcaceae; genus Lactococcus; species Lactococcus hircilactis. The sequence goes on from NZ_WITJ01000002.1 coordinate 180,928, forward strand.
AATGTACAGATATTTGAGCAAGAATAATATTAAGTAGGATGCTATACCCATATTCTGAAATGAGCGAAATAAACCTATTGGACAATAAAACAGCGAAATACTTATTCAATCCTCCTCCCTTCTAACATAAAACAAACTCTTTTAAAAAATTTAGTAAATATAATCCTTCTTATCGGCTCTGTCAACAAAATAAAATCCAACCAATAGTACCCCAAACATCAAAAATGAAGAAAATAAGTAAATCCAGTTTCCTGAAAAATTATCAAATAATACTCCATAAAACATCAAACCAAGTGGTGAAAGAATTTGGGCAGAAGTATCTATAATAGAGAACGCTCTACCCTGTATATTTTCAGGAATATTGTTTTGAGCAAAAGTCATCATGGGTACTCTGGAAAATCCTAACCCCAAACCCATAAATAACATCAGTATCGATAGAATGACCACTGTAAAAATCATCTGCTTCATCAAAAAACTTATAACGATTCCAAATGAAAAGATAGCAAAGGCACAAGAAAAGTATGAAATCTTCAGCAATTTAAAAAGTTGAAATTTAGGCAATTTTTGTACCAATAAACTACTCAATACAATCCCAAGAGGAAAACTAAGCTGAACAATTCCGAGAATCACTGTATTTCCCTGATAGTTTTTATTTAAAATAAACGGAATTCCAACATTGATAGAACCCAATAAAAAGTTAAGAACAATCATGATAGAAACAATGATCATTACAACGTATTTTTTATTTAAAATCTTTAAAACTTTTTTGTATGAAGTTCTTTCAACACCAGTATTCTCTTTTTCTTCAATCGTCGTATCAAACCTCTCAAAATTTAATTGAAATACGAGCAAAACAACAAGAGCTTCACAAACTATTTCAATCCATGAAAAAGCTCTTACTGAGATAAACGTAAAAACAAAACCAGCAACTGCTGGGGAAATAATGGCAAATAAGGCTCCAATCCCTTGTTCAATTCCATTTATCTTTGACATTTCAGTTTTATTATCTGATAGTGACTTTACAGAAGCATACATTGTAATTGAAAATAATAAATCCCCCAAATTAAGACCAATAGAAAAAAGGATATAGACTATTAAACCATGAAAAGGCTGCAAAATAAAACTCAGTAAGATAAACACACTAAATACTTGAGCAATCAGAAGCAATCGTTTATGGTTATATCGATCAACAATTATTCCGATTAAAGGCATAGCAATAAGCATTGCAAGGGAAGATACTGTGGACAATAATGCAAATTGAGAAGCCTGGTGAGTTTCTTTTAAAACTGTCCATGAAATCATAAAAGTCAACGTACCACTTGCCAAATTTCCAAAAAGAAACATCAAAAAAATCATTAATAGCTTATTTTTTATAAAGTATTTTTTCATAATTCCTCCTATGATTAATCCTTGATATCCTTTTGTCTACTCGTTCTAAATGATTTATCAAAACGGAATATCCATTAACTCAGGAAAAATGTTCAAATATTCAAACTCTTTACACAATTATAGAACTTTTCGAACTTTTGCTCAATACGCTTAAATTACAAAACATTCAACATTCAGCTTTATAACTTTTGTTATTTTATTAGAATGAGATTTTTTGTAATAAAAAATCCTGAATTATTAGGATTTTTTTACAGTCTATTTATTGCTTAGCTCTTTTAACAGCACAGCAAATTCTTCATTTGTTAATGTGATGCCTTTTCCCATCTTTGTGTGATCTGGTGACCATTGGCGAAGGTCGTATTTAGCTTGTGCATCGTTCCATGAGACACGGTTTAATTCTTTTGTCCATCCTTTTGGATTTTCAGAGAGCGTGATGAGATGCTCGACGATTTCAAATTTTAATTCTGCCATTTTTCTCCTTTTCTAGCCAAGCTGAGTGGATGTCTTGACTTCTTATTATACGTCAAAAATGCTTATCAATCACTTTATGATTCAATAATTTTGATGTCAATTCCTAAGTTAGTCATTTTTTCAATGATATGCTCGTACCCTCGAAGGATGAACTCAATATTAGAAATTGTCGTCGTTCCTTTAGCAATCGCACCTGCGACGACTAAACTGGCACCTGCGCGAAGATCTGTTGCTTTGACTGGTGCTCCAATCAAAGTACTGGGTGCTTCATAAACAATTCTGTCATTAATGACAGAAATTTTTGCGCCCATTCGTGCCATTTCAGAAACGTGATTCACGCGTTTTTCATAAATCGTATCCATAATCCAACCGCGCCCATTGGCGTGGAGTAAAAGTGGAGTGATGGGTTGTTGTAAATCCGTGGCAAAGCCTGGATAGGGAACTGTTTTGATATTGACCGCTTTTAAGTGTTCAGACTTATGTATCTCTATGGAATCTTCACGAATGGTCATGCGAACGCCCATTTCTTCCAATTTAGCAATGAAACTCTCTAAATGCTCAAAAATAACATTGTCAATCACAACTCCGTCTCCAATCGCAGCTGCAAGGGCAAGGTAAGTTCCTGCTTCGATGCGGTCAGGAATGACCGTGTGACGTGCGCCGTGCAACTGACTTTTCCCTTGAATCCGAATGACATCTGTCCCAGCACCGCGTACACGAGCTCCCATATTATTCAGTAATGTCGCCACATCAATAATTTCTGGCTCACGTGCCGCATTTTCAATCACAGTTATGCCGCTAGCTGTACTTGCTGCGAGCATTGTATTGATTGTCGCACCAACAGAAACCATGTCCATGTAAATTGTTGTGCCCTGAAGTTTTTCGTTTTTCGTTTCAAGATGCATTGCACTTTCTAAAAAGCTCATCTCAGCGCCTAAAGCTTCAAAAGCTTTGATGTGCAAATCAATTGGCCGAGGACCAAGATCACATCCTCCAGGAAGTCCCACTGTTGATTTTCCAAACCGTCCAAGCATCGCACCATTGAAATAATAAGAAGCACGCAAAGAATTGATTTTTCCATAAGGAAGCGGCATGGATTTGACCGTCCGTGTATCAATCACAAGACTTCCTTCTTCTACGTTCCGCACCACTTTTGCTCCCATAATCTCCATGATTTCAATCAAGCTACTTACATCTGAAATATCAGGAACACCTTCTAATGTGACAATATCATTTGCCAAAATCGTTGCAGGAATCAGCGCCACAACACTATTTTTTGCACCAGAAACTGTGACTTTCCCAGCAATGCGTTTCCCACCATTAATTACTATTTTTCTCATCTTTTTTCTCTACATTTATTGATTGTTAAATAATTACCAATCCTTATTCTATCATTTTCTCACACATTTTCATAGTTTGGCACAACAAAAAAACGTTGTCAGTACTGACAGCGTTTTATTTTATTTTTTATGTTTGATTTGATACAAAATTAAGCTTGGTGCTGACAGCAAAACAAAGACGATGCCAACTAAAATTGGATAAAACGCATCTGGTATTCCCTTTTGACCGCTTGCAGGGACGAAAGTGAGTAAAAATGCCGCCACACAAGCAATCATGCCCATGCAACAAAAGAAAATTAATCCAGGCGCATGATAGCCTACTTTCCCAATTTTTCCTTTGATACGCAAAACGATCGCAGAGATGAACATCAAAAGATACATGCACACATAAAGTGACACTGCCGTTCCAATAAAAAATGAAAAGACCATTGAAACACTGTCGTGTGGGAAAATCACGTAAAATCCAGCCAAAACGGTCACAATCACTCCCATGATGATTAAAATTCCTTCTTGAGCTCCTTTGGCATTCGTTTTCTTAAAATAAGCAGGCAAAGTGTCATCTTGTGCGGCGTGAAGTAGTCCACGCGAAGGGCCTGAAATCCAGCTGATGATTGAAGCAATCGCACCGAATACAATCGCGAACGCCATTACATTTCCCATAAATCCAAGATGAAATGCAGCAAATAATTTTTCAAATGCAATGACTGTCCCGTTGGATAAATTGACGTTTTTAGGAAGCACCATCGCCAAAATCAATGTGGGAAGAACAAAAATAATCAACGCACTGATAAATGCAACAGCAACCACACGTGTATATTTTTTAGGGTGTTCCATTTGTTGAGCGTGAACTGCATTAACTTCCATTCCTGCAAAAGCAAGTACATTTTGCACCACCAATGCGATCGCAGCAAAGTTCGTAAAATTCGGTAAAACAGAGCTATGTGTTAATGTCGGAGAGATCTTTTGACCCGTCACAAGCCACAATCCTCCCATGATAAGCAGTAAAATCGTAGGAATGATCACGCCAACTAATCCAGAAAATGAGGCAACTTTTGCAAAAAGATTTCCTCCCTTGAGTGACAACCACACGGCCAACCAAAAGACAACTACGATAACTGTTGCAATATAAAGTCCAGAATTGGGCAATTGATCTAGCCCAAAAATTGATGCGCCAGCAGCGGCTACAAAAGCAAGCTGAGCAGGATACCAGACGACATTGTGAATCCATTGCATCCAAACCGCTACAAGTCCCCAGCGCTCACCAAGTCCTTCTTTTGCCCACTCATAGATTCCACCTTCATAAGTCGCTCCAAGTTCGGCTGCTACTAGAGCGGTGGGAATAAAAAACATAACAGCAGGGATCAAGTATAAAACAACTGATGACCAGCCCATAATTGCCATTGCAGGCAAACCACGCAAGCCCGCAATCGTGATGATTGTCATAATAGACATTTGAAAAACAGTGATATAAGATTTTTTGGCATTCACAAAAACTTTCTTCTTTCAATTATAGTTCGTCCTTATTTTAGCATAAATAGATCAGAAAATTAAAAATGAACTGATTATTTTGATAATTTTTTTAAAAAAAATCGGTCTATTCAGACGCCAAAAAAATGTTGTCAGTACTGACAATATCAAAAAAACCTCTGTCAGTGCGCACTGACAGAGGTTTTTTACTCATTTTAAGTTCTCCTTTATTCAAAAACAAATTGGTTGTGATAAAGTTCCGCATAAAATCCGCCTTCGGCGACTAGTTCGTGCCTTTTGCTCTTGCTGCTTCAGCAGCTAAGCAAACGGACAGCGTAGTGAGCAGGCGAACGAAGACCGACAAAGTCGGCGAACTTCATTTCAAGTTCTCCTTTATTCAAAAACAAATTGGTTGTGATAAAGTTCCGGATAAAATCCGCCTTCAGCAACTAGTTCGTGCCTCTTGCTCTTGCTGCTTCAGCAGCTAAGCAAACGGACAGCGTAGTGAGCAGGCGAGCGAAGACCGACAAAGTCGGCGAACTTCATTTTAAGTTCTCCTTTATTCAAAAACAAATTGGTTATGATAAAGTTCCGCATAAAATCCGCCTTCAGCAACTAGTTCGTGCCTCTTGCTCTTGCTGCTTCAGCAGCTAAGCAAACGGACAGCGTAGTGAGCAGGCGAGCGAAGACCGACAAAGTCGGCGAACTTCATTTTAAGTTCTCCTTTATTCAAAAACAAATTGGTTATGATAAAGTTCCGCATAAAATCCGCCTTCGGCAACTAGTTCGTGGTGCGTTCCTTCTTCGATGACTTGACCATCTTTTAAGACAACAATTTTATCTGCATTGAGGATTGTTTTCAAGCGGTGAGCAATGACAAAGGAAGTGCGTCCAGCAATAGCTGCTTCCATCGCCCATTGGATTTGTTGTTCTGTGACAGTATCGACGTTGGATGTAGCTTCATCCAAAATCAAAAGATCTGGATTTGTCAAAATCGTCCGCGCGATAGAAATTTGTTGCTTTTGTCCGACAGAAAAGACGGATTCATCATCTGTGACGTGTGTCTCATAACCGTCAGGTAAGCTCTCAATAAACTCATGAATGTGCGTTGTTTTTGCAACCGTGATAATTTCATCCATTGTCGCATCTGGCTTACCAAACTTGATATTATCAGCGATACTTCCATCAAAAAGCACAGATTCTTGAAGCACAATTCCAACTTTACTTCTTAGACTATCCAAATCAAATTCCCGAATGTCTGTGCCGTCAAATTTGACCGCTCCATTATTCACATCATAGAAACGATTCATCAAGTTCATGACCGTTGTTTTCCCTGATCCTGTCGGACCAACAAGAGCAACCATTTGTCCTTTTTTCACATCTATCGTGACATTTTTAAGAACTGGTTTTCCTGGAAGGTATTCAAAATCAAGATTTTCAATTTTTACATCATTTTTGATTGCGTCAAAAATCACTCCATTTTCAGGACGCACTTCTTCTGGTTCATCAAACATAACATTCAGACGCGTTGCCCCTGTAATGGCAAGTTGGAGTTGTCCGAAGTTAGATGAAATTTGCATGATTGGATTATAATAGGTTTGAACGTATTGCACAAATGCAACTAAAAGACCAAGTCCAGTCGTAAGTGACATACTTGTATCACCAAGAACGTATGCGGTCCCACCAAAGATAACGATTGCGATGGACAACAGTTGAAAACCATTCATGAGTGGGAAAATCATCCCAGACCACGCTTGCGCAGCAAATGTCCGCTTTTTAACTTTTTCATTGTGTGTCATGAATCCGTTAATCGAATCTTCTTGTAAGCCTTCTACAATGATTGCTTTTTGACCTGAAATTTTCTCATCCATATAAGCATTCAACTGTGAAACTTCTTCTTGTTGTGCATCCGTTGCTTTTTTTGATTGACGGATGATGATGATTGCAGCCAAGATTGCAACAGGTGAAGCCGCAACAGTCAGCCATGCAAAAGTGATGTCTTTGTGGAAGATTTGAATCAAAACCCCTACAAAAACTGCTGCATTTGAAACGACAGAAACAAGCGCTTGATTCAGTGTGTTTTGGATATTATCCAAGTCAGATGTGAAACGTGCTAAGATATCTCCGTCTTGATGGCGGTCAAAGTAAGAAATCGTGAGACGTTCCAATTTACCAAACAAACCTTTACGCATACGATTTGTTGAATGAGCAACGATACGGCTAAAGAGCAATGTGTAAATCAGCATCGATACACCCGTTGCAAGATAAACAAGGAGAAGTTGCCACATTCCCTTCATGAAAGTCGCTGTACTTGCAGCATGTGAATGGGCAACCATAAGCAATTGACTCAATGGATGACCACTTGCTTTCATACTTTCAACAATTGATGCAGGAACATTATTTGTCGTTAATTGGCTCCAATCAGATGGCATCTTCGCCATTTGTTGTAAGCTATCAATCGTTGTTCCCTTAGGCAAATGTGCCACAACCTCGCTAGGAACATTACTTGAAGTCAAACTGTGCCAATCGATGGAATGACCTGTTGCTGCGGAAAGTTGATGAGCAATTTGTTGAAGTGAGTCTTGCGCTTGTGAAGAATAAGCAGCGACTTTTTTCAAGCCCTCAATCGCATCCCCCGCGTGTTGATGTGTGAAATAATCTTTCACATAAATCCCCAGATTTGTAATGGCATCTCCTAAAAGTGAAGGCGCTACGACTTGGAGATAAGTTGCTGCGATGATGAAAATCATAATCACAACGAATTGAAGTTTGTATTTTTTAAGATAAAGATAGAAAAATCGGATGGCAAGTGTGGTGTCAGACATTTTCTTTTGTGGTTTTTTAACGTTTTCCATGTCTTAATCCTCCTGTGCTTTCTGTGTTTCATAGATTTCTTGATAGATTTTATTGCTTGCGACAAGTTCATGGTGCGTGCCTTGTCCGACAAGTTTTCCTTGATCAAGGACGAGGATATTATCAGCGTGAACAACAGATGAAATTTTTTGTGCAATAATAATGGTTGTGGTGTCTTTAAGGTCTTTATTCAAAGCTTCTTGGACAAGTTTTTCAGATTTGGCATCAAGTGCTGAGGTTGAATCATCTAAAATCAAAACATTTGGGTTTTTGACAACGCCACGTGTGATGGAAAGTCTTTGCTTTTGACCGCCGGAGAAATTATTTCCGCGTTCTTCCACTTCTGATTCATATTGTCCATCTTTAGTTGTGATGAATTCTGCTGCTTGCGCAATTTGTGCTGCACGCGTCATTTCATCCTCAGTTGCATCTGCTTTTCCTTGCTTGATGTTACCTGCAATTGTTCCTGAAAATAGAATGGCTTTTTGAAGAACGATGGAAATATTTGACTTCAAAGTACCGCGACTGACTGTTTTTAAGTCTTTTTCACCAACATAGACCGTTCCTTTTGTAGGATCAAATAAACGCGGAATGAGTTGAGCAAGTGTCGATTTCCCAGCACCCGTCGCACCAACAATCCCGACCATCTGTCCAGGCTGAATCTCAAAGCTAATGTCTTTAAGTGTTGGTTCTTCATCATTTGGATAATTAAATGAAACATGATCAAATCTGACGGATCCTTTGAGACTCTCATCTTTAGCATTTTCATCGAAAGTCATGGCAGGTTTGGTGTTCAATACTTCGTTGATTCGACCAATCGAGACCATTCCACGTGAAGCAAACATGGAAATCATGCCGCCCATGATAATGGCAAACATGATCATGCCCATATAGGTCATGAATGTCGCAATCCCACCAATGCTGTCTTGTGCAATGGTTTGAGAATTCGTGACGAATGTCGATACAAAATAGATGGCAAGCCAAATCGCACCTTGAGCGATAATCGTAAAGAGTGGAATCATGGCTGAAAAGATTTTTCCAACGGCCCAGTTGTGATCGTAAAGTTCATCTGAGGTTTGATCAAATGCACCGATTTGATTTTTTTCTTGGACAAATGATTTAACCACGCGCGCACCACGCAAGTTTTGCTTGGCAATCGCATTGATCCGGTCTGTTAATTTTTGAAAGGCCATAAAGTGTGGCCCCATTTGACCCATCAGTACTGCTGTTACAGCAACAATCAAGACTATCAAAAGCACTGTAATCCACCATAAACGTGGCATTGTTGTGATTGATAAAATTACTCCTCCGATAAGAAGGACCGGAATACGCAACAAGATTTGGAAAATCATCATCATCAAGTTTTGGACTTGCGTGACATCATTGGTCATTCTGACCACGAGATTTCCTGCATTGAACTGTTCGACATTTTCGTAAGAAAATGTATTGATTTTTTTGTAAGTTTGCTCTCGGACATCAGCTCCGATTTCTTGAGCAATCCGTGCTGCTGAAAGTGTACTAAAAATAGCAAATAAAATCCCAATTGCAGCAACAATCAAAAGTTCAATACCATAACCTTGAATTTTGTCTGACATTTGATGACGCGTATAGGTCGTTGATGACATCACCGTCATGATGTGTTTCATGATTTGTGGCTGATAGAGCTGTACGCCTGCATAAATGAAGGTTGAAAATACAGAGAATAGTGCAACCCATTTATGTTTCATAATAGATTTGAAAATCATAAATTCCCTTTCTATAGGTAGAAGTTTTAAGATAAATACATGGTGTTTTTTATATTTCGTTAAAGCACATCATTATACCATGATATCCTTTTTGGTACAAGCATTTAAAACGATTTATCTAACTTTAATAGTTAGTTTAAAAATTCTAAAGCTAACTAATATAGTGTAATACTTTTATTCTGTTAAGTCAATGATTTAAGCTGGTTTTTATCAAAAAAGAGGATCACTTGTTCAGTTTTTTTTAATCCGAATGGGTGTACAAATAAATGTGCAAAAAAAAATATTTTTTTATTCACTTTTTCTCCCATTTGTGCGCATATCTTGTTATAATAGTAGGACATGACTTAATAAGGACGGTGAACCATGCAAAATACACGTTCCAATAATCTCAAACTGGCTGAAAAAGGCGTTTGGGTTTCTATTTTTGCTTATATTATTATATCGGTTGGGCAAATTACACTCGCACAACTGACCCACTCCGCTTCATTAAAAGCGAATGGGTTTAATAATTTAACAGATATTTTAGGAAATATCGCCATTTTAATCGGGCTGCGCATTGCTCGAATTCCTGCGGATAATGATCATGTCTATGGGCATTGGAAAATTGAATCCATTGCAAGTCTTGTGTCAAGTTTCATTATGTTTTTTGTTGGGTTTGAAGTATTGCGTGAGACGGTATTAAATATAATTACAGAAAAAGAAGAAACGATTGATCCGATTGGTGCTTTAGTTGCAGTGATTTCGGCGCTTGTGATGCTGGCAGTATTTTTCTATACGAATCGTCTCGCAAAGGCCACACAATCACACGCGCTTTTAGCAGCAAGTAAAGATAATCTCAGCGATGCTTTGACTTCTGTCGGAACAGCGGTCGCGATTTTAGCAGCGGTGATTCATTGGAGCTGGTTGGATAAAGCAATGGCACTTTTGATTGCTGGATTTATTTTAAAAACGGCGTATGACATTTTCAAAGATTCTGTTTTTTCACTTTCAGATGGATTTGATGAAACATTGGTTGAGCAATACACTCAGGCGATTACACGTGCACCAAAAGTAAAACATGTGAAACTGGTCCGTGGACGGACTTATGGAAGTAATATTTTTCTTGATGTTGTGGTTGAAATGTCGCCAGACCTTAGTGTTTTTGAGAGTCACGCTGCAACAGAGTACATTGAAAAACTGCTCATTGATCAATTTGATGTTTATGATGTGGATGTCCATGTTGAACCTGCTACTTTACCTGAAAACGAGCATTACGCGAGTCGTGCACTTGAATTACTCGCAAAAGAAGAAAAATTACTTAACGGGAGTGACTTAGCAGACTTACTGACACCCAATTTTCAAGAAATTGCAGAAAATGGAGCGTTATTGACACGAGAGATGAAATTACAAGCGTCATCAAACCTGTCAGTACTGACAGAATCAAATTTTGCGATTCAGGCGTATCATGCGCAGCAGGTGAGTAAAAAAACTTTTATTTTGACCTATGACTATCTTGAGCAGCAAAAAAGAATCAGAGTCACCAGTATTTGGCGGAGAAATGATGAGTGGCTGTGCCTTTATCGCCAACTGACGCCACACCTTTGAGTGTCACATCACAGACAAATTAAAAATCTGATGAATCAATTCATCAGATTTTTGTGTTCATGGTTGATTAGAATTTTTTTGAAATTTCTGTGAGTGCCGAAATGACGGCTGGTTTTTGATTTTCAATCAAATCCACACGTGCATCAATTTGCTTCATTCCCATCTTGATCGACCGTCCAAGTCCAAGAATGTCAAGTTTAGGTTCAAAGAATGCTTTATATTCTGCTGATTTCTCAGCAGTTTTAAAGAGGTTTGCGGGATAAATGACGAATTTATCAAAACTCATATCTCCACCTAATTTTTCTTTAATCCATTCCCAGTTTTCCTTTGCCCATTCCCAGGCCATATCTTGGCTGAATTCTTTACTCAACACGCGGAAATACCATGATGAAATATCCTGTGGTTTGATGATGGCACTGTTTTTCATGTGTGCAAGCAGTGTTGCTGTGATAGCAGGATCTTTTGCGTTTGACATCGCTGTTGAGAGCTCATCTTTATATTCTGCCACACTTGTTTTTGTGTAAGCCTCAAGAAATTGATCAACGCGTGCTTTTGAATTGGTCGATTTGATTTCGTTATTCAAAATAATCGGACGAATGTCTGCTGAGATTGTCTGCATCTTATCTGAATGAGCCGCAAAAATTTCACTGGCTTTTCTTTTTGCATCTGCATTTTCAGCAAAAATCATTTTATTTAGAACAAGACCACGCTGTGTTTCATCATCTGAACTTTCACCAGCTTGTTTTTCCCAGCCCAAGTGCGCATAATCTGCTTTAAATAGTCCATCAACGATAGCATGGAACTCTTTTTCTGTGCTGGAATCTTCATCAACAAACAACATCAAGTCTGAAATCACTTGATTTAGCGCTTGTGATACGATGTAGGATTTACGTCCTGCAAAATAAGGCAAGAGTTGTGCAACTTCGGCATAAGAAATCACCTCTCCTTTAGCTAAAATCTTACGATCTTGCAAAATTTGGAATTTCGTGATTTCATCTAATGTTGTCAGCGCTGACAGAAGTGCTGTCAGTAACTCCCCTTCATAATTAACGACATAATGCGCTGCATTTTGATCATTTAACCGCAATGCAACACCTGCGTTGGCTGCTTTCAAGGCTGCAAATCCTGACAGACGAATTTCACTTTCCCCAAGCACATCTGGCAACCCTTTCCATGAGCTGTTCAATGGAATTTGCCATACACGTCCCTCATCTTTTCCTTCTCCAACGAAAAATTGTTTTTGAGAAAGGACAAGTTCGTCATTTTCGACACGAACATCAACGACAGGATATCCTGGTTGATCCAACCATGAGCGCATCAATCCAGCAACATCTTTGTTTGATGTTTCAGAAAGTGCCACCCAAAGATCATTTCCGACGGTATTGCCATATTTATGTGCTTCAAAATAATTGTGCAATCCTGCTGAGAAATCTGTATCCCCAAGCCATTTGCGCAACATCACCATCAACCGTGCCCCTTTTGCATAAACAATGGCAGGATCAAATAAAGTGTTGATTTCATCTGGATGCGTCACTTCAACGTGGACAGATTGAACGCCGTCAGTCGCATCACGATTGAGTGCCATATTTGCTTCGACAATAGAGAAGTGATTCCAAATGTCCCACTCTGGATGAAGCGCATCACACGCAACATATTCCATCATGTTAGCAAAAGATTCGTTGAGCCATAAATCATCCCACCACTTCATTGTGACGAGATCTCCAAACCATTGGTGTGCTAGCTCGTGACAAATGACAGACGCGACATATTGCTTACTTGCTGAGGTCGCATTTTCTGGATCCACAAGCATACACACTTCACGATACGTAATGCAGCCCCAATTTTCCATTGCTCCAGCTGAAAAATCTGGTAATGCAATGTGCCAACTGTGTGCAAGAGGATAAGGCGTTTTGAAGTAATCCTCGTAAAATTCGATGCATTGCGTCGCAATTTCAAGTGGAAAATCGAGCGCTTCTGGTTGATGTGCTTTTGTTGAAAATGTTCCAACAGTCACACCAGATTTTGTTTTTGCAGTTTTGTATTGCATCTCGCCAAGAACAAAAGCTAACAAATAAGAACTCATCTTGACGGTTCTCTCAAACACATGAATGCCTTCAATATTGAGCAGTTCAGGCATATTTGAAACAATCGTATCGCCTGGTTCTTCGTCAAATTTGACAGAAAGATCAAACGTTGCTTTTGCTTCAGGTTCATCAATAGATGGAAATGCTTGGCGCGCAAAATGGCTTTCAAACTGTGTGCCAATCAGCATTTTCTTTACGCCATCAACTTCGTAATATGAGGGATAAATTCCCATCATTTGATCTGTGATTTCTCCTTCATACTCAAAGGAAATCGTTACAGGACCAGTTGTTCCAACTCCGACTACGATTTCTTCATTTTCGTAATCATTCATAAAGTTGGTCTCTACACTAAACGCACGCACTTTACTAATTTTTAAATCTTTTGCGTGAAAATAAACGTTTTCGCTTTTTGCTTCTCCTTTAATCGCTACTTGGCCTTTAAAAGTCTTTGTTTTGCGATCAATGTCAAGAAATATCTTGTAGTTTTCAGGCACAAAAGTGTCGATAAGATGTTTTACAGCCATAGTTTCTCCTATTATTTAGTACTTCTTTCATTATATCAAATTGAACATCATTTTTCGAGTTTTAATCGTCTTTTTAACCAATCATCTTCCATCAAAAAAAGAGGAAATCCTCTTTTTACAGCGCTGCTTTCAATGCGGCATCATAGTTAGGTTCTTGTGATACTTCAGATAAAATTTCTGAATAAACAATGGCTCCATTTTTAATTACAAAAATCGAACGTGCTAATCTCCCTGCAATGGGGCCTTCTTTCATCAGCAAACCATACGCTTTTCCAAATGAGCCGTCGTCTGATAAAATTGTCATTTCCACACCTTCTGCGGCACACCAATTTTTTTGCTCGTCTGGTGTGTTATTAGAAATACTTAAAAAATCAATTTCCTGATGCTGACTCGCTTCTACATTAAAGTGCTTGGTTTGCAGCGCACACACTCTCGTATTAATGTTAGGAAAAACACTGATTAAAACAGGTTTTGTCAGCGCTGACAGCGTGACTTTTTTTCCTGTCAGATCGTGTAGCGTAAAATCAGGTGCATTTCCTTTTACAATCGGATCGATGGTGCTTACTTTTTCACCATGATAACTCAAATCAAAAACCATTTTTATCCTCATTTTCTTTATTTTTCTGTTATTCCTATCATACCATTTTCATAAAACGCTTAGAAAAGATATGCTTAAAAATTGATTATTTTTCCGATTTTTTGCTATACTGTTCTTGAAAGCGATAAAAAAATGGATAAATGGATAACAACAACAGACCAAGTCAAAATTTATTACAGTGTTTGTGGACATGGGCCAGCTCTCATTTTTTTGCATGGCAATTTGCAAACGGGACGCGTCTTCAAAAAACAAGTGGCTTATTTCTCAAAAAAATACACGTGCTTAACGATTGATACACGCGCACATGGACGAAGTTTTTTTGATGGTGAGCGACTGGTCTTTAGTCGATTGGCACAGGATGTTTTTGATGTGATGAATCAAGAAAATCTACAAAAAGCAGATTTGATTGGTTTTAGTGACGGAGCGAATATTGCAATGGTTCTCGCTTCTGAACATCCAGATCGTTTTTCACGACTGGTTTTAAACGCTGGAAATTTGACAACAAAGGGAATCTATTTCGCTTTACGTTTTTTCTTTTTTGTCACAACCCACCTCTTAAATTGGCTCAAAATTAGCCGTCCCACACTTCAGCTGCTCACCCAAAATACCGGACTTGAAATGAGTGATTTATCTCGAATTACAGCTCAAACACTCATTTTGATTGGTCAATTTGACGTGGTCAAGTACGCTCATGCTTATGAAATGAGCACTTTCATTCCCGATTCAAAATTAATTGTTGCCCCGCTAGCCACGCATCTTTTTTTCTACTTCCAACCCAAGCGCTTTAACAAATTGATTGATCAATTCCTAAGCTGATGAAAAACAGCACTAAAGCACGAATTTTAATCTTCATTTCAGTATTTTTGATATAATAATCTCATGACTACTATAAAATATGATTTTGCAAAATTGAGTGATCTTGATGAGATCATGCACGTTGAAAATTCTTGCTTTACGCCAGATGAAGCATCCTCACGAGAAGCGATGCTTGAGCGCATTTCCCTGATTTCTGACACCTTTATCGTCGCAAGAGACATGGAAAAACAAGGGACCGTCGTTGGAATTATCGTGGGTCCAACGTCATCACGGCCTTACATCACAGATGACCTGTTTGACCATTCAACTCCAAATAAACCCACAGACACTGTTCAGACCATCACAAGCTTGGCTGTTTTAGAGGAATACCGTAAGCACAAAATTGCAACGCATCTGCTTGAAAAACTCGCTGAGGTGGATCGTGAAAATGGACGAAAAGTCATCAGCCTGACGTGCTTAGACTCCCTTATCCCGTACTATGAAAAACACGGCTTCAAAAATAAAGGAAAATCAGAATCAAAACTAGCTGGCGAAACTTGGTATAACATGACTTACGACCTCTAATTTAGTTTTGTCAGCACGCGCTTCACTTTTAAATCTCAAAAAAATTTCTGTCAGTACTGACAGAAATTTTTTATTGTATCGGATGCCCTTGTTTTGTCATTCCGTGACGTAATCTCGTTCTTTGATTCGCATGAATCGAATATTTTTCTAACGTTAATCCCATGATCAGCGCTGACAAAAGTCCACAGCCACCTAGCAACCAAATTCCACCTGACAAAAAGCCAATGCCAGCACCAGCCGCAATCAAAAGTGGCCCAGCTGCAGCGCCCGTATCCCCAAAAAGTCTGCACATTGCTAAAAATTGCGCCCGATAATTTTCTGGTGCCATGTCAGCACTAATGGTCATAATCATTCCTGCACCAATACTATTTCCAAGCCCCATGATTAATGACACGATTGCCATCGACCAAATCCCGTGCGTCAGCGGAATAAACAAGATAGAGCCACCAAGAATCAACATCGAAGGAATCGCAACCCAAAGTCTGCCATACTTATCCATCATTTTTCCAGCAGGATAAAAAAGAAGTGCATCCAAAAGTCCTGACAATCCATAAATATAACTGGTCATTGAAGCATTCAATCCGATATGTGCTGCCCACAAAGGTAAAGCAGTATTTGACGTTTGTCGTACCGCACCAACTAAAACAATCGCAATGCCTAATGTCGCAAACATCTTCAAATTTTTACGTAAGATATAAGATGTTTTCACCGTCACTTGCTTTACTTTCTTCACTGTTTTTGGCACCTCAATTTCAGGAACCGCATAAACAACGATAAAGGTTATACAAGTCAACACTACTGCCGCCCAAAATGCACCAGGAAGCCAATCTTCACGCTTTCCAGCAACGCTAATCGCAAAAATTGACATGATTGCACCTCCCACAAATGGACCAATCAATGATCCAATTCGCGTCATTCCTCCGAGAATGGAAAGCGACAATGACCGCCGAAGTGGTGGAGTAACCTCCGTCAAATACGCCTGTCTCGCAAGAACAAAAAGTGCATTGACCATTCCCAAAATAAAAATACTCAGCGCAAAAATGACCCAGTTCGGCGTGAATGCACACGTCACAAGTAAAATCAATGTGACAACAGCACCATAAAGCATCGCTTTACGATCGCCAAGTTTCGTTGCCAAATATCCTGCTGGAATATCCCCAACGACCTGTCCAATCCCAAGAAGTGCAACAATAAACGCCGCAATCGCTGGACTCGCATGGAGTTCTAACGCCATAAGTGGAATGACAGGCGTCACTGCCCCAATTCCTGTTTCATAAATCATCGTTGGAGCATAAATGCTCGCTACTTGCTTTCCAAAAGAAAGTTCATTTGGTTGTGTCATTTTACTTTGAGTCATTTCTCTTCGATTCTAATTCATCCTATTTTCTTTTACATTCTATATTTTACATTTCAAAATGAAAAATATCAAAAATTGCTAATGATATAAACGTAATTGAATTTTAATGTTTTATTTATAAATTCATTCTAGCACCTGCAAACACGCAATCATTGCTACTCACCAAGGTCAAAAAAACAGATGATGCTCATCATCTGCTCTTTTATTTACTGACTAAATTTGCAAAAATCATCCGACCTGCAGAAGTTTGCAACACTTTATCCACTTCGACTGTCACCGTTTTATCAATTAATTTTGCAGTATCTTCAATTACAATCATCGTTCCATCTGGCAAATAAGCCACACCTTGCTGTCGTTCAGACCCCTCACGAATAATCTGAACACGGATTTGTTCTCCCACCACCAATTGCGTTTTAACTGCATTCGCCAAGTCATTGATATTTAAAACACGAACTCCCTGAATCTCAGCAACTTTATTTAAATTAAAGTCATTGGTCACAAGTTTAGCGCCTGTTTCAGCTGCATAGCGCAATAATTTCGTATCCACTTCGTGGACATCTGAATAATCTTTACTTGAAATCTCAACATTATCAAACGCTTTTAAAGCATTGACTAAATCGAGTCCACGACGTCCTTTAGCCCGCTTCAAACTATCTGCACTGTCTGAAATTGTCTGTAATTCTAGTAACACAAAATTCGGGACAATTACCTTATCAGAAATAAATCCCGTTTCCAAAACATCCAAGATTCGTCCATCAATCACAGAGCTTGTATCCAACACAATACTATGCTCTTTTGTTTCATTTTCCTTAGTTTCTGATGCTTCTGCTTCACTGACTGCACCTTCACGTCGTTTACGAAACAATACTCGGAAAATTTCATCCCCTCGCTTATCAAAAACAATATATCCCAAATAAACGAAAATCAAAATCAACAAAAATGGAACCAATGAATTGAGAATCGGAATATTCAATCGTCCTAAAGCAAATGAAGCCAAAACTCCGACAACAAGTCCGACAATAACACCAATAAAGTTATACACGAGCTTTGATAAATTAATGCGCGTAATCGCATTTTCCAAACGTTTCAAACCACGAATCATCATTCCTGAAACTAAAAAAGAAAGAATAAGAAAAATAATTGCACCAATTAATCCATCAAAAATGCCGTGATCTAAAATACTATTTCTTTGCCCCAAAACTTTTCCAAGCACAGGCAAAAGGGTCGTTCCTAAAGAAGCCCCAACAATCATCATCAGTAGATGAATGACCCAACGTCGCATAGACATCCTCCTTATTAATTATGATGAGGCTTTCAACCTCTCTATTCATTATAACACAGAAGTTCTTTTTTATCTTATCTCACTCTAATCAAATACTAATTTCAGACATTCTTGAAGCGTTGTAACTCCAATCACTTGAAGGTTTTTAGGAACATCAATCCCAATCAATGAATTTTTCGGCGCATACACTTTTTTAAATCCTAATTTACTCGCTTCATTCAAGCGCTGCTCAATGCGTGTCACCCGTCGAATCTCTCCAGTCAATCCAATTTCACCAATGAAACACTCTGAGGCCTGCGTGGGGTGCTCTTTGTAACTGGAGGCAATCGAAACTGCAACAGCCAAATCAATTGCTGGCTCATCTAATTTCACACCTCCCGCGGACTTCAAGTATGCATCTTGATTTTGCATCATTAATCCCGCACGTTTTTCAAGCACTGCAATAATCAAACTGACCCGATTAAAATCCAGCCCAGACGTTGTCCTTCGCGCATTGCCAAACATCGTCGGTGTTGTCAAAGCTTGAATTTCAACTAAAATCGGACGTGTTCCTTCTAAAGCACACACAATAGCAGATCCTGATGATCCTTCTAATCGCTCTTCAAGAAAAACCTCTGATGGATTAGTGACTTCAATCAAACCTTGCCCTTGCATTTCAAAAATTCCGATTTCATTTGTTGAACCAAACCGATTTTTAACCGCTCTTAAAATCCGAAAAGTATTATTGCGTTCTCCTTCAAAGTACAACACCGTATCTACCATATGCTCCAACATCCGAGGACCAGCAAGCGTTCCTTCTTTTGTCACATGACCGACAATAAAAGTAGCGATATTATTACTTTTAGCGATTTGCATCAACTCTCCTGTCACTTCACGGACTTGACTAACTGAACCTTGTGTCCCTGGAAGTTCAGGTGATAGGATAGTTTGGATGGAATCAATGATCAAGAATTCAGGATGTAATCTTTCAACCTCCGCACGAATTGCTTGCATGTTTGTCTCAGCATAAAGATAAAAATCGCTCTCTATATCGCCCAATCGCTCAGCGCGCAGCTTGATTTGCTGTGCCGACTCCTCCCCACTGACATAAAGCACTCGACCACGAGAGGCGAGTTGCGTTGAGACTTGTAGCAATAACGTTGATTTCCCAATTCCTGGATCTCCACCAATTAACACGAGACTCCCAGGTACAATCCCTCCTCCTAAAACACGATTAAATTCATCCAGATCAGTCTTGACACGAGGGGTTTCAAAAAGCTCAACTTCCCCCAATTTCATTGGTTTTGAGCGCTCTCCTGAAACTGAAACTCGTGCATGCTTGACCTCTATAATTTCGACTGCTTCAACAAAAGAGCTCCACGCACCACAATTGGGGCAACGTCCCAGGTAAGCAGCTGATTTATACCCACAATTTTGACATTCGAATGTCGATGATTTTTTCTTTGCCATCCTTCTCCTCTATTTTTATACGTAATTTTCTATGAATTGTAACACCAGCCCACACTAATTTTTTTCTCCTTTTATTTTATCACAAATCTTTTTTCTGATAAATCGTAAAATCTTCTTTATCCTTTTAAATGGGATTGGTGTTATAATGAGAATGGTCTGATTCTGTTTTCGTGTGAAAGCAAATTGACTTGTATCACAACTTTTTTATTTAAAGGAGTCCTAATGACAACATTTAACTGGGTTGCAGGAACGCGCAACTATGAAGATATCAAGTATGAGGTTTATGATCACATTGCTAAAATCACCATTAATCGTCCTGAGGTGCGCAATGCTTTTCGCCCTAAGACTGTTTCTGAACTCATTGATGCGTTTTCTGTCGCACGTGACGACACTGAGGTGGGCGTGATTATTTTGACAGGGCAAAACCATGGAAAAGGGCAGGATAAAGAAGCCTTTTGTTCTGGGGGCGATCAAAAAGTCCGTGGGAATGGTGGATATGTGGGAGAGGATCATATTCCTCGCTTAAATGTGCTTGATTTGCAGCACTTGATTCGAATCACACCAAAACCTGTCATTGCTATGGTCAATGGTTTTGCAATCGGTGGTGGGCACGTGTTACATCTTGTTTGTGATTTGTCAATCGCTTCTGAAAATGCACGCTTTGGTCAGACTGGTCCTCGCGTGGGATCATTTGATGGCGGGTACGGGGCTGGGTTGCTCGCTGCAATGGTTGGACAGAAAAAAGCACGTGAAATCTGGTTTCTCTGCCGTCAATATACCGCAAAAGAAGCCTTAGATATGGGCATGGTCAATACAGTTGTCCCATTTGATCAACTCGAAGAAGAAACCGTCAAGTGGGCGCAGGAAATCCTATGTCTGTCACCAATGGCGCTGCGCATGCTCAAAGCCTCATTTAACGCGGCCACAGATGGTTTAGCTGGCTTACAACAATTTGCTGGGGATGCGACTTTGCTTTATTACACTTCTGATGAAGCAAAAGAAGGTCGGGATGCTTTTGTACAAAAACGCAAACCTGACTTTGATCAATTCCCAAAATTCCCTTGATTTCTAGCACCTTTGGGTGCTTTCATTTTACAAAACGATGATTATTAATTGGCTTAAAAACTGGGCTCAAATTAGCCCTCAAAAAAAATTTATTAACGATGCTACCTTCTTTGATGTCGATCATGCCTCTTCTTTTCTTGCAAAAAAATGGGAGCATCCGTTGCAAAATCACACCAGAATTGGACTACTCTCAGAAAATTCTTTAGCGATGTGTGTTGCGATTTTTGCACTCCTAAAACTTGGCAAAGAAATCTTATTTTTAAACACACATCTTTCTTTGTCAGAGCTGACAGAACAAATTTCGGATGCACAGCTTTCAACTGTCGTGAGCGCGTCTCAATTTGAACACCGTGTCACTCATTTGCCACTCAAAATCCCCCCTCTTTTTCTGTCAGTACTGACAGAAATTCCCAAGTTGCATCATGAGTCTTTTTTTCTTCCAGAACAGCCCGAAAAAATAGCCTTCATCATGAATACAAGCGCCACCACCGGAAAATTTAAATCTGTTCCAATTACAGAAAAAATGGTCTACGCTCAAGTCAAGGCTTCAAAAGAAATCCTCGGCAGTTTTTTTGATGACAATTGGTTAATTGCCACGCCGCTTTTTCACGTCAGTGGACTTTCCATTCTCATGCGCAGTTTGTACAATGGAACAGCTGTGAGTATTTTATCAAAATTCGACGAAGACAAGATTTTAAAAGCGGTTGAAACTGAGGAGATAAATATGATGTCGTTAGTGCCAACCATGCTCAGCCGCTTGATTGAGCGTTTGGAAAAGCATCGTCTTCGCGTGATTTTGCTGGGAGGAGCTTTCATTCCAAGAGCGTTGATTGATGCCGCACTAAAAAAAGAACTTCCCATTTATAAAACGTACGGGATGACTGAGACTTTTTCACAATCTGCAACGCTGAATCTCTCTCATCATCACGATAAGCTGGATGCCGTTGGACGCGCTTTACCAACCGTTCAAATTACCCTAAAAAATGTCAATAAAGACGGAATCGGAGAGATTATGATCGACTCTCCAATGGTGATGCGGGGCTATCTTTTGAAGCCTCCATTGTCTGGTCCTTTTGAAACGGGCGACATTGGCTTTATTGATGCGGACGGTTTTTTGTACGTGCTCAATCGTCGCAATGACATCATTATTTCTGGTGGAGAAAATATCTATCCAAAAGAAATCGAAAATTTAGTGTATGAACTTCCAGAGATTGAGGAGTGTGTGGTGATTCCGCGCGCTGACGAAAAATGGGGACAAGTTCCTGTACTGTATTACTCTTGCAAAGATTCTGTCATTACTGACAGCACCATTTTATCTTATTTAAAGGGGAAACTCGCAAAATTTAAGCTCCCTCGCCAGATCATTTACTGCCAAACACTCCCCAAAAATGCTTCAGGAAAAATTATTCGAAAGGTACTGAAATGACACTCATCGATCAACTTCAGATTTCCAATGTTCAACTCACAAAAAATGGATTTACCGCTCAAATGCAGCTCTCCTTTTTCCATGCCCAACCCCAAGGGTATCTCAACGGTGGAGCCACTTTAGCATTTGCTGAAATCGCATCTGGCATGGCGTCAAATTTACTGATTGAAAAAGGATTTTTCGCCGTAGGTAAAGCAATCCATGCTAACCATCTTGCACCGACTAAAGCAAGTGGTATCCTCAAAGCACAAGCGATTTTGCTTCATAAAAGTCCCCACAATCATCTCTGGGAGCTCAGCATTTTAAACGATCAAAATAAACTCATCTCAAAAATCACAGTTGAAAATGCGATCATCAAAAACTAAAACTGTTTTTGATAATCAAAATCAAGTGATTTAACTCATTTTTTAGCGTCAGCTCTTGACAAATGAACGTTCATTCAGTTAAAATAAAAGCATGAGAAAAATTGATGAAAATAAAAAAAGGGCCATCACACAAGCTGTTTTTGAACTCACCGAAACAGTTGGATTGGTCGGATTGTCCATTGCTAAAGTCGCAAAACTCGCTGGAGTGAGTCCTGCCACAATTTATGTGTATTACGCCGATAAATCTGATATGCTGGCACAGATATTGATTGGTGTCAAAGATATTCTTGATGATGGGCAAGAAGCACTTATATTATCTGTTGACGATCCAATAGAACAGCTCAAAAAATTACTTGCTCACCTCATTGAAAAGTGGACAACCTATCCAAAACATGCGCTTTTCATGCGTGCTGCACTTGAAAACGCCAGTGAAATCGCTCCTGTTGGCATCGCATACTCGCAAAAACGGGCGGAGGTTGTCGTTGCCCTATACGAGCGCCTGCTTTCGAGTGGCCAAATTAAGATGCTCTCACAAAACTTACTGATCAGTTGGACCGCTGGTGGAATCATGAATAATCTGATGTTCCACGCAAAAAACGGAACGACTCCTGATCAAGTGGAGATTGATCAAATGATCGAGCTCTCAATTGATGCGATTAAAAAATAATCTCAAAACTGACGGTGATGAAACGCACCGTTTTTTTTTGACTTTTCATTCGCACCAAAAACGTAAAGGAAAAAGCGTCGTCAAAAAAATTTATATTTTCTCTCTTTATACTTGACAAATGAATCATCATTCAGTTAT
Organism: Lactococcus hircilactis; assembly: GCF_009601015.1. Lineage (GTDB taxonomy): Bacteria > Bacillota > Bacilli > Lactobacillales > Streptococcaceae > Lactococcus > Lactococcus hircilactis. Next base: position 204,112 of record NZ_WITJ01000002.1, read on the forward strand.
AATTTTAAGTGAATGAACAATCATTTAATTAAAAACGAAAAGAGTATTACTTATGAAAACTGTGATCATCACTGGAGCATCCAATGGAATGGGATATGAAGCCGCACTTTTATTTGCAAAAAAAGGCTGGAGGGTCTTTGCTGGAGCCCGTCGTGTCGAAAAAATTCCAACAGCATCAAATCTTACTTCTCTCAAACTTGATGTTACAAATTCAATTTCCAATACCGAGTTTATCGCAGCAATCCTCAAACAAACGGATCGAATTGATGTTTTAATCAACAACGCAGGATATGGAGAATACGGTCCGGCCGAAGAAATTCCAATGGAAAACATCAGAAAACAATTTGAAACTAATTTTTTTGGTGCTGTTGAGCTCACTCAGCTCGTCCTTCCCACGATGCGCGCACAAAAATCTGGACGTATCATCAACATTTCAAGCATTGGTGGAGATTTGTATATGCCACTTGGAGCATATTATCATGCAACAAAAGCTGCACTTCAACAATGGAGCGATGCTTTAGACAGTGAAATCAAACCTTTTGGCGTCCGCTCACTGATTGTCCAGCCTGGTGGGACCGCATCCAGTTGGGGAGCGATTGCAATGGAAAATGCAATGAAAAATCTTAAAACAAATAGTCCCTATGCCCCCACGGTTAGAGCTGTCCAGAGCGCACTTTCTGGTGAGCACTTTGGGACAGGTGCGACATCGGCTGATCTTGCTGCACTTTTTTATAAAGCCGCAACAGATGCAACTCCAAAACGACGCTATTTTCATTCCTTTGGTGATCGCACTGTAGTCCATATCGCACGCGCGTATCCTCGACTATTTTCAAAACTCTTAGCGTTTATGGTCAAACGTCTCACAAAAGTTGAAAAATAAAGTTCTTAACACTCATCATGGTCAAAAAACTTGAAAAACGTTGAAACACATAACACGAACACACAAATAAAAAAAACCTAAACGGACCTCATTCTATTTATACCATTGATGGCAATACAGCAAAAATTGAAAATTCAATTGACAAAAAAACGCACCATGCCATTCACTCTTCATTTTTGCCGAATCGTGATTGTAGCGCGGTTGGCGAGGAGAAAAAACCTCCCCTAAAACCTCCCCAAGCAGATGGCAAAAACGGACAATTATGGGCTAAAATGGACAAATGAGAAAAAAAGAAAAAGCCATGTAAACGGCTTAGTAGTGCGCTTGGCGCGCGGTATGCCATTGATGTGAATCGAACACACGACCTTCACCTTACCATGGTGCTGCTCTACCGACTGAGCTACAACGGCATCGTCACTTATTTAAAAAGTGTCCTTTATTATTCTACCAAAATTTCTAAAAAAATCAACTTAAAAAGTCTACTGAGTAGACTTTTTCGTTTAATTTTATTTTTTCTGTTTTTTCCACAGTCGCACTAGAGAAGGGCAAAGTAAAATCCCAACCCCTAACAGGGCCAAAAAGAGTTCTAATTCATCACTCAGCTGTGGCAATACTGCATTACTTTGGTCTTTTTCTTTATCATTGTCATTGTTTTTGTCATTGGTTTTGTCATTGTTTTTGTCATTGGTTTTATCTTCATTTTCCTGTGGCGGAATTTTAAAATTGGCAAATCGAATGCCGTTTTCAGTTGATCCTTGATATTCTGGAAAATGCTCTAAGGCATCAAAGATAAGAAGGTTAGGATTTTGATCGGACCGTCTCGCCATTCGGACATGGATCACAGACGCTTCTGCATTTTTTCCTTGTGCCTCATCCATATATGCGACAATGACTGCATCTGTGACTTGATAACCTGGCGGTGGATTATTTTCGCTAATAATATAGAGATTTCCTCGTCCCATATTATTCATCGTCTTAGAGCCGTTAACTGTCGAAAGCGTTGCTCCAGTAGCAACATCAATCGCATCATTTGTGAGTCCATCTTCTTGGGTACCACTGAGATGGAGGGCATCAATATCAAGACTTGACATCGTATCAAATTGTCCTTGATCATCGTATTGATCGACCCAACGTAAGCGAAATTGAGTATCCATCAACTGACCTGAACTCCCATCTATTTTTTCAATCGTGAGCGGATGTGTTACATTTGATAAAATATCAAATGAAATCACATAAGGATTTCTTGCTTCTAATCCGATTTGTTCTGTCCGAATCAATGCGCGACGTCCAAGTTCAGGTACTGCGGGGTGATGTCCTGAGACCACCTCTGCATCAGAGATTTCTTGGTCTGGAGTTGCAACAATCTGTTCAGCTTCCAATGTGAATGCATCATTTTCAATATGATTAATTGCCTCAACCAGTGTTGGGGTTTTAATTTCCCATGTACTGATGCCATCAAAAACTGGAAAATGCCCTACACTATCAAGTTTTCTGAGCTGATATGTTGTATCATAAGCTAATTCGACCACGCCATTTTCTGTCTCATCCACGGATCCATCTGCCAAAATTCGCCGCAACTGTCCGTCTGAACCTGAACGAAGTGGGATAGAAAGCGTCTCATCAAAGGGTAAAATCAGGGCTGGCAAACGTAAGGGTAAAATCGCCCGATCCAGCGTTATGACGTTCCAATCAAACGGAATAAGAGCTGATGTTTGCGTGAGAAGAAAATTTACCCCATCAAGGGCTGATCTTCGCGCACGATCTGCTGTCGTGAAATCCGCATCCAATTTGTTCACTTCAAGAAGAAGTTCAGGACCAACCAACACATTTGTGATTTCAAAATGAGATGGAGACAGGGGATCTAAGGGGTTCTGTGGTGTCACATGAATGGATGACTCATAAAGAGGGGCTACAGCCTCGTCTAGCACTTCTGTGACAAAATACTCAAGCTCACGACTATTCCCCGCATCCGCCTCATATTTTGCGAGCCCATCAATCATAAACGTCCACTGATTCTCCTCAGAAAGCACACGATAGACCTGATTTCCATTCTCATCTAAAACAGGAAGCTGACTTCCAAAGTCAATATTTCCCAGACTATCATAATTATAGTGCCAAAGATAAATCCTGATTTCTTGAGGGCGTACAGTAGTTTCCTCATCTGAGTGCCATATTTTGTGACCACTGACAGAAGTTTGATTTCTAAACTGATTGATCAAATGAAACGGCTCATACTCCTCACGACTCAACTCATATCCAAAAGGAGCACTCACTTCTCTTACCGTGTACACAAACGGCCCAAGCGCATGATTTCGATAAACGGGCAAGTGCTCAAACGTATGAATCCAATTTTCGTCAGCACTGACAAAATCCGTTTCAAAGACTTCCCCATCTTGTAAGAGTTCAATTTCAATGCTTTCTGGACGATGACCAAAGACATTATCCTCATCATCCCACGATTTTGTGACCGTAATGTCTCGTTTATCATAATCAAATATATTTTTGATATCAAATCTTCCTAATTCTGGCTGTTCTTCAGGATAGACCGTGCGATAATTCGCAATGGATTCTTCACGTACTTGATAATTGATTTCGCGTCCCAACTCATCTTCTTTGGGGTGACTTCCAAAATCATATTGCCAATTTTGAGCAGCCGTGACACGTTTTGTCGCTATCAAAGTCGGTGATTGACTGCCTTCGTTTGGATAAGCCCATAATTGTATTGAGAGCTCTTCTGGTCGATACTGATCATTTGGCTCACCTTCCCAAAATTTTTGTCCAGAAATGTCAATCTGCTCAGGAATAAAGCGATTTGTAATTTCAAAATGTGTCTCATCTATTTTTTCGATGGTTTTTGTATAATGCGATGAAACACTTACTTCTTTTACCTCATAGTCATACTTTGTAGTGGCGTCTTTATACTCAGCAAGTGCTTCAAAAACCGTATTCCAAACACGCGCTTGAGGATCCCCACTTAATTCCACTGGTTCCCCATACGCTTCTCCATCCCGAAAAAGTTGAAGGGTAATGGCACTTGGACGATGACCGGCACGATTATTGTGATCCTCCCAAATTTTATCGACTGAAAGTTCTATTTTTGACACTTGTAAGGTATTCTCAAGATTCAATCCCTCAACTTTACTCTTATAATGTGGGACTGTTTTTTCATTAATGGTATATGCGTAAGTGTTCCCTGACAAATCACGTGTCGGTACCCATCCAAAATCATAGGTCCAAATATCCGCATCGTCATTGTCAATCGGTGCTTTGGCTTCAACTTCGCGATAAAGAAGTCCATTTTGATAGAGTTCAATTTTAAGACGCTCAGGACGAAATTGTCTCATTTCTCCTGATTCAACCCACGTTTTTTCTCCACTGAGTCGTGTCACATCGCGCTGATTCACTAAAATCACCTTAAATCGTGCAAGAGTTTCATCCGACTCCGTGAGATAAACACTATGATGATCTGAAGGATCATCTGCACTCATCGTGATATTCCCATCTAAAACCTGAATGGACCAAGGGCCAGCACTATGATGAGATAAAAGAGGCGTCGTTTCAATGAGCTTGTAAGTGGTATTATTTTTCAATCTCACACTCCCATCAGCCCACTCTACTTTTCCCTGTGCATCACTCACGCCAGTACTTACACTCTCTTGAGAAGCTGTTTTTAGTTCAAAAACAGCCCCAGCTGGTGTATGTCCTTCATCGGATTGCTTGATGAGCTCAAATTTCCAAAGCTCTGTATTTGTAATGCTCTTTGCGTCCTCACTGATTTTTGAATCATAAGCTGGTGCACCACTTTCTCCTATAATACGGTACTCAAAAGTTTCTCCACGATTATTAAATCGAGGAAGAAAAACCCTTGTGTCATCCTCAGTCAAAAGGAGGTGGTCAAGCCCTTCTTGTGTCCATTTTTCATCTTCTTGTGATCCTTTGAGCGTGGTAAATGCTGACTGCCAACTTTCTTTATGTGTTGTTGTGGAACGTTTGATTTCAAGTTGGATTTCTGTTGGCCTTTCGGTAGGAGTTATGGCCATTTCTTTCCAGATTTTTGTCAGATCAAGTTGCGTCCCAAAAGCACGTCCAGAAGGGACTGCAAAAGGGAGTGCGACACTTTGAGGAGTGGGCTGTAAAAAAGTCTGTTCTGGATCAGAAATGTGCCGCCAAACCTCAGGTAAAAATTCCTTTTTTTCTGTTTGAAGATGCACTTGATGATGAATTTGGATTTCCTCACCTCGTCCCAGATTGAGATGATTCACAGTAATCGTTTGTTTGAGTGGATCAAAAGAGGCCGTGTAGTTTTGAGCAGCAGAAGTTGTCCCATTGACAAAATAACGTGTTGAAAGTTGATTTTGATTATCCCATTCAAATTGCTCGCCAAGTTTGATTTGGACAGATCCATTTGAAATCGTCTTGAAAAATTTGAGCAGATTGGCTTGTAAATAATCTGAAAGTTGAGTAGGATCATAAATATTTTGAAAAAAATAATCATCAGAAACGAGTTTTTTCATTTGTTCAATAATCTGCTGATTGCTAAACGCTGGCCAGTATCCTGGATTTGTTCCTCCATTTGAACCGATCGCATCATTTTCAGGCATTGCAATACCAATCCCGTGAACTTCAACTCCCGCTTTTTTTAATTGCTCTGCCTCAAAGTAAGTCGCTGGAAAAACACTATTATAAGTTGGTCCAGAAGTTGCCCCTTGCACATAACGATTGGTGAATCCTGCATAAGATCCTGTTCCGTCAATCGGACGTGCCGCTCGATTTCCAGAAGGGAGCGGAGTGTTGTAATTTCCAAAATTATTCGGTGCTGGATTAGTGCTGTATCCTTCAAGAAAAGCAGAGTGCTCTGTTGTTGTTGCTGTCACTTCTCCAAGATCAATCTCTCCTTGAGGGTTCATTTCAGTACTTCCTGTGATCCGATTTGCAAGCGTTGGGACACCATCTGTCAAAAGGATGACGATTTTTTTTCGATTTTCCTCTCCTGAAAGCATCGCTCTTGCTTCTCTCAATCCCGTTTGAGTAAACGTGCCTTGATTTGCATCTGGATGTTGCGGTGTCGCATCCCGTAAGCGCTGAGCGTTCGTTTCTACGTCATCTATCGGTACATATCTCGTTCCTGAGTTGTAAAGTAAATTTCCATAAGCCACATGACCGACTCGAATATAATCTTTAGGGATTTCATTTTCTGTCAGTACTGACAGAAGTGTTTGAGTAAAGTTTTCAATCGCCTGATCAAGATAATACATGCGATTATGCCCTGAAACTGCCGTATCCATTGAACTGGAGTGATCAGAAACTAATACAATACTTAAAGGTTCAAAGTGTTGTTGCTGCTGTCCACGAATATTTGTGAACACATCATACAGTCCAGGCGTCTCAGTTTGTCTCGCAAATTGACGAATCGCGTAATCAGGAGCAGAAGAATTTCCTCCATAATTGATGTAGTGATCTGTAAAATTATTTCGATCTCCCTGATCTGATACGGACTCAAAAAACTCATTTGTTCCTGAAGTGCGATTTCCTGTATGATTCAAAACATCGTGCTGTCCATCAATAAACCACGTGTTCTCCTCGGCAGGACGTTCTTTATTTTCCTTGTAGTTTGGGGAAATGACCTCTTGAATTTTAGCGTGTTTTTCTACGCGAGATAACACTGTTCCACACAAATCCAAAACTAAGGGACTGATCAAAGACAAAACTGCAATGATCTGAACAAACTTTCTTATCTGATTTTTCATACGTTCTCCATTTTTTCTTACGTTTTATCATAATTATCTCATTATTTTTTAATAATAAAAAATAATATAAAAATAAAATAAGAAAAAAATGAAATAAAAAATCAACTGATGACAAATCAATTGATTTTTAGGTAAAAAAAAAACCATGAGTGATCACACTTATCCTAAAAGATAAGCGGACAGAGCTAGACTAAGCAATGCTACTCAATAATCAAGGATCAGAGGAAAAAAGTTTTCTCATCTTTTGATTATCAACTCATGCACACCGCCAACATCATAACACTCAGGTTCATTTTAATTTATTGTAACTTTCGCTCTTGATTAAACAAGTTCAATGATTGCCATTGGTGCAGCATCTCCACGACGTGGTTCTACTTTAAGAACACGAGTGTATCCACCATTGCGGCCTTCATAACGTTTAGCAAGGTCAGTGAAAAGTTTTTGAAGTGCTGTTGGGAAAGTTTCAGTTTCTTCGTTGAAATCTTTAATCGCGATTTCGTTGCGGACGTAAGCAGCAGCTTGACGACGAGCATGAAGGTCACCTTTTTTTCCAAGAGTAATCATCTTTTCAACAGTTGAACGAACTTCTTTCGCACGAGCTTCAGTGGTGTAGATGTTTTCATTGATAATCAAATCAGTGGTCAAATCACGCAACAAAGCTTTACGTTGTGCAGATTTACGTCCGAGTTTACGATTGCCCATTTTGTCTCCTTTCGCGGATTTGCAAATGCAAATCTTCAATTCGGTTTTGAATATTTTTATCCAAATCCCTTAATTATTTTCTTTTTTTAAGGGTAAGTCCCAATTCAGTCAATTTAACTTTGACTTCTTCTACTGATTTGTGACCGAGGTTTTTGACTTTAATCATGTCAGCTTCACTCATTTCAACAATATCAGCAACAGTATTGATCCCTGCACGTTTCAAACCATTGTAAGCACGGACAGAAAAGTCCATTTCTTCAATAATTTTATCGAGCACACGTTCTGTTTTCACTTCTTCTTTCACAACAAGTGTTTCAGCTTCCTGAGCGACTTGTGACAAATCAACAAATAAGTTTAAGTGATCTGTCAAGATTTTTGCAGAAAGAGAAAGTGCTTCTTCAGGAACGATGGTTCCATTTGTAGTAATTTCAAGTGTCAATTTATCATAATTAGAATTGCCACCCACACGGGCAGGTTCAACTTGATAATTTACTTTACTTACAGGGGTATAAATTGAATCAACAGCAATTGTACCAATTGGTGCGCCTTCAACTTTATTTTCATCCGCAGGAACGTAGCCATAACCTTTTTTAACAGTCATGACAGCACGCATTGAATGTCCTGCTGCAATTGTAAATAAATAGTGGTCTTTATTGACGATTTCGATATCACTATCAGTCAAAATATCGCCTGCAGTAACAGCCATAGGACCAGTTACATCAAGTTCAATTTGTTTATCAGAGCCTACGTAAGATTTAATGCTAATTCCTTTAATCGCAAGAACGATTTGGATGACATCTTCACGTACACCTGGAATGGTTGCAAATTCGTGTTGAACGCCTTCAATTTGAATTGAAGTGACCGCAGCACCAGGCAATGATGACAAAAGAACACGACGCAAAGAGTTACCTAAAGTCGTTCCGTAACCACGTTCAAGTGGTTCGACAACAAATTTTCCGTAATTTTCTGTTTCGTCAAATTTTGTAATTTTTGGTTTTTCAAACTCAATCATGTATATTCTCCTCTAAAACAAAAAGTGTTTAGCGACAAGAGTGACTAATTATACACGACGACGTTTTGGAGGACGTGCACCGTTGTGAGGTACAGGAGTCACATCAGAAATAGAAGTTACATTAAGTCCAGCAGCAGCGAGTGCGCGGATAGCTGATTCACGACCTGAACCAGGACCTTTAACTGTAACAGATACTGTTTTCAACCCTTGATCTTGAGCAGCTTTAGCAGCAGCTTCTGAAGCCATTTGTGCGGCGAATGGTGTAGATTTTTTAGAACCTTTAAATCCAAGAGCACCAGCAGATGACCAAGCAAGAGCGTTACCATGAACGTCTGTAATCATGACAATAGTGTTATTAAATGTAGATTGGATATGAACAATACCTGATTCAACATTTTTCTTAACACGACGTTTACGTGTAATTTTTGGCATTTTAACTCCTTTCTATAATTATTTTTTCTTACCAGCGATAGACTTAGCAGGACCCTTACGCGTACGCGCATTGTTTTTAGTATTTTGTCCACGCGTAGGAAGGCCACGACGGTGACGCATCCCACGGTAGCTACCAATTTCCATCAAGCGTTTGATGTTAAGGTTAACTTCACGACGAAGGTCCCCTTCAAGTTTCAAGCTGTCCAATTCACGACGGATTGCGTCTTCTTGGTCAGTTGTGAGGTCTTTTGTACGTACATCTTCTGAAACTCCAGCAGCTGCAAGTACGTGTTGAGATGTTTTAAGTCCAATACCATAAACGTAAGTCAATGAAATAACGATACGTTTTTCGTTTGGAATATCAACTCCAGCAAAACGAGCCATATTTTTTTAGTTTCCTTTCTATCCCTGACGTTGTTTGTGTTTTGGATTTACAGGGCAAATTACCATTACACGACCGTTACGACGAATTACTTTACAGTATTCGCAGATGGGTTTAACTGATGGTCTTACTTTCATTGTGTCTTCCTTTCTATAGGTTACTGTGCAAAGTGCACCCAATGAATGTCCGAATTACTTAAAGCGGTAAGTAATGCGTCCTTTTGTCAAATCGTATGGTGAAAGCTCAATTTGAACTTTGTCTCCTGGCAAAATCCGGATATAATTCTTACGAATTTTTCCTGAAATTGTCGCCAAGACTTTGTGACCATTTTCGAGTTCAACAGTGAACATTGCATTCGGCATTGTTTCAACAACTTTGCCTTCTACTTCGATTACATCATCTTTTGCCAAGCAAAAGCACCTCCTTAAATTTTTCCGAGAGATTGTTTTATCTCAAAAGTCGGACTTGTCTATTATAGCACTTAATAAATGAATTAGCAAGCTTTTTTTCCTTATCCTGCTTTATTTTTGGGCATTAGTTCGATTTTTTGTCCAGTTTTTTCACCCGACCGATATCATGACAATGTTTTCGGGTGTTTTGTGTTGGATAACTAAAAGTTCTGTCAGTGCTGACAGAACTTTTTTAACTTACCCTTGTCTTTTTGGGCGATAATAATAAGAGATGACGAGTCCCATTGCTGCGACAAGAAGGGTTGAGGCGATGATTAAGAAGATTCCCATCGGTCCATTTGCGCC
>NZ_WITJ01000020.1 GCF_009601015.1 Lactococcus hircilactis
TAGAGATGATACTTTTAGCGTATTCTTTACTGTTAAAATCAGCTAAATCACTGGAACCAGAGACTTTAAGATATTCTATCGGGTATCAAGTCATGGCTAAATAATCAACTAGCAATTCGGGTAATAGCAAAAGATTATACAAAAGACATTCACGGGAATCACTATTTTAGAAACATTATGTTTGCGATGATTTTGGTTGGTACATTTGCTGGAATGTTAGGACAAACATTTTTGTCCACAGCTTACCCCACCTTGATGGACAAATTTAACATCAGCCTCTCCACAGCACAAGGGGCAACCACATGGTATTTACTTGCCAATGGAATCATGGTTCCAGTTTCAGCTTATTTGACGACCAAAATCCCGACCCGCTGGTTATTCATGATTGCTTACGGCTTTACAGCTGCTGGGACTTTGATTGCAATGATTGCACCTACTTCCAACTACAACATTTTCCTTTTGGGACGTGTGGTAATGGCAATGGGGGCAGGAATTTCATTACCTTTGATGATGACGGTCATCACAAATATTTTTCCTCCTGAAAAAATCGGTGTTCCTATGGGAATGGGTGGACTCGTCATTGGCCTTGCTCCTGCAATTGGCCCTACGTATGGAGGATGGATTTTATCTGGAGATACGAAATTTTTAGGAATTATACAATTGGGCGATTGGCGTACACTCTTTCTTGCTCCCTTTGTTTTACTGATCGTTGTGACCGTTTTAACTCCATTTTTGATGGCAGATGTCTTGCAAAACCGGAACATGAAACTTGATCTGATTTCATTACTCGAATCCCTTTTTGGATTTGGATTATTCTTATATGGGTTCACCAATGTCGGAAATGATGGTTGGGGAGACGTGAAAAGTGTTATCGCTCCAATTATTATTGGATTAATCATTATTGTGTTCTTCATTCGACGTCAACTTCACATGACGGATCCGTTTCTTGATCTGTCCGTCTTTAAAATCAAACAATTTACCGTCACAACGATTGCAGCAGCGATTAACACGATGGCGATGATGGGGGTTGAAATGATGCTCCCAACATACATCCAAAATGTTCATGGCTTGACTGCTTTGCAATCAGGATTGTTACTGTTACCTGGATCTGTGATGATGGCGTTAATGTCACCTATCGCTGGGGGAATTTATAATAAATTTGGTGCTAAAAAATTGAGTTTTGTAGGATTTATTCTCTTAGCGATTGGAACCTTACCTTATCTCTTTTTGACCGCAACGACGCCAGAAGCCTTTATCACGATTACTTATTGGGTGCGGTTTGTTGCGATTGGACTCATCATGATGCCACTGATTACCTCAGGGATGAATGCATTGCCAGTGGAAAAAGCAGCACAAGGTTCTGCTTCAAATAATACAGTGCGGATGATTGCATCTTCTGTTGTTGTTGCGATTTTAGCTTCAGTTACGACCAATGTGATCAATAGCACAAAACCCGCTCATCATCTCTCAACGACAAATCCACTTCAATATGCAGATAAGATGATTCAAGCTTCACTAAATGGATTCCATGTTTCGTTTGGAATTGCATTTGGCTTTGCCGTGTTAGGAATTTTTGTAGCGCTTTTCTTACATAAAGGAAAAACTACGCCAGCTCCTATCCGAGAAGCTAATGATCAAGAGATGGCTGAGAATGGAGGTCAAAATTCATGATACTTTTCATTATTATTTTAGTAGTTGTTTTGATGATTGTAGGATTCTTTTATGTCAAAGGATCCGTCGGAAATATCCTTGGTGGAATTGCAACCATACTTTTACTTTTGTCAATGTTTGGGTTGATTTATCATGATAATAATCACTGGGGAATGAAAGAAGTCACTAAAACAAGACAAACTTCGATTTATTCCGCTGCAGGAACTACCCAACCATTTGGAATGTTGTTGACTCAAGCGTTTGGGACGGATTCTGGAAATTATATCTTGATGTATAAAGCACAAGCTAATGACAGTAAAACAACGGTGAATTTCATTGGCAATGTCAAAATGATGGATACCTCTGACAAAGCTGCATCAAGTACATTGAAATCTTGGATTTCTGATGAAATGTCAAAAAATATCGTAGAATCATCGAAAAAGAAAGCCAATTATCAACTTGTATCCAATGCGAAAACTGCACAATTAGTGACACGAACGACAACGTATCAATGGGATAACAATTTTGCGAAATTCTTGTTTGGAATTGGTGGGGAATCTGGTGAGTTAATCAAAAAAGAAATCACTGCAAAAATACCAAAAGATACATGGCTTGTCCTCACACCAGAACAAGCGCAACAATTGCAAAAATTAGCTCCTGAGTTTGAAGCAAAACAAAAAGCGCAAGTAGAAGCTGAAATCGCAGCAGCGAAAACGCCACAAGAAAAACAAGCGATTGCAAAAGCAGCACAAGAAAAACAGGCGCAAATGGCAGCACTGAAAACGTCGGATCCAGATGCGTACGCAAAACTTATGGTTTCACAAATGAAAACCTTACTTGGAATCAAAGATTAATCGCACAAAAAAGGACAGTTGTCCTTTTTTTATTGTGTTTTGCATCTTATTACTACAGAAATGATGTTTTTTCTTGATAATGTTCTGATAATTTGCTAAAATTCAGTTATTATGAAAAAAGTAATTATTGCGATTACGGCAGATCAGATGATTGAGCCGTCCGTTGTTATCAATCAAAATCGTGCAGATTTTTCACCTAACGATTTAAAAGAAGCGATATTTCAAGCAGGGGGAATTCCGATTGTTTTACCTTTCCCAGAAGACCTCACAAACGTTGATGATGCAGCACGCGCTTATGTCGGACTCTTTGATGGACTTGTCATTCCCGGTGGACCAGATATTGATCCCACTTTTTTTGGCGAGGAGCCGATTTGTGAGCTTGGACGAACGAATTACAAGCGTGATCGTTTTGAATTGGCTTTGATTAAGGCTGCTGTCAGTGCTGACAAAGCAATATTTGGCATTTGTCGAGGTTTACAAGTCATCAATGTCGCCCTTGGCGGTACGCTATATCAGGATTTGTACGTACAAAACAACAAAAGCTTACTCAAACATGCTCAAACCGCACCAGGAAGTTTTCCAACGCACCATGTCACTGTCAAAAACGAGAGTCATTTGCATGAGCTGATAGGAAGTCGTGCGTATGTGAATTCACGACATCACCAAGCAATTAAAGCGATTTCTCCCGTTTTGAGCGCGACAGCTTTTGCATCGGATGGTGTGATTGAAGCTGTCGAATCATCTGAGAAGAATATTCTTGCTGTCCAGTGGCATCCAGAAAACATGTGGAAAGAAGATTCAGCCCAATTAATGCTTTTTAAAGACTTTATCAAACGAAGTCAAAAATAAAATAAAGGATGTCGAATTCATGGAAAATCAAAAAGATGTCGTAAAAAGAATGGGCTTTTGGTCCATTTTACTGTATGGAATTACTGGAGTAATTGGATCAGGAATTTTTCTTTTACCTGCTTCTGGAGTTCAGCTTATCGGTGCTGCAAGTATTTTTGTTCTTATTTTTGATGCTTTACTTGTCATCGCTATCGCACTTTGTTTTGCTAATGCAGCCAGTTATTTTGATCGGGATGGCGGACCTTATCTTTATGCAAAGGATGCCTTTGGAGGATTTATTGGGTTTGAGGTTGGATTTGTGACCTGGGCCATTCGCATCATCGCTGAGGCAACAATGGCGGTAGCTTTCACAACAGTCTTAGGATCAATCGTGCCATTTTTTGCAACAACTGCTGGAAAAATCTTAATGACTAGTTTTCTTGTAATTGTTCTTGCCATTGTCAATGCGTCCGGAGTGCGGTTGTCAAAAGTCGTGATTAATACGGTCACGGTAGCAAAATTAGTTCCCTTGATTCTTTTTGTCGCAATTGGAATTTTCTTTATCAAAGGGAGTCATTTCACCCCGTTGTTTCCTGGGGGAAGTTACCATTCTGGAAGTTTTGGTGTTGCAGCATTGACGCTCTTTTATGCATTTACAGGATTTGAGGGAATGGTTGTTGCTGCGAGTGATATGAAAAATCCGAAGAAAAATCTTCCACGAGCATTGATTGTGACAGTTCTTGTCGTAGCGGCATTTTATATCTTGATTCAAACGGTGACAATAGGAGTTTTGGGACAAAAAGTAGCAGCGTCAAGTGCTGTTCCAATCCAACAGGCGTTTAAAGTGTTTGCTGGAAGTTTTGGTTGGGATTTGATTGCTGCTGGAACACTTTTGTCAACGGGTGGACTTTTGATTGCGAGTTCATACACAACGCCGCGCTCAGGTGTGTCGCTTGCTGAAAACGGGATGATGCCAAAAATGATTGCACGGCGCAATCAATACAATGCGCCTTGGGTGTCAATTATCATTTCAGCGGTGGTCGTTTTGATTATTGCGTGGTCAGGAACATTCACCCAATTAGCATTGATTTCTGCAGTTTCGCGATTTGCACAATACATTCCAACCTGTCTTGCCGTCATCGTTTTTTCACGGACTAAACTTAAAAGTAAAGAAGGATTTAACCTTCCGTTGGGATGGTTCATTCCAATTGTGGCCATCTTAGTTTCTTTGTGGATCCTTTTTCAAACAGCTTGGGTCAATCTCTTATGGGGGCTTGGTGCTCTAATCATTGCGATTCCATTTTACTTTATCACAGGAAGTTTTCGATTAAAGAAAAAAGCAGACTAATCTCTTTTTGTGGTATAATAAATTCAATCGAATCAATGAAAGAGGGTTACTGATGAGTGGTGAATTTGTTCGTCCGACGCGAGATGAGTATTTTAAAGAGATCGTAGAAGTAGTCGCTAAGCGCTCTACGTGTACGCATGCACAAGTGGGTGCTTTATTGGTAAGTCCAAATGGACAGTTGTTATCTACAGGATATAATGGTGCAGTTTCTGGAATGCCACATTGTACTGATGTGGGCTGTTTAGAGGATAAATATGGGCATTGTATTGCAACGGTTCACGCGGAACAAAATGCGATTGCTCAGGCTGCAAAACATGGGGTTTCACCTGAAGGAGCGATTTTATATACAACACTTTTTCCGTGTTTAGCGTGTTTGAAATTGATTTTGGCAGCAGGGGTAAAAGAAATCAAGTATATCAATGAATACCATGCAAAAGAACCTTATGAAGAACAGCTTTTGGAGACGTTAAAGATTTCCTGCACTCAAATTTAATTCAAAAAAGAGGAGTCAGTTCTGACAGTTCCTCTTTTTTTTGTTATGATTATAGAGGATACTAAAAGAATCAGGGGAAAAATGATGGGAATTCGTTATCAACAAGATTATATTGTACCGTTTTACGAGAGTGATCGGTTTAAAAAAATGAGAATTTCGAGTTTATTGGCGGTTGCGCTTCAAATTTCTGGAGAACAATCCGTTTCTTTAGGACGATCTGACGTTTGGGTTTCTGAGCATTATCATTATTTTTGGGCAGTGATTGAGTATGAACTTGACATCACACGATTGCCTGTTTTTAGTGAAAAAATCACGATTGAAACGCAGGCGACAAGTTATAATAATTTCTTTTGCTATCGCAATTTTACTTTCAAAGATGAAAATGGAAATCTTTTGGTTGAAATCAAATCAACTTGGGTGCTGATGGATCAAGAAAGTCGCAAAATTGAGCGTGTGGCAGATGATATTGTTGCTCCGTATGCCTCAGATAAGATCAGTAAAATCATTCGTCCACACAAATTTTTGAAAGCGGAAGTGTTTGAGGGGGCAAGTCAAGTGCGTTATCCTGTGCGTTTTTCTGATTTGGACATGAATGGTCATGTGAACAATGCAAAGTATTTTGATTGGGCATGTGACATGATTGATTTTGATTTTCGTGCGACACATGAACCAAAACACATTGCGATTAAATACAATCATGAAGTGCTTTTTGGGGATGATATTGTTGGAAAATTGCTTTTTAAAGGGCTTGTGAGTCATCATAATCTCAATCATGACAGCACACAAATTGAAATTGAGTGGAAATAATTTCTGTCAGTACTGACAGAAAAATTTTTAGAAAGAAATGAGAAAAAAATGAAGCATTACACTGGTTATTTGATTGATTTGGATGGGACGATTTATATGGGAAATGATCGGATTCCTGCTGGAGAGCGGTTTATTCATCGCTTACAAGAAAAAAACATTCCTTATCTTTTTCTCACAAATAACACGACGAAAAGTCCAAGCATTGTTCAAAAAAGATTGAAAACGCAATTTAATATTGATACGCCAAAAGAAACGATTTATACGGCGAGTCTTGCAACAGTGGATTATATGGATGATTTGGGGCTTGAAAAGACGGTTTATATTATCGGTGAAGATGGACTTAAAGAGGCGATTTATGAGGCTGGATATAAAAAAGAGCGTCAAAATCCAGCTTATGTTGTCGTGGCGCTTGATAGTGATTTGACCTACGAAATGCTGGCTTTAGCGACATTTGCAATTCAAAATGGGGCTGTTTTCATTGGCACAAATCCTGATTTAAATTTACCAAGTGAACGCGGTTTTTTACCTGGTGCTGGTGCGATCATCGCACTCTTAGAAGCTGCAACGCGCGTGAAACCTGTGATTATCGGAAAACCAAAAGCTGTCATTACTGACAAAGCGATTGAAAAGATCGGCTGTGACAAGTCAGAACTTTTGATGGTCGGTGATAATTATTTGACAGACATAAAAACTGGATTAGACAATGGGATTGATAGCTTACTTGTGACGACAGGATTTACAAAACCAAGTGAGGTGCCGCATTTGCCAGTTCCTCCGACCTATGTCGTGGCTAGTCTTGATGAATGGGAACTTTAATTAAGGAGTGAAAAAAATGCGAGACCGCATCATCTTTTTTCTGACGCTCCTTTGGATCATTGCAGGGGCAGTTTTTTTGACGATTTTGTTTTCAATTCCGCTCTTTAGAATTGAAATGTACACAGATCATTTGGCACAAGCAGCGCAAGTGAGTTCACGTGCGCTTTGGCACAATTATTTGGTTTTGATGAATTATTTACTCAATCCTTGGGTGCCGCAGTTGCATTTGCCAGATTTCCCCTCCTCAAAAGACGGATTGCAACATTTTTCTGAAGTGAAGCGCTTATTTATGCTTGTGATGGGAATGATTTTGGTGTTATTTCCTGCTGTGATTCTCTTTGTGAAAGAGCATCTGCGGTTTGTTTTTCACAATGCCCTTCGTTTTTTGATGATTTTTCCGATCTTGATTGCGCTGATTGCGTTTTTAATTGGATTTGATCAATTCTTTATCTTATTTCATGAAGTGCTCTTTGCTGACAGCACTTGGCTTTTTGATCCTGCAAAAGATCCGATCATTACGGTTTTGCCTGAGCAATTTTTCATGCACTTATTTTTAGTGTTTGGCGGCTTTTACGAAGGTGCATTTTACTTTTTATATCGCTTTAGATTTCCACGAACAAGAAAGTAATTTTTTGATAAGAATAAAAGTTATTTCCGAACAATAAAATGATTTCTGTCAGTACTGACAGAAATTTTGTTTCCTTTTTAATGCAATTACGATAAAATATGTGATGGAAGGTTTGACGTACAGAAATTTTTTTGTCAAACTAGCGAGGCCACATTTGGTCAGGTCGGTATTTTTCTGTCATTCCATGATTAAAGAGGTCACAATGAATAATTTAAATGCAGTATTTGATTATGAAGATATTCAACTCATCCCAAACAAATGCGTGATTGATAGCCGCTCACAAGCCGATACCAGTGTTAAACTGGGAAATTACACGTTTAAAATTCCAGTTGTTCCAGCGAATATGCAAACCATTATCGATGATTCGATTGCTGAAATGCTTGCAAAAAATGGTTATTTTTATATCATGCACCGTTTTGAAGCAGAAAACCGCCTAGCATTCATTGAAAAAATGCAAGCACAGCACCTGATTGCGTCAATTTCCGTTGGTGTCAAAGCTGATGAACATGCTTTTGTACGCGAGATGTCTGAAAAAGCGATCATTCCTGAATTTATCACGATTGATATTGCACACGGTCACGCGAATTCAGTGATTGAAATGATTCAGCTCATCAAGCGACTGATGCCACAAGTTTTTGTCATTGCAGGAAATGTCGGCACTCCAGAAGCTGTACGTGAGCTTGAAAATGCAGGAGCAGATGCAACAAAAGTAGGCATTGGTCCAGGAAAAGTGTGCATCACGAAAGTCAAAACAGGATTTGGTACAGGAGGCTGGCAACTCGCAGCAGTCAAGTGGTGTGCAAAGGCCGCCAGTAAACCCATCATTGCTGATGGAGGAATTCGTACCCACGGCGACATTGCAAAATCCATCCGCATGGGTGCCACACTCGTAATGATTGGTTCTTTATTTGCTGCTCACGAAGAATCGCCAGGAAAAACCGTTGAAATTGATGGAAAACTCTACAAAGAATACTTTGGCTCAGCTTCTGAATATCAAAAAGGTGAGCATAAAAATGTCGAAGGAAAAAAAATCTTACTGCCACACAAAGGACATTTGAAAGATACATTGACTGAAATGCAAGAAGATCTTCAAAGTTCGATTTCATATGCAGGAGGACGAGATCTGTCAGCACTGACAAAAGTGGATTACGTCGTTGTTAAAAATTCCATCTGGAATGGCGACGCCATCTAAAAAAATTTAAATTAAATACTTATTTATACCCAGAATATGGCTGGGCGTTTCTACCTCGTCACCGCAAATACGAGACAATAAGCACACGATAACGGTAAAAAAATACCATTTTCGATTGTTTTTTGCGCAAAAAACGCCCTGTCAGTACTGACAGGGTATTTTTCATCCCAAAGGAGAACCCATGAAATTACTTGAAGACCGGATCATCACTGACGGAAAAATTTTAGGTCAAGACATCTTAAAAGTGGATCAATTTTTGACACACCAAGTCGATTATCAACTGATGAAAGCGATTGGAGAGCGTTTTTACGACGTTTACAAATCAAGTGGCATCACAAAAGTAGTCACAATAGAAGCAAGCGGCATCGCTCCAGCACTTTATACTGCAGCCAATCTAAATGTTCCCATGATTTTTGCAAAAAAAGCAAAAAATATCACGATGAATGACGAACTTTTGACCACCGAAGTGTTTAGTTTTACCAAACAAATCACCTCAACAGTATCCATCTCGAAACAATTTCTTACAAAAAATGATCGCGTTTTGATTATTGATGATTTTCTTGCCAATGGACAAGCTGCGCTTGGCTTACTCGATTTGATTGAACAAGCACAAGCAACGCCCGTAGGAGTAGGAATTGTAATTGAAAAATCTTTCCAAACTGGTCGCACACGCCTACTTGAAAAGGGCCTAAAAATGACCTCACTTGCACGAATTAGTGCATTTGAAGACGGAAAAATCAAATTTGCAACAGCAGATGATGCGTCATTTGATGCCCTCACAAAATAAAAGACTCAAAAAGGAAAAATTCATGTTTCAAAAAAATGAAAATAGTCACTCACAAGCCGCAATTTTAGGTCTGCAACACTTACTCGCCATGTATTCAGGATCAATACTTGTCCCGATTATGATTGCAAGTGCCTTGAAATACTCACCAGAACAAATGACTTACCTCATTTCAACGGATATTTTCATGTGTGGACTTGCCACACTCTTACAACTTCAATTGCGTCGCCATTTTGGGATTGGATTGCCTGTTGTTCTTGGTGTTGCGTTTCAATCAGTTTTTCCGCTGATTATGATTGGAGAACGGCACGGCGCTGGAGCAATGTTTGGCGCATTGATTGTTTCAGGGATTTTCGTGATGCTCATCTCAGGAATTTTCTCAAAAATTCGTCAACTTTTCCCGCCAATCGTAACAGGCTCCGTCATTACAACGATTGGTTTAAGTCTCATTCCAGTAGCGATTGGAAATATGGGAAATAACGTAGCAAAACCAACCGCAAATAGCTTATTGCTCGCATCATTCACCATTCTTATCATCTTATTCATCAATATTTTTACAAAAGGATTTATTCGCTCCATTGCGATTTTGATTGGACTTGTTGCAGGAACTCTACTTGCAGCTGCAATGGGACTTGTGGACCCCCATGTTGTGCTTCAAACACCTTGGCTACATCTTCCACAACCCTTTTACTTTGCAGCACCAAAATTTTATATCGCAGATTGTGTGATGATGATCATCATCGCAGTTGTGTCACTGGTCGAATCTACCGGTGTTTATCTTGCACTCGCTGACATCACGGGTGAATCACTCTCAGAAACACGGCTGCGCAATGGTTACCGCGCTGAAGGATTTGCAGTCTTTCTTGGCGGAATTTTCAACACTTTTCCCTATACAGGATTTTCACAAAACGTCGGACTTGTCCAATTATCAGGAATTAAAAACAGAAAACCACTTTATTACACCGCAGCATTCCTTCTTTTGATCGGAATTTTACCAAAATTTGCCGCAATTGCTCAATTAATCCCAAGTCCAGTGCTTGGCGGAGCAATGCTAATCATGTTTGGAATGGTTGCAACTCAAGGGATTCGGATGCTTTCAACGGTCAATTTTGAAGGAAACCAAAATTTATTGATTGTCGCGGTTTCAATTTCTATGGGTGTTGGATTTGATTCAACCAAACTCTTTTCTAGTCTTCCAGATATGATACAACCTTTCATCTCAAACGGGATTGTTATGAGTACAGCTTCGGCCATTATTTTAAACCTCATCTTCAATCATAAAAAAGTACAACAAAAAAACACAGAAGAAGCACAAATCAAAACACAAGTGCTTACAGAACGATAAAAAAATGACCCACGGGTCATTTTTTTAGTTTATCATGATCATACGTATGAACCAATTCAAGCCCTTTAAAATCTTGCTGACGTAAAGCTTCATAAACCATCATCGCAGCACAATTCGAGAGATTTAATGCGCGCACGTGTGTATCATTCATCGGAATTCTCACGCATTTTTCACGATGTTCATTCATGAATGCCTCAGGTAGTCCTGTGTCCTCTCGGCCTAACAAAAAATAATGATTCTCATCTGAATTTGAATAATCCATATCTGAATAAACCTGCTCAGCAAACTTACTGACCAAATACAATTTTCCATCAACACAAGACATAAAATCTTGCAAATTATCATGATAAATAATTTCCACTTTATCCCAATAATCAAGTCCAGCACGCTTTAGATGCTTATCTGTAATCTCAAAACCAAACGGTCTAATCAAATGAAGCACGGTGTTTGTTGCCGCACACGTCCGTGCAATATTCCCTGTATTGAAATGGATACGAGGCTCAAAAAGTGCAATATGATTCATAGTTTTCTCTTTTCAAAAATGATTTCTTTTCATATTTTAGCACAAAAAAACAAATAAATCAGAAGCTGAAAATAAAAAAACTAGATCCCTCGGAGTCAAGCTCAGCAAGAAATCTAGTTGGGGGATTAATTTGCTTTAATCATAACAGGAAAGATTGAAACAAATTAACATAACTAATATCATAGCACTTCTAAGCCATTTTGTAAAGAAAAAACTCACAAAAAATTAAAAAAATAGAAAAATAGACAAAAATAGGCAAAAATATAGAATATCATCTGAAATCAAAGAAAAAATAACGGGATTTATTAGAGAAAAATAAGACTGACCCTTGATAAATTCCGCTGACGATAAGCTTTCGCATCGCAAAAATCAAAAAAATCACACGAAAGTGCATTAGATTTTGGAGAATTGAAAGTACTAACCCTTAAAACAACCAGTCATCTCTCACATCTCCTCGAAAAAAACTGAGCTAATCCTTACCATTTTTATTTTCAGTCAACTGAAAATTATGCTGATTTTTGATAGCTATTTTCACTCGAATGAAAATTTATGCTAATTTTTGAAAGTTATTTTCTTATTTGAGAAAAAATGCAACTGAGTCTTGGAGGCTTGCACAACTTTTGGTTGAGATAAATCGATGTTTTCAAAGCACAAAAAAGAATAAATACGTAATGAAAATTTGTATGTCGAGAGTTCCGACATTCTGACAATAATGAAAAATAG
The DNA here is from genome assembly GCF_009601015.1 of Lactococcus hircilactis. Classification (GTDB taxonomy): domain Bacteria; phylum Bacillota; class Bacilli; order Lactobacillales; family Streptococcaceae; genus Lactococcus; species Lactococcus hircilactis. The sequence goes on from NZ_WITJ01000020.1 coordinate 11,992, forward strand.
TACGTATTTTTTCACGTGATGTTCAAATCCTTTTAAAATCTGAAATCAAGCGAAAAAAATAAGAGCATTCAGCTCCTATTTTTTTGTTTTTCTGCTTGGAACGCGAGATTTTTTTGGATGGCTTTTGGAAAATGGCGCTTTGCGTTTGACCAGGTGATTTCGTTTTGGACAAATAGAGATACCGCAAGTGAAATGAGTAAAAACGTCTCACTGCCTTTAATAAAATACCCAAAGCAAGCTCGGACAAGAATAAATGATCCCCAAAAAATAAGCGTGAGGCAAGTCCCTTGACGATTGATGACACCATCATCTCCAATAAAAATCCTGCTGGATTGTGCACGTAAATATCCAAAAAGTGCTGGACATAAGAGATCTCCTAAAATAATCGCTCCGATTAATCCCACATTCCACCTTAAATCTTGCCAATTTTGATAGACAAAATAAATTCCTACTAAAAATAAAATACCATACGTTTTTGTTTTATGAGCAATAGGTTGCGCTTTGAGTTGTTGCGCCATGATGTAGATCAAAAGGATCAAAACTAAACCTATTTCTATTATTTCTTTCATTTCAACACACTCTTTTCTATTTTTTTATTAAAATAATGGACTTTATAGTGGTTACTTAGATAAAATAGCCCACTGATCAAGAGAAATAAAATCACCCAAGTCCACGAAATTCTTAGGATTGTCGTATGCAATTGTGCCAGTAAAAAAAACGTCATTGCCATCAGATAACTGATGATACTCTCAGTAATGATGCGAATCCAAAAGTTTTCGATTTTTTCTTTTAAAAGATGAGAAATGACTCCTTGAAGAGCAGAAAAAAACAGGACTGCAAGTGCGGTTTTGAGGTGCCAACTGCTAATGTGAAGCAAAATTAAGATGATCAGTACAAAACTTCCCAAAGTAATCCCGCGTCCCATAGGAAGTAGTAGATGATTAATCATGATGCGCATATTCACGCTCCTTTCTTGCGAGGTGAGTCAGTAGCGCTTGATATCCAGACTGACTCACCGTATAGTTTTGTCCTGAAACTTTTGCAACAATGCCATGAATCAAGCTCGTGTCAAGACTTTGGAGGTGCTCAAAGTTTATGATTGTGCTTCTAGAAATTCTGACAAAATCAGATCCCAAACGCAGTTCAAAATCTTTTAATGTTCCTCTCACCTGGATGTGCTCCCCCGTAATCATGGCGATTTCAACGTAATTTCTCTGACTCATCAGACACAAAATCTCAGATAAAGTTAAGAAAAATAAACCATTTGGAGTCACAATAGAGAGTTGTGCGGTCAGCTTTTGAGCAATGAGATCCGCCTCTTGAGTTGTTTTGGCGTGGATGATCACCTCGGACTCACTCAGGGAGGAATCAATGTGTTTTTTTATTTTCACCAGATTATTATAGTTTTTTTGACAGAAGCAATCAATTCATCTGCTGGGATAGACAGACCTAATCAAGGGATGAATCATTTTTTTATTTTTAATCATTGAAAAATGGAGGATTTAGTATATTATTTTTTTTGTTTTCATTTAAAAGGTATAATAAAATAATAATAATATTATTAAAAAATAATGAAAAATGAATGAGGAAATACAGATGAAAAAACCACCATAACTCTTTTAGGTGCGATTAAAATTTAAATTGCGCAGTTTTTAAAGATCGCCTTTATAGATCAAACACCTAGAAATAGAAGTGCAAAAAGAGCAGTCCTTAAAAGGAGAAGAAAATGACAACAAACATGATTACAGTAAGCAACATCAAAAAAAGTTTTGGTGACAAAGCCGTCCTAAAAGGCGTTGATTTCAATGTTAAGTCGGGCGAGGTCTATGCGCTACTTGGCTCGAACGGCGCAGGAAAAACAACGATGATTAACATTCTTTCAACCTTGATTGCGCCAGACTCTGGCGTTGCTATGGTCAACGGTTACGATGTCACAAAAGACGGACAGAATGTCCGCTCTACGATTGCCCTGACAGGGCAGTTCTCGGCGCTTGATGATATCATGACAGGCAGAGAGAACCTCCAGCTCATGGCGGATTTGTGGAAAGTGCCAAATGGGCGCAAGAAAGTCGCAGAAGTACTGGAGATGGTTGGGATGACTTCGGCTGCGGACAAGCGGGTAAAAAGTTATTCGGGCGGCATGAAGCGGCGTGTGGATATTGCCATGGGGCTGATTAGCTCGCGTGCGGTCCTTTTCCTCGATGAGCCAACGACAGGACTTGATCCCGAAGCGCGCTATGAGGTCTATGAGGTGATCAAAGAGCTGAAAAGTGAGGGCACGACGATTGTTCTGACGACGCAATATCTGAAAGAAGCCGAGGAATTGGCGGATAAAATTGCTATTTTGCACGATGGGAAAATCGTTCTTGAAGGGGATTTTTCAGAGCTTCAAGCGCAGCACCACAAAGCACACGGGAAGAAAAATGCCGATTTAGAGGATATTTTTCTCAAAATTGTCAAGAAAGGAAAATAAAAAATGAACGAAACGTTAGTATTAATGAAACGAAATTTGAAGAAAAACTTGCGCGACGGTGAAGCAATTATCACCACGCTTGTCATGCCAATCGTCATTTTTCTCATCAACTTTGCTGTTGCACGTGCGACGGGAGATACCAGCTTGGCGCTGGGACATATCTTTCCTATCATGGCGATCATCAGTGTGTTGATGGGGACTTCCTATACGGCTTTCAAGATTTTTGATGACCGTGAAAAGAACATGATGACCCGCTTGCGCTCGATGCCGCTCGCAAAAAATGCTTTTCTTTGGAGTCACGTCCTTGCAAATGTTCTTTTGACAGGAGTCTCTATTGCTCTGATTACAGGACTGGCTTTTATCCTTGGCATGACGACAGCAGCAGGGATAGGGCATTGGCTCCTTTTCTACATAGGGCTCTTTGTCTTTGCCTTAGCGATGTCGTGGCTCATGGCAGTGGTCGGTTTCTTGGCGAAGTCAATGGGGATGACATCAGCACTATTCATGCTGGTCATGGGATTCTTTATGCTCGCTTCTGAGATGATGGGCGCGATGATTTTCTTTGAGCTGCCACAGTTTGTACAAAATATCATGGCACTTCATCCTGGAAACTTCATCATCAATGGTCTGAATCAACTTCTCACGCAGGGCACTATTCATGCTGATTTCGGGATTGGTCTCTTGATGTCGGCTGGGATTCTCATCGTCTCCTATCTTGTCACAATGCAGCTTTATAAGCGCAGTCGCGTATAAGAAAGGATTTAGAAAAATGAAAACAACACTAGAAAAGCATCTGTTGAGCAAACCTTCAGTGAAAAAAGATTTTCAAGAAGATTGGGAAGCGCATCGCTACTTGATTGGCGGAAAGATGTTTGCCATGCACGTGCAGGATAATAAAGGCGCAGAAATCCTGACATTAAAGCTCAATCCTGAGCAGGGGCAGGAAGTCCGTGAACGCTACGAGGGAAAGGTCGTTCCTGGCTACTACATGAATAAATCCCACTGGAACAGCATCTATCTGGCAGAAAAGCTGCCTGATGAAAGCATCAAAAAAATGATAGATGAATCTTATCGGTTGGTCGTTAGTGGACTGAGTAAAAAAGTGCAATTTGAAATTGCGCAGAGCTAAGAAAGGAAATATAAAAATGGAAATGAAATACGAAGGATTACTCTTGATTGTCGCTGACTTAAAAGCAGCAAAGGATTTTTACGAAAGCGTGCTGGGACAAACGGCGAGCTTCTACTATGAGGGGGAAATGGTCAGCTTTGAATCGGGCATTTCCCTTGCTCCTGAGTCCACCTACAAGAGCTGGATGACGGATGAAGCAGCTAGAGGATTGAATGTGAGGAGTCAGTCCAATAACTTTCAGCTCTATTTTGAGGTGGAGGATATTGAGGGCTGCTATGCGACGCTAAAGGAAAATTCTGAGCTAAATTGGCTGCACGCCCCGATTGAAGTGGATTATGGTGCACGGACCATGCGGCTTTACGATCTTGACGGGCACATTATTGAGATTAGTGAGGCGATTGCACTTGTCGCAAAGCGCTTGGCTGATGAGGGCATGACGACAGCTGAGATTGCTGAAAAATTCGGTGATTCAGTAGAGACGGTTGAAGCTTTGATTGAGGAAAGTAAATAGCACTGTTTTTGAATTAGAAGAAAGAAACATGATGGCAGAAGTACCAGAAATTACAAAATACGCGGAAGTGGTACGGTGAATTATTTCTGTCCGAGCTGTCAGTCCTTGTAAAATGAATTGATTTACAGCTTAAATATGACGTCAAAATAGAAAAGGGAAAATGAAATGAAAATAAGATATGATGGTCCTTTATTGATTGTTGCAGATGTAGAAGCGGCGAAGCATTTTTATGAGACGGTACTTGGACAAACCGTTATCTACCATAAAGAAAAAAAGATGGTGAAATTTGAAGTTGGTCTTAGTCTGATCTCCACAATTTCTTTTGATGAATGGATGGATGATGATGTAAAAAAAATATTCTCGCTGTCACATTCATCGCATCATTTCGAACTTTATTTTGAAGTAGATGATATTGTCGCTTGTTATGAAAAACTTAGGCTAAAGACTGAAATTTTATGGTTACATGGGCCAAGTGAAAATGAAAATGAACAGATGAGCATGCGATTTTATGATCTTGACGGTCATGTGATTGAGATTGGTGAAGCGATCGCAGCCACAGCAAAACGATTGGCGGCAAAAGGAATACCCACGTCAGAAATTTCAGCAAAATTCAGTGAAATGATGTGGAAGGGGTCACGATTATACTGAGAAAAAATTTAGAATGAAAAAGGCAACTCACTCAACGCCAAAAAAAATCGCGCAAGAATGCTATATTTAGAGGGAAAAAAGAAATGAGAATGATACATCAAAAGTAGAGCATAAAAAAACGCAGATTTTAAAATCTGCGCTTTTTTATTTTTCATCAGTGATGAGCACGATTTTACCGATGGTGTGTCCGTTCTCAAGCATTTCATGTGCGTTTTGGAGATTTTTTTCGGTAAGCGTTCCAAGATTTTGTGTCATGGTGGACGTTATTTTTCCGCTATCAAGCCATTGTGCAATCTGGTTTAAGATGTGATGTTGACTTTCGATATCAGGCGTTTGACTGACAGCTTTGGTAAACATCCACTCAAAGCTAAAACTTGCGGACTTGTGAGCGAGGGGATCTAAATTGAGTGCTTGAGCTGGCTCGATAATATTGGCAATCTTTCCTTGTTGGGCAATTAATTCTGTGACGGCAGCGATATGTTGGTTGACGGCATTGAGAATCAAGATGTAATCCACATGATGATGTCCTAAATGTCGAACGTCATCGACAAGAGAGCCGTGGTGATTGACGACCTCATCAGCTCCCATTTTTTTAACCCAAGCAATAGCCTCAGGAGTTGATGCACTGGCAATGACGTGAAGTTTAGCGATTTTTTTGGCTAGCTGTGTTGCTACTGAACCAACGCCTCCTGCACCGTTGATGATCAAGAGTGTTTTATTTTTGTCAGCACCAGTGGGATCAATGGCAAGTTTTTCAAAAAGTAATTCGTATGCTGTCAAGCTTGTTAGGGGCATTGCGACTGCTTTTGCTTTGGAAATTTTTTTTGGTGCAAATCCAACGATACGCTCATCAACAGCTTGAAATTCTGCATTGCTCCCACTTCGGGTCACATCGCCAGCCCAAAAAACCTTATCTCCGATCGCAAATAAATGCGCTTTACTTCCACGTTCAACGACGGTGCCATAGCCATCATAGCCCAGAATTACGGGTTCTGTCAGTGCTGACAAACTTTGACGGACTTTTGTATCTACTGGATTGACTGAAACGGCCTCGACGTTGATCAAAAGATCATGGGCGTTTAAGTGTGGGCGCTCTGTTTCAATCGCGCTAAGTGTACTGATTTTATTTCCTTTTGCAGCGAATGCTTTCATTATTGAAATCTCCTTTTGTATATCTGAAGTATAAAACAAAAATTTACAAAAGTAAATAAAAACGATGGCTGAATGTGAAAAAAACGGATCAAAAATTCGGGCTGTTTTGTTTTAGTTCGTGTCAGTTCATCGTTTTTTCTGTCAGCACTGACAGAAATTTTTTGAGGAATCTAAAAAGAAGAAGAGTGAAAATTGGCGGTGCTGGAAGTTTTTTGACGTGGAATTTTTCTGTCAGTACTGACAGAAAATGTGAAAATCAAAAATAAGGAATGTTTGTTAAATCCATTTATTGACTTTTGCAGTGTTGATCGCTTCTATCCGGTTGTGACTGCCCGTTTTACTGAGAATTGAGGAGATGTAGTTTCTGACGGTGCCTTCTGAGAGAAAGACGGCGCGTGCGATTTCTTCTGTTGAGAGCCCTTTTGCAATGGTGCGCAACACCTCCATTTCGCGCGCAGTCAGGGGATTTTTCTCCGCACGTAAGACAGTTCTGACCAGCTCCGGTGCAAAAATCGTCTGTCCATCCAGCACATCGTGAATTGTGCGAATCAAAAGATCACTTTTGCTGTCTTTGAGAAGATAGCCATTGACCTCTGACGCCACAGCTTGCTGGAAATAGGTTTCTTGAGCAAAGGTTGTAAGAATGATGATTTTTGTTGGGACAGATTTTTCACGGAGCTGGGAAGCGACCTCAAGTCCTGTCAGCTTTGGCATTTCGATATCTAAAATCGCAAGCTCTGGTTTTTTGAGTAAAATGTCACTTAGTGCTTGTGCACCGTCACTGGCAGTGCCGACGACGTCAAAATCATCTTCCAGATCAAGTAACGAAGCAAGCGCAGACAAAAGCATTTTTTGATCGTCTGCGAGGTAGAGCGTTGTCATGATGATATTTCCTTTCTGATTGTTTTTTTTATTTAATGTGGATTTTTGTGTTGAGTGTCTGAGTTGTTCTCAGCTGATTAGGGAAAATGTCTCCTAAGTAATGCGTCGTAAAATGATAATTATAAGTAGCAAGATAGCCAAAGTCAATCGTAGCGCCTTTAGAGAGATCTTTGAGCGTTGGGTCATCAAAAGTAATGATAAAACCAGCCGCCTCAATTGCTGTCGTTGATTTCGTGAAATTGAGATTGAGATCAAACTGGCTAGAATCTAAACCAGCATCAAATGTTTTCAAAGTAAAGTCCGTGATATTTCCTGTTTGCGTTTTCGCGGAACTTTCAATCTTGCTGTTGAGCACTGATAGGAGCGCTGCTTTGTGGAGATTCAGCCATTTTGGAAAAAGAGGTGACTGTGTTTTTGTGACTTCTTTTGTTTTTGCAGTCAAAGAAGATGATGATTCGGATTCACTTACAGATTCTTTAGATTCACTTATGGACTGACTCGCTTCTATTTTGTCCTGTTCATCAAAATAAAATTTCCAAAATTTCGTTTCAGGAATATCTAATGGATCAATCGCCCAATTGTCAAACTTTTCTGGCGTTTGATAGGGATCAGGCTTCTTAAATGTAAAAGGACCAATTGCCTGGTCAGGAAAGGTGAGTTCGGCTTTCAAAGTCTTATTTTTGTCATGATTGACGTAAGCGGTAAATTTGATGTGGTAACAACCTGAAACGTCTCCCCCATTGTCATAATAGCCGTCCGCACTTCCTGATTCAATTGTGATGTTTTCAATATGTTTTTTTTTCGGGTCAAGTTGGAAAAAAAGTGTTTTGCTTATTACTTCTTGATGCGCTTTGAGATAATCTACGTCCTTAAAATGTGTTGAAAAGGAGCAAGAACTTAGAAAAAAGCAGGCAAAAATCATAACGACTGAGAGCGATAACATTTTTCTTGATTTTTTAATCATAGATGGCCCTTCTTCTGTCAGTACTGACAGATTCATTCTCTTTTTTGGGTAAGCAAACGGTGAGCGATGTGCCACGCTCTGTACTGACAGAAAATACGCCACCACTTTCTTCGACACGTTTTTTCATGCCGATCATTCCGTGTGAGGGTTGCGCGCCAGAAAGTCCAATGCCGTTATCAGAAATCGTCAGCTGATACTGCTCATCCGTTTCATCAAATGTGACAGACACAAGACTTGCCTTGCTGTGTCTGACGACGTTTGTCAGGGCTTCTTTGAGGACAGCAGCGGCGGGTGACGGGAAATTCGCCCCATCGCCTGTAATCGTGAGCGTGATAGCAGCGAGGGCAAGAGATTTTTCCTTGTCAGCAAGGACATCCACAGGCGTTTCTTCTTTCAGTCCACTGACGATTTCACGCACCAGCGTCAAGCTCTCACGCGCATTGTCTCCAATCTTTGCCAGCTCGGCTTTTGCAGCGTCAGGCTTTTTGTCAATGAGCTTGCTTGCAAGCTCAGCTTCGAGTGAAATCGTGGAGAAAGTCTGACCGAGCGTATCGTGCAAATCATAAGCAATCCGCTCCCGCTCAAGCTGGCGCACGCGCGCTTCAAGCGCTTTATTTTCCTCGGTTACATTATAAGTCCGACTCATGAGTTTTGAAAAAATTGGAGAAATTAGAATAAATACCGTTCCCACAAAAATCCAAACAAGACTGGACGGATTGAGCCCTTGAAATCCAAACTCAAAAATCGAACCAACATAGGATAATACAGCCACGCTATAATAAATCCAAAGAAAAGTCCGAAAGCGTCGATCAGAAACTTCCCAAAATCCCATCGAAAATCCCGTGAAAATCTGAATCCCCCAAGTTTGAAACCAAGGATTCACTGCGAGAATGAGCGTAACGACCATCTGAAGGACAAAACTGCGCGTCAAATGCGCGTGCTCACCGCCATAGCCGTCACGGTAGGCTTTCAAAAAAATCAGAATGAGCAAAGCCCCCAAAGCCTGTTGCCAAGGAGAATAGCCCATTAATCCGACCACAGTAGGTGCCAAAAAAAAGAGCCAGATATAAGGCTGAATCCCGAATCTTTTCGGGAACAGAATGTGCTTTTCAAGGAAGTTTTTCATGGATTTCATTTTTTCATTCGTTTCCTAAAAATCAATTTTTGACTGACACAGATGAAACAGTGTCAGTCAAAAAGATTGTTGCCACTTTCACAAGCTGCACTAAAGCAGCCTTTAGCGTTTAGAGCAGCTGATCGAAATAGCCTACATCGCTCTATTTAGTATATCTTTTTGATGCTAAATTATCAAGAAACAGCGGACTAGATCGTCTGTACTTCCTGCAAACGCTTATGACGCATGGAAAGCGTAATCGCAAGCGCCAAGACAACTGTCCAAATCACGAGTCCAAGCACTCTGTCAGTGCTGACAGGATTGTTGTGAATGATTTCCTGCATGAGCGTCGAGATTTGATAAGTCGGCAGCAGCTTTCCGATCGTCTGCAACGCCTTTGGCAAGAGCTCAATCGGCCACCAAAGCGCACCGATAATCGCAAAAGCAAACATGACGATTTGACTGAGAATATTGACCGTGTTGCTAGAACCTGACATGCTGATGAGAATGCCAATCAAAAGCAGCGGAATCGAGAGCAGCGGTAGTAAAATGACAAGCGCGACTCCGCCCATTACCGATACACTCACACCATTGGCAAGCTTAGCGGTCAGACCAAGCACCGCGATTGCAAAAATATTGAGCGGCAGAAAAACGGCAATCATTCCCAAATAATAGCGCAAATCGCTCCCGCTAGTGAGCTTGACAAAGAGGGTAAAGTGTTTTTCACGATCTTCCAAAAGTGTATTTGACGCCGTCACAACCGAGCTAATCAGGCTGCTGTAAACCGCCATTGAGATCATATAGTTGAGCTGCCAAGTTTTCATATAATGCGCTGGCACCCCGACATTCATAACTTTCGTAAAAAGCAGGTAAAAAACAATCGGCAGTATAATGCTCATAAAGAGAAAGCGCTTATTGCGCAAAATAACGCGCAGATAGTTGATTTTAATTTGTGTCAGTAGATTTTTCATTTAAAAATTGCTCCAATCATCATGTTTATTCGCCTTAACAGACTTTTTCTTTGAATTTCCCCTCAACGCACCGACAATGCTGTAATAAATCGGTATCGTCAGATAAATTACCCAGGCCTTATCCCACAAGCCTGTCCAAGTCCCAAGCGCGACATAAACCATCGTCACAATCAGCGGAAACGGAAATTTTCTCCAGTTCATTTGAACTCCTTTCTCAATCGTTTTGTTCTACATCTAGTATAAGAAAAAATCGTCCCCCAAAACAGACGATTTTATCATGAAAAGACGTGACAGATGTCATGATTCTTTCAGGAATTTTGTAACATAAATATCATAAACCTTTTGATAATGCTGCGCTAAATCTTCACTTCCCGTTTCAGTGAAAATATGGATGGCACTTTTCATTAAAATATTTCCTGCTTCCTTATCCAGAAAACACCACGTATAATAGCCTCGCACAAAGCGATGCATCACACGTGAGAAAGTGTCGCGCTCAAAGAGAAGTTTTTGAGCACGGTTGAGTAAATGCTCTGCCATTTCTTTATCTTTTGCTTGACACAGCACCATGACCGAACGATGCAAACATTGTTGCATTTTTCTACGGTATTTAAAAATCAGCTTAAAAGGTGCTGTTGCGTTGTACCATCCATCAACAATGGAAGCCATAAGTGCAGGAGAAAGTTGTTCCACAATGAAGGATAAAAGCGACAATTCGTAAAAACCCCAAATCTCCACCCCAAAGATGTAATCTGCGAGAAATGTTTTTTCCTTTTCAGTCAATTTCGTATAAGTCGCCTTTGCGGATAAGGAAATTCGACGGTCTTTTTCTTGATACTCCGCTTCGATTTTTTTTATGACCTTTAAATCTTCTTTGTAGTAGGCGTGCTCAAGTGTCAAGAAAGTCTCCTCAAAATCATCTAAAGCCCAATCATTTGCAAGGTATTCGTATTCGGCAAGTGACGTATCCATAAATGCCAGTGCATTATCAAGTTTATCAATTTCAAGCATTTTCTCACTTTTTTCAAAGTTCATAATGCTCCGCCGCGACAGTCCCATCCCTTCAAACGTAGATTGAGACAACTCCTTTGATTCACGCAACAACTTGAACGCTGTCCCAAGCTGTTGTTGTAGTGTTTGTGTCATGTTTTTTTTCCTCTTAATTCTTTATTATTTCTTCTCTTTTGAATCACTACGAAGCATTAGAGGACTTAGATGCTGGACGTAGTATTCATCGAAAATGAGTTCAGGATTTTTTTGTTTTACCCTAAAACGAGCCATTAAGTGATACAATCCACAGAAGAATCCAAAAGCATACTTTAACTAATCCCAAACATTTAGCCCAAGTACTCAATGAGGATCATGCGAGATTTGACAAACCGTTTGTCATTTATCGATGAACCAAGTATAGCAGAAAAAAGAAGCGTAAAACAAAAATGTGCAGAATTTTGCACATTTTTTTGAAAATAAGCTGAAATGATTAAAAACAACAGTTCACGTCAATTAAAAGAGTTCCATATAACCGATTTCTTTTTTTGCTGCTTGAAAGTCCGTGACGAGAGTCAGACCTTTTTCTGATAAGAGAAACGATGTTTGACAGAAATGTTCGATTTCTCTTAAATCGTGTGAGGTTAGTAGGACAATGTGTGTTTTTGAAAATTCCTTAAGGACTTGATAAACTTTTACTTTTATCGCTACATCAAGACCGCTGAAAAGCTCATCAATGATGAGCACCTCACACTGCATCGAAAAACATAATATCGTTGCAAAAAGTTCTTTCATCCCAAGCGAATAGTTTTCTATTTTCTTTTGATAAAAGGAATTTGTGCTGAAAAATGTCGTCAAGCGGAGGGCTTCTGATTTTTCATCATCTGACAAAATGGAAAAATAATCTTTTGCGCTGAGATTTTCGTCAAAACTTTCTACATCTGGCAAGTAAGCGACACGGCAAGAAGTAATCGTTCCGATAGAGTGAGCAATCTCTCCTGATATGACAGAAAACAAGGTACTTTTTCCAATGCCGTTGCGTCCAATGATGCCATAAAGCCCATTTTCATTGAACTCAAGATCAAAAGACGCCGTATCAGGAAGTTTTAGATTTTTTATGATAAGTGGCATGTCATATCCTCCGAATGTGATGCTGCTTAGGTAAGAATATTGCACTAAAAAGACACCCTAAACTCAACAAAAGTAAGTAGCTTACGCCAACGATGAGAGAAAATTTTCCTGCGAGATAGCTTGGATGACACATCAGCTCTAAGGGGTTGAGATAACTCATGGGAATAAATCGTCGAAAAGATTGAACATACGGGAGATTCATCGCTAAAGACCATCCCACGATTAAAATAGCAATCATCCCAACAACCACCATACTGCGATGCGTGAGTGTAGAAAGAAGTGCACCAACTGACGAAAGAAAAAATAAGAGAAGTAAGAGATATAAAAGAGAAATCACGATGACTTGTCCCACAGGAATACCAATATTTTGAGAAAGTCCAGAAACGTCTGTCTCAGCACTTGGTCCCCATTGGTTCATCAAATAAGCAGGATAATTAAGTGAATTAAATCCGTAGAGAAATCCAAAAAGAATGATGAAAAGAGTACTTATCCCTAAAATCCATAGAAATGTGACAGAAATTGGTGCGGAGATTTTACTCAAAACAGTTTTGAGTGGCGAAATATGGGCAAAAGAGTAGTAACGATTTTCTTTATTTTCAAAATGTATCGCTAATTCAGTAGAAACAAAGAGTGAAAATCCGAGAAGAAATAAACTTGAAAAAAACAAAACTAATCCAAAACTAATAAAAGAAGAAAAAGCAGATAATTGATTACTAGGACTGATTTCAAAATTCAGATGACGTTTTTGAACCAGTTGAATATAGTCATTTTCAGATGTTAATTGTGCGATTGTTTGCGCACTATTAGAAGAATCTTTTAAGGCAATCTGATTGCTTTTGAACTCTAATTGATAATAACGGTTGATCTTTTTAGCTTCTAGTGCCGTGATTTGTGCGGTGTCTATCTGTATTTTTTGAGCACGATTCTTTTTTTGATCAAGTGTATCCATTGATTGTCCGCTTTGAAGTTCACTAATCTCTTGTTGTTTAATATTTATCTGCTGTGTGATGAGAAATGAAGGTGTGATGAATGACTTGACGACGATAAAATAAAAACTGAAAAAAACAAGAAAAGAAAGCGCAAGAAACAATACGACATTTCTTTTATTCTTACAAAATTTTTTAAATTCAAAACGATATAATTTCATGCGCATTTCTCCTAAAGTGAGAAAAATTAATAACTGACATAGCGATACGTGTAAACATCTGTCACAGCCCCTGAAAACAGATTATCGCTTGACTAGTGGCTTGTTGTGATTCTATGAACACCATGAGTGTAGTGTATTTCAACAGCATTGCTCCAATTGTCACTGATAGTAACCCATACATTTCCATGGTACAATATAGTTTCTAGGCGTGTTACTTTAACTTCTTTAGTCCCGAGATAAGTGACACCCATAGCTTTTGCAGGAGTGGAATTTATCACTGAGATAGCATTTGTCACGGTAAAAGCAGCAACAATCAATAAAAGTTTATTTTTAAAGCTTAATTTTTTAATGGAAATTTTCATTTTTCATACACTTTCTAATCGAATGATTCGCTATTTTAGATTTGAAAGAGTGTGTGACAATCTTTCAAATAAAGCAAGGAACATATAACTTTCTGACGGACATTCTTTTGAAATTCTCCTTTTCTAATTTTTTATCGCTTCTTTAAGCGATTTGACAAACCGTTTGTCATTTATCGATGAACCAAGTATAGCAGAAAAAAGAAGCGTAAAACAAAAATGTGCAGAATTTTGCACATTTTTTAATTCAATCACGTTTTTAATGATCATAATTTTCTCCCTTTGTCAGCACTGACAAGCGTCCCAAACAGATGGTCAAGGGAATTTTGCTGGATGCACAGATTGGTCAATCCTTTGTCAAATAATGGGACAAGTGATGCTGTGAGGCGATTGGTATCGTTAGTGGTCAAAAAATAGAAATTTCCCGTTCTGTCAGTACTGACAACGCTTTGTAGTGTCGTGGGCAGTTTTCCGTCATAATTAAAGCTGATTTCAGTGGCTGCATTTTGCGCGCGAAGATCGGCTAATGTCCCGTCAAATTTGACAACATGGCTCGCAAGTAGCACCAGACGTGAGGCGATGTTTTCCAACTCCTCCAAGTAATGGCTTGTGACAAAAAACGTCTTACCAAGCGCTTGTAGCCGAGCAATCTCAAGCCAAAATTCTTTTCGCCGTTCCGCATCCATCCCAGTCGTTGGTTCATCAAGAAAAATGAGATCTGGATCTCCCGCTAGCGCTAAGGCAAAGGACAGCCGACGCTTCTGACCACCGGATAATTCAGTCATCAGCGCATTTTCTTTTTCTGTCAGCGCTGACAGCCGTAAAAGTTCACTGTAAGCAAGCGGTTTGTCATAATAGCTGCGCGCAAGTTTCAGCACTTCGCTGACTTTCACACGATTGAGCGTCAGATTACTTTGGAGCATGACACCGATTTTACTTTGCGGCAAGAAAAGCACAACCTCACCACTCGTGGCACGACTAAGACCATTGATGATATTAATGAGTGTCGTTTTTCCTGCACCATTTTCACCTAACAGCGCAATGATTTCACCTTGTCTCACCGTCAAATCAAGACCAGCAAGCACTTTTTTCGTCCCGTAAGACTTCGTCACATTTTTGATTTCAATTAATTTTTTCATACGTTAAGTATAGAAAAAACGGAGCTATAAAAACAGACGTTTTCATCATGAAATCAAATGACAAATGTCATTTTTCTCAAATTCGTAAACAAAGAAGAAAAGAAAAGAAACAGGCAAAACAACAGATGATTAACAAAATAAAGCAAATTTTTGATATAATAGAGTGCGCACAAATAAAAAGCGTCAAGAACACTGAAATTTTGAACCTACTTGCACCAAACCATCCGTTTTTTTGACCTTTTTTGAGTGATTTGTGCTGACAACTTGAGAACAAGACAAGAACCTTGGAATAAAAGGAGAAACCATGATCTACGGAATCTGGGCAGAAGATGAACAAGGCTTGATTGGGCAAGACGGAAAACTTCCTTGGAAACTCCCCGCGGAACTTCAGCATTTTAAAAAGGTAACCATGGGAAACATTATCTTGATGGGAAGAAAAACGTTTGATGGTATGAATAAACGTGTCCTTCCTGGACGGACTGCACTCGTTTTAACGCGCGAGCCGTCTTATGAAAAAGACAATGCCTCAATTTTAGTCTTTCACAGCAAAAATGAAGTGCTTAGCTGGTATCAAAAGCAAGATAAAACGCTCTTCATCACTGGAGGTGCTGAAATGTTTAGCCTTTTTGAGCATGAACTTGACGGAATCTATCGCACCAAAATCAATGCACGATTTGAGGGAGATGCATTTTTTCCTTCCACCTTTGACTGGAGTGCTTTTAAAAAAATAACACAAGAAGTTCATACAAAAGATGAAAAAAACGCCTATGATTTCACCATCGAAACCTACAGCAAAAAATAAAAAGAATAGAAGTAAATGAACATGACAAAATCGATATTTGGTGTTTTTACAGCACTTATGGCTGGAATTTGTATTGTTCTGATGATCCAATGTTTTAGAAAAAAACGTTGGGGACTCGGAATGATCTTCTTCATCAATTTCTTTACCAATCTCGTCAACTCCATTCACGCCTTTTCAGGCTTACTTTAAACTAGAAAAATATTATGACAACGATCAATCAACCTACCATTCACTGCTCTTTTTGTGGTAAAGCACAAGAAGACGTAAAAAAAATAATCGCAGGAAGCGATGTTTTCATTTGTAATGAGTGCATCGAACTCTCCGTCCATATTCTTGAAGAAGAATTACAAGAAGATCACCAAGCCGGCCTTGAAAAGGATTTTCTTGAAGTAAAAACGCCAAAAGAAATGATGGCACATCTTAATCTTTACGTCATCGGCCAAGAGCGTGCCAAGCGTGCACTTGCAGTTGCTGTTTACAATCATTATAAACGCATCAATTTTTCCGACCAAAGTGACGACGATATTGAACTTCAAAAATCAAACATTCTTTTGATTGGCCCTACAGGCTCAGGAAAGACTTTTTTAGCTCAAACGCTAGCTAAAGCACTCAACGTACCATTTGCGATTGCAGATGCGACAAGCCTGACTGAAGCAGGATATGTCGGTGAAGATGTCGAAAATATTTTATTGAAACTCCTACAAGCGAGTGATTTTAATATTGAACGTGCAGAGCGTGGAATCATCTACATTGATGAGATCGATAAAATTGCTAAAAAATCAGAAAATGTTTCCATTACGCGTGATGTTTCAGGTGAGGGCGTACAGCAAGCCCTTCTTAAAATTATTGAAGGAACCACAGCAAGTGTTCCTCCTCAAGGCGGACGCAAACACCCCAACCAAGAGATGATTCAGGTGAACACAAAAAACATTCTTTTCATCGTTGGAGGGGCTTTTGATGGAATCGAAGAAATCGTAAAACAACGACTAGGCGAAAAAATCATTGGATTTGGTTCAAATAATTTAGCGCTCAACGAAGAAGAATCTTACATGCAAGCCATCATTTCTGAAGACATTCAAAAATTTGGACTGATTCCAGAATTTATCGGACGTTTACCTGTTGTCGCTGCTTTGGAGCGATTGACAGAAAACGATTTGATTCGTATTTTGACCGAACCCAAAAACGCATTAGTCAAGCAATATCAGCGCCTGCTCACCTTTGATGACGTGAAATTAGAATTTGAAGACCAAGCCTTGCGCAGCATCGCCCAAAAAGCAATTGAACGAAAAACAGGAGCGCGTGGCTTACGCTCCATCATTGAAGAAACGATGATGGACATCATGTTTGAAGTCCCAAGTGATCCAACGATTGAAAAAGTCATCATCACAAAAGCAGCAGTCACACAAAAAGAAGCACCAATTCTTGTGAGAAAAAAAGAGGAGCAATAAATTTTTGCTGTCACTACTGACAGCATTGCACCACAAAAAAACAACGCAGCTAAAAGAAGCTGATTCCGATAATCCATCGGGGTCAGCTTTTTTTATTTCCATTGGACTTTGAAATGGTTGTAATAGCCCAGAACATCCTCCTTTAACGTTGGAATTTTGACGTAAAGCATCCGACTCCATCAGTTGTCGTCATAAGACCTCTATTGTTTTTACTGTACTTATTCTTAAGTCCATTTTATTTTAACTTTGTTTTTTCAGTGATTCTAGTTTATCATTAAAGAACCAAAAAATATTACTAAATGGTTAAAAATATTAAAATACAGTAACTTTTATTGTGAAAAATAAGAATGAAAAAAATATGAAAACGGATACTTATGCGATTTTGAAAAAAATAATTTGTGAAAAGTAAAACTTGTTTGACAAAATGTAGGGTTGCAAAAAAAATAAAAGTAGAACCCGAATTGCTAGTTGATTATTTAGCCATGACTTGATACCCGATAGAATATCTTAAAGTCTCTGGTTCCAGTGATTTAGCTGATTTTAACAGTAAAGAATACGCTAAAAGTATCATCTCTAATTT
>NZ_WITJ01000021.1 GCF_009601015.1 Lactococcus hircilactis
GAGCTTTTGGCGTTGATGCTTGTGTTGATTGCGCTTGTATTTCTTTTTTAGCCGAGGCATCAGGGACATAGACTGGCTTTAAAAGACTGTCGTCTGCGCGATAGCTATTGGGGTCCGTGATGGCTTTCGTTGCTTCATCAGCTGTCGCTGTCGTGACAGTGAGGACTTTTTTCCCATCAATCGTTTCTGTGCTTTCGCTTGAGCTACTCTCATCAGAAGGGGCAGCCATTTGGAAAAGGGTTTGCGTCAGATTTTGTGTGACATCACTTGCGACAACTGCGACAGCGGTCTTACTGGTGTGATGAACGACCAGCGTCAAGGGCGATCCTTTGACAAGTTCTAAGTACGTGTCCGTTGGTTGCTTTGTATCGGTCTGTGCGACAGCGATAGCTGTTGAGCTTGTGAGCAGACTTGAGCTGCTTTGCGTTGTGCTGCTACTCGTGCTACTTGCTGGTGGGGCTGTTGAGCCAGTCGTTGTGATGCCAAGTGCTGTGAGGAGTTGCGATTGGTCAAAGTCTGTCTTTGCCGTGATGGGAAGTCCTGTTTCTTTTCCATTTTGGTCTTGGATGATGCCAATGGCATAGTCCGCACTTGCAGGGAGCTTGACGAGACGATTCGCGTCACTCGTGAGCGTGATGGTTTCCGCATCATCGGTCAGTACGCTGTCTTTTGTGAGCGTTTTGCCGTCTTTTGTGACGGACAAAAAGGTTGATTCTTGACCTGCGTGCAAAATCACACGGCTGATCAAGGGGCGTGCAGCCAAGACAAGCACGAAAAGCCCTACAACGAGGGCGAAACGCTTGATGAATCGAGGCGAAGGGTTGAATTTTAATCGCTTACGCATGGGCATTGTCCTCCATCTCTAAACGCGGACAACGCCACAAAAAGAAACACCTACCTGCTTGGGAATGTCTTGTCTTGTCTTGTCTCATGTTTTACCCCCTTTAGTGACGTGAGGGGAATCCCCTCCGATAATAAGACAAACTACTTCTCTTTTATTTTAAATTTATTTTGAGTTAAGTCAAGCTTGAGTTAAGCGCTTGTTTTTAGCGGTTTTAGCTTATTTCTGATTTGTTTTTAGGAGGATATTTGAGTTGTTTTTATTAAATTAACTGAAATCGTTTATTTTGTTTTTTAGAGAAAATAAAAACGTTCAAGATTTCCTTGAACGTTTGAAAAATGATTTGATTTGATGGACTTCTTTTTTCTTAAGCCACTACAACGTTGAAGAACAAGACTTGTCCCCACTCGCTGCCTTTAATGAGTGTTTTCGCTTTTTTTGCTTCTTCTTGTGGGTCTGTCCCTTCTGGCACTTCAAAATAATGCTTTAACGCTTGTTTTTTAACAAACGTATAGCCATTTGATTCGAGAAGTTCAGTGATTTCTTTTTGTTTTTGTGCTAAATTTACGATCAACATGTGTGATTTCCTTTCACTCCTTCTTTTTAGTTTCTGTCAGTACTGACAGAAATTTTTTATTAGGAGATTTTATTCATTTTTTATTATATCACTTTTTTGATGATTTCAAGTGATTTATTCATCTAAAAACGACAGTATTGACAGGCACGTTCATTTTCGTGATTTGATTTTGATCTCTTTATGTGCTTCAATAGCTGCTTTTTCAGCATCTTCAGCTTTCTTTTTTTGACGTCTTGAAAAGAAAAACATGAGCACGCCAAAGATGAGAACGATCACGCCAAACCAATTTTTATATGCGATTAGCAATAACCCTAAGCTAATAAATGCGACGCCCCAAGTACTCATTTTTATTTCTCCTTTTTTATTTTTTATCACGCTCATTCAGAAAAAAGCAGGGTTAGTGCAACCAACCCTGCTTTCATTATACCAAAATTAGTCTAAATCTGCTTCTTCCATCTTATTGGCAGCAATAACAAATGGTGCCCAGATGAAGAATGTAATCACTAAGTTGATGATGGCGACAACGATAGCGCGCCAGTCAAAACCTGTAGCCATAAAGGCATTCATGATTGGTGGTGTTACCCAAGGAACAGTCAATACAACTGGATTGACTAATTGGAAGGCTGTTGCCAAGTATCCGATAATGACTGCAATCAAAGGTGCGACAACAAATGGAATCGCAAAGATGGCATTCAACACGACGGGCATACCAAACAAGACAGGTTCATTGATATTGAAGAGTCCTGGTGCAAGTCCGAGACGACCAACGATTTGATAATCTCTGCGTTTAGAGAAGATCAAAATGGCAAGAACAAGTGTGATTGTTCCTCCAGATCCACCAAACCACGCAAACGCATCCCATGAGCCACGAACCCAAATGTTGACATATTCACCATTGATAGCATGTGCACGAGATGTCGCACCATTTGCAACCAAGTGTTGGATTCCTGAGGTATGGATTTTATTCCACAAGTTCATGTTGTCAAGACCAAGAGGACCCCAGATTCCGTCGAGTGCTGGTGACAACACGTTTGGTCCGTGAATTCCAAAGAACCAGAAGATTGAAACGAAGATGGTAACAACAAGCACTGAAACGATGTTTTGTGATAAGATTTGGAAAGGTTGTGCGATGTATTTTTGAATCAAAAAGACTAATGATTCGCCTGAGAGCGTATTTACGATATAGTAGATGATTCCTGAAACATAAAGGGCTACAATTGTAGGAATGATAGCTAAGAAAGCTTTTGCTACTGCAGGTGGTACTGATTCAGGCATCTTGATGGTAATGTCAGCGAGCATGAGTTTGGCATAGATGATGACTGCAATAGCACCCATAATCATAACGGTAAAGTAAGCACCAGCATCTAATTGTCCTGCTGCAAAGCCGGGTTTCCAAGTGGCGATAAATTGATGTGATAGTACTGCATTGACTGCATCGTTTGCTTTAGAAGCTCCTGATGCTTTGTCCATTCCACCAATATTACCAAGTGCTGCCGTAAAGCGAGAAAATTGGTTTGGCAAGCCCATCATCAACACTGCTGTTGAGACAATCCCACCTGCAAGGTCATTGACGCCGTAGGCACGTGCCAAATTATACCCCCAAGAAAACGCAAAGATAAGACCGATAACCGTCAAAGTTCCTTGGTTTACAAGGCTTGAGATATTGTTTAACTCTCTAAAAACAGGGGTATTTGCCAAAGTCCAACCTGTACCAGCTGCTGAAGCTGCTGCTGCTTTTGTTGGCCCTTGAATCATCTGTTGAAGAGCTGAGGGGAATGTTGTCACAATTGCTGAAATCAAGGCAGCCATTGCACCAGCAAGTGTTGCTGGTAACATTCCGATGAATGCATCACGCAGCGCAACCAAGTGTTTTTGAGACCCGATTTTTGCTGCAACTGGGACGAGATATTTCTCCATCCACGCAGTAATTCCGTTCATGGAATCCTCCTTTTAAAATATAATAATAAAAAATACTTCCAATAAATTGGATAAACGAAGTTGATGTAAACGATACATTGTACCGCTTACATATTAATGATACTGCTTTCAAAAATGAAAAGCAAGACTTAACTCAGACTTAAAAACATGTTTCACGTTTTAAAACAAAGCTCAATGCTGCTGCTTTTTTGTTTCATTTTCTATGAGTTTAAAACTGCTCCACGGTTTCAAAAAATCAAGTAAAATCCGTTCGTCATCCGCAATTTTTCCGACCACATTCACACGTCCATCATTTTGCATTGGTTTTAAGGCAATCTGTGTTTCGCCTTTGTATTGTCCATAGCCATTGTTATCAATCAAAAGATCGCCACGTTCGATAGGAGTGTTATCATGGGCTGGAAAATCTAAGTCCTGATACGTCACGCGTGTCATTGTTGAGCGAAGCATGTAAGCTGAGCGGTCCCCACGGTAGCTGTGTGTTGCTTCAAAGAGGCACTTACGCTCATTTTCTGTGATGCTTGGGCGTGTATTCACTCGAATTTCTGGCATCACTGCAGTAAACGCTTTTTCCATTGCTTTTAGCTCTGCTTCACTGGCATACGCATTTGCGATAGTGATGTCATCAATCCCGCCAATCAGCTTATAATGTTTCACCTGTGTTGCTATCGGTAATTTTCGATGATCTTCCAGACTGCAAAGGCCATCTTGAGTAGGCAAAGGACCAAACGTAGCTGCGTGTGAATTCACAAAAGCCATCGTATTGAGGTTATATTTTTTGAATTTTTCTGTGCAGGCCAAGAAAAATGGAACATCCAAGCCTGAATACCGGTGAGGATAAAAATTGTGACTGCCAAGTAAATTTTCAGTGTTTGGTGAGTAGTCCATGATACTATCAACATATGTCGTTCCTTGACTCATATTGATTTCAATCTTGATGCCATAAGGATTGCGCGTCATTTTAGCTTCCTCAGCACCTGTAAAGCCGATGTCCAGTCGAACACCATGTGCACCTAACTCATGGAAAAATGAGAGATCATCGTAACTAATGCCAAGTTGTGCAAACAGCCCTGGATTGATATCAACCATCACCTCCATTCCTAAACGATTCGCATAATCCACGACTTTTTTAAATCCTGAGAGGACTTCTGCTTTATCCCCTTTAATTTCCAAAAGTGATGTGAACACACGTTTGAAGCCATACTGATGGGCGAGATCCAAATACGCTTTATCTTTTTCATATGTAGAGCGCTCTGGATAAACTGAAATTCCTAATTTTCCCATTTCTTTTCTCAAATTTAATAATAAATTTGATTATCCTTTCTTTTTTTCTAAGTTGTGACATTTTTATTCATCACCCTTAAATCTATGATAACGGTTTTATTACAAAAATGCAAGCGCTTCATCATTTTAAAAAACGTCTGTTTTCGCATAGAACAGGCGTTTTTTCGTGTTTTTTGACGGTGTTTGTTCATCCAGTCACAGAAGAAAACCCGTAAACTTGGGCATTTTCTATCTATACCAATTTTAATATATTACGATTTGATGTCGCGTCTTGTCATCAAAATTTAAAAATACTCACGCAAAATACTTCCATTTTTCCTTAACATTTCTGCTGTGAAAGCTCCGATGGTCATTTTTTGAGTGGGCGCATCTCCAGCTCCAATCACTTGATTATTTTCAGGAATCAGATCATCTCTAATCTCTACTGAAAAATCTGGTTGACCGTTCACTTTTAAAAATTCTGACAAATTGACGATTCGCGCCATCATGTATGGCTTGATTTCAATGGTCATGGCTGCGGGTTCTTTGACTTCTTGCTCAAGTTTTTCATTGATGGGCGCCAGCCAAGAAATTGTTTCAAATGCGCCAGCATGACTTGAAATAAAATGATAAAGTGCTTCTTTTGCAGCTGTTGTAAGTGCAATCAATTCTTTGATGACAAACGTTTGTCCTTCAAATTCATAAATGAGGTAGCCAGTTTTTTTGCCTTTTTCTTCATAGATTGCAAAATAGGGGTGTGATTTATAAGCAAAATAATACTCCCACTTTTCTCGATCACGCGCGATACTGCCTTGATTAAAAGCTCTATGATGAATCTGTTCAAGTGCCTCAAAACTATCGTCTAAGCTTGTTCGTCTGACTGTTCCACTCCCTTTGTTGCCTTGTGGGAAAAGTGTTGCCTTGAGCTGGTAATATTTTCGATCAAACGCATAAGCATAGCCGAATTTTTCATAAAAATGATAAGAAAATGGGGCTAAATAACTCAAAGCTGTTCCTTTTTGATATTCGTCCTTTAACATTTGAGTCATCAATTTTCTGATTGCGCCATTTCCTCTTGCTTCTGGATAAGAGGCGACGTACCCAACGCCCGCCATTTTTATGATTTCTTGCTTCCAAAAAACATTAAAAGGAAGTTCAATTAACATTGAGCTGAGTGCATCGTTTTCATGGTGTGAATAAACCTTTGCAAATTCGAGGAGTTTGTAAAATGCTTGATCCCCCCCTGTAATTTCTTTGTGAAATGCGTATTTTGCGAGGTGTAAGTAATCTTGTGTTGTATCCGTATTCATATTTTTATTCTAGCATTTTTTTAAAAAAATAAAAATACCCCAAAGGATGTTTTTTAGATGGTAATTTCAATTTCATTTTGTTCAGGGTCGATAATGACTGCTTCATAGTACCCATCGCCAGTCACACGAGGACCAGATGCGATGACAAATCCATCAGCACTGCATCGTTTGACCAGCGCCTCTACTTTTTCTTTGCTCCCTACTGATAACGCGAGGTGCGCATATCCTGTCAGTACTGACCGCTTTTTGAGCGCCGGTTTGACACGCATTTTTGTGCAGATTTCTAGTCTTGCACCATCTGAAAACGTCATAAAATAAGACTGGAAGCCTGTTTTGATATTATGATATTTTTCAGATGCTTTGGCCTCAAAATATTTTTCGTAAAATTGGCGCATGTTTTCTAAATTTTGCACCATTAGTCCTACATGTTCAATTTTCATTTTTTATCATCCATGATATGCTTTTTGAATGGTATCAATCATTGCTATAATTTGGCGCTTTTTAAATCGTCCAAGAACAAAATTGACCAAAAGATCATTTAATTTTTGAAAGAATCCATTTGAGAGTTGTTCTTCTGTGATGACAACATCCGTGGTCCGGTCATCTATTTTGTGAAATTCCCACCGCGTATGGAAAGTATTTCTTTGTGTGGACGTCGTAAAAGCATAGACAGATGGGCCTGCGACTTCATCAAACTTTATCGTTCCTTTTTGATTTTTTCTAAACGTTTTAACATAGGAAAATCCCTTTAAATTCATCACTTTTGGGCGCTTTCCGGTCTGTTTTTCAATATCGTAAAGTCCCGATTCAATTATTTTTTCAAAGATAAATTCACGTGGGACATCAATTGTTTTAATCATTTGCATCTTTATCACATCCTTATTGTTTGATTTTATTTTAGCAAGATTAGAAAACGTTTGCAAGTTTTCA
This sequence comes from Lactococcus hircilactis, assembly GCF_009601015.1. Lineage (GTDB taxonomy): Bacteria > Bacillota > Bacilli > Lactobacillales > Streptococcaceae > Lactococcus > Lactococcus hircilactis. The sequence continues at coordinate 6,857 of NZ_WITJ01000021.1, forward strand.
CTCGTTTCTTAAGTTGAAATATATTTCTTTTAGTAGGTCATAAAGGGCAAAAGAATGAACCCTACAAGCAGTCCAACAAAAATAAGACTTGTGATGAACTTATAATGTTTTGGAATAGCACGTTTGAGGGACTTTGGCGGAAAAATAGCAGACAAGAGCAAGCCACCAATTGCGCCACCTAAATGGGCCCAAATGTTGACTTGACCTGTGCCAATGGAGCCGATGGAGCCAATATTGACCACATTCATCAGCAAGTTGATGACGATCAAAACGGCAAAAGTTTTTCCAATTTGCTTTAGGATGGGCATTTCGGTAAAGTAGCCCAATCCAACGACCGCTCCAAATAATCCAAAAATTGCACCAGATGCACCTGCTGAAAGACTCTGTGGGGAGAAAAGAAAACTCATGGCATTGCCAAAAATTCCAGAGATAAAATAAATCAGAGTAAAACTGCGCCAGCCAAAGACATCCTCTACTTGTCGTCCAATAAAGAATAAGGTAAACATGTTAAGGAGCAAATGGGTCCATCCAATGTGCAAAAAGATGGGACTAATCAACCGCCATAATTGAGTGGGATCCATCAAAATACTAGGCCCCCAGAGTGCTCCTGAGCGTAACAAATTCATTCCTGAGGTCGCTTGTTGACCAAAAGTTAAAAATTGCCCCAGCCAAACTAAAATCGTGATGCTGGTAATGATATACGTTGCTTTGTAGCGATTGAAGTCCTTCTTTAAATCAAAATTATCCATAACTTTTCAAATTTTCCCTTTTCTATTATTGTTGAGTGGTAAAACATTCTTGTACCATTATATCATGACTTTCTTCTTTGAAGTCGATGGATTGAAAATTATAGAAAACAGATGCTGTTTTTCCTGTAAAATCGGCTAAATAACGATCGTAATATCCCCCACCAAAGCCAATTCTGTACCCTGCTTTATTCCATGCCAATCCTGGCACTACAATGTAATCTGGCGTCACTGCTTTTGGATTTTTCGGTTCTAAAATTCCAAAAGTTGATTTTTCAAGCGCATTAGGATCATACACTGAAAAGAGCATTTTTCGTTGAGGCAGACATTTTGGAATCAAAATCTCTTTTTGTTCATTTCGAGCAATTTTAAAAAGTGGTGTCAAATCAAATTCGATTTCAGTAGGCAAAAAAAGTGCGACACGCCTTGATTTATGCCAGTTGTCAGTACTGACAAGTTTTGAAATAATTTTTTGTGATTGTTCTTTTTTATCGTTTTTCGACATTTTGATCAAAAAATTGATCATTTTTTTTCTTGTTTCCGCTTTACTTTCCATAATATCTATGTTATCATAAATTTGTAAGTTTTTGTCTTAAGTTTAGTTCTGTAACATTTTGTTCACTCCTTTTTAAGATTCACAATTTACAAATTTTATACTAAGGAAGTATTTCAAAATGGCACAAGGAACTGTTAAATGGTTTAACGCAACAAAAGGCTTCGGCTTTATCACAGCAGAAGACGGCAAAGACGTATTTGTACACTTTTCAGCAATCAAAACTGATGGCTTCAAAACACTTGACGAAGGTCAAAAAGTAACTTTTGATCTTGAAGATGGCCCACGTGGACCTCAAGCAATCAACGTTGAAAAATAATCACGACTTTTGAAAGACTGACCTTTTGGTCAGTCTTTTTTTGTTAAAAAAGTAACTTTTTCATCTTCATGTCGCAAAATTTCGCTTGTCAAATGTCATAAAAAAGAATAAAATTTAGAGATAGACTATTTGATTGGGAAAACGTTTACAAACATGAAAGATTTAACAAAAGGCAATATTCTAAAAGGCTTAATTGCCTTTACACTCCCCTTATTATTGGGTAATTTTTTTCAAGTACTCTACAATACAGCAGATACTTTGATTGTGGGACAGACGTTGGGAAAAGACGCTCTCGCATCCGTTGGAGCTACGGGATCAATTAATTTTTTGATTGTTGGATTTGCTCAAGGGATGACTGGTGGGCTGACCATTTTAACCGCACAGCGTTTTGGAGCAAAAAATAAAGTGGGGATTAAAAAATCATTTTTAACTGGGCTTTACTTTACAGTAGCCATCTCCATTATTTTGAGTGTCTTTTCTGTCATTTTTGTAGGGCAACTTTTGCAACTGATGCAAACCCCTCCTGCTATTCTTAGCGGATCAAAAACTTTTTTAACGATCATGCTAGGCGGGATGATTGCGTCTAATCTCTATGCTTATCTCTCCAATGCTTTACGGGCGTTAGGAAATTCTAAAACCCCACTTTATGCTTTAATCGTGGCCAGCATTTTGAACATTATTATGGAATATGTCGCAATTTTGGTTTTCCATCTTGGACTCGTTGGTTCAAGCTCCGCAACAATTTTGGCACAGGCCATTTCTGTGCTTTATCTTTTTTGGTACATCAAAAGAAAAGTCCCTGATTTTCATGTTGATCGCTCACTCTTACGCGTTGGACGTCAAGAAATACTTGCACACGTCCGTTTGGGAATTCCCATGGGATTTCAGTCTTCTGTGATTGCGATTGGTTCAATCACTTTGCAGATTGCACTGAATAAAATGGGAACGAATGCCGTTGCGACTCAAGCCATTGTCAGTAAAATTGATCAGTTTGCCATGTTGCCGATGATTTCAATGGGGCTTGCTATGGCGACATTTGGGGCACAAAATTTTGGTGCCAAGCAATTCAAGCGGATTAATCAAGGACTGTTTCGTGCACTCCTGATTGCGATCAGCTGGTCTGTTTTCTTTGCGCTCATCCTCATCACGCTCAATCATTATTTCACAACAGCATTTATCTCTCCACATCAGACGGCAGTCATTGATATGGCACGTCATTATTATATCGTCAATGGTAGTTTTTATTGGCTACTTTCCATTTTATTTGTCACGCGTTCAACCATTCAAGGGCTTGGAAATGCAAAAATCCCTACCATTTGTGGCTTCATGGAACTCTTTATGCGGGCAGGTGTGGCCATTGTTGGCGTACTTTTACTTAACTATACTGTGATTATTTCGTCAAATCCTGCGGCATGGATCGGATCTACCGCGATTCTTATCCCCACAACCCTCTCAATGATCAAGCGTTTCAAAAAAGAAGGTGATCGTGTTGTTCCTGCTGTTCAAGAATTAAAAAAAGCCCAATGAGCTTTTTTTAGTTCTGATAATAATCTGGTAAAATCAATTGGTGATGATTTTCAAATTCCAATGCTAACTCTAACATCGTGAGTTCTGAATTCTTTTTGCCCCATAATTGGATTCCCATGGGGAGATGCGTTGCATCATCCACATAAACAGGAAGTGAGAGTGCGGGTTGTCCTGTCAAATTGCTAATGAAATTATAGGGACTGAATTCAAGTGAGCGTTCAAAAGCTGCTGCGATGAGTTGCATTTGCTTTTTAAAATCGTAATTTTTGAGCGCGTATAGCTCTTTTTTGAGTGCATCACTGATGAGGGGTTCTCCGATTTTTGGCGCAGTTTTTGCGGTTGTTGGCGTAAGAAATAGATCATAGTCACGCCATATTTTTTCATCAAAAATAGCTGCGGTCTGATCCCACTCATCTAACGCTTGAATGTAGCTTGTGACGGGAGCTTTTTTTCCTGCTTCAAGTAAAGCATAGCTGAGCAGTTCGATATCATCTGAATTCAGTGCTCGCTGATGTGCTTTTTCCCACGGTTCTAACATTGCGGCGGTTTCTGCTGCGTTCATTTCATAATATCTTAGAATTAATTGACGCGCATTGATTGGAAAATCAATTTCAACAACCTCATGTCCTTGTTTTTTGAGAAATTGCACCGCTTTTTTTACCGCATTTTTAGCCGATTCAGAAAGAGGAATTTGATCAATTGGGGACCCCAGAGAAAATGCGATTTTCAGGCGTTTTTTAGGTTCTGTCAGTGCTGACAGCTTTTCTTGATCCAATAATTTTGCCTGATATGGTGCTGCTTCTTGAATTGTCTGCATTTCAGAGACAAATTTTGCTGTATCACGAACAGAAATACACAAAGCTCCCGCAACAGAAGCTCCTTGCCATGACCGATATCCATTTGGTCCTTGTGGCATTCGCCCTCTTGTCATCTTGAGGCCAATCAAGCCAGAAAAACTGGCTGGAATCCGAATTGACCCTCCTCCATCTGAAGCACCAGCCATTGGAAACATTCCACTTGCAACACTTGATGCAGCACCTCCAGAAGATCCTCCTGAATAATAAGCTGTGTTCCATACATTTTTTGTATCCCCATAAAGTGCTGAATCTGTGATATTTTTAAAGCCAAACTCTGGCGAGGCTGTCTGTCCAAACGGAGTCAACCCTGCTTTCATTAGTGCGGTCACGTAAAAACTATCCGTTGTTGCTACGTGATCCTTAAAAAGTGCTGCACTTGCAGTGTCTGGTAATCCGACATGACTTTGCCCTAGCATTTTGAGCGGAAATGGAACACCACAAAATGCTCCTTTTGTCGTGAGAGGAAGATCAAGGATTGCTCTTTTGATATCATAGGCTACTACTGCATTGTAGTGTGGATTTAGGGCTTCAATTTTTTGTAAGGTTATCTCTAATAAGGCTTTTGGTGAAATCTTATGATTTTTGATTTGTTCTGCCCAATATGTTGCATCTTCTAGCTCTTTCATCGCTTCTCCTTATTTCAAGCCAAATTTTAGAAAAAACAAGCATTCAGCTTGTTTTTCTTCATTCCAAAATGAGGACTTTTTTTCTGATGCACAATTATGCTTTATCTAATTCTTCAAATAAGAGTTGTTGTGCAACACTTGGATTTGCTTGACCTTTCGTTGCTTTCATTAGTTGTCCGACAAGGGCTTTAGCGGCGTTTTTCTTGCCTCCACGGTAATCCAATACAGACTGCTCATTTTTTGCAAACACTTCATGAATCATTGGGAACAAAACTGCTGGATCAGAAATTTGCACTAAGCCTGCTTTTTTGACAAACGCTTCAGCTGAGCCACCATTTTTAGCAAGTTCAATGAATACTTTCTTCGCAATTTTTGATGAAATTGTTCCATTCGCAATCAGGTGCAACAACTCTGTCAAGTTTTCGGGAGTAAGTTTGATGGCTGTGAGTTCCAATTTTTCAGCATTTAAATACTGGGCAATTTCACCTTGAAGCCAATTAGAAATGAGCTTTGCATCTGCTCCAAGTGCCACCGCTTGATCTAGGAAATCAGACGTTTCTTTTGTGGTGGTCAACTGTTTGGCATCCGCTTCAGACAATCCAAGTGTGTTGATATACCGCGCACGACGTGCTTTTGCAAATTCAGGCATTTCTTTACTAACGCGCTCAATCCACTCCTTTTCTACTCTCATGTGTGAGGGAAGATCAGGCTCTGGGAAATAGCGATAATCCGCAGATCCCTCTTTGACACGCATCAAAATCGTTTCGCCAGTTTTATCATCAAAGCGTCGTGTTTCTTGACGAATCACACCACCTGCACGCAAGATTTTTTCTTGACGCGCTGCTTCAAAAGCCAATGCTTTTTTGACATTGCTAAACGAATTCATGTTTTTCACTTCCGTTTTTACACCAAAAGCGTCTTGTCCGTAAGGACGAAGGGAGATATTTGCGTCACAACGCATGGATCCTTCTTCCATCTTCACATCAGAAATCCCTGTGTAAAGGATTGTTTCACGCAATGCAGTCAAATAAGCATACGCTTCCTCAGCAGAGCGCATTTCAGCGTGTGAGACGATTTCGATGAGTGGTACCCCTTGACGGTTTAAATCAACATAAGAGTAGCCGTCTGTGCCGTGTGTGTTCTTTCCTGCATCTTCTTCGATGTGCCCACGTTCAATCCCGATTTTTTTCTTTGTACCATCTTCAAGTTCAATTTCAATCCACCCATCGTATCCGATTGGCGTATCTTGTTGTGAAATCTGGTAAGCTTTCGGATTATCAGGATAGAAATAGTGTTTGCGATCAAAGTGCATGTCTTGACTGACTTTCATATTAAGCGCAAGCGCTGCTTTGATTCCTGCTTCAACAACACCTTCGTTTAGTGTTGGCAACACTCCAGGTAGTCCCCAATCAATGAGATAAGTGGAGGTGTTTTGTTCAGCACCATAAGCAATTTTTCCTGGACTGAAAATTTTTGAGTTTGTATTCAACTCAACGTGAACTTCAAGTCCGATGACTGTTTCAAAATTCATATTATTTCTTCCCTCCAAAAATCACGGGTTGTTTTTTATGCCACTCGGTTGTTGCTTCAAAGGCCGCCGCCGCTTGATAAATCGTTTCTTCTGAGTAACGTTTTCCAATCAACTGCATTCCAACAGGTAAGCCGTCCACTTGACCTGCAGAAATTGAGATGCCTGGTAACCCAGCTAAATTCACAGGGATCGTTAAAATATCCGCCATATACATTGCGATTGGATCATCAATGCGACTTCCCAAATCAAATGCCACAGTTGGAGCAGTAGGGGCCAGGATCAAATCGTATTGTCCAAAAACTTTTGCGAAATCTTCAATGATTTGTGTACGAACTTGTCCTGCTTTTTTGAAATAAGCATCATAAAATCCGGCAGAAAGACTATATGTCCCAAGCATGATTCGGCGTTTTACCTCTTCACCAAAGCCTTCAGAACGTGTTTTGACATATAAATCTTCCAAATTTTTAATCGCTTGAGCGCGGTAACCATAGCGAATTCCATCAAACCGCTGAAGGTTTGAGCTTGCTTCTGAGGATCCGATGATGTAGTAAGCAGCCACGCCATACTTGCTGTGTGGAAGACTTACTTCTTCAACGATCGCGCCAAGTGACTCAAAGTGTTTTGCTGCCGCAAGGACTTGTGCTTTGACGCTCTCATCAATACCTGCTCCAAAATACTCTTTAGGAAGCGCAATTTTCATGCCTTTGATGTCCTGACCGATTTTTGATGTGTAATCTGGAATGGCAAAATGTGACGAGGTAGAATCTTTTGGATCGAATCCTGAAATGACTTGTAAAAGTTGTGCGTTTTCTTCAACCGTTTGTGAAAATGTCCCAATTTGATCAAGCGAACTTGCAAAAGCAATTAATCCCCAGCGCGATACACGACCATAAGTCGGTTTCATTCCGACAATGCCATTAAAACTTGCTGGTTGTCGAATGGATCCGCCTGTATCTGATCCAAGTGAGAAACGCACTTGACCAGAGGCAACTGCACTTGCTGAACCTGATGATGATCCACCAGGAACTTTGGTTAAATCCCAGGCATTGTGCGTTGGCTTCACAGCAGAATTTTCCCCTGATCCTCCCATCGCAAATTCATCCATGTTTGCTTTTCCAACAATAATCATCCCTTGATCATAGAGTTTTTCAACCACTGTGGCATCGTATGGTGGAATCCAACCTTTCAAAATTTTACTGGCTGCTGTAGTTTCGATTCCATTCGTGACGATATTGTCTTTGACGGCCAGTGGAATGCCATCAGTCAGAACTTCTGAGCGAATGCCACGTGCATCAATGGTTTGAGCTTGTTCTAGTGCTTTTTTTTCGATGATGTTCAAAAATGCACCGATTTTATCTTCACGTGATGTAATGTCCTCAAGCGTTGATTGGGTCAGTTCTACTGCTGAAATTTCTTTATTGACAAGAAGTTCATGTAACTCCTTGAGTGTTTTATCATTCAATGACATCAAGCATCTCCTCCGTCTGCAAGCATCGCTGGTACTTTAATGTAGCCGTTTTCGTGTGTGGGCACATTTTCAAGTAATTTTTCACGGTCAAAAGGAGCCGCAGCAACATCTTGTCGCATCCTGCTGTCGTTGTCCGCTACGTTCATCGTGAAAGGGACATTTTGTGTATCCACTTCTTCAAGCATTTCAACCATCTCGATAATTTTACCAAGAGTTTCTGTAAATCCAGAGATTTCTTGCTCTGCAAATTCCAGTTTTGCAAGTTCAGCAACGTGCTTGACTTCTTCTGTTGTAATTTGACTCATATTATTTTTCTCCAATTTTAGAGTTTATTCTTCTCAATTATAGCAAAAATTTAGAGTTTTTTCTCGGCTTCACACACGGTTTTTTCAATCTCAAAATCAGCATTTTGGAAACAGCGCGGACTGATCTTATTTTCCTCATAAATGCGCGCCAAAAGTTTTCTGTCAGTACTGACAGAATGCTTCAAAAGTGTCGTTGCAACGCCGTGATGCCAGACTTCTTTTGTCAGTACTGACAAAATCTCTTTTTCACCAGAAATCGCAAAATCACCACCCGTTTTTCCACAATGAACGATGTCCCTCAATTTCGGTGCGCTGATGTGGACGGCTTGTACGATTGATGCGCTACTGAGTTTCTGAATCTTGATCCCACAAAATTGCTTCGTCAACACTAAAAACAGGATTAAGACTTAGTGTATCAGTAATGACAATGGTCTAATCCATCATTTTCACATCTCTTTTTTAAAATAAAAAAATCCTGTCATTTCAAGGCAGGATTTCCAGATTTTGATCATTTAAAATGATATCAAAAAAGCATACAGTATTTTTTGTCAGTACTGACAAAAATATATACCGCAAGTTTATATGGCTGTCACATTTTAAACTAAAGCGCCTTAGAAATTTCGTCCAGCCAGTTTGTCAAACAATCCGTTATTTAGCACTTTGAGATAGGTTCCTTTCATCCCAAGTGAACGCGACTCAATGACACCAGCACTTTCAAGCTTACGTAGTGCATTAACAATGACAGAACGTGTGATTCCAATCTTGTCAGCAATGACAGAAGCAATCACGTGCCCTTCTTCGCCATCGAGTTCTTCGATGATGGCTTTGACCGCCTTCATTTCAGAATAAGAAAGCGTATTAACCGCCATCGTTGCCATCGCATCTTTACGGATATTTGTTTCCATCTGTTCAAGCTTAAGATTTGAAAGTTGAACGCCAATCACAGTTGTCGCAAGCTCAACCAAAACCAAATCATCATCATTAAAAGGTTCGTTATTGCGCCACATGATAAACGTTCCAAGTCGCATTCCTGAGCCGTAAATTGGTGCTAAAGTAGTGACACCTTCAGGATATTCTGCCAGCAACTCTTCAGGGAAAATCGCTAAAGGTTTGTCAACAGGGACATTGGCCATTGTATCGTAAATCCGAACTGCACCACGAACATATTCTTCTGGTAATTTGCGGTCACTAAAGAATTGGTTCACGCGCTCATTATTCGTGTTATAAGGCAATGAAAAGCCAAGCAATTCGCCTTTTGTGTTTATCACACAAGCATTGCAATCAATAACATTAGCTAAACGCTCTGTCATACTATTATATGGGAGTTCTTGCTGTAAATCCGTCACTCCATCTTGCAAAATTGCTGTGATTTTACGTGTTTTTTCAAGTAATGTAGTCAAATTTTTCTCCTATTTTGGATCATTAATCAAAATTTTTCATGATAATTATAACATAAATAAATATAAAAAACAATATAAATTGTCTGAAAATTATCACTTATTTTTTGCAAAATTATTTTTTTAGATGTCAATTGTGTTTTTAATCAAAAAAACTAACAAAATTTGTTAGTTTAAACGGATGACAACGTTCATTTTACTCCAAAAAAGGAGAAGACAACACAAGCCTAAAGGTTGTTTTTTTCGCGTCCTTGAACGACGGCACTTTTTATTTTTACTCTGAGCATCAAACAGTCACTCTTTTCATTACCGTTTGTATTTTCTTAAAAAGCGTTCCATTTTTTCTTGAATTTCTGCTAATTCATCCACACGAGGGAGATAAACAATCCGAAAATGGTCAGGTTGATTCCAGTTAAATCCGCGCCCATGAACCAATAAGATCTTTTCTTCTTTCAAAAAATCTAACACAAATTGCTCATCATTATCAACATTATAAAGCTCGCGATCAATCTTAGGAAACATATAAAATGCCGCTTGAGGTTTTACAGCTGTAAGTCCTGGAATATCATTAATCGCTTTATGAATAAAGTTGCGTTGCTCATAAATACGCCCACCAGGCAGCAATAATTTGTCAACCGACTGTACCCCACCAAGCGAAGTTTGAACGACGGACTGAGCCAATACATTGGAACACAATCGCATCGACGACAGCATATTTAATCCTTCAATATAACCCTTCACGTGCGCTTTATTTCCAGATAAAACCATCCACCCTACACGAAACCCTGCGATACGATGTGACTTAGATAAGCCATTCATTGTGACCACAAATAAATCGGGAGCAAGTGTCGCAATGGGTGTATGTGTCAAACCATCCATAACTAATCGATCATAAATTTCATCTGAGAAAATAATCAAATCATTTTCCCGCGCAATTTGCACAATTTCAAGCAATAATGCTTTGGAATAAAGTGCTCCAGTCGGATTATTTGGATTGATCAAAACAATCGCTTTTGTGTTCGATGTGATTTTTGACTTGATGTCATCTACATCTGGAAACCATCCCGCTTGCTCATCGCATACATAATGCACCGCATTCCCGCCAGCAAGGCTCACAGACGCTGTCCACAACGGGTAATCTGGCATTGGAATCAATACCTCATCTCCGGTATCAAGAAGCCCCTGCATGGCCATTACAATCAGTTCAGAAACACCATTTCCTGTATAAATATCTTCCACATCGACATTAGGAAAGCCTTTGAGTTGACAATATTGCATGATGGCTTTACGGGCAGAAAAAATTCCTTTAGAGTCTGAATAACCCTCACTTTCCACCGCATGATGAATCAAATCTTGGATCACTTCATCGGGCGCTAAAAAGCCAAATTCAGCGGGATTTCCTGTGTTCAAACGCAAGATTTTCTCGCCATTCGCTCGCATCCGCTGTGCCTCATCAAGGACTGGACCACGGATATCATAAGCAACATGATTTAATTTTTGTGATTTTTCAAAATCTCGCATTTTTTTCTCCCTTCACTTAGAAAGTTGCACAAGAAAACTCCCTTATTTCTTTTTATAGATAGTAAACTCTCCCTTACCCGAGCCAATAGACTGATAATTTGCTTTTAATGTGGCAGATAAGCTGTTTGGAATAGGGTAAGAAGATTGAATCACGATCCATTTATTTTGGGCAGTCGCAATGTTCAAATCATAAGTTTGTTTAAATTTTGTAGGATAATACTCCGGAACAGTATCAATTTTTGAGGTGCGTTTTGAAAGACGGTTTATGTTTTTATCCGCAGATAAAACATATACACTATCCTTGCTCGATGTATTATCCTTTATATATTGTACCACAGCTTTTTCCGAAGTAAACGTGGAATGATTAAGTGCAGCAAAAATAAAAGGTGCTGCAAAAACAAAAATCACAACCATAATCGGTGCAAAAAGCTTATTTTGAAGATAAGTCAACCATAAATTTTTCTTTTCTTCAACAGCTTTAGCCATGCTTTTACCTTGAAAAATCATTAAAAATGGTAACACTGCTAAAAAATTAGAACTATCAAAAGTAGGGGCCATCACAGCCATCACACTGACCACAACCGCTCCAATCAAAAGCAGCACATACCAAACGCGTGAAGTGTTTGCCACACGCACCTGAAATACGCCAAGCACAAATCCAGTCACAATTCCAAAAACAAGAAGCAAAACCAGAGACTGCGCAAGCGTGAGCAGCACATCGCCACGTAACCCAAAATGCGTCACTGGAATAAAGATGGACTGTTCAAGCGAAGTATAAATCGTTTGTTGATCCAAGGCATAATAAGCCACAGCATATCCCACAAGAAGTAGGCCAAATACCATACAAAGTCCCTGATAAATTCCTCGCCCAATCCTTAATTGTGACACATTGAAAATCAATAGTGCTAGTGATGATACCAAAAAGAAAATGAACATTACAGGTGAAATCGTTAATACAACTGCGCCAGCCATTCCAAATAAAACAAAAGTGCCGTCTTTACGATCCTCTTGAAAGTACACATCCAAGAACTTCACTGCCCACAAAGCAAACGGAAATGCAAGCAATGTTGGGGCAACACCACCACGTGCTAAACCAGCCGCAGTCGCCATTGTAAACGCAGAAACGACCACGCCAGCATCATTACTTAATGTTTGGTGAACCACCAATCGATAAGCAAGAATCCCACTAGCAACCAAAGCGATCAGCTCAAAAACATAAAGTAAAATCGAATTTCCCGCAAGATTTCCAATCCAATTGATGAAGTAAAAGAGCGCACCACCGGATCCAAAAAAATCATTATAGGGCGTTAATCCATGAGTCATCGCAAATCCAGAGTACAAATATTGAGAAGGAACCGCTGTCGCCATGGTATTGATCAAAGGAAAACTATAAAAGGTCAAGCTTAAAATAAATCCCATCACGAAAATAACGCCATAAGACACCCATGAATAGTGATCTTTCTCCTCACCCAATCGCTCACGTACGGCTCTATTCAAAAGAGATTCATTAGCCAAAGGTTGAGAATTCTCCTTCATTGCCGGTGTTTCAGACACCATCACGTTTTTTTCGTCCTCAAGTGATGTGCTCTGACGTGCTGTTTCTTGAGCTCTTCTTTCAGCACGTGAACCATAATTTTTCGACATTTATCCTCCAACACAATTGTTTATGATCCAATTGTAGTTTAATATAAAAATTATATCAAAAAAAGTCAATCTACTCAATAAACTTAGAAATTTTTCTGATTTTTTATAAAATTAAATCAAAAAAACAATAAAAAAATCTGTCAGTACTGACAGATTTTAGAGTTCCTCTTCTTGTTGATCCATGAAATTATCAAAAACTTCCTCAATCAAATCCCACTCTTCATCAGCATCCTCAGGGATTGGTGTTAAATCCCCTTCTGAACCATCCTCATTTTGAGTGAAAGAATAAGCCTGAATTTCAACTTCTCCATTTTCATCTTCTTGCCCATCAACAGGCATCACAAGAACATAATTTTTACCAAATTCTTCTTGCCCATCAATCGTAAGCAAAATTTCAAACAAACTTTCTGAACCATCATCATCAATTAATGTAATGTAGCGTTCTTCATCTTCATGATGTTCGTGTTCGTGGTCATGTGTATGTGCCATGTTATTCCTCTTTTTTAAAATTTATGCGAATCAAGATAATTTTGCAAAATCAAAACTGCCGCGAGTTTATCAATCGACTTTTTCCGATCTTTGCGATGAACCCCACCAGCAATCAGAACTTTTTCTGCTTGGGCTGTCGTGAGGCGCTCATCTTGATAATCAACAGCAACACCAAAATTCTCAGCGACACGAGTGCCATAATCACGAGAAGCTTCAGCACGAATGCCTTCATCTCCATTCATGTGTTTTGGAAGTCCCAAGATAATCTTTGACGGCTGGTATTCTTGAATCAATTCGCCCAAACGTTCAAAGCCAAGCGCACCATTTTCTGTATCAACTTTGATGGTTTCAATCGGTTGTGCAGTGATTCCAAGCAAATCGCTCACTGCAACGCCAACCGTTTTTGTCCCAACATCAAGTCCTAATATTCGTGCAAACATCAGAGATCTACTCCATGCGCTTTCAAGTAATCTTTGATTAATTCTTCAACAATATCATCACGATCAAAACGACGAATTTTATTTCGTGCATCGTCATGACGAGGAATGTACGCAGGGTCACCTGATAAAACATAACCCACAATTTGGTTGATTGGGTTGTAGCCTTTTGCTTTCAACACATCATACACATTCACAAGCGTTTCACTAATTTCTTTTTTGTCTGAATCTCCAAATTCGAAGCGGACAGTTTCATCTGTAAATCCCATAAGACACCTCCTTTATTGTTGCATTTCATCTTTTATTTTTTGTCAGTACTGACAAAAACCAGCACCGATTCTATAAAGAAACGCAAGTCTTTCTATTCTTAGACGTAGCTCTATTATAAGCTATTTTATCCTATTTTTCAATTCATTTCGCCCAAAAAATAATAAATTAATAACAAAAAAATAAGTAAACACGCGACCTTGACTAATAAACACTCATCACATCCCAAAAATCACTCCGTGAAACAATTTACTTTTTTAAAAACTCGTAAAAAGATCAGGAAAAATGCTTTGACCTACTCAAAAATGAAATTGATGATGAATCCGTCCTCAAATTAATAAAAAAATCGAAGTAATACATCCTTCGATAAAAAATCAAACGTTTCAAAGATTCGTCACAAAACCGATCCTTTACTTTTAATTTTATGGCAAAATATTTCCAGCAGCCTGATAGATGGCATACCATTCTTCACGTGTCAACACCACATCACTCGCATCACACACCTCTTTGATTCGACTTGGCGTAATTGTACCAATCACAGTTTGAATATTTGCAGGATGCCGATTAATCCATGCAATCGCAATCCCTGTCGGAGTCACACCATAGCGATCAGCGAGCGTTTGGAGTTCAGCATTTAATTTTGGAAATTTCTCATTTCCAACAAATGGGCCTTCAAAAAAGCCGTATTGGAAAGGACTCCATGCTTGAATCGTCATCTGATGAATCCGACTATATTCAAGTAAGCCATTATCATGATTCACAGATCCAGCATCCGTCATATTCACATGAATTCCTGCATCAACCATCCCCGTATGCATCACTCCAAATTGAAGCTGATTCATCAACAAAGGCTGCTTGATTGCTGTTTTAAGAAGTTCAATCTGACCTCCATTTTGATTTGAAACACCAAAATGGCGCACTTTACCAGAAGATTCCAGCTCAGAAAAAGCTTGTGCAACCTCCTCAGGCTCAACTAATGTATCTGGACGATGCAAAAGCAACGAATCCAAATAATCCACTCCCAAACGTTGCATCGATCCTTCTACTGCATTTAGAATGTGCTTTTTACTGAAATCAAATGCAATCCCAGGACGAATTCCAACTTTCGACTGAATATAAATGTCTTCACGCTTAATGGAACTCTCTTTTAACGCTTGCGCAAAAATTTTTTCACACTCACCACCACCATAGATGTCTGCATGATCATAAAAATTGATTCCTCCTGCGTAGGCAGTTTCTAGCGCACGCACTGGATCTTTTCCTTTTTCATTGATCCGCATCAAACCCAGTACAATTTGAGAAGCTGACATCTCACCAATTTGAATTTTTTTCAAAATAAGTTCTCCTTTTTTAGACGATGACAAACAAAATCATGAGTTTTATCATTTCTCAAAACAAGTTTGCCCATCTCATTCGTAGTCTTATTATAGCACATTTTTTGAAAACGGTTTAAAAAATTAATTTTAAACAAAAAAACCAGCATCAGCTGATTTTTATCATTTACAAATTATCGCAGTCATTTTGATGAACAAAATAAATCCTGCACTTTTAATTTTGAACAAGTCTTAATTAAACTGTAAGTGAAGCACGTCCTTTGCGACGACGAGCTGCGAGGACACGACGGCCATTTTTAGTTGCCATACGAGCACGGAATCCGTGAGTAGTCTTACGAGGTTTTTTATGGGGTTGGTAAGTACGTTTCATTATTAGTCCTTGGGCTACTTCACTTAAACACTCATCATCACCAAAAAATGGCTAGAATCAGGTTGAAAGTAGCTCCACCGTTGATGCGGTGTTCCTTTCATTGATGATTTTATTACTTTTCTAAAAAAGCATACTTAACAATCTTACACTATCCAATAAGATTTGTCAAGTTTAAATTCCTTTAGTCACCACAATATAGCGATTAAATTCTTGACCTTCAGAGTGGCTTGAAACGCCTCTTTCCTGTGAAATAATGGTATGAACAATCTTACGTTCATTGGATTGCAAATCATTAATATAAACCGTCTCACCACCACGCGCACGTTCTGCAGCGCGATGAGCAAGACTGACAATATATGCTTTGCGTTTTTCATGGTAATCGCCAACATTAACTGCAATATTCATACGTGTATTTAAAATGCTGTTGGCATAAGCCTTTGCAAGCACTTGTAAACTTTGCAAAATCTTACCATGTTTTCCAATCAAAAGCGCATCGTGTTCAGAATTCAAATTAAAGACTGTCAGTATTCCATCAGAACTAATCGAAACCTGTGTCTCAATGCCCATTCCTTTGGTCATTTGAATCAAATAATCAGAAATTTTATCAATGATCTCAGCATCATGCTCTTGTGAAACGGCTGATGGTTTTGACTCACTTGATATTTCCTCATTTTGGAGCGCTTCAAACACTTCATCTAATTCATCTGTTTTAATTTTTTGAGTGACCGTCAATTTCGCGCTCTCAATGATTTCATTGCGTTCTTCTTCAGTGATCTCGCCTTTTTTCTCACGCTCTGCTGCACGTACAGCTTTCACGATTTGACTCAATTCAAGCGTTGCATCCATCGCAGACTTTGCTTTAGGCACGCCAAGATTGACTGACTCAACCCCGCGTTCAGCCAAATGATCCGCTTTACGAACGGTTTCTTCTTGGATGGTTTCAATTTCAACTTTCGCTCGTTTTTTCCCAAACCCCAAAAAACCTTTTTTCTCTTTTTGAATGACGTGAACATGTGAGTTTTCACGTTTAATTCCCAATCTATTCAGTCCACGCTCAATCGCGTCCTCGACTGTCTCTCCAGTAAAAATAGCCATTGTTAACTACTCCTGTTTTATTTATTAGTCCTCCTAAAAAGGACTTCGCCTTAAAAATCTTGGTATGACAAAATCATTGAAAGAACCTTCAAATGATTTAATGATTAACGAATTATTTTTTCTTTTTGGCTTTTTTGATCGCACGTTCTCGTGCTTTTTCTTTATCTTTTAGCACTTGAGCTTTAGATTCGCGCGCCGCTAAAATTTTCCAAGGGTTTGCAATGAGCAACGTTTGGAAAACCTGAAACGCATTAGACATCACCCAGTAAAGTCCAATCCCAGATGCAATATTGACAGCCATAATAAAAATAAAAACAGGCATAATGTACGTCATTGACGTTGTCATTGCATTTTTTTCAGGAGCAGACTTCATCATCAGATAAGAACTCAAAAAGGTAAATACAGCTGCAAGAACTGGTAAAATAAAGGTCGGATCTTTCGCTCCAATATCAAACCATAAAAACGTCCCATGTTTAAGAAAGTCAACACGTGATAACGCTTGATACAACGCCCAAAGTACAGGCATTTGAACCACAAGCGGTAAACAGCCCATATAAGGATTGACTTTATTTTCCGCATAAAGTTTTTGCGTTTCTTCTTGCATCAAACGGCGAGATTCCATGTCCTTGCCCGGATATTTAGCCTGAAGTTTTTTAATTTCAGGTTGAATTTCTTGCATTTTTTGGCTAGATTTAATCTGCATATTCATCAACGGCAATAAAACCGCACGAATAATAATCGTAAATAAGATAATGCCGACACCAGTTAATCCACCAAATGACAAGAAACGAATAATCTGAGCAAAACCATATACAAGTTGATCCCAAAGGTTCGTTGACGAGCTTGTTACAGCAGAATTTCCACATGCTGTCAATACGAACAAGCTACTTGCCGCAATTGAGATCAAAGCGATTTTTTTCTTCAATCAATTTCTCCATCTACATAGATATTTGATAATTTCAAAACATGTTTGAGGTTTCTTTTAACCTCCTCAAAAGTTAAATCTTGCACACCTAAACGCGCAATCACTACAAAATCAACATTTTCAAGACGCGGGGTAAATTCCGCCACTGCATGACGGATCAGTCTTTTAACGCGATTTCTAACGACAGCGTGTCCTAATTTTTTGCTCACAGAAATCCCCACACGATAATGAGGATGGGCTGTATCCAGTGTGTATATCACAAACTTTCGATTGGCAAAGCTATGTTTGGCTGAAAAGATTTGTTCAAAATCTCTTGAGCGTTTCACACGATATTTTTTTTTTATAGCCAAGCCACTTCCTCCATACTGAAATTACCATTTTTTATTTTAACATAATAAACGTAAAATGTCACTAGGAGGAATGAAAACGGTTCAGTATTTTCTTATCTTTTTTCTATTAATGGTGATGTTTTATCCGTCAATGTTTCCAAGAATTCAGTAACCATGTATTCAAAAGAATCTTCTTTTGAAGCTTCGCCTCTTTGAAAATACCCAAGTTGCGAAAGCGTCACAAAACCATGAAGCGAAGAGCGAAATGCTCTACTCTTGTGCAATACTTCTGCTCTGGAAAAATGAAAACTTTCTAAACTCCGACCAATTAACCTTATGTTTTCATTAGAAAGTTCAATTAATTCCTCATTTCTAGTCTGACGAATCATATTGATCAGCTCATAAACCGCTGCATATTCATCTGCAAAATTTCTATAACATTCTGCATAAGCATGAAGCGCATCCGCAGGTTTTTTTGCAATCATGGACTGCGTCAGTTGATGATTCAAAATCCGATGCACATAGACCGCTGTCGCAACACGTACTTCTTCCATATTTTTAAAGTGATTATAAAGAGATGGTGACTTTATCTCAAAATACTCTGCTAACCTTGGAAAACTGACATTAGATAGCCCTATTTTTTTAGCCAAATCAATCGTAGCCAGTACTATTTTTTCTTGGTTTAATGCAATTCTTGCCATTTTTTCTTTCTTTCATCATAAAACGTCTTAGAGCAAAAAACTACTCTCATTCAGTATAAAACTATTTCAACTCTTTTTCAAGCTATTTTCAGTAACGAAAAAGCTAATAATATTAACTTTTTTACAATTACTTTATCTATTTTACACTAAAAAAATGAACAAGAAGGTTTACTTGCTCATTTTACTTATTTTTATTTAATGTTTCTTTAATTCATCTTTTGCAGCCGCAATTTGTGCCAAAACAGAATCAAAACTCGTCCCCCCAAGCGACGTCCGACGAGCCACAGCAACTTCTGACTGTAAAACCGTGTAAATATCTTTTTCTATCAGTACTGACAGCTTTTGATAATCCTCTAAACTCACATCTTGCAAGTAAATGCCTTTTTTAGTACAATCAAGAACCAATTTTCCGACGATTTCATGAGCTTGGCGAAATGGAAGTCCTTTTTTCGCAAGATAATCTGCCAATTCTGTTGCATTTGAAAAGTCTTTTTGTGTCGAAGTTTCCATGACGGATTTGTTGACTGTCATTGTAGATAACATGCCACTCATAATCTCAACTGCTGTCAAAATCGTATCTGCAGAATCAAACATTCCTTCTTTATCTTCTTGCAAATCCTTATTATAAGCAAGCGGTAATCCTTTCATGACCGTCAAAAGCCCCACCAGATTCCCATAAACACGTCCTGTTTTTCCGCGAATTAATTCTGCTAAATCTGGATTTTTCTTTTGTGGCATGATTGACGAACCAGTCGAATAGGCATCAGATAAGGTCACAAACTGAAATTCATGAGAACACCACAGCAAAATTTCCTCGCACAAACGAGACAAATGCATCATTAGCACGCTTGCGTTTGACAAAAATTCTAAAATGAAATCCCGATCACTGACTGCATCCATCGAATTCGCATACGGTTTTTCAAAATCAAGTAAACGTGTTGTCAACTTCCGATCAATCGGAAATGTGGTCCCAGCCAATGCTGCAGCTCCAAGTGGATTCATGTTTGTATGTTTGATATTAAATTCAAATCGCTCAAAATCACGTGTAAACATCTGATAATATGCCATTAAATGCTGTCCAAAAGAAATCGGTTGTGCGTGTTGTAAGTGCGTATAACCTGGCATCACGGTGTCAACTTGATTGACAGCAAGGTTTACAATCGTTTCTCGAAGTTTTGTCAGTGCTGACAGCATCTGGTTAAGCACCGCTTTTAAGTACAAGTGCATGTCTGTTGCAACTTGATCATTGCGTGACCGTGCAGTATGGAGTTTTCCAGCGACAGGACCAATTGCTTGCGTCAGATAAGATTCCATGTTCATGTGGATATCTTCGTTTTCTATTTTAAACTCAATCTCCCCTGCAATCAGCTTTTGCTCTACTAATTCCAGTCCTTGAGCGATTTGTTTTGCCTCGTCTTGACTAATAATTCCAGTCTCTCCAAGCATCTTCACGTGTGCAAGAGACCCTTGCAAATCAAACGGCGCCAAACGTTGCTCAAATTTGATTGACGCACCATATTCTTCTGTCTGTTGATCGAGCCCTTGCTCAAAACGTCCACCCCAAAGCTTTTCTACCATCTTTACTCTTTTCTATCTTTCATCTGTTTTGATTTGGTAATTCCTGTTATGGCTGAAAAAATCAGCCAAGAGCTGCGATTTTCGATGCTAAATTCCTAAAAACGCACGAATGAATCTCCTCATTTTATCCGCAAAAAATAATGGTAGCGAGGCTCTCTGACCTCGCTCCTTCCATTTTCGTATCTCAATAGCAACTCTCTGTTTCCCTTAATTGAAATCGAACAGATTAATCTTTATTCACTTGCGCATTCACTTGTGTTGGCAATCCCCAAAGTTTGATGAATCCAACAGCAGCTGCTTGATCAAATTCATCTGCTGCAGTGTAAGTCGCCAAATTTTCATTGTACAATGAATTTGCAGATTTTCGCCCAACTGGTGTCGCATTTCCCTTGTAAAGTTTTACTTTAACCGTCCCATTCACTACTTTTTGTGTCTCATCGAGATAAGCCACTAAAGCTTGTGTCGCAGGATTAAACCACAATCCATTATAAATCAAATTTGACAATTCATTTTCAATGACAGGTTTAAAATGCGCTAATTCTCGAACAAACGTTAAATCTTCCAAATCTTTATGAGCTTTCAAAAGTGTCAAAGCCCCTGGACATTCATAAAATTCACGTGATTTAATCCCCACCAAACGATTTTCAATGTGATCAATCCGACCCACACCATGTTCTCCAGCCAAGATATTCACTTCATTGACCAACTGATAAAGATCCATTTTTTGCCCATTCAATGCCACAGGTAAGCCTGCTTCAAAATCAAGTTCAATATATTCTGCTTCATCTGGTGCATCTTCTACTGCTTTTGTCATGAAAAATGCATCCTCAGGACAAGTGTTCCATGGATTTTCAAGCACCCCAGCCTCAATTGCACGTCCCCAAAGATTCATATCAATCGAATAAGGATTATCAAGATTTGCAGGAATTGGGATATGATGCTCCATCGCATAATTTATCTCTTCTTCACGCGCCCAGTGCCATTCCCGCACTGGCGCAATGACATCAAGCTCAGGAGCTAGCGCATGAATCGCCACCTCAAACCGAACCTGATCGTTTCCTTTTCCTGTACAGCCATGAGCAATCGCTGACGCACCCGTTTGCTTTGCGACTTCAACCAATTTTTTGGCGATCAAAGGACGCGACAATGCAGAAACTAAAGGATATTTATTTTCATACATCAGATTTCCTTTGAGTGCAGCGCCAACAAAAATCTCAGAAAATTCTTTTTTACAATCCAACACGATAGACTCTATTGCGCCCACTTGCAATGCTTTGTCATGAATGAAATTCAAATCTTTTCCTTCACCCACATCCATACATGCCGCAACAACATCAAACCCTTTATCTGTCAACCACTTAATGGCAACACTTGTATCCAATCCACCAGAATATGCCAAAACTACTTTTTTGTTTTCCATTTTTAAATCCTCTTATTTTTTAATATATATACATTTTACTGCATAATTATTTAAAAGTCAAGTCATAAATAATGCCTTATTCAATTTATTTTATGCAAAATTGCATAAGATTTTTCAAATGATCGTTGCTATGATATAATAGTTATACCCGAATTGCTAGTTAATTTCATTGGAAAATAAATAAGTCGTGCTATCCTAATCTTAAACCACTAAGCATTAGAAAGCGCACGACTTATATGACTTATAATAGCACACTTCCAAAAGTTTT
>NZ_WITJ01000022.1 GCF_009601015.1 Lactococcus hircilactis
TTATATCACACATTAATCAGAAAGGAGCCAATATGGCTGAAGAAATTACAAAAAAATTACCTCCAAAAATATCGCTTAAGGCTGCACGAGTTAACGCTGGTTACTCTGCCAAAGAAGTTGGAGAAATCATCGGTAAAAACTACCAGACTATTTTGAAATATGAGCAAGATAGTTCAAATATTCCTCTAGATTTAGGAAAGCAACTTTCAAAAATTTATGAGTATCCATTCAATTATATTTTTTTAGGCAAAAAAATCGTTTTAAAACAATATAAAGAAATTAGTTAAACAGAAAGGAAAACAAAATGCCATACGCAAAAGTAACATATATTCCCGTTGACGATCCAGACAAGGCTACTCATGGAGATTATAAGCATCTCATGCAACGATGGGAAGGATTGTCTAAACCTACTGCTAAGAAATGGGCATCAGAAATGAGAGATAATCCAATGTTCAGCAATTACGTGCTTAATCCTGAATGGAAAACAGTAATGATTGATTACGACGGGTTCAAAAAATTCGTGGAGTGGAAATCTCAAAATTTATATAAGAAAAAAGGAAAAATAAAATGAACAAAGATTTTGAAGGAATTATTTTTTATAAAAATAATGGAATCAGAGTTCCTGTTTTATGCAGTTATGCTTCTCATTTACAAGATCTGCTGTTCTTGAGTAAGGAGCACATGTCAAAAATAAAAAAAGACTTCCCTAAAATTAAAGGGAAGCTATATATTGAAGTATATGGAATGGGTGTATACCTACTGCAAACTGAGTTTCTCTTTTCCGACTTGAATAGCGTAAGCAGCTAGTGTGGAAAGTGCAAACGAACCGATTTAGCGAGCGCAAAAATACGCTAGTGGCTTAAAGCAAAAATGCTCACAGTGAACAATGAAAGGAAAAATAAAATGAACGAACAAATGATAATTTCACTTTTGATGGACATACAAAAAGAACTGCATACTATCGCAACTAGCATGCAGGAAAATAAAAGAGTAGAAACTTTTGATGAGTTTGAGGAAATATTTTTGGATTCGCTTAGTCCAGGGGCTTTAAATAAAATAACTAATCCTAGACTAGTTGAAAAAATTAATATTCGTGCTCACCGTTAAGAATGTAGAAAGGAAAAATAAAATGACACCACAAGATTTTAATTTTGACAACACAGGTTACACTATCACAACGGTAAAGGAACTACCAAATGGACATGTCGTTATTGAACACAGACCAAAAACAGGCAAAGAATTGCTTGCAGATTGGAACTTTTGAACAAAAAAAGCCCTGATGGGACAGGGCTGAGTAGATCACTTCTACTCTAATTATACCACATTGGAGCTAAAAATGGAAAATACAATATTTAAATTAACATCAGATTATGAGTATTTGCAAGATATGATGCTGTCAGACCCTGAGAATGACAACTTTGAGATGATTGAGGATACCTTAGAATCAATTGGAGATGCTTTTGAAATCAAAGCTGAAAACGCTGGGTTTGTAATTAAAAACTTAACAGCACAAGCGCAAGCAAAAAGAGACGTAGCAAAGCAATTAACTGCTGAAGCACAACTCATTGAAAAACGTGCATATCGGCTGCAAAAATCAATCGAAAATGGCATGAAAATTATGGGACTTAAAAAGTTATCTGGAGTAGTAAACACCTACAAATTCAGACCATCAAAGAGAGTTGTCGTTGACAAAATCGAAGATGTTCCTGATGAACTCTGCGCAATTGAAGTTAAGCCAAATTTGAACAAGATTAAAAAATTAATGGATGAAGAAGGAACTGAAGAATTTGACTATGCACACATTGAACACGCGGACAGTTTCAATTTACAAGGTGTCAAATTCCCTGAAAGCGTGAAGAAATGAAAATTACAAAAGCGAGTGAGTTAAAACGTACAGAAAACTGGCGAATCTTAATTTACGGAAAAGCAGGACTTGGTAAAACTTCGCAAATAAAATATTTAAAAGGAAATACCATCGTATTATCATTAGATAACTCTCACAAGGTTCTGGAAGGAATCCCAAATGTTGATGTAAGAACCATTGATGATGAAGGAAGAATATCATTTGATAGGGAGCATCCATCTGAAGATATTTCCCTATTCTTGAAAGAAATTGATGAATACTTGGATCAATACGATAATTTAGTTATTGACAATATTTCAAGCTTACAGTCAGATTGGCTTGTTGAGCAGGGAAGAAAATCCAAAAACGGTATTAGTAACGAGTTGCAACACTATTCCCAATGGACTAACTACTTTTTAAGAATACTTACAGCGATTTATAGCAAGCCAGTAAACATATATTTGACTGCCTGGGAATATACGCATGACTTGAATTTAGAAACAGGTCAGATAATTACTCAATATGTACCGCAAATCAGAACTTCTGTTTTAAATCAATTGCTTGGGCTGACAGATTTAGTAGGCCGAATCATTGTAAATTCGAAAACAGGTTCACGAGGTTTGATTCTTGAGGGAAGTGAAGGTACTTATGCCAAAAATCGACTAGATGATAGAACAGCTTGTAAGATTGAAGATTTATTTAATTTCGAAGGGAGTAATGGATAAGTGGAGATTTGGAAAGATGTAAGTGGATACGAGGGAAAATATTTAATTAGCAACAACGGAAAAGTTAGGAGGGTAGATAGCGGTAAATTAAAAAAACCAACTCCTGATAAGGATGGATATTTAAGAGTTGACTTGTATAAGGATGGTGTAAGAAAAAAAATCGGCATCCATCAATTAGTCGCAAACGAATTTGTTAAAAAGCACTCAGAAAATTTAGTTATTAATCATATAGACGAAAATAAAACAAATAATATTTATTCTAATTTAGAGTGGGTATCTGTTAAGGATAATACAAATCATGGGACGGCAATTATCAGACGAGCCATGACGCAAGGAAAAAAAGTTAGGCAGTTTCTAGAAAATGGTGAATTCGTCAATGAATTCTATTCAACTGGAGAGGCCGAGAGACAAACGGGTATTGATCATTCGTATATTTCTATGTGTGCCAATGGAAAAGTCAGAACAGCTAAAGGGTTTATTTGGAAATATGTTTAAACTATATCAGTACCAAAAAGAGCTAATCAAAAAGGCACAAAATGAGTTTATGAAAGGCAATAAAAATATCATGTTACTTTCTCCACCCGGAAGTGGGAAAACAGTTATTATGTCTGAAATGGTAAAAAATGCTTCTAATAAACAAAATGGTTTTGTTCTTGTGATGGTACATAGAAAAGAACTTGTTGACCAAATTATTAACTCTTTCAAATTTCACGAAGTAAACATGGAAAATGTTCTAGTTGGTACGGTTGTCAAAATAAAAAATAGATTGCCAAGTATAAAAAAACCAACATTGATTATTACGGACGAAACCCATCATTCGTTAGCTAGTACATATAAAGTAATTTACGACTATTTTAAAGATGTACCTAAAGTAGGATACACCGGAACGGCTTGGAGAATGTCTGGGGAAGGATTCACGGACACTTATGATGTGATGATTGAAGGCAAAACAGTAGAATGGCTGATTAGTAATAATAGGTTAGCACCCTATCAATACTTTAGCTTGCCATCTATTGATACTTCTAAGCTAAGAATAAAAAACGGAGAATACTCTAACCAGTCTATTGATGATGCTTTAGGTAAAGCGATTTTCGGAAATGTGGTTGAAGAATATATCACTCATGCTAACGGACAAAAAGCAATTCTTTATGCTCATTCTGTAGAAGCTTCTAAAAACTTTGCTAAGGAGTTTAAAGAGAAGGGAATAAAAGCGGTTCATGTTGATGCTAAAACGCCTAAGAACGAACGTGATAAGCTCATGCAAGACTTTAGAAGCGGAAATATAAAAATATTGTGCAATGTGGACCTCATATCCGAAGGCTTTGATGTTCCAGACTGCACCGTGACAATTCTATGTCGCCCAACTAAATCGCTTGTTTTGTTTTTGCAACAATCCATGAGATCCATGCGTTATCAGAAGGATAAGAAAGCTATCATCATTGATAATGTGATGAACTGGAGCACACACGGACTACCAGATACTCCGCATGACTGGAAAGAATATTTCAAAGGAGGATGGAAAAAGAAAGCACAAAAAAACACAGTACAAGCAAAGCAATGCCCTGAGTGCTCTGCCATGTGGCCCTTAAATCAAAAGACATGCGAATTATGTGGTTACGATTTCGCAATAGAAGAAAAACACGAAAAAATGAGAATTGAAGCTGAACTAGAAGAAATTAGAAAAGAGCAAGTGAAATTAAAAAGACTTTCTGAGAAAAAATTCGGATTGGACCTAAGCGAAAACTGGGAAATTGCGAGAGCAAGAGCAAAAATCAACAAAGGAAATCCACTCATGAAACTTTTATATTACTATGCTAAATCTGATAGAGTTAGTGCTTCAATAGAGGAAATATCAAACGTAACTGGAAAAAACAGTTACCAAATCAAGCTTGCCACCGAGTGGCTAGAATCGAAAGGAATTTAATTAATTATGAGTTTTACAACAGATTTTTCACAAGTACAAGAACATCCAGAATTCAAAGCACAACCATACGAAATGATTGTCTACGACGCAAGAGAAGAAACGAATAAAAACGGTAAGACGTGTGTACTCATTGATTACGTTGTCCGTAATGACGTACGCCAAGAAATGCAAAACATGCACCTTTGGAGCCGCCAATATAAGATGTCTGATAATAAATACCACAACGGTATCCTCATGGGTAAAGCGAAAGCATTAGGAATTCAAGAAGGAAGACAGTACGCTGACTTTGATGCTTTCTTAAAAGATTTCGTTAATAAGACAGCAAAAGTTACTGTTAAATTAGGAGATTTTGGACCCGAAGCACGCTTTGTTAATCCGTCTGCACTTCCTGAATGCCACCACGTATGGAAAGAAAAATTAGAATCAGCAAAAGCAGATGAAATTGAAAAAGATGACCTACCATTCTAATAAATTACAGGAGAAAAAATGACAACAAATGAAATTGTAGAAGCACTGTCAAAACTTACAACTGGTACAGACTGGGGATCGTTTGATTTCGGCGAATCTGTGATGAAAGCAGAGCTAAGAAAGCAGCTATTTAAAATTAAAGTCATTGACGACAAAGGTCAAGTAAATTATTTTACTGAATCCAAGCGAGTTGAGGACGAAGATATTATGTATATCACGACTAACGGTCGTAAAACATATCGGTTTATTTATGGGGAAGTTAAACTCACGACTGGTGAGGACCCGCACATTTATTACAAAGTTGAAAGTACATTTCCAGCATTTGCAAAGCTAGTGGTTGACTACCTTATTGGAAGTTACACATTTTCAGAAGGTCAACTTTACGATGTTAGGTTTAAACAGTTCAGAATGATTGACGAGTTTACCATTCAAGCGAAATATGGGTTCAAAGAATCAAGCCACATCTTAGAAATTTTACTGGGAATTCATAACGTCTTAAATATTAAACCAATTAACTTCATTGAGCAGTTTAAAATCGCTGGATCTGACTTCATTATTGATTTGGAAACAAATGAGCTACTAGAAGAATACCCTAAGCAGAACGTTTCATATTTCAAGTTCTACAAAGTACCGCTTGAAGTTGCTCTTGACAGCAAAGCTATTGCAGAAGAATTCTTAAAAACAGTAATCGCTGATGATAATAGTTTTAACAATGCCACGCTCCAAGCCTATTATATCGCTCAAGTCGCTTGTGGCATCCGTCCCAAAACTAACTTCTTTATTTCCAAGTCTGGGGTTCGAACGGGGAAGGGGCTGAGACATATTGCCCTAAGTGGTCTATTTAAAAAAATAGATGTGGAACTAGACACATTAAAAACGAATGGATTTGAAGCACTGCAAGCATGGTCCATGTTCTCTGGTGGAGAGATGGCACTTGCAACAGAGCAAGGAGACATTCAAGGAAATTCAACCGAGCGAATTTTAAAAATTATTGCAACTGAAAAATCACACGTTGCACGCGCAATCGGTCAAAACCAGTCATTTGTTAATTTGTCAAGCGTGTTATGCGTTGATACAAATAGGACTGTTGCGTTATCTGATGAAATGGATGGACGTAAAGTATTAATTCAATTCAAGGACAGACCTAAAGATGAAACAGACATTGAACGTGAGAAATTTTTCAGAAAATATTGGCAAGCATTCACTGATAGAAATAAAAATCCTGATATTTACGGTTGCATCGGTTTCTTACTTAACTCATTAGATTATTTTAATGAAATCGGTCAAGAGTACTACTGGAAGAATGTTGAAGTATTTAATGATATTGACTTGGATGATGCACAGGTCGCATTGATTAATTCTTTGCTAAAAGTTGATTATATTGTTCGTGATGGTGTAGTTGCTGAATTGTTCAATCAAGTTTATGGAAAAAACAGAAGAGCAATAGGAAAGGCGCTTCAAGAAATTGGAGTTGAAAGTTTTGATAAATGGGTTGATGGAAACATGAAAACAGCTTACAGAATATCAAATAAAGATAGATTTAAAAGTTTTGATAAAAAGCATAGGTAAATTAGGGTAACACTATATTAATAAAATATTTATTACCCATGGTTCATAAATTAAGTAATATCAACTGTTTACAACAATAAAAATAACAAACTAGTTTAATAGTCTAATATGACTTAATGATTGTTAATTTATTTATATATATAAGTAAAGGGTATGGAGTACTTAAAATTAACTGAATTAACCTAAAACGCTGATATTACTTGGGTTTATTGACCTTATATTTAACCATTGAAAGGAATAAAAATGAAAAATGCAAAAATAATTTTATTTGATAAAGAAGAAACAATTTCTTATATCGGAGCTTACGAAGATGAAATGTCAAAGTATGGAACAGGAGAAGTAGATTTTTTAAGGGATATTGAAAAAAACCTTGAAATTGAAATTTTAGATGTTGAAGTAGTTGATATTTTTGGCAAAGAGTATTTAAAAATTTACTACTATGACTAAAACAGCACATTCATTTCTTGACAAAGGGTATCAAGTCATACCGTTAAGCAGAAAAACGAATACACCAGTCACTAAATTCAAAGACATTCAGATCACGCATGAATTAATTGACACGATTAATTGGACTAACTGTGATTATGCGTTATTAATGCGAGGAATATGGTGCATTGACATTGACACGCATAACCTGACAGATGAGTTAGCACAGCAGATTAAAAGCATGATAAAAATATTTGGTTCTGATTTGCTGTCAGTCTTGAAAGTTAATGGAGACTTAGACGGTTATTCTTCGATATTGAACAATGAGTTTAAAAGCGAGCTACTGGATAATTTCAAAAATACTTACATGGAACTGACGGCAAGCGGTGGAATGCATATCCTATTCCGAAAACAGGAAGGAATAGATTATTCGCAGAAAATTGGCGTTCTTGATGGAATGGACATAAAAGCAAACGAAAATAATTACGTGAAAATATTTCCATCCGTTGGACGTGAGGTCCTGCAATCTGTCAGTGAGTTATCTGTTTACCATGGTGAGTTTGAAAAAGAACTGTTCAAGCCAAGGCAGACAAGACAGACAGTAACGACTCAATATTTTTCAGATTATCTGCCAAGTGCCAAAGGGAATCACGCTGGTAAAGAAGCATTTGAACGAATTGCTACTGGTAGTAGTTCCAATAGAAATGATGACTTATTCAAAGCGGCATGTTGGGCGTTTGAAAATAATCAAGATGTATCTGAATTATATTCAATTGTTGGGACGATAAAAGGACGTGATGTTTTCACTCCTGAGGAATTTGAAAGAACGGTGGAGAGTGCAAGAAGAAAAGTCAACTTCGTCACTTACTGAACACGATATTCAGAACAATGTCAGAATGGCATTAGCTAAAGAAGGCATCATGTGCTTTCGTGTAAACGTTGGAAAAGTCAAACTGAGAGATGGACGATGGTTTGAAACTGGAGTTCCTAAAGGGTTCTGTGACTTGTTCGGGTTCAGAAAAGATGGTCAGATATTTTTCATAGAAGTGAAAAATAAAAACGGAAAGCCTAGATATGAGCAGGTTAAGTTTATTAATCTAGTGAAATCAAAAGGTGCATTAGCTGGAATAGCTAGAAGCGTTGAAGACGCAATGAAAATAATTAACGGATAAATAATAACTAGGGTTCTGCAGCAAGGAGATTAATACAGTCGGTAGAGTAATGAAGCCCTCTAGGAGGTATAGCACCGACAGCCCTATTAATATGCCAGAATAGCCCTAATTCATGAAAATTACGCTTACATAGAGCGTTTAGATACGATTAGGTAAACTTATACGTCAGACGTGTAAAACGTCTTAGAAAGGAAAATATGACGCCACAGAAATTCTATCAAGAGTTGGAAGATAGAGGGCTTAATTTAACGGAAATAAGCAAAATGTACCGAGACAGATATGGAGTAAGCTCAAATTTATATGCGTACAAAAGGCAGAATGGAATTCCATCAATTAAGTTTTTGAAAATAATTAGAGAATTAACTGATGATGACTTCATTTACGATTCTGCATTAGAAAAGTGCGAATATATGCTTGGCAAGAAGAATCTGCTTGACCTAGAGGACTTCTTGTACGAGCTGAAGCCGTCAAAATCGAAAATAATGGAAATTAGAATGCGAAGGAAAGCACAGAGGGAAATGTTATGAATGATAAGTTTGAAGCTGTTTTTAAAACACTATTGGAGGTAACGAAATGAACCCAGATAAAAGCAATTTAAGAGGTTTCAAAATTACAGATTTAGTAATTACTAAAACTGTTGTAGGTTTAGGAACTAAAGAGAGCATTTGTAGAAACGTTTATCAAATTTGGACTAAAGACAGCGAATTGATTGTAACAATTGATTACGAAGACAGCGGATATAGGGTTATTGAATCAATTTATAATGGAGGGCACGGAAAATGAGCAACGTAGTGAACAGTGATAGAGATAGAGCAAATAAAGTGCTGAATTACGGTTATAGCAAAGACCGTGACATTAAAGTGGATTATGACGATAAAGACATCGACTATTTCCACAACGAGTTTAAAAAGAAGCTGGAGGGGCTGAAATGAGAAGAGTAACAGGTATAGTGACGAACAGCCAAGCTTTTTATGATCATTATGATTTTGAATTTAATGATATTACCTACGTGTTTCCAACTTTTGGAGAGTATTTCGTAAAAGCTACGAGAAAGGATAATGGATTAGTTATTTGGATTAAATTTAGCTCTATTACCGCAATTTACGAAGATGGTGACAATGCGTGTGATGAAATAAAGTGCTATTCAGAAAATCAAATTAAAGAATATGCAGTAAATTTTGCATCGTTTCTGCTTAAAAAAATTAGTTTAACTGAATTGAGTGACTTAACGTTTGATAAAAATTATGAAGAATGTGCGAAAAATATGCTTGAAGAATATCAAAATACGAAAAACGAGGAAATGAAATGACGAACACCGTAAACCATCCCAAACATTACGCTTTCGGTGGAATTGAAACAATTGACTATCTGAAAGCAAAAATGACATCTGATGAATTTAAAGGATTCTTGAAAGGTAATGTAATGAAATACATGTCTCGTGAATCAGAGAAGAATGGGGTAGAGTATTTGAAAAAAGCCCTATGGTATTTAAATTATCTTGTGGAGGTAGAAGAATGAAAATTGAATTAGAAACAAGACCATGCTTAGTAACTTTTAGTAATAAAAAGCAGAGTAAGGGAACTTTTATGGGATTATTTCAACATTCGCATACTCATGGAGATTCATTAATAGCTGGTGGTTTTAAAGCAGGAACAGTCGCTTATCCTATTGCGGTTGTAGAAATCAATGGAAAAATGCAAGAAGTAAGAATTAGTCAGATTGAATTTCTTGATGTTGCGAAAAGTGAGGTCTCAGAATGACCGACAAACTAATATCGCTGGTCATCAAAGTGTGTGATTGGTGGGGAGGGATTGAATGACAATACTACTAGCGCTGTCAGTGCTGATGCTAGGCGTGAATATTTATGAGATTAGGAGAAGGAAATGAAAATATACATCGTAACACAGTCATGGGGGAGTTACTCGGACTACACAGAAGTAATTATTGGAGTTGTTTCAAGCATGGAAAAAGCTAAGGAATTGGCGATGAAAGCAAAACCTACTTATGACGTTGTTACAGTAGAAGTTAAGTGTTTTGAATTAGATGGTAAATGTCGTACCTTTTCAAAAGCAGAACGAGAGGCATATAAATTTACTGATTCTTTTGATTATGATGAAACGATTGTACTAAACATGATAGAGGAGGACAAATGAAAAATAAATTATATAATTATGTAAAAAATTTTGTAATAGCTATGTTTATGCTAATGCTAATGTATGTTGTTATTGATAAGTTTTTCGATATTTCAAGTGTCTATAAATGGATTACTGTATTAATTTTCTCAGCGATAATCGCTTGGAATTCGGAGGACAAATGAAAAAACTGTTTAAATCATTATTGAAAGCTATTGCAGTAGTGGCTGCTTTGTTTTCAGTTTCAGCAGTAGTTAATTTAGCTTATCATCACTATGGAGATATAGCTATACTAGTATTTATGGCTTTAGTATTAATTATATGGGCAACGGTTATGTTCTATTGTCTGGATTAAACGCAAAAAAACTACCACCATATAGGTAGTAGTTGCATGTCGTTTTAAACTAAACTTTCCAAATGTTTTACTGCATCTTCAATAGTATTACCATAACCATAAATTCCTGAGTTGTCGGCAAGATTTGCTCTAAAAATATTATTTGAAACATCAAGAGTTACGGTATATTGGAAAAATTTATTTTTGTTTGTGAATGTCATATTACATTCTCCTTTCTTCAAATTACGAAAGGCATAGCGAAATTCTATATTTTCAGTATATCACAAATAATTAGAAAACACAAAATGCCCGAACTGACCAGGTTCGAGCAAAAGGAAAGAACAATATTACGAAATTTTATTTTTGGTCAGTTATATTATATCACATATACTGAGCTAGGAACTCGCTAAACTCAACTGGAGGAGAAAGATGATAACAATAATTGTGCAGATAATGACATCTATTTCACTAATAATTTTATTAGCTCTTATAGTTTTTACGAATAACCGTCTGAATCAATTAGAAGTTAAGATTAAACGTTGTAGAGACTTATACAATGCGATAAATTTAGCACCACTTCATGTAAAAATTAATTATCTTGAAGGAAGCATCAAAGCTTTATATAAATACAAAGTATTGTTTAAGCGTGAAATTTTGTTCGGAATTGGGAAACTGGAAGAAGAATATTTCTTCACTAAAAAACAAGTGGATGAGTTCATTGATTCAAATGATATTACAGAAGTAGTAATTGTTAGATTAGATGATGAAAATGAAATAATTAAATAATAAAAAGCCCACTCCGATGGGCTTAGCAAACTATTAATTCTAATACTATTATAACATAACAGGAGTTAGAATGGAACTTACGAAAGAACAATGGCATGATGTAAGATTTGCTTTGAGGTTAATCATTAGGAATAAACACAATGCTAAGAAAGCTAAGATGATTAATGATGCAATGCAGATGATAAAAGATCCAGTTGATAGAGATATATTTACCAAATATTATCTTGAAGGGTGGGGGATCATAAAAATAACTATGAATATGTATTACTCAAAGTCAGCAGTAATTCACAGAAATAATAGAGCTACGAAGCAATTCGTAGAAAATTATTATGATGGATATCTCCTGAGAATGTTTGAGGAATAATAAAAGAACGCTACTTTTTTGTAGTGTTTTTTGTTTACCATGGGAATATGATAGATGTGAGTACACCTAAAGCGAGAGACAAGTTCTATCACTCATCAGCATGGAAGCGAGTGCGCAAGCAAGTTCTTGATCGTGACCATCATGAGTGCTTGTGGTGCAAGAAGCAAGGGCGAGTGACAACAGCTAAGACAGCGACATTAGAGATAGACCATATAAAGGAACTACAGTACTATCCTGATCTTGCACTAGAACCTAGCAACTTGCGCACGCTTTGCCACGATTGCCATAACATGAGGCACGATAGGCATAGAGATAAGCAATTTGATGATGAAACCTTCGAATTTTAATTTTTGATCTCAAATAATAATACAGAAATAACGAAAACACCCCCCGGGTCTAAAAAAATGGGTATAATTTCAAATTTGCCATACACCGGTTGGGGTCAATTAACCAAGAATACATTCATTTTTTTGATAGGGGGGTCATGTATTGCCAAAACGTACACCAATTCGTTCAGAATTAATAAAATTAATAAATGAAAGATCTCCTTTTGAAGTCGAAAAAGTAGATAGATACTGCAATTTGCTTAATGACATTGAAAATTTAGACAAGGAGATAAATGAAAACGGAAGAGTCATTACAACAATTAATGGAAGTCAAGAATTTAAAAAAGAAAATCCAGCTCTATCTGCTAAATTAAAGGCTTTGGCACAGATTAGACCGCTTGATGATTGGTTTGAAAACAAACGTGCAGAAAAAGGGACGAAAAAAGAAGAAAAAGATTGGAGTAAATTCACTAAGTGATCGATTATGTTAAAAAGTATATCGACGGCTATTATGCTGGAATGGTTAAATTTAACTATGAGCGTAAATTGCTTGTTGATTATATCAAGCGTGAGGTAGTGCCTCGTCTCGAATCGGGCGAGGTGTTTTTTGACGTTGAACAAATCGATAATTGTATTGGATACACGGAAAAATACTTTTTTGAACTTGAGGACTTCCAAAAATTTATTATCAGTTTTGTTTTCTTATATTTTTCAGAAAATCATCGGAATGTTTACCGAAAAATATTAATCATGATTGCCAGAGGGAATGGTAAAAATGGATTACTTTCTGCAATAGGAAGTTATCTAACAACCCCTATGCATGGAATTTCAAAAT
Source organism: Lactococcus hircilactis (assembly GCF_009601015.1). Taxonomy (GTDB): domain Bacteria; phylum Bacillota; class Bacilli; order Lactobacillales; family Streptococcaceae; genus Lactococcus; species Lactococcus hircilactis. The sequence continues at coordinate 12,905 of NZ_WITJ01000022.1, forward strand.
ATAATATTTCTATCGTAGCTAATAGTGAAGACCAAGCGAAAACAAGTTTTGACGAAGTGCATGATACTATTGAAAGCCATGAAGATTTAGAAGAATTATTTGGCAAACCGAGCAAGTCGGAAATAAAGAACAAGCAAACAAAATCTCTTTTTAAATTTAGAACGTCAAATGGTAATACTAAGGACGGCCTTAGGGATGGTGCTGTCATATTTGACGAAATACACCAATACGAAAGCAATAAGGATGTAAAGGTTCATATTTCTGGTTTAGGTAAACGTCCAAATCCTCGTGAATTTTATATTGGAACGGATGGTTACGTACGTGACGGATTCATTGACCAGATGAAAGATATGGCAATTAAAGTCCTTAAGGGAGAAGCAAAATGGAATGCTATGTTTCCTTTTATTTGCAAATTAGACAAGGAAGCACAAGTTAATGATCCAAAACTTTGGGAATTATCAAGTCCAATGTTTTCATTACCAATGTCAGAATATGCTCAAGGACTTTATGAGACAGTACTTGAGGAGTATGAAGATTTAGAACTAAACCCTAGCGGCCGCGAAGAGTTCATGACAAAGCGTATGAATTTACCAGTTACTGACATCGAAAGAAGCGTGGCAACCTATGAAGAATTAAAAGCAACTAAAAAAGAATTCCCAGAATTAAGAAATCTACCTGCAGTAGGTGGTTTTGACTTTGCCTCTACTCGTGACTTTATTGCAGTTGGTGCATTATTCAAAATTGATGGAGATTATGTTTTCAAATCTCATTCATTTGTTCGTAAAGAATTTGTAGATAGAATATACAGTTACTCTAAGCCAAATGAAAATGTTAATGGTAAGCGACGATTTGCTCCGATTAGACAATGGGAAGACGAGGGGTTGCTCACAGTATTAGATGAACCGTCAATGGATGCACAGCACGTTGTAGACTGGTTTGTTCGTATGCGTGATGAAGAAGGCTATGAATTCCAAACTATTTGTGGAGACGGCTATAAAATGAGGGAGTATTTACAGCCTAAATTTGAAGAAGCTGGGTTTGAAGTCTCTTGGAATGGAAAATTTGAAGAACCACTCGGTTATCGTGTAGAAGTAATTCGTAACTTTAGAGCCATTGATGCGCAACTGTCAACGGTAATTGAGGACAGTTTCGCCAATCAAAAAATTAATTTTGGTGATAATGACATGATGCGGTGGTATACAAACAATGTACTTCGGCATTTGAAAAAAGATGGAAATGTGGAATATATCAAAAAAGAAGATGTCAGACGCAAAACTGATGGATTTAAAGCTTTTGAAGCAGCGATGTTCAAGGCTGATTTACTAAATGAAGTAGATACCACTGATTTTTACGATAATTTGGGATGGTTCTTGAGTTAAAAAACGATACTTTTTTAACGTGTAAAAATATGATAATGGTAACATGAAGAATTAAGCGGAAATCAAAAATTTAATTCGTTCGGTGAATTATTTCTTCAAGCAAGTTACTGCGGATAACGGCGGCTTGCTATATTATTGGTGCTGGCGATTGAAGTTCAGTTAAATGACCAAGAGGGAGTAACAGCCAATATAGTTATGAGTTATATCACTATGGATTGAACGTATCATAACATAGTTAGTGGCTGCTTTACGTAGCGAGACGTTGCTGGACGATAAAACCAGCGTAGCAAGCACGGCACAGGCGCTCAGGGTTCGACTCCCTGGCTTACTATACGATTGCAATGCCTAAACCCGTTGCATGGAAAAATATTTAATTATTTATCAGTCAGTCATTGCTGGCTGTTTTTTGTTTCGCCATCTCCTAAAAACGCTACTTTTTCACTCTACTTTTCTATTAAACTTGAATTAAAAGTATGGAAAGGAGAGAATGTGGGACTATTTTCTGACATTTGGGCATCAGTAAAAGCAACGATTAACGGAACAGATTTCACAGGATATGATGCGCTATTCAATGCTCAAGTTAGTCTGAGCATGAAGACGGTAGCGCTAGATACTTGTACAACATACCTTGCACGTCTAGTATCCAAAGGCGATTTTGTTTATAAGGAAAACGATTCAATTGCAGAATCACAATTTGACTACTTGCTTAACGTGAAGCCTAATCCTAACCAGACAGCAAGCGAGTTTAAAGTAGCTATGGTTAAAAAAATACTAGATGGCGAGCTGTTAGTGATAAACGTAGACGGATATTTTTACATTGCTGATAATTTTGTTACTGTTCCGATGCTTTCAGGTAATACTTATACAGGCGTTACGATTAATTTCTCATCTGATAGTGTTGCTAATGCTCCTAATTCAGGGCCATTTGCTCAAAAATATTTTCAAAACGTATTTACTCAGGGCGTCAATTGCTTTCATTTGTCAAATGACAATGAGGGAATTAACGACTATGTGAATACTATGTGGGAAGACTACGGAAGATTGTTTGGAATACTAGTCACAAACCAGCTTAGAGTTGGTCAATTACGGGCTAAATTGAGTATACCCGTTAGTAATAAACTTGAAGATGATGAACGAGTAAAGGAACAAAAGCAATACTCAGAAACACTATCTAAGCGTTTGTTAAGTGATCCAGTAGTTTTCATTCCAGATAGCGGTAAGGCTAAATCAGCATATGATGAAGTTTCTGCAAGTAAGGCTTCTAATATTCAAAATCAAATCACAGATTTTGGAAACTTGAAAAAAATATTCATTACTGAAATATCTGGATTGCTTGGAATACCTCCAGCATTAGTTCTTGGAGAAACTGCAAATAATTCTGAAAACCTTGATCTAGCGATTGAGTCTGCAGTTATCCCAATTGCAAATAAAATTTCAGAAGGATTTATAAGCTTATTGTTAAAACAATCTGGATATTCTTCTGGTAAAACTATAGAACTTACTGGATTCAAGACAATCAATATTCTTGACCGTGCGGACGCTATTGACAAAGTAGGATCTAGTGGAATTGTGAAAATTAATGAAGTCCGTGAGGCTTCTGGATTATCTCCATTACCTGATGGGGATAAGGTCATTATGACTAAAAACTATGAAGAGAAAGGAAATATTAGTGAAAACACTTAAATTTAATGGCGCAGTCGCAGATAATGATGATGCAGAAGTTTACGACTGGTTCGGGATGGAATGTATTACGCCTAAAAAAGTTAATGATTTCTTGAATGAAGCTAACGGAGAAGATGTAACTATCCAAATTAATTCAGGCGGTGGTTCGGTGTTTGCTGGGAGTGAAATTTTCACAGACTTGAGCAAATATCAAGGTAAAGTTACTGCTGAAATTTCTGGCCTTTGTGCAAGTGCTGCAACGTTTCCGATTTTGGCAGCGGATAAAGTAGGGATTTCCCCTATTGGACAAATGATGATTCACAATGTATCGTCACTTGCTCAAGGAGATTACAGAGATATGTCCGATGCTGGCAAGTTCTTAACTGGGGCAAGCAATAATTTGGCAAATCTTTATGCGAAAAAGATGAATATTTCAGTAGAAGATGCGCAACAAATGATGGACGATGAAACTTGGTTTAACGCTAAGCAGGCCTTGGAATCTGGGATGGCAGATGAAATTTTATTTGAGAATAATAAGCAAGTGAAAATGGTTGCAAGCATTTCCCCAATCTTACCACAAGAAAAAATTAATCAGATTAAAAATATGATTAATAAAAAAACTAATGATAAAAAGAATAGTTCATTAGATAATAAATTCACTTCTGATCAAATGGAATCAATTAAAAATATGATTGATGAAAAAATATCTGAAGTAAAAGCAGAATTTGAAGCTAATAACACGGCAGTAAAGCCGCCTAAAAATCAAAAATTTAAACCACTTTTTCTGGGAGGAATAAAATAATGGATTACGCAAAATTACCTAATTATTCGGCGGCTGTAGAAAAATATACAAACGCAGTAGCTGAAGGAGCAGACGAAAAAGAGCAACAAAAGTTGTTCGCAAAATCAATGGAAGTAATGGGTTCTGAAATTATCGAAAAACTTTCAGAAGCAACTGACGAAAAAATTAGTTCATTGATGGCAACTAAGACGAGCAGAGTAATGTCTGCAGAAGAAGTGAAATTCTTCAATGATATCACTTCAGGAATTGGAAACGTAGAAAAAACTTTGCCACTCGAAATCATTAACCAAGTCTTTGATGAGCTAACTTACTCTCACCCATTGCTTGATGTAATTAACTTCCAAGATATGGGACTTCGTACAAAAGCAATTACATCTGACGGAGTTTACAACGGTGGAACGGCAGTATGGGGAACATTCACTGGAGATATCCAAGGAAAATTGAACCAAAACTTCGGTGAATATGATTTTTCTCAAAACAAACTCACTGCATACGCTGTAATTCCTAAGGATGCTCTTGATTATAGCTATGATTGGCTTAAGACTTTTATTGTATTGCAAATCTCTGAAGCTATTGCAGTAGCTCTTGAAACAGCGCTGGTAAGTGGAGATGGTAATAATAAACCAGTTGGATTGATTAAAGACGCAACGGTTGTCAATGGAACTACTACATATGGAGACAAAACAGTATCTGCCGACCTTTCTAAACTTTCTACCCTAGATGGTTCTAAAGAAGTTTCTCAACAGGCTGCAAAAATTCTTGCTCCAGTCATGAAAAAATTATCAATTAGTGCAAAGGGAGTCCCACTTAATATTGCTGGACAAGCAAAAATTTTAGTAAATCCTCAAGATTACTATGATTTTACTGCAATGTTCTTGTATTTGAACGCAAATGGAGCATGGGTTGATATCTTACCTTTCAATATCGCTGTAATTCAATCAATGGCTGTGCCTGCTGGTAAAGGGATTGTATTTGTCGCTAATCGTTACAACGCGTACCGTGGAAAAATGACAATGGCAGAATTTGACCAAACATTTGCTCTTGAAGACTTGCAATTGTACACGACTAAATCATTCTACTGGGGCAAACCAAAAGATAACAATGTATCAGCGCTTGTTACAATTGCGGCCGTACCTGCTGGGTAAGGAGTAGCCAATGAAGTTAAAAGTTAATGCAGTCTTTGATGACTTAAAAGAGGACGCACGCCGAGAAATTGGCGAAGTGTTTGAAGCGACGGTAGCAAGATTCAAGGAGCTTGAAAAAAAGCTCCCTGGTTTTGTTGAAAAAGTGGAGGAAAAAGAAGATAAATAATAGGAGTTAAATATGAGTACTGCAGAAACTTGGGCCAATGATAACCTTAATTCATTCAAACAAAGAATGAGAATCAGTACTAATGATTCTGACGAACTTGCTAACTTAACAGATATGCTCATAGCCTCTTATACCTCAATTCTTAGATTAGTTGGAGTTCCTGATGCAAGTGATCCAGAAGTTAAGGAATTAATTTTTGAGCGTTCACGTTATACTTACAATGATGCTTTAGATGAATTTAAGGAGAATTATAAGCAAAATATCCGTGATGTTTTTCTAGCTAATCAGCGTACTGATGATGTAGGAGAGACGCAATGATTAAATCGCAAAAATTACTTAAATCATCTAATCGTACCAATAACGGAACAATGCGAACACAGGTTGCTTTTCAAGGAGTAGGTCTTGACACGTCATTTGACGGTAGAGGAGGTGATCCTATTGAACTTTTCAAAACTTATGCAGATGTCTACTCCCCAAGTAACAAAGATCTAACCATTTTAGGAAGTCAAAATGTAAAAAATGGGGTTACGATAAAAATTCGTGATCCATTAACTGGTTATCAGCCAAAGAATGACGATAAAGTAGTTATTGATGATTCACGTTATTCAGGTAAAGAATGGAATATCATTGATATTCAGCAAGATTTTCATGATCGTACGTTTCTTAAACTTATATTGAAAGGAACGAACTTGAATGAATAGCTATATGAAGATAGAAGGATTTGAAGCGCTCGAAGCTAAACTGAGAGAAAAATTTAGTGAAACTCGTGTCAGATCGATTGAAAATAAAGCTTTGAGAGCGGCTGCTGATGAATCGGTAATTGGATTGAAAAGCGAACTTTCTAAATTTGCAAACAGTGGAGATACTGTTGAAGGAGTCGTTCATGGTAGCATTTCTCGTGCATCTGGTTTTCCGATTGTAAAAATTGGTAACAATGGTAAGCATTGGAGGCTTGTCCACCTTGAAAATAATGGATTTGTTAGGAATGGTAAAGTTTATCATTATAGAAGCTTTGGAGCATTGCAAAGATTTTCAAATGATCAAGGTAATAAGTTTGTAGAATCTGCACGTCAGAATTTGGAGGAATTAATCAAATGAACGATATGCTAAATGAGATTATGAAGGCTTTATCTGCAGATTCGGATATTATGGATATTCAAAAAACAGGCGGTCTCAAAAGTTATGTGAGGTATGAAAAACTAGCTGAAAATTTAACGAGTATCACAGTAACTCCTAGTGGTCCACCGTTACAAACTGCTCTTAGTAGTAACGGTTCACTAGCTAAGCACTTTATTTATCATGTCAGTATTGAATCTACTGACAGAATGATCGCTAAAAAGCTTCAAAGTAAAGTAGAAAATATTTTAATATCGCTTGGATTTTTCCAAATGTCAGGCGGATTAGATGAATATTTTGAAGAAACAAAAAGATATGTTGATGCTCGATTTTATGAAGGCAATAGCAATCTTTACGAAAATTATTAAAAAGGAGAATTAAAAATGTCAGTTCCTATTGGTTTTAAACGTTTAACAATTCGTGTAAAAGATGGATCAAGCCCAACGCTTGGAACAAATGAATTCGTTATCGAAGGTAAAAAAGATAATGGTGGTATGGTATCAGCTAAAGTTTCAGGACTTGCTGTTGAAGCTGTTAAATCATATTCTTCAAATAAAGTATATGCAATTTCTGGTAAAGGTGTAGGAGATGGTAAAGTTGACTTTGACATCATGGACTTCCCAGAAAAAGTTAAAAATGCAGTTCTTGGTATTACAGCATCAAGCAATGGTGTATATAAAGCCACTGCAGACCGTACATCTCCATACTGTTCAATTCTATTGGAAGATGTGACACCTCAAGGCAATCCATATCTCATGGCTTTTGTTGACGGTATGTTCTCATCTGATGGTGTTGAATTTAATACTGTTCAAGGTAAACAAACAGAGCTCCAATCAGAAGCAATCAGTTTTGCAATTGGTTCTGATGACAACGGATTGTACTACTCTACCTTTGTAGGAACAGGAACATCTACTGATGCAGCTGGTATTGCAGAAATTAAAGCTGATGCTTTGATGACTGCTCCAGCTTCTGGAGGTGGTCAATAATGGCTAAGCTATCTATTGACCTTTTAGACAAAGATGGTAAATTCACTATCACTCAAGAACATGTTAGTGGTCAAAAGCTACTTGACTATTGGGATATGGCTGTTGAGATTGAAGAAAATGCAGAAAAGCTTTCTATTTCTGATATTTACAAGAAGCGGATTGATTTTATCGCTGGATTGTTCGATAGCCCTAAAGTGACTACTAAAATAATTCTTGCTAGTGTCCCAGCGTGGGAGCTTCAAGACTTTATTAAAGATATCTTTGAAACGATCACTGGTACGAAAGGTAAAACTGGTGACCCAAAAAAGGGAAAATAACAGCCGTTGAAGCTCGTGATGAGTTTCTGGACTTTGTTAAAACATTGATGTCTAATGGAACATATCAATTATCTGATATTCTAAGCACTGATTTTGAGACACTCGTTGCAATAATGGGCGCTAATGTTATTGATGGTAAAAAATCATCAGATAATCAAGAAAAAGTACTGTCATTGTGGGAATTCGGACAGTCATTAAAATAGTTCTTATTGAGCTATTTTTTTGTTTATAAAAGGTGTATAATTAAATAAAAAACATTGGAGTAAATTTATGAAAGATGGAAAAGAAGTAAGAGTATCGTATTATAAGCAAATATGGTTTTGGATTGCTATTGTTTGTATTATAATTGCATTAATAGGTGTAATTATAGGCGGTTCATCACAAAGTAAGATATCAGAAGCTAATAAAAAGATAAGCTCAATTAAAAAATCAGCTTCTGAGGGAATAGAAATAAATAAAAAATTTGAGAGCTATATGAGAGAGAATGTCCCCGATTATAGCTCATACGCTAGTGATGCATTTAAGGCTGTTATAGATGGTGTGACAAATAGCTCAACAACAGATAGCTCAACAACAGAATCTTCTGATTCAAAATCTGAAACATTATCTTTTGGTCAGTCATCTGATTTTGAAAGCAAGTCAGGAAATTCTAAAATTGAAGTTAGCATAATTAGCGCATCTATAGACCCAAATATAGAACTAAGTGATGACGCTCCAAGTGGAAGCAAAGCTTTAGTTGTAGAAATTTCAGTAAAGAATATCGGAGACTCTGCTTATGATTTCAATATCCAATCCTTTAACGCTTATGGAGCAGATGGCAATGTTTTGAACTTTGACTCAAATACATACGATAATACGATGCCTGATTCCGTAAATGTTGGGCAAACCGTAAAAGTAAAAGCATACTTTGATGCGACAGATAACGGCCCATTTAGCGTCACATTCGCTGATGGAACATGGAAATAATACAGTAATCTAATATAAACATATAAAAACGCTACTTTTTAGGGGCGTTTTTTGTTTATCCTTGAATTAACGATAAAAAATCAAGGAGAATACTATGTCTGATGCACCTTTAGGAAAAATGATAATTGAGATGGGACTTGATGACTCCAACTTTGCTAAAGGAGTAACAGGGGTATCCAAACAGTTATCAGCGTTAAAAAATGATTTAAAGACGTCTCAGACGTCCTTTTCTGCGTTTGGCCATGGAGTAGATGGAATTAAAAGCCCCATGGAAGTCTTGACTAAAACTATTGAAGCTCAAAAACGACAGCTGGACTTACTTAAAAAGTCTTATGATGGTTCGCTTGTCGATGGCAAAGCAAGCTCTAGTACTCAAAAATATGCTGCTGATATTTCAAGGGCAAGCACTCAAATGGCAAAATTTAAAGCAGAATTAAAATCAGCTGCAGAAGAACAGTATAGACAAACGTCACTTTTGCCAAAAATGTCCGAAGGATTCGGGAAGGTAAGCGGTGGGCTTAATTCTATTGCTTCAGCTTCAGCTCCTACATCATTAGCAGTAACAGCAGTATTTGCTAAAGGAGTTCAAGCAGCCGCTAACTTCAACGGTAAGATGACAGAAATTAGATCCTTACTGTCAGATGGCACACCAACTAATATCTTATCAAAGCAAATTGACACATTGTCGTCTAAATCTAAAGAATGGGCACAACAGTATGGTATTGATACATCTTCCATTAATGAGGGTATGGAAGAAATGATAAAGCGTGGGTATGACTTTAATCAAACGGTTGGAGCAATGCCTTCTGTATTGGATGCCGCTAAAGCTTCAGGAGATGATTTTGGAACGGTTATGTCAACATCAACATCGATTCTTGAACAATTCGGATTAAAAACCGACGATACAGCGTCAATGCTTAAAAATACCGAACGAGTAACAGATAGTTTAACATTTGTCGCTAACAAAACATCAGCAAGTTTTGAGGATATGGGAACGGCAATGGAATATGTAGGGCCAGTTTCTAACTCGCTCGGATGGAGTTTAGAACAAGTTTCTTCCGCAATTGGACTGCTTTCAAATAATGGTTTAGAGGGAGAAAAAGCAGGTACAGCTTTACGAGGTGCTTTATCTCGATTGATGAAACCGACAAAACAATCGGCCGCTGCATTTTCTGAATTAGGTGTAAGTATTGACGATTTCAAAAAAGGAAATCTTGACTTACCAACAATGATTGATAATATAAAAAAATCAACTGAAGGTATGACTAAAGCAGAAAAGAGTTCGTTAATAGCAAAAGCATTTGGAACAGAAGCACAAACAGGAATGAATATCTTGGTTGAACAAGGTGGAGATGCCTTACGTAACTTATCTAAAGAAACTCAAAATGCTACTGGTTATACTAAAAAGCTTGCTGATCAAATGAATGATTCGGATAAGAACGCTTTTAATAAAGCAAAAGCGACTCTAGAGGTTTTGACAATCGATCTAGGCGAAAAGCTATTACCTTCAATCATTCCAGTCGTTAAAGAAACAGATAATTTGGCAGGTTCTTTTGAAAAGTTAGATCCAAAAACTCAACAATTAATTATAAAAATGGGAATCGCTGCGGCTGCAGTTGCTCCAACCGCTAAAGCATTAAGTGGATTAACTGGGATGGTTTCAGGGCTTACTGGAGTTCTTGGAAAAATAGGAGCAAAAGGAGCTGGTAAACTAGCGCTAGCAGGAATAACAACAGAAGCTACCACTGCAGCTGGAGCAGTAGGAGGAGCTGGAGGATTAACAGCTGAGCTAGGTGGAATTGCTCCAATATTGGCGGGAATTTCTCCTATTGCAGTCACAGCCCTTGGAACTGCTGGATTAGCTGGTCTAATTATTGGAGTGCTTAACCAATTAATTAAACTAGAGGATATGCACAATGTTTTTGGAACAATCAACGTTCCAGATGAAACTTATAAAAAAGTAAAGAATTTTGAAGGAAAAGTTGAAGATTTAAAAGAAGCTACTGAAAAATTTGGAGTTATTGGCCCTAAAGCTTTCAATGATGTGAAGCAAGCCATTTCAAATATGGGAGATGCTGCAGACAAGGATATTGATAAGGCAACTAATAAACTTGTGAATGATGCGGAAGTTCTAGGATGGTCAGACGATCAGATTAAAAAACTAAAGCAAGGGGGATCTCAAGCAAAAGATGTTATTAAAGCATCAACTGATGAAATGACTGCTATTTATTATAATGCTGCTAAAAATAATAGGCAAATAACAGCAGATGAGAGTTCAAAAGTAATTGCTGACCAAAAAGTTATTGCTGGGCAAGAGTTAGATGCTCTTAAAGTTACTGGAAGTAAAAAATTAGCAGTCATGAAGGCTTTGAATGGCGATATGACTAATATGTCTGTTGATACTGCATATAGTGTATCTTATAGCTTAGAAAAACTAATGAGCAGTGATACTGACAGTTATAAGAAAAAAATGGCTGCTGCCAAGGAGCTTTTTGAAAATGGAAAGATGAGCGCCCAAGAATATAATGATACATCAAAGGCCTATACCGAGCAACATGAGCAAATAATGAAAAAGTATGGAGTAGATTTGGCAGCTACTCAACAAGTCATTATGAATAGCATGAAGAAAGATTCTCAAGATTATGCTGACTATGTAAGAACTCAAACAGCTTCTTTTAAAAATTTTGGATTAAATTTCCAAGATATGCTAAAAAAAGCGGGGAGTGGCTCTAAAAAGTTCTCTAATGAACTTGGAGATAGTTCTAAAATTCTTGCTCAATACTCTAAAACTATGAGTGAAGATATTAAGAAGGCAGACGATACTTGGAACGGAATGGTTCTTGATCCAAAAACTGGGAAAATAACAACAAATGCTGCTCAAGTAGTCGCTGACACATTAAAACAAAAGGGAGGATGGGAAAGAATCCAATTTGTTATGAAGCACGCTAAACTGTCAACGAATGCTAAAGCCTCTATCCTAGAAGCCATTATTGCAAGTGGGCAATGGGACAAATTATCTCCAGAAGATAAGAAGCTATTTATTGGCAATAAAGAAGGATTGCTTGCTATTGCTGAAAGTAAGCAAAGCTTAGATACATGGAATAGTTTACCAGATTCAACTAAGAATTTGCTTGGAAATGACAAAGATTTCATGAGCAAAAAAGAGAATGTGACAAATGCACTTAATTCTTGGAATTCTATGCCTGAAAATGTCAAGAAATTACTTGGTAATGATTCAGATTTTCAAAATAAAAAAGGTGCTGCAGCCGCTGCGCTGAGTGCATGGGATGCAATGCCTGAAAATGTTAAGAGAATGTTTGCCGATAACGCAGACGTATTGAACAAAAAAAGGGGAGCGGCAAATGCAATTTCAGAATGGAATGCACTATCTCCAAAAGAGAAAGAATTAATCGCAAAAGACTTGACAGGAGATGGAGTTTCAAAGGCGAAAAAAGCAATTGATAGCTTGCCAAAAGAAAAGAACACCACATTAACGACTACCCATAAAAATATTTTCCAAGAAATATTTGAAAAAATCACAAAAAATGCTACTGGTACCCCATATCATCCAGGCGGGATGGCAATGGTCAACGATCAAAAAGGTTCAGTTTATAGAGAACTTATTACGCTTCCAGATGGTGCTAGCTTTATCCCACAAGCTAGGGATGTTGTGATGCCATTACCACGAGGGACAAGCATTCTTAAAGCATCTGAAACAGCTAAACTTATCCCTAAGTATGAGAAAGGGACTACTGGAGTTCCTGCAGATGCTCAAATATTTAAAGATATGCGTAATATAAAGCAAAGTTTAGTCGTTAGCAACCAAGTTATTGATAATAGTTCACAAACGGAAATTTTGAACAAGATACTTAAAGCTATGATTGAAAATGGTACAAACATTGATGTTATTAAAGCGATTAATCAATTGATGAATAGACCAGTTCAAGCTAATTTTGATCTAAATAGCTTAACTAAGAAAATTACGCAACAGCAATCCGCTAACCAGTCAATGGAAAATATTTTAAATGGAAGGAAAAATTAATGCACGAAATTATAAAAATAAATTTTGGCAACAATCAGCTTTCTGATTTATTTGATAGTGTTACAAACATAAAAAGAGACGTCGGTTCTGGGTGGTCTAATAATTCAGTAGCTCAAAAAGAAGGGGTTAGCATCATTTCTACTTCTAGGGGAGCTAAGCAAATATCTTTTGATTATATGCTTAAAGGAACGATGTTTGATGAGCTGAATTCTAATAAGCAAACATTAGCGAGTTATATCAATGTTAATGAGCCAACAGCTCTAATTTTTGATGACGAACCAAATAAAGTATGGTATGCAGTGCCAGATGGGGAACAGTCGTTCACTATTGATAATAGATCAGGTTCTATCACATTTCTAGTCCCAGACGGACATGCTTACTCTAGCTACTCTAACGTTCTTAATTTAAGTAACTCAGGCGGAATCAATGGCTCAATCACTCCTAATTCTGACGGCTCTGTTGATGTCACAATCAACAACCAAGGCTCACTTCCAGCGTGGATTAATCTCACATTAACAAATAACCACGAAAACGGCTATTTCGGAATCGCTGGAGTAAATGGAGCGCTTGAAATTGGTAAACGTGAAGAAGTTGATGGTGTTGTTCTCCATAATAGTGAAATTCTGTACGATTCTGACAATGATAATCAATTTTCTAAATTAGTTGATGTCAAAGGAAAGCCTAATCCACAAGTGGCTTCTATTGGTGGAGTTTGTGATACAAACGGTCAACTCGGATATAGAACAGTAACGAACAACTGGCAAGGGCAAACAATCACGACTACTGGTCTTAAAGTAACTGACTTCGGGTCGGCTACTGCTGGACTACGTGGCGGAATGAAATGTTTAACCTTACCCGCTGATTCAAATGGTCAACTTGGATCAGTTAATTTCTACGCTTGGATGAGATTTCTTGAATGGGCTGGAGCTAACGGACAAACAGGGGTTACGCAAGTGATGTTTACTGATGCAAATGATGTCTTCTTAGCTGGTTATGGGATTGTAAAAATTGACATGACAGGAAATAAGGGCGCTGCCAAGTTTTGGGTCGGTGGCAATAATCCTAGAGAGTGGCAATCAATGCCATTTACGATGAACAATGGGGAAAATACAAAAGACCCTGAAAATAACGTGATGTTTAATAATAGAACAGGAAGTGCTGACTTCTTTAAGAAGGGCGGTGCTTTCAGCTTCTATTGGAGAAATAGTAGAAAGACAATCCAAATCCCAGAGCTTGCTAATTCTGCAATTGCAAAGGTATATTTCTTCATTGGCGACTGGATTGGAAATAAAAACGGCATGGTCTCAAATATGCAATTAAGGCGATTCTGGTGCAGGAAAGACAACGTTCAGAAATGGGACGACTTGCCTAATCGCTATAAGCAAGGATCAGCTATTTCTGTCACGATGGCTGATGGTGGAGTATCTATTGACGGTATCTCATCCATTACTGAAACCGTAACAGGAACAGAACCGTTCAGCATTCCACCAGGAATTAGCAAGCTTAAAATTATTCAGTCGTCTTGGAATACCACGCCACCAGATGTTCAAATCACTTGGCAAGAAAGGATACTTTAATGCTAATTAATGTTTTAGATTCACAATTACGAAAAGTAGCCATGTTAAGTAATGACGTTCCAGGGCTACCAAGTTACTACAACGATGAGTTTCACGACTACCTAGACCAAGGAGCGACAACTCATAAATTTACAGTTTCAAAAATAGTCAATAATAAGCTTCAGGATTACGTTCAGTTCTTAAACCATCAAAGCTATTTCAGCTTTAGAAAAAACGGTAAAGACTATCTGATGTCTCCCGCATCGTCCCAAGCAGTGCATGAGACCAGTTCAGAAATATCATTTGTCTGCGTATCACTCGATAGAGAACTGATTAACGAGATGTCTAATCCACTTGCTAATACTGCAAGTCATAATATCCAATGGTACTTTGACACCATGGGGCTTATCTCACGCACTCAAATTACGAT
>NZ_WITJ01000023.1 GCF_009601015.1 Lactococcus hircilactis
TGATTTCTCCTGCCATTACTTCAAGTTCTCCGTCGTTGTTGCGAGCTTTGAAAGCGACCTTTTGGCCTTTTTTGAAATCTGTAATTTCAAAGCCTTTGTAAGTTAAGTAAGCGTCTGCTGTAATTTGTGCGAATTCTTTTGCTGTTGTCATTTTGATTTCCTCGTTCCTTTACTTTATATATACATTATAACATAGACGTACAACTATGTCAACAGTTTAAATATTAAAATTGTGTTACAAAATAAACTGGTAAGGATTTCTTAACGGTTAAGGCAAACAAAAAAACGCCCCTTTCGGAGCGCTATTTTTTTAAATCCAGACTTGACCTGAATTAATTTTTTCTTGCAATGCGATAACCATTTGAGAACTTGGGGAACTGATAACGCCATCTTGTGGTGTTCCCATCAATTTTTGAAGTGCTTTGACTGTTTGCGCACCCATGATTCCATCAACGTCTAAATTGAGAATTAATTTAGCGTTTAAGGCACGTTGTAAAGCTTTGATTGTAATTGGTCCACCGATTCCATCAGCGCCATCAGGGTCTAAATTGTGACCGATACGAATAAGCATTTCTTGAACACCTTTCCATGTATCGTGACCCCAAATTCCATCAACTGCAATTCCACCGCTTGGGCGTTGTTCCGACTGACCATTTCGCCATACTTCACTGTGAGCTTTCAAGCGTGTTACATTCTTGTATTGATTCCATGGTGCGGACTGAATCGCTTGTCCGTCAACAAATAACGCTCCATCCGTCCATCTCGTGGCCGTACAGCTAATGAAGTTCCCCCTTTGATGAATTACTCCAACGTGTCCACCGGCACCGCCAGAGCCTGCCATATCGTCTGTAATCGACATCAAGATAATATCGCCATCTTTGATTCCATTAGCTCCTGCAGTAGGTCCTGAATAAACTTTCTGATAACCTAATTTTGCAAGATAACCACCTAATGAAATCGTTGAAAGTAATCCCTCATTCACTCCACTCGCTTCAATTAGGGCTTGTGAGATTGAGCCAGAACAGTCAGCTGTTCCATCCGATCCGTTGCGTGAGCCATCCATTGAATATGTTAGATCGCCAATTCTGTTAGTGAACCAATTAATCACTTGGTTATTATTTACTGTCATTGTTATTCTCCTCTGCTTTATTTACTAGGCTTGCAGAATCGTCTCCTACCCCAAGGCTTGCGATGGATGTGAGAATTGAAACTAAAGTAGCAAATCCCGCAATTGATAGAATATTGATCCAGTCAATTCCAATTAATCCAGTAGCTCCAGCTCCAAGCGCTGCAATTGCAGCTTGCGCAAATGTTTTGATGGCACGTTCTGCCATGTCTTTTAAAAATTTATTCATATTATTCTCCTCTTTAAAATTTAACTTTGAAATACGCAAGAATGAATCCTCCTAAAAATCCACCGACTGCAAAAATTGCTTGCCACAAATTTTTTCGTGTCATCATCTTGGATTCGTATTCCTTATTTTCTTTGTTTTCATTGATTCCAACAACGATTTGAAAAATTTCGTTGTTTTGTTTGAGTTGTTCCCTATTCTGCTCTCGTAAGAATTTATTTGATTCATCAACTCTGGCAAGACCTGCATTAATTGAATTTTGCATGACAACGGACATATCATTTAAGCGCGCCAACTCCTTATCGTGCTGCTTTAGCTTTGTCTCGTGCTCTGCTACTAAGTTTTCTATCTCCATATTTACCCCCCAATTATTAAGCGGTAGTATTGGCGTCTTCCACTGCATAAACTGCAGCGTCAAAGTCAGCCTTATCTTTCCGAACTTGCACCTTATTTGCTTCATATAGTTCTGGACTAGTGATATTGAAGTTGTTGGTAGTTCCAGTTGTTCCAATACTTGCATTGAAGTAAGCGATAGGTTTTCCGTCTTCAGTTACAGATGATGCGCTAAGTGCGGTTGATTTTTCGATTTTCATATTATTTTTCCTCCGTTTTTTCTTGCTGTTTGTTTAACAACACTTTTAATTTTGCATTTTCAAGTTCTAACTCAGCAATTTTATTTGTTAAAACTGTTACGAGTTGATTTGCGTCAATTTCTATTTGTTCGTTCATTATTTACCTTTCCTAAAAAGCACCTTCTTCGTGGGCTTTTAATAAAAAATCATTATCTGCATCTTCTTGAAGTACAAGACGGTCATCTTCGTAACCCCTGCGTTTTGCTTTAATTTCCCAAGCAAATCGAGACATTGCTTTATCTGACTTAATCAAGAACTTATCAGCTCTAAATTCAGCCACCCAAAACCTTGCGTCATCATAAGCTTGTAAGAATACTTGATAAGAAATATTAGTGTTTACTGTATCGCTGAATAGCGTCTCTATATCTACCCAAACTTCACAGTTTTCTCTTGTATAATCCTGTCCAATATCTCCAAGATAAGATTCTGCTGTTTCATAAGCAGGCGTTGCTCTTACGCCGTCTCTAGTTACATGTACAGCATTTTTAGATCCGTAAACATTAAAGTCTCCTGAAATAGTCGTTTTTCCAACAATATCTGTTTTCCCATTAATACTTAACCCCAAGTGTGCACTTAGCAAAATAAAGTTAGCACCAAGATAAATATCTGCACCAACATTTCCTAAATTTTGGTAATTACATCCAACTATTATTTGGGGTGGTTGGGGTACATATCCGCCTTTGTTTGAACCTGCTTGTAACGTTAAGGTATCCTCAGCGAATATATTAACGTCTGTAGAACCAAAAATACCTGAACCCGTCGACCTCGCAAGATAACCGAGTGATGAACCTATTTTGCTCAAAGACCATCCAACTTTGCCTTGGATTCCAATCCCTTGACCAGGAGAGCTCATTGAAAATCCAACTATATAGCTTATCTTTCCATACAAACCACTATTTTGATTAAAGAAAGATGAATCCCTTAGTTCAATTGACCCATTAGATAATGTGAATCCTCCGCCTGATTGGTAACTCTCAATAACACCGTTAGTCACGTCAACCAAAAAACTTCTATCATATTTTTGTATCGTCCCTTTTTGAAAATTAACTGTACCTGTACTCAAATTTATGGATAAGTTACTACCCGAAAGCGTACCAGCAGTTATGTTACTTGCGTTCAAATTTATAACGTTAACATTTGCTCCGTTAATTGTTCCACCATTGATATAGTTCGCTGATAGTGTACCAGTGTTGATATTTGAAGCATTTATATTTTTAACTGTAATAATATTTGCGTCAATCGTTCCAGCGGTTAACTTGCTAGCAGATAGACTAGATATTTTAGCGTTAGTCACTGCAGCGTCTGCGATTGCAGCGGTACTAATTACAGCATTAGCAATGTAAGTCTGTCCTGTTATCTGGACTTTATTACCTGCAATTAAGATGCTTTCTGTTGAGACATTTATTTGATTAACAACGTCATTTTTCATTACCCGAAGGTTGATATTATCCGATAGTTGCGTGATTTGCGACTGAGTATCTGACAGTTTCATGGCGTTTAATCCGCTGTAAGGTTGCCAAGAATAATCGTATGGATTCGTTGAATAATTTATGGCATATCCGATAAAACTTGGATAATCTGCAGTTGTCGCTTCTTGTTGTGATGGCATCCATGGGGTTGCGGTTGAGCCAAATTCCATTTTAAGTCCAGAGTAAGGAATAGTAGTAGATGTGCTTACACTTTCTGTTCTTATGCCGATGTTTGAAGCAGTGAAAGAACTTGGAAATGTACCATATCCAATACTATATCCTTTTTGTCCAGCTTTGACTATACTTCCAGCTATTGTTCCGCTATTTGTCCACGCTTGTATTTTTGCGTCATAAGATGAATTTGTTAAGTCAAGAAAAGCCGAAATAGTAACAGTGTTGCTTTTGAATTTGCCTAAATCTCCATATAGAACAATTGAGTTTTGTCCAGATGGAATGGTTGCATTCTTAGAAACACTCGATGTTCCATCCAATAAATTCAGATTCGGATAAACAGTCGTGAATTTGTAAGTACCGTTGGCGTTGTAAGCATAAGCTGAATAACTGCCTATTTTAGAAACCGTGCTACTAAGACCATCATAACTTGTTTGTAACTTACCAATTTGCGTGCTATTGCCATCAGTTCTACTTGTTAGAGCTGTTATTTTCCCGTCTTGCAAGCTTAAACTTGATTCTGTTGCTGTCACTCGCTTAGTAACTGTATCGACATCGGATTGATTAGCTTTGAGACTAATCTGCCCTGCCATAGTTGTGATATTGCCTTCAGCAGTTGTTACTCGTCCAGTTAGTGTATTTACGGTTGTAGTGTCAGCTTTAAGTGCAATTTGCTTGGCGTTTTGGTCAATAGATGTCTGTTGATTTGTAAACTGATTTTTAATATCTTCTGGAGCTGGCGCCCAGTCAGTCGTTTTGTTTCCTTCTACTAACATAGGTAAAGTGTAGTAAGTTGAACCATTGTTTCCACTCGCAAAGTGTCTACCTATTATTAGACTTTTGCTAGATGTTGTTTTTGATTGTCGCCAAGTCACCCAATACTTTGTCCATTCTGTAGATAGTATAAAAGTGATATTTCCATCTGATCCAGTATAGGTATTTCCTTGAGAAGTGATTGCAGAAATAGTAGTATTTGGATTATAAAAAAAGCATCTAATAGCGTCCTTGTCATTGTCCGCTCTTGCATAAAAAGATAAAGTATAATACTCTCCATCAAGAATAACTGATGTTTTTGTAGTAAATCCATCACTATTTAATGTGCCAACATAGCTATTTATCAACACTGGATTACCATTGTATTTAAGCGTACTAGATGCATTTCCTTGCCAATCTATCGAGTTTAAAATTAAGTTTCTTCCACCAACTTGCAATCCATCAAGGGAATCTTTAGTCGCATAAGTATTAGAAACAGTTATTTTGTACTGGTCAACTGACTGTTGAACTGTAGATACTTTTGTATCTGTTTCAGTCTTAGTATATACAGTTTGTTTAAATCCTGCATAATCTTGATTGAGTTTGGATAAATTAGCATTAGTTCCGTCTGTTTTAGTAACGAGACTACTAACCCCATTTGCATTAATGGAGATATTTGATTCATTTGTTTTTACACGCCCAGTTAAAGTGTCAACGCTAGATTGATTCGCTTTAACTTGAATATCTTTGGAATTTTGCGTTATCTGAGTACCTTGTGTGTCTACCGTTCCTTTTAAGGTATCAACGTATGTTTTATCAGCCTTGGTTGAAATATCAGATTTATTCTGTGTTATCTGCGTTCCTTGGCTTGTTACTGTACCGTTTAAAGTATCAAAGCTAGTCTGACTTACTTTTGTTGATAACTGATTATTTACATTATCAATTTGAATCTGGACATCATCAGGGGATGGACTCCAATCCGTTGCCTTATTTCCTATTTCTAGCTTCAATTTTCTAATGTAATTGAAAGAACTGTTTTTGTTCCAAAAATACAATGTATTTCTTACCGAAACAGTGAAAGTGGTGGAATATCTCACGAAGTCCTTTGTCAGTGGAATATCAACGGCATGCGCTTTATCCCCCCACATCTCCGTATGTAATATGCCACTATCATCAGTTTTAGCATCAAATGATAGTGTAACGACATCTCCACTTGATAATTGAGGAATGTTTTCTTGCATGAATGCATTGCTTGTTGTTGTGATAATCTTGACAACACCATTTTTTAACACTGCATTAGATGGATTGTTTGACCAATAATTTAATCCGTCCGTGAAATTACTATTTCTTAAATAGTTTCTCCCACCAATTTTTAAATTATTGAAATTATCAAGAGCTGTCTTAGCATCAGACATCCCTTTGTTAGCATTCGTTAGCGCTGTATTAGCATTAGCGTTTGCGGTATTAGCAAGCGTATTTAAAGCCTTAACATCATCAGATACTTTATTCACATTACTAATTGCTGTATTGGCATTAGTTAGCGCTGTATTAGCATTAGCGTTTGCAGTAGATGCTTGTGTTTTAGCATCATTTGCCATTGTTAAGCTATTATTAGCCTTGGTTACTGCATCATTAGCATTTTTGGTGGCTGTTGCTGCGTCTGATGAAGCTTGTGCAGCCACTACTGTTGCTTTATCTCCTGCAGTTTTGGCATCGTTTGCCGTTTGTTGTGCTTGCTGTCCAACGGATGCAGCATTAGCTGCCGATTCTTTTGCCTCACGAATTCCAGCTGTCGAGGTCTTGAATACCCATGCACCATTTTCATAAATCCATGTTTCAGTATCTGAACCGTTTGGCTTAAACCAAACATCTCCTTCTTGTGGATTTACTGGTTCTGTAACACTATTGTAAGTCCATCCACCAGATGCATTTTTCCACCCTTGTAGTTCATCAACTTGTTGAGAAAGTACACCTCGATATGGTGTCGTGCTTTGTGCAACGCTTGAAGTATCAGCACTACTTGTTGCCTTTAATCCTCCAGAAAACGTAAGCTTATAGCTTAGATTAGGCATTTTGAAAGAATTGGCTTTAACATCAGATAATCCAATCCAGTCGCCTGCTTCAAGTGCTGGATTTCCTCGCCATGTTAACGTGAATGGATAGTAATTAATAGTTTTCAGTTGGCTATAAATTCCATCAAGCAAGGTCTGCGTCATTACACTATTTTCTAGTACAATTTGATTCCCTGTCGTTGAACCGCTTTGAAGCGTTGAATCCGTAGAAGTATCCCCACTTTTCGAACTAACTTTACAGCTAATTCCTCCAAGTTGGTACATTGTTTCGTTTTTAGTCAACCCTTTTGAGAAGTAATCAGCAGTTGAGATAGAAAAATTAGGGTCACTCAGCATTCTAATATCTAAGTTACCGTTTCTATCAAAAATAGCATAACCACAAGCGAATTGGGCAATCATCCCTAATGCTTGTCGGTATGTTTTACCTTCTATTTTGTTGATTGGTAACGTGCTTAATCTGTCAAATCCTGCTTGATTAATTGGAGTGCCTGATAAATTAGCTATTTCTAAAGCCACATCTTTGATTCTAGCTGGATAATTAAGCTTAGAAACATAATTACCGCCAAGTTGTGGCATTTCGTCAAAGGCTTCAATTATCGTCCTATTAGCATTCCTATCTGGATTGTATTTATCAACGAAAAAATAGCCCATGCTGACGAACTCTGTTGAGCCATCAGCTAAGACTATTCCAAATTCTAACTTGATTTTATCGAGCTGTTTTACCGCTTCAATCACTTTTGCAAACGTGATTTTAATACTATTGCTGAAAGTTGAACCAATAGAAAAGCTTTCTCCAGTAATACTACCGCCCGTGTACTCTACGTTAAATAAATCATTGTTAGTATAAACGATATTCCCCATAGAAACTCTAGCAAGTACTTGCCGTGTAGGGCTCTTAAATGCTTGATTAAAAGCATCGCTTGTTTTTAACATTTAATCCTCCTACTTTTCTATAAAGTTTGTGGAAAAGCTTCCCCACTTGATTTGATTGAACTTATCGTTCCAAGAATATGAAGGCAAGCTCCTATCCCCAGAATAAAAAGTTTTAGTTTGTTGAGTCCCCGTTTCTGCATCAGGATAATTTACAGTAAAAAAGACAGCTTTAATCGCCTTAAGCAAAGCTGATGCAGTAGAATCATCTAATGCACCCCACTCAATTTCTAGCTTTACTTTTTGCGTTATGATGTCTCTTACCATTTCTCCATTTGCATTACGCCCAGAACTATCAGCGTCTATTGTCTGATAGCCAACTTTGAAAGTCTTGGGGTTTTTCACAATAACTCCGTTAATTGATAAGCTCCCAGACATTTATTTCTCCTTTCTTAAATGTTCAATTCAGTATATCCAAGTTGTTGATGATACTTGTTTATTTCTGAAACTGCAATACGTCCAAATTCACGACCTCCAATGTTAATAATAATATCTCCATTGGCTGCTTGATTTGCTTGCGCTCCCAGTGATTGAACGAGTAACATAATAGCGCTTGTTAACGAGTTGCTCATATTTGCCATTCCGTAACTTGAAACGTCATTAGAACTACCGAATGATGCAGATTGATTATAATCAATTGACTTACTATTGAACAAGTCAGGAAGTTTCAAAGTTTCAAAGCCACTCATTGAGTTATGAGGGTTGAATTTAGCAGGCACTACCATTTCGCCTTGATGTATCATAGCAAGCTGGTCTTCTGGTACGTAAGGAGTACCTTTAGCGTAACCATGGCCATGTCCAATGACTTGAAGCATACCAGATGAACCGTAACGACTCTTCGCATAGCTGATACCAGCAAGCAAGTTATCAAGACCATTGAAAATGTTATTGTGCCCAGGGAATTTATAAGCGTTGAATGTAGCAGAGATAGTCTGCACTAATCCTTTAGCCAAGTCCCCTGTGATATTGTTAATATCTCCGATGTCGCCTTGTACTGCTTTTTCATCGCCACTTGATTCGGTTGATATTTGCTTCAGCCAAGCATTAACATAGTCTCCAGAAGTTGGTAATCCGTTCATTCCTAAAGCACGAACGACAACGGGACGCCAACGTTCTACTCCTGTACCGCTTGGTGCTGCAGAGCCTTCTTGCCCTTTTTTGAAAATTAGCTCTTTCGCTGCGTCAATCCCTTTATCTTTGATTCCGTTAACGACAGCAGCAACATTTCCTAAATAACCGCCAGCTCCTCGACCAATATTACTCCACAAATGAGAAACAATGGAAGCTTTGTCAGTGACCCAGTTCCAGACATCAGAAGCAACTCCTGAAACACTATCGAACACATCGCTTGCGGTGCTAGATACACCACTGAAGAAGCTACCAAAATCAAAGTTCATGCTTGGCATTTTGAATCCACTCATGAAGTTAGATAAATCATCAAATATACCGCCAGCATAAGCTGGAGCGCCCATTAACTTAGCTGTGTTCTTGCCATCAAGTACTTGCGTGCCTTTTGGCAAATTAACAAGCATATTCCGCTTTTTAGGGAATAATCCTGTTTTACCGTTAGGAAGCTTATACATTTCTTGATAAGCTCCAGAGCCATCATTTACGAGTGCAACTCCTCCGGGGTGGTTTTTTGTGCCTTTGGCATATTTTGGAGCCCAAACTCCGATTGAATCAGCTGTTCCTTTTGCACCGACAGCTTTAAGAACCCATCTTACACCATCAAGTACTTTATTCACTCCCCAAACAGCGCCTTCAATCATACCGTGGAACATGCCTTTTATTCCTTCTTTGACATCTGACCAGCCTCCTTTGAGACCGTCTCCGATAGACTTACCAAATCCCTTTGCTTTTTTGACAATGTCATCAAACGTTTTTCCACTGTCTTTGGTTAAATTACCCCACCATTCACCAGCTTTAGACCAAGCACTTTTTGCTCCATTACCAACTTTATCAGATATATCTTTCCATTTATCGGAAGACCATTTTTTGATAGTATCCCAAGTATCACCAGTTCCTTTTTTTACCTCATCCCATTTTGTTGAAACACTTGTTCCAATAGACGATGCGGTATCTGAAATTGTTTTTTTAGCGTCTCCCCATTTTTCGGAAGTCCATTTAGTTACATTTCCCCAAGCTTCGCTGGTAGCTTTTTTAATACCATCCCATTTTTCTCCAAGCCAAGAGCCAAGTTTACCAGCCGCATCTTTGATTGTATCCCAATTTTTCCACAATAGAACACCTATTGCGATAATAGCTGTTATAGCTAATATAACTAAACCTATTGGACTTGTTAAAAATGCTACAGCTCCAGCTAATACTCCGGTGACTACTGCTGCTATTCCAGCGACCACATTCCAAGTTCCAACAGCAAGAGTTACAATTCCCCAAGCTCCCGCAAAAGCCCCTAGTATAGTCGCGAATACTTGGACAGTAGTTTGATGCTTGTCAATCCAATCGCTCACTTCTTTTAAGGCATCTGCCAAGTCCTTCATAACATCAATAATCACTCCACCAGTCCATTTAGCCAATGGTTGTAAGAAGTTATCCCATAGCCATTGTCCAAGCGGTTTAAGCGCATCAATCACTGAATTAATAACATCAATTGCACCAGATAGAAGTTTTAAAAATGCTGGAATTGCATCTTGAATAGTAAAGCCAGCAAGTGGCAACAGAACATTCTTATAGAACCATTCCAATCCTGCACCGATATTGTCAGACAATGGTTGAATACTAGAGAGTAAATTTTTAATGCTGTTAAGTAATGGTGTAAAGTCTAATGTTTTTGCCCAATCAGCTGTAGCCTTTGTCATGTTATTGATGTGGCTTAAAATATCATTGATTATTCCTAAGATGATAGAGAAAATTTCTTTACCAGTTCCTCCAGCATCCCATGCCTTTTTAAACTGTTCTGCAAGATTACCAACTGTATTATTAATATTAGTAAAAATCTCAAGGAGGTTTGCTGCTATTTCTTTCCCTGTTCCATCATTCCATGCTTCTCTAAATGATTTAGCGATTGAGTGTAATAGCTCTAGTATCTTATTCAATCCATCAAATAGCGATTGAATTAAGGCAGTTCCTCTACCATCTTCATTCCAGGCGTCTTTAAATGCTTTAGCAATATCTCCGATAATATTAAGAACATCAGAGAGCAGTATCAGCAAATTTTCAATGAATTTTTGACCTGTTCCGTTTGTCCATACTTGCATAAAGGATTTTCCGATGGAAGAAGCTAGTCCAATAACTTCGTTAAGTGCATATTTCCACGCATCAATAACCTTTTGTCCTTGGTTCTTCCAAGCATCTTGAAATGGTTTGAAGAAATCTTTAAGCAGTGCTTGCATGTCCTTCATCCATTTAGGCGTTGTATAGTTTCCTGTTGCTTTACCAAAATCCATCCCTGGAGCTTTAGCACCACCACCTCCAGCACCACCATTATCAGGCTCTGGAGTTTTATCTTGAAGACCGATGCGGTTAATTTCATCAAATCCCATCAACGAACGCTGGAGTTTATCAACGTGAACTTTTGCCTGCTTCGCTGATTTGCCTGTGTCGTCCATCGCTTGAACGTTTTGATAAAGACCTGATGCACCTTGTTTGGCTGCTTGATAAGTCGTTCCAAATAATCCAGCAATGAATGAAGCAAGTTGACCCGTGAGCATTGCAATAGCGCTCATCATAGCATTAATGGCTGGTAATATAGCCGTATAAATTGGATAGAATGCCGTCATTAAATTGACTTTGATTTGATTCAATGAGTTAGCGAACTGTTCATTAGTGTTAAGTGTAGCAAACAACCCCTTAGCTAAACCGCTAATTGCTCTACCCATTAATTGGTAAACAATCAAGGAAGGCAACAAGTACCTCATTGACTGCAAGAATGCATTATTCCCCATTGCCATTCTGCGGCTTCCATCTGATACCCTGCGTGATGTGTTAGAAAAACGGTTTCCAAAATTGCTTAAAAATCCTAGAGAATTCTTTAATCCGTTTCCTATTCCTCCTGCACCATGAGCGATAGCATTAGACATTCGGTTAAATACTCCGCCATATTTAGAAACAGCACGCTCAGATTGTTTCAATCCTGAACCTGTCATGCTAGCTCCAGCTGCAGCTGTTCCAGTTGCCATTGACGATTGGCTAAGAACTGAATTAATTCGTCCTATTGCCTTTCTTAATGATTCTGCACGCTCTTCTGTTCTTTGATATTCTTTTTGAAGAACATCGTTACTACTTGCTAACTTCTGCATTTTATCAGACTGTGCTTGCATTTTTTGAGCAGTTTTCAATGAATCAGGAGTATCAACATTTTTAAAACCTTTGTCAAAACTTCCGACTGGTTTTAGTTGATATTGATATTCCTTTTGTAAAGCTCGAACACTTTCACGCATTGTATAATACTTAGCTTCATTGGCATCCATTACTTTTGCAATTCGCTCTAAAGACGAAGGCACTGCATCAAACTCAGTCTTCATTGATCGAGCAAGACTTTTTGCTTGGTCTTGATATTTAACCATTGATGCCTGGGCCCGTGCAATCTGGTCATCATACTTAACCGTTTGCCCACTGTCTCCTTTTGCTGAAGAACTTTGACGCTGTGATTTTAGATAAGCTACTTTTTCTTGAGCAGCTTTAGCTTGACCCATTTTTGCATTAATTTCATTCAGCATAGCATCAATTTCTTTTGATACTTTAGGACGTGCTTTCTTAAATCCAGTAGATAAATTATCTCCAATGCTTTCGGATGATTTCTTAGAAGAACTTTCAAGATGACCCATCATCTTTTCAAAAGTCTGATTCATTTTCTCTAGCTGTTTGCCGAATTGCGTTGCGCCTTTATCAATATTCAGATTATCTTCAGTCTTTTTCATAGACTTCCCAGTAATATTCTCAAACTTTGACATAATTGCTTCTACACGAGGTAAAACTTTACTAAGCGCTTCATCCATTTTTGCAGTATTTGCATCAAACAGTATCTCTAGCGTTTCTAATTCCATATTTCTCACCTCCTTTTCTATTCAATATTTTTTAATTTGTCTTTTGACTTTTTCTTTTACGAGTTTCCTGAATTAACATTGCATTTTGTCGCATGATTTCTTGGTCAGTAAGCATCGCTTGTTTCTTTTCTTCTTCCTCAGATACAGCTTGCACTACTTCTTCCTTGAGTTGATTCAAGAAAGGGTAGGCATCTTCATATTTAGGGAAATTCTTTGGATCATTGAAAGCATAGATACCAAGCCTTTGTTGAGTATAATCAAACATCGCTTTTTCTTTTAGCTCGTTCTCATGCCTTTTTTTATTTGCTTCTACTTGGACCATAATTTCATCAAAAGTCATCGCCCAAAAATCTGTAGAAGAAATACCAGCTTCAACTGCCTGAGGGTATAAATCATCAAGCATGCTGGATAAATTGTTGTAGGTTTTTAAAGGAGTTCGCTCGGTGCTTCTGGTTCGTTGTCCAGAGATTCCCCATTTGTCGCTTCGTTCTCCTTCTTGTCCTTGCCGAAAAAACCCGCTTCATCAAGCAATTCTTGAATGGCATTGAACAAATCAAAAGTAGTGTTTCCTGCTTCAACAAAACGTTCAAAAGCGTTAACTAAATCTGAATCAGAAACTCGGCTTGTTTGGTTTGCACCTTGAAGCACTACCAATAATTTGTTTGTTGCTGGTAGTTTAAAACCACCTTGACCATTTACGAAAAGTCCCATGAGTGATTCATCCAAGCGTTTTTCAATCGCAATAATAGATTTACCATCCAAGCGCAATTGAAGCTTTAAGCCACCAAATTCAAATTGTTTAGTTCCAGGAAGTTTTACGATATTTTCTTTTGTCATTTTTGTTTCTCCGATTTCTATATTTATAAAAAATAAAAAGGCTAGCCACTCTGACTAACCTTTAATTGCTAAATTAAACACCAAGGCCAGCTGGTGCTGGTGTAAAGTTAGGGCCTGCTGATACAACCACTACTAAGTTAAATCCAAGTGCTTGGTTGACTTCAACACCATCAAATTTATAAGATGGTTGACCAGTAAAGTCAACTTTCATACCATCAGGATAAGTCACTGTCCACTCAACTGCTTTACCAGCTTTGACCAAAGTATCAACATCTTTGAAGTTGTCTCCTTGATAAATGATTGCGAATTCCAAATTATCTGAATCCTGAATCCCTGCAATATATGCTTTCTTAGCTGAACCTAAGTGAGTAACATCTACTTTTTCAGGATCAGATCCCATTGCTGGGATAGATTTTACTGCTGCGACAGGTTTTGAACCTGAGCTATCTTTATAAGAAAGGACTGTATCTTTTGAAAGTAATCCTGCTACTGTTGCCATGTTTATTTCCTCCTATTTCGAATAAACGTATTTTGTTTTGTTATCCACGATTGCGGATAGTTCAATAATGACACGCTTTAAATCTGCTGTATTAGCATCTCTTTGCGTGCCTGTAAAACCAATATCACCAAATTGTTCGATGACATTATTAACGATAGTGGTCAAACTACTTTTAGAATATAATTCAATTGTGATTGACCATTTTGTTTGAAGTTCCTCTCCACTTCCATCTACAAAATGTGGGTTGTTAACCGTTCTGTAAATAGCTGTAGGAAAGTCATTCCATGTTGACGGATAATCAGTCACTACTTTTTTAATCTCAGATATACCACTTAAAATGGAAAAAGTAGCAACTTTAATATTTACTCTTTCCATTATTTAAGCTCCCTCAATTTCTTTTGGACATGCTCTTTGTATATCTCAGGCATTTGTGGAAGTATCTCTTCCAATGATGGATATAAGAAAGGTCTTGCTGGTTGACCACTTGTGATGTAAAATTCTTTGCCTTGAATAGTAATCTTAGGCATACCATAGATTTCATTCAAATCAATTCCAACTTCCTCAGCTGGAATAAACCAACGAGTTTGAGTATAAACCGGGTTAACCCCTTCTGGTAAATCTTTAGAACTTGCTTGTCCATTCGGACCAGTACCAAACTCACGATAAATGGCTTGAGCTTTATCAGACCAGACACGCCCAACTATTTTACCTTCCGCATTTTCTACAACCTCAGTCTTTAGACTCCCAAGCAATTCTCCAGAACTGAATTTCATACTAGAAGCTAGTCTTAATTCTGCTGCAGAACGAACCAACTCTGTGATTTCGTAAGTCGCATCATTCACGGCGTCATTTAAGATTTTAGGCATCGCATTAATTTTTCTTTTAAGCCTGTCCAAACCTTTAATTTCAACTCCCAATGTCATCGTTCCTTTCTAGCATCACATTGATGTGTGTAGAATAAGGTTGAATCGAATTGATTTTATAATCAGGGTTACCGTCCTTATCAACATACACGCAAACGCCACTGTTTTCATCTTTACCTTCTTTTAGTTCATCACCTTGATACTTACATGATTTCATGCTTGAAAGCTTTGAACCATATATTGTGGCATTGACAGCACCACTTGCAGACTGAACATTCATTTCAAGAGCAATTGGAGCAAGATAATTAACTTGATCGTTTCCCTCTTCATCTTGCGTGTTATTTGGGTTTATCCTTTTCAAATAAACCGTTCTTAAGTCACGTTTCATCAGGCGCATAAAAACTTACCACCTTTCCGAGTCGATAACGATTCAAGCCACGCTGGATATTTAAAGGAATATCTTCAATAAAGGATTGAGAAACGCCACCTTCTGAACGACTAGATTCTCCCTCTGTGCTTTCACGATTAAAATTAATTGTGGCTAACTGTCGAGCATACAGCCACATTGAATCTAACATCTTATCCTGATTCGTATAATCAAGGATGAGAATAACCGCATCCTCAATTAAACCAGTAGCATCATCGACGCCCAAATCAGTTTTTAAACGTTCAATTGCTTTAGTTTTTGGTTCATTCTCTTCCATGATTGCCTCATTCCATTATTCTATGCTGTAACAGTTACTGCACATACATCAGTTTTTGAGCCGTCAGTGGTAGTTACAATAATGTTTGCTGTACCTGTTGCAATGGCTGTGACTTTACCATCAGAATTTACTGTTGCAATATTTTCAGCGCTAGAAGAATAAGTAACAGCTTTATTAGTTGCATTATCTGGGGCAACTTTTGCTGATAATTCTTTAGTAGCTCCAACTTTTATAGAAGCTGTTTTTTGTGAAATGGTAACTCCTGTTACAGAAATTGGTGCAGCTTGAACACGAACGATTTTTGTTTCATCAACGATTGCAACAACATAATGTTCATCACCAGTGAATTGTGTTACTTTTTTAGTAATTTCACGATCAAATTCAACAAGAACGTCACGTTTTAAGAATGTTTTCATTGCACCTGGTTTAACAGCAATTGGTGCTCCGTCATTGATTTTTTTAGAACGAACAATTGTCCAGCCAAGAACTTCACCAAATGCACCAGAAACAAGAATATTATCTCCAAGTTCAGAAGCACGAGTCCAGTTTACGCCAGCTGCTTGTCGCAAAGTTGCAGCATCTTTGTATGAAACAAAAAGCACTCCTTGAGTAAACCCTTGTTCTTCAAGCGCATCAGGAGCTTCAACAAATGTATTTTCTAATTTGTCAATCAAATTAAGGTTAACATCGGCTACTACAGTAAGGGCTGCAGTACCAGCAACTGCTACAATTTCATTGTCTACAGCCGATGCAATGGCCATACGGATTTGACGTTGAATTTCCCCAACTGGATCACCATAACCTGAAAGCACCGCTTCATCAGTAATAGCCATCCCTTTAGCAACTTTTTTGATTGTGGCAGTTTGAGTTGCGGTTTGTAATTCGTCCATTTGAATCGCATCACCTTCGGCAACGACTTTAGCATCACCAGAGTATTTAAATTTAGGCAATGTAATTGTTGAACCTGGTTGACCAGCAAGAGTTGTGTCGATTGGAGCAATTCCTGAGAACTTAATAGCTTTAGGCAATTGAGCAGCTACCATTTGTCCCATGACTTCGGGATCAACTTGTGAGTTCAAGAACGTTACTACATCGCCAGCAAAACGTTGCAAGTTGAATTTTAGTTTTTTGTTTTTCATGTTTTTTTCTCCTTATTTTGTAGCCTGTTCATAGGCTTTTGGATTTGTTTTTTTCAATTTGAGTACTTCCTCGTAACTCATTGTTGAAATATCTGCTTTTTTAGTTGACGTTGTTCTACCGCCTAAAGGATTGTCAATAGATGCTTTAAGCTTTGCATTTACCGCATCTTCTAACGCTTTATCCCATTCAGCTTTGAAAGATTTGACATCTCGAATTGCTTCCTCGGCTGTATTACCTTGAATTCTAGAAGCAAAAGCGCTTGGAATACCGATTTCTTGAAGCTGTTTTCCTTTTTCTGCAAGCAACTGTTCTTGACGAAAGACAGCTTTTTCTTTTTCAAAGTCATCTTTTTCTTTTTGAATCAGCGCTTGTTGCCGTTCTTCTTCCGAAAGTTTGGCAAGTCGAGCAGCTTCGTTTTTTTCTTCTTCAAGTTCCTTCTGCCAACGACTTCGTTTAGACTTAACAATTGAATCAACATCAGTATCATCTTTAAGACCAAACTTTTCTTTGATTGCTGCAACTTGTTCATCAGTCAAACTGTCAGCGTTGAATTCAGGAGGAGTTTCAGGTTCTGCAGGGTCCTGTGGGTCTCCATTTTCTGCAAAGCGTTGTAAGTTGAACTTAAGTAATTTTTCAATCATGTTATTAATCCTTTCCAATTGCTTTTTAAGTGGTTCAATGCTTGCACTTCCGAAGCTTTTAAAGTCATCACGCTTGGACATAAGAAAAGCCCATGGAATACCAAGGGCTTAAAATTTATTTATCAATGTTTTTTACATCAACATACATTGTTAGTTTTAATTGGGATATTTCATTAGCCCCTGAAACCAATTCAAAACCTGTCACGCCTTTTAATGGTTCGCCATTGAGGCATAATCCTTTACCCTGTTCAAAACTTAAAACATCAAACTTCATTTTTACCTCCTTTGAGCATAAGAAAAGCGCCTGTCAGTGACAAACGCTTTATATTTGATTAGCTGTTTCTATTTTTTTGTATAACATCGTGCCTTGCCCGAAATTTTTTAACTCAAAACCATATCTAGGTAAGTACCGTTTGTATAATCTCGCCCTTCTGTTATCTGCCCAATAAACTTGAATATAACAAGGCAAAGGATTATATAATTCAGTCTTTGCATATTCTTCAAATTCCTTGACCTTATTCATTGCCCAAAACAGAGGTTTAAATCCATCTTTACCACTTTGGCACAGAGTATTCCGTTCAATTTGCTTTCTTTTTTTATAAACGTTTAAGCTTACATTAGCGACAGCAACATTGTTAAGCTCGTATAATTCGAATTCAATTTGCACTGTCATACCACTTGGGAGCACTTCTTTATCTATAATGACTAAGTCTCCATCTTGATCGTTATAATAATTGAATGTCATGTAAATCTCCTGTTATTTAACGCATAACTGCGAGATGTTAGATCACCTCATTTTCTGTAATAAGAAATTATTGAGCGACACCACGGATGAAACGGTGGCATATTTACGCCAACATCCGCATCTTTAATCAAATAAACTTTGTGATTTTGACTTCTGCAAATGCTAGAGGTTCGCTCATCTATAATAGCTATGATTTGGTACTTCTCTACGCCTCTATCTTTCCATGATTTAAGCTTTGCTTGGTTAGCCATATAATTAGCCTCAGTACGAATTAAACGCCTAGCAACGTTAATAGAGCGGTCAAATTCGCTTGCTATCGTCTGCGCCATCTTGAATTCACTCATGCCAGTTAATGCTTCAACCGTGAATAGTTCTTCTAATCGTTTGGCTAACGCTTCAGTATCTCCCCACAAGCGTTTGGAATAGTTGCTTCCTTGCCAGTGACTATCAAGAATGTTTTTCACAGATTTTGTAGAAAGTTGTTTAAAATCATGCTCTTTTTTATTCCAAATTTCTTTGGCTGTCTTTCCTTTTGCGTTTGCTTTGACTTCTCGAATGACATCCTCTGATGTAGCTTCCTTGTAAGCGTCTTGGATAGTATCGATATAAAAAGCTGTTTGCTTTTCAATCTGGACATCCGCAAGTTGTTTTGTTACTAGATAAGACTTTGCTTTCATGTCGTCCGCAACTGTTATTCTATGCTTAAGAGCTAATCCAGTTAGGCACCTTTTAGCGTCTTGTTGTAACTCAGGCTCGTTTATATCACTAGCAAGTTTTCTAAGCTCTACCAGTTCAGAAATTGGCACTGTCTGATTAAGAAATTTCTTTGCATCGTCTTCTGACATATCTGTTTGCTGTTTAAGGCGTGTAAATAATTTTGCTGTCTGTTTTACAAGATAGTCTTGCGCTTGCTTGTACGCCTGCGCTACGACTTCCTCAAGCTGTTTAGCACCGTCATTTACTTTCTTTTCAGCATCAAGCGCTCGTTTTTGCCAGTAGTCGGACATGATTATCCTCCTAAGTCAATTTGCTTGAACTTATATTTGAAACTGTAATGCTATCAATTATTCCAGCCATCAGCGCAGCGTCGATAATTTGTTCATTGTTTGGCAAATTATCCTCAAAATCTTTTTCTGTAAGATCCATCTTTTTATTCCTCTACTTTCACATTTTCTGGATACTGTTCAGCTATTGCCTTAATTCCGTCATATAGCACTTTTAAGCAAGCCATATCATAATCATTGGCATCAAGTACAAAATAGCCCTCATCACGTTCAAACGTTCTTCCCGCGGCTAACAGTGTGTTTGTAACTGTGATATATAAGACAGATACACCAGCACATACAATATCATTACCGATATTTGCAAAGCCTGCATGGCCAGTCACTTGATACCAATAGATTTGATTATTTTGCTTTTTAAACTTTGCTGTAATCATTTCGAAAGACCAACAAGAAATCCAACTGAAAATTTAATAGCTTCATCTTTATCGAATCCTTGTTTTAAGCATTCATCATAAAGAGATTTTCCATTTATAGCAGTGGCTCTAAAAGCTTCTGCTAATTCGTTTTGCTCTTTAGCTGCCCGTTCGGTTAGGAGTTTAGCGAAATCTTCGCCGATTATGTTAAGTTTTTCAATAGTTTTATCACTAAGTTCAAATCCCATTTTATTTACCATGTCTTTCTATATTTTATTGAAAGTTGTATTTATTTAGCTTTTTTTGTTTTTGCTGCTGGTTTTTTGACTACTTTCTTTTTAGTAGTTGACGTTTTAGAAGCAGTTTTTGCCTTAGTTTTAGTTACTTTAGGAGTTTTTGCTGCTTTAGCATTAGTTTTTTGAGTTTTGTTTTTTGTTGTTTTTGTTTTGGCCATTTTCTTGGTCTCCTTTTTGATTGGTCTGATTGTCAGACTGGTTATTGTTGTTATCTTGATTTTCTTCCTCATTTTCATCAGGTGGATCATCAAGATTTGAATGGCTATCCCCTGCTTGGATTCCCATTGCTTTTTGATTTAGTTCGATTGCGTCTTCTTTTTCTTCTTTCAACTGTTCAAGCACTTCATCGACATTATCAATATCTGGAAGCCATGAAAGCAACACTTTAAGCGGTAAGATTCCAGCTTGATGCGCTTGCACTATCTGATTAACAATATCTGTTGTATTGACAGGTAAGTTTTCTTTCAGCTTGATTTTAATTCCTGCAATATCAATTACTTTATTACTAATTTTCAAGTAATTAGCAAAGATTTGCAGTCTCTGCCGTAATCCTTTAACCATGTACCGCTTTTTAATTGCCATCAGTTGCAACAGTCCGAAAAGCTTATATTTCATCGCTTCTCCACTGACATTTCCAGAAAAATTTTTATCATTCATGCTTGGAATGTATGTGATTTTATGAATATCTTCAAGCAGAGCATCACGTAAGATAGCAACTCCGCCCTCATCCATGGTCTTGGTTAAATAACTCGCATCAACTTCGTTAGGGCTAGCAGAAGTTTGCAACATCTTTTCAGTTGCTAGCCTCTCTCCGTCTCCATCTTGCAACTCAAATCCACGAATGAATAAAATAGCATCTACAAAGGCTTCTTTGTCGTTTAATCTGTCCGATTGCAACAGGTTGTAAGCGTCAATCAAGCTAATTGCCTGTTCAAAGTCTCCTTGACGCTCTTCATTGTTTCGATATTCAATGACTGGTACAGCGTTGAAATAATGTTGTTTAGCATCAGTTAACTCATAGTCTCCAAAGCCAATTGAAGAAGCTCTATAGGTTATTACTCGATTATCGTTGTAATATTTAACTAGATAATACTCAGTTCCTCCTTGCAAGTTAATAACAGGCTGATAATGGACTGCAAATAAAGGATTTGCGTCTATCGTGTCATCAGTCACTAAGAAAATGCCACGAGGGTCAATGCACTTAATATCTGCATAAACTCCACTATCATCATCATTTAAATAAATCAGCTCATATCCAATGCCAAAGACTGACAGGTCTTTTTCTAGTTCTGTATCGTGAGAGACAATGTCTACTTTAGTATAGGCGTCAAGAATAGATTGAATATCATCACTGCTTGTATAAGCAACAGGATTTCCTACCATGAACCCAACGTTCATATCAACGACATATTTAGCGTGGTTAATAACTAATTTGTTATTAGGAGCACCGCTATTTTCTTTCACTCTTTCATTAATTTTTTGCTTTCCGTCATAATAATCTGACAGTTTCTCAAGCCGTTCAAGGCTCATTTGATGCTGACTAATGCAATAATTCAGCAACTCAGGGCTTGGATTGTTTAAATCTCCAGCTATCTCTCTATTTATTTTAATTGCCATTATTCTCCTTATAAAAAGCCAAGGCTTGCTTTGTTTACAATGTTTGCTTTTTTGCTGTTCATGACTTCATTTGTGTAAATTGCATAACGAACAGAATCGAGAACATCATCAAACTGCTTAATTGGCTCTCCTGACTTCTCATCCCAAACATATTGATATATCTCATTTGGGAACTTCTCAACCCTATCTCTGCATATATATAGCTTGTCTCGCTTGAAGCGTCTCGCTACTGATTCAACCCCGCTAAGCCTTGCCTTGTCTCCGTTAAATGCTTGGATGCGGTCCCTCTTGAACCTCGCAACATGCTCAGATCTTGCACTGTCGCAATAGAATGGAACTCGTGAACCGTAACGTTCTTGAATACCTTTAGCAACATCAACCCAGTAATCTATTTCTTCATACTGCTTGGCATGCTCTTCAACAAGATAAGCCGTGCCATCATCTGTTTCTCCAATGACAATAATAGAGCCCCAGTGACTATATCCCCAGTCAACACCGCAATAGAACTTAGATAGGCTTGGCAACGCGCTAGAGTTAATATAATGCTTGCTTGCGTCAAAGTCCTTATATACCACGCCATCAGCGGACACCCAAAGTCCTTTTATATCACGGTCGTAAAACATACCGCTTGGCGTTGCTGCCTTGATATTATCTCGGTATCGCTTGGACAAGAAAGTATTATCATCAAGCTCAAAATGAAAAGCCTTAACGTTTTTGTTAGGCTTGTCTATGTATTCTTTCTTTAACCAATGCTCAGGATTATCAGGGTTAGTATCCGCTAATATTCTAGCGCCACTTCCTGAACAACGTGAGACAATTTCACCAAACACTTCTTGTCTAGCAAGTGACGCTTCATTGATATAAGCTCCGTATGCTGTCATACCACGAATGGCACCGACTCCACCGATATTTCCAGTATAAGCTTGAACCACTTTTACTCCAAATAATTTAAAGTTGTTATGTTTATCAAACTTAGGAGATATATTGTACATATTGTAAAGCTCTTGTAGTATGTTCTTTTGAATCGTTGCTGACGAAACGCCTGCTAAAATATACATTGGCTCTTTAACGCCTTCATCATTAGCAATTTTGCGCACTCTCCTAAGCTCGAACAAGAACAAATCATTGTTCATCTTTGTTTTTCCTGAACGCTTAGCACCATGAAGCAATGCAATGAACCAGTCTTTATTTACCGTTTGCTTTAAAACATCGATTTGTTTTTTGCTATAAATATCACTTATCATCTATAACCTCACTAATTTTACCAAGCAATTCATCCAATTTTTCTTCAGTTGATTTATCAGTTGCAGATTGTATCATTGCAGCTTTGAATTCAGCAATATCAGCTTCTGCAGTAAGTTTGCGAAGAGTTTGTTCAAGTAATTTATCATTACCAGGATAACGTTTAAGAAGTTCCTTCATTGCTTGTATTTGCGTTTTGAAATCAGGAGGTTTTTCAACTTCCGCATATCCGTCTGCACTTGCTACAACAACTGTCTCTGTAATCTCGGCTTTAGCAATCAAGGTGAGCCTTTCAAGTATTTCTTGAGCACCCATAATACGCTCAGAAGCCAGCTTTGTGATTTGCTTATCAATGTATTTTTTTATGCCAACATTTGCCAACAATTTGTATGCACTCGCTCTAGCATAATTCTTTGAATATCCAGCTTTAATAGCTGCTTCTTCAGCACTTCCTAACTCAATATAATAGTCAGCAAAATCTTGCTGTTTCTTGGTAAGTTTCATACCTCCCTCCTATCTTATTTGTGAATCCAACAATAAAAGGCTGCCCATTGGACAACCTGTAATAAAATATAATTCAGGATAACGGGATTGAACCGTTCTATTCTAGCTTATGAAACTAGCGTGACGCCTTGCCACCCATCCTGTTTAATGTACTCAGCTCTTGCAAAAGCAAAGTACAAATGACTATTTCATGTTTTGTGCTTGCACCCTGCACGGGTTGAATCAGGTAGTATATAGCCATACACCTAATCATTGGCGCCATCAAATGGCAATAGCAAGTCAGGGAGTCGAACCCTGCGCACTCTCCAGTGGTGCTTTCCTTGCTACGCTGGTTTTATCGTCCAGCAACGCTATGAAGTATATCCAAACCGAATTAGTTGTTGTTTTTTGCTTTTGCCTTTTACTTCATAATACAAGTATATCAGCAAAAATAAGGAGCAACACTCCAATTTCGTGCCTTTTTCGTGTCGTTTTTATCCCAATTTGACCCATGCTTTCAAATGAAATATCCAATATGAGGGTTTATATCTTTTCTAAATCGGTAGTAAATAAACTTAGCTTTCTTTTCTGAAATCTCAATACCTTCATTATCAAGTTCCATCATTACTCTGTACCATGTAAAACCACCGTAACCACAGTGTTTTAGCTTGATTATTTCTTTTTCCTCCTTAATTAAAGGTTCGTACCACAAGCTGAATTGGTACATCAGGCCTTTGAGCTTGATGTATTCCTCATCATTTTCAAGCGCTTCTTTATTTAAAACATGGCTTAATTGTTCCGAACCACCAGAATAAGCTGTACGAATGCCTAAGTTATCTACTTTTTGCTTATAAAGATATCTACTTTCAATTGATTTTATTCTGGCTTCAAGTCTGCCATTAACGTAATCTCCAATAATTCTATCTAACTTATCTGCCATTAATCAAGTTCTCCTTTTGTGGTATAATTAAGTTAGAAAATCTTTCAACGAAGCCCGTTCCCAGCGGTCTTTTTTATTTTCATGTAATACCCATAAATTTTTCATTTGTCCTCTTCCTCTATCGCCTCGCAAACTAACGGAATAAAAGCCATTCCTAAATCGTCTTGCGTGATTGATCCTCTTCGCATAAATTCAGTCGCTTCATCGAGGTCTTTAAATTCACATTCTAACGTATTGCAGCGTCTTTTTCCGTCTAGTCCGATATATTCGGCACTGTAAAATCTAAATTTCATTTTCTTCTCCTAATCTCATAAATATTCACGCCTAGCATCAGCACTGACAGCACTATTAGTATTGTCATTCAATCACCTCTATTCCTAGCACAACATAACCATCGGGAAGTGTGTTAGTGTGGAAGTAGTCATTAATAACATATTCTATAGCAAGAGTTAAGCCTACAGATTCAATAGAAAAACTAAGTCCAGCATCTTCCAGAATCTTGTTATAGTCATCTAAGTGTCTAGACATCCATTTAATTCTTACTTTGATTGTGTCAGCATGCTCTTTATCAACTGGCATGTATGGATTTCCAAGAACTCCTACATCTGCAACATAACCACTACCATCAAACCTTTTTAATTCCAAAATATCTCCTACTTTAAAATTGCGGTCATTATTGCGTATCTCGAAATTTTTCTTACCATATTTCACATCATCAAAATATCTGATATCTAGTTTTAATTCATGATTTTTCATTCAATTACCTCCCCACCAGTCATTGACCAGCGATATTAGTTTGTCGGTCATTCAAATCTCCTTGCTATTTCGTAAATCACTGGTACTGTCACACTGTTACCAGCTTGCTTGTATAGTTGACTGTTTGAGTTTACTTCTTGTGCCTTGTCAAAAGCCCAATCAGGGAAACCTTGCAGTCGCCAACATTCACGAGGTGTCAGCTTTCTAATTCTTATTCCATCAAATATACCTGCATCATGATTCTGAGATTTTAAAGTTCTGCTTAATCCTGGTAAAACTCCCCGTTGATGAGTTTTTGATACATTCTTGTAAATACCGCCAACTTTCAGCAAATTATTTTCGTGCCAAGAATTAGATGATAATGTTGGTGCAACTTCATGCTCTCCTCCCTTGTTATATCCTCTTGGCTTTTGGACAATCTTAGGACCTTCTCCTTTATTTGTTGTCAATGTCGGAGCTAGTCCATCAGAATCGTAAACATTTCCATTCATACCATTTTCGCTTGGATTAATATTTCCAGATAAAATTACTCCATGCCTATCTTGAGCAGTTATTGTAAACATTGGATCGCCATCTTCTTTAAACCTTCTTCCGTTTTGTCTTTTTTCTGCTCGATCAGGAGTTAAGACAGGAATAGCAATCTTAGGTTCTCGTCCCCCACCTTGCATTGTATTTAAAGTTGGGCTTAATCCTTCTGAAGAGTAAACACGATTAGTTTCACGAGGCATACCTGATTCTTTATTTACAACATCAATAGCCCCTGAGTTTTCTCTGGTGATAGGAAATACTTCTCGTCCACGTTCTCCTCTAAGATGTCCGATAATGAACACACGTTCTCGGTTTTGTGGAACTCCGAAATTTTTGCTGTTAAGTATCTGCCATTCTGCATCGTACCCCAATTCATCAAGGGTGGATATGATAGTTCTAAAAGTTCGCCCTTTGTCGTGAGATAAAAGCCCTCTAACGTTTTCAAGGAATAAAGTCCGTGGTTTGATTTGTTCAGCCGCTCTGGCAATCTCGAAGAATAGCGTTCCACGAGTTTCATCAAGGAATCCTTTTCTTTTACCTGCGATGGAGAAAGCTTGGCAAGGGAATCCTCCGCAAATAAGATCAACTGTTCCTCGTAAGGTTCGCCACTCTTCATTGCTAACTGTTGTAATGTCATGATATTCTCGTTCTCCTTCTGTGTTGTGAATGGCTTTGTAACTCTGCCGGGCAAACTTATCGATTTCGCAAAATCCTACACATTCATGTCCAGCTTGCTCAAGTCCAAGTCTAAAGCCACCAATGCCGGCAAATAAATCTAAGAATTTCATCCCTCCACCTCATCGATTTTTACAACATCAAGAAATTCAATCTGACTAATTCGTACTTCTGACATTTTTCCATTGATTTCTACAATAGCAATAGGATAAGCGACAGTCCCTGCTTTAAATCCTCCAACTATTAGTGAATCTCCATGAGTATACGAATGCTGAAATAGTCCCATAAAAGTTCCTTCGACCTGCTTTTTACTACTAAAAGTTACCAAGCAAGGCCTTGTTTCTAATTCAATTTTCATCCCTCCACCACTTTCACTAAATCAACTCCGAGGGCTTTGCCTGCGAGGTAGGCAATAGCGATATTAACTTGGTTTTCATCTGGTAGTAATACCTCCAACTCATCACCGATTTCATAATCCATTTCCGCTGCTCGATATAACAAAGTCCAAATATTACGACTATCTCGCTCTCTGACGAATCCATTAAAAATATCATCTAGTTTATCCGCAATGCTTTTCGGAATCGTGAGCTGGGGTTGAGATTCAAAATAATATGGTTGAGCATCTTCATCCCAAAGTTTATGAAATCTTAATTCTTGCTCATGATTATGAACTAGTATTTCAAACGCTGCTTCTTTACTGCTAAATGCAGTTCCATGAAGTAAATATCCACTTGGTTCACTCATTGCCGCTCCCTTCAATTTATCCAGTCTATCTCTGGGCTACCTTGGTAACCTTTTTACCATACGAACCAAGCGTATGCAACAGCACTAGATTTAAACTCTTCAAATTTTCCGTTTTTAGCACAGTTCAATCGACCACTAGCTACATAAATCTTTTTTGGTGGATTTTCTTTATAAAATTCTTTTCTTGCTTTACCTTCAAGAAATTGTAGTTTTAGAAACATGGCTACTTTATTGCCTTCAGGAATAATATCAAGAGAATGTTTTACGAAATCAAGTGCGATTTTATAAGGCGGATTTGTGATAATATCTCCACAAAACTCATCAACTTCGAAAAAGTCCTTCACCTCACCAAATCCTCGATTGATTAAATCTGAACTTTTTACAGCATAACCGCTATTCAAAAGAACTTGGGATATGTGCCCTTCTCCGCAAGAGGGTTCTAATATAATAGAGCTAAACTTTTCTTTTTGTAGCAATAATTCAACTGCTTTTGGTTCTGTAGCGTAATAATCATTTACTTCTCGTTCGCCTTTGCTGTGATTACTGGCTGCAAGAGTTGCAAAAGTTGCAGCTTTATTCCCAATCCAATCTTTACTCATCATCCCCTCCAATCGCTGCGAGTGCTTTACTTGCAATAAGTTGATGATTAAATATTGCGTCTTCAACTGTATGACCACCAGCTATTTCTGTCAGTGCCTTTTTCGCAGTGTTAATCTGTTCTTGGAGTACTATTTTGTCATCAATAAGCCCTTCCATGCTTTCAAGCAAAATAGTTGATTCTTTGATAGTTAAATTTATTCTATAGCTT
>NZ_WITJ01000024.1 GCF_009601015.1 Lactococcus hircilactis
GTCGCCCCCTGCAAGATAGGGTCGGTGCTAAGTCACTTGGGAGTTTAGCTCAGCTGGGAGAGCATCTGCCTTACAAGCAGAGGGTCAGCGGTTCGATCCCGTTAACTCCCATTAGGTTGTTCAACCTAATAAATTAAATATTTGGAAGGGTAGCGAAGAGGCTAAACGCGGCGGACTGTAAATCCGCTCCTTCGGGTTCGGAGGTTCGAATCCTCTCCCTTCCATAGTTGTACGGGCATCGTATAAAGGTAGTACAAAGGTCTCCAAAACCTTTAGTGTGGGTTCAATTCCTACTGCCCGTGTTTAAAGTTATGGCGGATGTGGTGAAGTGGTTAACACATCGGTTTGTGGTACCGACATGCGTGGGTTCGATTCCCATCATCCGCCTACTTTTGGGATATAGCCAAGCGGTAAGGCAAGGGACTTTGACTCCCTCATGCGCTAGTTCGAATCTAGCTATCCCAGTCTGCGCCGAAGTGGCGGAATAGGCAGACGCGCCAGACTCAAAATCTGGTGATGGCAACATCGTGCCGGTTCGACCCCGGCCTTCGGCATACTTGGGGTAAGAAGTTAAGAGTGTATCCCTTAAAAAGATATTCAATTGGATATCTTTTTTTATTTATTTAATGATGAAAAGAAAGATTGTGTTCTTCATGAATATTTTTTGTTTAGTTTTTTTTGACGAATGAATATTTTTTATTACTTAAAATTTTAGAGAAAGTGTGAGCGAGTCCTTTTTATAATGCTTATTTCTGTGCTGTTTATTTGGTTTTGGTGATACTGTATTTTAGAGTTTGGATTTTTTTATTTCTAAGATTTATGATCTTTTTTATTTTAATTTGAGGGATTAAGAGTAAATGACTTGTTTTTTAGGTGTATTTTAAAAGGTTCGTGGTATAATGTAACCTATAAAATTATTAATGAATGGTTCATAAATTTTTTTGAGGTTAAAATGATGAAAAAAATATCTAAATTTACCACACTTCTTATTGCATTTGTTCTTCTGGTTTTATTGACTGCGATTTACATTTTTATGTGGCTTTTTTTTGGCGAAACAGCGGGACAATCTACTTTGTTTGCACTTTTAAAATCCGTTGATTGGCCTTATTTTGGTGTGATTTTTGGGTCCACCACGGTGTATTTTTTATTGCTGGATCTTTTGAGTGTTTTTCTTGTAAAACACTTGCGCAAAGGTACGCTGAGCGGAAATTTTTGGACGCGTTATCGTCGGGTACATTTAACATATCTTCTTTTGACGATTTTTCTTACAATTGCGATATCTGCTCCTTCGAGTTTAATGAATACTTTTACGGCGATTGTTTCTATCAGTGTTTTGGTTTCCAATTTTACAAAACCTGTGGATAAGTGAAAGAAAAAAGTGATCGCAATGCGGGATCACTTTTTTGTGTCAGAAAACCTTGAGGTTAGCTGATGAATTTTTTATTGTTTTTGTTTAAGATGAGTTTGTAGATTTCGATGCTGACGATGCTGACTGCTG
This sequence comes from Lactococcus hircilactis, assembly GCF_009601015.1. Lineage (GTDB taxonomy): Bacteria > Bacillota > Bacilli > Lactobacillales > Streptococcaceae > Lactococcus > Lactococcus hircilactis. The sequence goes on from NZ_WITJ01000024.1 coordinate 1,499, forward strand.
AGAGGCTGATGGCAATCAACCAGTGGATTGGAGTAAGTGAGACAACGCCAAGAATTGTCATCAAAAACGGGATATGGGTAAAGAGAAGGGTGATGATTAATGAAAGAAGTGTGGTGATGAGGATTAAATTATTTTTTGAATTTTTGGTGCTAAAAATTGAGTGGTTACTTCTTGCATTATAGACGTTTATGGTTGATGCTAGGGTGAGAATGGTGAAGGCCATTGTTTGTCCTAAAATATGGCTGGGTGCTTGTCCTTGGATTTCTACAAATCTTCCAATTGAAAATCCGATGAGTGAAATCATGATAAAACTTGTTGAACAAACAATGATACGTTTATTGACTCCACGTGAGAAGAGACTTTCATTAACGCCAATCGGTGCTTGGCTCATAATGTCCTTATCTGCTTTTTCGCGTGAGAGTCCAAATCCTGGAATTCCATCAGCGAGGACATTAATATACAGCAGTTGAATTCCTGTGAACGGTAATCCCCAGCCAATGATCGCACCAATGAGCATGATCAAGATCTCTGCGATATTTGCGGATAAAAGGTAATAAATTGTCTTTTTGATGTTGGCATAAACACGTCTTCCTTCTTTGATAGCGGCTACGATTGTTGCAAAATTATCATCGGTCAAAATAATATCTGACGCTGATTTTGAAACTTCTGTTCCTGCGATACCCATCGCTGTGCCTACATCTGCAGCTCTTAATGACGGAGCATCATTGACACCATCACCAGTCATTGCAACGATTTGATTTTCTTTTTGCCACGCTTTTACGATTCTGAGCTTGTCTTCGGGGCTGACACGAGCATAGACGGTAATGTGTTTGAGATTTTTTTGTAATTCATCTTCTGTCAGTGCTGACAGCGTGATGCCATCAACGACTTGATCGCCTTCACGATAAATATCAAGTGTTTTTGCGATGGCTTTTGCTGTCAATGCGTGATCACCTGTGATCATTAGTGGTTTGATGCCCGCAGCCCTTGCTTCAGCAACGGCAGTTTTGGATTCTGGACGTGGGGGATCAATCATTCCGATGATGCCTAGGAAGGTTTGGTCTTGTTCAATTTCTGTCAGTACTGACGGAAGTTCATCCACGTGCTTATAGGATAAGGCAAGAACGCGAAGTGCTTGATCTGCAAATTGGTCGTGGATATTCTTTGCATCAGCATCATTTGAAACAATCCGATCAAATGCACCTTTGGTCAGAACAAGATATTTTCCTTCTTTTGAATGATTGTCAGTAATGACAACCGACATTTTTTTGCGTGTCGAATCAAAAGGAAGCTCAGCAATACGTTTTGGAAAAAGTTCTGGTTGATAAAGGTCATGATCAATCAAAAAATGGATGATGGCTGCTTCTGTGGGATCTCCGTGAACATGCCATTTCTGACTTTCAAAATGCGCAGTAGCGTTTGATGATAGGGCAAAATAGTGGAGCATTTGAATTTCATCAGAAGTTAATTGACCTGAAGTCCATATTTTTTCTGATTTCAACCAGAGTTTTTGGATGGTCATTTTGTTTTGAGTTAATGTGCCTGTTTTATCAGAAGCAATCACTGTCGCATTTCCAAGCGTTTCAACAGATGGAATATTTCTGATAATCGCATTTTTTCTAGCCATATTTTCAACACCGTAAATCAAACTTAGTGTGACAATAACGGGTAAAGTTTCTGGGACTGCAGCAATGCCAAGGACTACAGCGGTCATTAAATTATCAATAAGCGCAATGTCGTTCATGAAATAATTGACACAAAAAATGACTGCACCTGCAAGAAATGCGATGATGGTTAAGCGTTTTGCCAATCGATCAATCCGTTTTTGAAGCGGCGTTTTAGTCTTGATTTGCGATTCTAGTAGGTTTGCAATTTGGCCCATTTGAGATTGATTTCCGACGGCAACAACGATGCCCTGTGCTGTTCCGTTTAAAACATTTGTTCCAGAAAAAACCATATGTAATTGATCGCCTAGAGGAACTCTGTCAGTAATGACAGCTTGAGCGTCTTTGCTGATGGGCTCAGATTCGCCTGTAAGCGCTGATTCATCAATCTGTAAGGCATTTGCACTCAGAAGTCTTACATCCGCTCCTACTTGCATTCCTGCGCTTAATTCGATGAGATCTCCGCAAACCAAGTCTTGAGAGGCAATGTTTTGTTTTTTCCCGTCACGGATGACAGTAGAGGTGGGAGAAGCCATTTTTTTAAGCGCAGTAAGTGCTGTTTCTGCACGATTTTCCTGAAGAATCGCAACGGTAATATTAATCAAAACAATTAATAATACAACAACAGTTTTAGTAAAATTTTGATCGTTGATCCATGCCAGGTAGAAAGATAAAATTGCGACAAAAAGAAGCACAAGATTCATCATTTCTAATAAATGTTCTTTTATTTTGTGTCCCAGTGTTTCCTTTTTTTGTTCAGAGTAAGTATTGTTTCCCCACTTTTCTTGGGCCAATGAAATCTGATCATTTTCTAATCCATTTTTCAGATGTGACTGATAATATTTTATGATATTTTCGATGGAATCTGTAATATAATTCATAAATCAACTCCTTTCTTTTTATAATTTAATTATAATATTTTTCTCATTTTTATTAGAATGATATACGTGAACTCATTTTTTAAAAAATGCTACAAAAATCGCAGAAAATATGATATTATAGACATTATGGAAACAAAAACAGTTAGTGAGTTAGCAGAACTCTTTGGTGTCACGCGACAAGCGATGAACAAACGTGTGAAAACGCTTGATGATGAATATGTTGAAAAAAATGAGAAAAATGTTACTGTTGTGAATTTATCTGGAATACACGCACTTGAGCATCTCTATGGAAAAATAGTGACTGCAAAAGCAGAAGTTGTCGAATCACATGAAGTTGCTGTCAAAGCAGATGATAGCGCGGTTTTTGAGATGCTTTCAAGTTTTATGAAGGACAAAAATACAGAGATTGATCGGTTGCAGCAACAATTAAAAACAAAAGATGAGCAACTCTCAACAAAAGACGCGCAAATTGCACAAAAAGATTTGCAAATTAAAAAGCAGCAAGAGTTGATGGAAAAAGCTTTGACAGATCAAAAAAATTTTTTGACGGAGCTTCAAAAAGAGATGATTCCTGAAAAAAATAAAGGTTTCTTTTCCAGATTATTTGGAAAATAAAAGAAATGCTTCTTTAAAAAAGGAATTTTTTTATTTTAAACTAAAGTTTTTGAAAATTAATCTTAAAATCTTTAAAAAAGGTGGTGGAATCATGAAGTCAGCATTTCTTGATAAAAAAATGTAATCATTTTCATTTTGTTTATACTGCTGTATCCGCTTTACGAGTGGATTTTTGAATAATTTTCCCTTGCAATAATTTCAAAAAGTGATAAAATAATAAATGTAAGTTAAATAATTAACTTAGTCAATTTAAAGCGATGTGCTTTATAAAATCTAAAATCCTATAAGGAGGAAACTACTCATGGTAGTTAAAGTTGGTATTAACGGTTTCGGACGTATCGGTCGTCTTGCTTTGCGTCGTATCGAAAATGTTGAAGGTGTAGAAGTTGCTGCAATTAACGATCTTACAGATCCAGCAATGCTTGCTCACTTGTTGAAATATGATTCAACTCAAGGTAAATTCGACGGTACTGTTGAAGTTGCTGAAGGTGGATTCAACGTTAACGGTAAATTCATCCGTGTTACTCAAGAACGCGATCCTGAACAAATCGACTGGGCTTCAGCTGGTGTAGAAATCGTTCTTGAAGCAACTGGTTTCTTCGCTTCTAAAGCTGCTGCTGAAAAACACTTGCACGCTAATGGCGGAGCTAAGAAAGTTGTTATCACAGCACCTGGCGGAAACGACGTTAAAACTATCGTTTTCAACACTAACCACACTGAACTTGATGGTACTGAAACAGTAATTTCTGGTGCTTCATGTACAACAAACTGTCTTGCTCCAATGGCTGATGCTTTGAACAAAGCATTCGGTATTGAAGTTGGTACAATGACTACAATCCACAGTTACACTGGTGACCAAATGCTCCTTGACGGCCCACACCGTAAAGGTGACTTCCGTCGCGCACGTGCAGCTGCTGAAAACATCGTTCCTAACTCAACTGGTGCTGCTAAAGCAATCGGTCTTGTTATCCCTGAATTGAACGGTAAACTTCAAGGTCACGCTCAACGTGTTCCATCACCAACAGGATCATTGACTGAACTTGTTTCAATCCTTGACAAAAAAGTAACTGTTGATGAAGTTAATGCAGCAATGAAAGCAGCAGAAAACGAATCATTCGGTTACAATGCTGACCAAATCGTTTCACGTGACATCATCGGTGAAAGCCACGGTTCAATCTTTGACCCAACTCAAACTGAAGTTACAACTGCTGGAGATTTCCAACTTGTTAAAACAGTTGCTTGGTACGATAATGAAATGTCATACACTTCACAACTTGTTCGTACACTTGAATATTTCGCTTCAATCGCAAAATAATTTGTGTCAAATGAGAAAACATCGAAATGAAAACATTTTGATGTTTTTTTATTCTCTATTTCTATGATTTTTTTAGTGATTCATTTGTTGATCAGTGTTTGATTTATTGAATTTGAAGGAGAATTTGGGAGATTTTTTTTGATGTGCAAAAAATAATGAACGAAGAATTGAAAAAAATCTGCTTTTAATTGTCTTTTTACGCGTTTCATATTATAATATATGAGATGAGAAAGGGCTTACGATGCAAATTATTGAAGAAGGTGAACAAGCATTTTATAAAAAAATAGATTGTTATAGTAGAATAAGAAATATTCGGAAAGAAGATCAATTAATGCTTTTTCGTGCGAAAGAAAAAATTCAGAATGGTGAAAATTGGCGCGAAACTTTGATGGATTTGTTGGTTAAAATGAATGCAGAAGCGATGGCGTTAAAACTTTCACCAGGTTTGAGAGAATTTTATAGTTTACTTTATAATAATCGCGAAGAGATTGAGAGTTTAGAGCGAAATATTAAAGGATCAATGACCATGCTGATGATTTTTGATTGAAAATGTTTAAAAAATGATCAAATCTTTCTTTTTCCCTCAAAGTGCGCGAGGGTTTTTTAAAGCTGAATGTTTGGACGTGCTAAAAGGAGAAAAGTAAAAGTTCTCTTTTTTCTTTTCTTTTTATCCCATTTGCGTGGACAACTGGTATAATTAATGTATGAACTTAGAAGATAATATTCAATTTTTGGTCGGTGTTGGTCCGAAATCAGCTGAAAATTTCAACAAATTAGGAATTTTCACATTACAGGATTTATTGCTTTATTTTCCTTTTCGTTATGAAGATTTTGCAAGTCGGAGTGTTTTTGACCTCCTTGATGGGGAGAAAGCGACGATTTCAGGAACAGTCGTAACACCTGCAAATGTTCAGTATTTTGGGGCGCGAAAAAATCGATTGACATTTAAAATTAAACAAGGAGAAGCGGTTGTTGGCATTAGTTTTTTTAATCAACCTTATTTAGCTGATCGAGTTGAAGTGGGTAAAGAAATTGCGGTGTATGGGAAATGGGAATTAAAAAAGCAGCAATTGATTGGACTTAAAATGATTGTCAGTACTGACAAAAATGAAAATGAGCTGGGATATGAGCCAGTGTATCATCTTGTTGCTGGTTTGAAACAGGCAGCGTTGGTTAAAGCGATTCAGCAAGTGATAGAAGAAGGGCTGTGTGAGCAGTTAAAAGAAAATTTGCCGGACTCCCTGATGAAAAAATATCGTTTGATGCGTCGCAATGCAGCAGTGCGTGCAATGCATTTTCCAAAGGATATGAACGAGCATAAGCAAGCGCTCAGACGTGTGAAGTTTGAAGAATTATTCTTCTTTCAGATGAAGCTTCAAGCGCTGAAAAATAAAGAAAAAACAGGCAAAACTGGAGTACAAATTAATTTTAAGGACTCAGAAGTCTCAGAAAAAAGGGCAACTCTTCCCTATGAATTGACGCAAGCACAGCTGTCAGCACTGACAGAAATTTTGTCAGACATGAAAAGTCCATTTCACATGAATCGTCTGCTGCAAGGAGACGTAGGATCTGGCAAGACAATTGTTGCAAGTCTTGCCATGTATGCCGCGTGCTTAGCGAATTATCAAGCAGCGATTATGGTTCCAACAGAGATTTTAGCACGACAACACGTCACAAATTTGCGACAACTTTTTCCTGAATTGAACATCGCTTTACTTGTGAGTGGTTTAAAGGTTGCACAAAAGCGACAAGTGCTTGAAGACATTGAAAAAGGACGCACGCATATGATTGTTGGCACACATGCTTTAATTCAAAGCGATGTAGAATATTACAGATTAGGCTTGGTTGTGACGGATGAGCAACATCGTTTTGGGGTGAATCAACGGAAGCGCTTTCGCGAAAAAGGGCAAAATCCTGATGTTTTGATGATGACCGCAACTCCGATTCCAAGAACGCTTGCGATTACAGCGTTTGGGGATATGGAAGTTTCAGTGATTGATGAACTTCCAAAAGGGCGCCAGCCGATTACAACACGCTGGGTCAAACATGAACAATTTTCAGAAGTACTCAAATGGATCAAAAGTGAATGTGAACAAAATGCACAAGTCTATTTCATTTCGCCTTTAATTGAAGAGTCAGAAGTGCTTGATTTAAAAAATGCCGTCGCTTTATATGAAGAACTTACAAGTTATTTTGGATCCTCTGTCCACATTGGTTTGTTGCACGGAAAAATGAAAACGGATGAAAAAGATCACGTGATGCAAGAGTTTAAGGCGCAGAAAATAGATATTCTAGTTTCCACTACAGTGATTGAAGTCGGCGTTGATGTGCCCAATGCGACGATTATGGTAATTATGGATGCGGATCGTTTTGGACTCTCTCAGCTTCATCAGCTTCGCGGTCGTGTTGGTCGGGGGAGCAAAAAATCCTATACGATCCTTGTGGCCAATCCAAAATCAGACAGTGCAAAACAACGGATGAAAATCATGACACAAACTCAAAACGGTTTTAAATTAGCAGAAGAAGATCTAAAAATGCGTGGTTCAGGTGAGATTTTTGGGGTGCGTCAATCTGGAATTCCAGAATTTTCAGTTGCTGATTTGGTTGTTGATTATAATATTTTGGAAGTTGCACGTAAAGAAGCGATTGAAATTTTTAAGACCGCTGATCAGCCAGAACACAAAAAATTAATTGCTCAGATTGAAATTGAAGGTGGTTTTGATTAAAGTAATGAGTGTGAAAAAAACAAGACGGCGATTAGAAAATCAGGAAGTTTTTTCGACTGCTTTAAGATTCATCTGATTTAATATTAACTTTTGCTTGACGAACAGGACTTGAAGTGATATACTATTTAAGTACTGTTTTTGCGGTGGTGGCGGAATTGGCAGACGCGCAGGATTAAGGATCCTGTGGCCGCTTTAGGCTGTAAGGGTTCAAGTCCCTTCCACCGCATCTTATAAAACATCTTGTTAGAAAACAGGATGTTTTTCTTTTCTTGTGAGCGTGTCCGAATCCTGTGTTTTCAAGTTTCTTATGCTCATTCAGAAGTTATAAGGTGGCTATTAAAGTTGTAATTGTTAGTTTTTGGAAATCAAAAAAATTGTTTTCATATTTTCATTATCACAAAAGTGACTTTAAAAAATGTGTAACTTTTGATATTAGTAATGCTTAGTTTAAAAGTTGATATACTCACTCAAGAGCTGTTTTGCGCGCGTGGCATTATATTTTTCATCAGATAATTTAACCACCATCCCGTATTGATCAAAAAATTGACCTGTGAGCCCTTGGTACTGTGCGGAGGTAATTAAAGGTTTGGCGATGGAAACGTCTTGATTTTTGAGTGTTTGTGTCCAAGGCATAAGATCTGATTTAACATCTCCTGCAAAGAGAGCGTTGACTGTGATGGCAGTTGGATTTAATTCTTCAGCTAACCACTTCACAAGCAACGTTTTATGGGTTAAAAGCCACAACCCACGCTGCAGCAGTGTTTCTTGATGCTCAGAAATCACTCCGCACTGAATTGCTTTGGGCTGTCCTGTAATGATGAAGATTTGAGCATTTTTACTTTTTGATAAGGCGGGTAAAAGGGCATGTGTCAGCTGATAGTGGCTTCGTAAATTAACTTCAATGTTCTCTTTTTTGGTTTGTGGAAAAACTCCTGCACTATGAATTAGAACATCCAATTGATCATGCGTGTCGTCAAATATTTTTGCTACATTTTGGAGCGCTTTTTGATCAGATAAATCAGCTAACAAGTAGGAAATCTTGTGATTTCCTGTCAAATTTTGAATTTCTAAAGTTGCATGTTGTGCTTTTTTTTCGTTTCGTCCAACGAGAATAATTTCACTTCCGTCAATGCTTGCGAGATTTTTTGCGATGGCTTTTCCCACACCAGAAGTGCCTCCTGTAATCATGATTGTTTTCATTTGAAAATTTCCTTTTGTATGAGTTGTTTTTTAGGCACTTGTCCTAACTCAATTTCCATGTTACAATACTTTTGGAGGAGAAAATAGTCTCATTTTTTCTCTTTTGTCCATAAATGTACAGAAATAAAAAAATGTCCATCCTTGTGAAAAATTGAAAGAATGATCGGAGTGTTGTAATGAAGTATGATCCAACTCAAAAAGTCCATCGCGGACAAGAACGTGTGTTAAAAAATATCTCTCAGACATTTTTGGATTTGCTTCAAACAAAGGCTTTTGAGCAGATTTCCGTCCGACTCATTTGTGAACAATCAAATTATCCTCGCTCGACATTTTATAATTATTTTTCAGATAAATACGATTTATTAGATTATATTTGGTCCACTTTTGCAGATGAAATCATTCAAGAAAATCGTCCTTTTACTGCGTCTTTAGAGGATTTGTATGACCATTTTGATCGAATTTATGATCTCATTTTATCTCATCTTTCTTCTGTCAAAGCGGTGATTAAATCTAATACTTTGGATGGTTATGTGCAAAGCAGTGCTAGAAATTATTTACGTCGATTGTCCTCTCAGCTCATCTCAAAACATGATGTTCCCAAAACAGAGCTTCCGATGGAGTTGCTTTCAGAACACTGTTTATCTATTCTTTTATCCGTTTGTGAATGGATTTTTATAAAAAATCATGCGCTCACAAAAACTCAAGCACATGAAATGATTCGGAAATTATATGGATATGGAGCATAAGCTCTTTTTTATTTTTTGATAATCATTTGAATGGCTTGATTGATTTTTTCTTCTTTTTCAAGCTCACTTTCATGAGAAGACAGACAAGTTTTGAGATTTTCTGCGACAATCAAACCGATCAGATTATCAAGTCCTGAGCGCGCTGCAGTAAGTTGTGTAACGACAGTGAAGCAGTCTTTATTTTCTTCCATCATCCGAATGACAGCGTGGAGTTGACCGTCTGCTCTTTTGAGACGATTCATCATTTTTTTATCGTAATTTTCCATTGTTATGTTAGTTGACTCTTTCTAAGGTTAAGCAAGTAATTCCGTGCTCATTTTGGAGTAAAGACCATAGGCACCATCAAGGTTTTGAACAATAAATCCTGCAGCTTTTAAGATTCTTTCGGCCTGATAAGAGCGTAAACCAGATTGACAACTAACGATATACGCTTGATTTTGATTAAGTTCATGAAGACGTTGGCGGAGTTCATCTAGTGGGATGTTGATGGCATTTTTAAAGGCACCTTTTTTGATTTCGCTTGGATTTCTGACATCTAAAATCTGCTTTTTATTTGCGATTGCTTGAGCGAGTTCATGCCATTGAAGATTATCAGATAGTCCCATCGAAAGATTCATTGCAGCATAGCCGATCATGTTGACGGGATCTTTTGCTGATCCAAAAGGCGGGGCATAAGAGAGCTCAAGCTCAGGGAGATCAAATATCGTAAGTCCTGCTTTTATCGCAGTTGAAAGCACATCAATGCGTTTATCCACGCCACTTTTTCCAACAGCTTGAGCGCCAAATATTTCTCCTGTTTCAGGATTGAAAATGAGTTTTAAAAGCATGGCGTGATGATTTGGATAATATCCTGCATGATCATTGGCTGTAATGTGGATGACTTTGTGATGTAGGCCAAGGTTTTGGACGGTTTTCTCAGATAATCCTGTTGAAGCTGCAACGGAATTAAACGCACGCACAATTGCAGTTCCAATGCTTCCCTTATTCTTTAGCGGCAATCCAGAGAGGACATCAGCAACTTGACGTCCTTGGCGATTTGCTGGACTTGCAAGTGAAATCAGACTATCTTGATTTGAGATTTGATTGTTGACAACAATGGCATCTCCTACTGCAAAAATATCTTGAATCGAAGTTTCGTAATTTTCGTCAACAAGAATTGCGTCGTGTAAACCTAGGGCTACACCAGCGCGTTTAGCAAGAGGAGTCTCAGGCTGAATTCCAGTGGAGAGGAGGATCAAATCAGAAGAAATTTCGTTTTTATCGTCCAGATAAACACGATCTTTTGAAACGTTCACAACAGAATGTCCAAGTACGAGGGTTAAGCCGTTATTTTCCAACTCTGTTTGAACATCTATCGCCATCTCAGGATCTAGTGTGGGAAGAATGTGATTGGAGCGCTCAATTATCGTTACTTTGATGCCTCTTTTTTCGAGATTTTCTGCCATTTCAATACCAATGAATCCTGCACCTAAAATGACAGCGGATTTGACTTTGTGCGTGTTCAGATAGGCTGTGATTTGATCTGCATCAGGGATATTTCTCAGTGTAAACGCATTTTCAGCTTCTTTTAATCCTTCAATCTTTGGAATCACGGGTTTTGCACCAGTGGATAGGATTAATTGATCATATTTTTCAGTGTAAACTTTTTTGTCAGTACTGACAAGAATTTCATGGGAGTTTGGTCTAATTTCGATGACTTCTGAGTTCTCACGAATATCAAGATTGAAGCGCTTTTTGAGTGCTTCTGAGTGTTGAACAATGAGTTTTTCGCGTTGGTCAATTTCTCCGCCAATATAATAAGGGAGTCCGCAGTTTGCAAAAGAAACATAAGGTCCTTTTTCAAATACGATAATTTCTGCATCTTCTTGTAAACGGCGTAAACGGGTCGCAGCAGACATGCCACCAGCAACACCACCAATAATGAGATATTTTTTTGACATTGAATCGTTTCCTCTCTTTTATTTTCTGTCAGTACTGACAGAAATGAATCAATAGTGTCAATTTGATTGACAAGCGTGTCAACCTTTGATGCGTCTCCCTATTTATTGCTCTAAGGGAAGATCCCACGCACTTGTGCCGCCAATCACATTGATGACTTCAATGTGTTGTGAAGCGAGGTAATCACATGCGGTCATTGAGCGATGTCCAGATTGACAAATGAGATAACTTCCAGGGGTGATTTCTTGAAAACGTGCTTCAAGTTCACTCAGTGGAATATTTTTTGCAGTGGGGACATGCCCCATGTTGTATTCAAAATTTTCTCGCACGTCAATGATGCAGGAGTCATTTTTTATTGCTGTTTTAAGTGCTGTAATGCTGACAGATTTCATTTTTTTCTCCAGATTAAGTATGATGATTAAATTATATACCTATATGGGTATATAGTCAAATATTTTAGATGAAAAAAAGCGTTGTTTAACGCTTTTGTGTTTTTATTTTCCTAAGCAGAATTGTGAGAAAAGTTGAGTGATTAGCTCATCAGGTGCAGCTTCGCCTGTAATTTCACCCAAAATCTGCCAGCAGCGCGTGATATCGACCTGCACCAAATCAACAGGAAGACCAGCCGCTAAGCCTGCATTTGCCTCTGTCAGTGCTGCTAGCGCTTTTTCTACAAGTCCAATATGACGTGCGTTGGACAATACTGTAGCGTCTTTTGCATCCATACTTCCAGCAAAAAAGAGGGCGTTAATTTTTTCTTCAACAGCGTCAAGATTCTCGTTGTTCAAAGCGGAAATTCGGATGAAACCTTCAGGTAACTGATTCCATTCAATTTTTTCGGGAAGGTCTGTTTTGTTGAGTAAAATGATGCGATGACTTGATGTAGAAAGTTTTAGAAGTTCCACATCTTTTTTTGTCAGTGCTGACGAAGCATCTAAAACCAGCAAAATCAAATCGGCTTCTTTCAAAGTTTTGACAGAGCGTTCAACACCTATTTTTTCGACAATATCCTCGGTCTCACGAATACCAGCAGTGTCAATCAGCTCAAGAGGGACACCACCGATATTTGCAAATTCAGTGATAACATCACGTGTTGTCCCAGCAATATCGGTCACAATCGCTTTTTCTTCTCTCAAAAGTTGATTGAGCAGGCTTGATTTTCCAACGTTTGGCCGACCAATGATTGCTGTTTTCAAACCCTCACGTAAAATTTTTCCTCGCTTTGCAGTAGCCAGTAGATGAGTTAAAAGCGCTTGGAAATGAGCTGTTTTTTCAATGAGCATCTGCGATGTCATTGTTTCAACATCGTCGTATTCAGGATAGTCAATATTGACCTCAACTTGTGCCAAAGCTTCCAAAATTTCTTGTCGAATCGAGTTGATCAGTACTGACAGACTTCCGTTGAGCTGTTTTACAGCAATATTTGCCGCCTTATCTGTTTTCGCTCGAATTAAATCCATCACAGATTCTGCTTGTGCTAAATCCATCCGACCATTTAAAAACGCGCGTTTTGTAAATTCCCCAGGCTCAGCAAGCCGTGCTCCGTGTCGGAGAAGGACTTGTAAGATTTCTTGTGTCACAGCAATACCACCATGGGTATTTATTTCGACAATATCCTCACGAGTAAAGGTCTTTGGCGCACGCATCACTGAAACCATCACTTCATCAAGAAGCGTATCCTGATCAAAAACATGACCATAGTTGATCGTGTGAGAGGCTACCTCCTCTAAATTTTTTCCTCTAAAAACTTCTCCAGCAATTTTTAATGCGTTAGCGCCAGAAAGTCGAACAATAGAAATCGCTCCCTCACCAAGAGGAGTAGAGATGGCTGCAATCGTATCAAATTCTTGTGTTAATGTCATAAGATGTCTTTCTATAATCAATCCTAAACCAAAGGATTTTTAATATTTTATGAATCAAATCATGCCCAAACTCAATAGGGCTCGCTGACATGAATGCTAAAAAAATATTATTTAAAGCATTTTTTGCATTTCACGTCCATGCAAAATAATTATAGCATATTTTTCAACAGAAGGGCTGGTATTCTTCTTATTACCAGTATTTTTTTAAGCTAATAAATAAGTCAAAAGGATTCAAATTGTGTTATAATAAAAAAGTCTAAAACATACAAAAACTCCTATTTTTAGGACTGGTGAACGAAAAAATAAAAAGAAGGCTCAAAAGAATATGACTATCGAACAACTTATTGAACAAGTCTCAAAATCAAATGATAATACCGATATGGATGTATTAACGCATTACTCAATTGATGATTTGGATAAATCATCAATTGATGACTTTCGTCGAAGAGTAGAGGGAAATCCCAAATTTGAACATTATGAAAAATTATCTTCAGCAGAATTTCTCGAAGAAGTTGGGGTGATTGCAATCAATCGAAATACAGGAACAAAAGGGGTAACGATTGGGGGATTATTATTTTTAGGAAAGCATCTTGCTATTCTTCAAACATTTCCTCATTTTCAAATGGATTTATTTGACAGAAGATCACAAGAACGCTGGCGCACAAGAATTTCCACATTTACGGATCATTTGAACGTTTATCAATTTTTTATTTTGAGTTACAATTATCTCAAAAGTGTTCCTGATAATGGATTTATTGTTGACGAATATCCACTTCAAGTTGAAGTGGATGAATTGTTGAAATTAATTTTGCGTGAAGCTTTGTTAAATTTAATCATGCACACGGATTATTTTTCACCAGAACATGAAATGATTAATATTTCGTGGCATGATTTTGAATTTATCAATGCTGGGATGATGAAAATTCCAGTTGAAAATTTCTTTACAACTGAGGAGTCAAAAGCTGGAAATGTAATGATTGCAAGACTTTTGAAACTAATAGGGTTTGGTGAATGTGCAGGAACTGGTGGGGAAGAGATTTTTAATGCTGCAAAAATCAGTAAAATTCAACTTCCTTCGATTGAAACGGATGCCAAACGTACGATTTTAAGAATTTCAAATAAAAAAAGCTGAAATCCATTTTACTGTAATTTTGAAATTTATGAGTGATCAAACGCTGACGTGAGCTAGCGTTTTTTTGATTTTTGTATCTAAAAGGATATGTTATAATAAAGTGATGAAAAAAATAAAGCTGAGAATCCTTATAAATAGGACTTCCTTAACATTATATTCATTATTTTTAACGCAATTTGTTACGTTCGTCCAAAAAAATCATAATGCTTTTAAGATATTGCTGAACTTTTCAGCAGTGTCTTTTTTCTTATCTTTGGCAAGATGGCTGTATGTATTCATTGTGATCGCATAGTCCGCATGACCCAATCTAATTTGAATCTCTTTAGGATTTACGTCATTATTCATCAATAAACTGGCATGCGTATGACGGAAACCATGAAAGCCAATGTTAGGAACACAAGCACTCGCGAAGTGTTTTGTTAAGATTTGAATTTCCCTTGCATACGTATAGTTATGATTCTCATAAGAAAAAATCAAAGTATCCACAAGACTAAGCGTTCTTTTATTCTGAACTTTCTTCCAGTTTTTTAAAAGGGTTGATGTGTTACTATCCAAAGAGACAATACGATTACTTTCTCTCGTTTTAGCACTTTTTTGTATCTTGTCACGCTCTGTTAATGTTTGTACGATTGTTTTATTTATGATAACCGTCTGTTCATTAAAATCAATGTCATACCAAGAGAGTGCCAAAGCCTCCCCAACTCTTAAACCAGTGGCAATCAAGAAGCGATATAAGGTAGTTCGTCTCACATTGTCAGGCGTTAGCTCTAAAGTATCAAGATAACATAAAAACTTTTTTAACTCACTGTTATCAAAATATTTTATCTTCTTAATGGCACGAGTTTTTAATTTTGGTGGAAATACTTTAAGCGCTGGATTGTCAGTAATAGCACCTAATTGCATACCGTAATCAAGAATTCTTTTAATAAGATTGAGTAGTAGTTTATAATCTTTACACTTTCCCCGCTCACGTTTACCATTGATTATTTTAGCCGTATTAGCATTTTTAGCCCACTTATTGACAATTTCTTGTAATAACATTGGCGTTATTCTATCCACCCGATATACACCAAGCTCAGGTAATAGATAGACCTTTAAATAATTATTTGTTACACGTATGCTATTGGATTTAACAGTAAGCTTATAACTCTCAAACCATGATAGTGCTAACTTATCAAAGGTATTAAAGATGACCTTTTCTCTTGCAATTGTTGACCCATTACTGATAAAATTGTTTATAGCTTGATGTGCTTTAGTCTCACACATCTTCCTACTTTTGGCAGTTACACTTGAACGTACTTGCTTACCTGTTAGACTGTCAACACCAAGATATACATTAATGCGGTACACCTTTGTGCCGTCTTTTTTTGTAATTTCTTTTATTTTCATATTCTTCTTTTCCTGTTCTATTGTCAGGCAAGGCATTGAGAGGACTGAAGACACGAAAGAAAGTTAACCAGTTAATTTATTTAATTAAATTATATCTAACTTAGTATATTTTAAGGTAACAAGAGTAACAAAGTATTATAAACCTATATAAATAAGGGGTTTAAGGTGTTACCGTTCTAAAAAAGAATAGTAACAGTAAGGTATCAAGGGTAACAACTATATAAGAGATGAGATATAGAAAATGATAGATAAACAGATCCATAGAGCCTTTTGTTTGGTATAACTACTGACAGAATGGCATTCAGCTTTTAACGTGGTTCAGGTTTGCACGTATTGGGGTTATTATCTAATATAGTCCCTAAACGAACATCTTTTGTAAAAAGCCTTTTTTCTGTTCTTTGAGCAGATCTAGCTTACGTTGATGAAGATCGATAGTCTCGTCTAACTGTTTGAAGAATGACCCGATTTTTTGTTGTTCTTCAAATACTGGTAAATAAACTTTTATTTTATAAAAATCTTTATGGTTTAAATCTGGAATTGTAGAAGTACCTGCTCGTATTAAGATTTCTTTTTGTATAGGTATTGATGTTAGTAAGAAATATAAAAATAATTTTGATATTTTTTTGGGATCATAATCTATCTTAAAAAAATTATTATGAAATGCTCCTTTTGTGTTAGTAACTACTTTCCCTGTGTTTCCTGTTCGTGTCATTAAAATATCATTTGTATTAGCGATTACATTTTTTGAAGGATTTTCAATATAATATTTTTTTGTATTGTTATGATTTAAAAATTCATTAGTAATGTAAAATTCTTTATTTGGTCCAGCTTCTGTAAATCTATCAGATATAGCTATTTGTAGTCCCTGTGACAATTTAGTGAAGTCTGAAAACTTACGCTCTTCCCAAGCGTCAACAAACCCCGCAAATCGCAATTCAGGAACTTTGGCCCCATTTTTAGGGAACATTTTTTGCAAGTAGCCTTTTTTCTGCTCTTTCAATAAATCTAACTTACGTTGATGAAGATCGATAATGTTGTCAATTTCCTTGAAAAAATTACCAATCTGTTGTTGCTCAGTTAGTGTTGGCAACGAAATTGGCTGTTTACTTAATTCCGTTTGATTGATGCTTGCTTGGCTGACTGCGGGATTCGCGTGCGAAACTGCCCAATTTTTCATTGGCATCGTGTTTAGTCTCTGAAATAAAAATTCCGAATCAACGCCATTGCGCATTTGGAATCGCAAGAGATTAATTCCGTGATAAATCCCCGTCGTATCAACTAAAGCCACCTTTCCAATGTGACTCAATGAGTTGATATTGCTGTAAAGAATATCGCCCAAATTTAGAAGATACTTCTGGTCTGGTTTCTCATTCGTGAATCCTAACCTCGCAACATTCAACATTCCTTGCGAAATACTTTCGATGCGTGTAAGTCTATATTTGCCATCTTGAAGTGTTGCGTCACCCGTGACTCCACTTGATATACTAACCGCATCACCCAACTTACGCTCTCCCCAATCATCCGTGAATCCTTTAAATCGCAATTCTGGAACTTTCTTTTTAACTGAATCATCTATTTTCGCCATAGTCCCCACCATTTTCTTTGTTTTTCTTGTTCTTCTATCCTTTTTTGGTCTTTGATTTGTTCCTGCAAATTTTCCAACTTCTCTTTTTTCTTACATTTTACAATAAATACAGGAAATTAAAAAACTTCGCAACAGAATCGGTAGTTTAATAAAAAATGTAATGAGTATGTTGTTATTTTCTAATTTGAAAACCAATACAAAAAAGGTGTAAGATGAAAGTATAATGATTTTGAGATGTCATTACTTTCAAGTATAAAGTTACTCTTTGGAGTGGCTTTTTGTTTAGTTTAAGATTTATTAGCTACACTGTATTTATTCCAAAAATAAACTTTTCATGAAGTTTTGCATTAAGCGTCCTATTTCAAACTAGGGCGCTTTTTTTATTTTCAGGATTAAACCATTATCGAGTGAATTGTGATAATGTATCCGACAATTATGACTGTGCTTAGGGAGGAACGGATCGTTACTACCTAGCAAGTCGCGAATCACGACCCCCCTTAGGACAACCACGAAAATTTCGTTTTTGCCACTTGTGGCAGAAAGCTATACCGACATCACGTCGGGTGTGAACAAGCGTACCTGAAGGTACACCCATAACAATTTGAACCACCGTAGTTACAACTACGCAGAAAGCTGGCATTTGAAATGACAACATACAAAATTTACATGTAGTTATTCCCCATAAGAGTGGGGAAATCATCAAACCGTCAACCATTCCGCAACCAAATGACAACCACAAAAAAATACTTGCTAATTGTTGGCAATTGTTGGCAGAAAATCAACTTGTTGCTGGGTTATGGTTAGGTCACTTAAAGGTTTAAAATAAAGATAGAATCAATACCCATATAAATAGCACTACAAGTAAGGCTACGACAATAAACCAAATGGCTCTACCTATTGGGGAGTTAGGGTTGATAGACCAACCAATACCAAACCTTCTTGGTATAAATAAAGAGGTTTTATCATATTCATATAGCTCTTTATAGACGAAAGATGAACTTATAGATGCTATGATACAAAACAAAATTAAAATCGCTGCCATAAAAGTCGCTACATGTTGGTTTAGGTTAAGCAGAGCCATCAACAGTATTATAGAAAGTATAGCTACTAAAGAAATCCATGAGATAATGTCATAAATTTTTGTTTTTGATTGTTTCATTTTTATCTCCTAAGAGTTTAAATAACTCTTTTTTGCCACTTGTGGCAAAAACCTATACCGACATCACGTCGGGTGTGGGGTAACTTTGAGGGGTAACCTCCGTACCTGAAAGTACGCTGGTGAAATCTTCATCTCAATGATACCTTGACAAACAGGCGTACCTATAGGTACACCAATAATAATTTTAACAGGGTAACTTCAAAGTGCCCTTGTTAACTGTTGGCAAATGTTTGCAGAAATTGACTTGGGAAGTCGTAACATTTTACTGTTTTTAGTCAGTTAAATCATATAAATTAGCTTAAAAAGTGATTTACGCGTGATTATTTTTGACAAATATATGATGGACTGTTATAATTTAGTTAATCGATTTGAGTCCTGCATGTCACGGCTCACTGGAAAAACTCTTAAATGGTTTATCAGTCACTTTGTTGACTGTTTTTTATTTTTATGAAGTTGTTAGAATGGATAATCATTTCTTTTAACTGACTAAATATCTTACCGTCGGACTTTAAACTTAATATAAAATTTACAACCTTAATTCTAAAACGGTTGTTAAGCCGTCCCTGTTTTCCCACAGCGTAAACCAGATATAAATTTAACGGTGTGAAGTGAAATAAATAATTGCGCAACAAAATGATGTCGTTTATCCTATTTTTTGTTTGAGCATTGGTACCATTTTCTAAAAATATATAACCTACCCGAATTGCTAGTTGATTATTTAGCCATGACTTGATACCCGATAGAATATCTTAAAGTCTCTGGTTCCAGTGATTTAGCTGATTTTAACAGTAAAGAATACGCTAAAAGTATCATCTCTAATTT
>NZ_WITJ01000025.1 GCF_009601015.1 Lactococcus hircilactis
ATCGTAATTTGAGTGCGTGAGATAAGCCCCATGGTGTCAAAGTACCATTGGATATTATGACTTGCAGTATTAGCAAGTGGATTAGACATCTCGTTCATCAGTTCTCTATCAAGTGAGACGCAAACAAATGATATTTCTGAACTGGTCTCATGCACTGCTTGGGACGATGCGGGAGACATCAGATAGTCTTTACCGTTTTTTCTAAAGCTGAAATAGCTTTGATGGTTTAAGAACTGAACGTAATCCTGAAGCTTATTATTGATTATTTTTGAGACTGTAAATTTATGAGTGGTAGCTCCTTGGTCTAGGTAGTCGTGAAACTCATCATTATAGTAGTTAGGCAGCCCTGGAACGTCATTGCTTAACATGGCTACTTTTCGTAATTGTGAATCTAAAACATTAATTAGCATTAAAGTATCCTTTCTTGCCAAGTGATTTGAACATCTGGTGGCGTGGTATTCCAAGACGATTGAATGATTTTAAGCTTGCTAATGCCTGGTGGAATGCTGAACGGATCTGTTCCTGTTACAGTTTCAGTAATGGATGAGATACCGTCAATAGTTACTCCACCGTCAGCCATCGTGACAGAAATAGCTGAGCCTTTCTTATAGCGATTTGGTAAATCGTCCCATTTCTGAACATTATCTTTCCTGCACCAGAATCGCCTTAATTGCATATTTGAGACCATGCCATTTTTATTTCCAATCCAGTCGCCAATGAAGAAATAGACCTTTGCAATGGCAGAATTAGCAAGCTCTGGGATTTGGATTGTCTTTCTGCTGTTCCGCCAATAGAAGCTGAAAGCACCGCCATTCTTAACGAAGTCAGCGCTACCTGTTCTGTTATTGAACATCACATTATTTTCTGGGTCTTTTGCATTCTCCCCATTGTTCATAGTAAATGGCATTGATTGCCACTCTCTAGGATTGTTGCCACCGACCCAAAACTTAGCAGCGCCTTTATTTCCTGTCATGTCAATTTTTACAATCCCATAACCAGCTAAGAAGACATCATTTGCGTCTGTAAACATCACTTGCGTAACTCCTGTTTGGCCGTTTGTACCCGCCCATTCAAGAAATCTCATCCAAGCGTAGAAATTAACAGAGCCAAGTTGTCCATTTGAATCAGCGGGTAAGGTTAAACATTTCATTCCGCCACGTAGTCCAGTAGTCGCCGAACCGAAGTCAGTTACTTTAAGACCGGTAGTCGTAATTGTTTGCCCTTGCCAGTTGTTCGTTACTGTTCTATATCCGAGTTGCCCGTTTGTGTCGCAAACTCCACCAATAGAAGCCACTTGTGGATTAGGTAATCCTTTGACATCAACCAGTTTAGAAAACTGATTATCATTATCGGAATCATATAGAATTTCACTGTTATGGAGGAAGACACCATCAACTTCTTCACGCTTACCAATTTCAAGCGCTCCATTTACTCCAGCGATTCCGAAATAGCCGTTTTCATGATTATTTGTTAATGTGAGATTAATCCAAGCTGGAAGTGTTCCTTGATTGTTGATTGTTACATCAACAGAACCGTCAGAATTAGGAGTGATAGAACCATCAACTCCCCCTGAATTATCTGAGTTTAAAACATTAGTATATGTCGAATAGGCGTGACCTTCTGGGACTAGGAATGTGATTGAACCTATAGCTTGATAAAAAGATGATTCATCTAGTGTAGGCGTTCCGTCTGGCACTGCATACCATACTTTATTTGGGTCATCTCCAAAAATAAGCGGTGCTGGTTCTGTAACATTCAAGAAAGAAGCAATATTGTTTCTAGTCGTGACAAAACGGTCTTTTTTAACATTAGCAATAAAATTGACTGTAATGCTTTTAGAACCGATAGAACTATTAATGAAGTCAGACCCTATTCTTAAGCGGTTTCTAGTGCTATTGTTCCAGCTAGAACCGATATTCCTAGTAATGGCAGTGAAACCATCAACCATCCCTGACAACTCTACTCCGTTGAAATTAACCGAAAATGCCATTTCCTCCCCTTCCTGCGTTTATAATATTGCGCAAGCTACTTCTTGCATTCATTTCGTCCTCTAGCGGTTGCACAAGTTCCCTTACTACTGTTTTCTTATCAAGCAATAGTTGCAAGATAGTTGGTGTGTCTTTTCCGTTTTGCAATAGTTCTAAAATTCTCGAAACAATAATGATAAGTCTATCAATCCCCTGACTTTCACTAGCTGAGCTATTACCGTTAATCCGTTGATTAGCTTCCGCAAGCAATTGATTCGCTCTTGCATTTTTTTCAATAGACAAAGGAATAACCATTTCTGGCTTATTTCCTTCGCCTATTTCATAAAGACCGTGACTGGTAATCAGTCCGCCATTTTCGTAACCATGTCCATTCCCAAGGAATGACAAACTTGAACCGTAACGGCTTTTAGCATAATTAAGAGCAGCTAATAAGTTATCGTAACCATTAAAAATATCACCATGGCCAGGGAATTTATATGCGTTAAATGTAGCTGAAATTGTTTGCATCAACCCTTTTGCAAGGTCACCAGTGATATTGTTAATATCCCCGATGTTCCCTTGAATGGCTTTTTCATTACCGCTTGACTCAGAAGCGATTTGGCGAAGCACACGGTCAATCATGTCTTGGCTAGTACTCAAGCCGTTAGCTGCAAGCGCCTGTTTAACTTGTCCAGCCCAACGTTGAACACCGGAACCAGATGGCGAACCTTGAGAACCGCCACCGTCATCTTCGTATTTTTTCTTTAATGAACCAAGTAATTTCTTGATTGGGTCAACGATTGCATTGACAAATCCATTACCAAGAGCTGGTGCTATAGAAGTAACTAAAGGAGAACCACTAATACCTGATATAGCATTAGTCATGAAGTGAGTTAAAGTCTTAATAGGATGCTTAATCATTTCTGTTAAGCCATCCCATTTATCTTTAATCCATGATCCAATTGAGCTTAACCAATCTGGAGTACCGTTTTCAAAATGAGGGATAGCGTTAGCGGGGACAACTGTTTCACCACCTTGGAAGTTTACAAGCCTGTTCCGACCTTCCAGTACATGCATTTGACCTGAATTGTCTATAACAGCTTCTTGGTAATGTTCGCCTGGCGCATCGTTAATTAATGCGACCCCTTTAGGTGCGCCTTTAGTACCGTTCGCCAGTTTAGGTACTTTACTAATAGCGTTTTTAGAGCCACCAAATGTATGAATGACATCATTAATTCCGCCGATACCAGTATTTATAACTCCGATAACGTCGTTTATACCTGATTTCGCAAACTTAACAAGTCCATCCCACATTTTAGAGAAGCCTGTAGATACACCATCCCAAATACTACTAAAGAACTTTCCGATTGTTTCAAGAGGTCCTTTAATTAAGTTATAAAGTGAATCGACTTGAGTCTTACCAGTTTTAGTGAGGTTATCCCAAATTTTACCGAAGAAACTACTAATTCCACCCCAAATCTTATTCCAAGTACTGCTAATAGTATTAATAGTCGATGAAATGGTATCGCTCAACCACTTGATAATTGGAGTAAGAGTTTTTTGGATTCCATGCCAAACATCACTGAAAAACTTACTAATATTTTTCCAAACGCTTGTCCATGTTTTTTGAACAGGCGTCCATATTGAATATAAAAAGCTCGTTAGAGTTTTCCAAGCTGATTGAATCCACTTAATAAGCGTAGTGATAATTTTCTGCAATGGTTTCACAAGTGGTTTTGCGATAGTCATTGCAATACCAACGGGAAGAGCCAAAGCAATAATAAGTACACGTCCTATGCCTTTTAAAGCTTTAGCAAGAGTATCAAGAATAGTTTTACCTATTTTTTCAACTGATTTTTTTATCCCGTTAACTTGTTTACCAAAAATTGACTCAATATACTTCCATATTGAGTCCCAGACTTTTTTCAAATCTTTCCCAAGATTTTTCCAGTTACCAGTGAAGAAATCAATGAAGAGTTTAAAGACATTTTTAATTACTTTTACATAACTATTGAATATTTTAGAAACATCTTCCCACGCTTTTTTGAACCACTTGACAGCTTCAGATGCAAACTCTTTGACAGCTTTGATAATCCCATCAACAAATTCACGGAATTTTTTATTGTGTTTATAAAGTTCAAAAAGGGCAATACCTAACGCAGTGATAGCAGTAATAGCAATACCGATAGGATTTGTTAACAAGAAAGTTCCCATTGTTTTGAAACCTTTTCCTACACCGATAGCAGCTTTACCTAGACCAGTTAATGCTTTGGTTCCCTTTTCAGCGTCTTTAATTACGAATAATTTTTTTAATGCTTCATATTTTTCAACTCCTTTAAGTACTCCCAAAGTCCCTTTAAGTGCAATGTTGAAACTAAGAATTGAAACTGCCAGAGCTTTAATCGTTTGAGGGTGCTTGGAAGCGAATTCTCCAAACTTATCAAGCCAAGGTAGAACTGTTTTTAGAGTGTCGCCGATTAACTTAAATGCAGCACCGCCTAAATCTTTTACCATACCAAAAAAGTTTTTGATATCATTGGCATGTTTAGAAATAAAGTTCCCTAATTTATCGATTTCATTAGCTAGTCCATTCGCAAAGTCTGCTAATGGATTTTTAGTTCCTTTAAAAACGGAGCTAAAAGCTTTAGAAATAGTTGTGACAGCTTTATTTGCACTATCTCCGATATGAGTAAACGCCTTTTCCGTTTCCTCTCCGTCAAGAGATTTAGACATGTTTTTTAAGAAATTATTATTTGTTTTAAAGAAACCTTCTGTGATTTTTCCAGATAAACTTTGGTATTTTTCTTGCAAGTGAGCAGAAAATCCGTCAAATGAAGTGAGGTAGTTTTCAAGCCCTTTAGGTTTAGCGGCACTCATGTTTTCAATTGTCTTTGATAAATCAGACATTGAAATCTTACCGTCTTTTGCTAATTCATTGAGTTTATCGCGAGAGACACCCATTGTCGTGGATAATGTTTTAGCGAACCCAGGTAGCGTTTTTTCCATTTTGGTAATTGAACCAGAAGTAATTTCACCACTTGCATTCATTTGAGTAAACTTAGTGATAATGTTTTGCATTGCATCATCAGATTTACCAGTTGCACGACCTAAATTAACAAAAGCGTCAGATAATTTTTTAGCGCCATCAGCCGAACCTGTTAATCCATAAGTTTTTTTAGTTAAAAGACTTAATGTATCAATGGAATATTCTGATTCTTCTCGCAAATTTTTGATATTATCAACTAAAGAATCATTCAGTTTTTGATTACCATTTGTAAAATTATTCAAAGAAACCGATAAATTCTGCATTTCTTTGTTATACTCTACGCCAGCTTCTAAAACTCCAGTAAATTTGCTCTTAATATCACCAATCGCACCGATTACGCCACTAGCTAAGATGTTCCCTAAAAATACATCTTTAAAACGGCTATGTGTACGACCTAATAGATCATTAAGGCTTCTAAGCTGACTCTTTACATTACCTATACCCTCTGTACGAGGTTTTATTTCAGTTCCGTTGAGCCTTTTTATATCTCGAGTAGCTTCTGAAACCTTTGTGGACATTTGCGCCACACGAACTTCTTGAAGTTTATAAGCCTTAGAGTTCTTATCGCCTGATTCCCCTAGTTTTTCCAATTCGGTTTTTTGAATCTTTAAAATTTGAGAATATTTTTCTTGAGCTGACTTTAATCCATCAATTTTGGCTTTGTTGGCTTCTTCAGTTTTTCCTTCCGCTTCGAGTTGCTTTACCCGTTCTTCCGTAAGCTTGTTAGAATGTTGAACTTCCTCGTTAAGTTTTGCAAGTCCTGATTTTTGGTACTCATAAGCTTGTTTCGCTTTATCTTGTTGACCATTTAGGGCGGTTAACTTAACTTCTGCTTGAGTAATTTGTGAAGCATATTTTTGATAAGCTTTCTCTCCATCAGAAGTAGAACGGTTAACTTCTGATTGCTCTTGTTTTAGCCGCTCAAGCATTGATTTTTGTTTACTTACAGAATCAGACAAACCCTCATACTTAGCTTTAGAAGCACCTAGAGTATCTCCTGACAGCTTCATTTGAGATTCCATCTGTTTCCAAGCGTTGGTGCTATCTTTAACTGAATTTTTAAGGCTTTCAATACTGGTTACTGCATTAGTAGTATTAACTCCGATATTAGTGGCCAAAGTCCCAGCTACTTTTTCTTTTGCCATATATTCCTCCTTTCTTTTTAAATTAACGAATTCCATTGAGCAGCTAAATCCTCAGCTGACATCATTTTGTTATCAGGATTTGCGCTCATGACATCAAGCAATTCCTCATATTCCTGTTCTCCAATTGTGCTTAAATCCCAATGAAGATTTTGAATCACATCTTTTTCGAATAGCTGTAATTCTAACAAGTGATTATGATTGCTGATTATTCGCTCTCTTGGGCTAAACCCACTTCGCCATTTTCTTTGGCTTTTTTGATATCCGAGTCAGAAGCGCCTTGCAATTTTGCAACAATATAAGAAACAACTTCCATCAACTCTTCCATTTCAAGTTCTTCAAGTTCTTCTTTTTCTTTTTTGCTGAGTTTAGCGATATCAGAGACAAATTCGATAATTGAATCAAGATAATCTAAGACTAGTTCATCGTTTCCTTCACTAATTTTTTCTTCTGCTTCGGCCATGTTTTTGGCAAATTTATAACTCTTCTTGAGATTTTTAATTGAAGCTTTGACTTCAACGGTTTTTTTAAGTTGTTTGATTTTAATTTCCATGTTTTTCTCCAGTATTTTATAAATAAAAAAGCGGGATATAATCATCCCGCACTGTTTAATTATTGTCCGCTTGTGCCGCTTCCACCACTTGGAGCAGATGCAGTATATCCTCCCATAACTTCTTTTAGCATTGCTGTTTTATCGAATCCAGTATCTGCAGCATTGAAAGTTTTCATTCCTTGATTATTCCATGCCTCAAAAGCCATTGATTGATAAGTCAATGCATCTTCAACTCGGTTTTGCGCTGCATTATCAGTTTGAATGTTCAATGCAGTTTCAGTCATTTGCCCATTACCGAATGCGTAAAAAATTGAATGTGAACGATCAATTGATTCTGACTCAATAATCAAAGCAACTTGTGGCAAATCTTGTGATTGAACGTATCCGCCTTTTCCGTCACTTACTTCTCCTTTAATTTTAGATTTAATAGCAAAAGGAAGATTGTTCCAAACTGCAGCGACTTGTGGAAATGATTTTGAACTCACTACATCAACAAGACCGTTGTCCCCGAATTTTTGAGTACCAGCAGCTGCAATATTAGTGATATTTGCCGAAGCTGTACCTAAATCTTTCGGATTTGACATATAAAGTCCATCTGTTGTTAGCCCTGCAGTCCCTGTAAGAATTTTACCTGTTGCTTTATCAATTAATCCAAGATAAGATTTTTTTAAACCTACAATTGTCATTTTATTCTCCTTTTAATTCATTAATTTCCACAATTTTTTCAACTGTGATATTTTTTTTAGTTTGTTGTTTTGTTGTATTAGTACTAACATCTAGGTAATGCGGTTCGCTTGAAGTTGTTATCCATCCGCTATCCTTTAGTTTTTCCATCAATTCTATTTCTGCAAGAAGCATACTTTCAGAGAGATTAAATCCGTAGAAAATTTGGATAGTAACTGCAAGAACAACGCTATTAAAGGTTCCGTCCCCATAGTTAGTAATATCTGATTTAAACTCTGTCAGTAAAACTTGAGTATTGTCTAAATCATTAATATGTTCTTTGGGAATAAAATTTTCAAATACTAACCAAGAGGGTCGGAAAACACCTACTATTTGCGAAACTTCTTGTGTTGGCCTCATTCTGCCCCTTTCTTTTTAAGTATTTCTGAAAAAACTTCTGCTTCCGCTGAAAACATGGCGACTTGAGCTTCCATACTGTCACGATAAGTAGAAACAAAAGGGTCAGATGTAATTGCAACTTGGCCCCCTTTTCTATATTTCGTTCCTTTTTTGGAATACATCGGAAACCGTGTACCGTTTTCAATCAGATGACCTACCCTTGATTTGGTGTAATCCCAACCAACGGTAGAATTTCCATCTTTAATACCATCAATATTAGTGTTCTGAACCAAAATGCTATCGGCTAGATGTGGGTTTTCCCCAGTCTTACGAATGCGATAATGCTTATCTTTTGTGACTTTTTCAAGCCCTTTAGCAAATGCATTTGCCCCAGCTTTGGTTATTTTTGCTTTATCTTCAACTGTTAGAGATGTACTGACCGCTTCTGCTTCTTCAATTAAGCTATTCATGATTTCTTCAAAATTAAATTCTTGACCCATCACGAACTCCTTTTGAGCGTCAAATAATCGTACCTGATAATGTTACTTGTTTCATCAGGCGAATAATTGACGATATCATATTGGACATTATCAATCACAGCAAGTTTTAATTTCTCTATTGCTTGATTATGACGTATGATAATCGTACGTGAGTTTTCAAGAGCAGTTCCTTGAAGTTGATATGATTGGCTCAACGTTCTTGTTTTAGAAGCAAACCAAACCGTTAATACTGGAACAAATCCGTCATAACCAGCTCCTGTATATTCATTAGTTAAAGTTTTAACATCTCCTAGTTGAACTTTTTTGTTAAAGTCAGCTAGATTAAGTTTTGCCATTCAGCACCTCCCACATTCTAGCTCTTATTTGATTAATCATAATCTGAATACCAATACCATAGCCTTCTGACAAATCTCTACTGAAATATAGACGGGTTGCAAGAGCTGAAACAGCTCTATTGTACTGGTCTGGTAAATTATCCATGATTTGCTCATCAGTAACTGAATCAGAAATAGAACCACGAATTAAGGCACTAGCATCAGAAATAAGTCTATTCATAGTTGCAATTTCATCATCGTTTGAATCAATATGATTTTCATCAAGTAACTCTTGAGCTGTGATTAGTGCCATAATTCACTCCTTATCCTGCTTGAGTCGGAACAACTGTTACCGCTTTTAGTGTACCTGTCAAGTTAACGATTAAGTCTTTACGAGCTTGTACAACGTTTTCACGCAAGAAGATACCTAATTGTTTATACCAGATATCATAAGTATCTTGGAATTGACCAGTAATTTCAGTAAGTTTAAAGTTGATTACTGCTTTTTTGAGAGGAGCAACAACGATATTTACATCCCCTGCTTTAGCTTTAGGGAACAACGTATCATCAACGATAACAACTGTTTTACCAAGCAAAGTATAACCAGTTGCTGCGGTAACGTTTGGTTGCAACAAAGGACGACCCATTGCATCAGTAGCCATATCAAAGGCATTATAGGCAGATTGTGACATAACAATCGAAGCAGCTGCAGAATCTTGAGGTTTGAAAGTAACGTTCAGAACTTTCTTAATATCTCCAAGTAAGTCAGTAGAGGCAGCTTTTGTAATTCCATCAGTCAAAGCTGTAATGATAAGAGAATCATCAGTATTATCACGAAGCTCAGTCAATCGTGATTGAAGTTCAGCTTGCCAATCATAAGATGAATCAGAAATCAATTCTTGAGAGAATACATAGCCTCCTGTATATGTTTGCAAGTCCCAAAGAATAGGTGTAATAACTGGAGTTGCATTTTTAGTTGTTTGACCATACTCTGTATGAGCAGTCAATAGGTCAGTAGAGTTATTAAAAATTGGAAGCTTACCAGTTGTTGTAGTTACTGATTCAGTACGAACTAATGAACCAAGCCGTGGGAATTGATGCACTTCTTTTTCTGGAGTGAGAATTGTTTCAGGAATAATTACTTTCCCATCTTTCAAAGCAATACCTGTTACATCACGAACTTCACCAGTTTTTAAATAATCAGCAAAAGCAGTCACTTTTTTATCTGCGGTTTCGCCACCAACTTTTAATTTCATATCTTGCAATCCTCCTGCATCTCTTTTTTCTTCATCTTTTACGGGCTTTTTGCCTGTTTCAGTTGCTAATTTTTCTTCAGTTTTAGTTTTTTCTGGATCATCTTCTTTGTTATCTGATGAATTTTCTTCTAATTCATGATCAGCCAAATCAGATTCATCTCGTTTTTCTTCAACTTTTAATGCTGAAGCTTGCTCCAAAACTTCAATATTAGAGCGAATTTCTTTGATTTCATCTTCTTTTTCTTTGATTTCTGCCATTCCAGCTTTGACTTCATCAATTGTTTTGTCTTCTGAATCAGTAAAGCTTCGAATTTCAGCTTTTTTGGTATTAAGTTCAGCAGTTTTAGTCGCTAAATCTTTTTTTAATTTTTCAATTTTCATTGAGTCCTCCTAGGTAGATTTTTACCTTTTCTTTATATTTTCTCGTTCGTTCCGACAAAAAAGCGTCCATTGAACGAGTAACTTGGACGCTTGTATCATCATAAGCTGGTCTACTTACAACGCTTATTTCACTCAACGTTTGAAGTTGATTAATAATTCTTATTGGACTATCTGCTCCTTGTTGCCAAGAATCACCACCGTCCGCAACAGAGAATCCAAAACTCATACCTTTAAGGTTCCCAGCCTTAATATTGTTATAAACGTCATGGCCAACTGTTGTATCTGGCATATCCAAAACAAAATGCAAGCCGACGTTATCAATGCTTAACTTTAAAGTTCCTGCATCAACTCTGCCTAGCACATTGGCGTAATCATGGTTATATAAAGCTAATACATCGCTTAAATCTACATTATCAAGCGCTGTCGGAGTGATATACTCAATAAATGGAGCCATTGCAGTGCTAGGAGTATTGAATTTAATAGCATACCCTGCAATTTGTCCAATAAAACCAGTATTTGTAGGACTCCTCGTCTCTAACTCTGTTGAATCAAAATAACGATATTCGATGTTTTCCACTAAATAATCCCCTTGCTTTCTAATAAAGTCTTTGCTTCTGTTGGCTCAATAATTCCTTCTTTTACCCAGTTCAATATATCTGCTTTAAACACAGAATTTGAATAGTCGGTAATGGGAGACATATCAACGCCAATCGATGAATCGCATTTGATTCTCAGTTCTGAAATTAAAGGCTCAATGAATCGGTTTAAAGCATTAACATAAAGATCCTTAATTTGGTCAAGACTCGACTGTTGGTCTCCCGTTCCGTTTAAATAACTGTCAGATACTCCGAAAGCTTTGGCAATTTGAGTTCTTCCCCAATTCATTGAATTAAGGTAATTAGCAACATCGGCATTTATGGATACTGTAGAAAAATCAGCTGATTGATCTAGAACCATGACACGTCCTGAGTTATTTCCTCCGTTTGCTTTTTCGAACTCATTTCTTATAGAGTCTTTAGCTTCTGAAGATAAGGTGCCTTGCGGAACTTTGACAACACTTGTAGGATTAAGCGCTCCTTTTAAAGTTGATAGAGAAAGTCTATTTGCTTCTTTCTGTTGCCCTATTTCGCTTGTAAGAGATTCTAGTGGAGAATGGCCAACCAAGTTATGGAGTGTATCGACACCATAAGCCATGATTTTTACATGTATCATTTCACTAGCGTTATATTTAGCACTTGGATAATCATCAAATTGATTAACTTCGTAAGTCAATGTATCATCGGTCAAATCTATTGTTATAGCGTTACTAGGAATTAACCTCAACTCTTTCATCAAGCTATTATCACCTTTTAAAATGGCTAGAAATACATTCCCGTTAAGCAAAAGATTTAATATAGCTGTTTGCCAGAAACTAAAAGTATTTGTTAAGTGGCTTGGATTGTTTAGAACGCTCGTGAACACTTGATTACCAGTAAATCTGGTACCTGCGATATCCGAGCTAATTAAACTAGTCACTGCATATAAATCGCTATTTTTTAGTGCTTCTGTTGCATCGACAAGCGAATTAGGAACAATCGAACCATTTTGAACCATAAAAGGATAATAATTATTAGGTGTAATTGAGCTTCTGCGTTCAAAAGGGTTTAAAATACTCATGTATGTCCTCCTTTATTTGAATACATATAAGCTAGAGCAAACAACAATATCCCTGAAACAATTAGCCCTATCGGAACATTAATAATGAATACACCAACCGATACAAATAAAAAACCAACGAAAACAAGTAGCGCTGGTAAGTATGTAATTAAATTTTCCATTTTCCTCCTTAAAAACTAAATCCATTAATAAAGTAGTCGCTGATTTCTTCGTCATTCATATTTCCGAAAGGCGAATTTGTTTTCTTTTCTTCTACATTTGTAAAATCATTAAAGTAAAATTGTCCTTCATAAAGTGCATTGACAATAGCATCAGCAGCATCTATTTTTTGAGAATTGACATTTTTATCAAGCTTAATCCCATTATTATCAGAAACAGTAACTGCATTGACTAGGCCTTGAATTAACGCTTGGTCATCAAGCATTGTAATATTATGCTTAATAAACGAAGACTGTAAGAATTTAGTAGGCTCATTAAGCGACTTTATCCCTTGTCTTACTGGAATCAGAAGATATTCTTCTTTGACTTCATCCAGTCGTCTAATGAAATTTCCCGTTCCCCACTGGTCATACAAAATAGCTTTTACTTTTAACTCGTTTTTTTCTATGAAATTAAGCATCCAATTAAAAACTTCATCTTCATCAATCAGTCCAAAACGGTCTCTAGTTATAGTTGCGAACCCTTTTTCTTGAACCGCACGATAATCAATGTTATCTCTTTGTTCCTTGGCTTCAATAGAACCAGCTTTCGCAATAGGTATCCAGCTATGTTGATGCAAATGAAATTTACTGCCACTATGAGGAAATACAAAAGCTAATGAGGTATCATCGTTTGTTTGCGAGTAGTCAAAACCAATAAAGACATCACGGCCGAAGTAATCAAACTCATCTACAATGGCACCTTGAACCAAATCTAATGGCAAATAAGCGTTCTTTTTTGCGTTCTGCCATAAGTTCATATTCTTAACGTAAAAGTCACGTATGCGCCCTTGAGAGTTTAATGAATCACGTTCGGTAATCATCCCCTCTGTAAGGTTCTTGCGCATAGACTCTATTTCCATTAATGGATTTGACTTAGGCCATGTTTCAATTAGATAAGCTTCATCTTCGCTATCTTGTTCCCATATAAGAACTAAATCTTTTTCAGAACTACTCCAATCACCAGATTCAAGCATTTTAGAATACCGCTTATAATCTTCAAACATCGGAACAGTCGGGTCAACTCCAGCTGTTGAAATAAAAAACATCTGAGCTAATGGATTATTAACCATACCAGATGTCATTGAGCTAATAAAATCACGTTGTTTTTGACCAAATAAATGATATTCATCAACGATACCAGTAGTATAATGGTCAGAATCTGCTGGACTTCCTTGAGCAGAAAGTTTTTTCATTACCGCAGACTGCTTTTTTATCTCCATAACTTGAGAATTATCGTTGATATCTAAAGCTTTAGCAAGCTTTTTAAATACACCATCTTTCAATTGAATCCAATTGAACCTCATATAATTAAATAAGTTATGTGTGTGAGCAATATCTATTGAACTTACTGCAAGCTGTCTATTTATTTTAGGAGAACCAAATAAGAAATTATAAAGTGCATAAGTTGCAAGTACTTGGGTCTTACCGTTTGTCCGGGCCATTGAAATAAAGATTGTTTTAAATCTCATTCCTTTTGTCTCTGGATTACGCCACCCTTTAACAGAAGCTAGAATAAACTTTTGATAAGGTGATGCTTCAAATGGTTCGCCACTCGTTACATCTTTCAGGAGTGTTGAAAATTCTACAATTTTCTTAGCTTGTTCTGAATCATAGATATAAATGAACGCATCATCTTTATCAATTCTTCTTAAGTCATCAATGTGGCGTTTACAGGCTTGTTTTATTTTTTCCCCTGAGATTATAGTTCCGTCAAGTACACCAATTGCATAAGATAAAGCTGGATCATCTGGATAACGTTCTATTAAATCTTTATAGTTATCCATTAACCACCACCAAACTTAGAAGTCCAATCAATTTCTTCTTCATCTTCATCATCTACTAAACTCAACAATTCACTGCGGCTTTTAGGTGTCATCCCCAAAGAATCACAAGCGGCCTTGATATTTTTACTTGCTCTATCAATGTCAGCGACTGCTGTGTTAGATTTTATCAAGCCATTTTCTGTGAAGTATTGTGTCCCATTCTCTTTGATAGAATCATAGGAGTCTCTGAAAATCTGATAATTTACACATAACGATTCTATTAACGTTCTATCTAAATCATTCACAGAAAGTTGTTTGTTTAGAATTGGTACAACTCTTTGCCACATATATCTTGCTTTCCCACCAAGGTAAGTTGGAGGGCTTTCTGATATTTTTTTAATTTCTTTAATACTCATATTTCCTCCTTTTTACTACATAACTTTTCGGGGTCAATTATCTTTGTTAACGTTGTGGTTGAGCGATTTCGTCTCAGAAAAAAAGTTTTCAAAAATCACTTTTTTCGAAAGGGAGCCACTATTGGTATACGGTATTCCTAAAAGCAATGACGGGGGGGCTATTTTTTATTTTTTAAAACTTTTTTCCACCAATCTCGCCCAACGTTTTTTAATTGCTGGTCAGATAACTTATTTTCTATTGCAGTTTTTTTATTGTGCTGCGATTTAGTTAGAAGCCATAGATTGTCAGTATTATATTGTTCCATTCCTGAAAGCAATCGTCTTGGTATGATGTGGTCGGCTATCAGGTCGCCCTTGTCCCATACCTTACCTTCAATCGCATCAACATAACCATCTCTTGCCTTGACGTACTCAGATACTTTAGACCAACGTTTGTCTTGATAGAATCCATTGTGTAATTCCTTTCGCCTTGTCTGGTCATACTCTCTGTTCTGTTCAGCTTGGTTACGTTGTCCTCTTAAAGTTAGAGATGCCTTAGCTTTACTCTCTGCCCGTTGATTGATGTAATTGCCTAGACGTTCATCGTAATGCTTCTGGCAGTAATTGTGTTTAAGTGGTATCAATTCACGACACCCTACATTTGCACATCGATGTAACCTCATACTACTTACACTAAAGCATAACCTGCAGTGCACGTATTATTAAATACCGCTTTACGTGTAACTCCAGTTGCTTTTCCTGTATAAGTAAAGCTAAAGCCAGTGGTTGTTGGTTTAAAATCAGTCACTTCAAAAAAGTGATAAGTTTGTCCGTTGTTTGTAAATACGATCAGCTCCATTTTTTCTCCTTTAATTTCCTTTGGTTTCATAGGCGCATTAGTTCTTTTAGGTCGCTCAAGATCCATCTTATTCCTCCAACAATAAAAGACTGCCCATTGGACAACCTGTAATAAAATATAATAGCAAGTCAGGGAGTCGAACCCTAACAAGCTTATGAAGCAAATTCAAACCGATACTTATGATATTTGTGCTTTTGCCTTTTACTTCATAATACAAGTATATCAGCAAAAACAAGGGTTGAGGTGCCAATTTTAGGCAATTTCGATTCTTTTTTTGCCTATTTTGTCCCTCTCAAATTAAGTGAATAACAAAAGAATAGATGTCATTCCTAAATTTATAATAAGCAGCTTTAGCTTTCTTCTGTGGAACTTCAAATCCTTGAACATCCAATTCTTGCATTACTTGATACCAGTATCTGCCATTATATCCTTCACATTTTAGTCTTATTATCTCCTTTTCAACTTGAATCAAAGGTAGATACCAGATGTCGATTTGTCTTATCAATTCTCTTAATCTGATTAATTCCTCATCATTTTCAAGCGCTTCTTTATTTAAAACATGACTTTCAGGCTCCGAACCACCAGAATAAGCCGTACGAATACCTAAGTTATCTACTTTTTGTTTATAAAGATATCTACTTTCAATTGATTTTATTCTGGCTTCAAGTCTGCCATTAACGTAATCTCCAATAATTCTATCTAACTTATCTGCCATTAATCAAATTCTCCTTTTGTGGTATAATTAAGTTAGAAAACTTCTTGCCGAAGCCCATTGCCGTGGGCTTTTTTGTTTACCACCAATGCAATGCATATCTACCAAACCAGATAATAAACATGATTAATATAATTGGAATTAAGCATCCTCCGATGCACCTATCTTCGTCCATTTCATTTTCTCCTCCAGTTGAGTTTAGCGAGTTCCTAGCTCAGTATATGTGATATAATATAACTGACCAAAAATAAAATTTCGTAATATTGTTCTTTCATTTTGCTCGAACCTGGTCAGTTCGGGCATTTTGTGTTTTCTAATTATTTGTGATATACTGAAAATATAGAATTTCGCTATGCCTTTCGTAATTTGAAGAAAGGAGAATGTAATATGACATTCACGAACAAAAATAAATTTTTCCAATATACCGTAACTCTTGATGTTTCAAATGATATTTTTAGAGCAAATCTTGCCGACAACTCAGGAATTTATGGCTATGGTAATACTATTGAAGATGCAGTAAAACATTTGGAAAGTTTAGTTTAAAACGACATGCAACTACTACCTATATGGTGGTAGTTTTCTTATTCATTCCCGAACACGTTCTCTGACTCGTCAAGGTCTGAGCGGTTTAAGCGTTTATCTGTAATGTAGCAACGCCGACAAAAGCGTTCTTCATGAGTGCCAAATAAATATACTCTCCATTCCGACCACTTATGCCCGAACAGCTTACACATTAGTTTCATTGGTTGTCCTCCTCAAATACTGATTGCAAATATTCATCTGAATATGGACACCAACCTTCGTCATCAGTCATTTCTTTTTTAAGTTGATTCCAGTTTGAAAACTGACCAATAATATAATCGTTGTCTCCACACGCCTCATAATAATCGTTGTCTCCACACGCCTCATAATAAT
Organism: Lactococcus hircilactis; assembly: GCF_009601015.1. Taxonomy (GTDB): domain Bacteria; phylum Bacillota; class Bacilli; order Lactobacillales; family Streptococcaceae; genus Lactococcus; species Lactococcus hircilactis. The sequence goes on from NZ_WITJ01000025.1 coordinate 16,722, forward strand.
CTTCGGTTTTTTCTAATTCTTCTTCTGGAGTATCTTCTGACATCAGATAAAACCCTCCACATAAATGGCATTCAACTACCCAAAAATTTTTCATTTGTCCTCTTCCTCTATCGCCTCGCAAACTAACGGAATAAAAGCCATTCCTAAATCGTCTTGCGTGATTGATCCTCTTCGCATAAATTCAGTCGCTTCATCGAGGTCTTTAAATTCACATTCTAACGTATTGCAGCGTCTTTTTCCGTCTAGTCCGATATATTCGGCACTGTAAAATCTAAATTTCATTTTCTTCTCCTAATCTCATAAATATTCACGCCTAGCATCAGCACTGACAGCACTATTAGTATTGTCATTCAATCACCTCTATTCCTAGCACAACATAACCATCGGGAAGTGTGTTAGTGTGGAAGTAGTCATTAATAACATATTCTATAGCAAGAGTTAAGCCTACAGATTCAATAGAAAAACTAAGTCCAGCATCTTCCAGAAGCTTGTTATAGTCATCTAAGTGTCTAGACATCCATTTAATTCTTACTTTGATTGTGTCAGCCTGCTCTTTATCAACTGGCATGTATGGATTTCCAAGAACTCCTACATCTGCAACATAACCACTACCATCAAACCTTTTTAATTCCAAAATATCTCCTACTTTAAAATCGCGGTCATTATTGCGTATCTCGAAATTTTTCTTACCATATTTCACATCATCAAAATATCTGATATCTAGTTTTAATTCATGATTTTTCATTCAATTACCTCCCCACCAGTCGCTGATCCTCCTCTATTTCACAACTCTCGAAATAATGCTGCTGGCTTTTTTCTCAGAGTATGGTCCGACATATTCTTTTAAAGCAGCTCTAACGCATTCTTTTGCGTACTCTTGCATTTGCTCTGCTGTGTAAAGTTTAGGAAAATCTTCAACCTCAATAGCGTTTTCCTTGCACCCTCTATCAATGGTATAACTATATGCTGTATCATTTTCAAATATTACAAAATCTTCTGGGCTTACCGCTTCAATCTCGCTTAGTTTCATTTTTCGTGTCCTCCAAATTCATCATCCCTCTACCACTTTCATTGACCAGCGATATTAGTTTGTCGGTCATTCAATATATCCTCCTAAGTAGCTTGGTGTTTCATTTTCATCAATATCCATAACAGATATGGTAGGATAATCTAATTTCATTTCACTTGCTCGCTTATTAGCTTTCTTTTCGGTTGAGAATACTCCGAAAAGTTCCATTTCTGAACCCCAATTTTCATCATAGGTATCTGCGGTTAAAACATATACTTTCATTTTATTTTTCCTTATTTTATTCTATGAGTGGAATCCAGTCAGGAAATTTACTTTCAATATGTTCAATTGCCTGTTCCGTCCATTCGTGAATTCCTAAAAATTCCATGGCATCTTGGCTGTGTGGGATGACGTTTACCTCTGAGAAACCGATCGGATTATCAGTACTGTTTTGAATGAAATAAACTTGCTTCACGGCCATTTCCAATGCATCACCATGAATGATTACACCATTCATTCCTCGAATTGCAAAAGCGTGGATTAAGAATGAAATAGCTTCATCTGATAATTCTAATGCCTGATACCAATAGTTACTAGGTAAATAGTCAAAAAAGTCTGTATTCATTCGGTCATTTTGCCATTTTTGGATAATTAGCGTTCCTGTTCCTGCCCCAGTTAAATCAGCGCCACCAGAACCACCTACAAGCAATGCTGTGAGTTTTCCAAGTGAATCGGGTGTATAATGTTGTCCTTTTAATGAAACAGCCGAGTGAGTCATAAAATAATCTCTAAAGAAATCAATGCCCATGTCATGGTGGATGTTTAATATTTTAGAGTAAAATTCTTCACGTCCTTTTTTATCAAAAACAAGTTCTTGAATTCGATTTGTGAAATTCATATGTTCATCAACATTGAGCATGTCATAGAATTGTTGCTCAGTAATTGTCATCTATCCCCTCCAATCGCTGCGAGTGCTGATTCAGTAACCGATTTTAAATTCTCTACTGAATACATATTTAAACTACCATTCAATTCACAATGATTATCACAGCCATAATTACATTCGTGAATATCATCATCTATAATTTCAGATATTTCTGTCAGTGCCTTTTTCGCAGTGTTAATCTGTTCTTGGAGTACTATTTTGTCATCAATAAGCCCTTCCATGCTTTCAAGCAAAATAGTTGATTCTTTGATAGTTAAATTTATTCTATAGCTT
>NZ_WITJ01000026.1 GCF_009601015.1 Lactococcus hircilactis
TTTGTCATTTTGTTTTCTCCTTTTTTCTATTTTAATCAATTACTTTCAATTGACGGTTTGCAAATGCTGCCACGAATTCACGTTCTTTTCCGTCTGAGCCAAGAACTACCACTGTCATTCCGTGTTCATTTTTTATTTCTCCAGCCATTACTTCAAGTTCTCCGTCGTTGTTGCGAGCTTTGAAAGCAACCTTTTGACCCTTTTTGAAATCTATAATTTCAAATCCTTTGTAAGCCAAGTAAGCGTCTGCTGTAATTTGTGCGAATTCTTTTGCTGTTGTCATTTTGATTTCCTCGTTCCTTTTCTTTACTTTATGAATTAATTATATCATAGTTGTACAACTATGTCAACGGTTTAAATATTAAAATTGTGTTACAAAATAAACTGTTGAGGATTTTATTTTGCAACCGACAAAAATGTCGGGAGCAAACCGCTGGAAACCGCGTAACTTCAAATTTTCGTGACCTCAGTAATAATGTAAACCCGTCGAATTTCACGGGTTTTGGTTTTTGGCGATATATTGACAGTAAGAAATGATCGTGCTATAATCTAATTGACCAAAGATAAACTTGAAAAGTGCTTTCGAATACAATTTATAGGCTTGAACTCGGTCAGTTTGAGCTTTTTTTGTTGCTTTTTTATAGGGAAAACAAAAAAGCGCCCCAGTTAGGAGAGGGACGCTTAGGATAAACTTATGAAAAGTTTTTTTGGGATAAGAACATTATATAACTTTCCATTTTCTTTGTAAAGAAAAACGCCCCTTTCGGAGCGCTATTTTTTTAAATCCAGACTTGACCTGAATTAATTTTTTCTTGCAATGCGATAACTATTTGAGAACTTGGAGAACTGATAACGCCATCTTGTGGTGTTCCCATCAATTTTTGAAGCGCTTTGACTGTTTGTGCTCCCATGATTCCGTCAACGTCTAAATTAATTCTCAATTTAGCGTTTAAGGCACGTTGTAAAGCTTTGATTGTAATTGGTCCACCGATTCCATCAGCGCAATCAGGGTCTAAATTGTGACCGATACGGATAAGCATTTCTTGAACACCTTTCCATGTATCGTGACCCCAAATTCCATCAACTGCAATTCCACGGCTTTGGCGTTGTTCAGACTGACCATTTCGCCATACTTCACTGTGAGCTTTCAAGCGTGTTACGTTTTTATATTGTCCCCATGGAGCTGACTGGATTGCTTGACCTTCGACAAACAATGCCCCGTCCGTCCATCTCGTAGCCGTACAGCTAATGAAGTTCCCTCCTTGATGGATTACTCCAACGTGCCCACCAGAACCGCCAGAGCCTGCCATATCGTCTGTAATCGACATTAAGATAATATCTCCATCTTGATTATTGTTAGCTCCTGCAGTAGGTCCTGAATAAACTTTCTGATAACCTAATTTCGCAAGATAACCATCTAGTGAAATTGTTGAAAGTAATCCCTCATTCACTCCACTCGCTTCAATCAAAGCTTGTGAGATTGAACCTGAACAGTCAGCCGTTCCATCTGAGCCATTGCGTGAACCATCCATTGAGTATGTTAGGTCGCCTATTCTGTTAGTGAACCAATTAATCACTTGTTCATTATTTACTGTCATTGCTGTTCTCCTTGTTATAAGTTAATGCGCTAACGCCTGTCACTGCTCCTAGAAAGACCGCCACAGCGTTTAAAGTGAGAACGGCTAAATCTGTACCATTCCAACCGTAAGCCTTGCCTAGAATGCCAACTAACACACTAAGTGCTGGAAGGACTGTCAGAACTGCCCATTTTACAATTTTGTAAGTTTTATCATTTAAAGTCATTTGTTTTCTCCTTTTTATTCATTGCTTTTATTATTTTTGCTTTCGTTTCGTTCCTTTATGAAAGTGATAAGTTCACTGACAATAGGGTTTAATCTGGCAACTAATTGCACAAGACGAAATGTAAAGAACAATAGAGAAATATCTACTATTCCTTTTATCTCATTGTCGTACGTCCCATCGCTTGCGATAAAAAAGCCAAAATACAACAGCCAAAAGATACCGATAGTTACACTATCTATAATAATTCTTCTTTTAATTGGTGGATTCATGCTTTCGCCATCCTTTACCCAAGTGACAAATAAGATAGCCATGATTAAAATTGAAATGAATATTAATTTATTTATCATTTACCACAACTTTCTAATTAATTTTGTCACTTGTTGGGAATGGGTCGGTTGTCATCCAGCAAGCACCATCAAACATCATTGCGCTAGTGGTATCAAATCCGTCATTAAAAACATATAGTTCAGTAAAACGCCCATCTGAAGTAACCTGAACTCGTCCCACTTTTTGACCACTACCCGTAGTTCGTCTGTAAAAACAGATGTCTTTTGGCTGAACAGGTCTATAACCAAGCGGTATAGTCTCAGACGCATAATTACCAATATCAATAAGGGCACCTGCTGGACGTACCAAAGTACTGGTAAATGTTCCCTCACAAATAACCATGTTTCCACTTCGCACTAACCGACTACCGTTATTGTTCATGTAAGGCAATTTAAATAGGGTAGTAGAGACTGGTAAGTCTACATTGTCACTAACATCTAAAGTTTTGATTTTAGCTGTTTGTGCGTTAATTACATCAAAGTTTCGTCCCTGTTCTGGTGTAACACTTGAAATTACTGTGTTTTGATTTGTTGTTACTTGGTCAATACAACGCTTGATTATACTATTTCCAATATTAATATCATTTGAATTACTGTTGTCAGTTCTTTCAACTGTAAGGCTTACAGGTTTGCTTGTATTTGAAATATCGATATTTACATGCACATAATTTATCGTATTTGGTAACAATGTAACAGGTTCATAGTTCAACTCAAAATATCTACCTGCCAGTAAAACACTTGTTGCTTGATAAATTTTATTTAATCCCGTGATGGTTGGATTTTGCCAGTTTCTAACGATAAATTGTGAGTAGCTATTTCCAGCTAAAAGCATGTATAATTTAGCGTCTCCATTAGCACTGACAGGGAAATCGTTACCGTTTGGACTAAAAAACGTGTAGTTTCTAATTGTCATAATTGTTCTCCTTTTTAAATAACCATTAATTCATATTTCTTATTAATGATTTTTGTGATATAGCTATTTTGTAAAACAGGAAAATCAGTGATAGATAGTTCTAACATCCTGAACCCTTTGTTACCAGTCTCAAAACCTCCAATACTTACCCCTTGACCGATTTCATAACTTAAGGGTGTATCAATTTGAACCGTGTTCCTATTAATTTTTGTGATTGAATTGAAAGGTAAAATTTGTTGATGGTCAAGCCTGAGTTCAACGTCATCAATGAAATCATCAATGATGTATTTATTTCCAAGAATTGCCTCATAAATCATCATGACACCCCCTGAACGAATAACAAACGTTCATTTGTAACACCGTTATCAGATTCTACAAAACACCTATCTGAAATATAACCACGGTATGACAACCCTTGATAATAAACATTTACCAAGTCGTTCGTGTACAATGGCAGTAAGTAATTTTGATTAAAATATAAGTTTGCCACCGTTGTATCTTTTGATATTTGAAACTTAATTTCTTCATCTGTTGGTTGCTTGTCAAAAAATCCTGTTTTGATGAGTCGCCTATCAGGTAAATCTGTACCGTCACCCGAATAGTTATCCATATTTATCAGAACATTAGTATCTGAGATTGTATAGCTTATTGGGCTTGTTGGGTATGTCCCATCATCTTTTTTTACATAAGCATTCAAAAAATTATAGTTTGACCGATCAGTTATTACCTCATTTTCTATCGCTATATTCTGTTTTTCGTCAATTCTTGTCTTTATTTCAGCACGATTCCACGACTGAGAAACTAATAAAGTTTGAATTTTATTGTTTTTAAAAATCGTAATTGGTTGCTTCTTTAAGAATCTAAACATATCTTTTAAAATATTTTCAGCACTATCTGTTTCAGATTTTCGATTATAGGGGAAAACTTTTGATAATTCGCTTTCATTCACGATTATTCCGTCAGTTACTAGTGCTGTTGTTTTTTGATTTAAAATTAATTTCAAAATATTTAAGCTTGACTGACTTAAAATACTTGTTGGAACATCCACACCATCAACCATAGCCCAAAAGTAATTTTTTAACGTTGCCTTGTTGCTATCATCAATATCAATCACAACGAACAACAAGCTGAGATTTACTTTTTCACTCTTATAATCAACTGTTGCATAACTATAGTCACTATTAATCAGAATTTCTACAACATCCCCAACATTTGCCGTAACACTCAGGACACCTGTTGAGGTAAACTTATAGCCTGTTTGCCACAACTCATAATTCATTATCGTTCCTCTAGTTTTAGGTACTTTTTGTTTCCAAGGAAGATTTAAATTAGGATTAAAATTTTCATATAAATTAAATTCTAACATTAGACAAAATCCACCTTTCGTTTTACATTGATTTCTATTTTAGCAAGTCCGACAATTTCCATTGAACCAGTTTTAAACTGTCTTGTCCGATACCTTGAAAAGTCAATATTGCTGAACGCATTAACAAAAACATTTGTCCCTTGAACTTTTGATTGATAATATTCATTATTATAGTCAGTATTTAGAATCACACTCTCAGGTGTTGCGTTTGAGCTATTGTTAAAAATAATCGCACTATACTCATTGAATTGTTCATCAAGGAATCTAATACCAAATGTTGTAGCCCTCTTATTTGGTATTAATTTTGCTTCGATACTGAAAATATCCTGAGAAATTTTCCATTTCGCAAAACGTTCAATATTGTCCTCTTGTACATAGACATAATTATAAGTATATAAATCATTTAAGTTATCAAAATCATTTGATGAGGCTTCGCTTTTACTTGGCACCCATGGCGTAGCGGTTGAACCAAGTTCCATTTTAAGTCCAAAGTAAGGAATAGTGGTAGATATGCTTACATTTTCTGTTCTTATGGCGATATTTGAAGCAGTGAAAGAACTTGGAATTATACCATATCCAATACTATATCCTGTTTGTCCAGCTTTGACTACACTTCCAGCTATTACTCCGCTATTTGTCCATAATTGTATTTTCGCATCATAAGATGAATTTGTTAAATCAAGAAAAGCCGAAATAGTAACAGTATTGCTTTTGAATTTTCCTAAATCTCCGTATAGAACGAATGAGCTTTGCCCAGATAGAATGGTTGCATTCTTAAAAATACTCGATGTTCCATCTAATAAGTTCAAATTTGGATAAACAACATTTGGATTTCTTCTTGAATTTAGAGTATTTAGTGTCTTTTCCCCTAAAGGTGTAATAGTGAATAGATTCTCAGAACCAAGCAAGAAAATACTAAAGCCATTGAACCAGTCATAATCTTGAAAAGTTTCATACCAAGCTTGATACCAATTTGCTTGAACAGTTTCATTATAATCGCTTGATGGATAGTCGTATTTCCAAGGTGTAGCGGATGCGCCTTTGTATGGTGCAATTCCTAACTCTCCGAAAAAAATTTTCTTTTTCCATTTGTCATTAAAGGCTTTAATTTCACTAAAAATATTTTGTCCCCTGTTGTAGATCGGAACATTTAATATTGCTTGTTTTAACTCGTCAACAGTTGGAACATCCTTATCTGTCAATTCAAAATATCCCGCAATTGCTATCTCATCAACAAGCCCAAATAATGGATTATTCAGTTTGTTCTGATAAGCAGTGATTGTGTCAGGCGCCCAACTCGCTGTTACCCAATAGTTAGTTCTGTATATCATCGGTGCTGTATATTTTGCCTTTAAAGCATTTATTAATGAAACCCATTTATCACTGTATGATTCAACATTAACTAAATTACTCGCAATATAATATTTACCATTATATTTTTGAGCAATAGCCCCAATTCTGTCACAAATTGCTTGCCAGTTAGTAAAAAAGTTGTCTGTGTTGCTTGGTATCCATTGTGTCTCAGGAATTGAGCCATCCGCAATATATGGATAAGGTTCAATGATGACATTATAACCACGCTTTGTAAGTTCTGATACTTTGTTCAATTGACGGTCATAGTCACTACCGAATGACATAGTGTCACTCGTTGCATTATCTACAACTACTCTGAAAGGTACTGTAAGAGTATTGACATTGATTCTTTTAGATTGTGAAACAATATCATCAATACTTAAATCAACAAATGCTGAAATATTTGCACCTCTAAACTTTTTCAAACTGAGCTGACTATTAGCATGTATCTTTTGATTTCTTGTACCTTGAGCACTGTCGATGTTTGAAAACTTTAAATCCTCAAACGTATACCACAGATTAATCGGATTAAATGCGATTTCTTCCGAAAATGTGCCATTAAATCCGTAAGCCTCAGTTTTAGAAACTTTTGAAAGCTCAATATCGCCAAAATACGTGCCAAGTTCATTTGTATATTCAAGCGTGACATATTTCTGTGAAAGTATATCATTAATAAAAGAGTTGAAGATTCTATAATTGTCCTCTAAACTATCCCCAAAAGTTTCAAGCTTGAAACTTAACTCAGGGTGTGAAATACTGCTATTCCCAATAATTCCAACACCTTGAGATTGCCAGACGTTTGTTATATTTATCAATCCAAAGTCAGATGGTTGATAAAACCTAATGATACCATCTGTCATATCCCAAACCTTATCATTTTCAGAGGTAAGGTCTGTGTGTATTTTGTATTGTCTTACCATTTACTATGCCCTTCCTAAATCAAATTCACGCTTGATAGCCCGTGCTAAAGCTGTTGTATCTTGATTTCCTGCTTGAATATTGAATGTATTTTTATAGTTTGCTGTTGAACTACTTGAACTATTTTGTACAAGACCTCTTGATTTAAGGTCTGCAAACTCTCTTGCAACATTGACAGTTGCTGAACCCTTAAACAGCCCCTTAACTTTGTCAGTAATTCCGCCTATTGTTTTTGTGATTCCGTTTATAGTGTCAGCAATTCCACCAAGGACTTTATCTACTATGTCTTTAACACCGTTGAAAATTCCTGAGAAGAATGAACCAATCCCACTAAACACGCCTGTTATTGCATTATATCCAGAACGTGCAATACTGCCAAACGCATTAAATACACCACTGACAACACCACGTATAGAATTAAATGCACCACTAAACCAAGAACCAACAGCTGAGAATATCCCTGTTATTCCGCTCCATGCTGAACGTGCAAAACCAGCGAACGCATTAAACACTCCTGAAACTATATTTCTTACACTGTTGAATATCCCACTAAACCAACCAGCAACGACACTAAATACACTAACAATAAAGTTCCAAGCTCCTTGAGCATATCCACGTATCGCATTAAATACTCCATTTACCACATTAGCAACGGCTTGAAAGATTGGTTGAAAGAATCCAACAAGACCGTTCCAAACTGCTTGAATGCCCATCCAAGCCCCACGACCTAATGCAAGAATTAACTCCCAACCAAGTCTAAAGACAGCCACGACTAAATCAAAAATAGCTTTAAATACATTCCCTAAAGGTGTAAAAAATTGAACGATTGCATTGAATGCTTGACTTGCAATGCCTGCAACAAAACTAAAAGCTATCTTAATCACGTTTAGAATAGCGTTGAAAATTCCTGTATAGAAAGCAATGAGTGTTGAGAAGTAGGCTTTAATTCCATTCCATATCGTAGTGATTACATTTTTCATTCCTTGCCAAACGGACTTAAACACGTTCATAATTCCAGTCCATAGCTGACCGAACCAAGTTCCAAGACCCGCAAAGAAGTTTTTTATTCCGCCCCAAATACTAACAGCTAGCTGACCTATTGTTTTCCAATTTTTGGCTATCAAAATACCTATCGCAACGACTGCAGCGATTGCCAAAACAATGACTGTAAGCCATCCAAAAGCTACACCCATTGAAATACCAAATGTGAACATGACCGTACTAACAATAGACATAACACCACTGAAAATCGTCCAAATCGCAATCAGTGACCCTACAACAATCAGAATTTTACTGAGCCAGTCCCAGTTTTTCTTTATCCACTTATAGACGTTCCCTAACATTGAGGCTATTGATGGGATAGATTTAATTATATCGTTTAAAATATTAGTGATTACTGGTTGAATTTCACGCAATGCTGGAAGTAAAGATTTTTCAATGGTTTCATTTAAACTATCAAATGAATCACCAATATTTGATTCCCCACCCCCTGAGCCTTTAGCCATTTTAGCCATCGCATCATCGAGCATTTGAATACTTACTTTGCCCTTTGAGACAGCATCAGAAAATGAGCCGTACTGTTTTAAGCTTGGATTCATCTGCATTACAGTATCTTTCAGAGACGCTCCCAAGGCTGTGTTATTATCAGACATTTGATTAATATTTTCAGCACTTACTTTTTGACTTGCTGACATTTGTTGATAAGCCATTGAAACACCTGCAAGCGATTGTGAACTACCGCCAAAGTTTTGATTTGCCCGAATTAAAGCGTCTGTTTTATCTCCTGCAATCTTTGCTGAATCGCCAAGACCTATAAATGTTGTAGCCATCCCTAAAGCGTCTTTAGTATTTGCATTTGTATCAGTTGCAAGTTTTGACATCCTCTTTGATAATCCATCAAATTCATCTTGATTGCCTTTGAATCTCATGGTATTTTTCAATGCTATCATTGAGCGTTGAGTGTCTAAAGCCCCACCAATCCAATCGCCAAATTTATTTCCAATTGCATTAATAATACTTGAACCGATTTCACGCATTGCCCCGACGGCAATTTCTTTAAGCCCGTTGAATCCTGACTTGACTTTTGAAATATTGCTTTCCGCATCATCGGTTTTTATATTAACTTTAAAATTACCACTTGCAATAGATGAATCTAATTGTTTAATGTCCTTCTCAAGATAATTTGCTTTTAACTCAGAATCTTGAAGTGATTTAGAAAGTTGAATGAACTTTTTTTGACCGTCTGGAGTACTTTTATCTAAAGTTGAAAGTTCTTTTTTTAATGATTCTGCTTTATTTCGTGTTTGTTCTAACTGTTGCTTGTAATTGTTCTGCAACTTAGTCATGTTTTGAACATTGGACGGGTCAAATTTAAGCTGTTTTCGAAGCTCTGTTGCCTCACCTTTCAAACTAGCCATAGCTGAATCAATACCTTTTAAGCTATTCTCAAATTGAACGGTATTCCCATAAATATCAATCTGAAATTTTGCATTTGATGCCATTTTATACCTCCAATCTATAATTTATTTTTGTTTTTCTTTTCTTGTTCTTCTCTTTTTTCTGCTACTGTATTGACAATATCAATCACAAGTTCAATTTCAAAATTCATGAATTGACTAATATCTATTTCACTATTCACTAAAGAAACTAAAAGATTAAACGTTTTGTTTTCGGTTTTCTCAGTTTTTTTTAATAAACTTGGTGCCTCAAATACAACCTCTTGATTATCTTCTTCGCTTTTTTCTTTTGGAATACTCGTTAAATATTTAGCGGTCAGTTCCTCTTTTGTGGGAATGCTTATGTTTTCGTCAATTACTTTACCATCTGACCACAGTAACAACAAATTTTCATAAAGACTTTCTAAAACCTCTGTGAAATCGTCATGAACAAAATCAAACAACTCTAAATCTCTGAGATATTGGGCTTGTTTGTCAATGTCTGATAGAATATCCCTTCCAGTAAGTTCGTAATATCTTATTGCGTCTTTTAATTTCATAGGTTACCTCTTAAGAAAAGGACGATACCAAAAGTACCGCCCCAATCCCTCATTCAAAAGAGGCTTTGAATTTTTCCATTAAACTTTTCACAGTTTCATCTTCTGTGTCAAATTCCCCTGATGTGAGAAATTCATCAAAGTATTCCTTCGCCTTTTTCAAATCTTTTTCATAAAAAGCAAGATATAAACCATATTGAACAAATTCAATTGTTTCCGTAATATCGTTTGCTTCGTCTTTTGTTGCTGCTTCTAATTCTTTTGATTTTTTGAATATGTCAACTTTTGTGATCAGTTTAAATTTACGTGCCGTCGAGAGTTGTTTCATATTTTATGTCCCCTTCATTTTTATTATGATCCTGTAATAACAGTATCAGGGAACACGATAAACAGAGCAGCATTCATTTTATTTTCAAAATTAACAGCATCAGTACCCCAGACTTCATATTCCATTTTTGACGGTTTAAAGCCACCGCTTGAATAAAGTGGTGTTGAACCGCCTTGTACTGGAATAGTATATTCAATAGCGTCAGTTCCCTTTTCGTTGTCAGTCTCGCTGTCAGAAGTTGCCTCGCCAGTTGCCCTCAATGCTGGAAAAACTGTGATCTTATAGCCGTCAACAAGTGTCCCGTCAGCCATTTTCTTACGTGCTTTATTGATATATTGGACAATCTTATCAGTGTATTTTCCTGTTGGAACGTAACCAAGTTTATTTGCCGTTTGTACTTGTCCCAAAAAGTCCTGCATGACAGGAGTGTCAAGTTGCAAGAAACTGATTTCGCCTTCAAGCGCCCCTGCAGTCGTCTTACTGCCATGATTTGGGACATCATCCGCTGCAAAGTTAGCAGTTTCACTTTTTGATTCCATTTTTTTAATGCTTGTCAATCCTGTTACGAGGTTCAAATTGGTTACCTTGCTACCTGTCGCAAGCGTTCCAATCATCAAACCACTAGCGCCCCAAAAGATTTTGCGTTCGCCATAATTTAAATTTAAAGCCATTTTTAGACCTACTTTCTTTTTTATAATTTAGTTTTTTCTGTGAAAGATATTGCTTCTTTCAAAATCCTTGCAACTTCTCTTTCCCCACGTTTTTCCACCAAGAAATACATTCCATGATAGCCTTTTGAATAGTCTGCCCGTGTACCATCTGATACCGACCAGTGACCATCATCATCTTTTTTAGCTTTGATGTTTCGCGCTAACTCGCCTGTATTTTTGTATCTGTATGTGTGACCGTGAGAACGTTGAATTTTAGATTTAGCACCTGCTTTCATTGCTTGTGCTTTGACTTGCGTCTCAATATAATCAGAAACCTTGTTTGTTACTTCATTTGAGTAACCCTTCGCGATTTCTTTCCAATCAAAATTATCTACTCCCATGCTTGACCACCTGAACCAACAGGCAAGTAAACAGAGCCTTGATAATTGTACAAATGGCTTGTGTCGCTAAATCCTAGCAACTGCAAACCGTCATCAAGAAATTCTGCCAACTGCGCAATGAGTGGACTGTCAACGTTTTTAACACTAGATATAACCGTGTAAGTATAGCCAATGACCCACCTAAAATCATCTGAGCCTACTTTTGTACTATCTGAGATTGAAATATAGAGTGTATCGGCTGTAATGGTGTCCTTGACCCCAAGAATAATATCTTGAAATCCGATTTTGTCAATCTCCTTTTTCCATTCCATATATGAATTAAATGCCATTTGCAACCTCTCCTTCAAGAATAATCTTGTTACTTTGCGTGTCACGTTCCCAAACTGTTCGTTTGTAGCGTATGCCATGTTCATCAGTGAAGTAATCAAAGATTTTAAATTCATACTCTCCGACATTGTTCAAACTCAGTCTTACGACCTTTTTCAAGCCTTGCATACTGAATTCATCCAGTCTATTTTGAGAAATTCTCTCTTTTTTCGCTGGTAATATAACGTATTTAATAACGCTATTTTCTGCCCCATTGGGTTTTTTTACTTTTTCACTTATTTCAAGAGTGACCTGTGTGAAAATCATTCAGGCACCTCTTTTCCATAAGTCAAAAGTGTAATGATTTCAGTCAATCGAGCTTGTTCCGTTTGAACAAACTGATTTGTCGGTTCAGTGATCATGCGAAGTCTGCAAAACGTTGCAACATAATCAATCACTAGATTATTTTTTTCGTCAGAACTTACACCTGCCATCTTCAACCTTGTGAGAGCTATCCCTTTATTGAGTTCAATTTGAGAATCGTAAACTTTTACACCTTCAGGAATTCCGCAAAACGTCTTAATATATTCATCCATTTTTTGAAACTCCTTTCTATCCGACTAATTCAAGCAACTGAGCTTTTGTCATACTCGTTTGATAACCGATTCCTTGATTATCCAAGTAGTCTTGAATTTCAGCTTTTGTGTTATCCGCTGTTGGCTTTGCCCCTAAAGTAGCCCTAAGGGCGTTATTAGGGTGTAACCGTGATAACTGCTGCAGCTTTCAATTTTTCAACCTTACCAGCTGAGAGAGACTCAATAAGGATTGCATTTTCATTTGTTTTCCATTCGAAAGCGTCAACTTTAGTCAAGTCTTTCATATCAATGTGGTATGTTTTATCAACGATGAGCGTTGGTTTGATTGCCTTTGTTCCTGTGTAGATAATGAGTTCATCTACACCGACTTCATCCGCAATATCAGCATCATTATTTTTGATACGAACATTAGTATTTAAAGCACGAAGTTCTGCCAAAACTAATTTACGTTGAGCAGCCGTCAAGACAAGATATTTCGTTCCTGTTGTACCACGCACAAAATCACAAGCATCTTCGATTGCATCAACATATTTTGCACCTGAAATACTAGCTACTTTTTTAGTATCTTTTTCATTTGCGATAGACATAAAACCATTTTTTCCATCCCCTTCAATAAGTGCAAGGTCAACGGCTTTATTAACGATTTTTTGTGTCAATTCTGCCACAATTACGGAATAAATCTCGTCATAGTTTGCTTGTAAATTTTTTGCACGCTCAGAAATTGTTTGAATTTTGTAAATCATTTGCGGAGTGATTGAATCAATTGTGAGAACAGCAGATTGAACAGTTTTTTCAGTGCCCTCAATGTGTACTTGTGCCTCATCGTCAGATGTAAGACCTTGTGAGACAAGCAAAGCGCCAACATGTGTCAGGTTGAAAACTTTGAAAACAGGATTTGAATCTGTTAATGATGTTTCAATCGCTGAAACTAAGCGGTTTGGCGTCATGAGACTATCGTCTTTGATTGTAACCCCATTCTCAACGAGTTTGGCACGCCATTTGTTTTTCACTTCCTCTTTTGTACGTGAATTTGCAAGGGTTGCGATGAAGTCTACAACAGAGTTTTTAGATTCGATATATTTGCTCATTTTTTGTTCTCCTTTTGGCTCATTAACCAGTTTGTTTTTTGCTTCTGTGATGTCATTTTCTGATTCTGTGATTTTGATAAGATTTTCCTTGAATTCTTTATCAAATTTTTCTGCATTTTCAAGATTATTTTCTGCAAGAATCAATTCTTTGAGTTCGTTGTTCCGAGCTTTTAACTCATTGTTGCGAACTTGCAAATCTTTAATATTTTTTTCAAGTTCGAGTTTGTCCATTTTATTCATAATTTTTTTTAATCTCCTTTAGTCGATTTTTTGCCAAAACATGAGCTTTCTTTTCTTGCTCTAGTTCGTTTGAAATTAATTTTGCTTCATCATCTGCTCCTACTGAAACAAGTGATATTTCCTTCATTGTCGCTTTTGTAACAATGATGTCATCATCTTCATCAAAGCTATATTCATCGAGGTAGTACGAAATAGAAACACTATCATAAACGCCCTCGTTGATTGCCCTGATAATTTCTTGACGGTCTCCATAAACTGAGATGTCACTAACATAAGCGTTTAGCTTATTATCAAAGTGAGTTTTTGTCTTTCCTAGCAAATCTGTGTCAGTATGATTAAACAAAAACGGATAAAATTCACGATTGAAAACAAGTGCATCATCCACAAGAGTGAATCCATTACTGTTCTTCACATTACTATGAGCAACAATAGCTTGAATTGTTAAATCAGAACTATCATTGTTTTCTTCTGCTACTGCATTTTCAATTAGCTTGAAATTCGCAATATTTTCTACTAATTTTTTCAAAGTTTCTCCTTTCTTTAAGCGTCTTTGCCATCCGAGTTATCATCATTTGGCAAGCCCTTTAAATCGCTATAATTTTCAATCATCATACTGTTCGCATTTGTTAGGTACACATCTCCACCCTCAGACGGTTCAAGTCCTGCCAGTGTTTTGAACTCATTAACAGTAAGGAATGGTGCTTGCGTGTTTTCATGATATAAGTCAATAAGGTCTTTAAGACTCGCAAATTTGAACAGTTGATTATCAACGATAATTCTTTCATAGTAAAGATTACCTTGGATATTACGCCTTTTAGATTGGCTGATTAACTTGTAACTCAGTTCTTTTTCAAGCTGATTTAAAAGAGGTATGATCGTTGAATTATAGAAAAGTATTTGCTCCTCTTGCGATGCTTTTCCTGTCAAAATGCTTTCACTCATAAAGTAAGAACTTAGCAATTCTTCTTTGATAAGTTTGATTTCTTCATCATTCAGGACGCTATAAGAGTTTTTGAATTCAACAATCTCAGATTTCCCATCCATTACCCCAAGCCCGTTATAATTTGAAACCTCTTGCATTGTTGTGATTGTTTTCAACGCTTTTTCTTTGAAATCGTCATCAGTTTCGTCAATAAGTGCATTAACTTTAAGCATTCCACGCATCCGACCTTGTTGTAACTTGGTTGCAATGCTTGAAAGTGTTGAATCTAAAATGCTAGTGTTTTGATTTATAAAAAACGGGCTAACAAGATTGATTGTTTCATTATCGTTGACTGTCTCATCACCATCCAAAAGCTTTAAATCTTTGATTGTCCCGTCTGAATTAGTGATAATTTTAATATTTACTTTTATTGTTGTTAAAAGTCTTTTTGTTACAGTTGTCCAAAATTCAACAGAATTAGAATATCCTTTCGGAGACCAATTCAAGGCTTCATCAATATCAGAACCGTCTAAGCTTGATAATGTATCTGCCCCACCAGCAACTTTTTTATATTTGACGTGTTGAAAGTTGAGCTTTGAAATTTCACTTGCAATCTTCGCACTAATATTGTTGTAGAATCCACTTGTTACTTGAATTATTTCAGTATTCCAAGCGTCAGCCCGTTGCGTTTGTTGATTGAGCTTTGAGCTTTGAATTTTTACAACTTTACCAAATAGATTAAATTCCATTGTTCCCCTTTCTAATACAATAATCTGCCAACATCTTTTATTTTATCTCTAGCTGTTTTTCTTCTATGGCAATCGAAGCAAAGAAGCTGTAAGTTATCAGGATTAAAAGAGATATTGAAGTCCATTACATTGTTCATGTTTAATTCTTCTATGTGGTCAACTTCATATTTTTTTGCTGTGAAATCTCCACAGAGTTTACATGTCATCTTGTCCCTTTTTCTGATATAGTCTCTTAGATCAATCCAGCGCTTGTCAGAATAGAATCCACTTGTCCGGACTGAGTCAGCTTGCAAATCAATCATTATTTACCTCTTTAGTTTTCATCTCTAATGTAAGCTTGCAATGCCATAACTGACGCTACAACAGGGTCAATCTTTTTACTATTGGTAGTTTTAACAAGCTTTAAATCGTCATTATATCCAACTTTTACAGCCGTGTTCATAAGTGACCATTCAAGTAACTCTTGATTGTGATAGATTGTATTTTGCTTGAGTTGGCTTTTCAATATCCTGATATAGTCACTCATTGCAAATCCTTGCCTTATTGCTATTTGTCTATCATCATCTTTGTCGAAAAAGAACTTTTCAATAAGCTTCTCAAGAATTTCATACCTCGCACGGTCATAACCGACCATTTGATAATAGCAACCTGTTTCTTTCTTGAATTTAACGAGATATTGAATCAAGTCTTTAGATTTGATATAGTCATTTGTTTCAAGAATGATTAATGAGCCTTCTTGTTCAAATTTAAGATATAAATCTTGAATATCCTTGTCTAATTGTTCAAATTCTTTACGTGTCGTGAATGAAATTGTATGCAAGTAGTAAATATCATCGGGCTTACACAAAAAAGCAAAGGTTGTTAAATCTCCATGTAATGAAAGGTCAATTCCAAGGTATGTTTTAGCGCCTTTGAAAACACTCAAATCAAATTCTTTCCTTGCGCTTTCTCCTGCAGTAAAGTAATTTCGCACGTTGTTCATGGCAATACCCATTGACATCGCTAAAAATTTAACTTGTAGTGCTGGGTCCCCCTTGCTGAGTTCATATTCTTCTTCAACTGCTGACCATTTAGGAAGATGACCGATTAAAGGCAAAGCCATAGACCAATTACGCTTGTCTCTGACCTGATCAATATTTTCAAGACGATATAATAAACTTACTGATCGATCGTTTTTAAATTCTTTAGCTGAACTGAAACGCTTGATCATGGTGTCATATAGCCCTTTACGAGTTGTTCCACCTGACGTAATATAAATAGATTGCCAGTTCGCTTGTTTCATGCGTGAGCCTTTATTAACAGCTTCGGTAATATCATCTTTATAAACATGAACCTCATCAAAGACATTCAAGCTGGTATCTCCACCCTGAGCCCTGTTCACGTCGTTTGTTTGTTTGACGAATTTTATAAGCATCGGTCCAAATAACAAGCCTGTCTTAGTACTGTTGAACATATTGAAATCGCTCATTTCAGACAACAAAATGCTAGCCCGTGATTGATTTCTCACTTGGCCAAAAACTGCCTCAGCTTGTAAATTATCGTATGCAATAACTTGAGCTTTAGCCCCAAACCGACCACTTAATATCATGAAGTAAAGAACGATTGCAGCAGCAAATGTTGACTTCCCAGTTCCACGCCCAACATTTAAAAACATCTCATTGACTAATAGCACTTGTTCGCCTTGTGGGTTTACCATGTCATAGCCAAACAAGCATTCAATCCACCACTCTTGAGGTGGTAACAATTTGATTGGTCTTAAATCACCAGTCGTTAACATGAAAACATTTTCAATAAAGTCAATTGCTTGTTCTACTCTTTCAGGACGATAAATATATTTTTTGTGAATACGAATTGATTTTTTAATCTGTTTTTGAATATCTTTGTTTATCTTGATTTTATTTTCAATATTATATTCTAAGTATTCTTTTAAATACTTCACTTTATCGCTCCTTTCAAGTTTTATTCATTTTTGTTTTCGTCTAAAAGATTTAAAATGTCTTTTTCGTTGCCATCTGGTTCTTCATCTACTTCATATTTGTTGATGTCAAACTTGCTGAGCTGCTGAATAACTTCTTGGATATTAGACCCCTCTTGTTGTTCTAATTCTAAGCGTTTCATATTCACACGATCATATATTTCAGGATGGTGAGAACGAAGCCAGAACATGATGGCATTCAGCTCAGGGTCAACTTGCTGACGCTCAACAGAAACAAGAATCTCATTCCCTTCATCGTCAACCTCATACTTTTCTTTACGCCTCCATCCTCCCCGAATTTTTTTATTTAATTGAGTTTCTACTTTTGCTAAAGCTAAAAGTTGGAATTCAATTTTAGCTTGTTCATATTCTTCTTGATGGTCATTCTTCCAGAGTTTGAATGTCGGAGGACTTACTTTCAAAGCTCTGTATATTTTGAGGTCACTTACACCAAGTGAAACTTTTTTAAGAATTGATTCTGTTATTTCTTTTTCGTCTAATTTGCTAACCACTCACATACTTTCCTCCTTTTCCTTTATTTTTTTAAAGATTTTATGAAATATTTAAAGATTCAAGAAGATTTTACTGAAAAATTTTAGGCTCAAAACGCTGAGAGAAAAATTCCAAGGGAATCACGGTGCATAAAACTCTTTACTCAAAAATTTGCACCCGGGGGGTACATTGAAAAAAACTTTTTATTTTATTTCTTATTTTAATTATCCCAGTTATTTAAATGTCTGAACGTTCATTATTCATTCATTATTCGTTCACTATTAAGTCACTTATCTGTCACGATTTCAGCAAAAAAGAAGCCTATATATTAGACTTCTTCAATACCTATCCACTCACTTATTACTTCCTTCAACTCTTTATATCTTCGCTTGATTGTACTCTCACTCATCTTCACTTCGTATTTGATTTCCCACTGCTGCATTCCTTTCCTCCAGCGTAGCTCACAGATCGTCTTAGCTTCAGGATATGAGAAGTACCACACTTCTATTTGTGACTTGATGAAGTACAGCTTATCTAATTCACTATCATTGTCTATTGCATCATTCACATCTATGTTATCAACTTTAGATTTATAAGTGAGTTGATTTGTTCTTGCCTTGATTTTCTTATCAAGATTACCATTAACATAGTCCCTAATTATTCTGTCTAATTTATCAATTTTAGCCACGTAAACGCTCCCTTATATGTTATAATATAGACAGATAACTATTTGCCAAGCCCGTTCCCAGCGGTCTTTTTTATTTTCATGTAATACCCATAAATTTTTCATTTGTCCTCTTCCTCTATCGCCTCGCAAACTAACGGAATAAAAGCCATTCCTAAATCGTCTTGCGTGATTGAT